>NZ_WIAD01000001.1 GCF_009618275.1 Roseimaritima sediminicola
GGAGGGCCCTACGAAAACCCTCTCCGGGCCTAAGAGCCCGACTCTCCCAGTGGGAGAGTAAAGCCGAATCAAATGTTGCGACGTGCTTAGCATCCGAGGCTATCCACTGCCATCGCTTCGCGATTCAGCGCGGCTAACGTCGAAATCCAGGCCGTCGAGAACGCTACGGGCACCGGGCCCGTTTCACACGGAACATCCGCCAAGCTTTATGCCAACGGCTTAAACACCAACCCGCTCAGCAGCTTCGGATAGAAGTACGTACTCTTGGCGGGCATGCGTTCTTTGTGCAGGCTGATCGCCTCGACGTGCTCCAGCTCGGCCGGCATCACCAACGCCCCGAGCGTGAACGGGTCGTCCGATTCGTTCTCGCTGAGCGTGCCTTCGCCCTTCAGGCCGTCGACGACTTCTTCGACCAGGTGCACGTAGGTCGGCTTGGGGTGGCCGGCCGCACCGAGCAGATCGTCGATGACCAAACGGTGCAGCAAGCTGACCCCGAGGGCTCGCCAATCGTCACTGTGATCGCCGGCCAACTGCTGCATCTTCTGTTCGGCCGCCGCGGTGGCTTTGCACAACAACCACTTCTTGTCCTTGGTAGCGTACAGCCCGATCAGGCCTTGATCGTTGGCGACTTCCATTTCTTCCCAGACGTCGCCGGCCGCTTCCGGTCCTTCGCCCGCAACGCGGCACTCAAAGCAATCGCCCAGTCGCGAGACGATCTCATCGGCGGTAAAGGATTCGGTACCGCGGATCAAACGATGGGTCGGCAAGACGATCATTCCGGGGTCGTTCATGCTGACGCACATCGTCATCACAAAGTTGGCCGGATGGTCCGAGGGCAGTTCGCCCTCGGTCTCGATCAGGTAGTCGCGGTAGTTACAGGCGGTCTCGTAGCGGTGGTGACCGTCGGCGACAAACATCGGCTTGTCGGCCAGGATCGCGGAGACTTCGCTGATCACCTTCAAGTCGGTCACGGGCCAGAGCGTGTGTTTGACGCCCAGGTGATCGGTGGCCTCGATTCCGGCGACGCCGGCAACCGCTTCGTCCAGTCGATCCTGAGCCCGATTTTCGGGATCGGGGTAGAGGCCAAAGATCTGACTGCAGTTGGCCTTGCAGGCCTTGGTCAACTTCAACCGATCGACCTTGGCCTTGGGATGCGTTTCTTCGTGCGGATAAATATTGCCTTCGCCAAAACGCTGCAGGCGAACGCCACACATGAAGCCGCGCCGGGTAAAGCTCTGTCCGGCGTACTCGAACCTCTGGTGGTAGACGTACACGGCCGGATCGCTTTCGCTTTCCAGCACCCCTTCGCTCTGCCACTGCTTGAAGAACCGGGCGGCCCGCTCGTACTTGGCGTCCTCGCTGTCGCCCGGTTCGCTGCGGTTGAGGATGATGCGAATCACATTGGCCGGATGCTTCTCGTACAGCTCCGACTGCAAGTCCGGGTCGATGACGTCGTAGGGCGGGGCCACCACATCGGACAGCGCTCCGACGTGACCCAGATTGTAACGAACACCGGGAAAGGCTTGGATTTCAGGCATGGTTTTCTGATCGTGGTTGGAGGGGCAATGAGGCTGAAAAGCTTACTCGATGCCGCCCGGCATGGAAGGGGAAGGCCGCGGCGGAGGCGTCTGAGGCGTCTGAGGCCGCGGCGGACTCGCCGAGGCGGCGGCGCCCCTGGTGGCACGGGGCCGGGAAGCGCACAAAAAAACGCGGCCCCAAAAGGACCGCGTTTGCGAGTGTCGCCTTTCGCTCGGCGAAAGTAGCCGAGTGTCGCCTTTCGCTCCGCGAAAGTAGCCGAGTGTCGCCTTTCGCTCCGCGAAAGTAGCCGAGCGTCGCCTTTCGCTCCGCGAAAGCAGTTTGCAGTGCCGCCTCGGCTGGGACAGCCGAGCTACGGTTCCCGCCTCGGCTGGGACAGCCGAGCTACGGTTCCTGACTCGGCTGGGACAGCCGAGCTACTATGGCCCGCCGGGCTTAGTAGCGGTAGTGATCCGACTTGTAGGGACCGTCGACGGGCACGCCGATGTACTCGGCTTGCTCTTCGGTCAACCGGGTCAGTTTGACGCCCAGTTTGCCGAGGTGCAGCCGGGCGACTTCTTCGTCCAGCCGTTTGGGCAGCATGTGCACGTCCAGATCGTACTGGTCGGCGCGCTGCCACAGTTCCATCTGAGCCAGCACCTGGTTGGTGAACGAGGTGCTCATCACGAAACTGGGGTGACCGGTCGCACAGCCCAGATTCACCAGCCGGCCCTTGGCCAGCACGATCACGCTGTTGCCATTTTCGAAGGTGTAACGATCGACGGCGCCGATGTCGGCGGGCTTGATCTCTTCCTTGGTGACCTTGCCAGCGGCCACCTGGGCTTCCAGCCAGGCGATATCGATTTCGGTATCGAAGTGGCCGATGTTGCAGACGATCGCGTCGTTGGGCATCTTCTCCAGGTGTTCTCCCAGGATGATGTCCTTGTTACCGGTCGTGGTGACGAACAGGTTGCCTTCCAGGCAGGCTTCTTCCATGGTCGTCACTTCGAACCCTTCCATGGCCGCCTGCAGGGCGTTGATGGGATCGATTTCGGTGACGATCACGCGGCAGCCATAGCGCTGCAGCGAGTGGGCACAGCCCTTGCCGACGTCGCCATAGCCGCAGACCACGGCCACTTTACCGGCCAGCATCACGTCGGTGGCGCGCTTGACACCGTCGGCCAGCGACTCGCGGCACCCGTACAGGTTGTCGAACTTGCTCTTGGTGGCCGAATCGTTGACGTTGATCGCGGGAACCTTCAGCTCGCCCTTGCGTTTCAGGACTTCCAGACGATGGATCCCGGCGGTGGTCTCTTCGCTCAAGCCGCGGATATTCGCCAACAGTTCCGGGAACTTGTCGTGGACCATCGCCGTCAGGTCACCGCCGTCGTCGAGGATCATGTTCAGCGGTTCGCCTGAGGGGAACGTCAGCGTCTGCTCGATGCACCACTCGAACTCCTCTTCGGTCATGCCCTTCCAGGCGTACACCGGAATGCCCTTGGCGGCGATCGCAGCGGCCGCATGATCTTGGGTGCTGAAGATGTTGCAGCTGCTCCAAGTCACCTCCGCGCCGAGCTCGATCAGGGTCTCGATCAAGACGGCGGTCTGAATGGTCATGTGCAGACAGCCAGCGATGCGGGCGCCTTGCAGCGGTTTGTCTTTACCGTACTTCTCACGCAGAGCCATCAAGCCTGGCATTTCGTTTTCGGCCAGATTGATTTCCTTGCGACCGTACTCGGCAAGTTCGATGTCCTTGACCTTGTACGGAAGACGGGTCGTTTCGACCTGCGACACTGTGCAATCTCCTGGAATGCTAGAAAATAAATGTTCTGTGCCAGCATCTTATGGCTTGAGCAACCGTTTTGTCAGGTGCACCAACCGATTATCGGGTGTTTTCTTGGCGACCACTGTCGGGGTTCGAGTCGTGGTGCCCGGCCTCGGTCGCCTCGAGCGCCGAGATTGCGGCGGAAGTGAATCGGGTGATCAAGCGTGGATCTTTCTGTCCCCGCGGCCGCTCGACGCCCGAAGCCACGTCCACTCCCCAGGCACCGCTTTCCTGAATCGCTTCGCCGACTCGCTGGACATTTAATCCGCCGGCCAACATCCACCGCGAGGTGCCGCTTCGGTTCCAGCGGCCGATCTGTCGCCAGTCCAAACGATGGCCCTCGCCGCCGTAACGACTGCCCACATCGGCGTCCAGCAGCACGCCGCAACCGGCTTCGCGCCACGGCCGCACCCGCCGCTCGACCTCGTCCGGCTCGAGGCCCTGCCCCGGCAGGCGGACAGCGCGGATCACCGGAATCCCGCGAGCCACCAAGCGCTGGGCCACCGCCAACGACTCGTCACCGTGCAACTGCACCGCCCCCACGCCTCGGGACTCGACCGCTTCGATCATCCGGCTTTCGTCCTCGTTGACGAACACGCCGATGCACAGCATGCCCAGCTGGTCGGCGGCGGTCACCAGATCGGCTACCTGCTGGGGATCGGCCAGAAAACGCACACTGGGTGGATAAAAGTTCAGGCCCACCGCATCGGCGCCGGCCGCCGCCGCAGTGCGGACCTCGGAAACTTTGCGCACCCCGCAAATCTTAACGCGAAAGCTTGGTGGAGCCGTCATGATCGTTACGTTTTCACTAGCGCTAAAGAAATCGAATTGCCGATGCAACCAGAGGCCGACCGAGCTGGCCACCCACGCGCGACCGCTTCCACACGCTTTCCGGGCTCTCGTCTATGATGCAACACTGGAAACGATTTCGTCCAGCAGGGCTCGCGGCAACCTGGCGTCAGAGCCTACGTGCCGCCGACCCGAAACGTCTTCGCCGAGCGACGACGCTGGGACTGAGCCTGATCGTGGGGGGACTGGCCATCGGTGCCCAGCGACCGCCGCAGTGCGTGGTCTCGGTCCAGCCGCCCCCCGGGCCCTCGCAGACGGCAGCGCGCGGGCAAATCGCAGCCGACCGGCAACCCGCACCGCTACCGCGGCAGGTGGACCAACCGCAGCGCTACAGGGTGCGGGCCGACAGCGATTCCCTGCGTCGTCTGCAGCAACAGCTGGCCCGCCGCAGCCAGCAGCGTGCGGTTCGTAAACCCGACGCCTACTACGCGGCGGCTTGGCGGCGCGACGCGGCGGCCTATTATTTGCGCCGGGCTCGAGCGGAATTAATCGAACCGATCCCGGCTCCGGCCAGCCTGGCCGATCGCGTGGTCCCCGCTTCGTTCCGTCGCGACGGCCAGCAAGAACAGCGGCGGGCGGCCGTCCACCGGGACATCGCCCAGTGGCAAGCCCAATGGCAGCGCGCTCAACAGGCCTTTGACCAGGTCGCCGCCGGGCTGCCCGGTGCCGCACCGCGGGCGGCCGCGCCGGCCGTTTCGATCGGGCCCCTGTTGGCCGCCGGTCCCACAGCTTCGGAATCCCTGGCCTTGGTCGCACTGGCGATCACCGCCGGCTGGGGCTACTACCGCATCAGCCAACCCGGGCCACCAGCGATCCTGCTGCAGACGCGGCGCAAAGTCATCGCTCGCCCGGCTTGGTATCGCGATTCTCCCGGCCGGCATCACCAGAACCTGAAACGCTTGGATCAATTGGCCTGGGTCACGCTGGTCCTCGGCTTGTGGATGTGGTTGGCCTAAAGGATGTGGTTGGCCTGGTGGATGTGATTGGCTTGGGGCGCGACAGACGTCGTCCCCCGTCATGCTGCGGCCGGCATCAGCCGGCCGCTGGACCGGCCGCCCGGATCTCGTCGTTGGCGGCCGTCTCGTACTTCTGAAAATTCTGTCGAAACAGATCGGCCAAGCGGCGCGCCGCGGTATCAAACCCATCCTCGTTGCGCCACGCGTTCTTCGGCCAGAGGATTTCATCGGGGACGTTGGGACATTCCAGCGGGACCTCGAATCCGAACGTGGGGTCGGTTTTGCTGGGCACGTCTTTCAACGAGCCGTCGTGGATGGCGTCGATGATCGCTCGCGTGTGCTCCAGACTCATCCGTTCGCCCACTCCGACCCCGCCTCCGCTCCAGCCCGTATTGACCAGCCACGCCCGGGCATCGTGTTGCTGCATCCGCTGGGCCAGCAGTTCCGCATACTTGGTCGGATGCCAGACGAGGAACGCCGCGCCGAAGCACGCGCTGAAAGTCGCCACCGGTTCGGTCACGCCCATTTCGGTGCCCGCAACCTTGGCGGTGTACCCGCTGATGTAGTGGTACATGGCCTGAGCCGGGCTGAGCCGGCTGACCGGTGGCAGGACCCCGAACGCGTCGCAGGTCAGAAAGATGATATTTTTGGGATGTCCGCCGACGCATGGTTCTTTGGCCCGGTCAATGAAATGAATCGGGTAGGCCACACGGGTATTCTCGGTGATCGAAGCGTCGTCGTAGTTCACGACGTGGGTCCCCGAATCGTAAACCACGTTCTCCAGCACCGCGCCAAAGCGAATTGCCTGGTAGATCTCGGGCTCGCTCTCGGGCGTCAAATGGATCACCTTGGCGTAACAGCCGCCTTCGATGTTAAAGATCCCTTCGTCGGTCCAGCAGTGCTCGTCGTCGCCGATCAGTTTGCGATTCGGATCCGTCGAGAGCGTGGTTTTTCCGGTGCCCGACAAACCGAAGAACAGTGTCACGTCGCCGGCATCGCCTTCGTTGGCGCTGCAGTGCATGCTCAGCACCCCGCGTTTGGGCATCAGATAGTTCATCACTGTGAACACGCCCTTTTTCATTTCGCCGGCGTACTGTGTGCCCAGGATGACCAGTTCGCCGTGCTCGAAGCTTAGATCGATACTGGTCTTGCTGGTCATTTGCGAAGTGTAGGGATTGGCCGGAAAGCTGCCGGCGTTCAGGATGACCATGTCGGGGGTGCCGAAATCGGCCAGTTGTTCCGCCGTGAGCCGGATCAGCATGTTGTGCATGAACAGGGCGTGGTAGGCGCTCTCGGCCACGACCCGAACCCGCAGCTGGTGCTCCGGATCCCAGCCGGCGAAGCCGTCGAAAACGAACAGCCTGGAACGGGTGTTCAGGTAGTCGATCGCTCGCTGGCGATTGATGGCAAAGGCCCGATCGGTCAGCCGCATGTTGATGTCGCCCCACCAGATATCCTGACTGGTCTGCGGTTCATCGACGATGCGCTTGTCCTTGGGACTGCGGCCGGTCTTATCCCCACTGCGGGTGGCCAGAGCCCCGCTGTCGGCAATCACGGCGTGGCCATCGATGATTGCGTACTCGTACAGCCGGGCGGGCGTCGCATTGTGAACGATGTCCTCCACGTGTAATCCGTACTGGGACAGGTCGATCGAATTGAGACTCATCGGATGGCCTATGGCAAGAAAGGTAGCTGAGCGGCGAAAACGAGGGGCAGCCGGTGGCACGCAAAGATCAGCCGGTGGCAGGCAATGATAACGCCCGGCGGTACTTGCCAGAAACCGGCTAGGTGCAATAATCAACCCCTCGACCGCCAAACTTGCCGTTTTGGGGGTTTCCCTGCTGGAACTACGATCACGTTCAACCCTGTGTTTTAAGGAATTTGTTATGGCATTGGTGCCGCTTCGCGTCGTCTTGGATCACGCTGCAGAAAACGACTACGGCGTCGCTGCATTCAACGTCAACAACATGGAACAGATTCAGGCCATCATGGAGGCGGCTGAGGAAACCGATTCGCCGGTCATCATCCAGGCCTCGCGAGGCGCTCGCGCCTACAGCCAGGACGCGTACCTGCGTCACCTGATGCTGGCCGCGGTGGAACTGTATCCGCACATCCCGATCGTGATGCACCAGGACCACGGCAACAGCCCCGAAACCTGCTTGTCGGCGATTGAAAACGGCTTCACCAGCGTGATGATGGACGGCTCGTTGGAAGCCGATGGCCAAACGCCCGCCGATTACGACTACAACGTTCGGGTGACGGCCGAAGTCGTCAAAATGGCTCACGCTCGTGGCGTTTCGGTCGAAGGCGAATTGGGTTGCCTCGGCTCGCTGGAAAGCGGCGAAGGCGAACAGGAAGACGGTCACGGTGCGGTGGGCGAATTGACCCGCGACCAACTGTTGACCGACCCCGACGAAGCCGAACGCTTTGTCGCCGAAACCGGCGTCGACGCCTTGGCCGTCGCCATCGGCACCAGCCACGGCGCTTACAAGTTCACCAAGAAACCCACCGGTGAAGTGCTGGCGATGGATCGGATCGAAGCGATCCACAAGAAATTGCCCAACACCCACCTGGTGATGCACGGCAGCAGCAGCGTCCCCCAAGAGCTGCAGGACATCATCAACAAATACGGCGGGTCGATGAAACAAACCTACGGCGTGCCGGTCGAAGAGATCCAGCGCGGCATCAAGAGCGGTGTCCGAAAGATCAACGTCGACACCGACTGCCGCATGGCGATCACCGGCGCGATCCGCAAGGTCATGGTCGAGTCGCCCGAGAAGTTCGACCCGCGTGATTTCCTGAAACCGGCCCGCGCCGCGATGAAGGACGTCTGCGTCGCTCGCATGACCGCGTTCGGCCAAGCCGGTAACGCAGCCAAGCTGCGCGAGTCGATGAAGACGACCGCGTAGGGCGGCAGGTTTGTGGCAAAGGCTTCTAGCCTCCGCCACGCTGCTCACAGGCTGGGAAGCCTATGCCACGCTCTTTACAGCCCCCAAGCCTTTGCGAGGCGCTGCTGCGTCACGCGGCCGAGCGGCCGGACGCGGCCGCTCTTTGGAATGGCCGGGAATGGTTGACCTGGGGCCATCTGCAGCGCGTCGTCGCGGTCAATGCGGCGGCGCTCTCGGGACTGCCGCCTGCGACGCGCATCGTTACCACGTTCGCCAACGACGCGACCGCGGTGGTCGGAGCCCTGGCGGTCATGGCCGCCGGCCACGTGGAAGTCCCTGTGGGTGACCGCGGCCGGAGCGATGAGATCGAAGCGATTGCTCGTCGCTGTGAAACGTCCGTGAGATTGTCGTCTGCGGAAATTAATTTGTCGGTCCCCCGTGCGGCCCCCGTCGATCGTGCTGGACTGGAAACGATGCTCGCCCAGCACGACCCGAATCGGGACGCGGTGATTCTCTGGACCAGCGGCACGACGGCGACGCCACGCGGGGTCGTGCTGTCGGCCCGGGCACTGGCCGCCAATGCTGCCGGAAAATTGGCTGCGGTGCCCCAGCGGCCCGACCAACGGCGATTGATCGTGCTGCCGCTGTGGCACAGCTTTGCCCGCACCTGTGACTTCGGCACCTGGTTGCACAGTGGCAGCCGGCTGGCCGTCACCCTGGGCTGGGACGGCCTGAAAGCTTGGGCTCCGAAGATCGCGCCGCAGTTCCTGTCCGTTGTGCCGCGGTTGGTCAAGCGGTTGCTCGGCACGGACCTCCAGCGTCTGCCCGAACGCTTGCGATCCCTGGGGCTGGCGGACCTGCGCGTCCTCGGCTGCGGCGGTGCGGCGCTCTCGCCCGAGGATTACGCTTCGCTCGCGCGGCTGGGAATCTGTGTGATCCACGGCTATGGATTGACCGAAGCCGGCCCCGTGGTGTGTTCGGCCACGCCCGAGGATGCCTGCCCCGGCGCGGTGGGTCGGCCCATCGACGGGACGCGCATTCGCATCGACTCCGACGGCCATCTGTACGCCTCGGGACCGGGATTGATGAGCCGTTACTTGAACGACCCCCAGGCCACCGCCGCGGTCCTTCAAGACGGCTGGCTGCGAACCGGCGACCTGGCCCAGCAGGACCAGCAGGGTTTGGTTCGCATCCTGGGGCGAGCCGACGATACCATCGTTCGCGACAACGGACTGAAACTGCAGCCCCGGACGATCGAACAGCAACTGGAGCGTTCGCCGTTGGTCCAGCACTGCGTCCTCTGGCAGGACCGCGGCGGCCAACTGGTCGCAGTCGTCGAACTGACGGGAAAAGGAGTCGAAGTCGACGCCGAGCATTGCCGCGGCGAACTCCAGTCGATCCTCCGCGGGCATCCAGGATGGATGCAGCCGCAACGCTGGGTGCTACTGAGAACGCCCTTGCCGGCGGAGATGTTCACTGACAAAGGCACGCCCCGCCGACGGTTGATCGGCCGCCGGTACGCCGAACCAGTGTCGCCTTTCGCTCCGCGAAAGTAGCCAGTGTCGCCTTTCGCTCCGCGAAAGTAGCTCGGCAGAGCCAATTCGGCTGGGACAGCCGAGCAACTCTGGGACAGCCGAGCAACTCTGGGACAGCCGAGCAACTCTAGGCCGAGCAACTCTAGGTCGAGCGTGTTTACAAACGTTCCATCCGGCGGCGGATCGCTTCGGCCGACAGTTTGATGACTTTCGGGGCCGCCGACAGATCCGTTTCCAACAGATCGCTGTCCTCTTCGTCGACGGCGTACTGGACGATGTAGGCCCCGATCTGCAGGCCCGGTTCCTCATACACCGGCGGCCAGAACTCTTCGCTGCGGCTGGCCAGCGTCTTGGCCAACAGCCGCGTTGCCCGGCCCGAGAACCCACTCAAAACCAACTCGAACCGGCCCAGCGGCTCGCGGTAGATGTAGAACACCAACGCGGCATCGGTGGTCTTGTCGCCACCGGCCCAGACCCACGTACCATCGTCTTGTTCGTAGTAGATGCCCGGCTTGTCGACCTTGTCGTTCTTGCTCAACTGCACGCCAGCCGAAGCCGCGTTGGGTTTGGGATCCTTCTCGCGGTAACGAAGGAAGAAGGGGCAGGCGCGACTGGACGAATCATCCAGATCATCTTCGCTGGCGAAGGGCGTACAACCGAACGCTTCGGCAAAGATCATCTCGGCGACAGGATTACTTTTCACGCTGCCGATGCACACCAGAGCTTTGTCGCCCTGGGCTTCGGCAAAGTCCTGGTGAACGCGTCGGGCCCGCTCATGCGACTCCTCGTCGGACACATGCCCGGGGCTCCAGACCAGCGTCTGCTGGAGGCGTTCGGGCTGGGCCAACTGGCCGCGTTCGTCTTCTTCGGCGTCGCCCTTGGCAGGGGAGAGCATCTTGGCATTGCCGCCGAGGGTCGAAATACCGTTGAGCATTTCACCGACCAGGACCGAGTCGGAGGCAACGACCCAGGCATTGGCATTGGCCGAATCGGCCTCGTCCTGTCGGACTCCGACGCAGATTTCGATGCTTTTGCGTCGCGCGAGCGTTTCCCAGAAATTCTCGGGTTTCACTGCGAACAAGGCCCCGGGCAGCTCGCTGGGACGGGCGTGGCCGTGATCGATCAGGTAGTCGCACAACTTCGAGAGCGCTTCCAAGGGAATGTACTTGGCCTCGTTCTTCAGCAGCGCCGCGACTTGGTGCCGGTCAAGGCCGGTATGCTCCACAATCGCTTTAATGGTTCCCGGCCGCTTGCGACGGTCCGGACTGTGGCCGAGTAGTTCCGCCAACCGAAAGGCATAACGCATGGCAAGTAAATTCCCGTTAAGTCGATTAAAATCCAGGACGATGTTAGTTTAACTTCCCTCACGCGACAAACAAGAGCCACCTCCGTCGGCCGGTAGCGGCGGAATGAGCCCCGTCACTAAAGGCGGCTGAAATCTCGTTAAAAAACGCGCCCCGTAGACCGCCAAGAAGGCCCTATAGTTTGGGCAGCAAGAAATTTTGTTGCTCCGCCCGGTACATTTGCTACCTTCGTGCGTTCGTAGTCTGTGCGGCGAAACGTCGCATCGACTCATCTGTCTCCTCCCTACGGTGCCTCACCCCCCTCCTTTCGCCGTGCTGCCCAGCGACGACCCGCCCAGCTCCTCGATGCCCAAGACCGGGCCGCTGTACGACCCGCCCACGTTGGCGCCGGCCGATGCGGCCAGTCACGGCGGCGAGTTCGATCTGTGCACTGAGACCGACATCCCGCAGGCGATCGGTGAATACCGCATCGAACGCTTGATCGGCACCGGCGGGATGGGCCGTGTGTACCTGGCCGTGCATTCCAAGATGGAACGGGTGGTCGCCCTCAAGACGCTCTCGGCCCAGCGGATGGGCAGCGAGAGATCGGTCGGGCGGTTCTATAGCGAGGTCCGAGCGGCAGCCCGCCTGATGCATCCCAACATCGTAACCGCTTTCGATGCGGGCGAATCCGATGGCATCCACTACCTGGCGATGGAATATGTCGACGGGCCCACGCTGGCCCAGGTGGTTGCCCAGTCGGGGCCTCTGGCCGTTCCCGTGGCCGTCGACATCCTGCGCCAGATCGCGACGGGCTTGCTGCACGCCCACGACGCGGGGATCGTGCATCGCGATATCAAACCGGGCAACGTGATGCGGGCGGCCAACAACGTGATCAAGCTGCTGGATCTGGGCTTGGCCAGCGTCGGTGCCGACGCCCGCGATCGACTGGAGAACGGCCGCCTGATCGGCACGGTCGAATACATGGCGCCCGAACAATTGGAGCAGGCCGATCGGGCCGACGCGCGTTCGGACATCTACGCCCTCGGCGCGACGTTCTACTTTCTGCTGACCGGCCGCACGCCCTACGAAGGACCGCTGTTGGAGCAGATTCGCGGGCACCGTGACGGGCCCGTTCCGGATCTCTGTGCGGTCCGCCCGGACATCGACGTCCGGCTCGATCACGTGCTGCGGCGGATGATGGCCAAGCGGCCGCAGGATCGCTATGCCAGCTTGTCCGAACTGCTGGAAGACCTGGACCACTGGCAGCGCAATGAGGTCCTGCGAACCGGACACGTGGGCTACGATCAGAGCGTCGCCGAGACCCCGACTCGCTTCGGCGAAACCACATCCAATGGCGTTTGCGACGTTTTGGGTATCGACCTGGGCATGTTGTACGGTTCGGCGGCGCGCGCCAATCCCGGCGGGGAAGTCACCACGCTGCATGCGGCCGGAGAGAACAAACCACTGATGCGGTTGGCCCTGGCCAGCCGCCGCGATCAATTGTTCTTTGGCTCACAGGCCCTCGAATACCGCACCAAGTACCCTGAACGCGTCACCCACTGCCTGCCGCTGTACATCGGCCAATCGGTCATCGAGCGGCGGGTGCTGGGCAAGTGCTGTCCGCCCGAGGTCTTGCTGGCGCTGACACTCCGGCAGTTGATCGACAACGCCTGGCAGGAAAAGGAACGTCCCGCCGCGACCGCCGTCACGGTGCCGTCGTGTTACGACCAGATGCACCGGCGCAGCATCCTGCAGGCCTGCGAAGTCGCAGGCATCCGCGACATCCGCTTGATCGATCGCAGCGTTGCGGCCGCCCAAGCCGTACTGATGGATCAGATGCACCGCGACGGCGCGAAATTGGATGCCCAGCCCGGCCTTCAACTGGTCGTCAGCATCCTGGGCAATACCACCGAAGTGGTGCTGCTGCGGCGGATCGGCGAACGGATCCAACAATTGGCGATTCTCGGACGCGCCCACAGCGGCATCCTGAACTGGCAACAGCATCTGGTGGATCTGGCCGCCGAGCAGTGCATGGGCAAATACGGCTTCGATCCTCGCCGCTCACTACGCGACGCCACGGCGCTACAGATCGGCTGTGAGCGGGCTTTGAATCAGTTGTGCTTGCAGACCACCGCCGAGATCCGCTTCGATGCCGACGGGGCCCTCCGCGAATTGGTGATCAGCCGCGACGCATTGTTCTCGGTGGTTCGCCCGTGGCTGGACAGCCTGCAAGAGATGTTGCAGTGCGTGTGCAGCGAAGGTCCCCGGGATGGGCAACCGATCCTGCAGTGCATCACCGTGGGCGTGCTGGCGAAGATGCGTCCGGTTCGCAAACTGTTGCAACAGGCCGTGGGTCCAGCTTGTCGCTTTGTCGCGTTGGAGCGACCGGAACTGGCGCGGGGGGCCGCCACGGCGCTGGCCGCCGAGATGCCGGGCCGCGAAGGGATCCCCCTGCCGCCGCTGGCCTGTACGCCGCACGACCTGGGGGTTCTGGCCCACGGCGAGAAAGGCACCCGCAAGCATATCCGCCCCATTGTGCCCCGAGGCACCGCCCTGCCGGCCCGCACCAATCGCCGCCTGACGGCCGGCCCCAACCAGCAATTATCCACGACGCTGTCGGTGGTCGAATCGACCCACTTCAATGCCAGTAAATGGCGTTCGTTGGGCAGCCACACCCTGCCGCGTTACAGCCAGAGCCAACCGGTCGAACTGGGCTTCGAGGTCGACGCCAACGGGCTGCTGGCGATTCGCACCCGCAACCCCCACTCCGGACGCACCGAACGACTGCCCGCCCTGCCCCCGCCCACGCTCGAACCGGCCGATATCCGGCACTGGCAGCAGTGGATTGACAGCCTGGGCATCTTCCGCGAAAACGTGCTTTCCTAAGTCGCCAGACTTCCGACCGTAGCCGAAGTCGCCAGACTTCCGACCGTAGCCGAAGTCGCCGGACTTTGGACCTTTTCGCCGCCCTCTTGCCGCCGTCGATTCGCATGCCCCAACCCTGGACGGTTTCCGAACTGACCACGCGAGTGAAATCCACGCTCGAGTCCAGTTTCCCCAAGATCAGCGTGCAGGGCGAAGTGACCGACCTGTCGCGTCCGTCCAGCGGCCACCTGTACTTTACGCTGAAAGACGCCCAGTCGCAGGTCCGCGGCATCATCTGGCGGAGCACGGCCGCGCGGCTGCCCTTCAAACTGGCCAATGGACAGGAATTAATTTGCTTCGGTGACGTGGAGGTCTACGCCGCCCGTGGCACGTATCAGTTGGTGGTTCGCAAAGCCATTCCGCAGGGGCTGGGCAGCCTGCAGTTGGCTTTCCAGCAGTTGCGCGAGCGATTGACGGCCGAAGGGTTATTCGAACCGCATCGCAAACAACCCATTCCGTCCTTTCCGCGGCGCGTGGCTTTTGTCACCAGTCCGGGCGGGGCCGCGATTCGCGACTTTCTGGAAGTCGCCGCTCGGCGAAGCGCCGCGGTTCAGATCGTCCTGATCCCGGCTCAGGTTCAGGGCCAAGGCGCGGCCGAGAGTATCTGCCGCGGCATCGAAGCGGCTCACCGCATCCGCCCCCACTTCGACGCCATCGTGGTCGGCCGCGGAGGCGGCAGCCTGGAAGACCTGTGGTGCTTTAACGAAGAAGCGGTCGTGCGAGCGATCGCAGCGGCGACCCTGCCGGTCGTCTCGGCGGTCGGCCATGAAATCGACCTGACGCTGTCGGACCTGGTTGCCGATCGCCGCGCGCTGACCCCCAGCGAAGCGGCCGAGTTATTGGTGCCCTCGGCCGACGATTTGCAGCAATCGTTGCGGGTATTGCATCGCCGCCTGCTGCGCCCCCTGCAGGATCGCCTGCAGATCGCAAGCGACCGCCTGTCCGCGCTTCAGTCGCGGCCGGTGTTTGCGCGTCCCCACGACGGCGTCCAGCAGCGCCGCCGCCTGCTGGACGAACTGGACCTGCGCGCCCACCGGGCGGTGCAGAACGAATGTCGGCGGGCCGGCGAACGTTTGGCCACCGCCACCGCCGCACTCGATGCGCTCAGCCCCCTGGCGGTGCTGCATCGCGGTTACAGCGTGACGACTCGCTCGGACACCGGCAAACCGTTGCACCGGAGCGAGGACGTGCAAGTCGGCGATCGCCTGCACACGCGACTGGAACAAGGCACCATCGAAAGCCAAGTCACCGCGGTCGAATAAGTGGCATAGGCTTCCAGCCTGTGAACAGTGGCATAGGCTTCCAGCCTGTGAACAGTGGCATAGGCTTCCAGCCTGTGAACAGTGGCACAGGCTTCCAGCCTGTGAACCGCCCTGCCCTCGGCTGGGACAGCCGAGCTACTTTGTGGCGCCGGCCGCTACTCGCGTCCTGCGCTCAGTAAGAATTCGGCGTCGCCCAACAACGGGTCCGTCCAGCGCAGCCGCAGCACGCCGTCCTGTTGCAGCCGAGCGATCGTTTCGGCGTGCCGCTGGCGAATCCGTTGTTCGATTCGGTCTACCGTGCGGCGACGTTGGCTGTAGGTGATGACCAACATCGCGTACAGGGCCGTCGGCAGCAGCGACAGCAGCAGACTGGTCAGCAGCATCGAGAATTCGGGCCGCGGAAACCGCTCCAGACTGCCGTCGGAATCACGAAACGTCTGGTAGCTGGCCACGACGTACTGGTCGTACAGCGAATAGATCGGCGCGGCCATCAAGGCCCAAAAGATCAGTGTCCCCAGGACTGCCAGCGCGACCGCCGTGGTCGCCGGCACGGCGCGCCGCTGCACCTCTTCGTCAAAGATCCGCTGCGACTCCTCCTGCAGGGCGTCGATACCCGCCAGGTAAGCCATCTGCGGGTGACGGTCATCGTCCAGCTCCGCGCTGTGTTCGTTGTCCTGGGGCACGGCCGAGAGCATCTCCCGCAGCTGCTCGTGGAACCGCGCGATCGGCGGCCCCAACCGGTCGACCACCGCGGCGCTGCTGCGGCGCCGCAGGCCCTCACGCAGGTCCTGTTCCACTTCCTCACCGTGGCGCAGGTTGCGGGCGCTGGTCCAGGCGACGGAAATCAACGACGGCAGGCTTCCCGACAGGCTCAGCACGACGCGGTCCCAGGCGCCATGCGTCAGGTTCAGCAATCCCAGCAGCGAACGGTAGGGAAACCACACGGCCGCCGTATCGGTCAGCACCGACAGCCGCAACTTGCTGCGGATTCCGGCCCGCAGGGCTTCGTGACCGCCCACCATCGAAAGGGCTACATCACCGGGCAACTTGCGGGCTTCTTCGTTCAGCCGATCGACCGCTCGGGTCAATCCGGGCAGGTGTTCGCCCAGGGTGGCCCGCAGCGACTCGCGAAAGCGGGCATCGACGGCCGCCAGACGGATGCGGCGGCGACGGTCGTCGGTCAAGTGGCCATCCAGGTAGGGGCTCAGCAGGTTCTTCAACTGCTTTAGGGCGGCCTCCGCGACGGCCGATTCCTCGAGATCTTGGACATCGAAATCGGGGATCAGAATCGGCGAAAGGATGGTGCCCGAGGGGGCGGCGGCGCGCATCCGAGCGACCAACGTATCGGCATCGGCCGCCAGCTCCGGGTCCGCGGAATCGCGGACGGCGTTGATCACCGGCACGACCAGCGTGCCTTCGCCCAGGGTGCTCAGCACGCTGACGGTTTGGCTGCGCAGTTGGTCGCGGCGGACGACCATGACCAGGATTGCGGCCAGCGAGAGCGCGCGCCGCGCGGTTTCGGCAATTTCCTTGTCGTCGTCGGTGGCGCCGGGCGTATCGACCAACAGATAGGGACCGCCCAGGTCGCGCATCGCTCCGGCGTCGCAGTGCAGGAACTGTTCGCGTCGCGAATCCAGGTCCCGCGGGGCTTGCGGTCCGATCCAGATCAAACGCCGCGTGGATTCGTCCTCGCGATTGCCGCTGGGAATTGCCTGTTCGGCGGCGGTACCGGCCACCAATTGTTTGGCCAGCCAGGATTTGCCTTGGCCGGCGGCCCCCACAATCGCCACGATCGTGGACCCCACGGCGCGATCCTGCATGATCGACTGGCGGGTGCGGAGGTGATCGGCGCACAGCCCGGCCACGTCGCGGCCTGCCGGGCTATCGCCCAGGACGGTTACGGCGGCCCGGCGGACACGCTGCAAGAAACGGTCGCCCGGATCGATGTAGTCCGCGTCAAATGCGTTCATGACTTTCCTGCCGCAGGTAGTTGAGCTTGGAGTTCGGTTTCAAATTCCGGGCGCGGTCGCCACAGCAACATCGGTTCGCACTGGGGCTGGTGCTGCTCGATAGCCGGCAGCGGCAGCGAGACGTTTTTGTCGCCCACCCGAACCGTCAGTGGTTCGGTGGCCCGCGGCACGCCCAGCGTGTCGCACAGCACGGCCGTAAAGTCGCTGATCTGCTGCATCGCCGCTTGTTGGCCCACGCTGTTGGTCGTCTGCTTGCCGCTCCAGAAGGTCGCAAACGCGCTCAGTCCCGCGGCGGCCAACAATTCGGAGATCGACGCCGCGCCCAGCATTGCGCCGCCGAAGTCGACGGGGATTAATAACACCGCCCCGAACGCAGCCAGGGCGGCGGTCAGGGGCGTCAGCCCGGCCGACACCTTCTTGCTGACCGGCACCTCCTTCCACATCTGCCGCACCGCCTCGTCCAGGCGTCGGGGATCCAACGAAGTGATGTCGTCGCGTTCAAAACGCTCGATCGCTTCGCCGGCCAGCGCGATCAAACGTTCCTCGTCCGGATCGCAGGGCAAGCGGTCCAGGGCCCCGTGCTGCCGAAGCGCATAAGCCAGTCGCTCGGCCGTCAGGATGCCACCGATCTCGCCTTTGGAAAACGACTGCCGCACCTCATCGGCCTTTTGTCTGGCGAGGGCCGTCGGGACGATCTGCCGAAACAGATCCTTGGTGCCGCCGATGACTTTGGCCACGTACGCGTTCAGCCGCACGCCCCACCGCGCGTACCAGGGGGCGGATCGCGAGAACGCTTCGGTCAGCTGTCGCACGATGCGTTCGCTCTGATGCAGCCGCAGCTCCAGAATCTGACCGCCGGGTTGACGGTGCGCGAAGAATTCCAGGCCGGCCGCGAGCAACAACTCCCGGACTCGCTGGGCCGCCTGAAAGCACTCGGCGGACTTCGTCTGGAGCGTCCCCACGCCGCGATCCCAGACCGCCTGCCGCAGCGTCGCTTCCAGCGCGATCCGAAACCGCTGGAACAGCTGGCCGCGATCCAGCTGCCGCGGCAATTGGCTCAGGAAACGGTCGGCGGAAATGGCTGCCGGCGGATGATCGTCCGGATTGTCGGTCAGCGAAAAGAAGACCGGCAGCGGATCCTCGTCGTTGCCGCCGGCGGGTCGAGGCTGATCCGGCGACTGCGGGATATAGGGTCCGCTTTTTTCGATGTCGAAGTCATAAGCGGCGTAAATCGTTTCCACACGGTATTGCTGGGCCAACGGCTGGAAGGTCTCCCAGACTTGATCGGGCGTCTGCCGTGGGCGAATCTTGTTGACGGCCAACAGACGCGGCACGCCGGGCATCAGGTCCGACGCGATCCGCAGATGATCCGCCAGGTCGCGATCGCGAAACTGTTCCGGCGTCGTGACCACCAGAAAAGCCGAGCACAACGTCGAGGCATGTCCGAGCAGTTTGCGGCGGGTCTCCGGATCGCCGCGCCCAAACGAGCTGTCCGAGACGATGTCCGGACAATCCAACAGCCCCACTCCGGCTTCGTCCAGGCCCGTGTCGGTGGCCACCAGCGGAACCGACAGCAGTTCGGGGTCGCCGGTTTCGTTGTTGTACTGTCGATGCGCCTCGGCGACGTCTTCGGCCAACATCTCCGGCGGATGCCCGAGGGTTTCTCCGATCCGGCTGAGCAGCAATCCCCAGACCTCGGCGTCCTCGCGCCAGGCGGCCGGTAACCACAGCACAAAGCGATGCGTTCCCTCGCGATTGTTCGCCCCCCGCAGCGAACGCTGTTGTCCCTGGGAACTGAGAAAGCTGGCGACCAGCGAGGTCTTGCCGCTGTTGAGCATCCCGGCGATGGCCACCGTAGGATGCTCGGCCAACGGCACGGCTCGTTCCAATTGACGGCCGGCGGCGAGCACCGCTTCGGCCGCTTCGGGTTCGACGCGCCGCAGCGCCGCCAGAAAACTCTCTCGCCCCGCTTGAGGATACAACCGCTCGGTGGCCGCCCGCTGGTCGTCGTCCTCGAGCAACGGCAACAGCTGCGACCATCGCACCGGTTGCTCGTCGCGAGACTTTCCGAATCCAAACATTTCCGAAAACCAGTCCGTAATACGAAGAGAGGAGGGGGGGCGGGGCGAGTCGTCTAAAGCGTAGCAAGCTGGCGTTTTTTTGGCAGTGCCAGATCGGAATCCGCGGTAATCCTTGGCCCTACCGCGATCGATGACCTAGCGTTGTGAGTCCGGCAGCCACGCTTCGCGTGGTTCTTTTCCCAAGGATGTTGCCTCGGAGCAACAGCCGATGTTTCGAAAACGCATCGAAGCACGGGGATGCCGTTGACCCGACATTGACGCAAACCACTGCTACAGAACGACTTCCATGATTTCCAGCTATTCTGCTTATAACTTCGGCACCGCGGGTGCATTGGTGGTCAGCCCAGTAGACAGCGACGAGAATCCGCACCCCGGGGAGATGGACGAGATGGCGAAACGCATGGGCCGAAGCCTTCAAGACGATGCTTACGACGCGGACGAATCGGTACAACGTCGCAGCCGAGTCATGGGCACGGGCTTTGCCGATGATGCGGTCTCGCTTTCGATCGATGACGACGCCGATGCCCGCCGCCGCGAACTGGTCGGCGATCCCACCGAAGATCCGGTCCGCATGTACTTGATGCAGATGGGCCAGATCCCTCTGCTCAGCCGCGATCAAGAAGTCGCCGCGGCCAAACAGATCGAAAAGACGCGCGAACGTTATCGCCACTGCATGCTGGCCACGGACTTTGTTCTGCAGGGCGCCTGCAAACTGCTGGAACAGGTTCGCGACAAACAACTACGACTGGACCGCACGATCGAAGTCAGCGTGACCAACAAGAAAGAAAAGGTCGCGATCATGAAACGGATCGTGCCCAACGTCCGCACGCTGAAACACCTGTTGACGCAGAACCGCCCGGACTACTTCAAAGCCATCAACCGCCGCGTGCCGATTCATCAGCGTCGCGCGGCGTGGCGCCGGTTGACGATCCGCCGCAACAAGGCGGTCCGCCTGGTCGAAGAGATGAACCTTCGCACCAATCGTCTGCAACCGCTGTTCGATCAACTCGAAGCCGCCTCGAAGCGGATCACCAAGATTCGCGACCTGTTGGCTCACCCCGAACTGCTGGGCGGTCCCGGCATGCCCGATCCCGAAGAACTGCAAGGCGAACTGCATCACTTGATGCGGATGACCTTCGAATCGCCCCGCACCCTGTCGCGGCGAATCCAGCGGACCAATGCCTTCCGCGACGATTACGATGCCGCCAAACGCGTGCTGTCGGCCGGCAACCTGCGGCTGGTCGTTTCGATCGCCAAGAAATACCGCAACCGCGGCCTGTCGTTTCTGGATCTGATCCAGGAAGGCAACACGGGCCTGATGCGGGCGGTCGACAAATTCGAACACGCTCGCGGATACAAGTTCAGCACCTACGCCACGTGGTGGATCCGTCAAGCCATCACGCGAGCGATCGCCGATCAAAGCCGCACCATCCGCGTGCCGGTTCACATGATCGATACGATGAATAAAGTCCGGCAAGTGACCCGCGACCTGGTTCAGGAAATCGGCCGCGAACCAACCGCCGAAGAAGTTTCCAAGCGGATGAATCTGTCGCTGGAGGAAACCCGCGTGATTCTGAAGATGAGCCGCGCACCGCTGTCGCTGGACCAACCCATCGGCGACCACGAGGACAGCGTCTTTGGCGAATTCCTCGAAGACCACCGCGATGACGACCCGTTGATGGAAGCCAACCGCGAGGCGTTGAAGATGCAGATCGACCGCGCCATGCAGACCCTGAACTATCGCGAACGCGAAATCTTGCGGTTGCGCTACGGCCTGGCCGACGGCTACACCTACACGCTGGAAGAAGTCGGGCGGATCTTTCAGGTCACCCGCGAACGCGTGCGGCAAATCGAAAGCAAGGCCGTCCGCAAACTGCAGCAGCCCTACCGCGCCAAGTCCCTGGTCAGCTTCCTCGATGGAGCGGAACTGACGGTCGTCGACGGACAAGAATCCGTCTAGGCTCTGTGGCATAGGCTTCCAGCCTGTGGATAGTAGCACGGCTGTCCCAGCCGTAACCAAACACTCTCTCGGCTGGGACAGCCGAGCTGCTCTGTGGCATAGGCTTCCAGCCTGCGAAAACGTTTATACTGAGCGGTCGCTACGGTCGCTTGTCTCCTCTCAGGAAACCCACAACGTGTTCAAGGTCCTCTCCGCTCCATTCTCTGCCACGCTCGTGGCGACACTGCTGCTTGCCACCGCTGCCTTTGCAGACCCGCCCGGCGAAACGGATGTCGATGTCGAAACCTCGGTCGGTTCGATCGACGAGGACGTCCTCCGCGGTCACATCCGCTTTCTAGCCGACGACCTGTTGGAGGGTCGCGGACCGGGTTCGCGCGGCGACGCGCTCACCCAGCTGTACCTGGCCACGCAGTTCCAGACCATGGGCCTCCAGCCCGCCGGGCCCGACGGCGGGTGGTTGCAATCGTTTCCCCTGGTCGGCGTGCAGACGCAGTGTCCGCCGGAAATCCATTTCCGCGGGCCCCAAACCGTCACTTTGGACTACTACGACGACTACATCGCCACCGTCGGCATGCCCGAGCCGCAGGTCGAGGTGACCGATGCGCCGTTGGTCTTCGTCGGCTACGGCATCCAGGCCCCGGAGTACGACTGGGATGATTTCAAGGACGTCGACGTGCGCGGCAAGATCCTGGTGATGATGAACAACGACCCTTCGCACGATCCCGAATTGTTCGAGGGCAAGCGACGGCTGTACTACGGTCGCTGGGATTACAAGTACGCGATGGCCGCCAAGCTGGGCGCCGCCGGCGCGTTCATCATCCATACCGAAGCTTCGGCGGGCTATCCCTACAAGGTTGTCCAGACCTCGTGGTCGGGCGAGGAATTCGAGTTGGCCGGGGGCCAGCAGCCGCGAACCAAGGTCCGCGGATGGATGACCGAACCGGCCGCCAAGGAACTGTTCGATTCGGTCGATCTGGACCTGGATGAACTGCGACGCCAAGCGAACCAGCGTTCCTTCCGGCCGGTCGAAATGCCGACCAAGCTGTCGATGAAGCTGACCGCGGAGGTTCGTAAAAAGGAAACCGCCAACGTCCTGGCCATGTTGCCCGGCAGCGATCCAGAGCTGAAAGATCAATACGTCGTTTTTATGGCTCATCACGATCATATCGGGATCGCGGCGCAGCGCTCGGCCAAGGGCGACAACATCTACAACGGGGCGATCGATAACGCTTCGGGGACCGCCGCCGTGCTGGCGATTGCGCGAGCGTGCAGTCGCTTGAAAGAGCGTCCGCGACGGTCGATCCTGTTCGCTGCGGTCGGCGCCGAAGAACAAGGCTTGCTGGGCAGCAAGTACTTTGCCACCCACCCCACGGTGCCCGCCGGTGCCATGGCTGCGGTAATCAATATCGACGGCGTCAACCACATCGGACGCACCCATGACGTGAACATGATCGGAATGGGAAAAAGCACGTTGGACGAGGTGTTGGTGCAGCAAGCCAAGCGGCAGAACCGGATCGTCACCCCCGACCACTTCCCCGACCGCGGCTATTACTACCGCAGCGACCAGTTCTCGTTGGCCAAAATCGGTGTCCCCGGCATCTACCTGCATTCCGGCGTCAACGTGATCGGCAAACCGGCCGGCTGGGGCGAGCAGCAAATGGATCGCTGGGTCAAAGAGGATTATCACCAGCCCAGCGACGAGTACGACCCGGCCTGGAATCTCGCGGGCGCGATCGAAGACATCCGCCTGTTGTACCGCGCCGGACTGCAGATCGCCGACCAGGACGCGATGCCTCAGTGGAACCCGGGCGACGAATTCGAAGCGGCTCGCCAGCGAGCCCTGGCGGAGCTGCAGCCCTAGGCCCCCTGTCCCTACTCTCTCACCACAGGCCTGTCATGGATGCCCACACGCCCAAACCGCTGCCCGTTGTCAATCCGGGCGGCGCCGCCGGCGTGCCCGAAGCGTCCCCTGCCGGAAACGCGAACGGTGCAGGAAAGGCGGGGGGCGCAAGTCCGGCGGCCAAACATCGCGATTACACGTATCTCGGCACCACCGACAGCCTGTGTCCGCAGTGCATGCAGGTGGTGCGTGCCAAGATCATCGTCCGCTCAGGCCGCGTTTATTTCCAGAAACGCTGTCCCCGGCACGGGCCTCGCGAAGATTTCGTCTGCTCCGACGTCCGCTGGTACGACCGCCTGGAAACCGCTCTGCCGGCCAAGTTGCCCGAGCGGGTCTCGGTCGCCGCCAACAAGGGCTGTCCCTATGACTGCGGGCTGTGCGAGGAACACGAACAACACACCTGCATCGGCTTGGTCGAAGTTACCGCCTCGTGCAACCTGAAATGCCCGATGTGCTTCGCCAGCAGTGGTCCCGGCGGCGAACACCTCTCGGTGGAACAAGCCAAAGCAGCCATCGATGCTCTGGTCGCGGCCGAGGGGCATGCGGAAGTCTGCCAGATTTCCGGCGGCGAACCCACGATCCATCCGCATCTACTGGAAATCGTCGACTATGCCCTCGGCCAGCCCATCGATTACGTCATGATCAACACCAACGGGCTGCGATTTGCCAGCGACGCGGCTCTGGTCGAGGCCCTCGCCAAACGGCGCGAGCGACTGGAGATCTATTTCCAGTTCGATGGCCGCGATGCTTCAGGCGAACGGGCACTGCGCGGCGAGACGCTGGCCCCGCGCAAACAGCGCGCCCTGGACCGCTTAGCCGAAGCCGATTTGAATGTGACGTTGGTCGCCACGCTGCACGGCCCCGATGACCACCGGGTGTACGAGCGGTTGATCGGCGAGGCGATGCGGCGTCCCAACGTCGTGGGGCTGAGCCTCCAGCCGGCGACGTACAGCGGCCGCCACGTCCTGCCCAGCGTCCTGGAACAACGGGTGACCTTTCCCGATGTGATTCGCGGCATCGCCGCGGCCAGCGGTGGGATGCTGGCCGAAAACGACTTCACTCCCCTGCCCTGCGCCCATCCGAACTGCCACCAGATCATGTTGGCGATTCGCAGCGGAGGCGGTCTCCTGCCGCTGGCCCGCGTGATGGACGTCAGCCGCGACCGCGACCTGTTGGCCAACGGGATCAGTTTCACCCGCGAGCGTTCCAAGCAATTGATCGCGCAGTATCTGGGCCGAGCCTCGGGGTGTGGCAGCGGATGCGGTTGCGGGGAAGCCGAAAGCGGTGCGGACGCAGCGGCCGTTTCGGACGCGCAGCGACGCGTCGCCGAGGATTTTTTCGGACGCGTGATCGCCGGGCAAGCGGGCGCTCGAGACGTGTTTCGCATCACCATCACCAATTTTCTGGACGCCTATAACTTCGACATCCGTCGCCTGATGAAGTGCTGCACGCACCACGTTCTGCCCAGCGGCCATTTAATTCCGTTCTGCGCCTACAACACCCTGTACCGCCCCGGCCACGTCCCCCTGCCACCAGCGACCTGAGCCGACGGGGCTCGCGGGTTTCCTAGCCACGACGTGGGCCCCGCGGCAGTATTGCGCAACCGATAAAGGTGCGGAAACGCGAACCGGCGCAACGACCCTCCAGCGCCGCGAGACCCGACGCTAGCGCGTTCGGCTGGGGGGCGGTTGCGGTGCAGAAACGCGTACCGCCGCAACGTCCCTCCAACGCCGCGAGGCCAAACTAAGCCGACGGCGCTCTTTCGCGGGTCTCCTAGCCACGACGGTGTTCCCCGCGGCAATATCGCGCAACCGACAAAGGTGCGGAAACACGAACCGCCGCAACGACCTCCCGCGCCGCGAGACCCGACGCTCGCGCGTTCGGCTGGGGTTGGTTGCGGTGTGAAAACGCGAATCACCATTCCAACCCACGAGCGCCGCGAGTTCCGACGCTCGCGGCTCAGGAATCGAGCCGTTTCTCCAGCTGCTCGATGCGGTCCGTCAGGGCGTCGATCTGTTTTTGCAACGATTCCCAGCCGGAGTCGACCGCGGCCGGTGCGACCGGCGTCGTCGCCTGCGCCGGCGGCGTGGCTACCGGGGCTTCGTTTTCTTCGTCCGCGGTTCGCAACCGCTGCATCTCATCCGGCTCGTACAACGTGTGCGCAAACTGCTGACCGCGGCCCGGGCGGCCCAAGGCCATGACCAGATTCTGCGAGATAAGATCGTTGACGATGTTCGTTGTTGTCTGCAGATCTTCCAGCTTTTCCATCCGCGACGCGCGAGCGCGAATCTCGCCCAGCGTCTGCGGACCGCGCAGAAGCAGCTCGATCATCACCGCGGCGTGCTTGCCGCGAACGCCCAGCCAGTCATAGGCGTGGTGCCGGTACTTGCTGACCCGGCCGCCGCCCTGAATCTCGGTCACCGCCTCCAGAGCCCGCAGGCCATCCAGCGCGATCAGGACGTCGTCGCCGTCGAGCTGCATCACGGGATCGCGGTTCGATTTCTGATTGCAGCCGACCTGGATCGCGTTCAGCGAAAGCGGATAGCTGTCGGGCGTCGTCTTGGCCTTCTCGACCAATACCGCCAACACGCGTCGCTGGTGTGGATGCAGCGCAGGCAGCCGGCGCGGTGCGGATTCGGCGGCGGAGTCATCGGGCCCGGAGGCATTTTCTGGTTCGCTCATGGCGGCGATTATCCGACCCCCCAGACCCTCTGTCAAACCGCCCTGCGCCGCTTAATGCCCTCCAAATCCCATCTCCCCTTCCAAGGCCTCTTCGAAGCCGTCCATGTCATCCATCGAGGAAATCCCCCCGGAGTTGACACCATCCGGTGACACGACCTCGGCGTCCTTCAGCTCGGCGCCACTCAAGCGGTCGAATAGATCTTGGATCTGACTGTGAACGTTGGACGGCGCGGATATCACCAACAGATCGCGACCTGTCTCAGCACTGCTCAAAGCCACCACCGACGAGGGACCGCCGAAGTTCTCCCACGTATCCGGCTGGATCGTCCGAGTCAGCAACGTCGCCGCACTACCGGCTCGCACACCGACTTTGTCCAGGGGATACGTCCTCGTTTCCAATTGGCTCTCGGCGTTTTCCTTCGTCGTGACCACGACCACCTCGTCGCGAACCACGGCCACCAGGTCCGCCTCGTTCAACAGTAATCGCAGGGCGGATTGCAGGGAGATATTGGAAACGTTCAGCGTGACCGGGACCTCTTTATCCAGTCCGATCTCCTCCAGAGCTCGCCGATCGATCAAAATCGGCAACTGGTGCTTTTCGCTGAGCACCTGCACGGCATCTTCCAAAGGCGTTTCAAAAAACTCCACCGTCGTCTTCTCGCGCAGCATCTGACGGAGCCGCTGTTCGGCCGTGATCATCTCGGCTGTTGCCTGCCGAGCTGGCTTGGTTTTTTTATCTTGGTTGGCCGAGGCGTCCTGTTCTCCTTTGCGGCGCTCGGGCGCCGGGCCGAAGGGGTCTCGACTGGCCTTGCCCTCGGAACTGCCGAAAGGGTCTCTCGCCCCCGATTGGGCAGCTGCAAACGGATCCGCAGGTGCAAACGGATCCGCAGCGGCTCGCGCAGGGGCCGACTGCGAGCCCTTGGCATCGGATGGATGAGGTGGGTCGTCGGCGAAGGTCGGGGTGCATGCCAAGCCGACCAAGGCTAGGGACAAACACATCGGACGCGGCAGCAGACAGCGGTGGTACATGGTCGGGTTTCCCGAAAAGAGTAAACAGACGACGGCGACGGCCGTTCCCACAGCCTGCGCCGTACCTGCAATGTACCCCCCCGCCGGGAAAACCTCCAAAAAAACACCGGGGCGTCCCCCGGCGCCGTCGCTGAAATCGCCGGACTTCGGAGCAACCCACTGCGTATTTAAGCCGCTTGGACGCTAGCCGGTTACTTGGTGACGAAACCGAGGCAAGTGCCTAAACGGCTTACTGACTCACAGCCCGCGAGCCTCGGGCCTTTACCACAGATACGGGACGGTGACGCACCGTTATGCATCGATTCCTGCTAGGAGCAGAATCGCGCGAGGAGGTGGCGGCGCTGCACGTCCAAATTCTGGCGAATTCAGCTACGGGTGCACGTCCAAATCCTGGCGGATTTAGCTACGAGAGGCGCGACCAGCCGTCGCGCGAAAGAAGAAAGCAAAGCTTGAAAAGCTTAAAATTACCCCGCTAGGACTCGAACCTAGAATGGCTGAACCAAAATCAGCTGTGTTGCCAATTACACCACGGGGCAGGGTGCGGTGTGTGAGCGGTCATCTTAGCCAATAGGTCGGCGAATCGTTAAGCGGGGTTCACGGATTTTTGGAGGATTTCAGGGAGCTTTTTTCGGGTTTGCCGTCGGCCGGCTCGCCGGCGATCAGCACCGAGAAGGCCAACTGCTGCAGTTCGCTGGCCAAATCGACGTTTGCCACGCAGATTTCATCGCCCACACGCAGCGCGACCGGGGCAAAATTCAGGATCCCGGTGATGCCCGCGGCGGCCAGCCGCCGGGCGATTTCGCCGGTTGCCCCGGCCGGTACCGCGATAATCGCCAGATTCGCCTCCAGCTCTCGGATTCGCCGCTCCAGCTGGTCGGTGTGATACACCGGCACATCCTGCACCACCGTTCCGATCCGTTCCGGAGCGATGTCGAACGCCGCCACCCAGCGGAAGCCCTGTTCCTGGAACCCCTGATAGCGCAGCAGCGCGTTGCCCAGCGAGCCGGTGCCCAACAGCACCACATTCCAGACTTGGTTGGACCCCAGCGTCTGCCGGATCCGCTGGACCAGCGGCCGGATCACATAGCCCACGCCGCGGCGACCTTGGGGTTTCAGGTAGGCCAGATCCCGCCGCACGACCGCATCGGAAACCCCCAGCAGTTGGCCGAGTTGGCGGCTGCTCGCATGGTCGCTTCCGGCGGCGGCCAAACGCCGCAGCTCGCGCAGGTATAGGCTCAATCGGCCCACTGCCGCTGGGGGGATATCCCCGCCACTGGCGCCAGGCGAGACGCCTTCGGCGGCGTGCGGCTCCGCATCGCCGGGCGGTTCGGTCGACATGGGTTTTCCGGGGGTTTTCTGGGATTTCGGTACTGGTTCATCCATGGCCGGGCCATCCCGCGGCCGCTGCTGCGTCCTGGGGTCGCCTGAGGGCAACACTTCGAGGCGTGGAGGCAACCATTATTTCGCAAAACCGGTACAACCCATACCGGCGGCGTCTGCGGACCTTGCCAGACCCCCTAAACATCCCATTTTCTGCTTGCCTCATCGTTTCTGTGTTCAACCTTTGCTGCGTAGTCGATGTAGTTCGTGCAAAGGGATTGGTTTCCTGGATCAGGTAGGGCTGCGTAGTACGCCCACTTTATCAGACGCACCACGGGGGACAGGCCATACGTAGCGGCCGTAGCCGTACCGGTGACGCGACCAGGAAAGAGCTCCCTTGCACAACCGCTGAACCGCGTCAGGTCGGCGGCGAAGCTGCGTCCAGCATTTTAGCGTTGTTTACACGGAGAGATGGAAATGAGAAGGCTTTGGTTGTTGCCAGCCCTGGTAGCCGCATTGGTTACCGGAGCAGCCCAGCAGGTCGACGCTGCGTACAGCGGTGCGATCAGCTACGACGGGTGTAGTAGCTGTGGAGGAAGTGTGGTTGCCGACGGCGGCGTCGCTGCCGAAGGAGCCGCGGTGGCCGAAGGCGCCGCGGTTGCAGGCAGCCCCGCAGCCGACTGCGGATCCTACACGGTCATGCGGACGATTCGCCGCACGGTGATGGAGCAGCGTCAAGAGACGCGCTACCGCACCCGTTACGAGCGCGTCTGGGACGAGAAGGAAGTCCAGCGGACTCGACTGGTTCCCGAACAGCGGACTCGCGAAGTCAGCTACACGGTGATGAAACCGGTCCGCGAAACGCACCAGAAGACGATCAACTACACGGTCATGAAACCGGTGTACGAGACCCGTCAGCGGACGATCAACTACACGGTCAAAAAGCCCGTGTACGAGACGCACCAGAAGACGATCAACTACACGGTCATGAAACCCGTGTACGAGCAGCGCGAGCGCGTGATCAACTACACCGTGCGGGTGCCGCACCGTGAAGTCAAAACGCGCACGATCAACTACACGGTCATGAAGCCGGTCTACGAGACTCGTCAAAAGACGATCAACTACACCGTCATGAAGCCCGTGTACGAGCAGCGTGAGCGGACGATCAACTACACGGTCTACAACACCGTGCGTGAGCAGAAGGTTCGCACCGAGACCTACAGCGTCTGTGTGCCGTACCAAGAAACCCGCACCGTTCAGGTCCGTGGTGGTCACTGGGAAACGCGTACCGAAACCGTTCCCGGCCCGATGATCCGCCGCGTCGTGCGTGAGCCCGGCACCTGGACCTACGATCCGTGCACCTGCCGCTGCGTGTACACGCCCGGCGAATGCCGCGTGATCTGCGAACAGGGTTGCCCCAAGACGATCTGCAAGAAAGTCTGGGTCCCGACCTGCGAGACCAAGGAAATCACGTGCACCAAGTACCGTCGCGAGTGCCGTACCCGCGAAGTGCCTTACACCGTGTGCCGTCGCGTTCCCGAGTGCCGCACCAAGGTCGTCAAGTACACCGTCTGCAAGATGGTTCCTGAGTGCCGCACCAAGGTCTGCAACTACACCGTCTGCAAGATGGTTCCCGAGTGCCGTACCAAGACCTGCCAGTACACCGTTTGCACCTACAAGTGCGAACAGCGTCAGAAGGTCTGCAAGTACACCGTCTGCAAGATGGTTCCCGAGTGCCGCACCAAGGTTTGCAACTACACGACCTGCCGCTGGGTTTGCGAGCCCCGCACCAAGGTCTGCAACTACACCGTCTGCAAGATGGTTCCTGAGTGCCGCACCAAGGTCTGCACCTACACCACCTGCAAGCTGGTTCCCGAGTGCCGCACCCGCACCGAGTGCTACACCGTGTGCCGCAAAGAGTGCTACACCGAAACGGTCCGCGTGCCGCGTTGCGTGAAGGTTTGCGAACCTTACACCGTCACCGTGTGCGTGCCCCGCGTGGTGTGCGAACAAGTTCCCGTGACCGTCTGCTGCCCGGCTCCGGCCTGCTGCGGTGCTCCGGCTTCGGCTTCGGACTGCTGCTGCGGCAACGACGGCTGCCACGGCGGATGCTGCGGCCAAGCCGCTGCTTGCTGCCCGCCGCAACGCAACCGCGTTCGCGGTCTGCTGCACCGCCTGTTCGGCGGCTGCCACAGCAACAACGACTGCTGCGAACCAGCTTGCGGCTGCTAAACAGCGCTCTCTGGAACAGCTTTAAGATCGCTTAGATCGACACGACGAGAAGGCGGAATCCGGCTCCCCGGGTTCCGCCTTCTTTTTTTTATGCGCTGCCCATCAGCCGTTTGGGCGCTAGCCCACGGTTCTTGGGCGCAACAGATCATCGCAAGCCTCCGCCAAACGGAACCGTACGCTAGTGCGTTGCGGCTGATGCACTCCATCAGCCGTTTGGGCGCTAGCCCACGGTTCTTGGACGCAACAGATCATCGTAAGCCTCCGCCAAACGGAACCGTACGCTAGCGCGTTGCGGCTGATGCACTCCATCAGCCGTTTGGGCGCTAGCCCACGGTTCTTGGACGCAACAGATCATCGTAAGCCTCCGCCAAACGGAACCGTACGCTAGTGCGTTGCGGCTGATGCACTCCATCAGCCGTTTGGGCGCTAGCCCACGGTTCTTGGGCGCAACAGATCATCGCAAGCCTCCGCCAAACGGAACCGTACGCTAGCGCGTTGCGGCTGATGCACTCCATCAGCCGTTTGGGCGCTAGCCCACGGTTCTTGGGCGCAACAGATCATCGTAAGCCTCCGCCAAACGGAACCGTACGCTAGCGCGTTGCGGCTGATGCACTCCATCAGCCGTTTGGGCACTAGCCCACGGTTCCCCATCAGCCGCCGGGCGCTAGCGGTGCGTCAAAGCCTAATTTCAGGGTAGCCGATCTCGCCAGAGGTTGGACTGAAGCGGCAAGAGGGTCCGAAGTCTGGCGACTTCAGCTACGGCCAGACCCTAAGAGCAAATGTTGACGCAGCGCTAACGCCCTGCGGCGCTCACCCCCAAGGTCAGCCCAGCGCCTCGATCGCGGCCAAGACCTGCTCCTCGTGCCCGTCGACCCGGACCCGTTTCCAGACCTTGACGATCATCCCTTCGCCGTCGATCAAAAACGTGCTTCGCTGGATACCCATCGACTTTTTGCCGTACAGATTCTTTTCGCGCCAAGCCCCGTAGGCTTCGGCGACCGCGTGATCGGGATCGGCCAGCAGCGGAAAATTCAGCTCGTACTTGTCGCGAAACCCTTCGTGACTGGCCACCGCGTCGGGACTGACCCCCAGCACGACCGCTCCGGCCGCGGCCAATCGGTCCTGGGCGTCGCGAAACGCACAGGCCTGCCGCGTGCAGCCCGGGGTGTTGTCCCGAGGATAGAAATACAGCACCACGATGCGGCCCGCATAATCGGCCAGCTTCTTCGTCTGGCCCTCGTAGCTCTCCAGCTCGAACGCGGGAGCTTTCTGGCCGGCTTCTAACCACTGAGTCATGAGCAGCGTCTCCGTGAGATTTTTTCGAAGCCGTCAAAGCCGCCCCGCGGCTCTTCAGGCTGGATCGTAAGCGTTGTGATGCGTGTGATCGGTTTCGAGGGCGATTTCGATCTCGATTCCGATCCGCTACCGCTTCAGAGCCTACCCCAAACGGCTGGCCGTCCAAGGTGTCGTGACAGGACGCTCGGGATCGTTAGAATACGGCTCGCCGCGTTCCCCACCTCTGGGCGTCGGATCTGGGCGACGGACTCGTTTACTGCAAACCGCTGCGGAATTAGTGTGACTGAACCTGACCAACAAGCCGACCAACCGGACCCCTCCGAACAACCGGAAATCTCTGGCCAAGCGGACTCCGCCGAGCAGCCGGAAACTGCCGAGCAGCCGGAATCGCCGCGTTCGCTGCGCCCCCACGGCACCGAGCGGAGCCTCCAGCTGGCCACCGCCGCGGCCAAGGTGGCGATCGATAACCGGGGCCAGAGCGTCCAGGTGCTGGACGTTTGCAAACAAACGGCCCTGTTCGATTACTTTGTGATCGCCACCGGCACCAGTCGCCGCCAGCTGCACGCGATCAGCGAGGAGATCGATGATGTGCTGGAAAAACAGCTGGACGACCAACGGTTAAACATCGAGGGCTATGACGAGAGTCGCTGGATCGTCCTGGACTACGGCTCGGTGGTGGTCCATTTGTTCGACGAGGAGACCCGGTCCTATTACGACCTGGAATCGCTGTGGGCCGACGCCAAAGTGGTTCCGCTGGCGGACCTGGGTTTGAGCGATCCTTCGCAGGCGGACAGCTGACCCATGCAGATTGCCAGCTTACTGAAACAGCGTCTGGCCGCGGCCCTTGCGCACTTGGTGGACGATCCGGACGAGGTCGCCCAGATGCTGCGGCCCACCCAGGACCCGCGTTTCGGCGACTACCAGGCCAACTGCGCGATGCCGCTGAAGCAGCGATTGAACCGGCCACCGCGGGAAATCGCCCAGCAGATCGTCGACCACTTGCAGGTGGCCGACCTCTGTCACGAACCGGAAATCGCCGGCCCGGGATTCATTAATTTGCGTCTCCGCGACGACTGGATCGGCGAAGCCGCCACGGCGCTGCTGGACGATTCAGCCCTGGGCGTGGAGCCACCGGAGCAGCCGCGGACCCTGCTGATTGATTTCTCGTCGCCCAACGTCGCCAAACCGATGCACGTCGGCCACATCCGCTCGACCGTGATCGGCGACGCGTTGGCCCGCTGCTTTCGGTTCCTCGGGCACCGCGTGATCACCGACAATCACCTCGGCGACTGGGGCACTCAGTTCGGGATGATCATCTACGGCTACAAGCATTTCGTCGACCAGGCGGCCTTCGAAGCCGCTCCGGTGGCCGAACTGGTTCGGCTGTACCGCATGGTCAACAGCCTGATCGATTACCACAGCGCCGTGGTCGCTCTGCCCGAGGCGCGCACCACGGCCGAAACGCTGCGTGAAGAGGCCGATCAGGCCCGGCAAGCGGCCCAGGACATCGAGGACAAGGCGGAGCGCAAGAGACACAAGAAACAATCCGACGCCCTGTCGCGCAGGGCCGCCGCGGCGGCCGACAAGGTGGTCGGCCTGCAGCACAAGGTCGATGCGGTCGAAGCCGACGATACGCTGCTGGCGGTCGCCGGCCAGCACACTACGATCGCCACCGATGTTCTCAACGAGACGGCCAAACTGCATCAGGGTGATCCGGAAAATCGAGCGCTCTGGGATCGCTTCCTGCCCCACTGCCAGGACGAAATCAATCGCGTCTACCAGCGGCTGGACATCCACTTCGACCACACCCTGGGCGAGAGCTTTTATCACCCGATGCTGCCGGGCGTCGTCCAAGAGCTGAAAGAAGCGGGGCTGGCCCGTGACAGCGAAGGCGCGGTGTGCATATTCCTGCCCGATTTCGACGCCCCCATGATCATCCAGAAAAAGGATGGGGCGTTCCTGTATGGCACGACGGACTTGGCCACGCTGAAGTACCGCAACGAACATTTCGCTGCGGACGAAATCCTGTACGTGGTCGATTCGCGGCAGAGTGACCACTTCGACAAACTGTTCGCCGTCGCACCCTTGATCGGACTGGGCCACCTGCGGCTGCGACACGTTAACTTCGGGACCGTTCTGGGCGAGGACGGCAAACCCCTGAAAACCCGTTCCGGCAACAACGCCGGGCTCGAAGGCTTGCTCGACGACGCCGTTGCCGCCGCGATGGATGCCGTCTGCGATCCCGATCGAACCGCCAAACTGGACCCGCCGCTGAGCGAAGCGGAGCGGCAGCGGATCGCTCGCGTGATCGGCCACGGCGCCATCAAGTATGCCGACCTGGCCCATCACCGCACCAGCGACTACCGCTTCAGCCTTCAGAAGATGGTCGCGTTGGAAGGCAATACGGTGGCCTATCTGCAGTACGCCTACGCTCGCACCCAGGGGATCCTCCGCGCCGGCCAGACCAGCGAAGACGACGTCCGCAAAGCCGAACATCCGATCTCGGTGGCCGCCGACGCCGAACGGTCGCTGGCCCTGGCGCTGCTGCGTCTGCCCGAAGCCCTCCAGCAAGTGGCCGACGACTATGCACCGAGCGCCCTGGTCGACTACCTGTACGAGACCGCGCGGAAGTACATGGTCTTCAACGACAACTGTCCGGTTTGGAAAGCCGACGATCCGGCGGTGCAGGCCTCTCGCCTGGCCCTGGTCGTGGCGACCAGTCGAGTGATCCGCACCGGCCTGGGGTTGCTGGGCATCGAAGTGGTCGAGCGGATGTAAGCGGTGCCTCGTCGTCGCCGAGCTTGCGCGTCGCCGAACTCGCCAGAGTTGGGGACGACCGGGCGTCCTTCGTACTGCACCCAAAGTCTGGCGACTTCGGCTACGGGCTGCGAGTGGAGACGTCGGCGGCTTAGCGCGTGGCCTGATTGGCTTCCAGAGCCGCTTGGCGAGTGATGGCGATCGCCGGCCGCGTGTAACGAATGTGCTCGCGTTCGAAGCGATCTCGGGTTTCCTCGCTAGCGAAGAAGAAAATGCGATTGAATTCGTGATCCGTCACGCCCCATTCGCGGCTGCCCTGCACCAATCGCCGTTCCTCGAAGAACAGCACGACGTCCATGCCATTCATGACCGGTGCGTAAGTGTCGGGCGAGTTGCGAAACCGCTCCATCGCGCTAGCGCTGGAAAACAGATACAGCTGGCCCAGGTGGATCAGCCCGTACTGTGGATCGCCGATCACCCACTGCGCCTCATCCAGCACGGCCACCGGGCAGTAGCCCTCCATGGCCAGCGGCGGCTCATTCGCTTCGCTCGCCTTGGTGCTCGCCACGTCCTCCGTCGGCTGTTCGGCCGCAGCGGCCGCGGTGTTCAAGTCGCAGGCAGCGGGCCCAGCTCCGGAAACGTCACAGCATCCCGCTGCGGTCGGTTCGGCCAGCGCGGATTCGGTGGGGCTGCTGGGCAGGGGCATCGACAGGGACATGCCATCGGTGCGATGACCGGCGGCGATCGCCGGCGTGCCGGAACGCATCGGCGGCAGCGCCAGGCTCGGAGCCGGAGCGACTTGAGGATTTGCCGCCGGCAGGTTCAGCTGGGCGGTGGCCGTGGCTTGCGGCATCGCAGCCGCAGGTGCCGCCCGCCCAGAGTTCTGCGGGCCGGCGGGCTGGGCATTGGCCTGCTCGGCCTGTACAGCAAACTGGTTGATCTGCGGCTGCGCGGCTCCGGCCGGCAAACCGGGAACAAAGGCGGCGGGATTGTTCTGGACCGGAGCCGCAGGGGATGCTGGCTGGGGATCGCGGGCCGCCAACTGGGTGTTGTTGGGTGTGGCCGGCTCGAGGGCCGCCGGAGCGTGGCGTTCGTAACGGGCCAGCATCGCGATGTAATCCTCGGCCGCCTGCGGGCTGGTGCCGTGGCCGAGAACCGAACCGTCGGCGGCGACGATCACGTCGGTCGGAAAGCGGCTGACCTTGAAGGTCTTGGCCAATTCCGGATGGTGGCCGGCATGCACTCTGACCGGCACGTAATACGCTTCGATCGCGGCGGCCAACTGCGGCGATTGAAACGCCCCGGCCTCCAGCTTGTCACACCAGTGGCAGTGGTCGGTGTAGAAGTGCAGCAACAGCAGCTTGCCGCTCTGCTCCGCTTGCTGGTGAGCCGCTCGCAGGTTGTCCTGCCAAGCGATTTCAGCGCGCAGCGGAGGTGTCCACAGCAGCAATAGGCCGACGAGGATGAGGATCGTAGATCGCATTGCGATCCCTCGCATCTGGGGTCAAAATGAATCCGGTACGTTCAAGGAAGATCGGCTGTAACGAATATGCCGCTGAAGCGGAAGTTGAAACTCAGGACAACTTTTGCGATCGTGCGCGTTGATCCGGGCCGCAGACGGCCTATAATACAGGTGGTCCTCGGGAAGGCCTTGACACCGGCCCGGAGGCCGTTATAGTTTCAAGCAAATCAAAGGAATCTTACTTTAGTTCCACCTGAACGGTGTGGAATTCCTGCTTCGGACTCCCCAATCGTCCTCGCCGGGTATGAAGCCCAGGCCACCAAAATTGCTGCGGTAGGACGGCGCACTCAGCCTCAAGTCCTGTCGACAGTTGCGGCAGCAGAGGAACCAGCGGCGTGTGGGTCCGACTGCGGATGCCTTGTAGCGGATCAGTTGCTCGGGTAGCGGATGGTCAATCGACGATCCAAGGGCATTGATCCTCAAAGAGAAGCCATCGTTTACGGGATTCGGAAACGTCAAGTTTGCCGCTGGCGGTTTCGAATTGTTTTTCACTTGCATTCTACCTTTCTGGCGGCATTTCTCTGTTTCCGCGTCGGCGGCCGCTGCTTTTATTTGGGCAGTGGAAAGCCATTGTCGAACCTCCCTTTCGACATTCCCGCGACGCGTCTTTGGATGACTAATGGCTAAGAAAAAACGGACCTATCGGAGCCGCGGCGGATCGGGCGGCGGGAATAATCATTCCAACAACGGTAGCGGCCCCCCACGCGGGCGTCGGCGCCGTCGCGGTGGCGGCGGCGGTGGTGGCGGCGGCGGTGGTGGTGGTGGTGGTGACCAGGACGGCGGTTCGCCCATCGACAACGATGCTCCGCTGAGCGAAGGCGAGGGCATCCTCGAGCTGCACCCCAACGGCTACGGCTTCCTCCGCAGCCCCGAGAACAACTATTCCCGCGAACGCAGCGACCCGTTTGTGCCCGGCACGATGATCGAAAAATTCGGTCTTCGCGAAGGCGTCTTGATCAAGGGCATGGTCCAGGAAGCCCGCCGGCAACAAGGCCCGCGGATCCGCGAGATCGCCACCATCGACGGGCTGACCCCCGAGGCGTATCTGGACGTCAAAGAGTTCGATACGCTGACCCCCGAAAACCCCGACGAATGGCTGCGTCTGGAAGTCGGCCGCAAGCCGGTCACCAACCGCGTGATCGACCTGCTGGCCCCGCTCGGTAAAGGCCAGCGAGCTCTGATCGTCGCCCCGCCGCGCAGCGGTAAAACGGTGATGCTGCAGAACATCAGCCAGGGCATCTCTCAGAATCACCCCGAAGTCAAACTGATCGTGCTGTTGATCGACGAACGGCCCGAAGAAGTCACCGACATGCGGCGCAATGTCCCCGGCGGCGAAGTCATCGCCAGCAGCCTGGACATGGACGTGGAAAGCCACGTGCGGCTGAGCCAACTGGTGATCGCCCGTGCCAAGCGACTGGCCGAAATGGGCCAGGACGTCTTCGTCCTGCTCGATTCGATCACGCGACTCGCCCGCGCCTTCAACAAATGGGTCGGCCGCGGTGGACGCGGTGGAGCGACGATGAGCGGCGGACTGGACATCAAAGCGATGGACATTCCTAAAAAGCTGTTCGCGACCGCTCGCTCGTTCCAGGAAGGCGGCTCGCTGACGATCGTCGGCACGGCCCTGGTCGATACCAACAGCCGCATGGACGAGGCGATCTTCCAGGAGTTCAAAGGGACGGGCAATATGGAAGTCGTGCTCGATCGCCGACTGGCCGATCGCCGCGTCTGGCCCTCGATCGATATCTCGCAGAGCGGGACCCGTCGCGAGGAACTGCTGCACGACGAAGAAACCTACGAAGCGGTCACGATGCTTCGCCGCACGCTCAGCTCGATGCACCCCTGCGACGCCATGGAGCAGCTGACCACCCAGCTCGGCCGCTTCGAGAGCAACGAGGAATTCATCAAGTTGATCAGTGGCGCGAAACTGACCAATTGATCGCTTCGGCGACCTTTTCGGCAAGCCGTTGATTGTTACAATAACGGACGGTTTGCCATCCGGAGGATAAGCGAATTGGTGAGCAGCCTCACTGGAACTGAGGTACCCCGCAAGGGGCTGCGGGTTCGAGTCCCGTGTCCTCCGCTGTAACCACAAAACACCCTCGCGACACAAAGTGTCACGAGGGTGTTTTTCGTTATCGATGGAACGGAGGCCATACTTCGTTCGCGATCGGCGTCCAAGAAAACCAATCTCGATAACGGCAGACGCATGCTGGCGAGGCGGCTGGAGCATCCTAGATTCTGCCTACAAACCCTGTACGTTCCACTGGCAGGCTCCCCAACAGCGGGGCAAATCGACTATCTTAGTTGTTTCTCGGGGCAGTCTTGAATCGATTCTGCAGGGACAGCAGCCAGGTTTCTATGCGTGATAATCGATCCTCACTGCTCCAAGGACGTCAGCAAACTGAGTTATTGGTTCGGACAACAGAGACTGCAATCATGAACGAAGGGAAGAGTCCCACCGCGGGCGAACGCCTCGTGTGCCCCAAATGCGATCACCTACTCCACACGAACGCCACCATCGGTAGGCATGACAGCCTGAGTGCGACTTGCCCTAGCGGCAAAGAAAAGTCGTCCCTGGGTCAATTCCGTGCAGCGGGACCTCCCATCCAGGCAGAAGTAATTGACGAGCCCGCCCAACCTACCGCTCTCCCCAACCCAGAATCAAACACCGCAGAAGTGACCACTCATGTGGCGCGACCGGCGACTCATGACTCGTCGCTCGTGAAGCAGCCTGAGATGCCTCCACCTATGCACCCTGACATCTCGCGGTTCGCGGCCGACGGTCAGGACACCGGTATGGTTGCCAAGCTTCTCGCCCGGGCTCAGGAGATCTGTACTTCTGCCGAAACTCCTCTCTATATGGCAGTCCAACAAAAGCCAGTCGCAAATTTCGCCCCCGACGCTGTGGTGCTCACGAATAGGCGTTTCATCTTCTTCCGACAGAAGATGCTCGGCCGGATGGATTTCATTGATTGCATCTGGATGCACGTCGCCAACGTCCACATGAAAGAAAATTTGGTAGGCGCCACGATCACGCTGCGAGGCCAGAGTGGGCGAGTTGAGTGCATCGACTACTTACCCAAAATTCAAGCTCGCCGGGTATATAGGGTCGCGCAAGAAATGGAAGAAAAGATGATTGAGTTTCGGCGCGATCGCATGATGGAAGAACAGCGTAATGCCGCGAACCAAGTCGTTGTGCAAAATGCAATCGCGCCCAACTCAGCCCCAAGTCCGGCACCCGCTCAATCCGGTTCTGATCCCGTGGTAAAGCTACAGCAGATCAAGCAAATGCTCGATGCCGGCCTTATCGAACAGGAAGAGTACGACCGGAAAAAAGCGTCTATTTTAGAAACCATGTAATACGAGTTGTCGGCACGGCGCGAATGCGCTATCGCAAGTCATGAACGCAGTTGCCGCGGAACGGGCTGAGGAACACGTCAAGTCGAGTAAAGGCAATGGAGCCACCAAACGGCAAATAGAGCCGTCACGAAAATATTGATGCCATCGTTGACTACATCCGGTACTGGAAACAACGTGCCGAATTAGTGGCTAGTCAGACACACTGTTGGATCGGCCTGTAGGTGTCGACGGTCTACAATGGGTGCCGAAGCTAGGTCGTGGTTTACGAGCACAAGGGCGAGATTCCTGACGACCATTGGCTTGAAGACTGGAAGCGGACCTGGAATGCTCGCAAAATCCTGATCCACAGGTTATGAAAGTTCCGACCCGCTTCAGGGTGCTGTTTTCGGTCCCTCCGGGTTTGTCGTGAGAAAGCCAGGGATGGTGGATTTTCGGAGGCACCGGCGGAGGTGTCCGAATGATTTACCTGCGGTGTCTTCATCCATTACGTTGAAGTTGCCGCGAGAAACGGAAGCAAGCTCTGCAGGGACGCGGGCACGGCCAGGGATATCGCGGTCGGGGTGCACCCGGTGGTGTCTCTGGCTGGCGGCAAGCATTGCCTGTCGCCAGCATTTTTGATCCGTTAGACCACACCCTTCGGACACCACCGCCGGTGCCTAAGAAAATCCTGCAATTGGGATGAACCCACGAGAATCCCGGATGGACCCTGTTTTCAGAACGGATCAAGCTACTGATGGACATTCAAGCGAACACGCAGCACAGCGCTGCGAACGCCTAACCGGCCGCACCGCGTCCCGCGAAACATCGCTCTGTCGCGATCAACGCTCTGGGAATTCCATCAACATCGTCTGCGTCCGGTTGTACAACATCAGGCGGTACTGGGCGGCCAGCCGCGGCGGCCCGTGGTAATCGAATTCGACCGTCCTGGCCTGCTCGTCGATCCGGAAAGAGCCGTCGACGTAGTGCTCGAAGGAGCTGAGAATCGCTTCGGCTTCGGCGACCGTGATCGGCGCTTCGGGCCCCCTTTGGATGTAACGAAACCGAGCGGTCGCCAGCGGCTCGGCGAACAGTCCGCCCAGGCCCAGCACCACCAGCAGCGCCGCGGCGCTCCCCAACCCGATTGCCCAGCGAACCAGGAAGGGACGCAGGGGCGGAGCATCACTGGCCGCCGCGGCGAGCGGGCTGGCGCTGGGCGCCGCGGCGAGCGGGCTGGCGCTGGGCGCGGCGACACGCCGAGCCCCAGCGGGAGCGGACCCAGGCGGTATGGCGGACGCCGGTTGAGCCGCCGACGAAGCTGCTGAGGGCAAAGGCGCCGCGGGCGCAGACGCTCGGCCCAGGCGCAGCGATTTCGAGCACTTGGGACAGCGAAACAGGGCACCGGCAGGCGAGTCAGGAACTCGCAGCACCGTGCCGCACTCGGGACAACGAACATTCTGGCTCACGGCTTCGCATCTCCCGCGTCGGGTTACCACGCCTGTCGTCGCTCGGTGTACAGACCCAGCCAGTCTATCCGGCCGGTCGGACCGCCGCGAACATTTTTTTACCGCAATCCCCGCGACCTTCGGCCTGGTCGGCCGCCTCGCCCGGTGCGTCCTGCTGCGGCCGCTCGACCGTATAATGCGATTTCTGCTCCCCCCAATCCTCAACGAGCAATGGTTGCCTGAAAGCGAATTCCATGACACTGCTGTACTACGATCCGGTCTTCCAGGAACACAGGACCGGCGATCATCCGGAAAACGGTGCACGCCTGCGTTCGGCCGTCCGTCACCTGCGTTTCACAGGCATCGACGCGCACTGTAGTCGCCCCGGATGGAAAGTGGCGTCCCTGGAGCGATTGGGGTACGTGCATCCCGAGGCGTACATCGAATCGATCAAGCGTATCGCTGCCGGCGGTGGGGGCCAAATCGAACAGGACACGGTGCTGAGCGACCAGTCGTACAAGGTCGCTCGGCTGGCGGTCGGGGCCGTTTGCGATGCGGTCGAAAGGGTGGTCGGTGGCGAAGACAAAACGGCATTCTGTCTGGTTCGTCCGCCGGGCCACCACGCCATGCCGGACCAAGCAATGGGCTTTTGCCTGTTCAACAACGTGGCGATCGGTGCCCGGGTGGCGACGCGCGAACTGGCGCTCGAACGCGTTCTGATCGTCGATTTTGATGTGCATCACGGCAACGGAACCCAGGCGATCTTCTGGGAAGATGCCGACGTGGGTTTTTTCTCGATGCACCGTTCGCCCTTCTATCCCGGCACGGGTGCGGCAGAGGAAACCGGCGGCGGCTCGGCAGCCGGCACCACGTGCAATCTGCCCATTGCCTTCGGTACGCCGCCGGCAGAACAACTGCAACGCTTCGAGGAGAAGCTGCGTGCGTTCGCGGAACGAATCCAGCCCCAATTGGTGTTGGTCAGCGCCGGCTTCGACGCCCACAAGGACGATCCGGTGGGTTCGTTAGGCTTGGAAAACGAAGACTTCCGCAAATTGACACGCTGTGTGTTGGACGTCGCGAACGAGCACGCCCAAGGGCGATTGGTCAGCGTCTTGGAGGGCGGCTACAACCCGAGCGTCTTGACCGACTGTGTGGCGCTGCATTTGGAAACGTTGCTGGAGGCTTGATGCGGCCTGTCGATTCATTGAGCCGTTTAGGCGCTAGCCTCGGTTTCGTCACCGCAAAACCGGGACGCGTCACCGCAAAACCGGGGCTATCGCCCAAACGGCTCAGGTGGAAGGCTTCTCCGCAAGTGACTTGCGGGCAATCACCACGTCCCGCGCATGACGTCGATCGATTGCGAAGTCGAGGCGTTTGAAGATACGAATCATGCGAGTATTCTCCGGCGCGATTTCGGCGATCACGCTCCGGACGCCCCACTGCTGGGCAATCTCCAGGCAGTGTTCGGTCAGGAGCGATCCCAGACCGCCGCCCTGCCAGGGATCGCCGACGAGGATCGCGTACTCGGCTTCATGGTGATCCACATCGGCGATCAAACGGCCGATGCCGATGATCTTCCGTTCGCTGCCCAGTCCGATTTCGGCGACGATGGCGATTTCGCGGTCATAGTCGACGAAACAGAAACGGGTGGCCATCTCGTGCGACACCGACTTGAACATGTAACGAAATCGCAGATGCAGCGACTCCAGCGAACAACTGGCGATCAGACCATGCCACATGGGCTCGTCCTCGGGCTTGATCGGTCGCAGGCGAACCGAGGTGCCGTCCTTCAGTTCGCTGTGTCGGGAAAGCTCGTCGGGATAGGGACGAATGGCCAGATGCGAGTAGGGGCGAACCAGCGGCGTGACGGTTTCCGGTTCGAGAACGATTCGGGCGTCGAGTGCGATCGCGGTTTCGGGCGTCGCCAGCAGAGGGTTGACGTCCAGTTCGACAATCTCAGGAAAATCCGCAACCAGATAGGACAATCGCATCAAGGCTTCGATCAAGCGGTCCAGGTTGACGCCCGGGCGTCCGCGGTAGCCTTGCAGCAGCGGCCAGGCCCGGAGCGATTCGAGCATCCGCCGCGCCAATCGCTCGGTCAGCGGGGGCAGCTCCAAAGCCCGATCCCGCAGTAGTTCGGCATTGGTGCCTCCGGCGCCCACCAACAAGACGGTGCCGAAGACAGGATCGCGTTTGGCACCGATGATCAGCTCGTGTCCGGTGGGCGCGACCAACATCCGCTGGACGGTGACGCCTTCGCGCCGCGCGTCGGGACGCTTCTGTTTCGCCCGCTGCAGGATCCGCTGGTACGCTTGGGTCGCTTCCGCGGCGCTCGTCAGGTTCAGCTCCACGCCGCCGACGTCCGTTTTGTGCGTGATATCAGGAGAGATAATCTTCAGCACCACGGGGTAGCCGACGCGATCGGCACACTCGAGCACTTCTTCGGCGGAGCGGGCGACGAGGGTTTGGGTAACCGGAATCTCGTACGCTTCGAGCAGAGCCTTGGAGGTCGTCTCGTTCAGGGTGCCCTGGCCTTCGCGCAGCAACGTGCCGAACTCATCGCGCAGCCGCTGGCGGTCCAGGGGGAATTCCAGCGGAACCTCGCGCGGCGTTTCATACAGGGTCTCGCGGTTGCGCGCGTAGGCCACCAGATGCATGAAGGCGCGAACCGCCTTCTCGGGCGAGGAGTACGTGGCGATGCCGGCGTTGTTCAACGTTTCGATTCCCTCGCGCACCTTCCCGCCGCCCATCCAGGCGGCCAAAACCGGTTTTGGAGAGCGACGTTCCACTTCGACAATGGCCTTGGCCACGCCGGTCGGATTCGTCATGGCTTGGGGCGATAACACGACCAGCACGGCGTCGACGCCGGGGTCTGTCAGCGCAACCCGGGCGGCCACGGCGAATCGATCGGGCGAGGCGTCTCCCAGCACGTCGACCGGATTGCCCCGCGACCAGGCCGCCGGCAATTCCCGGTTCAGTTTCTGGAGCGTCAAACCGGACAGCTCCGCCAGGACGCCCTGCCGTTCCAGCAAAGCGTCGGCCGCCATGACCCCTGGGCCCCCCGCGTTGGTGACAATCGCCAAACGTGGGCCGGAGGGCATCTTCTGGCGAGCCAACAGTTCAGCGCAATCGAACAGGTCGTCGATTTCAAACACCCGCACGATTCCCGCTCGGGCCATCGCCGCTTCGTAAACCGCATCCACGCCGGCCATCGCTCCGGTGTGCGAAGCCGCCGCTTTGGCCGACTCGGCAAACCGACCGGCTTTGTAAGCGATGATCGGCTTGGTTCGTGTGAAGGATCGAGCGGCCGACATGAAGTGTCGAGCTTCGTCGATCGATTCGACATACAAAATGATCGATTCCGTTCGGTTATCGCCGGCGAAATAATCGATCAGATCGGCGATTCCCACGTCGACCATGTTCCCCACGGAAACGAAGTGGGAAAAGCCGACGTTCTCTTGGAGGGCCCAATCGAGGATGGCGGTACAAAGGGCGCCGGATTGCGAAATAAACGCCACGTTGCCTTTGAGTGGCGGGTCGCTGGCGAAGCTGGCGTTGAGGGCAAGATGAGGGGCCATGATGCCCAGACTGTTGGGCCCCACGACCCGCATCCCTTCGAACGGCTTCATCGCCGCCCGCACCTCCGCTTCCAGCTCTTTCCCTTCTTCGGAGACCTCTCGAAAGCCGGCCGACAAAATCACCAAGCCGCGTATGCCAACCCGGCCGCATTGACGAACGATCTCCGGAACCGTCTCGGCGGGCGTACAAACGATGGCCAAGTCGACCGGCTCGGACAGCTCGTCAACGCACCGGTAACACGGCTCGCCATCGAGCTCGGTGTATTTCGGGTTCACCCGATACACCGCTCCGGCAAACCCGCCGCCGATCAGATTCTCGAGAACCGTGCTGCCCACACTTCCGTCGCGTCGGCTGGCGCCGATCACCGCGACCGATCGGGGTGCGAAGATCTTGTTCAGGTTTCGAATCGGCATAGCGACCGCCTCAGCCCAGCTCGATCGAGTCGATCGCACTGCGAATGATTTTCGCACTTTCCTGAAGGGCGGCAAATTCGTCCGCCGCCAGATCCAGTGGCACCGGCGCGACCACACCGTCGCCGCTGATCAAATGCGGCATCGAGATCGTGACATCGGGCAAACCGTCCAGGCCCTCGATCCGCGAACAGATCGTCAGCACCGAACGCTGGTCGTGCAGCACGCTGTCGACGATCCGCGCCAGCGCGCTGCCGATGCCGTAGTAGGTCGCACCCTTGCCTTCGATGATCCGGTACGCCGCCCGCCGCACGCGTTCGTCGATCCTTTCGCGCGTGGCATCACTCAGCTCGATCCCCCGCTGCTCGCCGAACTCCTCGAGCGCGGACCCGGCGATCGTCGCCAGCGACCACGAAAGCACTTCACTATCACCATGTTCGCCCACCACGTAGGCGTGCACGTGCCGCGCGTCGACGCCGAAGTGCTGCCCCAGCAGGGTGCGAAAACGAGCCGTATCCAGCATCGTTCCCGATCCCAACACTCGCTGCAAAGGAACCCCGCAGCGCTGCGCGAACTCGCCCGCCAGATGCGTCATGATGTCCACGGGGTTGGTCGCAATTAGAATTACCGCATCCGGCGCGTGCTCGACGACCTGCGGGATCACCTTGCCGAACACCTCGGCGTTTCGCTGCAGCAGTTCGCGCCGCGATTCGCCGGGACGCTGGTTCGCCCCGGCCGCGACGATAACGACGCGGCTGCCCGACAAGTCGCTGTAGCCGCCCGAGCGAATCGTCAACGGATGGGCAAAGGGCACCGCGTGAAAGATGTCGTCCGCTTCGGCCGCCGCCCGAGCTTCGTTCAGGTCCACCATCACGATCTCGCGACCAATTCCCTGCATCACCAGAGCATAAGCCGCCGTCGAACCCACAAACCCGCTGCCAACGATGCCGACTTTCATTTGGTTCAATCCTTGTCTGGTCCCGCGCATTAACGAACTGTTTGTATCCGCTCGAGCGGCGTCTGCCAACGTCTCGCGAGGGCATACGGTCCAGGAGCGTGCGGTGGCAACGCGACAAACCGGCCGCATACGTCAGAGTTCCCGCACCCAGCTAAGCACGTCGCAACATTTACTTCGGCATTACTCTCCCTCTGGGAGAGCCCGACCCTCCCGCTGCGCGGGAGGGTGTTGTCGCGAGGTTTCACCGAAAGATTCATGCCGCCGTACTTGGGCAACACCTGGGCCAGGAATGAAGTAAAGTGAGGCAATCGATGGACAATGTTTTTCAAATGGCACCTCCACAACACCCAGGTTTTCAACCGTGGAAAAACGAGCACCCGCTGGCTCGCGCTCACGTCTTCAGACTTTGCTTTTTAAACGTCTTTTGGGCGTCATACTCATTGCAGGCTTCGTGCCCCAGCCGTCCCCTGTCGCGGGGTTGGAACCGCCAACAAACACCGACGGCACCACGAACGAAGCTGATGGACAGGTGGCGCAAGCGCGAACCGACGTTTTTATCAGTGGCGTTTACCCGCATCTGACCACGTACGGCGTTTACAGTCAGAACGGGGCGCACCACAAAGCGGGACACAACGAGTGCGGGATCGGGGCGGTCGTTCCCTGGGCCGGCAAGCTGTGGATGGTGAACTACGCCCCGCACCGCCCCCGCGGCAGCGAGCACAAACTGTACAGCGTCGACGCGGACCTCACTCAGCCGTTGACCATCCATCCGGAAAGCGTCGGGGGGACGCCGGCCGGACGGATGATTCACGAAGAATCCAACCAGCTGTTGATCGGTCATCACTTGATCGATGCCTCTGGCAAAGTCCGCACCATCCAGCCTGCCGACATGCCGATTCGCGTCACCGCCATCGCGAGGCATCTGACCGATCCCGAGAACCTGGTCTACTACATCGATATGGAAGGGTCGATCTGGGAAGCCAACGTGCATACCTTGGCGACGAAGCGACTGTTCAAGAAGCCGGTTCCCGGTTGGCACGGCAAGGGCGGCTACACCTCGCAGGGTCGATTGGTCATTTCCAATAATGGCGAACACCCCGCCGGCGACTACGACGACCTGCTGGTCGGCGGCGAAGCGAAAACACCGGAAGAACGCGGGGTGCTGGCCGAGTTCGACGGCGAAAACTGGCGAATCATCGAACGACGCCAGTTCACCGAAGTGACCGGCCCCCAAGGGATCGCCGGAGGCAGCGACGGCGACGATCCGATCTGGACCATCGGCTGGGACCGCCGCAGCCTGCGTCTAAAAGTTTTGGACCAAGGTCGGTGGCACACCTATCTGTTGCCCAAAGCCGCGTACTGCAACGATGCCGAACACGGCTGGTACACGGAATGGCCACGCATTCGCGAAATTACCGGCGGCCGGTGGATGATGGACATGCACGGCATGTTCTTCGACTTTCCGCCCACCTTCAGCCGCACCCAGTCGGCCGGCATCCGGCCGATTGGCAGCCACCTGCGATACGTTCCCGACTTCTGTGACTTTGGTGGCCAACTGGTACTGGCCACCGACGAAACCAGCATTCAGGGCAACCCTTTGGCCGGCCAGCCGCAAAGCAACCTCTGGTTCGGCAGCTACGACGACCTCAAGTCCTGGGGTCCGGCCAGCGGATACGGAGGACCCTGGATCGACGACCGCGTCTCGGCCAACACGCCCTCGGATCCCTTCCTGATCGCGGGCTTTGATCATCGCCTGTTGCATCTTGCCATCGGACGCCTCAAGCCGGAGGCCGAACAAACGCTGCGGACCAGCGACCAACTGCCGATCACCGAACTGCCCGAAGCGCTGGCGTCCCTTCCCCGAGTCTCGATCCCCCGTGGCAACTGGCGTAAGCCGGCATCCGGATTTGAATTCGAAATCAGCCATCCGGCGCGGGTCTATGTGGCGGTCGACGGGCGCGGTGATTCGCCGCTTCCGCCCGCCTGGAAACGGACCGATCAGTCCCTGATCTGGGGCAAGCGAGTTCGGGATGCGATCTACGTTCGCGAGTTTCCCGCCGCAGTGGTCTCCATTCCGGGCAATGCTGTCGAGCATACCGAGGGCGCCTTCGGCACACCGCATCTGGCTCTGGTCGAAATGACATCCGGCCAGCACGGTTCGATCACGCCGCGCGGCGAGGCTTCGCTGTCGCTGCCAACCGCTGCAGAAACGCCGGACGCAAGCTCCGCAGCCCCCGTGTCCGTGACGCTGCAGGTCGACCGGCAGGGCGATGGCCGATGGACGGATCTGGATACGCTCACATTGAAGCCGGGAGAAGCGATCGCCAAACGCCTTCCCGAGTCGCTGCAAGCCGAATGGCTGCGACTGGTGACCAATCGCGACTGCGTGGCCACGGCGATCCTGCATCAAACCACCAGCCGATTTGTCGATGGCGATTCCGCAGAGAACCGGGCCTTGTTCGCGGGGCTGGCCGAAGTCGGCGAACCGTCACGCAACAGCTTGGTCTACGCGGCCAAGCGGAATCGCAACCTCCGCGTGATCACCGCCGACGGCCGGCACTTCGACTTCACCAAAGCCGGCTTCGTCTTTGAACCCCAGGCCGACGATCCGCAGCTGGAGCGGTTGCTGCACGTCGAACCCGAGTTTTCCGTCGATGCGGCATCGGTCATTGTTGATCATCAGGGAAAGCGGCTGCGGTTACCAAAAGGCCATCCCGCCTTCGACGAACCACTGGCCTCCGGATGGCCGCGCGCGTCGCGGGAAGTCGAGTCGGAACGGCACTTGGCGAACATCCACGGCACGTTCTATGAAGTGCCCCTGATTACCAACGGTGCCCCGCCCGCTTGGAACCTGCTGCGGCCGGTGTCCAGCCACACCAAACAGATCTCCGACTTCTGCTCGTGGAACGGCTTGCTCGTTCTGGCGGGCGTGCGTCCCGATGCGGCCGACGACGGTCATGTGTTCCGCAACGACCAATACGATACCGCTCTCTGGTTCGGCGGCATCGACGACCTGTGGAAGCTGGGCAAACCCGTGGGTCAGGGAGGTCCCTGGCTGGAGACGGAAACCATCGCCGGCGAACCGTCCGATCCGTACTTGATGAAGGGTTACGATTCCAAAACCGTCACCATGTCTCACCGTTCCGCACGCCCGATCCGAATCACTCTGCAGATCGATCTCGATGGCACGGGCCTGTGGGTGGACTACAAGACCTTCGCGGTCTCGCCGGGCTCGCCCCTGCGGTATGCCTTCCCCGAAGGCTTTTCTGCCAGCTGGATACGCGCCGTAACCGACACCGACACCCAAGCGACGGTGCAATTCGATTACCGGTAGCTCGCACCTCGGATCGACATCCGAGGCTATCGACTGCCATCGCGTCGCGATTCAGCGCAGCAAGGCATCGGCCTCCGCGCGAACTTGATTGACACGCTCGCTCCTGGCCTCAGCTCGCACTCGTCGCGGCTGAGGGCTGCCGAGCTACTGCTGGACGATCGCAGAGGATCGCCAGTTGCGAAGCAACGACCGTCGATAGCCTGGGATGCCAATCCCAGGTCGCGGGCACCCTACCCCATTGATAGTCGCGAAGCGACGACCTTTGGCTTGCGCAACGCAAATCCTCGGCTGTTGCTGTAAGGAACCATTCGGAAACAACTCCGGCATTTCCCATCGGTTGCCGGAGCATGGTAGGCCCGATGCAATTGCGGCGTGGCAGCCACGCCAGTGGCGACATGTGGTAGCCCTGGGTGCCAACCCAGGGAACAGCGCCACCGCGCGGGATCCCGGAGGGACGACATGAACTGTTGTAGCCACCCGCGCATGTTGACATAGTCTCATGTCGCCCTTCCAGGGCTTTTCGGATGGTTTGTTGGCGTTCCCCCGGGCTCGCGCCCGGGGCTACCACATGCCATCGCTCTGCGATTCCGACCGAGATCGTCTCCGCACAGGAAACCCGTCCGGGACACAGCTCGCACCTCGGATTGACATCCGAGGCTATCGACTGCCATCGCGTCGCGATTCAGCGCAGCAAGGCATCGGCCTCCGCGCGAACTTGATTGACACGCTCGCTCCCGGCCTCAGCTCGCGTTTGTCGCGTTTGGGGACAGCCGAGTTCTCTCCCGGGGAGGCGGATCAGTCTCCTCGGTCATCGCTGGCCGCCACGGGCTCCGACGCTTGGTACCCCTTCAAAAACATTGCGACGGTTTGCTGGATGAAGTCGGTTTGGCTGATCGAGTACGATATCTTCTCGATCCCAAACAACTGGGGCCAGAAGCCGTAGGCCATCAGCATTCCCAGGAATTGATCGGCCGCGAGATCCGCGTTGGGTACCCGCAACCGGCCATCCTGATCCGCAGCCGCCAGCCACTGAGCGATCACGGTGTTGATGCGATTCCGGTGCGACGCGATCATCTGGCCGTACTCCGGAGCCACCATCAACCGCGATACCACGACGCGGGCCAAGTCCAGGTAGCCCTCGTCCCGCAGGACGCCCATGACGCTGTTGGCGATCTCGGTGCACTGCTCCACCAACGAACGCTCGGCGTCGTAGTCGAGCGTGACGATGACGTTCGTGCGGTCCAGCATCTCGTGGACGATGGCTTCGAACATCTGCTCCTTGCTGCCGAAGTGGTTGTAGACCGTCCGCTTGGACGCCCCGGCGGCCTCGGCGATCTGGTCCATGCTGGTGTTGTCATAGCCCGAAGCACGGAAGCGGCGGACGGCCGCCGCCAGGATATCAGCACGCTTTCGATCGGTATGTTTCATTGATCAATGAGATAAAAGGTACGCTCTGCACACCTTCCTGACCCCAACGGAATCTTCCTGACTCCAACGGAATCGACGCCTGGTGTGCGAAGCTCGCTCGCAGCAGCCACGCCGGTGGCGACCTATGGTAGCCCCGGGCGTGAGCTCGGGGTACCAGCGCCCCCACACCACGCGACAGCCTCAACGGGACGAAACAAACTACGGTGCCACCTTTCCCGGTGCCCCCCCGGTCGCCGCGTGCATCCTACCGCCGCCGCGTCCATCCTCCCGCCGCCGCGTCCATCCTACCGCAAAATTACACTTGCGGGTTTACTTTCGCACGCGCAAAAAGTAAACTACTCCGTGTAGTTCAATCACCGGCGGCGGCGGTTGCTGTGGTTTTCGATTCGACATCTCGGCCAAGAGCAAGGGAATGATCTGGAAGAATGTGTCCGGCCGGCGTGGGGATCCATCGCGCCGGCTTGTAGCGACCGGCCCCGTTTGGCTGGCTCTGGCGACGGTTTCCGTGTTGGCTTCCAGCTCGGGCTGCTCGAAACCGCCCCTGGAATACCCCGCCAAGGCGCCGCGGGCGGTGACGACGCTGGTCCTCCGCCAATTCACCCCCGACAGCGGGCTGACCATTTCGGGTTCGGTCTCCTCGTGGAAGACCGAGTCGATCGGCTTTGAGGTGCCCGGGCGTGTCCAGTGGGTGTTGGAACCGGGCAAGAACGTGCTGGGCCGGGTCGTGGATGCCGACGGCACGGTGCTGCAGGAAGGGACTCGCCTGGCCGCGATCGATCCCTCGCAGTACGAAGCGGCCGTGGATGCCGCGGCGGCTTCCCTGGAAGCGGCCCAGCTGGACGCCGAGATCATCGCCAAGCGGATCAGCGACTCGATCCCCGCGGACATCCGTTCGGCCGAGGCGGACCTGAACCTGGCCCAAACCCAGCTCGATCGCGTGCAGCGTTTGCGGCAATCCAACGCGGCTTCCCGGTCCGAGTACGACGACGCTCAGAACCGATTGATGACCCAGCGGGCGCGGCTGGACAATCTGCGAGCGGTGCTGAGCCAAACCGAAGTGGAGTTGAAAGCGGCTCAGGCTCGCATCAAAGCCGCCGAAGAAGAACTGCACAGTGCTCATCGCGACCTGGACCACACGGTCCTGCACGCCGCGTATCCCGGCCAGGTCTCCGACGTTCAAGTCGTCCCCGGCAGCGTCGTCTCGGCGGGCTCGCCCGTCCTGACCCTGCAGATGACCACTCCGATCAAAGTGTCGATCGAGGTTTCGGCCGAGCAATCGCGCGAGCTGGAACGGCGTCGCCAGTTGCCTGTGACCTTCACCCAGCCCGATGGCACTCCAGCCGAGCGAAACGCGATGGTTTACAGCGTGGCCCCCAGCGCCGACCCGACCACGCGCACGTTCTCGGTGACCTTGTTGATCATGAACGAACAGTATCGCGGGCCGCTTCCGGACGTCCCGGGCGGCCAGCGGTTTGCTCGGACGCAGGACGTCTGGCCGTTGCAGCTGAACCACGTGATCGGCTTGCCCGACGACATATTGGTGGTCGAAACGGGATCGATCCATCACGACGATCAAGGCGCGTACGTGTACGTGTTGGACAACGCCCGGTTTGGTCAGCGGTTGCCGGACGTGCTGGAGGTTCGCAAACAACGCATCGAAGCGTTTGAGGCCCAGGTGCCCTTTCTGGGCAATTGGGAGTTTCAACCGGTGCGTTTTCTGGATCAGCAAGGCCGCGTCGTGACGGACGTCGATCGCCAGGCGTTGATCGCCAGCACACTGGAGTACCCAGAGGGGGACCGGCGGAACTGGGACGGTCGCTCGGTGGTCATCGACGCCGGGCCGCAGTGGATGCTGCGCCCCGGGGACCTGGTGCGAGCCTCGCTGACCAGTCTCAAGCCCGTCCGCGGTTACTTTGTGCCGCTGGAAGCGATCTACGAGCAGGCCGAACGCACGTTTGTCTTCTTTGTCGAGAACGGCGTGGCGAGCCAGCGGGAAGTGATCGCCGAGATGCCCGAAGAATTGAAAGCCGGTGCCCTGGTGCGCATCCTGCCGACGTCCGAGGGCGAATTTCCGGAGGGCAGCGAAATTGTCGTCCGGGGCGTTCACTACCTGATGGACGGCGAAGCGGTCCGCATCGTCGACCGACAGGTACCTCCTGCCGAGGACGTCACCGCGGTCGCGGCGGCCTCGCGGCTCGGTGCTGACGCTCCGCGAACAGCCTCCAATCGCGACGCCGCGGAGGCCCAGCAATGAACCTTCCCGCCCTAGCCGTCAAATACCGTCCGATCGCCCTCTCGGCCATCGCCCTTTCGATGGCCTGGGGAGCGCTCACCTACGTGACGATTCCCCGCCGCGAAGACCCCGAGTTCACGATCCGCGTCTGTGTGGTATCCACCGAGTGGCCCGGGGCGCCGGCCGAAAAGGTCGAAGAGCTGGTCACCGACAAGATCGAACAGCAACTGGTCAGCATCGCCGAGGTGGACCACCTTCGTTCGACAACCGTGACCGGCCGCTCGACGGTGTTTGTGGAAGTGAACGATCGCGTACCGCCGGACAAGATCCAGCAGGTTTGGGACAAGGTGCGGTCGCGGGTGGAAGCCGCGGCGATGCCCGAACCGTCGATCAAACCGGTCGTCAACGACGAGTTCGGCGACACCGCGGTCCTGGTGTTGGCCGTCCATCAAGTGCCGGTCGGGGACGAAACTGAGATCCGCCCCCAAGACCGCTACACCCCGCGTCAACTGGAACAGTTCGGCGAAACGCTGCAGGAGGAACTGCGGCTGGTCCCCGGCGTGGCCAAGGTCGACATGTTCGGCGTCCACAGCGAAGCCATCTACATCGAAACCGACTTGGCCAACTGGTCCCAGCTGGACCTCTCGGTCGCGCGTCTGGAACAGTTGACCAGCGAGCGAAACATCATTCTGCCGGGCGGCCAACTGGACACACCGGCCGGCCATTTTTCAGTCAAACCGGCCGGAGAGTTCAACGCGGTCGACGAGATCAAACAGATCGCCAGCGTCGTGCAGACCGCCCAGGGCGGCAGCAACGTGTACTTGTCGGACTTGGGACTGGAGGTCCGCCGCGGATTCGAGGATCCGGCGCAGTACCTGTGCCGTTACGGCGACGCCGATGAAAGCAGCCCGGCCGTGACGCTGGGCATCACCATGCAATCGGGTTCGAACATCATCGACCTGTGCGATGCGGTCAAGCTCCGCGTACGGGAGTTGACCGAGATCGAACAGCGGCTGCCGCCGGACGTGGCGGTCACGGCCGTCAGCGATCAATCGGAGAACGTCGCGGCCAAGATCGGCGAAGTCGTCTTGAACGTGGTCGAAGCGGTCCTCATCGTCGTGGTCGTCGTCTACCTGGTGGTCGGCTTTCGAACCTCGTTCGTGATGGCGGCCAATATCCCGATTGTGGTCCTGATGTCGATCGGCCTGATCGCCCTGTTCGGTGTCCAGCTGGAACAGATCTCGCTGGCGGCACTGATCATTTCGCTGGGTCTACTGGTCGACAACGCCGTGCAGGTCTGCGACCAGGCGCGCACCAATCAGATCGCTGGGATGGCTCCGTTTCCCGCCGCGATCGCCGGCGCCAACACGCTGGCCATCCCGATGCTGGTCGGTACGCTGACGACGATGGCCGCCTTCGTGCCGATGCTTGTCGCCCTGGAAGGCGGCGGCAAGGAGTACGTGTACAGCCTGCCCGTGACCGTATCGACAACGCTGGCACTCAGCTGGATCCTGGCGATGACGTTGTGCGTGATCCTGGCCGGAGCCTTCATTCGCGCACCCCAATCGGATCGTCCGGCCTCGCCGGTGGTGCGTTGGGCGGGACGGCTGAACGCCCTGCTGCGGCGGCCTTTCAATCGCCGCTCGCGGGTCGCCCCCCCTCCTGCCCGGCCAGCCGAACCGCTGTGCTTCCGCCTGTACGAAGCCGTCGGCGGCTTGGCCCTGCGGCACAAGTGGCTGACTCTGCTGGCGACCGTTGCACTGTTCGTTGGCATCCTCTCCCTGCCGGTCAGTTCGGAGTTTTTCCCAGACGCCAACCGTGACCAGTTTGCCGTCAAGATTCACCTGCCCGAATCGGCGACGATCGAACACACCGACCGGGTTGCTCGGCAGGTCGAACAGATCCTCCGCCGGCTCAGCCCCCTACCCGAGGGCGTGGTACCCGAGGGCGTTGTACCCGAGGACGTCGAGGCCCTGGCTGGCAAACCGCAGCGGCTCCGCGCGATGCGGACGCTGGTCGGCGGCGGCGGCTCGCGTTGGCACCTGGGTTGGTCGCCCGAGCCGCCGTCGCGCAATTACGCCGAAATCCTTGTTCGCACCACCGATGGCCGCTACACCGCCGATTTCGCGCACCAACTGCGCACCGTTTGCGAACAGGGTGACGAGCGGTTGGGAATCGAACCGGTGGTCGGCGCCCGGATCGTACCGGTCAAACTGGCTCTGGGTCCGCCGGCCGACCCGCTGGTGTTCCGCGTCATCGGCAGCGGATTCGCCGACCCGGCGGTGCTGCGCCGCACGGCCGATTCCCTGAAACGGATCGTCAACGACCAACCCGAAACCTGGAACGTACACGACAGCTGGGGCACCGACGGGTATCAGGTACGCGTCGACATCGACAAGGATCGCGCGACCTTGGCCGGAGTGACCAATGCCCAGGTCGCCAAGACGCTGAACGCCTACTACTCCGGACATCGGCTGACCACTTTCCGCGAGGGCGATCACCAGGTGCCGATCTATTTTCGACTCCGTCCCCGCGAGCAACGGTCGATCCGCGAATTGCATGAATCCTACGTCGAAGGCGACCACGGCAAAGTTCCCTTGGCATCGGTTGCGGGTTTGGCGTTCTCCTGGGAACCGGCTCGGATCGAGCGACGCGACATGAACCGCATGATCAAGGTCGCAGCCCGGATGCAGCCCGGCGTGACCGGCAACGATGTCGTCCAGCGCGTGATGAACTCCGACGACTTCCAGCAGCTGCAGGCGTCCCTGCCGGCCAGCTACCGCATCGAAGCCGGCGGCGCGTTCGAAGAGAGCCAGGAGGCGGGCGGACAGATGATGACCTCGTTTGCAATCAGCTTCGTCCTGATCGTGGCCTGCTTGATCGCGCAGTACAACGGCTGGGCAAAACCCCTGCTGGTCCTGTCGACCCTGCCGATGGCCGCGGCCGGAGCGTGGCTGGGGCTGTACCTTTCGGACAACTCACTGGGCTTCATGCCCCAGTTGGGCATCCTGGCCCTGTTTGGAATCGTGCTCAATACGGCGATCATCTTTATCGAGTTCGCGGATCTATTGATCGCCGAACAGCTCGAGCGAAGCGCAGCCGAGCCGGACAGCGAAACGGTCGAGGCGACCACCGTGGATCGGCTTGCCGGCGGCCTGGACCGAGCGACGTTTCGGCGCTGTCTGTTGGAAGCCGGCAAGCAGCGGATGCTGCCGATCTTTCTCACCACCGCAACCACCGTCGGCGGGCTGATCCCGCTGGCGCTCAGCGGCGGGCCGCTGTGGGCGGGTCTGGCTTGGTGTATGATCGCTGGTCTGTTGTTGACGACGGTGATCACCCTGCTGATGATCCCCGCCCTCTACGCCGTGCTGGTCGAAACCTTCGGCGTGCGGCCGATCAAGCAGCACGCATTCGCTGGAGTCTAGGCTTTAGCCGACCGTTGCGCTGCTCTTAATCGGCTAAAGCCTAGACTCCAGCGCTGCTCTCAATCGGCTAAAGCCTAGACTCCAGCGCTGCCGTAGCTGAACGCCTCGTAGCTGAACTCGCCAGAGTTTGGATTAAGGCCGCGGCGGCTAGCCCCGCGTTTTCGGCGTGACAGTTGCAGCGATTAGCGGCTCCGTACAGGTTCCCCTTACGCAAACCTCGCAGGAGCAGCCTCCATGTCCAAGCCCTTGCTATGCAACGTTTTGCTTTGCCTTCCCTTTGTATTGCTCGGCGCCGTTCCGGTGAGTGCCCAGCCACCGCAAACCCGCCCCGATGCCGGACAGCGGCCCGGCGAGGAGAATCCGCGAGACAGCCAAATCCAGCAAGATGATCGCGATCGACCGGGCGACGGCGAACGTCGTGGTCGCGGCGATCGTCCGGCAGCCGCGGACGCTCGCGTGGCTCCGGATCAATCAGACTGGCCGCAATTGCGGCAGCCCGGCCGGCGGCCTCCCGAAGGCCAGGGTGCCGACATCCAAGGCGCCGATGGGCCGAGGGCGCAAGGCCGAAGCGCCGATGCGCTGCGTGAGGAGTACCGAGAGCCACGCGCAGAGATCCGGATCGCTCCGGGTGTCGCTCCGCCCAGCCGCGACTGGTACCTGGGGATCTATCCCGAGCGTGCCCCGAAGGGCGTTCGCGTTGCTCGGGTCGTTCCCGGCACGCCTGCGCAGCGATTCGGTCTGGAACGCGATGACTACATTCTGGACGTCGGCGGCTATGTCGTCGGCGAGTACCAAGGGCGGTACTACCCGCTGTCGATGGCCATGGACTACGGCGTCGGCCCCGACGGCTGGGCCGAACTGTTGGTCTGGAACCACCGCAACTACCAAGAACAATTGCTGTGGGTGCGATTGCGACGGCGGTAAGCGTCTCCGTGAGCCGTTTGGGCGATAGCCCCGGTTCAACCCGTAGCTGAAGAGCGCCAGAATTTGGACGGGGTGGCCTGAACGACGACGGTGCCCTGGCTCTAACGGAATCGATGTACGAAAGCGGAATTGATGTACGAAAGCGGAATTGATGTACGAAAGAAAAATATTTTACTCCCCTCTCCCCCGAAGCCTGGCGAGCCTAAGCGAGTCAGGCTTCGGGGGAGAGGGGAGTAAATGTCAGGATAAATAGATTCCGTTCGAGCCAGTCACTTCCCAAAGTCTGGCGACTTCAGCTGCCTTTCTTTTCCAAAGTCAGGGCGACTTCGGCTACGGGTTTTCTTTGACGACTTATGAACATCCTTTGCTTCAATCCCGGCAGCGGTTCGGTGCGTCTCCAGCGCGTCGCGGTCACCGCGGACGACTCGGGAACGACCTCGGTCACCAGCGATGGTCCGGCCGAGATGATCGATCACGTCAAAGGCACCGACCAAATCGTCTCGGCCGTCCAGGAGCGGCTCGAGCAGGTCGACCCCGACGACGTCGACGCGGTCGCGGTGCGCTTCGTGCACGGCGGAGCGGATTCGCATCTGCCGGCGCGCCGCTTGGACGACGAAGTCCTGGAGGGATACCGCCAGATCACCGACATCGCTCCTTTGCATCTGGAGGCCGACATCGCGGTTGCCGAAGCCGCACTGGGCCGGTTGGACAAACCGGTGTACGCCGTCTTCGACACCACCTTCCACCGCACCCTGCCCGAGACCGCGTGGCGCTACCCGCTGCCCTACGACCTCGGCACGCGCTACCGCCGCTACGGTTTTCACGGGCTGGCCCACGAGTCGGTCGCGGTCGCTTATCGCAACCGGGTCGGCAAGGCGCACAGTCGGCGGTTACTGTCGCTGCACTTCGGCGGCGGCGCCAGCGCCTGCAGCATCGTCGAAGGGCAGAGCATCGCCACGACGATGGGCTACACGCCGCTGGACGGATTGATGATGAGCACCCGCACGGGCAGCATCGACCCGGCGATCGTCCTGGCGTTGCTGCGCGGCGGCCGCAGCGTCGACCAGGTCGATCACCTCTTGAACCACGAAAGCGGGCTGTTGGGCGTCTCGGAGATCAGCGAGGACACGCGGGACCTGCAGCCGGCCGCCGCCGAGGGACATCGCAAAGCGGAATTGGCGATGGAGCTGTATGCCGAGCGAGTTCACGCAACCGTGGGCGCCCAGTACGTTCGCATGGGTGGCTGCGATGCGGTGCTGCTGTCCGGCAATCTGGTCAAAGAATCGCCCTCGTTCCGCCGCCGCTTGCTGGGCGGTTTGGAGGTGCTGGGCATGCAGCTGTCGGAGCAGCGAAACGCCGTGGAGGGCGAGCTGCAACAGATCACACGGCTATCGAGCGACGCGTCGCAGGTCGCCCTGGCCTACGCGCCGGCCGAAGAAGAGTTGCAGATGGCGAGGATGGTCGCTACGGCCCGCAGTCACCCCGGCTAAACGCAATCCGGCATACAAGATGCACATCTTCTTGCCATAGTAGCTCGGCTGTCCCCAGCCGAGGATTGCATGCGTCACGGCTGGGACAGCCGTGCTACTATCCATTCGCTTTCCCCTTTAGGTGCTCCGATGACCAAAGACCACGGCCCCAGTATCAAAGACGACCAGCAGTATGAAGCCCTTCGCGAGGACGGGATGAGCAAAGAGAAAGCCGCGAGGATTGCCAACACCGATCGCAGCGAGGCGGGCAAGCGGGGCGGCAAGGCGGCCAAGTACGAAGACCAGACCAAGGACGAACTGTACCAACGGGCCAAAGAGATCGGCATCGAAGGCCGCTCCGAGATGAGCAAGGAGGAGCTGATCGAAGCGCTGCGAAATCACTGAGGCGAGGGCTCTCTCCCAGCGAGGCAGCCGAGCTACCTTGGCCGGATTGCGGCAGACCAACACCACACACCCCCTCGGCCGGGCGGGGAACCGCTACGCAGCGACGGCCCAAAGGTTTCGCTTTTCTGAAAAAAATTTTAGGCGTTCCCGTTTTATTCGATTGATTGCGCACGACGAACACGCTACGGTCAACCTTAGGGGCGTTTTAGCGGGGTTTCAGACACCGCTCTTTTTCTCATTTCTCTTTTTTGGGCGTTCTGACAATGAACAGACACACGCGGAAGGCCGGTTTCACGCTGGTCGAGTTATTGGTGGTGATCGCCATCATCGGAGTCTTGGTGGGGTTGTTATTACCCGCCGTACAAGCGGCTCGCGAAGCCGCGCGTCGCATGAGCTGCAGCAACAACCTCAAGCAATTGGGGTTGGCGATGCACAACTACGAATCGACGCACAAGAAACTGCCGGCCCTGGGCGTGCGTGGGATGGGTGGCAACACGGGCGTTTGGTACGCATGGACGATCGCGACACTGCCGTTTATCGAGCAGGACCCGATGTATCAGGCCATCAAGCAGGAGGCTCGGCCTCATGGCCCTGGGTTGCCGACGCCGTGGAGTACGGCCAACTCGACGTTCCACAATACGGCTTGGAAGGTCGACATCCCGTCCTTCATGTGTCCGTCGGACTCCGAGCCGTCCAACCGTGGCGAGAGTCCCAGCATCTTGAACTACAAAGTCAGTGTGGGCGACGACTACCATCAGAACCACTTTATCCCCTCGCAGAACCGCGACAACCGCGGGATTTTCCAGATGGACCGTTGGCGAGCGTTTGCGGACATCACCGACGGCTTGTCCAATACGGTGATGATCGGTGAAGCCGTCGGTAGCGGTGGCAGCAGAGATCTTCTCGGTGGAGTGGCCTTGAACATGCGGGCTTGGAACCCGGCGGCCTGCGAAGCTCGCGTCGATCCCGCGACGCGGAAACTGACCGGCGACGTCCGGGCCTCGTTCCGTCCGCATACCGGCCGGGCCTGGGACGGACGCCCCTACTTTGTAGGCTTCGCCACCATGGTCGCTCCCAACGGCCCGACCTGTCACTGGGGCGGTGTCGATGGCAACGAGCATATGGGCACGCTGACCTCGCGTCACCCGGGCGGTGCCCAGGTGGTTAACGCCGACGGTTCGGTAGAATTCATTACGGAAACCATTGATGCCGGCGACCAAGCGGTCGACGACGTCGCGGATCCCGCAGGACGGCCCTCGCCATGGGGCCTGTGGGGAGCTCGTGGCTCGCGCAATGCCGGTGAAGTCACGCAGCGCTAACCGTTGACGAAGGCTTTATTTTTCCAACTTTCGCCTCGCTCGCGCTGTAGTGGGCGAGGCGTTTTTTCTACACCGAAGGGAAATTTCGAAATGACCGTTACTCTTGCATCTCGACTCACTGGCCTGTTGTCCGTCGCCCTGCTCGTCCTTGCCGGCTGTGGCGACAGCTTGAATACCGGCGAAGTCACCGGCACCGTAACCTTGGACGGCGAACCGCTGGACAACGCGATCGTGACCTTCTCGCCCGAAGCCGGCGGCCCCTCGGCCATCGGACGTACCGATGCCCAAGGCAATTACGAACTGTACCGCCGCGGCGATCCCGGCGCGATGGTCGGAACCCACAAGGTGCGGGTGACCTCGGTCCAGGAAGCCGATGCTGAGGAAGTGCCCGAAGTCCCCGAAGAGGCCGAAGCCTCCAGCGACAGCGACGCCTACATGCAACAAGCCATGGGAACCCGGCCCTCGGCCTATAACATGGCGGCTTCGCAAGAAAAGATTCCGGCCAAGTACAACCAGGATACCACTTTGGTCGAAACGGTCGAATCGGGCGACAACGTGATCAATTTCGATTTGACCAGCGACTGATCGCGCGGCCGAATTCCTCAGCCTTTGCACGGGGCGGGTGGGTGGTCCAAACTCTGGCACGTTCAGCGACGGCCAGAAGCGGCTACCGCGAGCCTTCGTCCTAGGCTGCCTACCACCGATCCGGTAACCCTAGAGAGCCTTCTCGATGACATCGTCGCCGGCCCCCTCCTCCTCAGCCCCCGCCCGGCGGCGACCGCGATGGCTCGTCCTGTTGGCGTTCGCAGCGGTCGCCCTGTTCCTCGTCGCTCGCTGGACGACGCCGACCGGGCCGCCATCGGCTCCGGCCCCGGTGGCTTCTTCGACCCCGGTGGCTTCTTCGGCTCCGGTGGCTTCTCCAGCTCCGGTGGCTTCTTCGGTCCCGGTGGCTTCCGAGACGGCCGCCTCCTCCGCTCCGGCCGGTTCCACCACCACTTCTTCTGCAGCGACATCCCCCGCAACCGCACAGCAGGCCGCGGCATCGACCGTGCGGATGCCCACGGTTGCCGTGCCGGCCAGCGTCGAGGCGCTCGAATCCGAAACCCGCCGCGTCGGCGAGTTCCTGCAGGAAAAGTATCCGGACTTGCCTGCCGCGCTGCACGTGGCCGCCGTGATGCACGCCCAGCTGCGCGAGACGGCCAAGGCCAAACAGCTCTGGCAGCGATGTGTCGAGCTGGCGCCGGACGACGAGCGGTTTCGCGTTAACCTCGCCTCGGTCGCCATGGGCCAAGGCGATTCCCAGGCCGCCATCGATGCCCTCGAGCCGCTGGTGCAAGACGGCCAACAATCCGCCGACGTCTTGCTGCACTACGGCATGGCCCTCAACAACCTGGGCCGCAGCGAGGAAGCGGTCGAGATCATGTCGCAGGCGGTCGAGCGGTATCCCAACAGCGGCGCCCACCACAGCGTGCTGGGCCAGAGCCAATTGAAACAGGGCGACCTAGAGGCCGGCATCGCTTCGCTGGAGAAAGCGTTGGAACTGGGCGATCAACCGCCCGACACGTACTTCCAATTGGCCGGCGCCTACCGCCGCAGCGGCGACCAGGAAAAAGCTCAGCAGTACAACGAACAATTCCAGCAGCTGAAGGCCGAAGCCCCGATCGATGCGCAGCAGCGTTTTCAGAAACTTTCCACCGCCGAAGCTCGGGCGACCGCGATCACGATCCTGCTCGAAGCCGCTACGGTCCACGCCACACAGGGCGATCACCGGCGCGCCGAGCTGTACCTGCTGCGGTTGCTCTCGCTGGACCCGGCGCACCGCATCGCCTGTCGCGCGCTGGCCGACCACTATCAAGACCGCGGGATGCTGCGGGAAGAGCAGACGGTTCGCGAACACCTGGTACGCATCGAACCGTTTCGTTTCGAAAACCTCCTGCAGCTCGCCCAGGTCAGCGCCGAACTGCAACAGGTCGATCGTGCCGAAGCGTACCTCAAGCAAGCCGTCGCCCAGCACCCCACCTCGGCCACGCCCTACGCCGCCCTGGCCGAATTCTATTTGCAGATCGAACGAACGGCCGACGCTCGGTGGTATGCTGAAGAAGCCGTTCGGCGTGCTCCCTCGGCCGAAGGCTATCGGTTCCTGGCTGGTACGTACCGCTTGTTGGGCGACCGAGCCGGCGAACAGCGGGCGTTGGACGCCGCCGAATCTTTGAAATAACTGCCTTCGAGCCTCCCCGGCGCTGATGACCACGATTTTGCTGCGTAACAAGTTCGACCGCGTGACTCTCGCCGGCGCCGTGCTGGCCGGCGTCCTCCTGGGCGGTTGCTCGGAATCCCAACCCACCAGCCCGGATCCTTCGCCGGGGATCACGCCTTCCCCGGGGATCACGCCTTCGCCCGCTCCGGTCACTTCCACCGCTCCGGCCGCTTCCACCGCTCCGGCCGCACCAGCCCTGGCGGGGAAAACCGCTTCGGTCGCGGCCTCTTCCTCCAACGTTCCCCCGGTGGCTGCGTCTCCGGACCAAACCGCGGACCTGCCCGAGACCGCGATTCGGCTGACCGACGTCACGGCCGAGAGCGGAATCGATTTCGTGCACACCGAAGGCGCCGGCGGCGAAGCCTACATCGTCGAAGGCATGGCCAGTGGGATCGTGACGTTCGACTACGACCAGGATGGCTTGATCGACATCTATTTCTTGAACGGTGCTCCGCTGGGTCCGGACGCGAAGCCCGCGGACAACCCGCCGACCAATCGCCTGTATCGAAACCTGGGAAACTGGAAATTCGAGGATGTGACCGAACAGGCCGGCGTCGGCCACACGGGGTTCGCCCTGGGCGCTTCGGTTGCCGACTACGACGGGGACGGCGACCTGGATCTGTACGTCAGCAACTTCGGCCCCAACGTCCTGTACCGCAACGACGGCAACGGCCGCTTTACCGATGTCACCGACGCGGCGGGCGTCGCCGGCATCCCCCTGGGCGAAGAACAGTCCGCCCATGGACGGGTCGGTGCCGGCGTCAGCTTCTTCGACAAGGACAACGATGGCGACCTGGACATGTACGTCGCCAAGTACGTGGATTTCACCTATGAGAATTTTGTCCCTGTCGAGATCCGCGGACATCGTTTTCAAGCCGGGCCACAGTACTACGACGCCATTCCCGACATTCTTTATCAAAACGAAGGCGACGGCACGTTCACCGACGTGACGGCGTCATCGGGGATCGGGCAAGTCTCGGGCCCCGGCATGGCCACACTGGCTTGGGACTTCGACGGCGACGGCGATCAAGACATCTTTGTCTGCAACGACGGCGAGCCGAATTATTTGTTCGTCAACGACGGGACGGGAACGTTTACCGAACAAGCCGTGCTGGCCGGACTGGCCTATGACTTCAACGGCAAGGCCAACGCCAGCATGGGCGTGGATCTGGCCGATTACGACGGCGACGGCCTGCTGGACCTGTTCGTCACCGATTACCAGGCGGAACTGCCGGTGCTGTATCGCAACCTGGGTGACGGACTGTATGAAGACCGAACCACGTCCGCTCGCATCGACAATGCGCTCTTCGCCCATGTGCACTGGGGTACCGCCTTTGTCGACTTCGACAACGACGCCGATCAGGACATCTTCATCGCCTGCGGACATTTTGATCCCATCGAATTGATCGATGACCGCACGGCCAAGAAAGTTCGCAACTACGTGCTCGAGAACCAGGGTGGTGGCCGCTTTCTCGACGTGGCGCTGGCCGCCTTTACCCGGCCGCCGGTCGTGGCCAGCAGTCGCGGTGCGGCGCTGGATGATTTGGACAACGACGGCGACGTCGACGTGGTGGTTTTGAATTCGGCGGACGTCCCGACCCTGCTGCGCAACGACTCCGACACCGACCATCACTGGCTGCAGATCCGCCTCGAGACCGACGGACCGAACCGGTTTGCGGTGGGTGCACGCGTATCGCTGCACAGCCCGGCCGGCACCCAAACGGCCGTGGTGCTCAGCGGACGTGGCTACCAGAGTTATTTTGGCTCGCGGTTGTACTTTGGACTCGGCCCCCACTCGGACCCGCCTTCGGTAACGGTTCATTGGCCGGACGGAACGAAGGAGGATTTTCAGATCGATCAGGTCGATCGCTTGGTGGTCCTCAAGCAAGGAAACACGCGTAACGTCCCAACGGCTCATAGGGATTGATCACGTTGCCAGCTCGAAAACCCACCCCCTCTTCCTCGCACAGCGACCAGCGACGCGGACGACGACCGCGCGGGGCGGCCCACCGCGCGGATGTCCCGGTCGCCACCGCCCCTTCGATCCGCTGGCGGCCCGTTGCCGCATTGGTCGCCGCCGTGATGGGCGGCCTGTTGGTGTTGGTCTATGTCGCCGGTTGGTGGCCACCACCGGAGGAATCGATCCGGCCGGTCCCCCCCGGTCCCGCGGAGGCGGCGATCCAACCGCCACGCCTAGCGGAGCTGCCGCTAGAGGCCGAGTACCCGGATGTGGAAACGCTGCAGGCGGAAATCGAACAGATCAGCCAGGACCTGCGAACGCGGTTTCCCGATTCGGGCAACGCCTACCACATCGCCGCCAGTCAGGCGACCCAGCGTCGGCAATTCGACGACGCCGCTCGCTGGTGGGCTCGTGCCATCGAGCTGGCGCCCCAGTTTGTTGTCCCGCGGACGGGCTTTGCGAGTGTCCAGATCGAACAGGGCAATGCTCGGGCCGCAATCACGACGTTGCAGCAAGCCCTCGACGACGACCTGCACACCGCGATGGTGTATGTCCTGCTGGCATCGGCCTACCAAGAAACCGGCGATCTGGAGCGGGCGTTGGAAGTCGCGAACCAAGGGCTGAGCCGTTACCCGGAGGACGCCGAGATCTTGCACCAGCGTGGTCAGGTCTACCTGCAGTTGCATTCACTGGCCGAAGCCCGAGCGGACCTCGAGCAAGTCGTAGCAGATCGGCCCGAGGTCGCCGCCGTCCATTCCACCCTTGCGACCATCCTGGCCCGACTGGGCGAAGTGGAGCTGGCCGCCGAACACCGCGAGAAACAGGAAGCACTGAAGCAGTCGGATCCGCTGGCCGGGCACGAGTTCGACGAGATCTACCGAGCGGCCCTGCAGCGAATCGTCGTCAACACGTTGGTCGACGCGGCCGGCGAGTACCTCAGCCAGGGCGACGCCGCCGCGGCCGAACGATCGCTGCTGCGGGTTCTGGAGCTGCATCCACAAAATGCCGCCGCGTGCAAATTGCTGGTGACGATCTATCGTCAGCAACAACGCCCGCAGGACGCCTTTCTGGTCCAGCATCGCCTGGTCCAGATCGACCCCACGGCCAACCACTGGATTAACCTGGCTTCACTGGCGGTGCCTCTAGAGGCCTATCGCGAAGCCGAAGCGGCGCTCGAGCAAGCCCTGCAGCTGGACCCGCGGTCGGTGCTGGCCCACCGGGCGCTAGCGATGCTGGACGTGCAAACCGGGCGCTGGCAAGACGCACGCCGACATGCGGAGCTGGCCTGTGAATACGGCGACGCCGCACAGGACTATCAATTACTCGGACGGATTTGCCTGAGACTGAATGATGAAGCCGGATACCAACAGGCCCTCGAGCGAGCCGGCGCGGCGACCCGATAGGCTCCGCAGAGGCGCCCTGCACCTCATCCTCATCACCGGCTCGCTGGCCACCGGCCTGCTCGTGCCAGCCGGCTGCGACCGCAGTCCACCCGCGGTGCAGGTTGCGCCCGAGTCGGAGTCGAAGTCGAAGTCGGAGTCGGCGTCGGCGTCTTTGGTGGAAAACGCTCCTCCCACCCCGTCGCAGACGCCCGGTGATTCGGCGGCGGCCCGCGACTCGCTGCGCTCGCCGGTGCCTGCGCTGACCGATCCGAATCGAATTCGTTTTTCCGATGCGCTGCCCGGCAGCGGTATCGATTTTGTTCATACCGATGGGAACAGTCCGCGGCAGTACATCTTTCAAACCGTGGTCGCAGGGCTTGCGGTGTTCGATTACGACCAGGATGGCCTGCCCGACATCTACCTGCTCAACGGAGCCGCCGTGCCGGACAGCAACCTCACGACGACTCCGACCAACAGGCTGTACCGCAACCTGGGTGACTGGACGTTTCGCGACGTGACCGAAGCGGCCGGAGTCGGCGATACCGGTTACGGCCTGGGCGTCGCCGCGGCGGACTACGACAACGATGGTGACCAAGACCTGTATGTCAACAACTTTGGGCGCAACATCCTGTATCGCAACAACGGTGACGGCACCTTTACCGACGTGACGGAGCAAGCGGGAGTCGGCGGCGACGAGGTTGGTGCGGGCGTGGTCTGGGCCGACGTCGACGGCGATGGTGACGTCGATCTGTATGTCGGCAATTACGTCGATTTCTCCTACGATAATTACCGCAGCCGCAAGAGCGGCCAATACGAATACGCCGCCGCACCACAGGACTACGACGCCCTTTCCGATCGCCTGTATCGCAACGACGGCGACGGCCGTTTTACCGACATCAGCGTCGAGAGCGGCCTGAGCGAAATCGAGATGCCGTCGATGGGCGTGATCGCACTGGACTACGATCGGGACGGCGACGCCGACATCGCGGTGGCCTGCGACAACGCCCCGAACCGTCTGCTGCGAAACGACGGCAGTGGCCGCTTTGAAGACGTGGGCGTGCTGAGCGGTATCGCCCATGATTTGCGGGGCAACAACAACGGCAGTATGGGCATCGATGCCGGCGATTACGACAACGACGGCCGCTTGGACTTGTTTGTGACGAATTACCAGGGCGAGTTGTCGGTGCTGTACCGCAATGTGCCGGGCGGTTTCTTCAGCGACGTTTCGCGGTTTTCGCAAGCCGGCACGGCGTCGATGCCGCACGTCAAATGGGGCACCGGATTCGTCGACTTCGATTTGGACGGACACCGCGACCTGTTCATCGCCTGCGGGCATTTCATCGAACACATCCAGCATCTGGACGACCGCACCTCGGTACGTGTGCCCAACTTCGTCATGCAGAACATGGGCAACGGAAAGTTTCGCGATGTTTCGGCCGCCGCCGGCCCGCCGCTTGAGGAAGCTTTGTCGACCAAAGGAGCCGCCTTTGACGACCTGGACGGAGACGGCGACGTCGACGTCGTGCTGCTGAACGCCAACGCGGAAGCCTCGCTGCTACGAAACGATACGTCCAACGACAACAAATGGTTGCACCTGAGCTTGATAGGAAGGAACGTGAACCGCGACGGCTTGGGCGCCCGCGTCACGGTGTTCGGTGGAGGCAGCTCGCAGACGGCCGAGGTGCACGCCGGTCGCGGCTACCAATCGGACTTTGGCAGGACGCTGCATTTTGGATTGCCCGAGGGAGAATCGTTCGAGCGGATCGAAGTCCAGTGGCTCGGCGGGGAGCACAACGAGTATCCGCTTTCGGGCAACCACAACCGCTGGCGTCTGTACGAAGGCGGAAGCGCCGAGCCGGTTCGGCGCTAGCGGTGGTTACCGCCTCCCACCTCCCATCAGCCGTTTAGGCGCTAGCCTACGGTTCTCGCGTGAGCCGTTTAGGCGATAGCCTACGGTTCTCGCGTGAGCCGTTTAGGCGATAGCCTCGGTTCTCTGCCGCGCGCTGGGAACTCCCCCCCCCTTTTTCTCCCCTCTCCCCCGCGGCGCCGCGAGCGTCAGCGAGTGAAGCCGTGGGGGAGAGGGGCCGGGGGTGAGGGGGGAACTAGCGCATCATTACACCGGAGCATGTCGGTTCGGTGTTCGATGCCGCCACCATCTGCGCTGCAAGGCCCGAGGCTAGCGCCTGCGGCTCAGTATTTGGTCGGCGCTAGCCGCCCAAACGGCTCAATCCGCGACGTGCTTTTCCAAGAAACTTAGTGTTTTGTTATTCGACCAGGCATGGCCGCCTTCGAAGAAATCGGCTTCGATCCGTTCCGGGTGTCCCAACAGCGTGTACATCTTCTTGAGTTGTTCATAGCCCTGGCGAGCGCCATCGATCGGAAAAATCCGATCGTCGACGCCGTTGATCAACAGGACCGGCCGCGGTGCGTACAGCCCTACCACGTCGGCCATCTCGGCGTACTGCATCACACCCGGCAGGCAGTTGCAGATGCAGTGACGAATCGGATAGATGGACTGACGATACGTCGAAAACGCGCCGGCGATCATGGCAAACCGCACGCGCTCGTCCAGGATCGGCAGGTACATCGCCAGCGTGCCGCCGCCGGAGAGTCCCGCCACGCCAATCTTCTCACCCTGCACCTCACCGGTGCGCGACTGCAGGAAGTCGATCACGCGCATCGCATCCCAACACCGCAGTCCTTGTGGGGTCATCCCCAGCAGCAGCGAATCCATCGTGACGTGGGTACAGCTGCGGGGTAGGTGTTTGATGCCGGAATCCTGATGCCCCGCCGTCTCGTTCCAGCCGCGGACGTTGATCGCGGCGGTAACGTAACCTTGGCGAGCCAGGTAAACGGCGTAATCCAGTTCCGATTCTTCGATACGTTTACGTTCTGCATCGGTTTCCGCATGTCCGATGTAGGGCCAGATTCCGCTGTGACCATGCAGGCAGACGATCGCCGGCCGCGGTCGCTCTAGGTCGTGAGGCACAAAGTAGTAGACCGGCGCCCAGTAGGCGGCTTCGGTTTGCACGTAGATCTTGTGGCGCGTGAACGAATCAAAACGCTCCTTCTCGACCCATTTGACCTGTTGCGGCACACGCTCGGGCATGCGGCCCAGCAACTCTTTCATCACGCCTTCGAGTCTCTGTTGCCACTGACGGTGCTCGGCCAAGTTCGTTGCGTTCCAGGCGTGCGACGGTTCGACCGATTCGACCAGCTGCTGGAAACTGGACTCGACTTTGTGGGGAACATCCGGCCCATCGGGTTCGTCGGCAAAGCTCGCCGATACGCAGGTCATCAGAGCGACAAGCATGGTTTGGCGGACCAGGGGGAGGAGCAAACGACTGGAAAGACGGGACGGCATGCTGGATTCCTTGGCGGTGGGTGAGAGGGTTCGGTTCGAAAAGCCCCATCGTATCCGCTGGAACTTGGGGTTGCCGGCCATCCGCTGCGGAAACGGCCGCGGCTTTGCGATGCCATTGGTGCAAACACGTTCATCTCGCCGGCTTTGGTGCCACCGGCGAGTCTCCCGGCGAAGAATTCGGCCATTTGCCGCCCATCGGCCCGGTGCGGATTGCGAACTGGCACGCCGATTGCCCCTACGACCCCTTCCAGCGGAACGTCTCCGACCAAGCGATGCGCCGCCCGTCACGTCTTCATGTTGTGTTGTGGATCCCTTCACCGGCCCGAGTTCTCGGGACGTGGCAAATTCTGACACCGAGACTCGGTCCGAAAGCAAGTTCTATGGCGTTAACGGGTACTCAATCATGACTGCACTGAAGCAATGCATCGTCGCCGAATACACCTCGATGGAGGAAGCGGACGTGGCCTTACAGGTTCTGGAGACCGCGAATTTTTCGACCGAGAACGTGTCGATTGTTCACGGTTCCGCTGAACAACACGCGGCGAATGTTCCCCAGCTGGAAGATCAGGCCAGTGGCAAACCGCAGGCGGACAGCAGTGCCGGAATGGGCGGTGTGGCCGGCGGCACCCTCGGGGCCGCATTGGGCGCGGCCACGTTGATCGGACCATTCATGGTGGTCGGACCCTTGATCGGAGCGGCCGCCGGGGCGGGCGCCGCAGGCTTGCTCGGCGCGACCCGCCAGTGGGGCGTCGGAACCGACGACAGCCGCAGTTTCGAACAGCGCGTGCGAGACGGCAGCGTACTGATCATCGTGGTCGACCGCACGCGTCGCTTGAACGAAGCCGAACGACTGCTGAAAACCACCAAGTTCCACACCGTGCAGCGCTACGGCGAGTGATAGGCCACGCGCACACACCGTTTCTGTTTCTCACCACCACCACCAAAGGATGTTCCCATGCGTACGTTTGCTTCACTATCTCTGATGGCTCTGATGGCTCTGCTGGTCTGCGGCGTCGCCGTAGCCGAACAACCTTCGCCCACGCCCGACGCAAAGACACAGAAAGTTCTCAAACAGCTGATGGGCCGCTGGGAAATCGAAGAAGGTGTCAATCAGGGTCGCGAGCTTTCCGAGGACGATCTGGAAGGGACCGTTGTGATCGTCGACAAACAGTACATCCGCACGATCGATCGCGATCAAAAGGAACGCTATAAGGCGATCTACAAAATCGACGCCAGCAAGGATCCGATCCAGATCAATATGACGTCGGCCATGAAAGGTGTTCCGCCCGCACAATCGCTGGGAATCCTGGAATTGGAAGACGATGGCGAGGAATGGGAATTGTGTTATGCACTGCCCGGAAACCCTCGTCCCAAAGATTTTGAATCCGAAGAGGGCAGCAAGGTGATGCTGTTCGAAATGGAAAAAGAGGACGACTGAGCGGCATCACCCTCCCCCTGGGAGGGTCGGTCTCTCAGGACCGGGGAGGGTCTCAGCGTTACTGGGAGGTGTAGACACCGTCTGAAAAGGATACGATTGAGCGACCGGCCGCGACACCGTCGTCTCTGCGGCCCTTCCAGTGGCCGCTGATACCCCCGCGCTTGTGAACGATCCCGCCTCGCCTCATATTGTCGTCGTCGGTGCCGGGCTGTCCGGCCTGACGACGGCGTTCTACTTGCATCGCGACCTTCCCGGAGCTCGGCTGAGCGTTCTGGAGGCCAGCCCGCGCGTCGGTGGTGTCGTGCAGACGGAAACCGCCGATGGATTTCTGATCGAACATGGTGCGGACATGTTCTCCACCGAGCCGCCCGAAGCCCTGCAATTGTGTCGCGATCTGGGCGTCGAACAGGAATTAATCCTGACCAATGAATCCGGGCGCGGAGCAATGATTGCCCGCGGCCACCAGGTATATCCGGTCCCCGAAGGGTTCGTGCTGATGCGTCCCACGCGGACCGGTCCGATCCTGTCGACACCGTTGTTATCGGCGAAGGGCAAACTGCGATTGCTGGGCGAACGCTGGGTCGCGGCCCGTGACAGCGAGGAAGACGAGAGCGTCGCGTCGTTTGTCGAGCGACGGCTGGGACGCGAAGTGCTCGAGCGGATCGTCCAGCCCCTGGTCGGAGGCATCTACACGGCCGACCCACGGCGGTTGAGCATGCAGGCGACCATGCCTCAGTTTGTCGCTATGGAGCGTGAGCACGGCAGCCTGGCCGCCGCGACAACGGCTCGGCACCGCGCCGGCGGTGACGGTCGCGAACGCAGCAGCAGCGGAGCCCGATACGCTCAGTTCCGCGGCTTCCCCGGCGGGATGCGGCAGTGGTTCGAACGTCTGCAGGCCGCCCTCCCCGACGGCTGCGTGCAAACGTCCGCCAAACTGGATTCGCTCTCGCCCGCGGCCGGTCGCTGGCAGCTGCGCGTCGCAGGCGGCGACCGATCCTCCCGCCCAGAAAACATCGACGCCGACGCGGTGGTGCTGGCCGGGCCGGCGAAGATGTCCAGCGGCTTGCTGGAGGGCTTTGCGCCGGCGGCGACCGAGGCGCTTCGCGACATCGTGGCGGCCAGTTCGGTCATTCTGGTTTTGGGAGTGGCTGATAAAAACATTGCCCGCAAACCCAAGGCGTTCGGTTTGGTCGTCCCCGCGCGGGAGCGTCGCTCGATCCTGGCCTGCAGTTTCGCCAGTCACAAATTCCCCGGTCGTGCTCCCGAGGGACACACCCTGATGCGAGTGTTCATGGGTGGGGCGCTGCAGCCAGAGTTGTGCGAGCGCAGTGACGAGGAATTGATCGAGTTAGCGCGAAGTGATCTGCAAGAATTAATTGGCTGGAACGGCCAAGCGAGACTGCAACGCGTGGTGCGTTGGAACGAAGCGATGCCGCAGTACTTGCTCGGTCACCGGCAGCGAGTGGAACGAATCGAAGCGGCGCTCGAGCCGTATCCGACGTTGGCGATTGCCGGCAACAGCCTGCACGGTGTCGGGATCGCCCCGGTCGTCAGGACCGCGAAGCGCACAGCCAAGCGAGTGGTTGCGGCGGTTGTTGGTTGTTAGTTGATGGTTGTTGGTTGTTGGTTGATGGTTGTTGGTTGATGGTTGATGGTTCAAAGGGGGGCAGGGAATCCCGTTGTTGACTCCCCTCTCCCCGCCGGGCGGAACAGCGAGACAGCGCCGTACGGCAATCCCCCTCACCCCCGGCCCCTCTCCCCCACAGCCTGACTCGCTTGAGCTCGCCAGGCTGTGGGGGAGAGGGGAGAAAACGAGCTTTCGCAACTAACCGCCAACCGCTAACAACTAACAACTAACAACTAACAACTAACAACTAACAACTAACAACTAACAACTAACAACTAACAACTAACAACTAACAACTAACAACTAACAACTAACAACTAACAACTAACAACTAACAACTAACCAACTGGGGACCAAAGTCTGGCGACTTCAGCTACGGGGCTGAGACAACGGCGAAGGCGGCGTTCCATAGACCGGCTTCGGCGCTCAGCCTTAGGATCGGTTCGACTTTGCCGTAGGCGATTGTCCGGTCGGTGCGGATGCGGACCGCGGCGTCGGGGCCATGTTCTCCGCGGTGGCTTTCCAGCAACTGTTTCAGTCGCGGTTCGTCCGCCGGCTTGCCGCCGACCAACCAGCGGCCCTGTCCGTCGATATTGATGGTCAACACATCGGGCCGGACAGCGTCCCCGGCGTGGGTCGTGGCCGCCGGCAACGGCAGGGGCATTCGCGACTCCTGCCGGGCCAGATGGCTGGAAACCAGGAAGAAGATGATCAACAGAAACACCACGTCGATCATCGGCGTCATATTCGTGGCCAGCCGTCCGTCTTGACTGTTGTGCGGAATGCGCATCGTGGGTCCGCCTAATCCTGGGGCGGCGGCGGTGGACTGGTCGGCCCCCGTCGCGGCGGCGGTTCCGGAGACCGCGGCGGAGCAGGCGAACTGCCGCTGGCACCGGCGGCCGGTCGACTGGCGGGGCCGCCGGCAGGCGGTTTGGACGGAGGCGGCTTGGGCGGTCCGGCGGCTCTTCCACTGCGCCCCGGTGGGCGCCGTTTGACCGGCGCCAGGGCGTGCTGGGACTGGTACGCCGATTCCGCGATCAGGCTATCGACGCGGTTGCGGAACACGGCATAGGCGGCCAGCGAGGGGATGGCCACAACCAGACCGCCGACCGTGGTCACAAGCGCCTGGTAGATGCCTTCGGCCAGATCGCCGGCCCCGGCCGCGCCCTGCGAACCGGCCACCTGTTGGAAGGCGAAGATCATCCCGGTCACGGTCCCGAGCAGTCCGACCATGGGGGCGATGTTGCCGATGACCGACAGGTATTCGACGCGGCGCATCAAGCGTGCCGACTGGTCGGCCAACCCGTCCTCCACCGCCTTCTCGACTTCGCGCCAACCGTATTCGACTTCCGCCAACCCGCTCAGCAGCGCGAAACTCAGCACGCTGGGCTGGCGTCGGCAAGCGGCATCGGCGTCGGGCACTCGGCCGGTCAATAGTGCCTGCCGCACGGCATCGGACAGCCCCTCGGGCAGGATCTCTTTCTTGCGCAGCGTCATGATCTGGTCAAAGATCAAGTAGGCCGCCGAAACGCTCAGCGCAAACAACAGGACGACGATGGCCACGCCGAGGATACCGCCGCTGAACACGATGTCCAGAAAACCATCAGAGCCGTCCGGAGCTCCGGCGCTGTCGCCCGCGGCGGTTTGCTGGCCCAGGATGACCGTCGGCCTCCAAGCCTCCATCGCGGCCGTGCAGAGCGGATTCAGTGCGGTCATCACGCTTCGTCTCGGTGTTTAAATTTTGCAAAAAAACGTCGGGGCGGCCACCTGCCATTCGCTGGTGGCAACGCGTCATTCGCTGGCCGATAGACGCTCGGTCCAGTACTGGATCTGCGAACGCACGCGAGCCGGCGCCGTGGATCCTTCGCTGGTGAAGGCTTCGATGGCGTTGCGCGTTCCCAATACGTCGCGCACCGACTCGTCCAGTTCCGGAGCGTGTTTTTGAAGCACGTCCAGCGGCAATTCGGCCAACGTCACCTTTCGCTGCATCGCTTCGCCCACGATCGCACCGACCAAGTGGTGAGCGCGACGCTGGGGCATGCCGGCGGCGATCATATGTTCCATCAACGTCGTCGCATCCAGGTACCCTTCCTCGATCTGGGCGGCGATGCGTTCCCGTTGCAGTTCCGCGCCGGCGACCAGCGGTGCGGCCAACTGCAGACAGATTTGGATCGTATCGAAGGAATCGAACAGCGGCGGTTTGTCCTCTTGAAGATCACGGTTATAAGCCAGCGGCAGCCCCTTGGTCAGGATCATCAGGGTTTGCAGATTGCCCATCACGCGAGCCGCCTTGCCGCGGGTCAACTCCAGTACGTCCGGATTGACTTTCTGCGGCATGATGCTGCTGCCGGTACAGAAAGCGTGCGGACACTGGATGAAGCCGAATTCCACGGTGCTCCACAAAATCCACTCTTCGGCCCAGCCCGACAGATGGGTCGCGATCACGCTCAGCACGAACGCGCTTTCCAACACGAAGTCCCGGTCGCTGCTGGTGTCGAGGCTGTTGCGCGTGATGCCGGCAAAGCCCAACTCGCCCGCCGTCCGGTGGCGATCGATCGGCAAACTTGTTCCGGCCACCGCGGCCACGCCCAAACTGCTCTGGTTCACTCGCTGGATGCAATCGGCGATTCGCTCGCGATCCCGCTGGAACTTTTCGATATAGGCCAGCCAGTAGTGGGGGGCGAGCACGGGCTGGGCGCGTTGCAGGTGCGTGTAGGCCGGCAGCACGACGTCGAAGTCTTTCTCACAGCGTCCCAGGAACGCCCGCTGGACCTCGGCCAGCAACTGGTCGGTCTGCTCGAGCGCCTCCCGGACCCACATCCGAAAATCGGTGCTGACCTGGTCGTTGCGGCTGCGCGCGGTGTGCAGTTTGCGGCCAACATCGCCCAGGCGATCGATCAACGCCTGCTCGATGTGCATGTGGATGTCTTCCAGCTCGAACCGCATCGGCATCGATCCGCTGTCCAGCTCGCCGCGGATCTCCTCGAGCGCCTGACAGATCGCCTCGCATTCCTCGTCAGAAATCAAGCCCTGCCCGGCCAACATCTGGGCGTGGGCCTTGGAACCGCGAATATCTTGGTGGTACAAGCGGCGGTCAAAACTGATGCTTTCGGCGAACTGTTCGACGCGAGAGTCCGTTCCCTCGCTGAATACACCGCCTCGTGAAGGACTTTCCAAAGGTAGGTTCCCGTGGCTTGATCTGGAAAAAAACGTGCGTATCCGGCGGGCGCGGCCTTGGCATCGATGCAGGCTCCGACCGATAAGGCAACTAGAATGGCCGCTGCGGTCGCCGGGACCGTAGTGTATGGGGTTTTAAATCAAGAGGAAACTACGGCGTGAGCACTGCGATTGTTACGGGAGCGACCGGCTTTATCGGCACGCGGTTGTGCGAGCGTTTATTGGCCGAAGGCTGGCGGGTGCGAGCGACGGTGCGCCAGTCCTCGCGAGCCGAAGAGCTCCGCGACCGCGGCGTCGAATTGGTGCCCTGCGACCTTTCCCAGGAGGGGCTCAGCACGGCCGGCCTGCAGGACGTCGAGGTGGTTTTCCACCTGGCCGGGCTGACCACCAGCGCGGACCTCGCCCGGCTGCGCAAGGTGAATCGCGACGGTACCCGGCGATTGGCCGAATCCCTTCGCCGGGCCAGCAACCCGCCGCGGGTGCTGCACGTGTCCTCGATCGCCGCCAGCGGTCCCGGGCTCCGTCAACAGGTTCGCCGCGGCGACGAGCCACCGGTGCCGATTTCCAACTACGGCCGCAGCAAACTGGAAGGCGAACGGGCGATTGCCGAACTGGCGGAGCACTGCCCGATCACCATTGTGCGACCGGGCGTGGTGTTTGGTCCCGGCGACAAAGAAGGTTTTCGCATCGCTGCCCCGATCGCTAAAACCGGCATCCACTTCGTTCCGGGCTGGCGGACGCCGGCACTCAGCGTGGTCTATGTGGAAGACTTGGTCACCATCATGCTCAGAGCCGCCGCCGACGGGGCTAGGCTGGAGGCATCGTTACCGGATGCCCTGGTCGGTCCGGGCGTCTACACCGCCGCTTGCGACGCTCACCCCACCTATGCCCAATGGGGACGGATGATCGGAACGGCTATGGGACGACGCGCCCGGGTGATGCCGATTCCGCCCCGACCGGCCAAGGTGGCCGGCTGGGTCGCCGGGAAACTGGGCAGCGGCTCGCTGCACCTGGATAAGATTCGCGAAGCCCAGGTGCCCAGCTGGGCGTATTTCGACCCGCAACTCGCTTCGCAGCTGAGTTTCCACTTCGAAGCGACATTGGAGGAGCAACTGGAGCAAACGATTCGCTGGTACCGCGAACAAGGCTGGCTGAAACCAAACCATGGCCGTGCCGCAGCGTCGGCCTAGGCCGCCAAGACATCACTCAGCCCCTCTTGGCGGAGGTTTCCCCCGTGCCTACAGGTACCAAGCTACGCCGGCGATGGCCAAAGCGGCGATCGCCAACACGACCAGGTAGCTGAGGGCGACCAGGGCGAACGGCGCGGAGCTTTCCATCGGCTCGTCTTCGGCGTGCATCGCTTTGCTGACCGATTCAGAAATCGTGTCGTGATGCTCGTCGCCGGATTCGGGCCGGTCGGCAGAGGTCGGATGTTGGGTATGTGCAGGTGCGCTCATCACTTGGAACTCCTTTTTAGAAATCTCTTGCGGTTTATCCACCAGGCCGCCATGGCCGTCCGCGGACTGCGGACCGCCACGGCCGGGTGACTTGCTTTCGCCCGTTCCGGTGCTCCCCACCGAAACGGGTGTTTCTTGCCGGTTGGGGAGGCCGGCGGCGGTAACGCCCCGTGCTCGAACACACGTTCGCCCTTCCGTCACCTTCTCCCGCTGGCTCCCCACCCTTGGCCGGCTCTACGTCGTGCGGCGCATCAACTGGGCCAATAGGCTCAGGACGAACAGAACGAGGAACACGAAGAACAGGATCTGCGCGATCCCTGCGGCGCCGGCCATGATGTTGCCAAAGCCGAACAGCCCAGCGACCAACGCGATGACCAAAAATACAGCTGCCCAGTAAAGCATGGGTTGTCTCCAAAAATTGTTGGGGATGGCGGACCGAACCGAAAACGCTCGGCTGTCCAGCGGACACAGAGTGCAAAGTGCATGCCAGATACAGCGCAAAGTGCATGCCAGATACAGCGCAAAGTGCATGCCAGATACAGCGCAAAGCGCATGCCACCCGAGGGGCAAAGTGCATGCCGCATCAAAGGCAAAGCACCTGCCGACGAACCTTCCCAGCCCTCATCCGGCGGCCCCAGCAGTGCCGCATCCGGACCGGCGGGGACCTGGCCCAGGGGGACCAATCCGGTGATAATCCCGCCGGAACCGAGCTCTGACACGTCGCATGCCGAGGCAATAAAGAGTAAAACAACGACTACGAGACCGGCCCGGCTGGGGGCAGCCCGTCGTTTCGGGTAAAAATAAATTCGACATACACCACTCTGCGGTTTCTTCCACAGCAAGGGATTTCAAATCGATGCCATCTGTTTTGGTCATTGACGACGACCGTTCCATTCATTTGCTGATCCGCAAAGCGCTCGAACCGATCGCCGAGGTCGTGTCGGCCGAACGGGGCGACGAAGGTCTTGAGGCGTTGGCGACACAAAAATTCGATGTCGTGCTGCTGGACATCCAGCTACCGGACCGCAGTGGATTGGCGGTTTTCTGCGAGATTCACGAGCGGGATCGCCGCTTGCCGGTGATCTTTATGACCATCGAAGCGACCAGCCAAACGGCCATCGAAGCGATGCAGCTCGGGGCGTTTGACTACCTGGCCAAACCGCTGGGTGTCGAAGCCCTCAGGACGTTGGTCCAGCGCGCGATCGACCAACGGGCGATGAGCAGTGTGCCGGTGGCGATCGCCGCGGATGAGGATTTTTCCCAAGGCGAAGGCGAACTGTTCGTCGGCTGCAGCGAGGGGATGCTGGAGGTTTTCAAAACCATCGGCCGGGTCAGCAAACAGAATGTGCCGGTTTTGATTCGAGGCGAGAGCGGAACGGGCAAGGAATTGGTCGCCCGGGCCCTGTATCAGTACAGCCACCGAGCCGACAAACCGTTCCTGGCGGTCAACTGTGCGGCCCTGCCCGACAATCTGCTGGAGAGCGAACTTTTTGGCCACGAGAAGGGCTCGTTCACGGGAGCCGATTCGCGCCGTATCGGCAAGTTCGAACAGTGCAACGGCGGCACGCTGTTCCTGGACGAAATCGGCGACATGGCCCCAGGCGTCCAGGCCAAAGTCCTGCGAGTCCTACAGGAACAACGCTTCGAACGGGTCGGCGGCAACAAAGAACTGGAAACCGACGTGCGCATCGTCGCGGCCACCAACCAACCGCTCGAGCAGATGGTTGAGGACGGCGATTACCGCGAGGATTTGCTGTACCGCCTGAACGACGTCACGATCACCCTGCCCAGCTTGAACCAGCGGGCCGGCGACATCGCCCTGCTAATCCAATACTTCCTCAGCCAGGCCAAGATCGAACTCGGCAAGCCCGACCTGCAAGGCCTTTCGCCCGAAGCGGTTGCGAAAATGACCGCGTATCATTGGCCCGGCAACGTCCGGCAATTACGCTCGGTGGTACGCCGCTGTGTGCTGGACACCGTCATGCCGGTGATCACCCCCGACGTCCTGCCCACCGAAATCCGCCAGGGCAGCGTTACCAAGCCCACGCCCAGCCCCACCAACGAAGCCGGCACCGGCCTGCCAGCCCTGGTGGAACGCCGGCTGAGCGAAAAGTCGACCAACATTTATGCCGAATCGCTGCAGTATATGGAACAGTATGTGCTAGTAAGGGTTCTGAAAGAGACCGGTGGTAATCAAAGCCAAGCGGCGGAGATCCTGGGGATCACCCGCGGCAAGCTGCGAGATCGGATCAGTACCTACGAGATCGCACTCGATAGCGAAATCTCGATCAAAGGCGGCTGAGCATCCGGGGGCAGCTGAGCATTCGGAGGCAGCTGAGCATCCGAAGGCAAACGCCCCACCATAGAAACCCTCGATTGCATAAATAACCGTGAACGAACAACAGAAAAACCGCTTCTCGGCGGCTCTGCAGCGCTTGGCTGGCGATACCGATCTTCTGTGTTGCATGGCATCGATGGTCGTCAGCGATGCGCACGAAGTCCTGGGAAAATTGACCCACGCCGTCGACCAAGGCGATACCGCGGCCACGGCCGTCACAGCCCATCAACTGAAAGGGATGCTCAGCACGTTCGAAACCGATTCTCCGGTGATCGAACTGCAGGAATTGATCGAAACAGCGCGGCGCGGTGACCACGCTTCGATGCAGCAACAATTCCGCTTGCTCGAGCCGCGCCTGACCGACTTGCTGGACGAGATCTCGGCCTTGCAGGAATACGCCTGAATTCCGTGGCCTGATCAGCCATTGTTCGCGTTCCCCACCGTCGCTGCCAGCCTCTTGGCCGGTTCTCAAACGTCCCCTACTCCCCGCTCGCGACGTACCAGCCCTGTCGGCCGGTCCGCGTCGCCTTCTCGATCGCCCTGCGAGGGACTACGATTGCGGCTTTCCGCCGCTCGGTTTCCTCTCACCCACTCAGAATCTCTCACCCCCAAACTCCAGGGCCCATGGCAGTACTCCTGCAAATCCGCGATGCCTACAAACGGTATGGCGAACAAGTCTTGCTCGACGGCGCCGAAGCCTCGATCGTCGACGACGTCAAAGTCGGGTTTGTAGGACGCAACGGAGCCGGCAAGTCCACGTTGCTGCGGATCCTGCTGGGCGAGGAAGAGCTCGACAGCGGCGAGGTCATCCACCATCCCCGGCTGCGGGTCGGTTACCTCCGCCAACACGATCCGTTTCGCGTTGGCGAGTCGGCGCTGGAATTCCTAATGCGCGACAGCGGCCAACCGGACTGGAAATGCGGCCAGGTGGCCGGCCAGTTCGAGCTGAAGGGTCGCTACCTAGAGGGCCCGGTGAAGGAGCTGTCCGGGGGCTGGCAGACCCGCGTCAAATTGGCCGCGCTGCTGCTGCACGACCCGAACCTGCTGTTGTTGGACGAACCGACCAACTTCCTCGATGTGCGAACCCAGATCCTGCTGGAACACTTCCTGCGCGATTTCCGGCAAGCCTGCCTGATTGTCTCCCACGATCGAGCCTTCCTCAAAGCCACCTGTTCGCAGACCCTGGATCTCAGCCGCGGCAAGCTGACGATGTATCCGGGCAAGATCGACGCCTTTCTGGAATATCAGGAAGAGCGCCGCGAGCATGACCTGCGGGTCAACGCGACCGTGGTCGCCAAACAAAAGCAGCTGAAACGATTCATCGACAAGAATCGTGCCAAGGCCAGCACCGCCAGCCAGGCGCGGTCCAAAGCCAAACAGCTGGAACGCTTGCAAACCAACGAGATCGAAGTCGACCTACCGACGGTCAATATTCGCGCCCCGCAGGTGGACCCGCGGCAGGGCACAGCCGTGCGAACCACCGACCTGGCAATCGGTTACCCCGACCACACCGTGGCCACCGACATCCAACTGGAAATCGAACACGGCGACCGTGCGGCCATCGTCGGTGACAACGGCCAGGGCAAGACGACGCTGCTGCGCACCCTGACCGGTTCTCTGCCGCCGGTCGACGGTTCGCTCCGCTGGGGGCATCACTGCGAAATCGGCGTCTATGCCCAGCACGTCTACACCACGCTGCCGCCAGACCAAACCGTCCTGGAGTACCTGGAGTACCAGTCCAACGCCGATACGACCACCCAGCAGATTTTGGCGGTGGCCGGTTCGCTGTTGTTCCGCGACGAACACGTCCAGAAAAAAATCGAAGTCCTCTCCGGGGGCGAACGAGCTCGGCTCTGTCTGGCCGGGTTGCTGTTGGGCACGTACAACATCCTGGTGCTGGACGAACCCGGGAACCACTTGGACGTCGAGACGGTCGAGGCCTTGGCCGAAGCCCTGCTGGACTATCAAGGAACGGTGATCTTCACCAGTCACGACCGCTACTTCATGAAGCGTATCGCCAGCTCGATCATCGAAGTCCGCGATGGCAGCGTGAAAAACTACCTGGGCGATTACGACGCGTACCTGTACGCGATGAACAAGGAAATCGACGAAGGCGAACGCGAGCGCGAAGCCGCCAAGAAATCCGCCGGCAACAAAGCCTCCGGCGGTGGCTCGGCCGGCAAAGGCAACGCCCACCGCGCCGACAGTCGCGATGCCCGGCGGACGCAGAAAGAAATTAAAAATCTGGAGCGGAAGATCGCGCGCCTGGATGAAGACAAGAAATCGCTGAACGACCAACTGCTGTCCTGCAGCGATCCAGAAAAAGCCCTCGAACTACACAACCAAATCGAAACCATCAGCGAAGAGCTCGAACAGTTCGAGGAGCGGTGGTGCGAGCTCAATCAGGATGCCTGGTAAGCCATGGCCGACGCTTCGTTTTTGATGGTCACCTGCCAGCGTGGTGCGGAGACCGCGCTGAAGAACGACTTGACCGCCGCGGCCGGCTGGCGATTGGCCTTCTCGCGGCCCGGTTTCGTCACCTTCAAGCACGATTCGCCCACGGCCGACTGGCCTGACAGCCCGTTTGCGCGCACTCGTTCGCACAGCGTCGGGAAAGCTCAGAGCGACCAATTGGCCGAACTGCTCGATCGCTTCGACGGCGTCCTGGATGGTTTGGCCGATCGTCATCCCGGCGGCTTTGATCACCTGCACGTCTGGGCTCGCGACCGAGCCGTGGTGGGCGAATTCAGTTTCGAACCGCACGCTGCCAATCCGCTGGTCGCCGACGTCGCCCAGCGGATCTACCAGCATTTGACCGCCGGCGGACGCGTCGCGGCGAGCGAACCCAATCAGACCGCCTCTCGCGGTCAAAGCGTGCTGGATGTGGTATTGGTCGATCCCGGTCAGTGGTGGTTCGGTTGGCACCGAGCGGAAGACTTGCCCAGCAGTTGGCCCGGAGCGATTCCGCCGGTCGATGCCGAACAGGACGTGGTCTCGCGAGCGTATTTTAAATTGGCCGAAGCGGTGGCGTGGAGCCAGTTGCCGATGCGGCCGGGCGAGCACGTCTTCGAAATCGGCAGCGCCCCGGGCGGCGCCTGCCAGCGGCTGCTGGAGTTGGGCTTTCGAGTGACCGGGATCGATCCGGCCGAGATGGATCCCCGCGTGCTCGAACATCGTCACATGACGCACGTGCAGGCCCACGCCGAGGATCTCAAACGGTCGGTCTACCGCGACGCCCGTTGGTTGGTCGTCGACGCGACCATCAAACCGCAGAAAACCCTGTGGGCGGTCGAGGGAATTGTGACCAGCAGCGAAGTGAGCGTGCGCGGGATGCTGCTGACGCTGAAGCTGGGCAGTTACGAGCGGGCCGAGGAGATCGAGCAGTGGACCCAGCGAGTCCGTTCCTGGGGTTATCCGAGAATCGCCGTCCGCCAGCTGGCCACCGGCCGCCGCGAAATCTGCCTGGCGGCCAGCAAATAAGCCGACGGCGCGGGGCCAATGCCATCTACTTTCACCATCGCTTGCGATTGAAGCGTTAGCGGAGCGGCGCAAGCGATGGTGAAAGTAGATGGCATCGGGCTGCGCCGGCGGTTTGCCATTGACGCCGGCGGCGGTCGCTTTGTACCTCGGTCTTTAATCTTTTTGACGGCGGAAGCGAATTTTTATCTGAATAACCCAGGGTGAGTAGCGTGCGTTGCGTATGCAGGATTGGCAAGACGGCCTTCTTAACCGCCGGCTGCGCTCTGTGGGCCGCTGTGTTGGCTGGAACGCTGCACGCTGCTCCGCGGCCTCAGTCGACGCCGCTGCCGGTCACCCAGGCCGGACCTCCGGCCAGCGATCAGTTCGTTCCGCAAACCCAGATGGCTCCGGTCACCCCGCGTTCCTCCATCGAAACGCCGACACCGCCCTCGACCATGCTGGGCAGCCCGGTCTTTGACCCCTACCAGCGCGGCACCGCGCCGGGTTACCTCCGCAATCCCGCGCCCAACCCGCCCCAACAACCCGCTCCGCCGGCCCCAGGCGGTCTGGGATCGATGTTTTCGGGCATCGGTTCCCCGCCCGTTGGCGGCGCTCCGGTGGCCCTGCCCAGCAGCACCGGCTCGACCCTGTTCGGCGGAGCCGCGCCGGTGGGACACCCGGCCACACCGCCGCCCGGTTACGGGTACGCCCCACCGACGGTCAGCCCGCCGGTCTACGCCCCCCCCACCTACGGCACGCCCAACTACGGCGCTCCGGCGACCATCTATCCGCCCACAGCCTATCCCAACGCCCAGCCCTCGACCCTGTTTCCCGGGGGCGTGTTTGGCGGTGGCGGTCCGTTTGGTGGTGGCGTTGGCAGTGCGATGGCCGAGCCGTTCCGACTGTTCCAGGGCCCGCGAGTGCGTCACACCTGGTTGGCCGGTGGCGACGACCCGGCCGACCTGGACATCAATACGACCGACATCTCGTTTGCCATGGCTTGCCCGAATTTCCTGTACAGCACCCAGCCGCTGTACATCCTGCCCTCGTTCTCGCTGCACCTCTGGGATGGACCGCAGGGAGCCGCCGGCGGCGCGGCCGATCTGCCGGCCAACGCCTACGACGCCTTTTTGGACCTGGGCTGGCAGAGCGACCCACAGCGCATCGTGGGTGCGGAGCTGGGCCTGAGAATGGGCGTGTTTACCGATTTCGATACGCTGAATTCCGAAAGCTTCCGCGTTCGCGGTCGAGCCCTGGGCATTTTTCGCCTCTCGCCCATGTCCACGTTCAAGCTCGGAGCGATCTATGCGGACCGAAACGATATCAAATTCCTGCCCGCCGGCGGACTTTTGTACCAACCCAACCCCTACACGCGCTACGACATCACGTTTCCCGACCCCAAAATTTCTCGATACCTAAACACAGTGGGCGTGTACGACACCTGGGGCTATGTGGCCGGCGAGTTCGGCGGCGGCTCCTGGACGATCCAGCGCGCCAACGGCAGCGACGACTCGGTCGACATCAACGACTACCGCATCCTGTTCGGTTTGGAGTGGGGGCGCAGCGATCTGATCCGCAGCGGCCGCCGCACCGGGTTTGTGGAACTGGGCTACGTGTTTGGCCGCGAAGTTGAATACCAGCGGAACCCGGCCGACAATTTCGACCCCAACGACACCTTCCTGATCCGCCTGGGCGTTGGGTACTAAGCACGTCGCAAAGTGTGTTTGGTCATCACTCTCCCACTGAGAGCCCGACCCTCCCGCTGCGCGGGAGGGTGTTGTCGTAGGGTTGTACCGAAATACTTATGCCGACGTGCTTAGCACAAAAAAAACCCTGCCCCGACGGATGGTCGAGACAGGGTTTCGTTTACGCAGGCGAGCGGCTCGTCATTACTTGACGGCTTTTTCGACGTCCGACATCACGGCGTCGACATCCACCTTGTCGGCGGCGAACGCGTGGTTGCTGACCACTTGGCTGTTATTGGCGATCACGACTTGCACATCCGCGTCGGCGTCCAGTTTGTAGTTGCGAGGACCGTTCTTGGTGTCCTTGGCGACCACGACCGGAACCTGTTTAACGTTCGTAGCGGAAGCCAATTTCTCGGCGTCCTTTTTCAAGCTGTCCGCCTCACCACCGAGCAGGGTGACGAACCCTTTCAGTTGCTCGTCGCTGTGGCTTTGAACGGCTTGATCCAGTTTCCCGACCAGCTGATTGAGTTGCTCGCTGTGCTTGCGAGCGAAGACCATCACCATCGGGCGTTGTCCGTAGCGGCAACGGTAGCACAGCTCCTGGCCGGCTTCGACACCATCGTCTTCGGCGCCTGCCACCTTGGTCACGTAGAACGCGCCGATCGGATCACCTTCCTTCAGGCAATCGCTCTTCTTGTCTTCGGCTTGCAGGTTGCCAGCAAAACCGACTGCAGCAACCACGGCGGCACAGAACATCATTCGAATCATCGTGTCATTCTCCATTGGCCCACGGTTTCTAACGCCGCGTGCACTGGTTAGGGAAACGGGGGGTAACCGTCTGGTGTAATGGCCATCCGCGATCGCGAACCGCCATCGAGACGATATTATCAGGGCCCGAAATGCCCAAGGCAAGGCACAGGGTCGCCCTGGGCGGCTGCGAAGCAGCGAAAGCTCCTTGCCGGTGGCCGTTCCGCCTCGAGGATCGGCCGGCCTCGGACAGGCGACAAGTTCGCGCCGGCGCGTTGGGTGGATTGGCGGTGACGTCCAAACTCTGGCGAGTTCAGCTACGGCGAGCTCAGCTCCTACGGCGCGAACTCCTGCGTGACCTGCATCTGCCGGGCTTGCCGCGTGGCCTGATCCTCGATCCGAATCTGCACCTGCAGGGCGTGCAACCGTGCCGCCACCGGCGGACTCGTTTCCCGTTCCCCGACATCGTCCACGCCGTTGGCGTTGTCACTGTCCAGCCCGTCGTTACCCTCGTCGATGTTGGCCAGCTGCGTGGCATTAACCGTCGCCGGCCGAGCGTACCAGACCGTGCCGCCGGCAGCCGCCGGCGCTTCCTGGTTGTAACCGTCGAACTCGTAGTCGTCGGCATAGGTATCGAAGACCGGCTGGTAGAAAAACGGATCGGTGTTCGGGTAAGTGGGTGAATTGGCCGGATACACTTTCCCAGGCATGTAACACCCGGACTTGGCAAGCGCCGTGGGAAACCGAAATGTGCTGCTCGTTCCAAACCAGTCCAGTCCGCTGAAAGGCGTGTTGCAATAGTTGGCCAGGTTCGTACCCAGATTGCCGCCCACACCGCCCGGAGCTTGTACCGTCCCGCAGGCCTTGTACACATAGTCCAAGTCGACGAAGGCGCCGTTGCTGGCCACGACAAACGACCACGGTGAAGACGAATTGAACGCTCCGCTGGTCGCCGCGGAGGAGCCGCGGATGGCGGTATAGAAACCGGGATCGGTGGGCGTGACCACCACGTCATCGCTGCCCAACATTCCGTAATCGACGGCACTGGAGCCGCTGGCTCCCGGCGCACCGTCTGCCCCGACGTGCACCAATACCGGGGCTTCGGGGTCAAAGGCGCGGATGTCAAACGCCGTGACGTTGGGCAGGATGATGTCCTCGCCCGCGCGATTGCCTCGCAGGGTGTAGTCGGGCGAAAGGAACCCACTGGTCTGCTCCACGCGGCGTCCGAGCGGCCCGTTGGCTTGATAGGCCAACGCATAGGCCGAGGGTCCTTCGAGGTCCAACAGCGGCATGCTGGTCAGCGTCGTCGGCGTCCCGACGCCGCTCATCAATCCCACGTTTCCGGGGATGCGAATGTGCGCAAAGCGGTTGTGCGGCTTGGTCAAATCCTCCAGCGAATTGGCCACCACGTAGGGTCCGTCGGGCAAACCGGACGAAGTCAATTGGCGCCGCACCGACAGATCGCAGTCCTGAAATACTTCGACGATCTGGCGGTAGTTGGCCGGCCAGGACTGGTTGTAGAAATACTGGGGGCTGCCGGTCGAAGGGATCGTCGAGGGGTCGTACTGCCGCATCACCATGGGCACGTTGACACCCGAGGGACTGCTGCCGGGAATCGTTCCGCCGGGGGGCAAATAACCAGAGGCATTGTTCAGATCGGGCCGGATTAACAGCACGCGGCGATGCAGATTCATGCGGTCGGGAACGAGATCGCCATCGCGGTCGATGATCCCCGAGGCATCGCGTACGGGCTGCATCCAGTAGATGATCTCGGCGTATTTTGATGTCGTCGTCACCAACCGGGTCGAGGTGGAACCGGTCCCGAGCAGGTATTCCGGCACGACGCCCGTGAAGTACGCGTCGCCCTCGGCCACGGCGGTGAACGCCAGGTAGTCGTCGTAGTCGCCAAAGCGGCTGGTCGCCCGGTAATCGACCAGTTGGTCTTCGGTGAGCGCACTGGCGCCTTCGGCCAGCATCGTGGTGGCGTCGCACAGCGGCCCGTCGTAGTAGACCAGGTAACCGGCCCCTTCGCCGGCGCTCTGCGGCGGCGTCATCGTGGCGGTGCAGCGAGACAGTTCGTCCTTCAGGCGGAACGTGATCGCACGCAGCCGCGCGCTCATTTCCACGTTCGCGCGGCTGTCCTGCATGCCGCGTCCGACCGACTGGAACATCCGTCCCAGGGCGACCATCATCAGCAAGGTGACCGCCATCGCGATCAGCATCTCCACGATCGTAAAGGCGTGTCGAGATCGATCAAACATCAATTTAAAATCCTCGAAAACAGAACCGTATTCTTGACGTTGTGCGCCCGGCCCGGCTGGTAGGCCACCGGCACCGATCGGTCGATGATGTAGAACGCGCGGTACCGTTTGTTGGTCCCTTGGTCGGCGCCGTATTCGTCCAACAGGTTCAGGTTGGCCGAATCAACCTCGAACAGTCCCACCGTCACCCAGACCACGAACGTGTTGCTGTTGTCGCTGGTCAAATTCGCCAGCCGCGTCACTTCGTTGTGCCGGAAGAAGGCATGTCGATCGGGATCGTTGGCCGGGACCACGCTGGAGGCCGGATGTTCAAACACCCGTTGGCCGGTGGTCGTGCCCTCGCGGTTCAGCGTCACCTGTTTTTCGGTCATCCGCAGCCGGTTAGGGTCACTGGCCGAAGCACCATTGGTGTGCAGCGGCGGAGCGATGTGCCCCGTTTCAGCCGGCTGGAATGCTCCCGCAAACGGCGTGGGGAAGTCGGGGTTGAGGTTTTCCAGGTAGTTGGGGTTCGATGCCCCGGCGGTATCTCGAACGGTCGCGTCCGGCGTGAACCCGCGGCGCGAATCAACAAACTCTGTGACAAACGGACCATTGGTCCAGTCTGCCGAATCCCGCGTCCGCGGCAACATTAACGAGCGGTACACCTCGGGGCTGACGATCGTGTTGAGATTAATCTTGCCGTGACGCTCCTGAGGTCCGATCCAGTTGAACGGCGGATGGAACAGCTCCGAAGCATATTGATTGACATAGGCAGCGACTGCCTGCGACGTCGACGGTGGCCAACTGGCCGTGGTCGAGATCACTGCCGGACGCATCATCCGCTCCAGATTGTCATAGGGCTGAGGCGTTCGTAACCACTGCAGGAAGCGATAGAAGTTCGGTGAGGTACGCGTGTCGCCGCCGCTGCCGTCGGTATCCTCGTCGTAGGCCAGGAAGTTAAACAGCACGCCGTAGTGTCCCTTCAACGCCACGGCGTCGGTACCGTCGAACGGGTCGGCCACGTCACCACTGGGGTTGTTACCGGGCAGGATGTATTCCACGCCCAGCCGTCCGGGTGCCGAGGCCGGGACCAACATGACTTCGTAGGGTGAGGAGTACGGTCGATTGAACCAGGGCAACCACGGAAACGCCCCGTCGTTAGGCGAACCCAACCAATCCACCATGCTGGCTTGCCCCGCCGCGGCGGCTTCCCAGCGCGTCCCGAAGGAATGGTTCAAGTAACCCAGCGTCGTCGAGTGGTTGGTGAACACGCCGCCGTTGTTGATGTCGGCGTCGACGTGAATCGTGTGATGAAAATTCACCCCGGCCCCCGGATTGGGCGTACTGGCGACCGGCTCGACGGTATCGACCGAGTAGATCAAGTTGCCGGGCGTGGCGCCGAACCCACCGCTGTTCACGGCCAAGCCGCTCTTGTAGCGGGACCCGAAGCGGATCTCGTCGCCCATGTCGCCAGTGCCGTTGGCACCACTGACGTCGGTGTCGTCAAAGGGGTTGGGGTCGTCGGCGTCGATGTGCCGCCAAACGCCCAGCGAATCCTGTTGGATATCCTCGGGATGTTCGCCGTTGTAGACCGTCAGGTCCATCGGCATCCAGTCGATCGTCAGGTAGGGGTTGGTGTCGGCATTGTAGGGCATGGTCGGATCGGCCAGCCGCTGCAGAAATGCCGTGCGGAAGTTCATCGTCGTGCCGGTCCGTTGGCCTTCGGGTCGCTGGGTCAGCGGGCGAGTGCCCTGCTTATCAAACGGCGTGTCCAGCGGCGTCGTATAGGCGTCCAAGGTCGGACCCGCCGTCGTGGTATCGGGGACCGGATAGTAGTTCGCCGCCGGCGTGGGTTCGGAGATATTAATCCCGATCTCCGGCAGGTTGGGATTGGTCCAGCCGGCCGGCGGGTTGGCCGCGGCTCGGATCCCGACGACCGGACGGATGCGTTCGGGGCCCATCGCGCCATCGCGGTCGGGCGTGTCGGCCACGTAGCGGGGATTGACCGTGGGGTCGTCGGTGGGATCCCCCGCATTGGCTCCGGTATCGTAATCATAGAAGCGGAACTCGGTTGCCGTCAGTTCCAGTCGCTGGGGGCTGTGATAGGTGTATGGATTAGTCGTCGTGGGCGCCGTCCGGGCGCCCACAAAGCTCACGTCCCGCGGCCCGATCACGGCATACTGGCCACCCTTCAGATAGGGCGCATTGTTGGCATAGTCACCGGCGGGGAAGCGGTTGTAGTAGACGTTCCGCGTGTTGGAGTCCGCGGGCAGGTCCGCGGCGATGGTCGCCGGATCGCGACTGGTCATCCAGATCACCCGATCGACGCTCAGGTTATCGCTGCTGTTAAAGGCGTCCATGTGGATCCGCTGGGTGGCCGGCAACGTGCCGCCGCCCTGGGCGGTATGGAACGTGGCCGTCGCCAGGGCGTCCGGATCGGCCAGCCGCGTCAGCGGCGAAAGGCTGCCGCCGCCGTAGGTGCCGCCCGGATGCGGCTCGCTGATCGCAACGCGGAACACCGGATTGCCGTCGGGCGCTTCGGCCGCCAGGTTCAGCTGTTCATAGTTGTCCAGCAGGTCGTTGGTCTCGCGCGGCGGTGTCGCGCCTAGTGGGTTCTGGTCGCTGGCCGCGCCGGGCAGCCGTCCTTCCTTGGGCGAACTCGGTCGATACAGCTCCAGGACCGTCGTGCCTTGCGGCAGACGTTTCTGGTCCATGTCGTCGTCGGGCATGTTGGCCCATTCCTGGGTCGCGTCGTACGAAGCACCGCCCACGGCCGGGTCGTCGATCACGCCACGATCGTGAAAGTTCAACGACTCGGTCAGCAACAATTCCGGAGCCTCCATCCCGAAGACCACTTTGGTCGTGGCCGCGTTGCTCAGATCCCAGCCATCGAAGGGCCGGGCGTCGTAGACAAAGCGGGTCATGATCGTGTCGGGATCGCGGAAGTCGACCACGTTGACGGCCCACTGGGCGATCTTCCAGGCGGTGTAGTCTTCTTGATTGATTCCGGTTGGCCGATCAGGAAAATCGTACAACTGCGAGGCGTTCACGTCGTACAGCAGGGCCATCATCAGGGTGTACAGGTCCTTGGCCAGTCGCTGGCGGCTGCCGTTCGAATCGTCCAGCAGTTGACCGGCCTGATGCCGCGGCACCGAGGCGACTTCGAAGGTGAAGCGTCCGGAAGCCTCCCATGTGGTGCCCGTGTAAACACGTTCGCGAGTTCGAGGTTCATTATCGACCGTGCCGTCGCCGTCGTCATCGCGGCCGTTGGGTTCGACGTAAGTTAATTCTTCCGGATCGTCGATCACGCCATCGCCGTCGTCGTCGCGGCCATTGCCCAGCATCCGGTTCAAGTCGATTTTCATGCCCAAGCGGATCTCGGGCGGAATCAGATCATGGATCTCCTGTTGCGTGGGGTTGGTGCCAAGAGCGCGAATCAGTCGCTGGGCGGCATGCGTCGGCGAAGTGAACAGGTTGCTGTCGCTTTCTTCGTCGGCGGGCTGAGCCGGCAGAACGTCGTCCGACGAGGAGATCGGCGTGACCATTCGGTACAGGTCCTGCGTGGGCACTCCACTGCTGACGATCGGGCTTAATTGTTCGACCAGTCGCTGCGGCAATTGCTGGCGATCCCAGTCCCAGGCCCGGATCACCGGTTCGAACTCGGCCAGCGTAAATTCGTTGTCGCCGCGCCCCTGGCGTCGCAGGGCGCCCTCGTAGGGATCGTTGACGATTTCGTTGCCGTCGGCCGTCGCATCGCCGTCCAGATAAACGGTGTTGGCCAAACCGCTGATCAGCGGCGCGCCGGTGGGGTCCACCGCAATGCGGCCCCGGCCCCAAACGTCTTTGGGCATCCCGTAGGCGGCGCCGTAGGCGTGCATCAGCGGACGGTTCGGACGGCGCAGGCTGCCGATCATTTCGTCGACGTGCGACGCGGCGTGGTTGCCCGTACCGGGAACCCCATCGCTGGCGTTACCGTAGCGCTCGCGAAGGATTTTCGCCCAGTCACTCGAGGCGGCGGTAATCGTTCCGCCATGCAATGCCCGAGGATCGATCTCCGCCGGACCGTAACCGAACCCACCCCCTTGAATCACACCGATCGTGGTCGCCGCATCGTTCAGGGGCCCGCCGACCGGGGCCCGCGCGTAGACATTGTTGACGCTGGCCGCGGTATTGGTTTCATACGCCAAGGACGGCACCTGCATCGTGGCCAGACTGCCGGCCGTGTTCAGGTTCACCCGTCCGCTCAAGTCTTCGATCCGAAATGCAGCCATCGGCTGGACCAAGGTTCCATCGGCCATCGTCACCAGCGGCATTCCGGCATCGATAAACACGCTGTCGTTGACGCCATCGCCATCGTTATCGACGTCCCAAGGACCGGTGGCCAGCGCCAGGGCCAAGTCGCGAACGTCGTTGGCATTGGGATTCAGATAATTAATTGCCTTGGAAAATGCGTTGTGGCCCTCTCCCCCACCGGTGTAGGACCGATACAGGTGCCCGCCCCCGTACTCCGGGGCGTTGGCGATCGGCAGCGGACGCATCGTCGAGCGGATCAGCATGCTGAGGACGTTGCGCAGTTGATCCTGGTTCAAACTGGTCAGCGATTGGTCGTAGTAGCTGACGATGTAGTTGATCAGAGCAGGCCGGACAAACGACGGTGCGGCGGGTCCCAGCGCATTGGGCACACCGCTGGGGTTCTGCGGAAAGTGGGCCAGAAACATGTCGCGGTAGTCCGGCACGTCGAACGGCTCGTCGCCATCGCCGGGCGGCAACCCCATCCCTACGCGGTAGGTGGAGTAGTTGGGCAGCAGGGCGACCGGAACGGTCAACGTTTCCGATCCGTTGGTGATCGAAACCGTTTCATCCAGGTTGAACCCGGAGCCTGTGTTTTGCCAACCGTAGCCGTAACCGTTGCGGGCCCGGCCGGTGATCAAGAAGGGCAAACCTTCGTCGTCGCTGCCCGCCGCGCCGGCCGCGGTAAACGTCCCGCCGCCGCCCCAAACCTGGTTTTGACCTTTGCCGTAGAACAACGAACGCGCCCGCGTGGAGCCGGAATCCAACCACCACCGCAGGCTTTGCATGCGGCCTTCATGCGAAATTCTCTCGTCCAGATACGGTCCCACGTCCAGCACCAGGATACGGTCCAAGGCGCGGGGATGTCCGGTTTCGCCCGTGCGATCGCGGAACGAACGGACGATGCGAAAGGTCAGGTGCGACAGCGGCCCTTCCTTCAGCGTGAAGTAACGTCCGACCAACAGATCGTCGACGTCCACGCCGTCGCGCTGCCGTGCGGCCGCCTTCTCGGCCGCGGTCTTGGTCGTATCATCCACTTCCGGTGCCAGACTGGTCTGGATGCGATAGAAGTGATCCTGGACGACCCAGCCGGGCTGGCCGGCCGCGCCATACGCGTTCGCATCGCGGACGTTCGCTTCGATGAAATCGCTGCCCCACTTGTCCCGCAGCAGCGAGCTGCCCCAGACCGCCGACTCCGAACTGTTGCTGCCGACCAAGACGCTGGTGATCGCTTGATCCAACAACGCCTCGGGCTGGGCCCCGCGCGTATTGCGTTGGCTGATCGTATAGGACGCCAGTCGCGACTGGCTGGTGAAAATCACATACGTCGCCGTCAGCAGGCTGAACAGCGCCAACATCCCCAGAACCAACAGCAGGATGACGCCGCGCGGCCGCCGGCGATGCTTTCGGCAAACGTCCAAGCGGCGGCGAATTGGTTGGGAAAAGTTCATTGCGAACACCTCATGCGACCGTGTTGCGAACGCCCTTGCGTTGCGTTCGCCGGTAAACTCGAGAAGAAAAGATCTGCGACGGTTGGGCAGCTTGTCGGCCCCCGTCCGAAACTCTGTATAACGCTGCGTCAGGGGTCCAGCTGGATCGAAAACTCTCGGATACTGACCGCCCCTTCGACCACCGTGGCGTAGGTGTCGTCGGCGAGCAGGGTTTCCGGCGTGGCGCTATTACCGTTGTTTTCGAAACCGAATTGCCAGGGCGGTCCTTCCAAAATCACTTGCCGCTTCCAGACACCGGAGAGGGTGGTAAAAGGCGGTTGGTTATTAAACGGCCCTTCTTCCTTGCCCAGAATTCTTTGTACGCGGTACCAACGGTGCACGGCGGGTTGAGTCGAATGCGGACGCACCGGAGTGCCGCTGCCGTCCGTTTCATAGACCTGCCGCGACAGCATCACCCATTCGCCGGGCCGGACGTCGGCGTCCACCGTTTCCGGCCCGTACATCGAAACTTCGATGGTCGACCCCAGCTGGACCGGGTTGGTTACCCAAAACACCCGCTCGCTGGCCGGATTCTCTTCGGCGCTGGGCGAGGCAGGGGCGCTGGCAAAGTCGTAGGTATTGGCGTAGGCTTCGCGAGATTCGATGACCACTACGGTGACGTTGTAGTGCAGCGATCCATCCAGCGGCGGCGTGACCGTAGCCAGCCAGGTGTAACGGCCGGCCGATCGTCGAGAGCCCGGCACCGAACTGCCCGCGTCCATATTGTTCATCACCTGGCTGGGCGGCAGCGTCCGATCCTTGGGCCGATGCATCATCAAACTGCCGTCGGCCTGGGTCAGGGCATCAGCCACCATCGAGGCGACAAAGCTGGACGCACTGCCGACGCCGACGCGATACATCCGCGGCAGCGGCGGTCGGGTGCCCACGCCAGGCAGCGCCGCACTGGGCGGGGTCAGGGCGGAGTACCATTCGCTGTAGTAGGGAAAACGAGCCGTTTGATAAGCGTTTCGAGGTCCGCTCATCGGCAGCACCGCCGTGGTAGCGTTCTTAGCGATGAAATCTGGGTCGATGCAGAACGACGCCATCCGCGTTTCTCGGAAACCGGCCGAAGGATTAAAGCTAAGGGCAAAGCCCGGCGCGTCCAGGCCGGCACATTCGCGGCCCACCGGATTGCCAGGCGGCGGGAACAGGAATCGCGGCCGATCCAACAGATCTTTGACGACGCGAATTCGCGAGTTTGCCGGGGGCGTCGCCTGCATCAGCTGTGGCTTCGCGTCGGCATGATCGGTCGACGAATCAATAATCGTCGGCGGGGTCATGCCGTCGTCGTTCATGGGGTCGATGTCCAGGAAGACCAAGCCATCGAGCGAGCGCAGGTTTCGGCCGCTCAGTTCGGCCGCGGCGCTGGAAGCGATGCGATTGGCCGCATCGAGTCTCAAGGCTTCGCCGGCGTCGCGTCCGGCGATCGGGATCAGGGCGACGACGCCGACCAGCCCGATCAGGATCACGCCGATCGCGAACAGCACTTCGATGATCGTCACCGCCGCGCGAGTGTGACGCGTTCGCTGCGCACCAGGTGCCCGTCGCCGAGCGGCCCGGCCGACCGGCGCGATTGTTGGGGATGGATTGTTCATAAAACTTTGCATCACGTTTCCTAGTCGTTGACCGCGCTGTAGGCCGCCGCTTCGCGCCGCGCCAACTTGAGGGCCGCTTGCAACTTGGTTTGCAGCGGAGCCCCAGAGGGGGCCACCACGAAGCCGGTATCCGGATCAAAAATGTCGCCGCCGGGGCTGACGCCGTAGGAGGACAGCGGCGACACGGCGACCTCGCCCGACTGACGATTGATCGTGACCCACGCCGATTCGAAGTCGGCCAGGTTCGCGTTGTCCTTGCCGTCGACATAAAACGGAGCGTCCGGATAGACGCCTCCGTTCTTGCCCAGCAGCAGGTAAATATTCGACGCCGCCTGTTGGCTTTGCACGAACACGGTCGAACCGCCCGGCGTGGGCGCCCCGAACCGAACCTCCGTGACCGAACCCTGGGAATCGAACATGATCGTGATCGATTGAAAATCGTTGAAACCGCCGGCAAACGGCGCCGTCGTGGCCGGGTTGTAGGGCAGTGTCCCGTAGCGGTTGGTGATCAGGTTGCCGCCGCTGTCCCGGCGACGGTTATCGATCGCCAGCGGCGAAAAATCGTCGCCGGTCAGCCCGATCCCCGAGTAGACCAGATCGATCACCATGCCTTCGGGCAACTCCAGCGGCGAGGTCATCGACAGCGTTGGTTTACGGATCACCCGAAACGGCAGCGACGTACCCTCGGGATACTGAGCCAGGATCGCCGTGCGAGATGCCGGGGCGAGACCGATCACCGGCCACTGGGCTGCGTTGGGTGGATTGGTTCCAATCGTTTGTCCGGGAAGGAATCCCAGCCCCGTGATCTGAAAATAGGCCGGGACTAAGCCGATTCCGATGGAATCGGTTGGACCGACAATCGGATTGGGAATCCCGTCGCGAACCTGTTCCGCAGCGGCCAGCAACAGCGAAGCGTCGGCCGGGTTGAAAGCCAGATTGCCCAGATTGGTGACGTAGGCCTGAGCACCGGCCAGATCGCCGCTGTAGGCCGGAGGGCCATAGGCATAGGACAGGCGAACCGAGTGGGCGCGGCCAATCGCCGACTCCTCACTGGCTCGCTCGATTACCACGCCATAGCGCCGGCCTTCGCCGATGGCTTTGGCACGCGCTCCGTCGATATACGACTGGACGATACCCGCGGTGCGGGTGAATTTCTGCTCGCGGATGATGTCACGGACGTTCGGCAGCGTCACGGCCGCCAACAGCGACAGGATCCCGATCACGACCAACAATTCGACCAGGGTAAACCCCTGGCGCGGGGCCGCATGGCGATCACAAGCGTGCTTGATCATAGGGGCCTCACGCTGTAAAGGTTATCGGCCGAATCGTCCACGGCGTCCCCGTCGGCGTCGTAGTAAGCACCAACCCAGCCGCCGGTCTTGGTTTGGACGAAGGGTGCGGCGTCGTTGACATAATCAACGTCGTAGTAAGCGTCCGAGCTGCCGTAGTAGTTGCGGGGGAAGGGATCCGGGTAGTAATACGGCGAGGTGTAAGGCGCAGGCACGGCGGTGGAGCCATTCTGGGGCCAGGTCATCGTGCCGTAGGCCAGCGGACTGCCGTACTGCCAATTCAAAGCCGATGAATCGCTGCTGCGAAGCATCAGGTCGAACTCGCCATCGGGTCCGGCGGACACAATCACCGGCGGTACGTTGAACGTATCGTTATTGGCTTCGGGACTGCCCGCGTTGCCGCGGTCGACGTTTCGCCAATCCGCCCGCAGCGGGTCGTACTGGTCGTAGCCGAGTTCCTGTTTCGTCTGCAGGATCGAAGCCAGCCGCTGTGCCGGCGTCATGCCCTCCCACTGGGCGCGTTTGCCGTAGATCATCCAGTACCCGACGGGCCACCGCATCCACACGATGGGCGTACCCCAGGGATCCAGGATCTCGGGAACTCCGTCGCCGTCGGTGTCGGCGATCTGATCTTTCCGGACCACTTCCAGGCCCGAGCGACCGGCCACCACCGTGGACGCCAGAATCAGATACAAACACTCGCTGCTCTCGTACTGCTCGGTCCAGCCATCGGCCCAATCGGCCCCGAAGCTGGTTTTCCCAGTCATTCGCGCGATCGCACGACGATAGGTCATCAACGTCGTCGGTGCCGGACGTTGGTAGCTGATCCGACCGGCACTAGGTGCCGGCATGCGACGTCCCGAATCATCGAAGTGATAGATCGCCGCTTGCGTCGGAGCCAGGTTCGGCACGCCGGTTCCCGTCTGCAAGGGATACAACAGGTCGCTCTTGCGATCGGGCATCTCGATCCGCAACTGCTCGCGCATATTGATCAGGCGCAGCCGCGCCGAATCGGTGCCCAATTGGACCCAGGGCGGCATCGACGCACTGGGGGGCGTCATGCCGATTGCCCCACCGGCATCGACGCGCAACGTCAGGTACTGTTCCAGTCGCGACTGCAGCATGGCGTTCATGGCGACCAGCTGGGTCTGGCACCGAGCACGCCGGGCGTCCGCGTTGACGCTGACCAATGCCGCGGTCACCATCCCGCCCAACACCGCCAGCACGCCGATCGCCACCAGCAGCTCGACTAGGGTAAATGCGCGTCGCATGAAATAGATTTCCGAATGGTCAGACAAGAAAAAGAGGTAGTATGCGTGTTTTCTGTCACCCTCCCTCCGGGAGGGTCGGGCTCTCGGGCCCGGGGAGGGCGTCACGCCTACGCCCTGCGCAGTAGGTTCCCCTACGGCAGGTTATCCTCCAGCAACAATTGCTCGCTGAAGTTGGTGATGTTGTCGAGGTGATTGTTTTCCCAGGTGCTGTCAAGCGTTCGTTCTTGGAATCCGCTGACGTTCGGCAGGATCATCGCCTGGCCGTTGGCCGCACTGGTATTGCAAGCCATGACCTGCCCCGTGTCGGACAGGAAGTAGGCCGGCATGCTGGAGTCCGAGGGATTGAACGCCAGGTTGCCAAACATGTCGTCCGCCCCGGCGGAGATGATCTGGAACGAATCCGGGTTCTGCCACCGCAGCGCGTTGGGGACCGTCGCCGCGGTATAACTGCCGGCTCCGGGCGGATTCTGAGTTGTTTTGTAGGGCCGCACCGCGCCAAAGCCGCCTTGCGCGAAACCGTTGTAAGGCAGCGTCGAAATCGGTGTATCCACGACGTAACCGTAGGTGCGACTATCGAAGTACACGTACGGAGCCGAACGCCCCTTGGGAACGTAAATCGGCAACAGATCTCCGTCGTCACTGGACAGTACTCGATTCGTTTTGCTGACCGGCGAGGTGGGCGTGGGCAGTGGGGCGATCGTCAAACGCGTTGTTTCAAACTCCATACGAGGACTATTGCGATCGATGTTGTACTGGTAACTGGCCGGATCGACGGGACTGTCCGTGCCGGCCGTTCCCACAAACTGGAACGGTCCACCGGGTCCTGTGAAAGGACGCGTCTCATCGGCGCTTAACCCGCCCAGAAAAAGCACAATGCTTTCGGCCCGGTCGATCGCCACCGGATAGAAGGTGCTGCCCGAAGGATTGTTGCTCGGCCCCACGTTTGGCTCGTGGCACATGTTGTACAGCAGCGTGCGGTCGACCGCGCTGATTCGCGGGAAAGCTTTGTTCAAATGACGGTTCATCACGACCCAGCTGCTGCCATCGGGCGGCAGGTCGCCGTACTCGCCGCCATAGTTCTCTGCCGCCTTCTCGATCTCCAAGATCTCCATCCGCGTCGTCGTGTTGCGGGCTCTGTCCATAACCATCCCGATCGAGGGGATGGCGATGGCCGCCAAGATGGCGATGATCGTGATCACGACCAACAGCTCGACCAGCGTGAATCCGCTCGATGCACCGGAGCGATTCCGTTTGCGGTAGCAGCGTCTCATAACGACAATTCCTTCAGACAAGTTGTGTTGCGTCGCCCCCCCCCGGGGAAGAGCGAAATGTTTCGATGACATGTGCGGCCTAACCAAGTCCGCTGATCAAGCCCACCAACGGCATGAACAGACTGATCACGATAAAGCCCACGGCCAGGCCCAGGAACACGATCATGATCGGCTCCATCATCGCCAGCAGACCGTCGGTCAACGTGCGGACTTCCTCGTCGTAGGTGTCGGCCACCTTGTACAGCATCGTGTCCAGCTCGCCCGTCTCTTCGCCCACGTCGACCATGTTGACGACCAGGTCGTCGACGACGCGTTGGCGGTACTTGGTCATGTACAACAGGACGCAGATCACCGTGCCCAAGCCGGCCGTGCCGAGGCCGATCCCGTACAGGGTCTGGACCATGTTCGGGTCCTCGCCCAGCGAGGTGCCGCCGGAGGTCATGGCGACCGACAGCAGCAGCAGTCCCGGGAACGATCCCAACAGGATCCAGAACAACAGGGCCATCGGGTGGAACCCGGGCACGCTGTTTTCCGCCAGCGGTTTGCTGATCACTTCGCCCTGCCGAATCGCGTCGGCCACGCGGGTAAACAACCGTTCGAACATCGCGTTGCCGGAGGTTTCGCGGGTGATGTTCAGAGCTTCCAAAATCGGCACCCCGCTGCTGACCAAGGTGCCCAGGGTTCGCGTGGTTCGGGCCAGGATGTTCTTCTCGACCAAACCGCCGATGATCGGCACCTTGATCATGAACTGGTCAAAGCCCATGCGGCCGTGTTTGAATTTCCGCAGCAGCTTGATCAGCATGAACATGCACAGCGGGATCATGATCAACAGGAACCAGTATTGGGCAAGGTATTCCGAGATCGCGATCAGCAGCACGGTCGGGGCCGGCAGGTCCAGTTCGAACTCCTCGAACATCTCCTGAAACGTGGGCACGATGAAGACCATGATGAAGATCAGGATCGCGATCGCGACGAAGATCACCACGCAGGGATAGATCATCGCCCCTTTGACTTTGCGTTTGAGCGACTCGCCGCGTTCGAGGAAATCGGCCAGTCGCTGGAGGATCGTCTCCAGAGCACCGCCGGCCTCACCGGCTTTGATCATGTTCACGTACAGCCGGGTGAACACCTTGGGCGATTTGCTCATCGCCTCGCTGAGCGTGGCCCCGCCCTCGATCTCTTCGCAGACATCCTGCAGCGAGTTCTTCAGCTTGCCCGGCTTCTGGTTGTTTTCCAGGATCTTCAGCGACCGCAGGATGGGCAGGCCGGCGTCCTGGAGGATGGACAGCTGGCGAGTGAACGCACAGATCTGTTTGGTTTTGGCTTTGCCGAGCGCGAAGGGCCGTTTCTTTTTGCCGCCCGCCGCGGTCCCGGCGGCCGCCTTTTTCAGCGAGATCTTGGTGACGAAGTAGCCCATCGACCGAATCGTGGTTTGGGCTTCCTCCTCACTGGGCGCATCGATTTCGTCGCGGATCTCTTGACCCGTCGCGTCCATCGCTTCGAATTGGAAGGTAGGCATCGCAGTCTCTCGTGACGATCGTGCTTGTAAAAATGGGTCTCAGTGTGGTCTTGATCAGGCATTACTCTCCCTCTGGGAGAGTCGGGCTCTCAGGCCCGGAGAGGGTTTTTTGCGTTTCTCGCCCTCCCCGGGCCTTAGAGCCCGACCCTCCCGCTGCGCGGGAGGGTGCTATTACTACGCTTCTTGAATGGTTTCTCGGACGACTTCGTCCAGGCTGGTGATGCCGTCCTCGGCCAACCGCATGCCGAAGTCGCGGAGCGTTACCATGCCATCTTTTTGGCTTTGGTCGCGGATCTCGTCGGTCGAGGCGTTGGCCATCACCAGCTCGCGGATCGTGTCGTTCATGACCATCAATTCAAACAAGCCCACGCGGCCTTTGTATCCGGTGTTGTTGCAGGCGTCGCAGCCCGCCCCGCGATAGAAGGTGCGGCCCTGCACGTCCGACTTCTCCAGCCCCAGCTCGAACAGCAGCTCCGTGCCCGGTTTGACCTCTTCGCGGCACTTGGTGCAGATCCGCCGGACCAGCCGCTGGGCCAGGATCGCTTCGACCGTCGCGCAGATCATAAAGGTCTGGATGCCCATGTCCTTCAGCCGGGTGACGGTGGCGGCCGAGTCGTTGGTGTGCAGGGTGCTGAACACCAGGTGACCGGTCAGGGCGGCTTGGATGGCGATTTCGGCGGTTTCCAAGTCGCGGATCTCGCCCACCAGGATCGTGTCCGGGTCTTGCCGCAGGATGGCCCGCAGGCAACTGGCGAACGTCACGCCGCTCTTGGTGTCGATCGGAATCTGGATGATCCCATCGATGTCGTATTCGACCGGGTCCTCGGTGGTGATCAACTTGTCTTCCGGGTCGTTCAGCTCGGTCAGGGCCGAATACAGGGTGGTCGTTTTGCCGCTGCCCGTCGGTCCGGTCACCAGCACGATTCCGTTGGGCCGGTCGATGGCCTTGCGGAACGCGTTGACCGTGAAATCGTCCATCCCGACGTTTTCCAGGCTGAGGTCCACGACCGAACGGTCCAGGATCCGCATCACGACGCTCTCGCCAAAGATCGTCGGCAGGACGCTGACCCGCAGGTCTACCGGGTGCCCGCCCAGCATCAATTCGATTCGGCCGTCCTGCGGCATCCGCCGCTCGGCGATGTCCAGGTTGGCCATCACCTTGATCCGCGTGGTGATCGCGAACGCCAGGTGGCGAGGCGGCGGGACCATCTCGTACAGCACGCCCTCGGCCTTGATCCGAATCCGAAACTCGTCTTCGAACGGTTCGAAGTGCACGTCGCTGGCGTGGTCCTTGATCGCCAACAACAGCACCATGTTCAGCAGCTTGCGGACCGGCGCACTGTCGGCCAGGGCCTCGGCGTCGGTCAGGTTAAACTTCTCGCTCTCCAGCTCCTCGATCGCCGACTTCAGCTCGTCGTCCTCGGCCAGTTCCGAGACCAGTTTCTCGACGCTCTCGCTCTCGCTGTCGTAGAACCGGCCGATCGTCTGCATCACCTCGCGTTCGGTGGCCACGACCATCTGGATGTCGTAACCGAGGAACGTCCGCAGCTCGTCCTGGATCGTCAGGTTCTGCGGATCGCAGGTGGCGATCGTCAGGGTGTTGCCTTCGAAGGCGACCGGCACCACGCGGTACAGCTGGGCCATGGTTTCGGAGATCTTTTCCAGGACCTCCTCGGGCAGCTCGACCTCGCTCAGTGAGATCGTCTGCATCCGCATCTGCTCGGCCAACGCCTGCACCAACTGCTCGTCGGTGATCAGGCCCATGCTCTCGGCAACCTGTCCGAGCATCGCCCCGGGCTGTTGCTGTTGTTCCTGGAGGACGACTTCCAGCTGTTCGTCGCTGAGAAAGCCGAGGTCGACCAGGATCTGTCCAATTCGCCGCACCGCCATGTCAGTCCTCTTCAATCACTTCGGGTTCGTCAATGACCCCACGTCTCGCTTGCACGATCCGCTTGGCCAGGTCGTCCGGCCGCTGGGCTTTGCTCAACACGTCTTCGACCGTGCACTTCTCTTCGCTCCACAGCTTGAACAGTGCGTCGTCCATCAGCTGCATGCCCAGCTTGGCACCGGTCTGGATCGCACTGTTGATGCGGAACGTCTTGTTCTCGCGGATCAGGTTGCCGATGCCCGGCGTCACGACCAGGACTTCATAGGCCGCCACCCGGCCGCCGCCGATTCGCGGCAGCAGGGTCTGGGCCACCACGCCGATCAGCGAACTGGCCAACTGCGTACGAATCTGGTCCTGCAGGTTACCGGGGAACGCGTCGATCACGCGGTTGACCGTGCCCTGCGCACTGTTGGTGTGCAGGGTGCCGAAGACGATGTGTCCGGTTTCGGCCGCACTGATCGCCGCTTCGATCGTTTCCAAGTCCCGCAGCTCGCCCACCAGGATCACGTCCGGGTCCTGCCGCAATGCCCGGCGGATCGCTTCGGCGAAACTGGGCACGTCCACGCCCACCTCGCGCTGGTTGACGGTGCTGCGGATGTGCTCGTGATAGAACTCGATCGGGTCCTCGATCGTGATGATATGGTGATCATGCGTTTCGTTGATCAAGTTCACCAGGCTTGCCAGCGTCGTACTCTTGCCGCTTCCGGTCGGCCCGGTCACCAGGAACAACCCTCGCGGCCGCATCACCAGTTTGACCACCGACTCGGGCAGCCCCAGCTGTTCGGGGGTCAGTTTGTCGTTGGGGATCTGCCGCAGGACCATCGAAATCGATCCGCGCTGCTTGAACACCGACACGCGAAAGCGAGCCATGTCCCCAAAGGCGAACCCAAAGTCCGTGCTGCCCGTCTCCTGCAACTCCCGCTGACAACGCTCCGGCGTGATGCTCTTCATCAGCCCTACGGTGTCCTCGTTCTCGAGCACCTTGGTCTCGAGCTTGCGCATGCGACCATGCAGCCGAAACACGGGCGGTTGGCCCACAACGATGTGGATGTCGCTAACCCCCTGCTTGACAGCGGCTTGCAACAGTTTGTCGATCAGCACCGTAGCCATGCAGAGAATCCTTCAGGCTGCAGACGAGAAAAAGAGAATGGCATATAGGAAAAGCAGGCAGCCAAATCCGGCGTCCTGATGCAAGCATTATGGAAGGAGGAAGCGAAAAAGCCAAGTTTCTCCGGTCTTTTTCGCCGATTGAGCTCGGAATGAGGGTCGATTGGCACGGCAGTGGCCTTCATGCCCGAAGCCCGTAGGACCGCACGAATGGTCGCCAAAGCCCCCCTGCCAGGAAGACGGCCCCGGACCGTCCCCCTCGCGATGGTGCCCGCCGAACCGAAACGGTCCCACGCCGCCCCAGACCAACTCACTAGCGGTGCACAAAGCGCCCTTAAAGCCGTCTTTCAGGCATCGTTCCGCAAGCGTCGGGAGAGCCCCCTGGAGCGAAATTAATTCAGTTCGCTGACCAGATGCTCCAGGGCCATGAAGTCCTGCTCGGTCCGCTTGGCCACGCGGTACACCTCTTCGAAGGTCGTGATTCCACGCAATACTTTTCGCATTCCGTCGGCGTACAGTGTGGTCATTCCCTGCTCAATCGCCACGGCTCGAATCTCCTGGGTGGAGCTGCCCTTGAACATCATTTCACGGATCCGGCTGGTGATCATCATCAGCTCGTAGATCCCCAGTCGGCCGCGGTAGCCGCTGCGTTGGCAATAGCTGCATCCTTTGCCCTTAGCAAATTCGCCGTGGGCGACCAATTCCGGCGGCAGGCCCGCATCCTTGATGACGCTTTCTGGGGGCTTATACGACTGCTTACAGCGGGGACAGATCGTCCGCACCAGCCGCTGGGCGAGGACCGCGATCACACTGCTGGCCACCAGATAGGACGGTACACCGATGTCCACCATTCGCGTGATAGCGCTGGGCGCATCGTTCGTGTGCAGGGTACTGAATACCAAGTGTCCAGTCAGACTGGCCTGGATTCCCATGGATGCCGTCTCGGTATCACGCATCTCGCCGACCAGGATGATGTTCGGTGCCTGGCGGAGCATCGAGCGGATGATGAGGGCGAAATCCAGCCCGATGTTGTGCCGGACTTCCACCTGGTTGATGCCCGGCAGGTAGTACTCGACCGGATCTTCAGCGGTGATGATTTTGCGGTCCGGCCGGTTCAGGGCGTTCAGCGACGCGTACAGGGTCGTCGTCTTTCCCGATCCCGTCGGACCGGTCACCAGGATGATGCCGTTGGGCCGCTTGATCAGGCTGTTAAAATCGCGGAAGTCCTTTTCGGCCAGTCCCAGCTGGCGCGTGCCGACCTTGATGTTGTCCTTGTCCAGCAGCCGCATCACGACCGACTGGCCGTGGTTGGTGGGGATGATGCTGACGCGGAGGTCCAGTTCCTTGTCGCCGACGGTGATCTTGATCCGCCCGTCCTGGGGGCGTCGGCGTTCGCTGATGTCCATCTTGGCGAGGATCTTGATGCGGGAGACCAGGCTGCCCAGCATCCGGCGGGGGGGTGAGTCGCGTTCGACGCATACGCCGTCGATGCGATAGCGGATCCGCACGCGTTCCTCGAACGGTTCGACGTGGATGTCCGAGGCCCGCAGCTGGACCGCTTCCTGGATCATCAGGTGAACCAGCCGGACAACGGGCGGTGAATTTTCGTCCAGGTCACCGCTGTCGCCGCCCACATCGTCGGCTTCGCTGGTTTCGGTAAAGTCGATGGCCGTATCGGTGAATTCCTGCAGCATCGAGTCGGCGGATTCACCTTCGACCTGCCCGTAGTACTGGTTGATCGCTTCCTGGATCGATTCCTTGGCCGCCATCGCGGTCTCGATCTTTTTGTTCAGAATGAAGCGCAGTTTTTCGGTGGTTTCCAGATCGAAGGGGTCGGCGATCAGCACTTTCAGGGCGCCGTCCTCCTCGCTGTAGGGCAGCACCATGTTTTCCCGCGCCACCGACTCGGGAACCAATTCGATCACATGCTCGGGGATCCGCGTCTGCCGCAGATCGACGTAGGGAACGCGGTGGAACTTGGCCGTCGCCTCGGCGACCTCTTCCGGGGTGGCGTACTCGAGTTTCACCAGAGCTTCACCGACCGTCATCTTGGCGTCGGCCGCGACCTTCTCCGCTTCGCTCAGCTGGTCGAGGCTGATGACCCCTTCCTGTAGAAGGATGTCGGTAAATTCCTGCATCGTGCCGCTCATTGCTTGCAATCCCCAAAGAAGACGAGTTTCTGGCACGGTGAGAACGCCGATCGCCAGAGTTTTCCTTTAGAATACCATCGGCACCCCAGGTTTGCGACGTTTACCCGGGGCCGATTGACCTGTTTACAACGCGAACCGCCCCCAAAGTTGCTCTCTGATGACCGCGCCGTGGACCTGCCCCTTTTGCCCGCTGCGTTGCGATGACCTGGTTCGCGATGCCCCGGTTCGCGATGACGTGGTTCGCGATGCCCTGGTTCGCGATGACCTCGTTCGCGACGACCTGGTTCGCGATGACGTGGTTCGCGGTGCCGAGTGCCCCAAGCGGGACCGGCACTTGGGCGACCTGGCTGGCGGAACGCTCCTGGGGCCGCTGGTGGCCGGCCGACCGGCATCCTGGGCGGAGGCCCTGCAGGCGGCCGCCCGTCGGCTGGGTGACTCGGCCGAAGTCCAGGTCGATGGGTTCGCCGGCGACCTGCAAACGGCTCGCGCCGCCGTCGCCACCGCCGCCGCCTTGGCGGCGACGCTGCGCCTGGACAGCACGGCGACGCTTTCGGCGGTCGCGGCGGCCACGGCTCGCGACGGCGTCACGGCCGCGACCTTGGCCGATGTCCGCATGCACGCCGACCGCGTCTTGATCCTCGGCGACCCCCACGCCCAGGCTCCGCGCTTGGCCGAACGTTTCTTAACGGGCATCCCGCAGCAAATCCTGCACTTTCGTCCGGCCGTTCAGGGCCCCGCGCCGCCGGATGCGGCAGCTCCCGCCCCCGGCTCCTCGGCCGCGCATGCGGCTTCCGACGGAGCGCCGCTGGACGTCGACATCGCTCCACTGCCCTGGCTGCGATCGCTGCTGTGGCGGCTGAGCCAACAGCCGGAGACGGGCGCAGCGGAAGACAAACGCGGTTCGCCGGCCGCCGAGACCTGGAACGGGGCGGACCATACCGCGACGGTCGAAGCGATTGCAGGATTCCTCGAATCCGGACGGATGCGCGCGGTCATTGTAATGCCCGGCGCATTCGACGCCTGGGCGGGCGCCGGCGCCGGGCAAAGCGAACTGGGCGAAGTCGGGATGGGCGAAGTCGGGACGTGGCTGCTGCGGGTCATCGAGCGGTTGAACGATCGCGGACGCGGCGTCCTGGTCAGCCTGGACCCGGCCGCGGCCGCCCGCCAATCACAACTCTGGCTAACAGGCTTTAGCGGCCCGTTAAGCTTTGCGGCGAGGCCGGTCGAACCGCTGCTGGTCGGGCGAGGCGAACCGGGGGCCGACGAAGCCGACCGATCGCCCGAAGCAGCTCGACCGGTGCGGGTTCGCTTGCAGCCGTCGTGGGCGGCCAGTTCGGCCAGTTCGGCCAGCGGGCCGGACGGCCGGCCCATCGGCTTGGAATCTGCAGAACGTACCAACCCCACTCCCGCCGCCCCGGATTCGCTGGTCCTGCTCGGCGACGCGGCGACTCCCCCGGCGGTGGCTCACCGAGCTGCGGTTTTTCTGCCCGTCCGCTGGCCCGGCGTCGACGCCTCCGGAACCACCGTCCGCGGCGACTCGACGGTCACCCTGCCCCTCGGCCCGCTGGTCGACCGCCAGCGCGAAGGACCGGCTGGCGAGTTCACCGCGGCGGAGGCCCTGCAGCGACTGGCTGGCCAGGCCGTTGCGGCTGAACCCTGACTTCTGACTTCTAAATCAAAACATGCTCCCCAACCGGAACCGCCTCCTACGGACCCCATGGCAATGACCGACGACGTGCTTCCTCACAAACGCGATGCCGAATCCAGCGAGACGATTCGCCGTCAGTACGACGAACTGGCGGAGCTGGCCGGATCGTTGGCGCATGAGATCAAGAATCCGCTGTCGGTGATTCACATGAACATCGATTTGCTCAGCGAGGAGCTGGCCGAGTTGGATTCGCCGATGCGGCAGCGGGCGTTGAACAAAGCCGACATCGTCCGCCAGCAGTGCGAGCGGATGCAGGCGCTGCTGCGCGACTTCCTGCGTTTTGCTCGGCTCCGCGAGATCGACCTCACACCCGGCAACCTGAACGATCAAATCGACCGGGTGCTGCGAGCCTACGAAGCGCAGGCAGACCAGGACAACGTCGACATCAAACGCTACCTGGACGCCGACCTGCCGTCGATCATGCTGCACAGCGACACGTTGCAGTCGGCACTGATGAACCTGGTCAAAAACGCCCTGGAAGCGATGGGCCGCGGCGGCCAGCTGGTCGTGCGGACCTACAGTACGCGCGGAGGCGTGGCCTTGGAGTTGATCGACGACGGCCCGGGCATGGAGGACAGCACGGTGATCCACATGTTCGAGCCCTTTTACAGCACCAAAACCGGCGGGTCAGGCCTGGGGCTGCCGACGGCGCGGAAGATCATCGAAGCCCACGGCGGCGGGATCACGGTGCAGAGCGAACCCGGCCGCGGAACCCGCTTCGTGCTCGCCTTCCCGGTTCCAAGGCGTCTCTCGTAGCGACCCCGATCGTAGCGGAACTCGCCAGAGGTTGGCCCCCGCGGCGGTGTCGAAGCGGTGGGTTTGAAGCGGTGGGTTTGAAGCGGCGGTTTCGAAGCGGTGGGTTTGAAGCGGTGGGTGACGTCGGGATCGTGGCGGTGGTGCGTTCGGGTTGTGGGTGTTGGAATAGCCCGCGCCGGGACAACGTCGATCGCCGCGAGACCCGACGCTAGCGCGTTCGGCTGGGTTAGGTCCGCCGCCCGACGGCGCGCTTTCGCGGGTATCCCGTCCACGACGGTTTTCTCCGCCGCGATTGTGCGCAACCGAGAAAGGTGCGGAATCGCGGATCGCCGCTCCCCAGTCCACCGCCGCGAGACCCGACGCTAGCGCGTTCGGCTGGGTCTGGTCCGCCGGCCGACGGCGTGGGGCCGCGGGTTTCCGATCCACGACGTTTTTCGCCGCCGCATTTATGCGCAACCGAAAGAGGTGCGGATTCGCGGATCGCCGCTCCCCAGTCCACCGCCGCGAGACCCGACGCTAGCGCGTTCGGCTCTGGGGCGGTTCGACGACTTGGGCTTACGCCGGTTGGGCTTGGGGGTACGACCCCAGGATGTCCAGCCGCAGGGCTTGGCTCCGCAGCGCCTCGATGGCCGCTTGCACGGCTGGGTCGCTTTGATGTCCTTCACACTCGACGAAGAAAAAGTACTCCGCCCGTTCGCCGCTGATCGGAAACGATTCGATCCAGGTCAGGTTCAGACGGTTGTTCTTGAAGATCGCCATCGCGTCGGCCAGTGCCCCGGGCTTGTGGGCCACCTGCAGCAGCAGGGTCGTCTTGTCGCGTCCCGTCGCGGCGACGGGCTCCTTACCCAGCACGGCAAACCGCGTGACGTTGTGCGGGTTGTCCTCGATGTTGGCGGCCACCACATCCAACCCGTACGGCTGGCCGGCTTGCCGCGCAGCCACCGCGGCGACGCCCGGCTGTTCGCTGGCGATGCGAGCCGCCTCGGTGGTGCTGGCAACCGCCACGGTGCGGGCCTCCGGCAGGTGCCGGCTGAGCCAGTGCCGGCACTGCGACAGCGCCTGCGGTTTGCTGCATACCTGGGCGATGGCCTCCAGGGGCGAACGCGAAAGCAGAGTGTGGTGGATCGGCAGCAGCACCTCGCCGCAGATGGCCACGCGATGTTTGACGAACATTCCCAATGTGTCGACGATCCGGCCGTCGGTGCTGTTTTCGATCGGGACCACGCCCGCCCGGCAGTCCTCCGCCAACACGCTTTCGAAAACCGCTTCGATCGATTGCACCGGAGCCAGTTCGGCGGCGTCGCCAAAGTAGTTGGTCGTCGCCAGATAGCTGTAACTGAACTTGGGTCCCAGGAATGCAACCCGATTGTTGTGTTCGCCGGCCAGTGACAAGCTGGCCGCGTGCCGCAGCCAAGCCCGCAGCTGGGCGCGGCTCAGCGCTGGCGGCTCCACGCGCCCCGCCGTCGCTTCGGTCGCTTCGGTCGCTTCGGTCGCTTCGGCCGGTGCATTCGGCCCCGCAGCCGTGGCGAGCACCTCGTCGATGGCTTGATTCGCCGCGGCCATCGCGCCGACCAAGGGCTCCTGTCCGGCAGACAAGCCGGCTTGAACGGCGGCGCGGCGGCGGGCGAGCAGCCCGAGCAACTGCTGGTCGATCTCGGCGACTTGGCGGCGAACCGTATCGGGCGATTCGACCGACGAGGGGCCAACCGACGAGGGGTCGGCGGCCGAGGAGCCGGAAGGCGATGAAGAGGAATCAGGCGGGTCGGTGGGGCGAAGCGGTGCGGTCACAGCGGAGGGTCCGAATTACTTGTACGGGTACGCTCGAACAACACGGGGCCAGCGGCCTGACGTGTGGTCACAGAGCGTAGAGAGGGTGCTGTCATATTGGCAAGGGACCTGAAGGCCGGGGTAGGCCACAAATTGGATTCTGACAGAGTTGGCAGTCCGGATTCTCGCCAGCCGCTTTCTGCCAAGTTTTGATTTTGCCGCAAACTGTTGACCTCACTGCACTTACGGCACAGCCAAAGCGCCGCGGCAGATCAAATGGCACGGACTTTGCCATTGAGAAGGTCACGAAGAACCCGTTGCACCTAAACCGTTCAGGGGTGCGGCCCCGATCAAAACGCAGGAGAATGGATCATGGCACAAGGTGAAAAAATCATTGGAATCGACCTCGGGACGACCAACAGCGTCGTCGCCGTGATGGAAGGCAGTGAGCCCAAGGTGATTCCCAACCCCGAAGGCAACCGGCTGACGCCCAGCGTGGTCGCTTTTACCGATAATGCCGACACGATCGTCGGCGAACCGGCTCGGCGTCAGGCCGTGACGAACCCGACGCGTACGGTGTACAGCGTCAAACGCTTCATCGGCCGGCGGCACAACGAAGTCGAGTCGGAAGAGAAGATGGTGCCCTACGGCGTGACCGGTGGGCCCGGCGAGTACGTCAAGATCAAGGTGGGCGACAAGGAGCACACGCCGCAGGAAATCTCGGCCAAGGTGCTGCGGAAGTTGAAGGAATCGGCCGAGGCCTACCTGGGCCACAAGGTCAACAAGGCCGTGATCACGGTTCCGGCTTACTTCAACGACAGCCAGCGTCAAGCCACCAAGGACGCCGGCCAAGTGGCCGGTTTGGAAGTGGCTCGGATCATCAACGAACCCACCGCCGCCGCCCTGGCTTACGGGCTGGACAAGAAGAAGGACGAGAAGATCATCGTCTTTGACTTGGGCGGTGGTACCTTCGACGTTTCGGTACTGGAAGTCGCCGACAGTGGCGACGACGACTCCAGCAGCCGCGTGTTCCAGGTGGTCAGCACCTCGGGAGACACGCATCTGGGTGGTGACGACTTTGACGAGGCTTTGATCCATTATGTCGCCGACAAATTCAAATCGGAAAGCGGAGTTGACCTGCGAAATGACCCGATGGCGCTGCAACGGCTGCAAGAAGCTTGCGAGAAGGCCAAGAAGGAACTCAGCACGCTGCCGCAAACCGACATCAACCTGCCGTTCATCACGATGGACGCCTCGGGACAACCGAAGCACCTTACGATGTCGATTACGCGATCGACCTTCGAAGAGCTGATCGACGACTTGGTTCAGCGCTGTAAGAAGCCGCTGATGCAGGCCCTGAAGGACGCCGGCATGCAGCCCTCGGAGATCGACGAGATCGTTCTGGTGGGCGGTAGCACGCGCGTGCCGAAGGTCCGCGAAGTGGTCAAGGAAGTCTTCGGCAAGGAGCCGCACCAGGGCGTTAACCCGGACGAAGTCGTGGCCATCGGAGCCGCGATCCAGGGCGCCGTGCTGGCCGGTGACCGTACCGACGTGCTGCTGTTGGACGTGACCCCGCTGACCCTCGGCATCGAAACCGAAGGCGGTGTGCTGACTCCGCTGGTCGAGCGGAACACGACCGTACCGGTGGAAAAGAAGAACGTCTTCAGCACCGCCGCCGACGGCCAGACGGCCGTCACGGTGCGGGTGTTCCAAGGCGAACGCAAGATGGCCAACGCCAACCGCTTGCTGGGTGAATTCAACCTGGAGGACATCCCGCCGGCACCGCGCGGCACGCCGCAGATCGAAGTCAAATTCGACATCGACCAAAACGGCATCCTCAGCGTCTCGGCCAAGGAACTGGGAACCGGCAAAGAAGCTTCGGTGACGATCAAGGAAGCCTCGGCCCTGGACGAAGCGGAAATCGAGCAGATGCGTAAAGACGCCGAAGCCAACGCCGACGAGGACCGCCGTCAGTTCGAACTGGCCGAAGCTCGCAACAAAGCCAGCAACATGTCGTATCAGCTGGAGAAGCTGATGAAGGACAACGACGAAAAGTTGACCGACGACGACAAGGCGCCGCTGGAAAAGGCGATCGAAAAGGTCCGCAAAGCCGCCGAAGGCGACGATACCGCGGCCATCAAGCAGGCGACCGACGAACTCGAAGCCGCCTCGCAGGCCTTTACCAAGGTGCTGTACGAAAAGGGCGGCGACGGTGCGGCCGCCGCGGGCGGCCCCGCTCCGGCAGCCGACCAGGCGGCCGGGGAAGCCGACGACGATGCGATCGACGCCGAGTTCGAAGTCAAAGACTAAAGCGGATCGGCCTCACCGGCCTAACGCTCCGATGCACGCAGTCGTTCGCACCCGCGAGCGGCTGCGTTTTTTTGTGCCGGGGCATAGTAGCCAGTGGCATAGGCTTCCAGCCTGTGGATACTGCTTCACAGGCTGGAAGCCTATGCCACTTCACAGGCTGGAAGCCTATGCCACTTCACAGGCTGGAAGCCTATGCCACTTCACAGGCTGGAAGCCTATGCCACTGCTGGGCTTCGGCACAACAGTTGCGTTCTTAATTAATTTGTCATACACACTGCCAAACAGGCGGCAGCAACTTGTCAAGGGGGGAAACACACATGGCTTTTCAGTTCGATAAACTTACCGTGAAAGCGCAAGAGGCGATCGCGGCGGCGCAGGCTCAGGCCGGTGCGGCGGGGAATCCCGAAATGGATTCGCTGCACGTGCTCGCCGCGTTGCTTGCGCAAAACGAAGGCGTCGCCGGACCACTGCTCTCACGCGCCGGCGTCGATGTCGCTCAGCTGCAATCTTTGGTTACGGCCGAGAGCGATAAATTGCCCAAGGTCAGCGGCGGCCGCCAACCGCAGATCGGGCCCGCTCTACACCGCGTCCTGCAAGCTTCGGCGGACCGGGCCAAACAGATGAAAGATGAGTTCGTCAGCACCGAACACCTGCTGTTGGCGATGGCTGAGGTGGACAACAAGGCGAAGAACCTGTTGCAGTTGATGGGCGTTGACGACAATGACCTGCTGACCGCCTTGGCGCAGGTCCGCGGTTCGGCTCGCGTGACCGATCAAAATGCCGAAGACACCTACCAGGCCCTGCAGAAGTACGGCAACGACCTGGTCCTGTTGGCCCAGAGCGGCAAACTGGATCCGGTGATCGGCCGCGACGACGAGATCCGCCGTGTCATCCAGGTGTTGTCACGACGGACCAAGAACAACCCGGTGCTGATCGGCCAACCGGGCGTCGGCAAGACGGCGATCGCCGAGGGGTTGGCGCTGCGAATCGTCGAAGGCGACGTGCCGCACAGCTTGAAGAACAAACGCGTCATCGCCCTGGACATGGGAGCCCTGGTGGCCGGAGCCAAGTTCCGCGGCGATTTCGAAGAACGGCTCAAAGCCGTCCTCCGCGAGGTCAAGGACGCCGATGGGCAGGTCATCCTGTTCATCGACGAACTGCATCTGGTGGTCGGGGCCGGCAAGGCCGAAGGTTCGGCCGACGCCGCCAACCTGCTGAAGCCGGAACTCGCGCGCGGCGTGCTGCGCTGTATCGGGGCGACGACCATGGACGAGTACCGGCAACACATCGAAAAGGACGCGGCTCTGGCGCGGCGTTTCCAACCGGTCTACGTCGGCGAGCCCAATGTCGAAGACACGGTCGCCATCCTGCGAGGGTTGAAACCGCGTTACGAGGCGCACCACGGCGTACGGATCACCGACAGCGCGATCGTCGCCGCGGCCGGTCTCTCGCATCGCTACATCACCGATCGCTTTCTGCCCGACAAAGCCATCGACCTGGTCGACGAAGCCGCCAGCCGCCTGGCGATGGAAAAGGAGAGCGTTCCCGAACCCATCGACCAGGTCCAGCGGCGACTGCAACAACTGGAATTGGCCGACCGTCAATTGGCCGACGAACCGGACGCCTCGGCGGCCGCGCGCCGCGATGCGGTGCGCGAAGAAATGGACCAGCTGCGAGCCCAACTGGCCAGCCTGCGCGAACAGTGGGAAGCGGAAAAGATGGGTCTGGATGACGTCCAGTCCCTGCGGAAAGAGCTCGAGGAACTCGAACACCAGTTCCGGACCGAAGAGGCGGACCTGCGCAATCGCCAGGCCAGCGGGCAACCGGTCGCCGAGAGCGAGTACCAGCGGCTGTACGAGCTGGATCAGAAACGCAGGCAACTGAACTCGCGCCTCGAAGCCCTGGAAGAACAGGCCAAACACGAGGAAGCGGATGCGGAAGACGAATCGACCGCCACCCGGCGACTGCTCCGCAAAGAGGTGACCGACGAAGAGATCGCCGAAGTGGTCAGCGCTTGGACCGGCGTGCCGGTGCACCGCATGATGGAAGCCGAACGGGCCAAGTTGTTGGTGATGGAGGAACGACTGCATCAGCGCGTGGTCGGTCAGGACCAGGCCGTAACCGCGATCTCCGATGCCGTCCGCCGCAGTCGCAGCGGGTTGCAGGACCCGAACCGGCCGATCGGTTCGTTCCTGTTCCTCGGCCCGACCGGCGTGGGCAAGACCGAGGTCTGCAAAGCCCTAGCCCAGATCATGTTCGACGACGAGTCGGCCATGGTGCGGATCGACATGAGCGAGTTTATGGAACGCCACAGCGTGGCCCGGTTGATCGGCGCACCGCCCGGATACGTCGGCTATGAAGAGGGCGGCAAATTGACCGAGGTCGTGCGGCGGCGGCCCTATTCGGTGATCCTGCTGGACGAAACCGAAAAGGCCCATCCGGACGTGTTCAATATCCTCCTGCAAGTGCTGGACGATGGACGTTTGACCGATGGCCAGGGACGCACGGTGGACTTTACCAACACCGTGATCGTGATGACCAGCAACGTCGGCAGCCAGATCATCCAACGAATCGCGTCGGAAGGCGGCACACAGGAAGAACTGCAGGAGGCGATTCAGGAACCGCTGAAAGCACGATTCCTGCCTGAGTTCCTCAACCGCATCGACGAGATCGTGGTTTTCCAGCCGCTGGAGCGAGAGCAGATTCGCGAGATCGTGCGGATCCAGCTCGGGCACCTGGCCGAGCGCTTGGAGGAGTCGGGGCTGCGGATGAACGTGACCGACGCGGCGATCCAACAGATTGCCGACGAGGGTTACCAGCCGGCTTACGGGGCACGACCGCTGAAACGCGTCATCCAGCGGGAAATCCAAAACCGCTTGGCGACGGAACTGCTGCGGGAATCCTACCCCGAAGGCACGACGATCGAAGTGGATTACCAGGACGGCGAGTTTCGCTTTCAGGCAACCCACAACGAGGAAGACCTGAGCCCGACGGCGTAGAGAATAATTAATTTCGCTCGCCAGCCAGGTGGTGCCGCAGAAAACCGCGGGCCGCGCGGCGGGACCTTTCGTCCAGGAAGGTCATCAGGTGGCCGTGTCCGGGGATGGTCAGGAATTCGCTGACCACCCCGGCATCGACCTGTTGCCGGAACATCCGCTGCGCTGCCTGGTAGGGCACGATCAAGTCGCCCGTACCGTGGAAGTACAACGTTGGCGGATCGGCCGCCGAAACGTGCGCGGCCGGCGAAGCGGCGTGGTACGCCGCGGGCCGTTGGGCCCGCGTACCGCCCAGGAAGTACGCCAGAGTCGAGTTGTCCGGAGGCAGTTGCCGGAAGTCACTCGGCGTGCCTCCGGCGGCGACCGCTCGGATCGTCGGTATCTGCTGCCAGCGGGGATCGTTCGCGGGCCAGTCACTGGCGGCTCTTTGCGTGGCCGCCAGTTCGTCTTGCAGCACGCCCAGTAGGCCTACCAAGTGGGCTCCGGCCGAGTACCCGAAGACGCCGATTCGGTCCGCGTCCCAGTCGTACTGGTCGGCCGTCTGCGAGATCCACAGCAGGGCGTCGCGAACATCGTCCACCGCCGCGGGAAAAGGATGCTCCGGTGCCAAGCGGTAGTTGATGCTCACGACGGCCATGCCGGCGGCGGCAAAATCTTGGGCGTAGCCGGCGGTCATCCATTTGTCGCCCGAACGCCAAGCCCCGCCATGGACGACCAAAACAACCGGCGGCGGCTGCGGGCCGGCGGGCGGCCGAAAGACGTCGCAGCGCAGCGGCCCCGAAGCCCGCTGGGCATAAACGACGTCGTATTGCACCGCGACCGCGGAATCATCAGCGGCGCTCCTCGCCGGTGCGGCAAGGACGCACAATGCGCCGACGAACCAGCCCCGCAGCAAGGCCCTGACGGTTCGGCGGCGGCATAGAAAAAAGAGCATAAGCATCCACTCCAAAGTATCAGCCGCTTGGGCACTAAGCACGTCGGCATGAATCTTTCGGTGAACCCCCGCGACAACACCCTCCCGCGCAGCGGGAGGGCCGGGCTCTTAGGCCCGGGGAGGGCCCTACGAAAACCCTCTCCGGGCCTAAGAGCCCGACTCTCCCAGTGGGAGAGTAAAGCCGAATGAAATGTTGCGACGTGCTTAGAGTCAGCAATCTTGAATGTACCGGCAAACCGGTATCCCGACGGCGAGGTCCTCGAATTTTTCCGGTTCCCGGCCGTGACGTCTCTGCCCTTGCGTTCCTCCCTTCGCGTTCCTTGGCCAGGCCGGCCTGTCGATTGATTCGAAAACGCATTGCTTGAGTGAGCCGTTTGAGCGATCGCCCCGGTTCTGCGGTGACGAAACCGAGGCTAGCGCCTAAACGGCTCAACAGGGTGACGAAACCGAGGCTAGCGCCTAAACGGCTAAACAGGGTGACGAAACCGAGGCTAGCGTCTAAACGGCTCAACAAATTGACCGGCCGGGACGGCACCGGCGGCCGCGACCGCAGTCGATCGGGGTGCCCCGTTCAGCCGGTTGCCGTCTTTCGCTACGCTAGCGACTGTCTCAAACCCTCTGCAGAGCAGCCACTGCGATGACACCAGACGTCGAAGCTTTTGAAAAACTGGGCGCGTTCTACCTGGGCCGGCAGTACGACCTGCCCGGCGGCAAGCTGCTGGACGATCTGGTGATGCTGGATTCCAAGGATCTCTGCACCCACGCGATGTGCGTGGGGATGACCGGCAGCGGCAAGACCGGACTGTGCGTCTCGCTGTTGGAGGAGGCGGCGATCGACGGGGTGCCGGTACTGTGTCTCGATCCCAAAGGCGATCTGACCAATCTGCTGCTGACCTTTCCCAATCTGTCGCCAGAGGACTTCCAGCCCTACCTCGAGGCGGGCGAAGCGATGCGGCGAGGCATGGATCCCGAGCAGTTTGCCAAGTGGACGGCCAAAACGTGGAAAGACGGCTTGGCCTCGTGGGGACAGTCGCCCGAGCGGGTGGCCCGGTTGCAAGCGGCGGCCGATCGCGCGATCTACACCCCTGGCAGCCGGATCGGACTGCCGCTGACCGTACTGAAAAGCTTTGACGCTCCGCCGGCCGAGGTGCTGGCCGACGACGAAGCCCTTCGGCAACGCGTCTCCTCGGCGGCTTCGGCGTTGTTGACCCTGCTGGAGATCGACGCCAACCCGCTGCTCTCGCGCGAGCACATTCTGCTGGCCACGATTTTTGAAACGCAGTGGCGAGCCGGCCAGGACGTCTCGGTGGCGGATCTGATCGGCTTGATCCAGTCACCGCCGATCGAGCGCGTGGGCGTATTGGATCTGGAGAGTTTCATGTCGGCGGCCGACCGCGGCAAACTGGCAATGCAATTAAACAATCTGCATGCCTCGCCCGCCTTCGGCGGCTGGCTGGAGGGCGAACCCCTGTCGATCCAGCGGCTGCTGTACACCGACGAGGGCAAGCCGCGGGTCAGCGTGCTGTCGATCGCCCACCTCAGCGACGCCCAGCGAATGTTCTTTGTCACGGTGCTGCTGAACGAATTGGTCGCCTGGATGCGAACCCAGAGCGGCACCGGTTCGCTGCGAGCCCTGTTTTATATGGACGAGGTCTACGGGTACTTTCCGCCGGTGGCCAAACCGCCCAGCAAAGAGCCGATGATGACGCTGCTGAAGCAGGCTCGCGCATTCGGTCTGGGCGTGATGCTGGCCACGCAGAACCCGGTCGACTTGGATTACAAGGGGCTTTCCAATATCGGCACCTGGTTCCTGGGCCGACTGCAGACCCAGCGCGACAAAGCCCGGGTGCTGGACGGTTTGGAGGGCGCGGCGATCCAGTCCGGCCAGGCCTTCGACAAAGCAGCGATCGATCAGTTGCTGTCGGCCCTGGGCAATCGCCGCTTTCTGATGAACAACGTCCACGACGAGGCGCCGGTCGTGTTTCAAACTCGCTGGGCCATGTCCTTTCTGGCCGGTCCGTTGTCGCCGCAACAGATCGGTCGCTTGATGGCAAAACGCAAAGCCGCCCAGCAAACCGAAGCGGCGGAAGCCGGCGAAGCGGTGGCTTTTCCTCCGGAACCCGAACCGGCCGCCTCCCCATCCGAACCGGCTCGCCCCATGGCCCCGGCCGAGATTCGTCAGCGGTTTCTCACGGCCACCGTTCTGCCAGCGGGACAGGCCAAACGCGTGTATCGTCCGGCCCTGCTGGGCGCCGGCTCGCTGCATCACGTCCGCGCCAGTGCGTTGCTGGATTCCTGGAGCGACCGTCGCCGATTGTTATTGTGCAGTCCGGACGTGCCGTCGGACCTGTGGCAAGCCAGCACGGAACTGAGCCCCGAGGCGTCGCTAGAGACCGAAGCCGAGCCCGAATTTTTGTTCTACGACCTGCCGGCGGCGCTGTGTAACGCCGACAACTACCGGGACTGGGCAAAGCGGCTGAAGGATTACTTCTATCGGCACCACGCCCTGACCTTGTACAAGAGTCCGTTGTTGGGCCAGTTCGCACCGGCCGGAAACAGCGAAGGCGGAGCACGCATCGCGCTGACGCAGGCCGCTCACGAAGCCCGTGACACGGCGACCGAGAAACTGCGCGTCAAGTATGCCAAGAAACTGGCCGCGGTGGAAAAACGAATTCGCACTGCCGAGCGCCGGGTGACTCGCGAGAAAGGTCAGTCCACCAGCGCCTGGGTATCGACCGGTGTGTCGGCCATCTCCACGGTCTTCAATGCGTTTATGGGCAACAGGATCTCGCGACGGACATCGACGACTGTTCGCAGCGCCTCGCGAGCCAGCCAGCAACAGGGCGATGTCCTACGGGCCGAGCAGGCGTTACAGGATATCAAAGCCGAATACGCGTCGCTGGAAGCCGAGCTCCGCGAAGACCTGCGTGAATTATCGGCCGCCTACGACGTGGCCGAACTGGAACTGGAACCGACGACCGTCGCACCGCGTAAAGGGGATCTTCGCATCGACGAGATCGCCCTGGTGTGGACGCCCTGGCAAATCGATCAACATGGGATGGCCACGCCGCTGTACCCAGTCAAACCGACTTAGGATTTTTCATGACAACCCCGCCTATTGAACTCGCACCGCTGGTGGCCGCCGACGGCGATCCCGTGGTCGCCGCAGCCACGATGCAGGCGATCGCGACCGCCGACGCGGTCGCCGGCCTGAAAAGCTGGCTCGACCAATTGTGGCAGCACCGTGACCAATTGAGCGACAGCGATCCCGCCGTGCTGGGCGGATTGCTTCGCGCGATGCACACCTCGGTCTTGCGCAGCGAATCACCGGCCGAAGCGGTGCGGCCGGTCAACCCGACCATCGTCCTCGGCATCGACGAGGCGTTGCCCAAGTCCACGCCCAATCGGCATTTGCTGATGCACCTGTTGTCGCTGGCCCGCGCCGGCGATCACCTTCACATCCTGACGCGGATGTTGATCGCGCGGCCGCCCGAAGGCTGGATGGCCGTCGGGCAAGTGCTCAGCCCCCTGCTGCAGTACTCCGACTGGGACGTCCACGATTTCTTTCCCGATATTTTCGCGGCCCTTTCGCATCCGGCGGTGGCTTCCCCGGTGTTGGACGTCGCGAATTTCCTGACTCGTTCGGGCCGCGTGGCGGAACATCCGGCGACCGACCGCATCGACAGCCTGCTGGTCCTGCTGGATGCCGTGGTCGCGCGACTGGAACGCTTCGAAAAGGATCCCAGCGAATTCGGCCAGTCCGTCGATCAAGTCCAAGCCGTGCTCAGCGAAGCCATCGCTCTGGCCGTTTCGCTGTGCGATGCCGTGGGACTGATCGGCGACGACCGCGCCAAGGGCAAACTGCATCAAGCCCTCGAGGTGAAACACCGGCGGGTGCAAAGCGAAGCGGCCGGCGCGCTTGCTCGCCTGGGGGACGAAGCGGGACGCGAACACCTAATCAAACTGGCCGCCGAACCGTCCGCTCGCCGCCGCGTTGTGCAGTATGCCGACGAACTGGAGATCGGCGACCAGATCGACCAGCGGTACCGCACACCCGAAGCCTTGGCCGAAGCCGATGTGGCGGTCTGGCTGAGCCAGCCCCAGCAGATGGGCGTGCCGCCTACGTCGGTCGAAGTCGTCGATGCACAGACCATGCTGTGGCCCAGCTACCACGATCCGATCGCCTGCTTTCTGGTTCGGTATGCCTACGACATGGGCGACGTCCAGTACAGCAACGTCGGCCTGGCCGGTCCCACCGTCCACTGCTTTGCCGCCGATCTGAGCGATCTGTCCGTCGACGACACCTACGCCATCTACGCCGGTTGGCATGCCGAGCACCCGGACATCTTTACCGTGCCCGCCAAACACTGGAACGCCGCACAGAAGCGGGTCGTCCAGCCCTTGGTCGATCACTTGGATCGTGAAGGCTACGACGCCATCCAGCCCGATCTGCTGGGATTCCTGCTCGATGAACACGCCGTGGTCTGTCGCGCCATGCGGGACGACCAGCCTCACGTCGTGATCAGCGACGGCCTGGAAACGATATCGCATCCGTCCAGCCAATCGCCGCGGCCGCTAGGCTGTCAGGATCTGTGGTACCTGTACACCGGCCGCAAGATGCTCCGCACCTTTAACGCCTAGCCGGTGCCGATATCCTCGTCGCTGAACCCGCCGGAGTTTGGACAGGGTTGGGTTCGCGGGTCCAAAGTCTGGCGACTTCAGCTACGGGTCTGGCGACTTCAGCTACGAGGCTGCTCAGAGCCAGATCCGCTGGACGCGATGATTGTTGCTGTCCAGGACGTGCACGCGGCCGCGTGAATCGGTCACCACGCCCCAGGGCTGGTACAACTGGCCCGGGGCGTGTCCCGGGCCGCCCCAGGAAGCCAGAAACCGGCCATCGGCGGAGAAATGTTGCAGTCGTTGGTTGCCGTACTCGCAGATAATCAGGCTGCCATCGGCCCGCAGCGTCAGGTCGTAGGGAAAGTACAGCTGGCCCGGATCATGGCCGAACTCGCCCCACAGGGCGACCTGTCGGGGTTGCTCCTCGCGGCAATCGAAGGCTTGAATGCGATGGTTGCAGGCGTCGGCGATCCACAGCGTGTCCTCGGGATCCATCACCAAACTCTGCGGCCGAACGAACAAACCGGGCGTCCGTCCCGTCCCGCCCCACTGCGTCAGGAATCGGCCTCGGGGATCGAATTTCTGGATCCGGTCCGAATCGCCGTATTCGCCCACATAATAATTGCCGCGAGAATCCCGCACCGCATCGGTCACAAACGCGAACTCGCCGGGTTCGAACCCCGCCGTCCCGCCGATGCGTTTTTCCAGCAACAGGTTGCCGGCCAGATCGAACACGGTCATCCGGTGGTAGTGCGTATCGGCGACCAACAGACGGCTGTCGGTGTCCGCGTCGGAGGCCGCCTGCCAGTGATCGACCGCCAAGCCCGTGGGCCGGCCATACTCGATCTCCGGCATGCTCCACTTGTGCAGAAATGTCCCATCGGCGTCAAAAACCTGGATGCGGCCGGTGGTATCGGCGATGAACAAGCGATCATGGCGATCGATGGTCATCGCCCGCGGTTTCAAAAAGCGTCCATCGGTCAAACCGCGCCGGCCCCAGACCAGATCCGGCTCGGCGGCCTGGGCCGGTCCGCTGACGCATCCCGCGGCCAGGGCACAGTTTGCGGCGGCTAGAAAAGTTTGTTGCAACCAGCGGCGACGCGTGGTGCGGCTGGCGGTTCGGGCAGGATGGGCAAACACGGTGGGGTTGATAGCCGCTTGATTTCGGGGAAAACTTCCCAATCAACCCGGGCCGCATATCGGGCGGGTTGTTGCTAAAAGACCCGATTCTTTAGAATAACGGCGAATCGGCTACCGTGATCCCTTTTATTGTAATGCTGTTCTCCGCATGGCAACCCTTGTAGATTTGCAGAAGGCTGAAGAGCCTCGAGATATGGTCCATCGTGCCGTTCAGGCTTTGGCCGAGGGCCGGGTGATCGCGGTGCCGACCGAAACGGTCTACGGCCTGGCCGCCAGCGGGCTGGACGCGCAGGCCGTTCAGGATCTGATCGACCTGAAGGGTCGCAGTCAGAACGCGCCCTTGGCGTTGGCCCTCAGCAGCACCGAGGCGGTCTGGGACTTTGTATGTGAATTATCTCCACTGGCCCAGCGACTGGCTCGCCGCTGTTGGCCGGGCCCGTTGACGTTGGTCCTGCCCAGCGACTCGCCGGAGTCGGCTGTCACCCAGTTGCCACCGGAGGTCCGCAAGTACGTTTTGGCGCCGGACGGATGTGTGGGGTTTCGCGTGGTCGCCCACCGCGTGTTTGAAACCCTTCATCAATTCGTCGCCGCGCCGATCGTCCTGACCAGCGCCAACCTTTCCGGACAACCACCGGCGACGACGGCCGAAGCCGTCCTGGATCAATTTGGCGACCGTCTGCCGCTGATCCTCAGCGACGGACCATCGCGATACGCCGGCGCCTCGACCGTGGTCCGGGTAAAAGCCAACCGCTATGAAATCCTCCGTGAAGGCGCTATCGAAAGGGCCGCAATGCGACAGTTTGCCAAACCGATCATCGCCGTCGTCTGCACCGGAAATACCTGTCGCAGTCCGATGGCCGAGGTGATGTTGCGCGAGCGGTTCCGCCAAAAGACGGGTCGCGAAGATGCGGTCTTGGTCGTATCGGCCGGCGTCTCGGCGATGCCCGGCGGGGGCGCCGCCCAACAAGCCGTCGAGGCGATGAGCCAACGAGGTTTGGATCTGACCGGCCACAGTTCTCGGCCCCTGGACGAGCGGTTGATCGAACTGGCCGACCTGGTCCTGACCATGACCGGTCAGCACCGCGAAGCGATCGTCGCGCGTTGGCCCCATGCGGCCGGCAGGGTCAAGACGTTGCGGCACGACGGCAGCGACGTCAGTGATCCGATCGGCGCCCCGCAGGAGGTGTATGCCACGTGCGCGGCACAGATCGACGAACAACTGGGGCAGTGGGTAGAGACGCTGGGCGAAGACTGGTTGCCCGAGGAACAAGGAGGGCAGGCACCATCCAGTTCGGATGCCTGCGAGCAACAAGGGGGCGAATCCGATGCGTGTTAGTATTGCGAGCGACCATCGCGGCGTCCGTATCAAAGCCAAATTGGTCCAGACGCTGCGGGCCGAGGGCTACGACGTCTGCGATGAAGGCACCGACGACGAGTCCTGCTCAGTCGATTATCCCGATTACGCGACCGCCGTGGCGGCCAAGGTCAGCCATGGCGAAGCGGAGCGGGGGATCCTGATCTGCGGTACCGGTATCGGGATGGCGATCGTGGCCAACAAATTCCCCCACGTTCGCGCTGCGGCCTGCTATGACGAAGTCATGATCGAGATGAGCCGGCGGCATAACGATCTGAACATCCTGTGCCTGCCGGGTGACATGATCGGCGATCGTTCGGTCGACGATCTGGTCTTGCTGTGGCTGCGGACCGAATTCGAAGCCGGCCGCCACAGCCGCCGTGTCAAGAAGATCAATAACCTCGATCGCGCCACCCAGCGAGACCTACCCAGCGGTTAGGCGCGTCATGGCATAGGCACTCTAGGACTGATAGGCTTCGATCAACGCCTCGGGCACACGCTGCAAGCGTCCCTCGCGATCGATCACGGCCAACGTCACGTCGGCTTCGACCAACACCTGCCCATCTCGGCGGATGACGTAGTGGTGGATGATTTTTGCCGCCGTCACTTTGGTGATCTGGGTGGTCACCGTGATCATTTCGTCGTAGCGTGCCGGCGCTTTGTAGCGGCAGTCCACGCGGACTACCACCACCAACAGCCCGGCCGCTTCCATATCGCGGTAACGTCCGCCGGCGGCTCGCAGCAGCTCCGTGCGCCCGATTTCAAAGTACCGCAGGTAGTTTGAATGGTGGACCAGTCCCATGGGATCCGTTTCGTCGTAGCGGACCCGCAGTTCAATCGTGTGTTCGCGTATCATGCCGGGGATTATACCAACGCCTCGGACTGTTTTTCCATCCGCAGCTGCGTCGGTTCGGCGATCCGTCGATAGCTGAACTCACGAGCAAGCAACAGGCTGTTCAGGACCCACAGCATCGCGCCCAGCAGGAAAACCAACATGGCTGCCGATAGGCCGATCCCCCGTGAGAAAGCTTCGTCCAGCGTCCACATCCAATTGGGCAGTTCCAACGGCGAATAGGCCTGCGGCAGATCTCCGGTCAGCAGAACACTGCCGACCGAGGGAAGCACTGCCGAGCCGAACAGGACGAACGCCAACGTGGCGATCGAGAGAACAAAGGATCGGCCCAGCCAGCGGCCGAGCACCAGACACACGATGCGAACGGCGCTGAGGTAAAAAATCAGATAACCGCTCATCAACAACGCCATGGCCACCGGATGGGTCGAGGGGCTCTGGTAGATATTCAGGAACGCGGCGCTGCTGGAAAAGACGGCCATCGTTGCAAACGCCGCCACGCCGCTACAGAGCGCAAACATGTAACCGGTGCCCGGCCCCGGATTAAACCACATCCGGAACATCCGGCCCAAAAACGTGCTAGGCAGCGTCCGCTGGACTCGCGGACTCAGTTCCGGCGATTCGGCCAACATCAACGCCCCCATGATCAACCAGAAGCCCGCCAGGATCATCATCGCAAAATTAATCGGCTCGGCATCCACATAGGCGTCCGGGGTATGATTGGCGTAGTGCATCGGGATCAGCATCATCGCAAAGATCCACAGCAACTGCAGCGTGAACATGCACCACCGCAGGCCGGTCGAGCGGTTTTCGGTGACCGGCGCAATCCTGGCCGCGGCGGCTTTGACAAACAACACCATACATCCGCTGCCCACCAGCCCGAACACTCCGACATACAACCACGACTCGGGCATGGAACCGGCATCCTGTCCCACGATGCCTCCCAGACAAACCCCGGCGCAGAGGAACTGGGCAAACAGCACGCATCCCAGCACAGCCAACAGGGCGAACGCCTGCCAGGCGCGATGCGACGCCAGCGTGGCGATCATCAGAGCTGCGGTGGTCATCAACAGGGCGGTGAAAAACACCACGATGACCATCATCACCAGCGTCGGCATGTTCACGCCCCGCAGCAGATACGAAAAGGCCAATCCCGGCACGACGGCGGCAAAGTAGATCATCATCTGCAGCAGCGCGCTGTTCAGCTTTCCCAGCACGATGCGCATCGAGGACAGCTTGGTGATCGCCAACATCTCGAACGTCCCGTCATCGATCTCGGCGGCCAAGGAACGATGGGCGACCAACGGCACCATCCCCAACAGCGGCAGGGCCAGCACAAAGTAATAGCCCTGCAGCATGTCTTCGCCCGAGGGCATGTAGTACACGTCGGGCGACAGGGTGACGATCCCCAGGACGGTCCAAAGCCAGGAACTTGCCAGCAACAAGAAGAACGTGATCACGAATTGCTTGCTCTTGAGCGCCTGCCGCGCTTCTTTGATCAGGATCGGGTTCAACCAACCGCCGGCCCAGACGCTGGCTCGATCGATCCAGCCCCAGAAACCGTCCTGCTCTGGATCCCGCGTCAGGGGGTGAGGTTGATTCGGGTTCATTGCACGTGCCCCTGGGTGATTTGCAAGAAAACGTCCTCCAGCGATTCGTCCACGGTGGCGTAGTCCAGGACGTCGATTCGGGCATCGGTCAAGATCCGCAGCAGTTCGACCTGGACGTCGTCGCCACCGTGCAAATGAAAGCGAATCAAACCGCGTTCGCCTTCCAGTTGGTCGACCGCCGGATGCGGCTGGAGCAGTTTGACGGCGGGCGCGACGTCGCCGAGGATGCGGACCAGGATGTTGCGGGTTTTGCGCAACTGGCGACGGATCTCTTCGACCGTGCCGGTGGCCAACAGGCATCCCCGTTCGATGATGCCCACCGAATCGCACATTTCGGCCAGTTCCGTCAGGATGTGACTGCTGATCAGGATGGTTTTTCCCTCGGCCGCCAGAGCGCGGATCATCTGCCGCAGCTCGATGCGGGCACGTGGATCCAGTCCCGCGGCCGGTTCGTCCAGAATCAACACGGCCGGGTCGTGGATCAGCGCCCGGCCCAGACACAAACGCTGCTTCATGCCTTTGCTGAGCCCGCGGATCGGTTTGTAAGCCAATTGATCCAGGCCGGTAAATTCCATGACCCGCCGCAGCCGCCGCGTGCGGTCCCGACCGATCACGCCGTAGGAGCGAGCAAAGAAGTCCAGGTACTCGGCGCAGTTCGTATCGCCATAGGTGCCGAAGCCGTCGGGCATGAACCCCAGCCGGCCACGGACGCGATCCGGATCGTTGATCGCCGACAGGCCTTGAATGAATGCGTCGCCGGAGGTGGGCAACTCCAGCGTCGCCAGGATGCGCATGCTGGTCGTTTTGCCGGCGCCGTTGGGACCGATGTAGCCAAACACGCCGCCCGGCGGGACGGTAAACGACACATCGTTGACCGCGCGGGTGCTGCCGAAATCGCGGCACAACCGCTGCAGTTCGATCGCCGGTCCGTTCCAAGAGCTTGCGATCATGGCAACCGTCCCATTAGATAGTGTTCGCGCTGGACCGACTGTGCCCGCTCGACCCCCAGCAAGGACCGCTCGTCGTCCGAACTTTCGGCAATAAAGGTGCCCCGAGGCATACGGTTCATCCACTGTTGCAGGCGTCGTTCCCACTGGCCGACTTCATCGCCGATGCCATAGCGTCCCCAGGGGTCCGTACCGGACCGCAAACGGGGCCGCACATCGGGATCCAGTTTTTCGAATCGGATCACCGCCGGCGGTTCCCCTGCGCCGTCGGCGCCGCCCCCAGCGTCTTCCAGCGACCGACTCTGACCGCTGCCCACGCCGCTTGCATGCCAGTAGCGGCCGGCCTTGTCCCGGACCAACAACCGGTCCAGATCGTAGGGCAGATGGTTGTGGACCTGGGGCTGCGGCGTGTTCCAGTCCAGGGTGATCGTTTCCTCGACCGCCTGCGGATAACAGACCAGCATCTGTGTCTGGGCCCGCGGCGGCAGGAAGCAACCGCGCAGACGAACCGAGTCCTCGCCCGCGGTGATGGTTCCTTCAACATTGGAAGCCGCATTGTGGCGATAGCCTCGGCCGCCACGGATCGAGCCGCGTGCCACCGGATACACGGCCGCTTCGGGTGGCATCTGCAATCCTTTGTAGCTGTCCAAAACCGCGAAATAAGTTTGCCGCGACTGCGTCGCCAGATAACCGTTATGAGTATCGACCCAGGTGATCTGCCGCGTCCGGATACGCGTTTCGACGCCGTCGCTGAGGTAGGCGTACAGCACCAAGCCGCCGGTAATCAGCAGAGCCGTGACCGGGGCGATAAAGAACAGCAAGAACAGCCGTTGGCGGCGGCGCAAATAAAGATAAAAGAACGGGCCGATGGCCAGGACAAACAGCGTGTTCAATACAACAAACAATTTCACGGGCGGTTGTCCCACCGCCGCGATCAACAGCGACCAGTAATTCCAGTCGCCGCCGGGAACGTTCACGCCATGGCGATGCACCCAGTTGAACTCGTCTGCATCGTCGACATCGACCACAGCTTGCCAGAGTTGGTAAGAACCGGGAAACGGGTCTTCGTCCCTAATCACCGTGACCCTACCCATGCCCCAGTCGCCCTGCCGAATCCGTTGTCTCAGTTCCTCGGCGGTGCGTTCGTATACCAGGGGATGTTCGTGCTTTCGCAGGTCCTCGACGGTTTCCGTTTGCAACTGGGCGATCGGCGAGAGATTACCGGTCGGAAGCGTTCCCGCGCCACGCGCGATCTGCTGGTTGTCCGCGTTCAACAGCATCGGGCCGCTATAGCTGTCGTAGTGCCAGGAGACGTGTCCGGACAGGCGATTCAACCGGATCCGGTCTTCCAGCCTGCGGCCGGTGAGGATGCGGACGTTGCGGGGCGGCTCGAGCCGGACTTGATCCAACAGGGCGGGCGCTGCGATCTCGGATGCGTACACCCACAACCGGCCCCCGTTTGCGACCCAATCGGTCAGCGCCCGGTAGGCAGCGGGCTGCTGCTGCAACCGCTCCAGATCCGGAGCCGCGATCAGGATCACGTCCAGCTGGGAATAGGCCAGCCAGTTTTCGGGCAATTGGGCGATATCCAATTGCCGAAACTGTACCGCCGCCTCCTGCACCTTGTCGATCTCCCGCAGCGCCTGGCGATGGTCCAGCCGCGTCGTGTCGGGGTCCGCCGGTAACGCCCCATCAAAGACGGTCTGCAGGGACCGTACGTCCGGACAAACCCGCCACGGCGGCGGCGAGGCGTTCTTACCAAGATTCGTGGCGACCACCACGCCGATACTACAGTGCTCGAGCGGTTGCAGTCGGCTGTTGCCGATGTTCAACACCGTCATCGCGTTCGGTATCGGCTGGTCGTTTTCCAGCACACGCACGCGAAGCGAGGACCACCCCACATAGTACGGCAGATACTGGACGCTGCGATGACCGGTCGCCCGCTGGGGCAGTTGCACACCGCACCGATACCGGTAATCCAGATTGGTCTGCAGTTGATCACCGGGGGTCAATTCGATGGTCAGATTCCGCTGCTGGGTAAACGTTCGCCCGACCGGTCGAAACACCAGGTGCACCGGTTGGTAGCCGTTGCCGGGCACGGATTCCATCTCCACCGACAATTGAAACCCTTGTCGGGGCGGCACCGGCACCCGCCCCAGCGGAACCGGTTCGGCGGGCACGGCGGTCATGGTGGCAAAGAACCAGCCGATCGCCAGGATCACCCCGGTCGCGCGGACGCCGAGCGATCGAATATGGAAATGAAACGGCGCAGGGTCCGGACGATTCACGAGGCATCCTCCCGAGCATCGGCGGCGGGAAGCGTCTTGGCCGGAGCCGTCGAGACGCAGGCCCCGTCCGCGTCCGAGCAGTGCACGGCGGAGCCGCCGGCCGGCGAATTCAGAGACTCGGCCACCGCCTCTGTGGTCGCGGCGCAGCGCGTCGGCACGGCGGCTTGTGGGCGCGACAAATCCCCGCCGGCGGCTTGCACCAAGGGATGCATCGCCAAAGAGAACAGGTAGGAAATCGAGAACACCGCAGCGTAGGTCACAAAGCAAACGACCGCAGCGGTGACCGCGACGACCAACGCTTTCAGGCCGACATAGTTACCGCTGAACCCCGTGCGAACCACCCATGACAGGACCGCGACCAGCGTGGTCAGTCCGATCAGGGAAAGGATCGAAATTCGAGGCATCAACCGTTCGGGTTCTTCCCCAGCCGGTTCGCATCGCATACGGTCATCGGACATTTCGGACATGTCGATTACTCTGCCGTTTCATGTTAGAAAAGAGCCGCTCGGGGGGATCGCTATTCGCCCTCAGCATACCGAGCTTGGGCGGCAAAATCGAGCAATCGCTTTTCGTACGGTTCTAATCTCCTGGTGATCAAGGCTGCGGTTATGGGAATGTTGCAGGAATTCAAGAAGTTCGCCCTCAAGGGCAACATGATCGACATGGCCGTGGGGATCGTTATCGGGGCCGCGTTCAGCTCGGTGATCTCCTCGCTGGTCGAAGACGTGATCACGCCGCCGCTGGGTCTGTTGACCGAACAGGTCGACTTTCAATCGTGGTCCTACACGCTTCGCGAAGCCCAACCGGCCGGAGAAGATGGCCAGCCGGTCGAAGCCGTATCCATCAACGTCGGCAATTTCCTGAACGCTCTGGTCAGCTTCCTGATCGTGGCGATCGCGATCTTTATCGTGATCAAACTGATGAACCGGGTCCGCGAACAGTTCGAAGCCGACGAGGACACGCCCACGCCGACGTCCAAAAAGTGCGACGCCTGTAAGATGGAGATCCCCATCAAGGCAACCAAGTGCGGCCACTGTACCAGCGACCTGCCCGACGGCTCCACGTCCGCTGTGTAGCTGCTAGAGAGTTGCCTTTCGCTCCGCCGAAAGTGGCTCGGTCCGCCTCCCTTTCTCTCCAAAGTCTGGCGACTTCAGCTACAGACGCTGGAGTCTAGCCTTTAGGCGATTCGTCGCTGCGCGCGCGGGCGGCTAAAGCCTGGACTCCAACGCTCCAAAGTCTGGCGACTTCAACTACGGCTACTTTCGGCGGAGCGAAAGGCGACTCTACGGCTACTCTCGGCGGAGCGAAAGGCGACTCTACGGCTACTCTCGGCGGAGCGAAAGGCTGCTCTGGCCGACGTGGTAGTTGTGGCACTGAGTACAGTTGTCGCTGGCGGCCGTGGCGTTGTGACAAGCCGCACAGGACGCCTTGGGCAGGGGGCGAAAATCGTGGCTGCCAGGGGTGGTCGAAGCCCACTGCACCTCCGCGTCCCCGCCGGCAATTTGGTGACAGTGCGTGCAGTCATCCAGGATCGGCAGCTTCAGATGCGGCCGATGGGAAAAGCGGGTGAAGGGCCGCGGTTGTGGCTCCTCCGGCTCCGCTTGCCAGCGGAACGCGTCGGCGCCCACCGGTCGTTGGTGACATTGTAAACACGCCGCGACCGCGCGATGCTGCCACATCCGCTGGGCCAGCGGCGAATCCTTCGGCAGCTCCGCGGCGGCTTCGATCAATCCGACCAGCAGCGGATCGCCATGCCCCTGTCCGCGATACCGCACAGCCAACGTCAGATCGTCCCGGTACCAGCCCCCGGAGGGCAGCTGCGTTTGCGGATCGAACTCGGGCAGGTGCCAGGGGGCTGCCGCGGCGCCGCCGCTTTCAGCAAACCATCGCTTGGCGGAATCGTACAACAATTGCGGTGACAACTGGGCGGCAACGCGGCCCGCGGCGTCGTCACCGACGCCGCTGGCGCCCAGACGCTGGCGGATCGTGCGATCGCTGTCTTCGGCCAACGCTTTGGCCAACCGGTCAATCGCCAACGCCACCTGCTCCGCGGCGGTGACTTGTGTCTTGCTGGCAGCGTTGACTTTGGCAAAGTCTCGCTGGGCGGGCAGGCGTTCGAGGGCCGACTGCACCTCTGGATCGGCCGCCAGCAACCATTCGGTCAGCGGGCCGATGCGACCATCATAAAACCCCAGAGCCGCCTCGGGCCAGTGCGTCGCGCCGGCGGGTGGCTGGGCCAAGGCTGGCACGGCGAACAGGTCCAGGGCCTGAGCGGACTCGACCGCCAGCGTCGACTCGTGGCAGGATGCACAGGTCTGCTGGAAACTGCCCGACGCGGTGATCTCGCCCTCGGCCGTCCTCTGGTGGCACGCGCGGCAATCGAACTTCGGTGCGACGCCATCTTGCAACGATTCCGGAAAGTGTTTGCGGGCGTGGGCAGCGTGATCGAACGCGATGCGCCCCGGCCGGCGGTAGGGCCAATCCGTCCACTCGGGATGTCCATCGGCGAAACTGGCGAAACGATCCTGATGGCACGTTTGACACTGCTGGTTGGTCAGCGCCGTGAGATCGTGATTCGGACCCTGATGCTCGCGGTGGCATGCGCTGCACTGGACCGAGTTGGCAGCGAATGCGGGGCTGGGCAGAGAATCGTGCCAGGACCGGTCACCAAGCGAGTTGTCCCGGCTGATCCGATGCAGCTGTGCCGCCGTCAGATTATGGGCCAGCAGAGCCGTTTCGGGTTCGATTTGCCCGTGATGACAATCGATGCACAATTGCGATTGGCTGATGCCGGCGTGCTGGGCTCCTGCGGCGACGAACCAGTTCACCAGTCCACCTTGGGCCGCCGGATGGCAGGCTGCACAGCGATCCGCCGCCAACTGACTGCCGAGGATCTGGGCGTGCGATCGGTGCAGCGGGCCGGGACGCAGCGGTTCACTTTGCCAGGGCACAGCGATCATCAGGCCCAGGACGGCTACCGCGGCCAGGACGCCCGCGACGATTGCGCGCGTTCGCCGGCTGTGCCAGGAGCGCCGGGGAACACAGGGCGTCGGCGTCAGAGCGCACGTTCCATCGGCGTCAGGGCCCCGGTCGCAGGGGCCGCCCAAACAGGCCGGACGCCCACAGCGATATCCCCGGCGGCCTTCGACCGGACGACACGCTCCGGTGGCCGGGCAGCCGCCATCGGGATTCGGGCCGTGGGCGCAAGGGTGTCCCTGATCGGCGTGTCCGCAGACCCAACGGTCGCTCGGCCGATCCGTCTGTGGCGGCTGGGGAGAATCGATTTCTTGTCGACGCACGCGTGCAACACCCTGCCAGAGAAAATTAACCCAGAAACCGCAGCACCAACAAAACATGCACCGTCGCCCAAACCAACAGGGCGATCGACAACAGGCTGTGCAAAACCAGCCATCCCCGCAGCCGCAGCTGGAGGGCAAAGTGGTAGTCCAAATCGTCCCGCATCCGCACCAAAGCCGCAAAGCGACCGGCGGCGTCTCGAGTTCCCGCTTCCAGATAACGGTCCAGCTCGTTCAGCTGGGCCAGGATCCGGCGGCGACGACCACCGCTGGGGACGGCGACGTACACCAGTCCAGGCCGAGACAGGAAAAACGGCTGCAGCGTTTGCGTATAGAACTGAGACAAGACCGCCGCAGCCTCGGGGCCACCGCCAGCGGCGCCCAACTGGTCCGTGACCAACTGATCGGCCAGCTGTGCGATGCGGCTGCGATGCCAACCAATCTGCTCGAATCGGTACTCGCCCGCCACGGCCGTCAAGCGTTTCGGTGCGCTGCGGCTGACGTACAGGCCATAGACGCCACTGCCGGCAACGGCCAAAAACAGTATCGCCAACCCGCCTTCGAACGTGCCGCTGGCCAGCAGCGTGGGAACGTGCAGGGCATAGGCGGCGGTAGCGAACAGTCCGGTGTAGATGTGAATCTGAACCCAGGTGGACATGGTCCACAGCGGCAGCACCGGGATTCGCCGGCGCAGGCCGATCAGGGTCAACAGCAGCACGCAGGCCAGCGTAGTCCAGCCGGTCATCACCGCGGCATGCCCCAGTCGCTGGGTGACCACCCACCGCAGCACTCCCAAGACGCCGATCGCCACCAGGGTCACGCCGGTGGCCAGCAACCGACGCTGCAGAAAACGATTCATCAAACGTCCCCCTCACGCATGCCGCGCTGCCGCAGGAGATCGTCCAGCGAATGCACATCGGTCAAATCGATGCGCACCAGGGCGTCGTGCGGGCACGCTGCGGTACAAGCCGGACCCGAGGGTTGGGTCTGGCACATATCGCACTTGGTGGCTTTAAGGATCGGCAACCGAGTCTGCTCGTCGCGGTAGAAGCGACCTTGCGGATCACGCACTTCCACCATTTGAATGTTCTGATAGGGGCAGGCCGCAGCACAGGTTCCACAGCCGATACAGATCGGTTCGTGAACACTGACCGTACCGGTCGCCGGATTGCGAGCGATTGCACCGGTGGGACAGCCGATCATGCAGACCGGATCCGCACAGTGCATGCAGGCCTGCAAGAATTGCAGACGTTGGTGGGAGCTGCCGATGCGTGCAAAGCGGGGATTGCCATCGTGGGTCGTAGCACAGGCCTTCACACAGTCGTCACAGCGAGTACAGCGATGCAGGTCCACGACCATCGCCTCGCGGCCGTTGTTCAGCCGGTTCTGAACGACGAATTCCAGCAAACCGGTGGGCAGTGGTGAGCGCCCGTCACCGCTGGCCTCGCCCCCTGGATCAGCCGCCCCGGTCGCCGCACCGGTCGCCGCTCCGGTCGCCGCTCCGGTCGCCGCACCGGTCGCCGCGGGCTGCTGTCGCCGGGGACGGACGAGGGGACGTGGCAGTTCGGATTTGCGGATAAACGGCAGCACGCTCTCGACCACCGTTTCCACCGGGATGTGCAGCGTGTCCAGGAACCCTACGGCTCGCAGAGATTGCTGCAGCGCTAGCGGCGGTGTGCCCTCTGGACGTGTCGCGTTGTGAGCGATTTCTTCCAAGCCGAACAGCTGGCCCTTGCCCAGGTAGGCACTGGTCTGGTGGCCAGCACCGTGCTGCTGGGAAACGCGGGCAAAGCCGGCGCGGATTAATATTAATTCCGTCGGCAGATGCCCCTCCGATGCCACCAATGGTTCGGATTCGATCTGCTGTGCCGGTGGCAGGTCGCGTGTCCGCTGGAATTGGGCATTCCATTCGGTCTTGCCGAACGACTGCATCGCGACCGCGTCGACGACCTGTTGCAGCTGGGCCTCGGGCAGATAGCGCAGCTGCGGTGTTTCCTGAAGATGTTTTTTCAACCAGTGCGTGCGGTAGTGCTGTTCCAGCTGGGCAGAGAACGCCCGGTCGCGGCGCAGCAAGCGGAGGCCCTGCCAGCGGATCTCCAGCAACGTCGCTTCGCTGTCACAGACCACGGTCGCAGTGCGGGGCGAACGGTACATGGCCGCCACTTCGCCGAACAGGTCGCCGGGCCCCAACAGCAGCGATTTATTTTCCTGCAGCACGCCGTCAAAATCTTGCAGGAACACGGCCTGCCGGTCGTCAACCTGTTGCAGCCGCGGTCCCTGTAAAACATTGATGGCTTCGCGCGGCCGGGATTCGGCAAAGCGAGAACGCCGCCAGAGTTGCCGGAGCGCCTGTTTCCAGGGCATCGGCTGTACCGGAGCCCGTCCCAACTGCTGCGGCGGCAGCGACTTGAGCAACGCCCGCACGTTGCCGGCCAGGATCAAAAAAGCGCTGTTGCCGTAGTCCCCTTCACGGACCACCAATTCGCCCGGAAGATATCGGCGAACGCGGCAATCGTTCCGCAAAATGCCTTCCAGCGGCGTCGCCCGGGGAAACGTCCGCGGCGACATCTGGGCAAACGGACTGCGCGTCAACAACCAAGCCACTTCGCTGTCGGCCATCGAAGGATCGAACGGTTCGTCCCAACGCTGGGGGCGGCGGACGCTGGTGGCGGGGGTGGAGGGGTGCATGCTGCGTGCTTAGCCGGCGGCCGCCCTCGAAGTCAAGATCGACTGGCCGTGCCGTTCCCTGTAGACAATCCAGAGCCACCAGACCGCGTTGATCCCATGCCCGAACAGAATCGCATCGTTTCCCCCGGACCGCACCAGCACGCGGTAAAAGCGGACAATGGCCAGATATTAACGGTGCCCCGCGATTGGGACTGGCTGCCGGCCGGCGACGCCGGGCTGACTCGCCGCGTCAAATCCACGGGTCCCAGCTGGACGGTCAAGCAGAAGAAGGGCCGCCGCGTGATCTCGCTGGGCGTGTGGGCTTCGCGTGCACGGATCGCCGAAGTCCGCGCGGCGGTGGAGGCCGAAAGAGCCACCCCCGCGTACGCTCGCCGCCGCGCCGCCGATGCCCGCCGCCGAAACGTCAAACAGCAGCAGTACGTGGAAGACTTTCGCGGGGCCGTGCTGGCCTTCCTGGACTTCGCTCCCGCTCACGCCGCTCTGGCCGAAAAACTCGCCACCGCCGTGGCCGAACACGCCACACCGGTCGGTAGCGGTACGGTCGCTCGGACCCAGCGTATTCCCATCGAGCAACGTGCCGAGTCGGCCGTGATCGCGTGGATGCGGCATCAGACCACCGGCTATGACAACATGAAGATCGCACGGGTCAAAGGCCGGCGCCGCGAAGTCCGCCGCTTGTTGGCCGAACGTTCACGGTCCTTGCTGCAAGGCTATCGCCGAGGCGAGCCGGTGGCCGCAGCGACCTGTCCCCTGCAGCGGGCGTTAAGGGAGATGTAAAGGACGAGTCTCGTAGCCGAACCCGTAGCTGAACTGGCCAGAGTTTGGACCGGGCGGCCACGGGATGGGACGCGTCCCAAAGTCTGGCGACTTCGGCTACGGGAGAATGTCCAAAGTCTGGCGACATCGGCTACGCGGTCGCCTCACGCGTAGCTGAACTCGCCAGCGTTTGGTTGCTGGCTTCGTCCTGCAGATCTTGTACTTGTTCGAGCAACGCTTGTTCGTCGACTTGGGGCTCGGCGCCGCTGATCTCCGCCGCCGCGGCTTCGTCGTTACGGTGCAACCGGTCGTAGCGAACCACGCGGTTGCGCCCGCTGCGTTTGGCGTGGTACAGCGCCTGGTCGGCTTGGTCGATCAACTGTTCGGCCGATTCCGGATCCTGGCCGTTGTCGCTGCAGCCGAGACTGGCGGTGATCTGCAACTCCTGGATCTCGAGGTTCTCGATAGCGACGCGGAACCGTTCGGCCGCGATGGCCGCGCCGGCCAGATCGACGTGGGGCAGCAGCACGCAGAACTCTTCGCCGCCATAGCGACACACATAGTCGGTATCGCGTGCCGTCTCCAGCAACGCCGCCGCGACGGCCTTCAGCACCTCGTCGCCGGTTTGGTGGCCGTGATTGTCGTTGATCGATTTAAAATGATCGACGTCCACCATGACGCAGCTGAGAGGGTAGTCGTAGCGCTGCATCGATCGCCACTGTTCGGCGAAATGTTCGAAGAAAGACCGCCGGTTCAAGCAGGACGTCATCGGATCGCGGGTGGCCAGGAAAGACAGCTGTTCGTTCTGCTCCTGCACTTCGGCTTGCGAACGCTCCAGATTCTGCAGCGTTTCCTGCAAGGCGGCATTGTTCTCTTCGATAACGGTGATGTCGTCCAGACTCAGCAGCGTGCCCTCGCGGCGTCCTTCGGGATTGACGATCGGGCTGGCGTTAGCCTTGAAATGCCGCAGTCGGCCCTGACAGTCGGTCAGACGAACGGCGGCGTCCGCCGGCGAAGGCGACTCGGCGGTCAACGCATCTAACCACTCCAGCGGCTGGCGCTGGGGCGCGTCGGCAAACTCCCACCCGAGGCTCTCCAGCGCCCGACCTTGCAGCCGATCGGCGTCCACGCCGCAAACCTGAGCGAACGCTTCGTTGGACAGCATCACGCGGCCTTTTTGATTTAATACCAATACGCCTTCGTTCATCGTATCCAAGGCCGAGCGGACCCGTTGCGGAACCGCTTTGGCCGGGTCTAGATGCCGGAAACAACGACGCAGCCAAATGCTGAACCCCAGAAAGTTCGCCAGCGTGGCCAACAACGTGATCCGGACCGACGGCATCGCAAAGAATCCCCACATTCCTTTCTGAACCGGGGGGCGAAACGCGATCTGAATCGTCCCGCGGTGTCGGTTCGCTTCGAGTAACGGAACGGCGATCTGGTTGCTGGCGGAGGTCGAGTCGGGTGCGTGCCAGGTCGTCCGATGAGGCCCCACCAGGATGGTTGGAAATTCCTCGCCGGCCGCTCCCTCGACCGCCCGCTGGCGTGAGGCCTGTCGGTCTGCGGCCGACGGGGCCGGAGTCGCTTTGGCCGACAACACGTCGCCGTTGCGAGCGACCAACGATTGCAGCACGACGCGCATCCCATCGACGTCGCCGCGAGAAAGCATCTGCGAACAACTGACGGCCACGCTTTCGGACAAGCGCGTGCGGGATGCTACCAGGGCGGGGTGCCCGTCGTCCCATTCACCGGTCAAACGCAAGCCCAACAGAACGGTCGCCGTCCACATCGCCATGGCGAAGGCGATTCGAGTCGTGGTCCCCAAACGTTTCATCGATTGTTTCCTTTCGCTGCGCGGCGTCGGCGGCAGGGCCGGTGAATTAGCGGGTCGCGATTTCCAGTAGAGAAGCATCGTCCTGGGCAGCATCGCTGCCGAGACCGCCGCCAAGTCGCGGTGTCTGCGTCGCATTCAAGATCGGCAAAGGATCAAAAGCGAACCAAATGGGCATCGAGGACATCAGTTTGGTGATCAACACACTGCCCCGCAGCAACCATGCGATCTGCGCCAGGGAGAATCCGGTGGCCAACACCACGGCCGTCCCGGCTACCATCTCTCGCTGATGGGTTTCGTCCAGTACCCGCTGCTGGACCTGGTCCACCCGTTCGAACAATTGACCGCTGTCAAATGCCGGAACCACAGTCAATAGGTCGCCGGCAAAGGACGGCGGAGGTTGGGGATCGTCGCGCAGCCGTGAGGGTACGGCATCCGCAGCCCGCGCCTGGTTCGCCGCGGCGGCGGTGTGGTCGCGGAAGCGGGACCCGCTGCTCATCCCAGCTCGGCCGTAGGGAGGTGGCGGCGAAGCCGCCGGCTGTGGCAATGCACCGGGCATACGTTGCGGCAACATAGTCACGGGGACTGCGGCTACCGCCTGCACCGTCTGCGCGATCTGGCTGTGGAGCAGCGATTCGGTATCGATCACCGCGCCGGCCGCCACCGCCTGCTGCGACGCGGACGGTCCCTCGACAGACGGTTCCTTGGAGGGTTGTCCCTTGGCGATCTTGCCCTGTGGTTTGGTCGTCGACTCCGCTCGCCGCGATCCGTGCGGTGTGTCGTCTGCCGAAGAGTGGACCGAATCGGCTCGTGAAGCCGCGTTTTCACCGGCCGCGAGTTCCGGCAACTGGCTGGCAACGCCCCCCGCCGCATAGCGTCCACCGATCGGCGGCGGTGCGTGCGCCGGCGAACGCCATCCCAGAATCGTTCCCGTTCCGCCGGCAAACGACAACCGCTTGGGCGGCAGAGCTGCCACCGGGGCCGATGCCTGACTTTGAACGCGCGGCAACATGGGTTTGGGAACCGGATCATTGCGAACCGAATCGTGGTCCGTGTCCGGACGATCCTCAGCCGGCGGATCCTCAGCCGGCGGATCCTCCTCAGCCGGCGGATCCGCAGCGACTGGCGGATCCTTAACGGTCGGTTCTTCCGCGACTGGCGGATCCTCAGCCGGCGGTTCTTCCGCGGCCGGCGGGTCAGTTGGCGACTTCAGCGGTTCCGCCGGCGGCGTGGGTTCCGCCGGCGGCGTGGGTTCTTCCGGCGGCGTGGTGGGTTCGTCCGCCGGTCCGCCGTCCGGGGCGTCCTGCGGGACCGAACCGTGCAGCGTGACGGTCAAACTCGGCAGCAGACTGTGGCCGGTCTGATCGACCAACGTCGCAGTGAACAGCAACTCGTCCGGCGTCTGGCTGCTCCACATCTCCAGCGGTTTGGCCAGCGGGTCGGCAATCCGCCAGGAAGTGGGCGAGGTTCGCGTTCCACGACTGAAAGCCACATCGGCCGGCACGCCCACGATTTCCAGTTCGGCGGAGCCATCCAAGCTGTCGGCATCGGCGACGAGAATATCCATCGGCATCCGCAGCGGGCGATGCGTCTGGCTGGCAACCACCGGCGCCCAGCCATCCTGCGCGACGTCGATCCAGTGGACGGCGTAGGCACCGCTGGAAAGCGCCGTCACCAAACTTCCCGCGTGACTATTCATCGCCCCTTCGGTCGCGACGTCCAGTCCGGTGGGTTCAGCCGATTCGTTGAACAAACGCGTGACATACTTCTGGGTAACTCCATCGTCATCGGCTTCGGCGTAGTTCACGACAAAGCCGCCGCCGGACAGTGCGGCCACGGTCACTTCGGCATGTCCGGAGCTCGAGATCGCTTGACCGGTGAGTGTCCAGTGCTCGGTGCGCAGCGTCGTTCCCGCGGCATCGGTCAGACGCACTTCGACCACCTTTTCAGCGGACCGTTCGACCACCGCGGCAACCACAAATCGGTCCGGGGATAGCCGCAGGATGGCCGGTGGTTCGAAGGGTTCGTCGGCCGTCACCGAAAACTCCGCGACCAGCGGTTGCCCGGGCGCGGGGATCCGGCTCCAGTGTCGCGCAAGCGGCTGGTAAGTCAGTGCATCCCTGACGGTCCACGATACCCCGCGAGCATCGGCCTGGAAGTGTTCGGCGACGGTCCCGGTAGGGGTTTGAATCAGTGAGTAGACATCGCCGATGGGTTCACCGGCAAAGTCGACCGTCCGTGCCTCGATGCCGCCCTGCCCATCACCCCATCCCAGCACGAAATGCTGCTCGCCAGCCAGCAGCACCAACTCCGCGTCGTATTGATGCGTGTCGTGATTTCGAGTCACCGGTTGTTCGAGCGGGCCGGCCAGCGGCGTGTCGGCGGCGTTGAAAACTTGAGCGAAGACGCTTTGCCCATCGTTCCAACCCACCACCCAGCCGCCATCGGGGCCGGCCACCACGCGGACGTGAATCGGCTGATGCAGCGCTGCGGTCGCTACCGGCACGGCCGCCGGTCCCGGTGTCCCGTCGGCCATCGTTCGACGCACCATGATCTGGTATCGATCTCCGTCCGGTTGGACAAAGGCCATCGCGTGCTGGCCGTTATCCAGGGCGGTTATCCAGGCATCGTGCTGCGAGGGATCGACACCGGCAATAACGTGAGGATGCGACTGAACCGCTTCGATGGGCTGTGTCCAAGCAATCTCCCAGGCGGTGGTCCCGGCTGCCGACTGCGACGCACCGTCTGCCGCGATCGAAGCGGAGCCGGCAGGGCTGGCGGGTGTAGCGGGTGTAGCGGGCGGCGTATCGCCCTGAGCCGCCTGCGTACTGCGGTATGCCTGCGAACTGCGGTCGGTTTCGGCGACCACGTCCGGCGCGGGCGCTACTTCTGCGGCCAAGGCGTCAACGGCGGGTTCCGGTTGTTCCCCCCAGCCCAGATCGCCGGCGCGCAACTGGCGCTGCTCCAAGCGTTCGACCAGGGGCCGAAAGCGCGATTTGCGGACGGGGCTCGAGCGGAATGCCATGGCGGGGCGTGACGTAGGCGAGTGACGGGGCGACCGTCCCCAAAGCCAACGACAAAGCGACGGTCGATCCTGGAAACGTAGGTTAGCCCCGGCCCACACGGGCGGTCGTCGGGCCATGACAGTCGGGCCGACCGCGAGAAAACCAAGAGGTCCGCGCGATTATGCGGATAACAGGGAGAGCTGGGACAAAATGCCTCGACGACCCTTTTCGGGGCGCCCCCCGGGTTCGCCGAATCGTTCCTGGCAGGCAGCGGTTCAGATTGGCTGCAAAGACGGCAGGCGTACTCCCGCCACGAGAAGGCCCCACTTCGAGGGGCGTTGCGTGAATGAAGATAGATGTCCAAACGCGACGAGGATCCGCCAAAACGGCCGATTATCCACGGTTATCCAAGCGTTTCGCAAAACTCGCAGCGGATGCCCCGGCTCGACCCCCATCTTTTAGAAAGGGCCCCATCTTTTAGACGGGGCATGGCACGGTACTTGCGTTATCCCTCACTGACCGCTCAGCCCCGTCGACTTGAGATCGTAGGGCGCAGGCAAGTGGGATGCCGTGCATTCGATGCAAATGCAGCTCAGTTGCGTGAAACTTTGGAAACGCTTGCGGTTAAAGATAGTGCCTTGAGTGCACAGAGCGCATCAGACGACGGAAGCCTGTTGGCCGCGAACTCGCCAGCGGTTTCCAACGCCGTTTGATCCCCCCGTTAGCCACTTGTTGTCTATCAATATAGTTTGAGACCGAACGATTATGTCCAGTCGATCCGCCACCATTTCGCTTCACCCGCGCTGGATGAAGATGCCCGAATTACGGCCCGCCGTCGAAGCCTGGCAAGAACACGCGTCGACCCCGCTACCATTTCAGGGTGCGGATCTTCGGCGCTGTGCCGAAGCCATGGTGGCCGAAGAGATCGGCTTCATCAGCAACCGCCGATTCGTCGAACCGGATGCCGGCGAGCGCATCTTCGACCGGCCCTTGAACCTCGAAGAACCGGAACCGGGCAAGCACCGTCGCGGGCTGCGTACCAGCGATCTGCCTCGACATCTGGGTCGTCTGTGCGAGGCACCGTTGATCTCGCCGGATCAGGAACAGATGCTGTTCGAGCGGATGAACTTCCTGCGACATCAAGCGAACGCGCACCGTTCGCGGTTGGATCCGCGGCGACCGGCCAAGACGCGAATCGAACTGATCCGCAAGCTGCTCTTCCTGGCCGACTGGCATCGCGACCGGATCGTCGAGGCGAACCTGCGGCTGGTGTTTTCGATCGTCAAAAAGTTCGCCAACCAACACAACCGCTTCGACGACTTGCTCAGCGACGGCATCGTGGCGTTGATGCGGGCGGCTGACAAGTTCGACTTCCAACGCGGCTTTCGCTTCAGCACCTATGCGACTCAAGTTGTTCGCCGCGACGCGTATCGCAGTGTGGTAACGTTGCGTGACGAGCGTCAGAAGGTCGCCAGCGGGTTGCAGGATATGGAAATCGATATCAGCGATGAAATCCGCCAACCCAACATGAGCGAGTCGCGATGGCACCTGCTGCGAACGCGATTAGCGAATATGATGTCGGAACTGGATCCGCGCGAGAACATGATTATCCGCGCACGCTTTGCCTTGGATTCGCACCACCGAGTGCAAACCCTGCAGAGCTTGGCCAGTCGCTTGGGCGTGTCCAAGGAACGGGTGCGGCAGTTGGAGCGGCGAGCCTTGGATAAACTGACCGCCATGGCGGTCGACGCCGGATATCAGGAAACCGAACACGGCGCTATGTCTTAAGGCCTAGCGGCAAAACCTGTCAAAGGATCCGCATGAGCCAAGACTTCGAGGCGACGCTGGACGTTCCCGTTTCTCGGGAGACTCTGTTCGCCTACCACGATGCGGCCGGCGCCCTGCAGCGTCTGTTGCCGCCCTGGGAACCGCTGGCAATCGAACACTCCGACCAAAGCCTGCGAGTTGGCAGTGAAGTGCGGATGCGGGGCAGCTTGCTGGGCTTGCCGCTGCGGTATACGGCTCGGCATACCCAGTACGAGCCTCCACGACTGTTCCAGGACGTGCAGGCCGAAGGCCCGTTCGGGTTTTGGCGTCATGACCATCGCTTTGAAGAGAATGGCCCGAACGCTTCGCGGCTGATCGACCACATCGAATACGGACTGCCGGCGGGCGTCGTGGGCCGCTGGGCGGGAGCCGGTTTGGCAGAACGCAAACTGCAGCAGATGTTTCGATATCGCCATCGCGTGACCCTGGATGATCTTTCGATGCAGGCGAATCGACCGCTGCGCCCGCTGCGGATCGGTGTGTCCGGAGCATCGGGACTGGTCGGCACGCAACTGGTCGCCATGCTACGGATGCTGGGCCACACCGTGGACGAATTGGTTCGTGGCAAGGCGGAGCAAGACGGTGAAATAGCCGTCTGGGACGACGCTTTCGCAGCCGATGCGGCGGGCAATCTGGCGAAACTTCGTCGCTTGGACGCGGTGATCCATCTGGCGGGTAAACCGATCGCCGACCAGCGTTGGACCGCGGCGGTCAAACAACAAATCCGCTCCAGCCGCGTCGACAAGACACGTCAGCTGTGCCAACGTTTGGCAGAACTCGGCCCGGACCGTCCCGACGTCCTGTTGTGTGCGTCGGCGTCGGGCTACTACGGCGATCGTGGTGATCAGGTGCTTACCGAAACCGCGTCGCCGGGCGACGGATTCCTTACCGAGGTCGCTCAGCAATGGGAGGCGGCTTGCGGGCCGGCCGGCGATGCCGGGATCCGCGTGGCGCAGCTGCGTTTCGGGATCGTGCTGTCCCCTCAGGGCGGAGCTTTGCAGAAGACGCTGTTGCCGGCTCGCTTCGGCGGTGGGCATCTGGGAGGCGGCAAGCAGTGGTGGAGCTGGATAGCGCTCGATGACGTTCTGGGCGGCATCTATCACGCCTTGGTCGAGTCGCAGGTCCAGGGACCGATTAATTTCGTCTCGCCCCAACCGGTGACAAATCGCCAGTTCACCAAGACGCTGGCCGGTGTGCTGAACCGGCCCGCTCTGGTTCCCGCGCCCGCCTTCGCGCTCCGTATGGCTTTGGGCGAAATGGCGGACAGCCTGTTGCTTGCCAGTGTCCGCGCGGTCCCCGAGCGTCTGCAGGAAACCGGGTACACCTTTCGCTTTGCAGACCTGCAATCGGCGCTGCGGCATCTGCTCGGCCGTTGGCCTCAGGACTGATCCCCGGCGCGGCCTGCGTCTTATCGTGATCACCGCGGTGCCGCTTAAACGGCCTGTGCCGATTCGGCCATCTTTACCGATTCTCGGTTTCGACTGCAGACGATTCAAGCAGCGAGTTTGGGTTGTTCTGATTAGATAGATCCTTGCGCTGGGATTCGACGCTTTTCCCGTCAAATCACTCGGCTTCCCCGCGGCAACACCCGTAAAGTTTCCTAGGGGGCAATCGGTACGAAGTGGGCAAAACAAATCGCCTTTGAGGCTTGGCATAATGACGGAAAAGAAACCGACTCGCGTATTTGATTTCTATCCCCTGGAAGAACGCGTGCTGATGAGCGGCACGGGTGCGGAAGGTCTGGAAGGGATGGACGCCTGCGCGGACGTGGATCCTCAGTTGGCCGAAGCGCTGCTCAGCCAAGCGGTCCAAGCCGATGCGGCCCCGGTCGATGCGAACCTCCAAGACGACACAGCCGGATCGGCCGCAGAGGCTGGCGAGGCGAGCGACGCAGACGAGACAACCGCAGCGGCCGAAGAACAACCGTCATTTGATCCGGCGCGGCCCCTGGAAGTGATCTTCGTAGACGCCGGCGTGGAAGATGCCGACACGTTGCTGGAGAACCTGCGCAGCGATCGCGAGGAGGGTACGCAGTGGTTGGTGGTCCGAATCAACGGCGGCGAAGACGGTGTAGAAACCATCGGCAAGACGCTGGGTGCGTTGTCCAGCGTGGATGCCGTGCACATTCTCAGCCACGGCCGCGAGGGCGCGATCCAGTTGGGCGACGCGACGCTCAGCTCCGATTCGCTCGCCGGATACGCGGGCCAAATCGCAGACTGGGGCCGGGGGCTCGACACCGACGCCGACATTCTGATCTACGGCTGCGACTTGGCCGCCAGCGACGACGGCCGCGAGTTGATCGATTCCCTGGCGGTGCTCAGCGACAGTGACGTTGCGGCCAGCGACGATGCGACGGGCAACACCGATTTGGGCGGCGACTGGCTGCTGGAATATCAGGTGGGGGTTGTGGAAGCGGATGTCGCTTTTACGGAGTACGCCCAGGCCTCCTGGCAAGGTCTGTTGAACGCCCAGCCGCCGACCACACTTACATTCCAGCAAGGTGCAAACGGCTATGGTTCCACCGTCGACACCTATGTTTCCGCATCTCAGGCCAGCAGTACCGACAAGGGTAGCAGTACGGTGCTGCAGGTCGATTACGACGGTGCTGCGGGTCCCACCGCCCAGGCCCTCATTCGCTTTGAAGACATTGTTGGACCGGGCGGGGCACAGATTCCCAGCGACGTCTACATCAGCTCGGCAGCATTAATCGTCAACGCCACGAATGCCAGTAGCACCGGGGCCAACGTGTCGTTGCACGAGATGCTGTCCGCTTGGGACAACACTTCGAACTGGAACTCGTTGGTCGACGGCGTCCATACCAACGACGTGGAAGCATCCAGTCTAGCGGTGTCGACCATCGCGGATCCCACGGCGATTGGCTGGCAAACGTTTGGCGGCTTGGAACACAGCGTCCAGAAATGGGTCAGCGGCACCGACACGAATCGCGGCTGGGTGGTTCAGATCGACGACACCAACGGCTGGGATTTTAACTCGGCCGATCACGCCAGCGCTCCTGAATTGGCCGTTACGTACGTGGCGGCCGCTTCCCAAACCTCCTCGGCTCACACCCTGGTCGTCGATACCACCAGCGATGTTCTGGACGGCGACGCCACCTCGATCGATACGCTGCTGGCCGATCGCGGGGCGGACGGCAAAATCTCGCTGCGCGAAGCCATCTGGGCGGCCAACAACACCATCAACTCCGGCGGTGCGAGCCCCGACGTGATCCAGTTCGGGTTGGGTGCCGGCACGCATACGTTCTCCCTGACCGCTGCGCTTCCCAAGATCACCGACGCCGTGCTTATCGACGGGTATTCGGCAACCGGTGCTTCGGTCAACACCCTGCAGGTTGGCAACGACGCGGCGATTCAAATCCAACTGGACGGTAGCGGGGCCGGCAGCGCCACGGGATTGCACCTGGCCAGCGGCAGCGATGGCTCGACCATTCGGGGCTTGGCGATCACAAATTTCGCCAACAATGGCATCGAGATCGACAGCGCTGGCAATACGATCACCGGCAACTTCATCGGCGTCGACTCCAGTGGTACCACGGCCGCCGGCAACGCGGAACACGGCATCCAGGTCGATGGCGCAAACAATCAAATCGGTGGCACTACGCCGGACGCTCGCAACGTGATTTCCGCCAATGGCAACGATGGCATTCGGATCAATGGCAGTGCCAGCGGCACGACCGTCCAAGGCAACTACATCGGTACCAACGCCGCCGGCGATGCCGCTCTGGGAAACAGTGACGACGGCGTCAGCGTCATGAATGGCAGCTCGTCGAACACCATCGGTGGTGCCGCCTCCGGCGCCGGTAACGTGATTGCGGGCAATGACGCCACGGCGATTTATCTGGAAGGATCGGCGACGGTCGTTCAGGGCAACTACCTCGGCACCAACGAGACCTTGGTGGCCGATCTTGGTAACAGCAAAGTGCAAACAGGCGAGGGTACCATCCGCCTGATGAACGCTACTGGAGCGACCATCGGTGGCACCGGGGCCGGCGAAGGCAACGTGATCGCGTTCGGCGGTGGCGATGGCGTTCTAGTGCAGGGAACCAGTTCGGGCATATCAATCCTGGGCAATGCGATCCATTCCCATGCCGGGATCGGGATCGACCTCGGCGACGACGGTGTGACGGTCAACGACGGTCAGTTTGCCGATACGCCCGACCAGGATACCGGCGCCAACGGCTTACAGAATTTCCCCGTTCTCTCTCAGGTCACGGCCGGTCCCACCCCGGTCGTCCAGGGCTCGATCAGTTCGACTCCCAACCGTACTTTTCGAATCGAATTCTTCGCCAGCGACGCCGCGGATCCCAGCGGTTATGGCGAAGGCCAACGATACCTGGGCTACACCCAGGTCACCACCAGCGCCACCGGCGAATCCTCGATCGTCGCTTCGCTGTCGTCGATGATCCGCACCGGCGAGGCGATCTCGGCGACGGCGACCGATTTGACGACCGGAGAGACGTCCGAGTTCGGCCTGGCGGTGCAGGCAACCAACGTCGCTCCGGATCTGGATGTGGCCGGCACCCCGACACTCGGTGCCCAACAGGAAGACCAAGGTCCGCCCGCCGGCGCCGTCGGTACCGCGATCGGCAGCCTGGTCGATTTCGCTTCGCCCGCGGGCCAGGTCGACAATGTTACCGACTCGGACTACGGCGCGGCCCTGGGGATCGCGATCACGGCCGCCGACACGACCAACGGCTCCTGGTACTACAGCACCGATGCGGGCAGCACTTGGAACGCATTGGGGGTGGTCAGCGATTCGGCCGCGCGTCTGTTGGCTGCCGACGGAAACACCCGCGTCTACTTCCATGCCGACGCCGACTACGCCGGCGACATCACCAACGCCTTGACCTTCCGAGCTTGGGATCAAACCAGCGGCAACAATGGCGACCTATCGCCGGTTGAGCTCTCCTCCTACGCCGTCCGCGACACGTTCAGTAGCGTCTCGTACAGCAACAACAACGGTTCGCAGTCGTGGAGCTCGAGCTGGGTGGAAACCGATAGTAACGGTGGCGATGTCGCAGACGGCCGCTTCAGGGTTTCCAGCGGTGAACTTCGCATGCAGGCCACGACGATTGGTGACAATATTTATCGCGAAGTGGACCTGTCGGGGGCGGTCAGTGCCAGCTTGTCCTTCTCCTATACCAGTGGCTTGGGCGGCAGTGCCGCGGTGTATGCACAGGTCTCCAGCGACGGCGGAGCGACCTACACCACGTTGGCGGACGGAATCTTTGATGCCAGCAACAATACGGGCAGCGGCAACAAGACCTTTGACATCGGTTCGGACATCGCCGCCAACACACGAATTCGGTTCTACATCGCGGGCGGGGAAATCGGGGCGGGAAGCCATTCCTTTTCGGTAGACGACGTCCAAATCACCTATGAATTGCTCGGCGGGGGTGAAACGGCGTTCTCGGCCGCAACCGATACCGCGGCATTGACGGTCAACAACGTCAACGACGCTCCGGTCTTGGCGAACTACAATCCGGTCTACGGTGCTGCCGAAGACGGAGGTTCGTTTGCGGCTACGGTCGGCGATTTTCTCGGCTCTACGATGACCGATGCCGACGCCGGTGCAGCCGAGGGAGCTGCCATTACCGGCTTCAGCAGCACGAGCGGATTTTTAGAGTACAGTCTCGACGGCGGTACGACTTGGTCCCATTTTGATCAGCTCAGCGAAAGCAACTCGCTGTTGCTGCGATCCAGCGATTACATCCGCTTTACCTCGGCTACCGACCACGGCGGCACGCTGCAAATGCAGTATCGCGGCTGGGACCAAACATCGGGATCGGCTGGCGACCATATGGATACGACCACCAACGGTGGGACAACGGCGTTCAGCACGCATACCAATCAGACGACCGTCAATACGGCATCGGCCAACGATGCGCCAATCGCTCAAGACGACACGCCGAGCTTGCACTTTGATGGCTTGGACGATTACGTCAACCTCGGCAGCGATCCGGCCTTGTCCATGACCAACACCATGACCATGGAACTGTGGGCTCGTCCGGACGCCTACCCCGACTCCTCCAGCATTCTGATGAACAAGGAAGGGGAATATGAAATCGGTCTGTCGTCGACCGGTACGCTGATGTGGGGCTTCGCCAACACCGACCCCGGCTGGGCCTGGCACGACACCGGCCATACGCTGCAATTAAATGAATGGGCGCATATCGCAGTCAGCTACGACAATGGCACCGTCCGGACGTATGTCAATGGCCATATGGTCGACCTGTACCATGGCGAGGGAACGATCGGAGACGCCCACCCGACCAAAGACGATCTTCGTATCGGCGGCCGGGAAAACAATCCGGCCGGAAACTATTTCTCCGGAGACATCGACGAAGTCCGGCTGTGGAATACGGTTCGAACCGCCAACCAAATTCATTCCGGCGTCGACACCCCGCTGGCCGGTTCGGAAGCGGGTCTGGCAGGCTACTGGAACTTCAATGAAGGCGGCGGTGCCACGGCCAATGACCTGACCGCCAACGCCAACCATGGCACGTTGACCGATGAAGCCGGAACCGGCGCACCGCTGTGGACCGCTTACTCCACGGGTCAAGATACGACTCTGAATGTCGCCGCGGCCGCGGGCTTGCTCAGCAACGATGTGGACGTCGAGGGAGATGCGTTGAGCGTTTCCGCGGTGGAAGGCCAAGCTGGCCAAGTCGGCAATCAAATCCGAATCGCCTCCGGTGCGCTGCTGACGGTCAACGCCGATGGCAGTTTCACCTACGACGCCAACGACGCCTTCGATAGCCTGGCCGCGGGCGAACAGATCAACGACACATTCTCCTACACGGTCAGCGACGGCAACGGTGGCACCGATACGGCCACCGCGACGGTTGCAATTAACGGTTCGGACGACGCGCCTCGCATCATCGCGGTTTCCGATCTAGATGACGCCGGTAATGAAGTTCTCGAACTGGCCGGCGGCGACGACCACGTCGCCTTGTCGGGACTGCCCGTGCATACCGCAGCCGGCACGGAAGTGACCGTGGAGTTCTGGATGAACTGGGACGGCACCGATAACGTCATGCCCTTCGGATTCGATCGATATGATCTTTGGCTCAGCGAGGGAGGGTTTGGATTTAATACCGGTAGCGGAGATTTGTACGGCATCAGCAGCGCCGGCCTGGCAGGTGGTTGGCACCACGTTTCCGCGGTGTTCCACAATGGCAATCTGACGAACAGTCGATTAATCATTGACGGGGTCGAACAGTCGCTCAGCCAACAAAAGGGAACGCCGAGCAACGCTTCTGCATTCGCCACTTCCAATGCAAGGATATCCGGTTGGCCGTCCAGTGGCACTTACCAATTCAGCGGCCGCATGGATGATGTGCGAATCTGGAACGGCGGGCGTAGCGAAGTCCAAGTACGAGCGGACATGTACCAGACGTTCTCCGGTCCGCAGACCGGCCTGGTCGCTTCCTACAGCTTTACCGGCGCGACCAGCGCCGCCGGCGGCGTGTTGGATGACTCGGGCAACGGTCACCACGGCACGATGTCAGGAATCACCGAAGCCAACATCGTTACGGACACGAACTTTGATCGCTTGGGGGACCACACCGCCGATGAGGATGACCTGGTCACCCTGCGAGTTTCCGCAACCGATCCGGAAAACGATGCCCTTACCTATAACTGGCAACAACTGTCCGGACCGGCCGTCACGCTGAGCGGCAGTACCGAAGCCGCCCCCACCTTTACCGCCCCGAACCAAACCACGGACTATCAGCTGGTCTTTCAGGTAGAAGTCTCCGACGGCACTCAAACCACCACCGAAACCGTCACGATCTCGGTGAACGCCATCAACGACGATCCGGTCAACGCCGGTACCTTGCCTTCGGATATTACGGTAACCGAAGACGTCGCCAGCAACGTCGACCTGTCCCCGATCGACATCAACGACGTCGATCACGGTGGCAGCAATCTCACGTTGACGCTCAACACCTCTAGCGGTGGCGAATTGTTCGCCAGCAGTGGCGGTGGCGTCGTTGTTACTGGCAGCGGTGGCACCACGATCACGCTAGAAGGTCACCAGGACGATCTAAATACGTTTCTCAACAACGTTGCCAATATCCAGTACCTGCATCCGACCGCCAACCTCAATGGCAACAACGCCGATACCATTCGAGTTCGCATCACCGACAACGGAAACTCGGGAAGCGGCGGCGGCGGCAATATCGACCTGGGCACCGTGAACGTCGATATCACAGCGGTCAATGACGCTCCCGTCAACACCGTTCCTGGAACGCAAACGGTCGCGGAAGAAACCACCACGGCCATCGGTGGGATCACGATTGCCGACGCCGATGATGCGGGCAGTAATCTGACCACGCGATTGCAAGTTAACAACGGTGTGCTGAATCTGACGTTGTCCGGCGCAGCCACGATCGCAGCCGGCAGCAACGGCAGTGGTGATTTGACCCTGTCCGGTAGTGCGGCCGACATCAACGCCACTCTGGGCTCGTTGACCTACACCGGCAACACCAATGTGACCGGTGTGGCGGCCGATACGCTGACCGTCACCACCAATGACGGTGGCAACACGGGAACCGGTGGAGCTCAAACGGACACCGACACCGTTCAGATTAATATCACCAACGTCAACGATGCGGCGGTCTTGGGATCGGTCGAAGCCACAGCGGTAAGTTACACCGAGAACGACGGCGAAGTCGCTGTGACGTCGACGCTGACGCTTTCCGACGTCGATGACACCCACATCGAATCGGCCACGGTTTCGATCAGCGGCAACTACACGGCCGGCGAAGATTTCTTAAGGTTCACCGACCAGAACGGCATCACCGGCACATGGAACAACGGGACGCTGACCCTGACCGGCACGGCGACCAAGGCGGAGTACGAAGCGGCTCTGCGCAGCGTCACCTACGAGAACACCAGCGAAATCCCGTCGACCGCCTCCCGCACGGTCCAGTTCACCGTCAACGACGGTGACACCGATTCGGCTGCGGTCACTCGCCAGATCGACGTTACTTCGGTCAATGATGCCCCGGTCAACACCGTCCCCGGCACGCAGACGGTCGCAGAAGAAACCACCACGGCTATCGGCGGCATCTCGATCGCCGATGCCGATGACGCCGGCAGCAACCTGACGACTCGATTGCAGGTCAATAACGGTGTGCTGAACCTGACGCTGTCCGGCGGAGCGACGATCGCCGCGGGCAATAACGGCAGCGGCGATTTGACCCTGTCCGGTAGCGCCGCCGACATCAACGCCACGTTGGCGTCCTTGACGTACACCGGCAACACCGACGTGACGGGCGTCGCCGCCGATACGCTGACCGTCACCACCAACGATGGTGGCAATACCGGAACCGGTGGCGCTCAAACCGACGTCGACACGGTGCAGATCGACATCACGGCCGTCAACGATGCCTCGGTCTTGGGATCGATGGAGCCTGCCGCGATCGACTACACCGAGAACGATGGTGAAGTCGTCGTGACGTCGACGCTGACGCTTTCCGACGTGGACGACACGCACATCGAATCGGCTACGGTCTCGATCAGCGGCAACTACACGGCCGGCGAAGATTTCCTAAGATTTACCGACCAGAACGGCATCACCGGCACGTGGAACAACGGGACATTGACGCTGACCGGCACGGCGACCAAGGCCGAGTACGAAGCGGCTCTGCGTAGTGTTACCTACGAGAACACCAGTGAGATGCCTTCAACGGCGTCGCGCACCGTTCAGTTCACGGTGAACGACGGGGACACCGACTCGGCCTCGGTCAGCCGCCAGATCGACGTTACGTCGGTCAATGACGCTCCGGTCAACACGGTCCCCGGCACGCAAACGGTCGCCGAAGAAACCACCACGGCTATCGGCGGAATCTCGATCGCCGACGCCGACGATGCGGGCAGCAACCTAATGACTCGATTGCAGGTCAATAATGGTGTGCTGAACCTGACGCTATCCGGCGGAGCGACGATCGCCGCCGGCAGCAACGGCAGCGGCGATTTGACCTTGTCGGGCACCGCCGCGGATATCAACGCCACGCTGGCGTCGCTAACCTACACCGGCGACACCGACGTGACGGGCGTTGCGGCCGATACGCTGACCGTCACCACCAACGACGGCGGCAATACGGGCACCGGCGGCGCTCAAACCGACGTCGACACCGTCCAAATCGACATCTCGGCTGTCAACGACGCTTCGGTCCTGGGATCGGTCGAACCTGCCGCCATCGACTACACCGAAAACGACGGTGAGGTCACGGTGACGTCGACGCTCACACTGTCCGACGTCGACGACACGCACATCGAGTCGGCGACCGTCTCGATCAGCGGCAACTACACGGCCGGCGAAGATTTTTTACGGTTTACCGACCAGAACGGAATCACCGGCTCGTGGAACAACGGGACGCTGACGCTGACCGGCACGGCGACCAAGGCCCAGTACGAAGCGGCCTTGCGTAGCGTCACCTACGAGAACACCAGCGAAATCCCTTCAACGGTGTCGCGCACCGTTCAGTTCACCGTCAACGATGGTGACACCGACTCTGCTGCGGTCAGCCGCCAGATCGACGTCACCTCGGTCAATGACGCTCCGGTCAACACCGTCCCCGGCACGCAAACGGTCGCCGAAGAAACCACCACGGCCATCGGCGGGATCTCGATCGCCGACGCCGACGATGCCAGCAGTAATCTGATGACTCGATTGCAGGTCAGTAACGGCACGTTGAACCTGACGTTGTCCGGCGCAGCGACGATCGCCGCCGGCAGCAACGGCAGCGGCGACCTGACCTTGCTGGGCACCGCCCCGGATATCAACGCGACCCTGGCGTCCTTGACGTACACCGGCAACACTGATGTCACGGGGATCGGCGCCGATACACTGACCGTCACCACCAACGACGGCGGCAATACGGGCACGGGCGGCGCCCAAACCGACGTCGACACCGTCCAAATCGACATCTCGGCCGTCAACGACGCCTCGGTCCTGGGATCGGTCGAACCCGCTGCCATCGACTACACCGAGAACGACGGCGAAGTAACCGTTAGTTCCACCATCACTCTCTCCGACGTCGACGACACGCACATCGAATCGGCGACCGTTTCGATCAGCACCAATTACACGGCCGGCGAAGATTTTTTAAGGTTCACCGACCAAAACGGCATCACCGGCAGCTGGAACAACGGCACGCTGACGTTGACCGGCACGGCGACCAAGGCCGAGTACGAAGCGGCTCTGCGTAGCATCACCTACGAGAACACCAGTGAGATTCCTTCGACGGCTTCGCGCACCGTTCAGTTCACGGTGAACGACGGGGACGTCGATTCCGTGGCCGTCTCTCGCCAGATCGATGTCACCTCGGTCAATGACGCTCCGGTCAACATGGTGCCGGGAGCGCAAACGGTCGCCGAAGAAACCACGACGTCCATCGGCGGCATTTCAATCGCCGACGCGGACGATGCCGGCAGCAACCTGATGACTCGATTGCAGGTCAGTAACGGTGTCCTGAATCTGACGCTGTCCGGCGGAGCCACGATCGCCGCGGGCAGTAACGGCAGCGGTGACCTGACCCTGTCCGGTAGCGCCGCTGACATCAACGCCACGCTGGCGTCCTTGACGTACACCGGCAACACTGATGTCACCGGTATCGGCGCCGATACGCTGACCGTCACTACCAACGATGGCGGCAACACCGGCACCGGTGGAGCCCAAACCGACGTCGACACCGTCCAAATCGACATCACGGCGGCCAACGACGCCGCGGTCCTGGGATCGGTCGAACCTGCCGCCATCGACTACACCGAGAACGATGGTGAAGTCACGGTTAGTTCCACCATCACTCTCTCCGATGTCGACGACACGCACATCGAATCGGCTACGGTCTCGATCAGCGGCAACTACACGGCCGGCGAAGATTTTTTGCGGTTTACCGACCAGAACGGGATCACCGGCACGTGGAACAACGGGACGCTGACCCTGTCCGGCACGGCGACCAAAGCCCAGTACGAGGCGGCTCTGCGTAGTGTCACCTACGAGAACACCAGCGAAATCCCTTCGACCGCCTCCCGCACGGTCCAGTTCACCGTCAACGATGGTGACACCGACTCCGCCGCGGTCACCCGTCAGATCGATGTCACTTCGGTCAACGACGCTCCGGTCAACACCGTCCCCGGCACGCAAACCGTCGCCGAAGAAACCACGACAGCCATCGGCGGCATTTCAATCGCCGATGCGGACGATGCCGGCAGCAATCTAACCACACGTCTGCAGGTCAGTAACGGTGTGCTGAACCTGACGCTGTCCGGTGCGGCGACGATCGCCGCGGGCAGTAACGGCAGCGGTGACCTGACCCTGTTGGGCACCGCCGCGGATATCAACGCCACGTTGGCGTCCTTGACCTACACCGGCGACACCGACGTGACGGGCGTCGCGGCCGATACGCTGACCGTCACCACCAACGACGGCGGCAACACCGGCACGGGCGGCGCCCAAACCGACGTCGACACCGTCCAAATCGACATCTCGGCCGTCAACGACGCCTCGGTCCTGGGATCGGTCGAACCCGCTGCCATCGACTACACCGAGAACGACGGCGAAGTAACCGTTAGTTCCACCATCACTCTCTCCGACGTCGACGACACGCACATCGAATCGGCGACCATTTCGATCAGCACCAACTACACGGCCGGCGAAGATTTTTTAAGATTCACCGACCAAAACGGCATCACCGGCACATGGAACAACGGCACGCTGACCCTATCCGGCACGGCGACCAAGGCCGAGTACGAAGCGGCTTTGCGCAGCGTCACCTACGAAAACACCAGCGAAATCCCTTCGACCGCGTCGCGCACCGTCCAATTCACGGTCAATGACGGTGACACCGATTCGGCCGCGGTGACCCGTCAGATTGATGTCACCTCCGTCAATGACGCTCCGGTCAACACCGTCCCCGGTACCCAAACCGTCGCGGAAGAAACGACGACGGCCATCGGCGGCATTTCAATCGCCGATGCCGATGACGCCGGCAGCAACCTGATGACTCGATTGCAGGTCAGTAATGGTGTGCTGAACCTGACGCTATCCGGCGGAGCGACGATCGCCGCCGGCAGCAACGGCAGCGGCGATTTGACCTTGTCGGGCACCGCCGCGGATATCAACGCCACGCTGGCGTCCTTGACCTACACCGGCGACACCGACGTGACGGGCGTCGCCGCCGATACGTTAACCGTCACCACCAACGACGGCGGCAACACCGGCACGGGCGGCGCCCAAACCGACGTCGACACCGTCCAAATCGACATCTCGGCCGTCAACGACGCCTCGGTCCTGGGATCGGTCGAACCCGCTGCCATCGACTACACCGAAAACGACGGTGAAGTCGCGGTAACGTCGACGCTCACACTTTCCGACGTCGACGACACGCACATCGAATCGGCGACCGTTTCGATCAGCACCAATTACACGGCCGGCGAAGACTTTTTAAGGTTCACCGACCAGAACGGGATCACCGGCACGTGGAACAACGGGACGCTGACCCTGACCGGCACGGCGACCAAGGCCGAGTACGAAGCGGCTCTGCGTAGCGTCACTTACGAGAACACCAGCGAAATCCCTTCGACCGCCTCCCGCACGGTCCAGTTCACCGTCAACGACGGTGACACCGATTCGGCCGCGGTCAGCCGTCAGATCGATGTCACCTCGGTCAATGACGCTCCGGTCAACACGGTGCCGGGAACGCAAACGGTCGCAGAAGAAACCACGACGGCTATCGGAGGAATCTCGATCGCCGACGCCGACGATGCGGGCAGCAACCTGATGACTCGATTGCAGGTCAGTAACGGTGTGCTGAACCTGACGCTGTCCGGCGGAGCGACAATCGCCGCGGGCAGCAACGGCAGCGGTGACCTGACCCTGTCCGGTAGCGCCGCGGATATCAACGCCACGCTGGCGTCGCTAACCTACACCGGCGACACCGATGTCACTGGGGTGGCGGCCGATACGCTGACCGTCACCACCAACGACGGCGGCAACACCGGTGCGGGCGGCGTCCAAACCGACGTCGACACCGTGCAAATCGACATCTCGGCCGTCAACGACGCTTCGGTTTTGGGATCGGTGGAAGCCACGGCGGTAAGTTACACCGAAAACGACGGTGAAGTCGCGGTAACGTCGACGCTCACACTTTCCGACGTCGACGACACGCACATCGAATCGGCGACCGTTTCGATCAGCACCAATTACACGGCCGGCGAAGATTTCCTAAGATTTACCGACCAGAACGGCATCACCGGCACGTGGAACAACGGGACATTGACGCTGACCGGCACGGCGACCAAGGCCGAGTACGAAGCGGCTCTGCGTAGTGTTACCTACGAGAACACCAGTGAGATTCCTTCGACGGCGTCGCGCACCGTTCAGTTCACCGTCAACGACGGTGACACCGATTCGGCTGCAGTCACTCGCCAGATCGACGTCACCTCGGTCAATGATGCCCCGGTCAACACCGTCCCCGGCACGCAAACCGTGGCCGAAGAAACCACCACGGCCATCGGCGGAATCTCGATCGCCGATGCCGATGACGCCGGCAGCAACCTATCCACACGTCTGCAGGTCAGTAACGGCATGTTGAACCTGACGCTGTCCGGGGGAGCGACAATCGCCGCGGGCAGCAACGGCAGCGGTGATCTGACCCTGTCCGGCACCGCCGCGGATATCAACGCCACGCTGGCGTCGCTAACCTACACTGGCGACACCGACGTGACGGGCGTTGCGGCCGATACGCTGACCGTCACCACCAACGACGGCGGCAACACCGGAACCGGTGGAGCCCAGACAGACACGGACACCGTCCAGATCGACATCTCGGCCGTCAACGACGCTTCGGTCTTGGGATCGATGGAACCTGCCGCGATCGACTACACCGAGAACGATGGCGAAGTCGCTGTGACGTCGACGCTGACCCTTTCCGACGTGGACGACACACACATCGAATCGGCCACGGTCTCGATCAGCGGCAACTACACGGCCGGCGAAGATTATTTAAGGTTCACCGACCAGAACGGCATCACCAGCACGTGGAACAACGGGACATTGACGCTGTCCGGCACGGCGACCAAGGCCGAGTACGAAGCGGCTCTGCGTAGCGTCACTTACGAGAACACCAGCGAAATCCCGTCGACCGCCTCCCGCACGGTCCAGTTCACTGTCAACGATGGTGACACCGATTCGGCCGCGGTCACCCGTCAGATCGATGTCACTTCGGTCAACGACGCTCCGGTCAACACCGTCCCCGGCACGCAGACGGTCGCAGAAGAAACCACCACGGCTATCGGCGGCATCTCGATCGCCGATGCCGATGACGCCGGCAGCAACCTGACGACTCGATTGCAGGTCAATAACGGCACGTTGAACCTGACGCTTTCCGGCGGAACCACCATCGCCGCGGGCAGCAACGGCAGCGGTGACCTGACCCTGTCCGGTAGCCCCGCTGACATCAACGCCACGTTGGCGTCCTTGACGTACACCGGCGACACCGATGTGACGGGCGTCGCGGCCGATACGCTGACCGTCACGACCAACGACGGCGGCAACACCGGTGCGGGCGGCGCCCAAACCGACGTCGACACCGTGCAAATCGACATCTCGGCCGTCAACGACGCCTCGGTCCTGGGATCGGTCGAACCCGCTGCGATCGATTACACCGAGAACGACGGTGAAGTCACGGTGACGTCGACGCTGACGCTTTCCGACGTCGACGACACGCACATCGAATCGGCGACCGTCTCGATCAGCACCAACTATACGGCCGGCGAAGACTTTTTAAGGTTCACCGACCAGAACGGAATCACCGGCACATGGAACAACGGGACATTGACGCTGACCGGCACGGCGACCAAGGCCCAGTACGAAGCGGCTCTTCGCAGCATCACCTACGAGAACACCAGCGAAATCCCTTCGACCGCGTCGCGCACCGTTCAGTTTACGGTCAACGATGGTGATACCGACTCCGCCGCGGTCAGCCGCCAGATCGACGTCACCTCGGTCAACGACGCTCCGGTCAACACCGTCCCCGGCACGCAAACGGTCGCCGAAGAAACCACGACAGCCATCGGCGGGATCTCGATCGCCGATGCGGACGATGCCGGCAACAACCTGATGACTCGATTGCAGGTCAGTAACGGCATGTTGAACCTGACGCTGTCCGGGGGAGCGACAATCGCCGCGGGCAGCAACGGCAGCGGTGACCTGACCTTGCTGGGCACCGCCGCGGATATCAACGCCACGCTGGCGTCCTTGACGTACACCGGCGACACCGATGTCACGGGCGTCGCCGCCGACACGCTGACCGTCACTACCAACGATGGCGGCAATACGGGCACCGGTGGCGCCCAAACCGACGTCGACACCGTCCAAATCGACATCACGGCTGTCAACGACGCGTCCGTTTTGGGATCGGTGGAAGCCACGGCGGTAAGTTACACCGAAAACGACGGTGAAGTCGCGGTAACGTCGACGCTCACGCTTTCCGACGTGGACGACACGCACATCGAATCGGCCACGGTCTCGATCAGCGGCAATTACACGGCCGGCGAAGATTTTTTAAGATTCACCGACCAGAACGGGATCACCGGCACGTGGAACAACGGCACGCTGACGCTGACCGGCACGGCGACCAAGGCCCAGTACGAAGCGGCCTTGCGTAGCGTCACCTACGAGAACACCAGCGAAATCCCTTCAACGGTGTCGCGCACCGTTCAGTTCACTGTCAACGATGGCGACACCGATTCGGCTGCGGTCACCCGCAAGATCGATGTCACCTCGGTCAATGACGCTCCGGTCAACACGGTCCCCGGCACGCAGACGGTCGCCGAGGAAACCACGACGGCCATCGGAGGAATCTCGATCGCCGATGCGGACGATGCCGGCAGCACCCTAACCACACGTCTGCAGGTCAATAACGGTGTGCTGAACCTGACGCTTTCCGGCGGAACCACCATCGCCGCGGGCAGTAACGGCAGCGGTGATCTGACGCTGAGCGGTACCGCCGCAGATATTAACGCCACGCTGGCGTCCTTGACCTACACCGGCGACACCGACGTAACGGGCATAGCAGCCGATACGTTGACCGTCACGACCAACGACGGCGGCAACACCGGTGCGGGCGGCGCCCAAACCGACGTCGACACCGTGCAAATCGACATCTCGGCCGTCAACGACGCCTCGGTCCTGGGATCGGTCGAACCCGCTGCGATCGATTACACCGAGAACGACGGTGAAGTCACGGTGACGTCGACGCTGACGCTTTCCGACGTCGACGACACGCACATCGAATCGGCCACGGTCTCGATCAGCGGCAATTACACGGCCGGCGAAGATTTTTTAAGATTCACCGACCAGAACGGGATCACCGGCTCGTGGAACAACGGCACGCTGACGCTGACCGGCACGGCGACCAAGGCCGAGTACGAAGCGGCTCTTCGCAGCATCACCTACGAGAACACCAGCGAAATCCCTTCGACCGCCTCCCGTACGGTCCAGTTCACCGTCAACGATGGTGACACCGACTCCGCCGCGGTCACCCGTCAGATCGATGTCACTTCGGTCAACGACGCTCCGGTCAACACCGTCCCCGGCACGCAAACCGTCGCCGAGGAAACCACGACGGCTATCAGCGGGATCTCGATCGCCGACGCGGACGACGCAAACAGTAATCTGACCACGCGATTGCAGGTCAGTAACGGCACGTTGAACCTGACGCTGTCCGGGGGAGCCACGATCGCCGCGGGCAGCAACGGCAGCGGCGATTTGACCTTGCTGGGCACCGCCGCGGATATCAACGCGACCCTGGCGTCCTTGACCTACACCGGCGACACCGATGTGACGGGCGTCGCGGCCGATACGCTGACCGTCACCACCAACGACGGCGGCAATACCGGTGCGGGTGGCGCCCAAATCGACGTCGACACGGTCCAAATCGACATCACGGCCGTCAACGATGCTTCGGTCTTGGGATCGGTCGAACCCGCTGCCGTCGACTACACCGAAAACGACGGCGAAGTCGCAGTGACGTCGACGCTGACCCTTTCCGACGTGGACGACACACACATCGAATCGGCCACGGTCTCGATCAGCGGCAACTACACGGCCGGCGAAGATTATTTAAGGTTCACCGACCAGAACGGCATCACCAGCACGTGGAACAACGGGACATTGACGCTGTCCGGCACGGCGACCAAGGCCGAGTACGAAGCGGCTCTGCGTAGCATCACCTACGAGAACACCAGCGAGATTCCTTCGACCGCTTCGCGCACCGTCCAGTTCACCGTCAACGATGGCGACACCGACTCCGCCGCGGTCAGCCGCGAGATCGACGTCACTTCGGTCAATGATGCCCCGGTCAACACGGTGCCGGGAACGCAAACGGTCGCCGAGGAAACCACGACGGCTATCAGCGGAATCTCGATCGCCGACGCGGACGATGCCGGCAGCAACCTGATGACTCGATTGCAGGTCAGTAACGGCACGTTGAACCTGACGCTTTCCGGCGGAACCACAATCGCCGCGGGCAGCAACGGCAGCGGTGATCTGACCCTGTCCGGTAGCGCCGCCGACATCAACGCCACGTTGGCGTCGCTAACCTACACCGGCGACACCGATGTGACGGGCGTCGCCGCCGATACGCTGACCGTCACCACCAACGACGGCGGCAATACGGGCACGGGCGGCGCCCAAACCGACGTCGACACGGTGCAGATCGACATCACGGCCGTCAACGATGCCTCGGTCTTGGGATCGATGGAGCCTGCCGCGATCGACTACACCGAGAACGATGGTGAAGTCGTCGTGACGTCGACGCTGACGCTTTCCGACGTCGATGACACCCACATCGAATCGGCCACGGTTTCGATCAGCGGCAATTACACGGCCGGCGAAGATTTTTTGCGGTTCACCGACCAGAACGGCATCACCGGCTCGTGGAACAACGGGACGCTGACCCTGACCGGCACGGCGACCAAGGCCGAGTACGAAGCGGCTCTGCGTAGTGTCACCTACGAGAACACCAGCGAAATCCCTTCGACCGCGTCGCGCACCGTTCAGTTTACGGTGAACGATGGTGACACCGATTCGGCCGCGGTCACCCGTCAGATCGATGTCACTTCGGTCAACGACGCTCCGGTCAACAGCGTCCCCGGCACGCAGACGGTCGCCGAAGAAACCACGACGGCTATCGGCGGCATCTCGATCGCCGACGCCGACGACGCCGGCAGCAACCTGACGACTCGATTGCAAGTCAACAGCGGCACGCTGAACCTGACGCTGTCCGGCGGAGCGACGATCGCCGCGGGGAGTAACGGCAGCGGCGACCTGACCTTGTTGGGCACCGCCGCGGACATTAACGCCACGCTGGCGTCGCTAACCTACACCGGCGACACCGATGTGACGGGCGTCGCGGCCGATACGCTGACCGTCACCACCAACGACGGCGGCAACACCGGCACCGGCGGCGCTCAAACCGACGTCGACACCGTCCAAATCGACATCTCGGCCGTCAACGACGCCGCGGTTCTGGGATCGGTTGAAGCCACAGCGGTGAGTTACACAGAGAACGACGGCGAAGTCGCGGTGACGTCGACCCTGACACTGTCCGACGTCGACGACACGCACATCGAATCGGCGACCGTTTCGATCAGCGGCAACTACACGGCCGGCGAAGATTTTTTGCGGTTTACCGACCAGAACGGGATCACCGGCACGTGGAACAATGGCACGCTGACCCTGACCGGCACGGCGACCAAGGCGGAGTACGAAGCGGCTCTGCGCAGCATCACCTACGAGAACACCAGCGAGATTCCTTCGACCGCCTCGCGCACCGTTCAGTTTACCGTCAACGATGGCGACACCGATTCCGCCGCGGTCACCCGTCAGATTGACGTCACCTCGGTCAACGACGCTCCGATTATGGTCACGCCGGGCGTGTTTACGATCGATGAAACCACCGATACCAGCGGCGGTTACCGATTGGGCACCTTGCAGACGATCGATGTCGACCTCGGCGACCGTTTCAACTATGCGGTGGTAGGTGGTCCGGATGCCGGGGTGTTTACCGTCGGTGGTAGCAACGGCGACGAACTGATCATGGACGATGGTTACCTGGAGATTGGCGGGCCGACGGTTTACGAGGTGGTCATCCGCTCAACCGACTCGGGTGGACTGTCCGTGGACCAGACGTTGACGGTGCATGTCAACGACATCAACCAGGCTCCCGAAGCGGCGGACGACCACTACACCACGCTGATCAACGCGTCGGTCGGACTCGATAGCCCCGATCTATTGGCCAACGACACCGACGCCGACATCGCGGACTCGCTACTGGTCCAGGTCGTGGCACCGCCCAGCCACGGTTCGCTCTCGTTCGATGCTCACGGCGAACTGGTTTATACCCCGGACCAAGGATTCTTCGGAACCGATACGTTCACCTATGTTGTCAACGATGGCACGACCACCAGCGAACTGGCGACGGTATCGATCGATGTGGAAGTCTATGTGGGCGGCGCCAACAGCTCCAACATCGGCAGCAGCGGTTCGGCGACTCCCTCCGCGCCGGCCGAATCCGAACCCAGCGAGGTGCAAGAGGGATCGGGCGAGTCTTCCGAAGCGAAGAACGACCACCCGGCGGTCTCCCCCGAAGCGGCTCCGGCCAATGTTCCACAAGCCGTGCCGGCTCACAACGGTGATCGGGACACTTCTCAGGATGGCGACGAATCGTTTGGCGAGTCGTCGGAATCGCGTGCGGGGCGATCTGTATCGCCGCGGCTGGACGTCGAGTTCGATGTACGGGAAGCGAACCAACGCCAGTCGGGACTGTTTGCGGGGTTCAATCCGGCGAGTTCGCGTCTGGAATTATCCGCGATGGAACTGCAGCAACTGGATCAACTGCTGCAGCAAGACATCGCTCAAGCGATCGTCTGGCAGCGTTGGGACGAAATGGCGCAGGAAGACCAACAGGACGCTACGGCGATTGTGATCGGTTCGGTGGGCGTGACCGCGGGGCTGGTGTCGTTGGGGTACGTGGCGTGGATCATCCGCGGCGGAGCGTTTGTCGCTGCCACGCTCAGCTCTCTGCCGGCGTGGCGGGTGCTGGACCCGGCCACCTTCCTGGACGCGTACCGTCGGCGGGACGAACAAGCCGATCATACCGAACGGTTGTTCGAAAAAACGAAGGATGAAAGCCGGTAAACTGATCTTGCCACGGACCCGGCTTGCAAGCGACAGTGCGGAGGAATCGACGCTCCTTGCAAGGACTGCTGGCGTGCCCCCCCGATACCGCCCCCTGACATTGCTACTGACGCTCTGCTGCGCCTGGTTGGCAGTCGCCGGGGGCTGCGGCCGCTTGGCCTATCGCTTGTCGACCCCGGTTCCGGAGCAGGTGGTGGCCAATCCGGTGGATATCCCCCCGGTCGCCGACGACTTTCTGTGGTTGCAAGTCGTCGACGTGGTTGACGATTACTTTCGCATCCAGCGAGAGCGGCCCGTCCAAAATCACCCGGGGCTGGTGCTGGAGGGTCGGCTGGACACCTCCTACCGCGTGGGAGCTTCGATTTTCGAACCCTGGCGCAAGGACAGTACGGCCGGATTCGAGCGTTGGCAAAGCACCCTGCAGTCGATCCGCCGCCGAGCCACGGTATTCGTCCGGCCGCAAGGTTCGGGCTACGTACTGGAGGTGGTCGTACAGAAGGAACTGGAAGACACCGACCGCAGCTTAGAAGCCACCGAGGGGTTGGCGTCGGTTCGCAGCGATGGCACGGTCGAACGAAGTACGGACTCGCTGCCGCAGGCCCCCACCACGCTGGGCTGGATCCCGCTGGGCCGCGACGTAGCGTTGGAACAGGTCATTCTGCAAGACATCCTGGGCCGATTGCAGCAACCCGACGGCCCTTCGCTGCTGCATCACTGAGAGGCCGTGTCGGCGCGGGCCGAGGCGGCTTGACGCGGCGGAACCGGCGGATGTGGTGCGTGAGCCAAACCGTGGACTTTCCGCCAAAACCCGAAGCGTCACGCCGAGCAAGCGGCTTGATCGGCAAGCTCCCTGCCGGCAACGAGGAACCTGAACTTGGATCTTTCTTGCACGTTAATCCAAGCCCAGTTCGTGGCCGATAACCATCGCTGTCAGTCCAGTACGGTTCGTTCCTCTCGGTTTTCCATCCTTTATGATTGCACTGCAGCCGACCCGCATTGACCTCACACTACTTCGCACAACCATCGCCGCGCGGCTGGCGGAACTGGGCCAGTTGGAATGCAACGCCTTTCCGATGACCGAACGTGTGGTCGTGAAGAAAGGTGAAGCCTGCGGCGTTTATTTTTGCCTTCACGGGCCCAGAAACGTCAAGATTACCGCCATCTGCGACCTGACCAAACGCACGGTCATCTATTACGGCAGCGACGGCGTGCGGGCCCAGCAGACGACGATCCCCGTCCAGCGAGCGGCCTAGCGAACTCGCGGCCGCGCAGCGAGCCCGCGGCGCCGCCACGCATCCCCCTCACAGGGCGCGGCTCAGGTGGTCAACGGCAGCGGCGCGTTGGCTAACTGCTCGACCGCCTCGGCCCACTGATTCGCTGTGGGTTCTTCGGCCCCCCACGCGACCAGCCACAGCCGGCATTTCTGGATCACGCCTTTCTCCAGAAAGCCGCCGAACAGGCGCAGCCGTACCGCGCCCACCTGGGCGGATTCAAAGCGGCAGGAATTGCGATCGCGAGCCGTCAACAAAACGCCCAGGTGAAGGCCCCCGACGCGCAGCAGCATGCCCTGCTGGCGGCGGTCCACCAATTCCGCATCGACCGCGTCGAGCCACAACGCCGGCCGGCTATCCAACATGCGGGTCTGCATTTCGACGACGCATTCGACAATCGTCGCTGGCTCGCCGGCATCGATCAAGCGAGTCTGCACGGTCACGCCGAACGCATCGTTCTCGCTCTGCGCCAGATGGGCCACATAGTCTTTGTGGCGGGCGTAACTGTCGGCGATACTCGGCAGAGGTTCCCCGCTGGCGTCGCGGAGCCGCAGCGTGCAGTGGCTCTCGCCATGCGTCAAGCCTACCTGCACTCCTTCGGCACCCCCGACGGCAACCACTTCGATCGCAGGCGTGCCCTCATCGACGCTGCAGATCGCCCGGCCAAGTTCGGTCATCGACCACATACAATCCTCTTCAGTTCGCTGGACGAAAAAGGAGGCGCCCGCCTCGAAGCCGCACAGCATATCAGATTTTGCGGCGGAGCCTATCGACCGCTTCACCACGGCCTACCGGTTCGGTCACGCTCCGCTGACTTCGGCGGCTTTAAAGACCGTGCGGGCTTGGCGGAACCCCATTCGCCGGTACAGACGCACGGCGGCCGTATTGTCGGTGGTCACTTCCAGGTGCATCTTGGTTAGACCGGCACGCCGAAAACCTGCCGCCGCGCGGGCCATCAGGATCGTTCCCAGTCCATGTCCCCGATGCGGCTGGACGACGCCCAAATTCTGGATCGCCCCCCAACCTTCCACCTGCAGTCCCTGGACCGTACCGACGGCCTGGGGGCGCGATTCGGGGGGCCGGTAGCGAAGCAACCAGGTGGCTTCGGGAACAAAACTGGTCCGCCGAGAGATCTCGCGCATCAACCGCACGCAGCCATCACGACGCCCCAGGCAGGGAAAGACGTTGGCGTCCAGTTCGCAGTGAAAGCTTTGGAATTTGGCGCTGGCGTGCTCGCGGCACAAACCTTCGCTCCACGGCACCAGCTCATAGCCCAGGGGCAACCGCGGCGCGGCAAACAACGGTTCGCTCAGGTCCAGTTCCATGCGGTAACGTTTAAAATAGACCAAACCCACCTGTTCGTCCTCGGCGTGCCCATCTACACAAAAGCCATCTACTGGAAAGCCCGATCCGTGCCGTAGAATCCTGTCTTAAAATATAACGGATCTTGCCCCTCCTTCCGCTTTCCCGACGCGATTCTCTTCGATTGGTCGCCGCAATCCGATCGCTTGCCCCCATGACTGATACATCCGAAACGCCCGAACAGGACTCCACCTGCGAACCAGAGGCTTCGCCGGGACCGCCCGCGACGAAACGTTCTCGGTTTCGTCGCTATGCGCGGCGCCGCTGGTTGCTGCTCGCTTCCGCTGGGCTGCTGGTTCTGGCCATTGTCGTCGTCTGGATCGTTGATCAGTTCTGGGTTTCCGCCGGCCCGGACCAGGGCCAGGTGCCCGAAATCGTCGATGGGGGTCCACTGCTGGACGCCCAGTTGGAAGCGGTCAACGCGGGAAACAGCGAGACGATTTTTCTCGACGAAGCCGTACTCAGCGACCTACAACTGCAACCGCTGGCCGGCAACGAAGCAGTGGAGGTGCTGCGTTTGGATGGTGGCAAGATTACCGACCGCGGCATCGAAACGATCGCGTCTCTGCCCAACCTGCGAGAACTGCGTCTGCGGCACAGCCCGATCAGCGACGCGGGCCTGGAGCAACTGGCGCGTTGCCAGTCCCTACAAACACTGAACCTGCCGCACGCCCGGTGCACGTCCGCCGGTATCGCCCATCTGCAATCGCTGGAGCGACTGCGGAACCTGCGTCTGGGCAGCTCGTTGGCGCGGCCCAGTATCACCAACGCGATCGCCGAACTGAGCACACTTCGCAGCGTTCACCTGATCGACATCCCGGTCTCGGACCAAGGCGTCAAACAGTTGGCGGCCATGCCGCTTCTGGAATCGCTGTACCTGGATGGTTCCGCCGTGACTGACGTGGGTTGGCGGTGGGTGTTTCGCATGCACCCAGAACTGCACGTCCATATCGACCAAGCACACCACGATCACGATCCCCATCGCCACCCGCACCACTAGTGCGACGCTAACGTTCAACCGAACGCAAAAACTCTGCGATGCCTTGCTGCCAGGGTCTCGGCGCGGGGTCGTTGTGAAGCAGATCCTCGACCGGCAAGAATTCCTTGCGCGGCGCGGGCGACGCCTGAAACAGACGCTGTCCCGATTCAAAGGGAATGATCTCGTCGATCTTGCCGTGCATCTGATACAGCGGACCGCGGTACTTGGCGATGCGTTCTTCCGAGGGGTATCGATTGCGCATCAATAGCCTTACCGGAGCCCAGCGGTACATGTCGGCCGCCACATCGACCATCGAATGAAACGTGCGGTCCAGAATGAGGGCTCGAGCCCCTTGGCTGGCCGCCGTGGCCACCGCAACGCCCCCGCCCAGTGAGCGACCGTACAACGTGATCTCTTGGGGCGCGATCCCTTCGTGCCGCGCCAACCAACGCTGGGCCGCCACACCGTCGAGCAGCAATCCCGCCTCGTGTGGCTCGCCCTCGCTGCGTCCGTAGCCCCGGTAGTCGAACACGAAAACCGATGCATCAAGGTTTGCCCGCAACGCATCCATCTCGCCGCCCAACTGACCGACGTGTTCGGCGTTGCCATGAAAGAAGACCACAAAGCGGCGTGGTTCGGGATGCGGCAGGTACCAACCGTGAAGCCGAGTTCCATCGTCGGCGTGAAAGAACACGTCTTCGACGTCCAAAAGATCCGGTTGCCAATTTCCCGCCGCCAACGGCGGACGTGGATAAACCAGGGTGCTTTCAAATGCGACCAACATGCCCAACGCCACGCCATATAAAACGGCTACGAACAGGACCACGCGTCGCAGCCGCCGAAGCCAACGACGCGCCGGCAAACCTCCACTGGCTCCCTCGCCAGGCGACGCCTCGCCGGGCTCCGTCGCTGCGGTCGTGGCGTCGTGATCGCTCATCCGGCTAGAGAACACTGAAGGGAAGCGATGACGGGAAAACACAAGGCACAGCGGGGCTCTAGGACGAAGGCGACTCGTTCAGGTCCCGCAGCGAAGGGATGATTACCGGGCCCACGACCAAGAACATCAGGGTCCCCATGTGGATCAACCAGGTCGTATCGGACGCGATCACCGTGCGGACGGTCACCAGCCCCTGCAAGGCCAGCATCACGACGAACCAACGATCGGCCGTGCGAGTCGCTTCACCAAAGGCCAACTTGCTGGCAAACAAAGCCAGGATGGCCAGCAGCGGGAAGCCCAGCGTATGAAAACCTTCCGCGACGGCCACAAAACTCATCATGACAGATCCTTCCGCAATCGTTGGATAAGGTAAGGCGAATCCTTCGCCAGCGACAAGGATCGCAGATGCGTCCCGGCAAGAAAAGCTCGATCCTTTAATTATTCTTTGCGGTTTCGCGCAGAAAGTCCAATCGCGACCGTCAGAACTGGCAAAGTTTTCCTAAACCACCAAGGTGGCCGAGCCGATACATAGGGTACGCCCGGTTCTCTCCGCCCGGTTTGCCCCCTCCCTCCTCCCGAGCCCGAGTCATTAGGCCTGTCGCCATGAATTGCTGGAAAGAACGCATCGCCTTCGCTTCCCTTCTCGTGTTGCTCGCAACCACCGCGGGCGGATGCACCACGATTTGCGCAAGCCCCGATCTGGAAGCCTACAACACCTACGGCGGCCTCTGGGACCGAACCGAGCGGCACCAGGGACGCGTGGCCAGCGTGTTTGATCCGGCTGGCGTCCGCACCGAAGGCCAAATTCGCTCGGTCGATCCCCGCCATAGTTCCCAGGACGGCTCGCGGCGACAGGACACGCGGCGGCAGGACACCACCGACGACGCAACGACCGACGAGGGCACTACCGAAGCACTGCCCAGTCCGCCAGAGGTTCCCGAGGATACCGGTTCCCCAGAAACCGATCAGGACTCGCCTCCTCGGCCGGATCTTCGAGACTTGGAACTGGACGATATCGTGCCACGAGACCGCTCGGGCCGCGACAGCGAAGCGGGCCGTAACGGGGGGCTCGAACGCCTGGGACTGCCCGAAGCCTGAGCGTCCCGCTTTAGCCAGAGCGTCCCGCTTTAGGGGAGGAACGTCTTCAGGTACTGCAGGAACCCAACGCGATCGATCGGCTTGAGCAGGTAACCATCACAGCCGGCTTCGCGACAGCGATCGGGATCCAGATTGCCGGCCGTCATGGCGATGATGGGCGTGGAAATACCGCGATTACGGATCGCCAAAGTCGCTTCCAAACCGCTCATCACCGGCATCTGCAGATCCATCAAAATCAAGTCATACGGATGGCGGTCGACATGGGAGCGAACCACGCGCCGCACGGCTTCGTGACCATCGTAGGCGATATCGATCTGGTCGGCCAAATCTCGCAGATACTGGCTGAGCAGGAAACTGATAGGACGAGTGTCCTCAACAATCAAAATGGACCGGCACATAGTGCTACTTCCCTGCAGCGTGGTGCCCAGTTCCGGATGGGACGTGGGTAATATCATATTACGTTCACAATTGAACTAAAAAGCGGACGAGGCAACAGCCTTTGCAAACCGGATGCCAAAAAAGCCGCCAGAGAAACTAGATAAACGGGGTAAAGGAGGGGCCAACTCCGCTGGCACCCCGAATCAAGGGTTCACTACGGCGTGTTGGCGACGGATCGGCGTACGATAGGCACCGAAGGACTCGCAGGCTAGAGCGATCAGCAGCCGAAGTGGTTCATGGTCAACCATCAAGTTGTATGCTCGGCGATCAATTGCAGCAAATGGCGTCGATCCAGTGGTTTACTGGTGTAAGCATCGCACCCGGCTTGGATACAGCGATCCAAGTCGGCCTGCAGGGCGTGGGCAGTCAGCGCGATAATCGCGCGGTCGAAGCCTTCTTTACGCAACTGGCGTGCCAGCTCGTAACCATCCATTTGCGGCATCTGGATATCGGTCAGCACCACGTCGATGGGAAACCGCTCACGCTCGGCCCGCTCGATCATCTGCAGGGCTTGGCGAGCGGTTTCCGCGAGAAAGACTTCCGCTCCCGCCCCTCCCAGCATTCGCTGAGCCAGAAAACGACTCTCCGGACGATCGTCGACCACTAGGACGCGGCAGTCGAGCGCGGGCAGATCGTCCTCCTCCTGGGCATCTCGAGCAGCCGATTGCCGAGCCAGCTGCGTCCCCGTCGCCGCTTTTATCTCCTCGGTCACTTCTTGACCGGTCGGCTCTGGCAGATCCAGCATCAAGGAAAAGGTGCTGCCCTCTCCCACGCGACTCTCCAGCGTCAGACGCCCCCCCAACCGCTCGGCCAACCGCCGACTGATCGCCAGCCCCAATCCGGTGCCGCCAATGCTGCGGGTGTCGGAACCATCGAGCTGGGTGAACGGTTCGAACAAGCGTTTCTGGCTGGCGGCGTCGATTCCGATGCCGGTATCGCGGACCGCGAAACGCAGTCGGGAGGCGGGGCGATCCACATCCACCTCCACGGCGACCTCGCCGCGATCGGTGAACTTCAACGCGTTGCCAACCAGGTTGATCAGGATCTGTTTGATCCGCAGTGGGTCGCTGTGGATCACCAAGGGAACTTCCGGCGAGACCCGCAGGGAAAGCGTCAATTGTTTCTCGTCGGCTCGCACGGCCATCAATTCCCCAATCTCCTGAACCAGTTCGGCCGGCGAAAAGGCCTTTGGCGCAATGGCCAACTTGCCGGATTCGATCTTCGACAGGTCGAGGATGTCGTTGATGATCTGCAGCAGATGCTTGCCGTTTTCCTGGATCGTTTGGATCAGGTGTTCGTCTTCGGGCCGCTGCGATTGCTCGCCCAACAAATCAGCGAACCCCAGGATGGCCGTCATCGGCGTGCGAATTTCATGGCTCATATTGGCCAGGAATTCGGTCTTGGATCGATTGGCCGCGTCGGCTCGCTCGCGGGCTTCGACCAGTCGCTGGCGATCAGCCTTTTGCTGGCGGATATCCTGGGTGATGGTTCCCATCGCAAACGGTTGGCCGCTGGTCGGATCGTCGATGCGAAAAACGTCCCAGAGGACGTCGATGGGCTGGCCGCTGGAGCGGTGCCGCATGCGGATCTCCTGGCAGGCCCCGCCCTCGGCGATGACCCTCCGCACGACTTCGATGGCCTTGGGCCAGTCGTCCGCAAAAAACAATTCGCGCAGATTGATCTCTTCGGCGGGTTGGTCGAGGTCCAGCCCCACCAAGCGGCGTCCGGCAGCGTTCAAAAAGATGCCTTTTCCGCTGAGGTCGCAGATGGCAATCAAGTCGTTGGATTGTTGCACCATCTTGCCCAGGGCCGTCAAGCGTTCCTGGTCGCGGAGCCGGTCGGTGATGTCGATGGCCGAGGGGATCAGGTGCGTGACGCGGCCCGAATCATCGCACATCGGTACGAGCTGGAAATCGATGGTGATGAATTGATTATTGGCCGCGCGTACCTGGACATCGTAACGCGTCGGGTTCCCCTGGGCCGCTTGCTCGATCGCCTCCCGCAACTGCTGCTGGACCGCCGCGTCGTAGCTCCACCAGTACGTCTCTTCAAAGCGTTTTCCGAGAACGTCCTCGGGTTCCAACCCGGCCGCATCCAGAGCCGTTCGATTCGCTTCGACCAGGATGCCGTCGGGCGTGCAAACCCCGGCGAAGGCAAACAGAGAGTCCAATACCCGGCGCAGAAAACGCTCGCTTTGAATCTGTTCGGTGACGTCGTGCTGGATACCGACGAAGTGCGACACCTCGCCCTGCGAATCTTCCACCGGCGTCACTCGCAACTCGTTCCAGAAAGAGGAACCATCCTTGCGATAGTTCAACAGCGTCACCTTGCATTCGCGGCGCTGGCGCAGCGCGCTGCGGATGTGTTCGACGGCCTCGGGATCGGTCTCCGGCCCCTGCAGAAAGCGACAATTCTTGCCCACAATATCGCTGCGTGAGTAGCCGGTCATGCGTTCGAAACCGGGATTGGCAAACAGGATCGGCTGGTCGTCGGCATTGGCATCGGCGATCACGATCCCGCTGTGGATCGCGTTGATCGCCCGTTCGCGAAGCCGCAGTTCGAGCTCGCTGTGCACCTCGGCGGTGACGTCCCAGTTGGTTCCGATCATCGTCACCGCCCGGCCCTGCTCATCGCGGCGAACCATCGCCTCGCCCGCGATCCAACGCACCTCTCCGCCGGGCCCGACAATGCGAAACTGCGCTTCGTAGTCGCGACGTCCTTCGATCGCCGCGTCGAGGGCCAACCGAATTCGGCGGCGATCCTGAGGATGGACGGTTTCGAAAAACTGGTCGACGTGCCAGGTTTGATCCACCGGAACGCCGAACAACTCACGTTCCTGGGCGGTCGTCTCGATGGTCCCCGAGGCGATATCCCACTCAAACACCCCCACGCCCGCGGCCCGCAGCGCCAATGAGAGACGTTGTTCGTTGGTCTGTTGCTGGTCTTTGTCGGCTTCGTGTTCGCTGAGGTCTTCGGCAACCAGACACAGGCCTTCGACGTTTCCGTTCAACCCGTACTCGGGGCGGATGACGATCGCGCTGCGCTGCGAGGGACGGCCGTCAGGCATCGACAGAACAACGGTTTCTCGGGCGACCTGGCCCGCCAAGGCACGCTGGAAACTGGGCTGCAAGCGTTGCAGATTATCCTGCCCGATCACCTCGGCCAGTGGTCGGCCTTCGACCGCCTGTTGGCCCTGGGTAAAGTCGCGCAGGAAGGCTTGGTTCGCCAAACAAATGCGAAGTTCGGACGACAGGTACGCAGTCTTCGAGGCGAACGTATCGGCGATCACACGACAGCGGCGCTCTGCCTGCTCCAGCTGGCGGCGTGTGCGCTGCAGGGCCGCCTCGACATCCGAGAGGCTGTGGGAGCGCAGCCGCCGATCCGGATCATCTTGCATGGCCTAGCACTCACCTCGCCTACTCGGCCTCGACATCGCAATTACCTTCCGATGATCTGAAACGTTTTTTAAGACGGCAAAGCTCTGCAAAGCAACGCCCCGCGGCGGTCGCTCTGCAAGCCAGTGGCCAGCGTATCAAATCGCGGTGTAGCAGGAGAGCGGAGCTGCGGTGGGAAGCGGGAACAATTGCAAAAAACCAGGAGCCCCCAAATCCGGCGGTTTGCTCGCCGCCCTCACCGAAAAAAATAGCGAGCTCGGTTTGCAGCCCCATGACGAGCCACAGACCCCGTTGTCGGATCCGCGGCCAGCCTGCGCGATCTTGCGTGCAGATCAGGCGTCGGTGGCCGAGGAGATATTGGCCGGTTTGGTGCCGTCTTCCTGCTTGGGCTGGGTCGCCTGCCATTTGGCCACTTCATCAAACTTGGCCTGCAGTTTTCCGGTGACACCGCTGCGTTCCGCACCGCGGTGCATGAGGCTATCGCGACAGCGGCCCTCCATGCGGTCCTCGACCTCTTTTTGCAGACGCGTTTTGGCCTGCCGGTCAAAGCCGGACATCAACAGGTTCTTCAGCATCGGTTCGGCCAACCGGAGGACGTCGACCTGCTTGCCCTGAAGCGCCTCGCAAGACATCTCTGCAAGGTCGTCAAGGATCTTTTCAATCTGCGGGTTGTACTCGTTCATTTCGCATGCCTTTCATGGGCGTCTGGAGGAAACGCCAATGAAACAGGCAAACGCCATACCAACGCCGCAGCGAACCGGTGAATTTCAGCTTCCCAGATTCCGGAACGCCTAGATTCCCAGCTCCTGTTTGACCGCCGCAAACTGTTCGATCGCCATGTCTAGGTCGCCGGTGGTGTGAGCGGCGGAGATTTGGGTGCGGATGCGGGCTTTGCCTTCGGGGACAACCGGGTAGGAAAAGCCGATGACGTACACGTCTCGGGCGAGCATCCGTTCGGCAAACCGCGCGGCCAGAGCGGCGTCACCGAGCATGATCGGCACGATCGGGTGCTCGCCGGGCAACAGTTCGAAACCGACCTGACTGAGTCCTTCGCGAAACTGTTTGGTGTTGGCGGTCAAACGATCTCGCAGTTCGCTGGAACTGCCGATCAATTCCAGAGCCTTCAGCGAACCACCGACGATGGGCGGGGCAAGCGTGTTGGAGAACAGGTAGGGACGCGATCGTTGGCGCAGCAGATCGATGATCTCCTGACGGCCGCTGGTGTATCCGCCGCTCGCTCCGCCCAGCGCCTTACCCAGCGTGCCGGTCAGAATATCGATGCGTTCGACGACGTCGTGATGTTGATGCGTGCCCGCCCCGCCTTCGCCCATAAAACCCACGGCGTGCGAATCGTCGACCATGACCAGGGCGTCGTACTTGTCGGCCAAGTCACAGATCTCGGGCAGGTTGGCGATGTAGCCGTCCATGGAGAACACGCCGTCGGTGGCGATCATGCGAAAGCGTGCGCCCGACGCCTCTTTCAACTGGGCCTCCAGGTCCGCCATATCGTTGTTGCGATAGCGATACCGCTGGGCTTTGCACAGGCGGATCCCGTCGATGATCGACGCGTGATTTAACTGGTCCGAAATCACCGCGTCTTCGCGCGAGAGCAGGGTCTCAAAGAGCCCGCCGTTGGCGTCAAAGCAGGAACTGTAAAGGATCGTATCGTCGGTCCCGAGGAACGTGCTCAGCCGCTGCTCCAGTTCGCGATGGATCGTCTGAGTCCCGCAGATGAAACGCACCGAAGCAAGGCCGTAGCCCCACTGCTGCAAAGCCTCGGCGGCGGCCGCGATAACTTCGGGATGTTGGGCTAGGCCCAGGTAGTTGTTCGCGCACAGGTTCAGCACCGAATGCGAATCGTCGACGCGGACGTGGGCGTTCTGCGGCGATTCGATCAACCGCTCGGCTTTGAAGGTTCCGGCCTCGCGAATGGCCTCGGTCTGTTCACGCAAATGTTGTTGAAACGATCCGTACACCAGGGGGTCCTTTAATTCCAATTCAAAATGACTTTGCCCGATTGTCCCGACAGCATGGCGTCGAACCCTTGCTGGAAGTCCTCGGCGGCAAAGCGATGGGTGATCACGGGCGCGAGATCCAGTCCGCCCTGCAGCATGACCGTCATTTTGTACCAGGTTTCATACATTTCGCGACCGTAGATTCCCTTGATCGTCAACATGTTGAAGACGACGGTGTTCCAGTCGATGGCCATCTCCTTTTCGGGGATCCCCAGCATGGCGATTTTGCCGCCGTGACACATCTGCTGGAGCATGTCGCGAAACGCGTCGGGATTGCCCGACATTTCCAACCCCACATCGAAGCCTTCGCGCATGCCCAGCTCGCGCTGGACATCGCCGAGCCGTTCGCTGCGTACGTCCACCGTCCGGGTCGCGCCCAGCTTGGCCGCCAGTTCCAACCGCCAGGGATTGACATCGGTGACGACCACCGCGCGAGCGCCCGCATAGCGTGCGACGGCCGCGGCCATACAACCGATCGGGCCGGCGCCGGTGATCAACACGTCTTCGCCCAACAGGGGAAACGACAGGGCGGTGTGCACGGCATTGCCGAACGGATCGAAGATCGCCGCGACGTCGTGATCGATACTCTCATCGTGATGCCAGACGTTGGTCATCGGCAGGGCGATGTATTCGGCAAACGCCCCTGGTCGATTGACGCCGATCCCGGCGGTATCGGCACACAGATGTCGGCGTCCGGCCAGACAGTTTCGACAGCGGCCGCAGACCACATGCCCTTCGCCACTGACCAGTTCGCCCGGATGGAAGTCCGTGACGTTGCTGCCGACTTCCACGATGCGGCCCACGAATTCATGGCCGACAACCATCGGCACGGGGACGGTTCGCGCGGCCCAGTCGTCCCACTTGTAGATGTGGACGTCGGTGCCACAGATCCCGGTTCGTTCGACCCGGATCAGGACATCGTTGATACCGATGGTCGGCTGGGGCACGTCCTCGAGCCATAAACCGGGTTGCGCCTCCCGTTTGACTAAAGCCTTCATAGAAAGGGGTTCAATCCTTGTTGGCGGTGTCCTGGACGACGATCATCGGGGGCAACGTTTCGCCCTCGGGGATGAACTTCATCGACAGCGAATTGACACAGTGACGGGTGTTCTTCTCGGTAAAGCGTTCCCCTTCGAAGACGTGGCCGAGGTGACCATCGCAGTTCTTGCAGAGGATCTCCACCCGGCGGCCATCGGCATCGGTTTGCCGCCGCACGGCCCCATCGATTTCGTCATCAAAGCTGGGCCAACCACAGTGGCTTTCGAACTTGTCTTCGCTGTGATACAGGGCGGCATTGCAGCGGCGACAGACAAACGTGCCGGGATCCTTGACGTGCAACAGCTCGCCCGTCCCGGGCCGTTCGGTGCCTTTGCGAATGATCACAAACGCTTCTTCGGGGGTCAGCGTGTTGTAACTGTTGCGTCGTTCTCGCTGCTGTTTGTCGTCCATCGCCTTGCCTGCATGTTTTGGATCGTCTTCGAGAACCATAATTTCGACCTTGCGAAAGTCGCAAGGATGGCTTTCCGACTGCAGTGATATCGTACCGCCGCTGAGCATCAGCCCGCCGGCTTGCTGGGCCAGTTCTTTGGCGTGCGCGTCACGCGGGTCGTACTGTGGTTTGTTGTACTCCAAAACGTTCTCACCATCGAGCAGGTGCCGGATGACCTGGTTGCCGCGAACTTCGATCTCGGCCGTTACCCACTGCTCGCCGTGATAGGTTTTGGACGAGGAACTGATGCAATGCGTGCGGATCAATTCTCCGTCCATCACGACGTTCGTACCGGGCGTGCACAGGTTGCTGGTCGTGCGGTTGCGGTTGCCGTCACCGCCGAGCAACTGGACCTCGATCGATACCGGAAAGTCCTGATCTTTGGACATCTGCTCGGGCCGTTCGCCGTGGATCATGACGCCGCTGTTGCGAAGCGCCCAGCCCGGCCCGCCCTCACACTGCTCGCCCACAAAGCGGTATTCCACTCGCAGACGGTAGTGCGAATAGGGCGTTTCGTAGAACAGATGACCGAAGGTTTCGTCGAACTGGTCGTAGCCGTCATAGCGCACCTTCAGCAGCCCGTCCTCGACGCGGAAGGTATTGGCAAAGTTCTCACCGGCCGCGTGGTAGCGGATCTTGGGTGTCCAGCCGCTGAGGTCTTTGCCGTTGAACAGGGGCACCCACCGCCCCTCGGCCGAGCTGCCGGGGCGGGTCTCGGCGACCAATCGCTGGGCGTTCCGGTCGGTTTCGGGTGCGGGCGGTTCGGTGGCCGGAGCGGTCTGCAGACGGCTGAACAAGACAATCGTTGCCAGGGCGATCAAACCCAACGGCAACACCACGGGCACGCGTCGAACCATTGCAGTAAACCTTTCGAACAGGACCAGAAAAAACATTGTCACAGTGTCACAGTGTCACAGTGTCACAGTGTCGCAGTGTCGCAGTGTCGCCTTTCGCTCCGCGAAAGTTGTAGGGAGTTATCTATCACTATCTAAGCACGTCGGCATGAATCTTTCGGTGAAACCCCGCGACAACACCCTCCCGCGCAGCGGGAGGGTCGGGCTCATAGGCCCGACTCTCCCAGAGGGAGAGTAAAGCCGAATGAAATGTTGCGACGTGCTTGTCACTATCTTTCACTACTTTCGCGGAGCGAAAGGCGACTCTCTAGGCGACTCTAGGCGACTCTAGGCGACTCTCTATTCTAACAGAGACTATTCGGGACGCAGGACGGGAAACAGGATCACGTCGCGGATCGATTTCTGTCCGCACAGCAGCATGACCAGCCGATCGATCCCCACGCCCAACCCCCCGGCCGGCGGCATCGCGTGCCGCAAGGCCCGCACGAAGTCGCGGTCCATGTGGGCCATCGAATCCTCTTCTTCCATCCCCTCCAATTGGGTTTTGAACAACTGTTCCTGCAGGTCGGGATCGTTCAGTTCCGTATAGGCATTGGCCAGTTCCATGCCGCAGACGAACAATTCGAAGCGTTCGGCGATCTCGGGATTGTCGGCCTTGCGTTTGGTCAACGGACAGATACTGGCCGGATAATCGATCACAAAGATCGGCCCCTCCAGGGCGTCTTCGACGCGAGCCTCGAAGACCTCGTTCTTGACCACGTCGGGGTGTTTGTCGGCGGTGTCCAGCCCGATGCTGTCGGCCAAGCGGCGAACCGCTTCGGCATCGCCGGGGTCGACGCCGGCGTACTGCTGGAACAGATCGGCGTAGGTCCGCCGCTGGAAGGGCGGAGTGAAATCCACCGTCTTGTCGCCAAAGGGCCGCTGGTACCGACCATCGAGGGCTTCGATGGCGTTGCAGATCAAGCGTTCGGTCAGATCCATCATCGATTCGTAATCGCCGTACGCCTGATAGGCTTCCAGCATCGTGAACTCGGGATTGTGCCGCACGCTGATGCCTTCGTTGCGGTACACGCGGCCCAGTTCGTACACCCGTTCGATGCCGCCGACCATCAAACGCTTCAGGTGCAGCTCCAGCGCGATCCGCAGAAACAGTTTCATGTCCAGCGCGTTGTGGTGCGTGACGAACGGCCGGGCGGCGGCTCCGCCGGCGATGGTATGCAGCGTCGGCCCTTCGACTTCGCAAAACCGATCCTCGTCCAGCGTCCGCCGAATCGATTTCACGATCTTGGTGCGGTCCAAGAACGTCTGCAGCACGCCATCGTTGAACGCCAGGTCGGCGTAACGCATGCGTTGCTTCAGGTCGGGATCGTTCAAACCGGCGTGTTTGTCCGGCGGAACGTCCAGCATCTTGGCCTGGAAATGCAGCTTCTCGGCAAACACGGTTAACTCGCCCGTATTGGTCCGGCCCAGCCGCCCATCGACGCCGATCAAATCGCCCAAGTCGAACAGCTTGGCCAGTTCAAAATCTTGCTCGCCAACCTGCTTCTTGCCGATGAAGATCTGGATGTCGCCGGTCCAGTCGCGGATCGTCAGGAAAATCAATTTCCCCGCCGGCCGGCTCAGCATGATGCGTCCGGCGACGCGCACCTGAGGCCCGGTCTCGGTACCCGGGCCGTTGTCCGCCTTCCACTGGCGGTAGTCGACATCGCCGGCGTCAAAATCCGGCAGCTCGCGGGTCTGGCCGTCGGCCGTTTGAAACCGCACCTGATCGGACATTTTCCGCACATCGCCGATGAACCGACGGTCATCAAAGCGAGCTCCCCAAGGGTCGATGCCGCGCTCGGCGATCAATCCCAGCTTGTGCCGCCGGGCGGCTCGCGGATCGGAGAGGTCGTTCTCGGGCGGGGTTTGTCGGTCCGGTGTGGCCACGGGTTGACTCGTGCAAAGATTGGGAAAAAGGAAGTAGTACGGGGGCGTTCGCAGCGGGTGGGAACCGAGGGCGATTGTAGAGCTGGGAGGCCGGAGACGGAAGGTGCGGCGTCCTCCCCCCCCCTCGCGGCTGCTGGCTTTGCAGCTATAAAGTGACGAGTCTTTTTGCTTTGGTCCGCTCTCTTTGGTCAACCCGATCCATGTCCGCCACGGAAACGCCCGATCGCGACGCGTTAGCCGATTTCCTGCCGTTGATCGCCGCGGCGCTCGACAATGCTCTGCCGGCCGCCGAGGGCTGTCCGCCGCGTTTGCGCTCTGCCATGCGTTATGCCCTGCTGGCGCCCGGCAAGCGTCTGCGGCCGGCTCTGGTCATGATGGCGGCCGAAGCCTGCGGCGGCGCGGTTGCCGAAGCGATGCCGGCCGCGGTCGCCGTGGAGATGGTCCACGCCTACTCGTTGATCCACGACGACCTGCCGGCCATGGACGACGACGCTTTGCGCCGCGGCCGCCCGACCTGCCACATCCAGTACGACGAAGCGACGGCGATCCTGGCCGGTGACGCGTTGTTGACCAAGGCTTTCGAAACGCTGGCCAAACACTTCCAGCCCCGCAGCGAAGCGGCGGCCGCGGTGGCCCTGCTGGCCACCGCCGCCGGCGATACGGCCCTGGTGGGAGGGCAAATGGACGACTTGGCCGCTGAGAACGCCCCGGACCACACGCTGTCGCAGCTGCAAGCCATCCATCGCCGCAAGACCGGGGCCCTGTTCAATGCGGCCCTTCAACTGGGAGCTCTAAGCGCCGCCGCCACGCCGGCCCAGCGGGCCGCCCTCGAGGCCTATGGCGACGCCCTGGGACTGGCGTTCCAAGTCATCGACGATCTGCTGGATCACACCGGGGCAGCGGAAAAACTGGGCAAACAGGCCGGTCGGGATGTCCAGCGAGGTAAATTAACGTACCCTGCACTGATGGGCGAAGCGGCCGCTCGCGAGCACGCGGACCAATTAATTCATCAGGCGGTTGAGGCCCTGGGGTTATTCGGATCGCCGGCTTGGCGGTTAAACTGGTTAGCCCAATACGTACTCCAACGGATTTGACGTTCACCATGCATCCTTTGCTCTCCCAGCTCGAATCGGCCGAACCGCTCAAGGACCTTTCCAACGCCGAATTGACCCAGATGGCGGCGGAAATCCGGGACGTGCTGTGCAATCTGCTGGCCACGCGGACGGCTCACTTTGCCTCCAATCTGGGCGTGGTCGAGCTGTGTTTGGCGCTGCACGCGACCTTTGATTTTCGCAGCGACCGGTTGATCTGGGACACGGGTCATCAGATCTATCCTCATAAATTGGTGACCGGCCGCTACGATCAGTTCTCGTCGATTCGCACCCAGGGCGGGCTGATGGGTTACCCCAACCCGGCGGAGAGCGAATACGATCTGTTCATGACCGGTCACGCCGGGGCCAGCGTTAGCACGGCTCTGGGGCTGAAGAGCGGCGACGATCTGTTGGGCCAGCCGAACCGCAAAAGCGTGGCGGTGATCGGCGACGGCGCGTTTCCCAGTGGGATCGTGTTCGAAGCGCTGAACAATGCCGGGTTTCTGAAAAAAGACTTCGTGGTCGTCCTGAACGACAACAAGATGTCGATCTGTCCACGTGTCGGTGCGATGGCGGGCTACCTGGACCGGCTGCGCGGCAATCCGTTCTACACCGGCTTGAAGACCGAAGTCGCCAAGGCCCTAAATCACGTGCCGCTGTTTGGCGATCCGGCCGAACGCCTGCTGGCACAGATGAAAGAAGGCGTCAAGGCGGGGCTGTTGGGCGGGATGCTGTTCGAGGAACTGGGGATCCGCTATATCGGTCCCATCGACGGCCACGACATCGCCCTGATGAAAAAATACCTGGCCATGGTCAAGACGCTCGAGGGCCCGGTGCTGCTGCACGTGGTGACCGAGAAGGGGCACGGATACAAACCGGCGGCCGAAGACCCCGTGTTCTTTCACACTCCGCCGGCGTTTCGCCAACAGGACGGCCGCCCGGTGGCCGGTGCCGGCAGCGGCAAACCGCCCTACACCGTCTACGTGCGGGACGCGATCCAGCGGGCGATGGAGAACGATCCGCAGGTCACCGTGCTGACCGCCGCAATGTGCCAGGGCACCAAACTGGAACCGGTTCGCGAACGTTTCCCGACGCGCTTCTTCGACGTCGGCATCTGCGAATCGCACGCCGTGGCCTTTGCCGCCGGACAGTGCAAAGCCGGGATGCGGCCGATCGTGAACATCTACAGCACGTTTCTGCAGCGTTCCTACGACCAGATCTTCCAGGAGGTGGCCCTGCAGGACCTGCCGGTCGTCTTTACGCTCGACCGCGCCGGTTTGACCGGTCCCGACGGGCCCACCCACCACGGCGTCTACGACATCGGCTACATGCGGCTGTTCCCCAACCTGGCCGTGATGGCCCCGGGTTATGCCGGCGAAGTGGAACCGATGCTGCAGTTCGCCCTGGAGCACCCGCACGCTTCGTCGATTCGTTATCCGAAGACCTCGGCCTTTGACCTCGATCACATGCCCGAGCCGATCGAGCTGGGCCGCAGCGAAACGATTCGCGAAGGCTCCGACGGGACGATCGTCGTCTTCGGAGCGCTGCTGGAAGCCGCGATCGCGGCCGCCGAATCCCTGTCGGACCGGTTGAGCATCGCCGTGGTCAACGCGCGCTTTGCCAAACCGATCGACCGCCAGATGGTTCAGGACAGCCTGGCCGATCAGCGGTTCGTCGTGACCGTCGAAGAAGGGACCGGCGTGGCCGGCTTTGGCTCCGCGTTCCTCGAAGAAGCCAACGACCTGGGGCTGGACACGCGGCGCGTCAAGCGTTTGGCCCTGCCCGACACGTTCGTCGAACACGGCGAGCGAGGCGATCTGTTGGCCCAGCACGGCCTGCACGCCGAGGGCATCGCCGCCGCCTGCGAGCAATTTGCCTCGGCGACCGTTTGAGTGGGCGGAGGGATTTGAGATCTGAGATCTGAGATCTCGAATCTCCTAGCTCTAACGGATTCTATGTACGATAAGAAAAGATTTCTCCCCTCTCCCCCGAAGCCTGGCGAGCCCAAACGAGCCAGGCTTCGGGGGAGAGGGGTCGGGGGTGAGGGGGAATGCAGAGCAACAGCACCATGGCCGTATCTTGATGCGGTGCACGGCCCTGGAGATCGTACGTTATGAGTCATTCCGTTGCACCCGAGCCCCCTCACCCCCGGCCCCTCTCCCACCACTGCTTCACTCGCTGACGCTCGCGGCGCAGCGGGGGAGAGGGGAGAAAACTTTGCCTACTACCGCTCTGAGCCCTACACAGAATCCGTTAGAGCCAGCAAATCTCAAATCCCCTGACTCCGGCGGAACCTCTCACCGTACAGAATCGTTTTCTTCCTTCTCATCTCCAACTCGTCTTCCCGCCGACGGATCGGTTCTCGGCTGGGACAGCCGAGCTACCTTGCGCCGACCGGTCGGTTCTCGGCTGGGACAGCCGAGCTACTTTGTGACCGCTTGCCGCAAGTGCTCGGTCAGGGTGATGATCTGTTCGACGGTCAATTGCTCGGTGCGTTCGCTGCCGCTGTAACCGGCTTGCTCGAGCGTCTGATCGACTTCCGCTTTGCTCAGCCGGCCCTTGAACGCACTGCAGGTGACGCTGCGGAGCAGTTTGCGGCGATGAAAGAACAACGCCCGCACCGTCTGATGAAAGAATTTCAGGTCGGCGATCGCGCCGCGCCGCTGCGGTTGCAAGTCGATCCTCAAAATCGCTGATTCGACTTTGGGCTGTGGCCAAAACACTTTGGGCGACATCACGCGTACCACTTCGGCCCGGCACTGAGCCTGCACCCAGACGCTGAGCGCCCCGTAGTCCTTGGAACCCGGCGTGGCGATGATCCGGTCGGCCATCTCTTTTTGGATCGTTACAACCATGCGATCCGGTGGCGGGTCGCCGGCCAAGAGGTTGCTGATCAGCGGCGTGGCGATGTTGTACGGCAGGTTGGCGACGAGCATGAAGCGTGCCTTTTCGCCCAGTCGTGACAGTCCTTCGCGGACGCTGTCCATCAACTCCGGTGCCAGCGTATGCTTGTTCTTCAGCGCGTCGCAGTGCAACTGCTTGACGTTGGGATACTGCTGCAGCTCATCCTGCGAGAGATCCGCCAGGTTGTCATCGATCTCGACCGTAACGACCGCTCCGGCGGCTTCGGCCAGCCGCGTCGTCAGCGATCCCATGCCCGTGCCGACTTCCAGGATCACATCGTCGGGACGCATTTCGGCCGAACGCGCGATCAGGTCCAGCAGATTCAGATCGATCAGGAAGTTCTGTCCGAAACGCGTCAGCGGGCGCAGGCCCGCCGCGGCGAAGCGTTCGTTCAGGTAGGATGCGGTTTGTCGCTGGGCCATCGGTCTTGGGTTTCCAAAAAGCGTCCCACGTATTTCGCCAGAATATCGGTTTCGATGTTCACCGAATCGCCGGGTTGGACCTGCCCGAGCGTCGTTACCGATAGGGTATGCGGAATCAGAGCCACGCTGAACTGGGTATCGGTCACATCGACCAACGTCAGGCTGACCCCGTCAATGGTGATGCTGCCTTTAGCGGCCATCTGGCGGGTCAGCGGCGGCGGGACATTGAACCACAGCTTGGCCCAGGGCGGCTCCTCTTCGCGGCGGTCCAAGGACCCCAGAGCGTCGACGTGGCCGCTGACGTAATGTCCGCCCAGGCGGTCGCCCACCGCCAGGGCCCGTTCCAGATTCACGGGCGAACCGGCCTGCAATCGCCCCAGGTTGGTCCGCGAGAGCGTTTCGGTGCCGGCTTCGAAATCGGCCATCGTGCCGCTGTGCGCGACAACCGTCAGGCAGCAGCCGTTGATCGCCACGCTGTCGCCGATGGCCAATCCATCGGCGACTTGTTCGCAATCGATTCGCAGCCGCCGGCCCGGATCTTGATCGATCGTCTCGACGACGCGGCCGAGCGTTTCCACCAGTCCGGTAAACACGAGGCAGGTTCCTTACTTGGCCGCTCGCAGCATACCGCGAGCCCGCAGCACAGCGGTTTCTCGCAACGACAACAGGTCCACGTTGTCGCCGGGCATGGACAACGCTTCGTTCAGCGCCTTTTCGGCGTCGGCCTTATCCAATTGGTCGACCGGCACGGCGCGACCGGTCAGGATCGATACCGTGTTCTGTTCGACCTGGGCAAACCCGCCGTCGACGTAGTACTCGGTCGTCTCGCCGCCGGTTTTTAATTTGACGCGGCCATAGCCCAAACGTCCGATCATCGCGGCGCGGTTCTCTCCCACGCCCAGTTCACCATCGAACATGGGCAGCGTGATGAAATCGACTTCGCGATCCACTTCGGTACGTTCTGGCGTAACGACCAGGCAACGGATAGCCATGGATTAATTGCCCTCCTGGGCCATCTTCTTGGCTTGCTCTTCGGCTTGCTCGATCGCACCGACATACATGAAAGCACGTTCGGGCAGGTGGTCCCACTTGCCGTCGCAGATTTCTTCAAAGCTGCGGATCGTGTCGGCCATGGGGGTGATTTCACCGGGCTTGCCCGTGAACACTTCGGCCACCAGGAAGGGCTGGGACATAAAGCGTTCCAGACGGCGAGCGCGGTGGACGATCATCTTGTCCTCTTCGCTCAATTCGTCGACGCCCAGAATCGCGATGATGTCCTGCAGTTCGCGGTACCGCTGGAGGATCGTCTGCACGCGGCGGGCCACCGTGTAGTGGTGATCGCCGACGTACTGCGGATCGAGAATACGGCTGTTACTGGCCAGCGGGTCGATGGCCGGGTAGATGCCCTTTTCCGAAATCGATCGTTCCAGATAAATGAACGCGTCCAACTGGCTGAAGGCCGTGGCCGGAGCCGGGTCGGTGGGGTCGTCGGCCGGCACGTACACGGCCTGCACCGAGGTGATCGCCCCTTTATTGGTCGAGGTGATCCGTTCCTGCAGAGCCCCCATTTCGGTGGCCAGCGTGGGCTGGTAACCCACGGCCGAGGGCATCCGGCCCAGCAACGCCGACACTTCCGAACCGGCTTGCGAGAAGCGGAAGATGTTGTCGACAAACAGCAGGGTGTCCGCCCCGGTGGTGTCACGGAAGTACTCGGCCATGGTCAGCGCCGAAAGAGCCACTCGCAGACGCGAACCCGGCGGTTCGTTCATCTGGCCGAACACCATACAGGTCTGTTCGATGACCTTGCGTCCGGTATCGCCGATGGCCGTGTCCTGCATTTCCAGCCACAGGTCGGTGCCTTCGCGCGTCCGCTCGCCGACGCCGGCGAACACGCTGTAACCACCGTGGCTGCTGGCGATCCGAGCGATCAACTCGGTCAGGATCACCGTCTTGCCCAGTCCGGCTCCGCCGAACAAACCGGCTTTACCACCACGCACAAACGGGGTCAGCAGGTCGACGACCTTGATCCCGGTTTCAAAGACTTCGGTGTTGGTCGACAGTTCCGAAACGGGCGGCGCCTCGCGGTGGATCGGCCAGTGGTCGTCGGCGTCGACGTCGCCGCGGTTGTCGATGGGTTTGCCCAACACGTTGAAGACGCGTCCCAGGGTGGCCTTGCCGACCGGCACGGTCAGCGGATTGCCGGTGTCGACCACGTCCATGCCACGCATCATCCCGTCCGTACTGCCCAGCGCGATGCAGCGAACACGGTTGCCGCCCAGGTGCTGCTGGACTTCACCGGTCATGTCCAGCTTGACTCCTTTGTGCTCGGACTGGACGGTCACGGCGTTGTAGATCTCCGGCAGGTGACCTTCGGAGAATTCGGCGTCAAACGTCGATCCGATCACCTGCGTGACGCGGCCGACATTTTGTGCGGTATCAGTAGACATCGTTCAGCTGGTTGGTTGTTGGTACGGGAGTCGGAAAAGGGAATGTTCGGGGGGTTTGAAATCTGAAATCTAATAATCTCAAATCTGAAATCGTCTAGTTGTTCATCGCTTCCACGCCGCCGATGATCTCCATGATCTCCCCGGTGATCTGGGATTGGCGGGCGCGGTTGTAGGTCATCGACAGTTGTTTGATCATCTCGCCGGCGCTCTCGGTAGCACTCTTCATGGCGACCATTCGGGCGATCTGTTCACTGACCGCTGCGTCCAGGAAGCATTTGAACAAACGCACCTTAAAGCTGGTCGGAACGACTTCTTCGAGGATGCTTTCGGCCGAAGGCAAGAACTCGTAATCGCCGCTGCCCGCCTCGACCGCTTCGCTCGGCTCGTCATCGCCAAGCGTTCCCAGCGGCAACAGGGTTTCGATAACCGGGATCTGCTTGCTGGTGCTGACGAATTTGGTGTAGGCCACGTCCAGGCGGTCGATTTCGCCGGCGATGTACTGGGCCAGGTAGCGTTCGGCGATTCCCGCGACTTCGTCGTACTTGGGCTGGTCGTCGAACTGGGTGTATTCGGCATCGACCGTCCGGCCGCGAAAGCGCATTCCGGAGATCCCGCGTTTGCCGCTGACCTCCAACGAGACGCCTTCCAGCTCGCTCTGCAGGTGGTCGAGCCGTTCACTGGCCGTTCGCAGGATTGCGCCGTTGTATCCGCCGCACAACCCGCGGTTGCTGGACAGGACCAACAGCTTGGCCCGCTGGGGGTTTTCCCGCGGTTCGAGCAACGGATGTTCCACGCTGAGGCCGGCCTGCGACAGGCGGGACACGATCGCGGTGATCTGCCGGGTGTAGGCGGTCGCCGCGGCCGCTCGGTCCATGGCTTTCTTGTAGCGAGCCGTCGCGATCAACTCCATCGTCCGCGTAATTTTGCGGATATTGCGGATCGACTTGCGGCGTTTATCCAGTGCGCGAGCGTTGGCCATGGTGGTGTTGGTACGTTGATTGGTTAGGTGATCAGGCGAATGTTAAAGGGATAGCGATAGGGAATTCCCTTGCTGGCGGTGATCGTCGCGGTGATTCCAAAAACCAATTGCAGGATCACCGGCACGAAGATGAACACCATGCCAAAGCAGGTGACCATCCCGATCGCGACCGTGACGCAGTAGATAATCAACAGCGTCAACTGGAAATTCAGGGCTTCGCGTGCTTCCCGTTCGATGTAAGGCGATTCGTCTTTCTTCCAGATCCACAGGATCAGTGGACCCAAAAACCCCAGCACCCCGCCGATCACAATCCCCAGCAAACCGCTCAGGTGCGCCAGCATGGAAAGGTTTTTTTCGTCGGCGGTCGGCGCGCCGGAAGACGACAGAAAGGCGTCCTCCGGCGGCAATCCCGCCCCGGGGGGCGGTGGTTCGTTCGGGATGTTACTCACGTGTTCGGCTCCAAAAGGAGGTCGGATGGGGTTCCGATTTCATTCGAAGCGACGGTGGAAACTATTCTTCCACGACCGGTTTATAGGTCTTCTTGAACTCGGCGATCAGACCCTTGATCTTGGTCACGATCTCGTCGGTCAATTCACCCTTGTCGGCCAGCTCCGTCAGCAGCCCCGAATGCTTGTCATGGGCGAACTGCAGGAAGTCGGCTTCCCACTGCTGGACCGCCTTGACGGGAACGTCGTCGATGTAACCTTGCGTTCCAGCATACAGCACCAACACCTGCTCGGTAACGCTGAGCGGTTGGTACTGAGGCTGTTTGAGCAGTTCGACCATGCGGTAGCCGCGGTCGAGCTGCTTCTGGGTATCGGCGTCGAGGTCGGTCCCCAGCTGGGCAAAGGCTTCCAGAGCACGGAACGCGGCGAGGTCCAGTCGCAGACCGCCGGCCACCTTCTTCATGGCTTTGATCTGAGCCGCTCCACCGACGCGCGAGACCGAGATCCCGGCGTTCATCGCCGGACGCACGCCCGAGAAGAACAGGTCGGGTTGGAGGTAGATCTGGCCGTCGGTGATCGAGATCACGTTGGTGGGAATGTAGGCCGAGACTTCGCCTTCGAGCGTTTCGATGATCGGCAGGCTGGTCAGCGAGCCACCGCCGAGTTCATCGGACAGCTTGGCCGAACGTTCCAGCAAACGGCTGTGGCAGTAGAACACGTCGCCGGGGAACGCTTCGCGGCCGGGCGGACGACGCATCAACAAACTCATCTGACGATAAGCCGTCGCCTGCTTGGACAAGTCGTCGTAGACGATCAAGGCGTGCTGGCCGTTGAACATGAATTCTTCGGCCATCGCCGTACCCGCATAGGGAGCGATGTACTGCAGCGGGGCCGGAGCGCTGGCACCGGCGACGATCACCGTGGTGTAGTCCATCGCGCCGTGCTTTTGCAGGGCGTCGATGATCCCGGCCACCGAGCTGTCCTTTTGGCCCACGGCGACGTAGAAGCATTTGACGCCGGTATCCTTCTGGTTGAGGATCGCATCGATCGCCACGGCGGTCTTACCGGTTTTTCGGTCACCGATGATCAACTCGCGCTGCCCGCGACCGATGGGCGTCATCGCATCGATGGCTTTGACGCCGGTCTGCAGCGGCTCGGTCACCGGCTGGCGTTCGGCCACCCCGGCGGCGATCACTTCGACCGGGCGGGTGACGTCGGTCTGCACCGGGCCCTTGCCGTCGAGGGGGTTGCCCAGGGGATCGAGCACGCGGCCGACCACGGCGTCGCCGGCGGGCACGCTCAACAGCGTCCCGAGAGCGCGCACTTCGTCGCCCTCTTCGATCGTCAGGTAATCGCCCAGGATGATCACCCCGACGCTGTTTTCTTCGAGGTTGAACGCCAGGCCGATCGAGTCGTTGGGAAACTGCACCATCTCGCCGGCCATCACGCCCGACAAGCCGTACACGCGGGCGATCCCGTCGCCCACTTCCAAGACCGTCCCGACCTCACGGACATCGATTCTGTTTTCGAACTGTTCGATCTCTTGCTGCAGGACCGAAGCGATTTCATCGGAATTGAATTTCATTGGCCTGTTTCCCTACCGTCAAGACGGAAGTGAAAGATGGTTGATTGGTTGATAGTGGCGTAGTGTTTCGTGGTGATTACGTGGCCGTGGTGAATTGATCGAACCGCTCGCGCAAATGCCGGGCGAAACCGGCACTGGCACGCCGGGACATCGACTCCAACTGTCCCGAGACGCTGGAGTCAAAGACGGTATCGCCGACGCGGATCACGACGCCTCCGATCACCTCCGGATCGACGCGTTCTTCCAGCCGGACATCCTTGGCGAAGACCTGCGAGAGCCGCGCACGGATCTGTTCACGCAGCTCGTCGGTCAAGGCGACCGCCGAGCGAACTTCCGCCACGACACGCCCCAACAGCTCGTCCTGCTGGGCCTGGGCCGCACGGAGAATCGCCGGCAGGTATCCCAGCCGACCACGCACCGCCGCGACTTTCAGAAACCGCAACAACACCGGATGCATCTGGTCGCCGAACAAGCGATCCAGCACCCGCTGCTTCTCTTCGATGCTGACCCGCGGCGACCGGAATGCGGCGGCCAGCGATGCGTGCTCTCGCAGCGTCACCGAGACCAATTCCGACAATTGTTCCAGCACCTCATCGACCGCACCGGCCGAGGACGCAGCCCCCAACAGCGCGGCGGCGTAGGTCGCGCCCAACTGTTCGGCTCCGGTATCGAGGACGGTATCGTGTTTAATCGACTCTTGCATCGATTCGTGCTTCGCTGTCTTGCGAGGGATAACGGACTGCAAACGACGGCGACACCCACTGCGGTGCCGGGCCGACGAACAAGGACGGCCGAACCGCTAGTTGCGGCTGGGCAAACGCTCCAGACTCTGCCGAATCAACTCGGCGTGATCATCCGGCTTCAGCTCGCGTCCGACCACCTGCTTGGCAAGCGTCATGGCGATCTCTGAAGTCTGCCCGGCCATCTCCGAGAGGGCGACCTTCTTGGCCGTTTCGATATCGGCGATCGCTCGAGTCCGCTGACGCTCCGCCTCGGCCTTGGCCTCTTCGACGATCCGCTGACCAGCCACTTCGGCATCCCGCCGGGCTTCGGCCAACATCGCCTGCACCTGGCCTTGGGCGTCGCTGATCTGTTGATCCAACTGGGCCTGCGAAGCCTGCGCGGCGACACGCGCCTGCTGGGCACCTTCCAGGTCCGTACGGATCTGTTCCTCGCGAGCCTGCAAGCCCTTGAGGATCGGCGGCCAGACGAAAAACGCCAACAGGGCAAACGTCACCCCAAAGATCAACAGGTTCCAAATCGCGGCGCCGATATCGAAATTCAACAACGGGGCCTTGGGATGAGCATGCGCGTCCTCGTAGGCCTCACCGGCATCGGTCGCGACACCATCGGCGTCGACCTCCACCGCCGCGACCACCTCGTCGGCGGCCCGGGCCGGCACAGCGCACAGAGCCGCAAACGCCAGCGGCAGCAGCACCACCCCAAACAACCACTTGAACTTGGACATATCGATCACCTTAGTACAACGGGTGCGCAAGCGGATTAAAGCGTGTACGCCAAAATCAACGCGATCACGGTCACCCCTTCGATCAGAGCCGCAGCGATCAGCATGTTCGTGCTGATCGAACCGGTCGCTTCGGGCTGACGCGACATCGCTTCCACCGCCGAACCACCGATGCGGCCGATTCCGATGCTGGCACCGATCAAGATCAATCCCATTCCAAATGCGACTCCGGCCTTGCCCCATTCGGGCACGGCGACGACGGTATCTTGAGCCAAGGTCATCATGGTCAATGCGAATTCAAACATCTCTCTACTCGCTCCTGGTTGTGTGCCTGCACCGACAGCGATGCAGTCTGGGTATACGGCCGAAGCCAAAAGGTAAATGAAACGTGTGCGATTAAACGTGCGCGACTACACCTAAACGTGCGCGACTACACCGCCGGCCCAAGCCGCGCCGGGTCGATCACTTTGTCGACATCCATCTGCGACTCGTCGCTCATGGGATCCGCCTCGTCGGCCAGATGCTCGTCGTGATGCACGGCACCGGCCGAAATGAACAGGACGGTCAAGAACGTAAAGATGAACGCCTGCAAGCAGCAGATAAACAACTCCAACAGCGTCAGCGCGGTACAACCGAGCAGCACCGCGAGCCCCACGCCGTAGCCCAATCCCGTGCTGACGTTGGCCGCCGCGAAGATCAGGAACACAAACGCGGCGATCACCAAGTGACCCGCCATCATCGTGCCAAACAATCGCATGCACAACACGACGCACTTGATGATCAACCCCATCCACTCCAAGACGTACATCGCCAAACCGATCGGCAACATCTTGGCATCCCAGCCCACGGGATTGAAGTGGCTGAAGAAAGCCTTGGCACCGCTCTCGCGAATGCCGATCGCGATGATCGCGACAAACGACAACCCCGCCAGCACCGCGTTCAACGCGATGCTGCTGGTCGCCGTCCCGCCCCAGTGGGACAGGTGGGCGTATTCCTTGTACTCGCCATCGCCGGCCAGGGCCGCCACGGCCTGCACCAAGGGCCCAAACGGAACCAGCCCCAGGATATTGGCGAACAGGATGAAGAAAAAGATCGTCCAGATGTAGCGGATGTACTTGTCGGTCAACTCGCCCAGGTTCGGCCGAGCCACCTCGTCACGCACAAACGCGCACATGGTCTCGAACAACTGCGCCACCCGGCCGCGCGTCTGCACCGCGTCGATCCCGCCGCCGCTGGGCCGCACCCGCCGCGACACCCACCAGAACACCAACACCACCACCACGGCCGAAACCAGCGTCATCAACATGTGATTGGTGATGTAGAAACTGTAGTGACCGTCGTACACGTGCAGCGCAGGCACGTCGCCCTCGACCCCCGGCACGTTCACCGTGAAAAACGGATCCCCGTGCAAGGGATGCGGCAAAACGTGATCGACCGGATCGTGACTGCCGCCATCGGACGCCGCCAACAGGGGCGAAATTTTTTCAAGCAACGCGAATCTCATCGAACAACTGACTCCGTGACACCACCAAAATGGGATCGGTGTCGCTCAGCAGACTAGGGCGACTGAATGCGATTAAATGCGATTAAAGATCGGGCCACGACAATCACTTCGGTTGCAAGCAATGTCGCGTACCAGAAGATCGTCCACAGCCCAACGGTTTGTCGAGGGGCCGTGCCCCAATTTGACATCAAAATTACGAATAAAATTGTCAGCGAACTCCGTACAGCCAGCGAGACCATCATGGCCGCCAGGACCGCACCGCCTTCTTGCGACTGCATCGCCCGACGCGCCACGACCAATGGCCACAAAGCGCCGCCCGCGATCGCGATCGAAACCACGCCGATCGCCTGAGCCAGCCACAGATCCTGCACCACCGGCCAGACAGATGCTAGCGTGAACAGGCCACCTGCGACGAGACACCACACCACCAGCATCGCAACGGCGATCCGTAGCGGCTCGATCGGACTGGTCGCAGACGACATCTCGTGAACAGATTCCATTCCGAAAAACAAAAACCAAATAACAAAACAAATCACCTAACGGCCGCGACCGACGCGGACCAGATTGGCCATCCCCACGGCAAACCCCAGCAGGCACCCCACGATCAGACCCCAGGGCTGTGCGGCCCCCAGCACGAACCGGTCCACCACGTAGCCCAGCCCCGTGCCCACCAGGATCACTCCGGCCAACTCCATCCCCAACCCAGCCAGGCGCCCGGCCGGCACCCCTCGCTTGTCGTCGTTTCGCGCCATGCCGTCATACCTCCACCGGAAAAGGATGCTCCTACCGTGCCTGCCTGCTGGCCCGCAAACCAGCCTTCGCGACGTTTCGCCGCAGCGCCGGCCGGCAACCGGCCGCCCGACCAGTGTGACAACCTAGCCGGAACAGGCAAAATGAAACGGCAAGTGCACGCCCGAACACCACCCACCAGAACGGAAAACAGGCATCCATTAATAGGAAGCCTGAGCCGGTCAAAGGCATGCAGCCTTACATTGACAGGTTTTTAAAACTTAGAGACTAGAAGTAATCTGACACCCTTGGCATAATATCTGAGGAAGGCATGGCCCCGTAAGGCCTCCTCGCAGTGGGGCTGGCTCTCCTTCGCCGATGCTGAAAAGCGCTGTCGTTGAACCTGGATTCAACCCCCACCTTTAGCGCCACTGGGAGCGACCTCTTGATTACCACCGCCGAGCTGAAAACCCAAACTCGACGCGACCTTGCCGACCTGGCTCGCCAGCACGAAATCACCGGCTGGCACGCGATGCGTAAAGCCGAACTGATCGACGCCCTGCGAAAACTCCAGCGGCGCCAGCGGCGGCAGGCGGCCAAAGCCAGCGGTAATGGCAAGGCGGCCAGCAAGAGCGGGGCCGGCAAGGCGGCCCCCGGTGGCCGAACCGTCACCGCCAAAGCCGGCAAGACCTCCAAGGCCCCCAAGGCATCGGCCAGCAAATCCGCCAAGGCCCGCAAGCCCGCGGCCAGCGAACAATCCCGGGTCTCGCCGAAATCCCGGGTCGCGCCAAAAGCCAGTGCGACGCGAGCGAAGAGCCGCCGCGCCGGCGAGACCGCCGGAGGCAAGCGCAGCGCGGCGGCCAAAAGTAAACCGCAGGTGAAATCGTCGGCCCTGACCGACAAGAAATCGTCGCGCCGCAAACCGACCCCCAAGCGTGCGGCCACCCAAGAACCCGCCAAGAAGACCAGCAAGCTCTCGCCCGCGTCGCTGCGGAAACTGCGCGAGAAGCAGGCGATGCGCGAACGGCTGAAGGACCTCTCGGTACACGTCCTGGTCGGCGGCAAAGCGGCCGCCGGCGATCGCGCCGCCAACACCCCGGCCCAGCCCAACAAGGATCGCGCCATCCTGATGGTCCGCGATGCCTTCTGGTTACAGGCCGCCTGGGAAGTCACACGAGCTTCGGTCCAACGCGCCCAAGCGGCCCTGGGTGAACACTGGCACATGGCCAAACCCGTCCTGCGACTGGTCTCGATCACCGACGCCTCAGCCAATGCGGCCGAGCAGAAGGTTCGCGACATCCCGATCCACGGGGGCGTTAACAACTGGTACATCGACGTCCTCGGCGAACCGACACGGTTCCGTGTGATCGTCGGTTACGCGGTCGACCGCGAGCAGAGCGAACAACGGTTCTACGCGCTGTGCCGCAGTAATATTGTGGAAACTCCGGCGCCGGGGTCGTGCGATCCGATCGATGGCCACTGGCAGGATATCGCCGAAGACTACGAACGGGTGTTCTCGCTCAGCGGCGGCCACAACGAAGGTACGGCCAAGGATCTGCGAGACGTTTTTGAAGAGCGGTTGAAGCGGCCGATGCAAACGCCCAACGGCCGCCCGATGGGCGAATCGCCCGACGTGGCTCTGCGCCGCGAACGCGAACTGCCCTTCGAAGTCGACGCCGAACTGATCGTCTTCGGCTCCACCGCCCAGGGCTCCGCCGTTTCACTCGGTGGCGAACCGGTCAAGCTAAGTCCGGACGGAACGTTCACCGTTCGCATGGAACTGCCCGACCGTCGACAGGTCCTGCCGGTGGTGGCCACCAGCCGCGATGGGATGCGGCAACGCACGACGATCATCAGCGTCGAGCGGAACACCAAGGTCATGGAACCCTATCGCCGCGAAGAAGGCGACCTCTAAAGCACCTGCGGCAAAGCAGCTCGGCTGTCCCAGCCGAGACGAAGAAGAGGGTGTGGGGGCGGCACCCCGGGCTCGCGTCTGGGGGTTACCACATGTCGCCACTGCCGTGGCTGCTGTGCCCCGAGCTTCGCACGCCAACCATAGAATCCACTAAGCACGTCGGCATGAATCTTTCGGTGAAACCCCGCGACAACACCCTCCCGCGCAGCGGGAGGGTCGGGCTCTTAGGCCCGGGGAGGGCCCGACTCTCCCAGTGGGAGAGTAAAGCCGAATGAAATGTTGCGACGTGCCTGGCGTCAGGCGGTTTGATTGTCGCCGGCGACCGTATCCGTTATCCTGACGGCGGCCCCGCAATGGCTGACTCGCCGACTTCACGCGGCGCCGAGTGTGTTTTTTCACGACTTAGCCAATTTCGTCATTCGTTCTTTGTTCCTCCCAAGAGTGGAAGCTCATCATGGATAAACCGACTCCATCCGCTGCCGATACGAACCAACCATCGACCTCGGAACCCTCGCGGCGACGATTCATCAAAGGCTCCGGCGCCCTCTTGGCCGGTGGTGCCATCGCGGCCAATAACCTCAGCGTCGCCCGCGGAGCCCACGCCTACGGCAGCGATTTGATCAAGGTCGGCCTGGTGGGCTGCGGCGGTCGCGGCCGCGGTGCCACGATCCAGGCGCTGAATACCGACGGTGGCGAGACCCGCGTGGTGGCCATGGCCGACGCGTTCGACTACCAGCTGGAAGACGCGCTGCGAACCGTCAAAGGCGAACACCCGGATAAGGTCGACGTGCCCAAAGAACGGCAGTTCACGGGCCTTGAAGCCTATCGAGGCGTGATGGAATCGGATTGCGACCTGGTGATTCTGGCGACGCCCCCCGGTTTCCGCCCCCTGCACTTCGACGCCGCCATCAACGCCGGCAAACACGTGTTCATGGAGAAACCGGTCGCGACCGACGTCGCCGGCGTCCAGCGTGTGCTGGAAGTCAACAAACTGGCCAAGGAGAAAGGGCTGGCCGTCGCGGTCGGCCTGCAGCGGCACCATGAAGACCGCTACCGTGAAACCGTCCAGCGGCTGCACGACGGCGAGATCGGCGACATCATCTCGGCACGTTGCTACTGGAACGGCGGCGGCGTGTGGGTGCGTCCCCGCAAACCCGAGCAGAGCGAATTGGCCTACCAGACCTTCAACTGGTACTACTTCAACTGGCTGTGCGGAGACCACATCAACGAGCAACACATCCATAACCTGGACGTGATCAACTGGGTCATGCAGGGCTACCCGATCGAAGCTCAGGGTCAGGGCGGACGCGAAGTGCGTACCGGACCGGATACCGGCCAGATCTTCGACCATCACATGGTCGAATTCACCTACGACGGAGCTCACAAGCCGAAGATGTTCAGCCAGTGCCGGCACATCCGCGGTTGCTGGAACAACGTCTCCGAACACGTTGCCGGCACCAAGGGCTACTGCGACGTCTCCGGCGGCAAGATCTACGACAACAACGGCAAGTTGATCTTCCAGAGCAAAGGCGGCGGCGGCGGCCACCAGGAAGAGCACCATGACCTGTTCGCCGCCCTGCGTGCCGGCGAAATTCCCAACGAAGGCGAGTACGGTGCGAAGAGCACGATGACCGCGATCCTGGGACGCATGGCCACCTACAGCGGCAAAGTCGTCAAGTGGGAAGACGCCATGAACAGCAACCAGTCGCTGGCCGACTTCGACTCGCTGAAGTCCTTCGACCAGCAGGCCCCGGTCCAGCCCGACGACAACGGCCAGTACCCCGTGCCGGTGCCCGGCAAGTACAAGCCGTTCGCTTAGAGGTCCGCTGCACCAGCCGCGTATCTTTTAACGTCTACCTGCGTCTCCCCGTCGGCCTTGGGCAAGTAGTGCTTGTCCAAGAGCGGCGGGGAGCAAATTGCAAATTCCCTGGCTGCGGCGGAATCTATGTACGGAGACGAGCATTCCCGAATCGCGGAGCGATTGTCTGTGGTAGCCCCAGGCGCGAGCCTGGGGAAATCGCTACCGCATGTTGCCACTGGCGTGGCTGCTGGGTCCCAATCTTCGCACGCCAACCATAGAATCCCCCGGAGCCAGCAAATCTCAATTCTTAAATCGAGCACGAGCACGAGCACGAGCACGAACCAAACTCGCCACTCGCCACTCGCCACTAACAAAACTGCAAATGGACAAGAAAGCTAAAAAGCGCCTGGATGTGATCAACAAGAAACTGCAGACGCTGCGTCCGCGTTTGACCGGTGCAAAGCAACAGGCCGATGATCCCAGTGAGATCGAAGAACTGGAATCGGAGATCACCAAATTGGAAACCGAAGCGGCCAAGCTGAAAGCCAGCTGAGCCAGGCGCGGCGGGCGGGCGGCCGGCCCGCCATTGGCCGCCGGTGCCGAAGCAGCCGGCGGCTGGTGCAGGCATGGCGGAGCCTGCTAGCGTCGAAGCATGCCCTGATCAGCACGCCGCTGGCCTCGGCGGGCACTGGGGTGTGGCGGCAGCGGATACTTTCGCGATGCCGGGTCGATGGCCGAAGTGGGGATCGCGGTGGGCGTCACCGACTGTTGGGCCGAAGCGGGCGCGACGCCGGTGACCGGGCCAATCTGATGGGCCACCGCGGGCTGGACCGCGGGCGAAGCGGCCGCCGGATCCGCCGGGGTTTGAGGCTGTAGGTCTTCGGGCTGCAAACGTCCCGCCTGCAGTTTGGCCAACAGTTCCTGGGCTTTGAGAGCCCCGTGCGGAGGCTGCGTCGCGCGGCCCCGCGGCAACCCACCGTGCACCGGGATCGTGGTCGTGGTCAAACCATTGCCCGGCGCCCCGTTCATATTCCCCAGGCTCCAGGCGCCGCCGCCGTAGGGTCCATCGGCGCCGGCCAACGCATCGTACTGAGGCACTTCAAACGCTGGCTGGCGCGGGCTGCGTTTGCCGGGCAGGGCGACGACCGAAGACGTTCCCTGAATGATGGAACCTTCCTTGGGTTTAAACGAGGGCACCAGCGTAATCTTGGTCTCCTCACCGTCGGCCGCGTCCCAGGGGATCCAGATACTGTACGAGGCTCCCAGGTCCGTGGGGCTGTAGTGCTGGGTGAATTGCTCGGGGGTGAACGCATAGCGTTTCAGTTCCGGCTCCTGGCCTTCGGCGGTTCGGATGGCCTGCACCGCCAATTCGCCTTCGACCGGCACCGGGCGTGTCTTTTCATCGTAGAAAAACACGCGGCCACCGAAACCGCGGGTCGGCGTTGCGCCGGTGCGGAAGATGACGTCCGGCGTCCAGGTCACGGCCATCTTGGAGGGATTGGGATACGGGTCGGGCTTTTTTTCCTTGTTGCCGATAAACGGCAGGGATTCCTTCAGCGATTTTTCGCCTTTGATGGCGGCACAGCCACTCATCGCAACCGATCCGATCAGGACCAGGGCCAGAGCACTGCGGTAGGTTCGTCGTGTATTCATGGGTGACGGACATCCGTTTCCGAAGTTCAGCAGGACGCACCGGCCCGTCACCGGCAAGGCGGTGGCGGGCCGAAGAGAAACAACGTGAGCAAGAGGGATCAGCGGCGCATCGCCGAGGGAGCGCTGCGATAGGGATACATGGCGTTGCCGTTCGCCGGAGCGCTGGTCGCCGGAGCGCTGGTCGCCGGCGACGCTGCAGTCGGGGCGGCCTGAGCCGACTGAGCCGACTGAGCCGACTGAGCCGGCTGGGTGGGCAGGCGATAACCGGCCGGTCCTGCGGCCGTGTACTGAGCCGGCGCGACCAGGGACTGGGCCTGCGGTGGTGTGCCCGGTGCGGCGCGAGGCCAATTGCCGGCGGCCGGCAATTCCATCTCGCCTCCGCCGCCTCCGCCATCCGCCGGTGCAGTTCCGGCGGGCCTGCCGTCGCCAGGGCCTCCGGCCGGCGTCAAACCGCCCTGAGGCGCTGCTTGGATCTGCGCCGCCGGCCCGAATTCCGGTGCGGGCTGGATCCGCGGCGTCTCGTCGACGACCGGGGGCAGGGGAGCCTCGGTCGGGCCGGGCACGGGACCGTGATGCGGCAGACCGTGGTGCGGTGGGTACGCTTCCACCGGCATGTCACCGGGCACATAGATCGATTCGATGTCGTCGATCGTGGGATGAAGATCGGGATAGATCACCGGCGCCAGGGCCGGTCCCCACAGACCGTGTCCACCGCTGAGGCCCTCATCGCCGTGCATCTCGACGACGTCGGCCAGACACCAGCTCATCCGCGACGATTCAACCTGCTTGACGTATTCCAGGTCCTCTTCGCTGCTGATGATCATCGGCGTCAACACGACCAACAACTCGCTGCGGACCTCGGTTTCACGGTCGAACCGCAGCAGGTGGCCGAGGATCGGAATGTTCGACAGATAGGGCACGCGGCGGCTGATCTGCGACCGTTCCTTCTGAATCAATCCTCCGTAGACGACCGTTTGCCCGGAGTAGGCGGTCACGACCGACTGGGCCAGCGTCTGCTGGATCTGCGGGCTGGTGATCACTTCGCCGGTCGGACTGAAGCCCACCGGGATGCCCGGTGAACTGGTATCCAAGGCCGAGCGGATCGCGTCCACTTCCATCACGATCAAGCCATCGCGACCGACTCGCGGCCTGACCCGCAGGATCAAACCGACCTGCAAGTCCTCGGTGGCGAACGTGGTGCCGGCGACACCGGTGGTCGTGACGTTGGTGATTCGCGGCACCAGCGAACCGACTTGGACTTCGCCGATGGTGTTGTCCATCGTCATCAACTGCGGCCGGCTGAGGATCTGCAGTCGGCCCGCGTCCTGCAGCGCCCGCATCAACAGGCTGACCGAGTCACTGGCGGCGCTGAGCACGAATCCGCCGTAGCCGAACGCGGAACTGCTGGTTCCCGTGGCAAAGGAGGTCACCACCCGCTCGGCCAGCGTGCCGCGGCCGACGCTGTTCTGGTTGGCCGCCCCGTTGTTGTTAAAGTTAAAGCCGGGGTTTGACGGGGGCGCCGGGCCCACGGGTATTCCTTGCGGGTTGGAGGCGTTCGCGGCGGGCAGACTGTCCGCCGCGATGCCGCGGTCGAACTGCAGCGAATTCTGCAGGCCCAGTTCGGTACCGAACTCGAACCCATCGCTCAGCCGCACCTCGGCGATCAACACCTTTACCAGCACCATCGGAGCCCGCCGGTCGAGTTGATCGATCATCCGGCGGATCGTGCTGTACAGCCGCGGGGCCACACTGATGACCAGGCTATTGCTGACCGGTTCGGCCACGACGACCACATCCCGCTCGAGCGCGTCGAAGGGACTCAGGCCACCCTGCTGGGCTTGTTGGATGATCTGCAGGCCTTGTTGGCGCCCCTGGACGAATCCTTGCAGGGCAGCCGCAACGTCCGCCGCGGATTGGTTTCGCAGCCAGACCACTTCGAACATCCGGTCGGCAAAGCCGGTCGTGTCCAGTCGCAACAGGATGCTCTCGACCACCTCCAGGTCGCTGGCCGAACCGGTGGCGATGATGCTGTTGGTTCGAATGTCCGAGGAGAACCGCAGCGGCACCAAGGAGCTTTCGGTTGCGGCCGTGGCTTGCGGCAGCCCGATCAGGTTGGCCGCGCCCACGCCGCCGGTCGTCGCTTCGGTGCCGAACAATTGCTGCAACGCCGCGGTCAATTGTTGGGCATCGCCGTTTTCCAGCGTGAACACTTTCACCAACGACTCGGTGCCCGGCGTTTGGTCCAGCTGGCGGACCATTTCTTCGATCAACGGCAAACTGTTGCTGGGCCCGCGGACCACGATCGCGTTGGCGTTGGCATCGGCCGTAACGACCACGCCGGTCAGGATCCCCGAGTTCAGCACGCGATTGCCCTCGGCGTCCAGGGTGACCATGGACAACGAGGTGGACGCCGTGTTGACGTTTTCGTTTTGCGTTTCTTCGGTTCCCGAGATCGTATCGCGAATCACTTCGACCAGGTCTTCGGCCAGAGCGTTTCGCAGCGGGATGATCCGCAGTTCGCTCTGCGCCGGGATGTCGGCCACGTCCAGGTCTTGAACCAGTTTGGCCACTTCCAGCAGGTCGCGTGGTGCGGCCTGGACGATCAACGAGTTGGTGCGGTAATCGGAAACCACACGAGCTCGCACGCCGAGGCCGGGACGCAGTTCATCGCTGCCGGGGGAATCGACGAAGAATTCCGTGACCTTTTCCTCGGCGTCCAGCGCCGAAGCGTGCTCCAGCCGGAAGACCCGCAGCTGGGTAGCCGGAGGCACGGGTTGGTCGAGTTTGCCGATCAATTCCTTGGCGGCGTTGACCGCTTCGGGGCGTCCGATCAGCAGCAGCGCATTGGGTTTATCCAGGGAGGTAATACTGACGTCGCCTTGGCGAGCCGACAGGACCTCCTCGTACAACTGGCTCAGCAACGCTTCGATCGCTCCGCTGTTGACGTGCTCCAGCGGATACACGACCACCTCGGGCTGCGTGTCCTGAGCTTTGTCTTCAATCTGTTTGATCACATCCATCACGCGTGCCACATCGCGTTTGGAACCTTTGACGACGATGATTCCCAGCTCCGGGACGAACTGGATCTGCACGTCACCGATCAACCCCACGCCGGCTTGCTCGTCATCGCCGGCAACCGCTACGGCCACCGCTTGATCGTCCCCGCCGGCGTCCTCTCCGCCGTTGCCCGCGTTGCCTGCGCCGGCACCACCGGCCGGCGGCTGGGCGGATTGCTGGACCGCTACGGCCAGGGGCGTGTCGGCGATACGGGTCACTCCGGCGGTCTCGCCTTCTTTAAAACTTCCCAACAACCGCACGGCGCGTTGGATCGGGCCGGGTTCCGCATTCTCGATACGAACCAGTTCGGTGACGCTGCCGGCCGGCAGGTCGGTCTGGTCCAGCGAGCCGACCATTTTCTGCCAGCCCGGGATCGCCGGTTTCGGCGCGAACACGGTCACGGAGTTCTCTCGGCGGTCCACTTCGACGGTCGTTCCCTGCAAGGGTTGGTCGACCAAGCGGAACGTCGCGACTTCGCCGTTTCGCTGGGTGGTGACCGGCAGACGGCGGCCCACGACGGCCATCAGGTGATCTTCAAAGCGTTGCCAGCCCACGCGGTGCAGCGACATCTTGGCGCTGCCGGGTCCGAAACTGACCGGCATCGCCACCCCGCCCGCTTGCGGTCCGCTCGCTTGCTGTCCGCCCGCTTGCTGGACTCCACCGGCATCGGGCGGCAGCAACCGCGCCACGTCGGCCGCGATCTGCTCCTGCAAGCGTTCCGGTGCCATGACCAACAGATGTCCTTCGCGGCGATCGGGCGAGATCTGAACGCCCGGAGCATTGCGATAACGCAGGCCCACGGCCGTGCCCACCGTGGGCACGTGCAGCGGCGGCACCGGAATCACCCGCAGGACCGGCTGCTCGTCGGCAGCCCCAGCCGGGGAATTCGGCGCCGGGGAATTCAACGCCGAAAGATTCGCCGCCGAAAGATTCGACGCCGGGGAATTCGCCACTGGGGAATTCGCCGCCGGGGAATTCGCCGCCGGGGGCGCGGCCAGTGGCGAAGCGGGGAAAGGCTGTGCGCCCGGGGCCGCCAGGGGACGCTGGGCCTGGGCCGGATTCAGCGTCGCGCTGACTCCCAGAGCGGCGGCCCAGAGCATCACTGCCGTACAGCACCGCTGCACAATCGATTCATAATTCATCGAGGAAACCCGTAGTGGTAACGGATAGAGACTGGCGAGAGATTCGTTGCAATGCACAGGATCGGCATAATCGGTACAGTCGCTGTAATGAAAACCTCCGAGCCCGTCCGGCTGGGGGAAGAAAGCGGCCCTCGGCGGCCCGGCCGAGCGGGCGGGGCGATGGTCTGTCGATGTATTTGAGAACGCATTGCTGACGTGAGCCGTTGGGCAACGGGCGGATGCGGGGCGGCTCGGGGATGCGGCTTGGGGCGGCATGCGCGCCCGTAGCGAAGTGGATGCCAAAGCGGGGGGCAACGCTCAGTTTTCGCCATCTTTTCTGGTTCTGTCGGTTGGCGAAATCGCCGGATCAGTTCATAATGAGATCAACGCCCTTCGACGGTGGTTCACGGCCCTTCCTATACCCTTCCTCGCCCGGCGACCCCGTTTTGTTCCGCTCGCACCAGCGGAAACATCAAGGCTCGCCCGAGGGGGTCGGGTGTCCGTACCGGCGACAGTGATCGATCGCCTGGTCGGCGCAGACTCCCTCTCTGCCTCAATTTGACCTCTGAATTTGCGCGGAGTCCCGATTGTTTACCAAACTGATTCTCTCTCCTTTGCGGCTGGCTGTCGGCTGGGGAGCTTACCCCCGCTTTCTGGGCACGATCGGCGTGCTGATGCTCGTGCTGCTTCGCGTCACGATCGGTTGGCACTTCTACAGTGAAGGCGTCGACAAACGCGCCGGCAGCTGGAGTGCCGAGCCTTTCTTCGCGAACGCCAGTGGACCGCTGGCCGAACAATTCCATCGGCTGGTCCCGGACCGCGAGGGCATGGCTCGGTTGGACCTGGAAGTGACCAAGCCGCACTTGGCGGTTTATCGCGAGCGCGCCATTCGGCACTACGGTTTCGACAAAGCCCAGCAACTGGCCGCCAAGGAAGCCTATGTGTCGGCGATCAAGCAGATCACCTACGAACTGGAAACCAACGCGGCGGAAATCGAAGAATACAAACTGGGCCAAGCCCGCGTGAAACAGTTACTCGAGGACCCCGCACGCGATGGAGTCAGCAGTTTGGCTGGCCAGCGTGATACAATTCAAACGGAATGGAAACGTTTGGCGGTTCCGATCCTGGTTCGTATTGACACGATCTGGACCGAATACGAAAAGGCGGTCAACGACCTGGCCACCGAACAACAAGAAAGGCGAGGCTATCTCCGGCTGTACAAACCCGGCGATCAACAGGTGTCGCCCACGCAACTGGAACAGATCAATCGCTGGATCCCCTATTTCGACTTGGTCGTCGGGATCTGCTTGATTTTGGGGCTGCTGACGCCCGCGGTGTCGCTGGCCGCCGCCGCTTTTCTGTTCTCGGTGTTTCTCTCGCAATACCCGCCCACTTCGGGACCGGGTTCGACGTACTATCAATTGATCGAAGCGATGGCTTGCCTGGTTTTGGCGGGCACTGGTGCCGGCCGATTTGCTGGACTGGACTTCGTTCTCCACGCCTTGGTTCGACGGTTCTGGCCGTCTGAGGAGGAATAAAATGGACAAGCTATCGGAAGAACAACGCGATATCGGCAAAGCGAACTACTATCGCGCGGTCGACGCTTATTTTCAAAAAGGCCCCGAGGTCGATCGTCGTGACTTCCTCAAAGGGGTCGTCGGCGCGGGCGTTGTCGGCGCCGGTGGCCTGGGTGCCGCCTACTTTGGCTACGGCAAAGTCAAGGATCCGGTGCGCGTCGCGGTGATCGGTACCGGTGACGAGGGCAACGTCCTGATCGGCGGCTGTAACCCCGAATACGTGACCGTCAAAGCCATCTGCGACATCCGTCCCTTCAGCATCCACCGCGCCTTCCACGGCGATTGGTCGACCCAGTCGGCGCTGAAGCGGCGGCCGGGCCTGATGAGCGTCTACGGTTACAACAGCCAGGCCCAGGCCGAGAAAGAAATCAAGGTCTACGACAGCACCAACGGCGGCATCCAGGCCTGCCTTGATGACCCGAATATCGAAGCGGTCATCATCGCCCTGCCGCTGTGGTTGCACGCCCCGGTCGCCGCCCAAGCGATGAACCGTGGGCTGCACGTTCTGACCGAAAAACTGATGGCCCACAACGTGGCCCAGTGCAAGGCGATGGGCCAGATGTCGTACGAGTTGACCGACAAACAGGGCAATCCCTTGCACCTGGCCACCGGTCACCAACGTCACTACAACATCAAATACGACAACGCGGTCAACCTGATTCGTTGGGGCCTGCTGGGCCAATTGCATCACATCCGGGCTCAGTGGCACCGCGGCAACAAACCCGGCGGCGACAGTTGGAAAATGCCTCTGCCCGGTGGCGAAACCACCGTCGAAGGCAAGGTGTACGACCGCATCGCCAGCGATCTGCGCTACCGCCAACGCGAATTGGCCAAGTTGACCGCTCCGGATGTCAAACGCCAAGACTTTGGCCGGATCGAGCAACTGCGGCAGGAAATCGCGTACTACCAAGCCTGGGACATGGACAAACTGGTCGATCCGGCCCCCTACGGCTACGAACAGTACAACGTCGGCGATTACCTGGTGACGCCCATGGAAGAGCTGCATCGTTGGCGTTTATTCAACCGCACCGGCGGCGGCTTGATGGCCGAACTGGGCAGCCACCAACTGGACGCCGTCAGCATCTTCCTCAGCTCGCTGCGTGATGATGGCAAGAAAGTGCATCCGCTGAGCGTGCATGCCGTCGGCGGCCGCCACCTGATGCCGCAGGACCGCGATGCCGACGACCATGTGTACTGCATGTTCGAATTCCCCGGCCCCGAGTACGCTCCCTCGTTCGACGTGGGCTACAAAGACCGCGTTCTGAATTATCCGGCCGGTGCGGTTCCGCCCTACGAACAGGACCCGAACAAGAAGGTCGTGGTTTCCTATTCGACGATCAACGGCAACGGCTTTGGCGGCTGGGGCGAAGTCGTCCTGGGCACCAAGGGAACCCTGATCCTGGACAAGGAAGTCGACGTGCTGCTGTATCGCGATAGCAACCCGTCGGCCAAGGTGGGCGTCGCCCAGTCCAGCGGCGGCGCAGCGGTGCTGGACACCAGCGCCAGCGGCGACTTTGCCGCTCCGCTGTCGCAGAGCGTCGAATCGGGTCCGGTCAGCCGCGGCTACCGCGAAGAGATCGAACACTGGGCGTACTGCATCCGCAACCCCGATCCGGACAACCGTCCCCGCTGCTATCCGGAAGTCGCTATGGGCGACGCCGTGATCGCCCTGGGTACGAACGTGGCCCTCGAAAACGCAGCCAAAGGCAAGGGCGGCTACCTCGAGTTCCAGAAGGAATGGTTCGATCTGGACAACCCGGCCACCCCCGACGGCAGCGACGTGGCCAAAGAGATGAAAGCGATCCAGAAACCGGTCGCGTAACGTAGCGTTCGCAATACTAGCTCGGCTGTCCCCAGCCGAGACCCAAAGTAGCTCGGCTGTCCCAGCCGAGAATCGTGAATAATTGCTGACTCCAAGCAGATCCAATGTATCCTGACGTTGCCCCCCTCTCCCCGCCGGTTTGGGCAGGTAGTGACTGTCCAGGCCGGCGGCGACAGGAGGCCGGCGGAGACCGGAGGTGAAGGGTCTTTGGCGGGACTCTCCGCCGAAGCCGGACTCGCTCAGGCTCGCCAGGCTCCGGGGTGGAGGAGAGTCAGCGAATCTATCGCTACGACCAAATCCGTCGAGGTCTGTGATTTTGGCGTCTCTTTTCCATCGAGCGAAATTAAATGAGCTCGGCGGGCCCACTGCGGGCGTTGGTACAATGAAGCTCGCCGTGCCGGTTCTGGGGCTTAGGCCGTTTGCGCGACGCGCTTTGGGACGGGATTCTCGCCATACGGTCTTGGTCGCTGTAACGGACCTGTCTGGTTGCGTAAGATAGAGAGTTGACCCAAGTTGTGTTGGCTCTCTGCAAGCTCGCCGTGACCGCCCGCCGAGCACTCCTCATCTTGTTTCCTTATCTGATGCCGGCTCGACGCGTTCTTACCGCTTTTCTGTATGCGTTCGCCCTCTGGGCCGGATGCGCGGCGGTGACCGGTGCGCTTTTCGCCGACGAACCGACGCTGCCGACCGATAAACCCGATCTGCTGGGCTCGGCGCTGAGCACCGACGCTTATTATTTCCTGGACGAAGCCGGCAACCGTGTGATCATGCCAGGCATGACGCTCGAGGAACTGGAGCGGCTGAAGAATCTTGACGAAGGCTACGCCCAGCCCGATCGCCCGTACAGTTTCCGTTCGCTGGAGGTCACCGGTTCGACCGAAGCGAATCGGGCGGACCTGACCGTCAAGGTAAAACTGCACGTCGATGCCGAGCAGCCGCGGAGCATCGGCATTCCGCTGGGGATGGATAATTTTCATCTGATCGCACCGGCCGACGTGGCGGGCGTCGAGGAGTTCCAGATCGACTTCGATGATCCGCAGAGCGGGCACGTGCTGTGGATCAGCACCGACAAGCCCCGAGACGTCGAGATTACGATGCGGGTGGCCGCTCGGATCCGTTCCGCCGGCCGTTCTTCGATCGAGTTCCGCCTGCCGGCCGCGCCGGCGACGATTCACCTGGATGTGCCCGGCGAGGATCTGACCGCCTCGACCGAAGGCCGCGGCGATGAAGTGGTCCGCGTCGGCGAACAGCAGAATCAGCGCACGGAATTGGTGGTCGAGAGCAGCGGTGGCAACTTTCGCTTGAACTGGGGACCGGCCAACCAGACCAGTGGTGTGGGGCAGGTGCTGGAAGCCAAATCGATGTGGGCCCTGCGTTGGCTCAGCATCGAAGACAAACCAACGGCTTCGGTTGACCTGACGGTCACGAACCTTCGCGGCGACCTGGCTCCCTTCGAATTCGAATTGCCCGCGGACGTGCGTCTGCTGGAACAGTTGGGTTCGGAGATCGTGCCGCTGGGCGAAGCGATGGTGCTGGAGAACGGCCAGCGATTCCGGGTCATCCCGTCGACCGTTTCGCCCAGCGACGAAATCAAACTGCAGTTCGAAATTGAATTCACGACCGGACAGGTCGACGCGGAAAACCCGCTGGTACTGCGCGGGTTGCACGTGATTGGGGCCATCATTCAAAGCGGCGAAGTGGAAGTCCGCAGCGACGAAGATTACCGTCTGCGGTGGCTGCGACGCCCCTGGGTGCGCAATTTGCCCGGTGTGGGCCGGCCGGCTGGAACGCCCAACACCTATCGCTTTAGTTTCGATCGCGTGCCCTTCGAATTGCCCCTGTGGCTGGCCGCCCGGCAGCGTCGACTGCAGGTCGTACCCCAGTTTGACGTGCGCATCCGGCAGACGTTGGCGGAGTTAACGACGGTGGTCCGGATCAGCGGCGCGGCCACCGACGGTCGTTCGATGCCGATCCAGATGCAGGGCTGGACCGTCCAGTCGATCGAGACCGAAGGCAGCGGCGAACCGCTGGAATCCTCGGCCGACGGGACGTTGGAGGAGATCGACCTGTCGTCTCTGACCAGCAGTGCGAACACCACCGAAGAGGCGGCGTTGGTGATCCGCGCGGTCCGCACGATCCCGGCCGACGAGAACCGGATCGAGCTGCCCTTGCCGCACATCGTTTCCGAAGACGGCGGGATGCTGATCCAGCGAGGCGAATTAACGGTCAACACCGAGCCGGGTCTGACGCTGGTCGTCGACTTGGCCGATTCGATGAACATCGACCAACAACCGGGCTACCAAGCCGCCACGGCCAGCGATCCGGCTCTGCGGTTCGATGTCCAAACGCTGGCTCCCGACGCGCGGCTGGTCGGATTCCTGGAAAACGACCGCCCCCGAATCACCCTCCAGTCCAATGCCTCGGTGTCGCTGGAAGAGGGCGGTTTGGTGACCTTGGTTCAGTGGGACCTCCGTCCCCAGCGCGGGTTGGCCGGTCAGATTCCGCTGGAATTGTCGCCGGAGGAAGACTGGGAAGCCTGGACCGTGACGGTCGACGACCGACCGGCCGTGCTGCAGCCCACCGATGACGGTCAAATCCTGTTGTTGTCGGATCAATTGGCCAACGACCAACACCGCGTCCGCTTTCGCCACGTCCGCACCTTGGATCCGCGAGCGACGTTGCCGACGGAGGTCGAACTGCGTTTGCCGCGGCCGGCGATCAGCGACGTTTCCACCCTGGGCGAAGTGCCGATCTCGCTGCGCGGCTCGCCAACGATCGACGTCGATACCGAGATCGCGGGCCGAGCCACGTCGGAGTTGAGTTTGGATTCGTTGCCTTCGCGGCCTCTGTTGATCCGCCTGCGGCCGCGGGCGCTGCAGCAACAGCGACTGGTGATGAACCGCGTGGTGCTGACCACCCAGTGCGGTCGCGGGGGCCGTTACGAACGGCTGCTGGCGACCGTCACCGGTTCCGGTAATCTGCGGCTGGGCCTGCCCGAGGATCTCGACAACCTGGCCGTCGTGCTGAAGGTCGACGACCAGCCCCAGGCACAGATCGGCAACATCGACGGGGCTCTGGATATTCCGCTGTCGGCCGATCGCTCGCAACATACGCTGGACCTGCAGATCTGGTACGCCCACGACATGTCTTCGCTGGGCGATCGTTTGCGGCCCGCGATCCAATTGCCCGTCGGCGTCGGTCAGGTGTACTGGAACGTGATCGTGCCGGCCGACCAACACGTGGTGTGGGCGTCGCCCACACTGGGGCGTTCGATGAGCTGGAAATTCGATCGCTGGCGGATTCGCCGCGTCGCCAGTCAGAGCGAAGCCAAACTGGCCGCTTGGGCCGGGGGAACGATCCGCGAACAGGTCGTCATCGGCAATCGTTATCTGTTCCTCGGCAACGATGCCACGTCCTTCCGGACCGTTTCCTTCGGCCGCGCGGTGATTTGGGCGATCGTCGGCGGGAGCGTGTTGTTGATCAGCACGCTGGTGGTCAGTGTTCCAGGGATGCGTCATCCGTTGGCCGTGGTGATCGCGGCCGTGGGCTTGTGCGGATTGACGTTGCTGGCTCCTGATGCAGCGGTTCTGGTCGGCCAGTTGGCGTTGCTGGCGATGGCTTTGGTAGCCGTGATGATGGGCGTGCGCGCGGCGTTGAGAAGTCGTCCGCACGCGCGGATTCTGGACAGCAGCAAACGCTCGTCGCGCGAAGGTTCGACCCATTCGCTGTCGACCGGCGGCGCGGCGCAGGCCTCGTCGGGTTCCACGAAAACCCGTTCCTTGCAAGTGGCCATCGACAGTGGAGACGACGCGTGAGCCGGGGCGATACCCAAGGCCTGTCGCCGCGATCGCTCGGCCAGCGGGTCTCGATCCGCGTGCTGTTTGCCGTCCTGATGTTGTCGGCCGCGGGAGGACCGTTGGCGTTGTGGAAACCGTCGACCGCTCGGGCCCAGTCGCCGGCGGTCAGCCAGGCGCCGGAGCTGCATTACCGCCGCATTTTTGTCCTCGATAACCAAGCCGCCTCGCTATTGCCCAGCGACTACCGGCCGGTCGTCGCCGAGGAATTGGAACGCCTGCTCGAGCAGCGCCGCGAGCGAGCCGAACAATTAAACGAATCCAAACCGCATCTCCATCGCGTTCTGTACCGCGTGGGTTACGACCCACAGTCCCTGGCCCTGCGTTCCGACCAGACGACGCTGGACATCGAGTACTCCGGCGACCAACCTTCCTATCTGGACCTGGGCACGGTCAACTGGGCCCTGACCGACGGACAACCCCTGCCGGTCGACGGGGATCTGCCGACGCGTTGGTTGACCGACCCCGATGGACACAGCCTGATCGCGCTGACCGGCAGCGCGCAACTGGACGTGGCTTGGTCGCTGGCGGGGACTCGTCTGCCGGACGAATCGGTAAAATTCCTGTTGCAGATTCCGCGCTGCTCGCGCAGCCAGATGTTCTTGCACCTGCCCGAGACCTGCCGGTTGCATGTCGACCGCGGGGTGGCGAGGGAGTTGGCCAGTCCGCCGGCCGAAGTCGGCAGTTTATCCGGCGACACGCCGCGTCGTTGGTACCGCTTGGAACTGGGCGGGTTGGCCGAAGTGGAACTGACGATCACCGAGGAAAGCTCTACCGAGACGCGTCCGCCGTTGGTGGTCCGCCGACAATCGATGCGTTACCAGGTCTCGGCCGAAAGCACACGCTGGACGGCCGACCTCACGATCGAAGCGATGCCGGGTGAACGGCTTCCGCCAGTGCTGCTTAACCGCGGTCGTACCACGGCCGTGCGGCTGGGGGATCAATCCCTGCCGTACACCGAGGTCGTGGACGAACAACAGGTGCGGGTGCAATGGACCGATCCGGTGCCGGGGCCGCGATCCAACGTCGCGGTGCCGATCGAATTGACGATCGAGGGCGTTGCCGAAAACCTGCCGGGGGCCGCCTTTCGTCTGCCGTGGCCCGAGTTCTTGCAGCGTCGCATCCTGGTGACCACCCCGGTGGTGCAGGTCCAAGTTCGCAGCGAGCCGGAAATCCGGATCACCGAACTGCACACGCCACCGACCTGGCATCTGCACCCCACGGTGATGAGCGAAAACGGCTCGCGGACCGTGCTTTTGGACGGCGCCATGGGGGCGAGTTTCCAGCCGCCCGCGATTCAAATCCAACACGGCCAGGACGCCTGCTCGGCCGATGCCGTGCTGCGTTTGTCGGTGGAGGACCGAACGATCCACGCCACCTGGAAAGCGGCGATCGTCGTGGCCCAGAACCGCGACCCCATTCAACTGGAATTCGAACCCGATTGGCGAGTCGAGTCGCTGCAGATCGCCGATTCAGGACGCGTTATCGATGTCGCCGGCAATCAGGACGTGGTCACCATTTGGCCCGAAGCGGCCGACATCAGCGACGACGTGTTGCGTCTGCAGGTGACCGGCCAACGCGTCATGCGTTCGGTCGACGGCAATAATTCGCGCACGATTCACGCCACCTGGTTTGCCCGCATTCGCGATTGCCGTACCCGCAGCGTGGCGGCGGTCGTGCCGCCGCAGAGCTTTCGCTGGGCTGCCGGCACCGTGCTGCGCGGCCCCTTGGTGCAGGCCAACGAGTTGCCACCGAACTTGCAGGAATTGCTCGGCCCCCTGGACGACGGTAGTTTGCTGTTTCGTTTGTCCAACGGCACGACGCCGCGATTGGAACTGGAACGGCCGTTGCCGGAAATCGATGCCGACCTGCGTCTGAGCGTCTCGAGCGACGGCGATGAAATCACCGAGGTGCTGACGTTTTCGTGCAAGTCGCCGTCCGCAGTCAGCACACAATTGCTGATTCGTTGCGGCGACCGACACGGCCGACCGCCCCTGACCTGGTCGTTGGCCGAAGGCACCGGATCGGGCTGGAGCCTGCCGCAGCCGCAACCCGACAGCGAGGATCAACAGGAAGCGTATCTGGTCGCCCTGCCCGCTGAACAACGTGGCACCCTGCAATTGACCGCGCGGCGTCACTACCCGGTCGATCAAGTGCAAACGATTGATCTACCATCGATCAATCAGGTATCGGCAGACGAAAATGCGGCCTCGATCTCTGTCAATCAATCGTTGATCGCCGAAGTGGACGCCAGCCTGCACGTCAAACGTTCCGACGGCCCGGTTCAACGGGTTCCCAGCCGCGAGGACGCGCCGCAAACCCAACGCCTGCGTTACCAACCCAATGATCCGGCTCGCGTGCTGGTGACCCCGGCGACCGCGGAACTGGTGCCGGCCATCCTGTGGGAAGAAAATGTCGATGTCATCGCTTCGGTTCGCTGGGGCGATGCGGTCATCGCTCGCTATCACACCGACGGGATGCAGCCTCTGCGGATCCGTTACGGGGCTCGCCTGCGGTTGTTGGAGGTCGTCGTCAACGATGAACCGCAGAACATCGAAGCCCTGGAATCGTCGGCCGGATCGTTGACGATTCCAGCGTCCGGCCTGCCCAGTCACGTCGAACTGCGGTTCGATTCGGCCGCGACCTCCAGTGGCCTGGTTCGTCGATACGAGCCGCCCGAGCTGGAGGCTTCCGGAGTCGTGCTGAAGAAGAACTGGCGGATGTGGCCCGCGGTCGATACTTTCGCTCCCAACATTCGCCCCTGGCGGATGCCGGCGCTGGCCGCCCAGGCGACCACGCCCCTGGGGTCTTTCCTGCAGCCTCAAGCCGGCCAGTCGGTCGACGGCACGCAGCAGAAATGGCTGTTATCCTCGGAATTGGCCTGGGCCGCCGCGGCGGTGATTGCGTTGTTTGTGCTGGCGGTCTGCTGGGCGCTGTCGCGTTGCTCCGTGACCACGACGTTTCTCGTCGTCGCGTTGAGTCTGACGGTGGCCGTGGGCTGGCCCGATTGGTTCCTGGTCATCATCGGCTTTGTGACCACGCCGGCCCTGGTCGCCGCGCTGTTGGCCGTTTCGCTCCGCGACCCGAGTGATCGGTTCTTGGAGCCCAGTGGGTCCAGTGGCGAGTTGGATTTCTCCTATCCGCGGACGTCCGCTTCGCTGCTGTTGGCCTGGATGTTGTGCAGTGCCGGCGGCGTGATCGGACACGGTCAGGAGGCCGAGGAGCCATCGCCGGGGGCACCGCCGCCGGGCCAAACGACATCGGCCGCACCGGTCTATTCGATCTTGATTCCCGTCGATGAGCAAGGGGAAGTCGCGGGCACGCACGTTTACATTCCCGATCAACTGTACAGCCGCTTGTTCCGCCGCGCCTCCGCCCCGGCCGCCATGCCCGCGGTTCGGTACCATCGGGCCGACTACCGGGTGCGTGCCAGCAGCCTCAGCTCGCGCGGTTCGGCGGCCAAGCTGGAGGTCCGTCTGGAACTGGAAACCGATTCGGTGGGCCGGCCGATCCGCCTGCCCTTCGCCCCCGAGATGGTTCGCGAGATCGATATCCTCAGCGACGGACTGGCCCGCTCGATCCGCTGGTCGGCCCAGGAGAACGCCGTCGCGCTACAGCTACCGAAACCAGGCCGCACCATGCTGCGGATGGTTCTCGACGCACCGATCGCGGTCGACGACTACGGGGTCTACGAGATCGAGCTGTCGATTCCGTCGATCCACAGCAGTGGGCTGGCGTTCGATGCCGACGCGATGGTCGACTTCCTGGCCGCCCCGGCGGCTCTGGGCGCTTCGAGCGTGGACCCGATGATGGGTGATCTGTCGGCGGAACTGGGGCCGACCGACGTGCTGTCGCTGCGGTGGCGTCCCAGCGGCAACGATTCCGATACGGTCTCGCCACCGCTGGTCCGGCGGTTCCTGGTTCAGGCCAGCGCCGACCGCGTGGTCTGCGAATGTTTGATGGATGTCAAAGCGATTCTGGGAGATACCAGCGACGAGATCCTGCTGGAGTTCGGTTCCCGCAAGGTGCCTACTTTGCTGTCGAGTTCGTGGACCGTGGTGCCCTCGACAGAAGAGGACGGCGATCAGGCGGGGCGGCTGCGGCTGCGCTCCAGCAATCCCGAGCGACCGCCGATCCGTCTGGCCTGGGAAGAGCAGACCGCGGATCTGCCGGTCTACGACGAAGACGCCTCCCTGCGGCAGTACGCTCTCCCGCCGGTCGAAGTGGTGGGTTCCACGCCGCTGGGCCCGACCTTCATCGCCATCAACCACGCCCCCAACCAGACGCTGCGGATCGCCGACACGGGGTTGGTGGTGCCGATGCCGATCGAACGCTTTTTGGCCGGCTGGAATTCCAGTGTCGACGTCATCGAACAAGCGGTTGTCGCGGAGGACCGCTTGCCGAACCTGCTGCTGTCGACCGCTGCGCCGGCCTCCTGGCAGTGCGAACAATCCCAACAGTTATTAATCCGAGCCGATGATGCGAACAATCCCCTGCAACTGCACCTGGAATACCAGGCGGTCATCCGTCCGGGCGATGGCGCCCCGCCTCCGATGCAATTAGTGGTCCCCCGAGCGATGCGAATTCAGTCGGTCCGCGTTGCCGGTGTCGAGGTGGACACGGTGGTCCGTCATGACCGCCAGCAAACCCTGGTCTCCCTGCCCGAATGGACGTTGCCCGAGCGGCACCTGGTACGGCTGACGGCGGCGATGGATGTTCCGGCCAACGGCCGTTTCGCGCCCCCCTTCGTCCAGCTCGAAGGCGCCGCCTCGCTGGGCGGTAACTACAGCATGGCTCGCAGCACCGATGTCGCGGTCGCCCAGTTGAAGGAACCGGCCCTGACGGCCGTACCGCAAAGCGTCCCCGACAGCGAACGGCTGACCCGCAGCATCATTCCCCTGTGGGCCTGGCAGGTTCCCGCCGGCGACCTTGCCGCCGTCCGCAACGGCCGCTTGAACGGACGCTTCGAAGTGACCTCCAACCCCACCGAAACCGCCACGGTCCAGATGACCGAATTGGCCTTCGAGGGCGGACGCTGGACCATGGAAACGGTCATCAAGCTGCGTCCCTTGCGCGGCCGCGTCGATTTTTTGACCGTCGAAATCCCGTCGCGATGGAGCGAAGACGTATCGGTCAGCAGCGCCGACTCCTGGTCCAGCCAACCGGCTGCCGATCCCGCCAAACGACTGCTGCGAATCCTTCCTTCCGATTCGGCCAAGGCGCGGCACGAGATCCGGGTGCGCGGCCGCTTGGTCGGCGGAGACCTGAGTCAGGTTTCGGTGCCCCACGTCCGCGTCCTGGGCGAGGGACCGCGGCGAGTCGTCGTCAGCGTGCCCGAACAAATCGACCAGACGCCGATCGACTGGGAAATCACCGGTCCGCGGCGCAGCCCCGAGGAGGCCGCAGAAACGGCTTTCCTCGAACCGCGTCCCGGCTACCGGCGTGTGGAAGTAGCCGGCGGTTGGTCGGCCACCATGGTGGCGACCGCCCAAACGCCCCCGCCGCCCGAAGCCAGCGTCCTGGATGTCCAGTTCTTCGTGCAACAGGACCGCCCCGCCCTGGTGATCTGCCGCTGGGACCTCTATCCGGCCGACTTGGACGAAGTTTCGATCCGCCTGCCCAGCGGGTTTCAGATCGTGGGACAGTGGTCCGGCGGCGCGGCCGTACCGGTCGCGGTGGAGGATACGCCGCAAGGTACCGTGGCGACGCTGCCGCTGAGTCTGAGCCAGTTGGCCCAGTCGATTGTCCTGCTGGGACACGTGCAGATGCAGGACGGCCGGCGAGTCGCCCTGCCGGAGCTGTTGGACATCCCCGTTGGCGACACCTGGATCACGCGTTTCAACTCGCGGGCCGGCAGCACGGAAACTCGGCTCCGTTCGCCCTGGCGGCCCGCGACCTTGAACCAGCGTTACGAAGCACTTTCGAAATCGGTGCTGGTCTCACTGGAACGATCGCGTGATGCCTTGGCCAACCGTCCGGCCGAGGAAGTCACCGCTTGGATCACACCCTGGGTAGCGCGTTTTCAAAAGCTGAACCCCAGCACCGTTGTTGATTCCCCGGCCGACCCCGCGGCCACCGCGTCCGCCGAGCCGGACGCCACCGAACAAGCGCCCGACCAACGGCAAGTCCCCGAGCCGCAAGCGCAGGACCCTCTTGAACAGCGGCTGGCCGACTACCTCGATTCGGTGCTGGGAAACAGCGAATGGAACACGCCGCCGGGCGACGCTTCGCCGCTGATTCCCGCCGGCTGGACCGTCGCGGCCGTCTATCGACATGCCGGCGATGCGGCCACGCTACGCGCCACCTTTCTCGGCACCGATCCCCTCCGCTTGCAAGCCTGGCAACAACCGGTCGCGCTTGCGACCCTGGCGCTGTTGGTCCTGCTGGCCGTCGCTCGGTTCTGGAAACGTCTGCAGCGTTGGACCGATGCGCCGGCTTTCTGGCTGTTTTTGATCGGCCTGGTCGGGTTCGTCCTGGCGCCGCTGCCGGTGGCCATCGCCCTGTGCTTTGTGGCCATCACCGCCCGCACGCTCCGCCGCCCAACGCCCCAGCACCCGTAACGCTCTAAGCACGTCGGCATAAATCTTTCGGTGAAACCCCGCGACAACACCCTCCCGCGCAGCGGGAGGGTCGGGCTCTTAGGCCCGGGGAGGGCCCTATGAAAACCCTCTCCGGGCCTAAGAGCCCGACTCTCCCAGAGGGAGGGTAAAGCCGAATGAAATGTTGCGACGTGCTTAGCACCCGTAACGCTCTAGCACCCGTAACGTCGCCGCGTGGGTTCAGGCTTCGGGCAATTGATGGCCCATTTTTTCCCGCTTGGTCTGCAGGTATTTGACGTTGTGCACGTTGGCCGGGGGAATGATCGGCACTTGATCGACCACGTGCACGTCAAACCCACGCAGATTGAACGCTTCGGTTTTCTTGGGGTTGTTGGTCAACAGCCGCACTTCGGAGAGTCCCAAATCCTTCAGGATCTGCAGGCCGACGCCATAGTCGCGGATGTCGGCCTTAAAACCCAAGGCGTGGTTGGCTTCGACCGTATCGAGCCCCTGATCCTGCAGCGCATAGGCGCGGATCTTTTGCGCCAGACCGATGCCGCGTCCTTCCTGCGGCAAATAGATCAGTGCTCCGCGTCCTTCGTCGCTGATCATCTTCAGGGCCATCTCCAGCTGGTCGCCGCAATCGCAGCGCAGCGATTCGACCAAGTCGCCGGTGAAACAGCTGCTGTGCATCCGCACCAGGGGCGCGGGCCCGGGCTGGGCCAAGTCGCCGGTGACCAGGGCGATGGGTTCTTGGGATTCGTAATCGACGCCGTAGACGACGATCCGGAAATCTCCGAAGCGGGTCGGCAGTTCGGCTTCGGCCGTCCGCTGGACCAGCTTTTCATTGACTCGCCGATGGGCGATCAGCTGTTCGATACTGATGATTTTCAAATCGTGACGTTTGGCGATCGCGTGCAGCGTGGATCGCGTGGCCCGGTCACCGTGTTCGTCCAGGATCTCGCACAGACACGCCGCCGGGGTCAGCCCGGCCATCCGCGCGAGGTCCACCGCCGCTTCGGTATGTCCGGCGCGACGCAGCACGCCGCCCTGCTTGGCCAACAACGGAAACACATGTCCGGGACGCACGAAATCCGTTGTCTTGGCGGCCGGATCGGTCATCTTGCGGATCGTTTCGCTGCGTTCGGCAGCCGTAATTCCGGTCCGAGCCGTGGCGATATCGATCGGCGTCATGAACGCGGTGTGCAGGGGCGCGTCGTTCTGCGACGCGACCGGCGTCAATTCCAAGCGACGGCAGACATCCGGCAGAACCGAAACGCACAACTGCCCGCGTCCGGTCAACATGAAGTTGATCTTTTCAGCCGTGGCCAATTCCGCGGCGCAGATGAAATCGCCCTCGTTCTCGCGGTCTTCGGCATCCACCACGATCACCACTTCGCCATTGCGGATCGCATCGACCGCCTCCGGCACGCTGTGGTAGGACAAATGGTCGGACTCGGGGGCTTCGTTGGTCATCGACGACTTCAAACAGGCTTAAAAAATTGAAAAACGCAAGGCGTGGCGGCTGGGCAAGCAAGTCATTCTATCGCCGGCGGGTCGGGTCCTACAAACCCTCCAGCGGCGAAAACTCTGCGTAGACAGGGAAATGCGGACTCAATTCCTCGCATTCGGCCAAGGTCAGGTTCTGCATTCGCAGGTAATTGAGCACCCCACCGCTGCCCAGGTACTCCGTGGTCGCCACGCCGTCGACCAGGATGTTCGACACTTGGTGGCGCCCGAAGATGTCGGTAGGCGTGGCCTGCACCGCGGCCACCGTACGGGCCTCGTTCAGAGAGGGTACCAAATACGCATCATCGGCCTGGAATAACCCCACCATCAGCGTGTCGTCTTCGTGGCGGCCGTCCTCGGTCACCGCCTGCATCACGCCTCGCAGGGCCGCGACCTCCTGCCGGGCCGCGTCCATCTCCACGCGGACATTGACCACCGAAAACGTCCAAGCCCGCTCCGGACTCGGGCCGATCGCGCGAAACCAAGCCACGATCGGATCGTGCCGCAGGACGTTCTGGGGATCCGCCACGGTGTAGAACTGGCTGCGGTCGGTGACCACCCGCTCGGTGTCAAACAGAATCGCCAACTGCTCCTGATCGCTGCCGAGACGGCTGGGAATCCGCCGCGGCGGAGCCAGCAGGAAATCGTACTTGCGTCCCGTCCGATTGACGTGTTCGACGATTCGCGGCACGAGGTCTCGCTGGGTGCCGTGAACCTGCTGGATCGCGATCACGTCGAACGTGCGAACCACCCTGGCCAACCATCCCATCACATGGGACTTGGCCAATTTGTCTTTGCCAAACCCGCCCAGGGCCCAGGAGGCGACGCGGATGCGGCGGTCCGGATGCACCAGAGCCGGATCTTCCGGCGCCGGCGCTGCGGTGCGGTCGGCATCCTGCTCGGGGGCCGAAGCGCCGAACCGAAAAAACGAAACCGCCTGGGCGTCGGTTCTGCCGGCGGCCGGCCCGTCCGCTGCGACGCCTGACGACTCCGCAGCAAGATGCTCGCCGGCCGCTGCGCTCCCGGTCCAGCCGTCGGTGGTAGACCAGTTCCCAAGCACCGCCCCGTTGTCGGTCGTCAGAAAACCGCGAAGGTCATCATCCGCGTCGCGCTCAGACGGACCGGATGCCTGACGCGGGCGCAGCTCGACCGCGTCCAGTCCTCCGATTTCATAGTTCCGGAAGAAGTACCAACCTCCGGCGACCAGAACGATTAACAGCAGTGCTGTGCGCATCGCTTCCGACTCCGACTCAAAAAAAAGACGCTCCGAACATCCCCAACTCCGCGGCGGATCTCGGCGTATTGGGTCATCATCGTCCGCAGCCCGGCCGGGGGCACAGCCAATCGCCCGCGGTACCTTTCGGACGACGTACGCGGATCGGTGAGCGTGTACCGATTGCAGGGGCACCAGCCGGCCGAGGTGTTGCGACCGGGGTGTTGCGGCCAGGGTGTTGCGGCCGGGGTGTTGCGACCGGGATCAGGGCGTCTCGATCCACCACGTATCATCGCGGAAGGTCGCTCGCAGCCCGACCTGTCGGGCGACCTGCTGGATCAATTCATCCAGCGGTAACTCGTCGGCTTGCAGGTTGATCAGCCGGGTCACGGCCTCTTGCGCTTCGGGCTGGACCGAAAGGGTCCAGCCTCCGGCACCGGTCAACGACGCCAGCGCCTTGTCCGCCGGAGCGTTCTGCCAGTTGATCGTAAAGCGTTTTTGCGAGGGCGTCGGTGGCGGCCCCGCGACCGGCCGCCGACGTTGCTTTGACCGATAGATCGACCGCTGGATTTCGCGATGCACCAGTGCCCCGCCGCGAACATCCGCCTTGGTTTGCCGGACCTGAATCGTCGCCTCGGGGTCCACTCGTCGCAGTTGATCGCGGAGCTTTTCGACGGCCGCTGCCGGGTACGCTTGTTCCACGGCAACGTGCTCGGGCATCGGCTCCGCACCGATCGCTGCGTCGACGCGGCGCAGCCACTGGTCGAACTCCGCGCCGATCAACGTCAGCACGGTGGCCGGGCGGATCGCATCGTTTTCGAACGCGGGCCACAGGTCGTGCGGCAAGTCGACCCCGTCGGCGGACGCATTCATTTTCTCGGCGACCGTCTGCAGGGCTTCCGCCGGCGTCGTTAGGAAGGGCCACGCGATCGATTGCGGCGGGGCACCCGCGGCCATGCTGACTGCGGCACCGGCTCGGCCTTCGATCTCCCCCGGCGCAGCACCAACCGCCGCGGCCATGATCAACGCTCCCGTGCGATCGACCCACTCGCGGCGTCCGACCAGGACCAGATTATCGATCGGCAAACTGCTCAGGCCCACGCTTTCGGCGACGCTGGCAAAGGCGCCTTCGACCGTTGGCCCCGCCGCGGCCACGGCCACTTTCTGTTCGGGGTCGACTCGGCGATCCAGCCAGTGGTCGACGTTCGTCGCCTGGCTGAGCGTCTGCAGGGTGGCCCGCAGCGACTGGCCACTAAAGCGACTTTGATGCGCCGCGGCCAGGCGCCGCTCCAAACTGGTCGAAACGCTCTGCGCCCCCGCGGGATCGACCTGGACAAACACCATCGCCAACAGGCCCAGCCGAATGATTGCGACAGCTCGAAGACGCAGCGTCGCAACCAACGGATTGCGACCGCCGCGAAGCCATTCGCGTCGAACACGGGGGCGTGAAACCAATTCAATCACCAAGGAGCCAAGGATGCAAAACGTAAACGAGCGGCCGACCGCCGCAAGCTCAGCATTCCAGAAAGTCTACCTGCTTGCAGTACATCAAGCGACAACGTCTCGCCGGGCCCGGTGTCCGGCGAAGACGAACGACCGAACCGACTTTACCATTTGGAGCGTTCTTGCATTCGTGCGCCCCGGTACACGACGGCCCCCTTCGGGGCGTGCCGCAGTGTGTTGCTTGTTGAGTCGGCGAGCAATCGAACGGGTCAGGCAATCAAACCGGTCAAGGCAATCAAACCGTTTAAGGCCTCTTTGATGATCACTTCGCGTCTTGCACCGGAGCGAAGCGTCGATGATTGGCGGCGCGATTACAGAAAAGGTTGCGCCGGGGATCGCGGTAGGGACGGCTGTCGCCAACCGCACCCCGCACCGATCCGTACGCGAAGGACTACCTCATACAGATACGCTCCCCTGTCGCCCCTCCGGGGCTTTTGTTGGTTTGGGGGACGCGAACCGGCGGTTGACACCGCCGGCAAGGGCTGTGCCGCCCTGCGGGCTGGTCCTGTGGTTGGGAGGAATGATTGCGGCATGGTTCGTTCGGGGACCGCTACATGTGTTTCGTCACCAAAGAACCGGGGCTATCGCCCAAACGGCTCACATAGGCAATGCGTTTTCGCATTAGATCAACAGCCCGTGACACCGCCGGCAAGGGCTGTGCCGCCCTGCGGGCTGGTCCTCTGGTTGGGAGGAATGATTGGGTCCATCCGGGATTCTCGTGGGTTCAGCCCAACTGCGGGATTATCTTAGGCACCCGCGGTGGTGTCCGAAGGGTGTGGTCTCACGGATTAAAAATGCTGGCGGCAGACAATGCTTGCCGCCAGCCAGAGACGCCACTGGGCGCGCCCCGACCGCGATATCCCTGGCCGTGCCCGCGTCCCCGCAGAGCTTGCTTCCGTTTCTCGCGGCAACTTCGACGTAATGGATGAAGACACCGCATTATCGCTTGATCGGGGAATCGTTCCACTTGGTTGCTGCCGGCCAAAATCCGAATTAGACTCAGCATCCATACGACGCACGGGAGTGGATGCTTGACGGGGGTACCTGTTCACCTGGGAGTGTTCACGGCGTGGTTAACGGTCGCTCCTGGCGACCTGTCGAAGCGGGCCTTTGCAAGTCTGGCAAAACGGAACTTGCGACTTGTCGCTGCCGGTTGGCTGCGTAGGATGCCTTTGACGGATCGCACAGGACGTGATCGATCGCAGGATCTGCAGGCGAAGCATCACAGTCTCCCAAGAACCTCCAAGGCGTACATCCCGTGAGTAACCCGATTGTTCGCACCTCTCGATTGGTGACCACCTACCGACGTTATCTGGCCAGTGCCGACACGTTGCGTTTTGCCCAGCAGGTTTCGGAAACCTACTTTCCCAGCACGCTGGCCAAATTGTTGCAGATGGGCAGTATCGAGGAACGTCGGGCGGCTTCTTTGGCCTTGGGGATCGTAGGCGATGGAACGGTTGTAGAGACACTGGGGCGCGCGTTGTCCGACGAGGATCGCGGCGTTCGCTTGGCGGCCGACGATGCGTTTCGTGCGACGCTGGTACGCGGTGCCGCACCGGCGCATCGGCAGCAATTGCTGCAGGTGATGCACTTGAACGATGGCGGCGAATTTGCCGCCGGGCTCCCGCCGGCGATGATCCTGGCCAACCAGGCGCCTCACTATGCCGAAGCGATGCATCAGATGGGCATTTGCTGGGAAGGTTTGAACAATCCGGACGAGGCCGAGGCCGCCTATCGCGGTTGTCTTTGGTTGTGTCGTTTCCATTATCCGGCTTGGATCGGCGTGGCCCGGTGTCGGCTGGAGCGGAACGAGCTGGGCTCGGCGTTGCGTGCGCTGGACCGTGCGACGGCGATCTGCCCGGATCTGGAAGTCCCGCGAGCGCAGGCCCGCGCGATCCGGCGGCGGCTGGGCATTTCCGAACGACAGGGCTAGCCGACTTCTCATGCGTGCCGATCAGATCCTCGTTGCAACCGTCTCGGCCGGCCTGGGCGTGCTGGCCTGCCTGGCCGCCACGCAGCGTTGGCAGGGTCCGTATCGGCTGCGTTCGATCGCGGCGGTACAGCGGCGATACGGTTTACCCGCCGCCCGCGTGCTGTTGCTGGCGATCGGCCTGATCCTGTTGGTCTTGGCTTTCGTGATCGCCTTGGATCTGCGGCCGGCATACCGTAGCCAATGAGCCGTGGATTGGGTTAAGTTGTGGGCACAACCGGAAACCTTTCCCTTCGTGTCCCCTTAACCCACCTTGATCCGAACATGACCGCTTGCCCGCCCGTCCTGCTGACCGGCTTTGCCGACGAAGCCGCCAACGACAAACTCGCCCTGCAACAGTTCTGTGCGTTTGCCGCCCTGGGACTGCGTTACTACTCGCTGCGTTTCATCGATGCCGGCAACGGCGTCAAGAACGTGATGCAGTTGGACGACGAGGAAATCGACACGATCCTGAAACTGCAAACCGAATACGGTTTGAAGGTCAGCTCGATCGGTTCGCCGATCGGCAAGGTCAAATTGCTGGACGTGGACGACGGGACCAGCAACAAGTACGTTCCCTTCGATCAGTATCTTCGCGAAGATGTCCACCGTGCTTGCCAACTGGCCAACCGGTTCGACACGAAATTGATCCGCGGATTCGCCTTCTATCATCCCAAGGGCACGTCGCCGGAGGACCACCTGGAACAGGTCAGCGACCAACTGGGACAGATCGCCGAAGTCTGCGAGTCGCACGGACTGACGTTTGGTCTAGAGGTCGAAGCGAACCTGGTCGGCCAAACCGGCCAACTGTTGGCCGAGATTCATTCGCGCGTCAATCACCCGGCCATGCTGACGATCTTCGATGCCGCCAACATCGTCACGCAAGGGTTCACCGCCGACGAAACCTACGAGCAGTATTTGGCGATGAAGCCCAGCATGGGCTGGTTCCACATCAAGGACTACGCCGATCCGTCGCCCTCGGGTCGCATCACCCATGTCGACGAAGCGTCGCTGAAGAACTTCGTTCCTGCTGATGTCGGTGATTCGGGACACGAAGCCATCCTCCGCGACCTGGCCGGCTTCCTGCCCGAGCTACACAAGCGGATGACCGACCGCGGCGTCGAGGGCGTCTTTTTGGATCTGGAGCCGCACGTCAAAGGCGGCGGCCAGTTCGGCGGCTTCAGCGGCCCCGACGGGTTTGGTGTCGCCCTCCGCGGGCTCTGCCGTGTGTTAGACTACGTCCAAATCCCGTACGACCTTCGCGGCTTCCAAGACATCGAGAAACTATGAGCGAGTCGAACCCTTATCAACCCGTTGCCGACTCCGGCACGGGCCAGGTGCCCGGTGATCCCACCATTCGCAAAGTGTCGGTTCGCCCCATCGAATTAATGCAGCGCGCCTACGCGCTGCTGGGCGACCAGTACCTGTTGATGGTAGGGGTTCTGCTCGTCGCAATGTTCGTCGGCTCGTTGGTTCCCTTTGGCTTGATCATGGGGCCGCTGCTGGTCGGCGTGTACTTGTGTTTTTTGCAGCGTGAACAGTTCGGACGGACGGAATTCGGAACCCTGTTCAAAGGTTTTGATTTCTTTCTGGATTCTTTTCTGGTGGTGTTGGCCGCCGGCCTGCTGGGCCTGGTGGTCGTGCTGCCCGTCCAGCTGGTCATGTTCGGCGTTATGGTGGCCATGATGAGCGGGGCGGAGAACAACCCCGAGGCTGCGGTGGGTGGAATGTTCGTGTCCATGGCAGTGTTCATGCTGATCCTGTTTGTCTTGATGCTGTTCATCTACCTGCCGTTTCTGTTTGCCTTTCAATTGATTGCCGATCGGCACTACAAAGCGATCGATGCGATCAAGCACAGCTGGCGGGCCTCCATCGCCAACCTGGGTGGGATCATCTGGCTGCAGCTGGTCCTGGGCGTGATCAGCTATCTCGCGCTGCTGGCTTGCTACATCCCGTTCTTCTTTGTGCTTCCGTTGGTGACCGGCGCTCTGTTCGTCCTGTACCGCGACATCTTTGGACCGGGTTTGTATCCACCACCGCCACTACCGTCCCCAGGTGGCATGGCGTCACCGATGCCCGGACACCACCAGCCCGGTCCTCCGCCAGCGAACAACCCGCCGCCAGCGAACAACCCGCCGCCTCCGGCCGCTCCCTAATCGAGTTCGTCTCCGCAGAGCCGCACACCATGAATCAGTCTCAACCAGAACCGCACATCGTTTGGCACGAGCACAGCGTTTCGCGAATCCAGCGAGAACAGACGCTCGGGCAACGCGGCTGTGTGGTGTGGTTTACGGGTTTGAGCGGGTGTGGCAAGAGCACTGTCGCCAACGCCCTCGACCAGCTCCTGCTTCAGCAAGACGCCAAGACATTCCTGCTGGATGGCGACAACATCCGGCACGGTCTGTGCGCTCCGCCGGATCGTTTGGCGGCCGATCACAGTGACGCGTTTGCCAAACGGTTTGGGCTGGGGTTTGGCCCGGAAGACCGCGAGGAGAACATTCGCCGCATCGGTTCAGTGGCCCAACTGTTCGCCTCGGCCGGACTAATTACGCTGTCCGCTTTCGTCAGCCCCTACCGCCGCGATCGCGACCGGGTGCGACAGTTGGTCGAAGCCGCGGGCCGCAGCGGAGACTTTATCGAAGTTTTCGTCGACACGCCGCTGGAGATCTGCGAGAGCCGCGATCCCAAGGGGCTGTATAAGAAGGCCCGCGCCGGCGAGATTCCTCATTTCACCGGGATCAGCGATCCTTACGAAGCCCCGCAAGCCCCCGAAATCCACCTGCACGGTGGCGATGGCCACTCGCCCGATCAACTGGCCCAACAGGTGCTGGACTACTTGCGCGAGCGGGGAAAACTGAGCGCTGAATAGCCCCAGTGTCGCGTCTAGGTTTGACTTTAAGGTAGCCGATCTCGCCAGAGATCAAACCGAAGCGGCGAAAGGCCCCAGAGTCTGGCGACTTCAGCTACGGCCAGACCCCAAAGTCAAAAGTCAAATGCTGACGCACCGCCAGCATCGCCCGGTGGATCAGCAACCGCGGGCTATCGCCCAAACGGCTCAATAGCGCGTCGGTTCATCCCGCCAGCGAAACGTCGCTACGCGGTGGCGTCGCCAGCAGGGTCAGCAGACTGAGCGGTGCCAACAGGGCCACGAACAACCACAGCCCACCGTGGTAGCTCTGCGTGAGATCGGAGATCGTCCCCAGCACCAGCGGACCGCAACCGCTGCCGGCCACGGTCAGGCACCACACCGTCCCGCGAATCTTGCCCAGATGCCTGCGGCCGTAGTAACGGACCCACATCGTCGCCGAAACGGACATCGCCAAGCCCTGTCCCGCTCCGAACAAGACGGCAAACAAGTGCATGTGGACGGCGGAAGTGGTCAGCGGAATGGCAACCGTGCCGGCGGTCAGCGAGACGAAGGCGGCAGACATCAAATAATTCAGCTGCAGCCGATCCGCCAAGACGCCGCCGGTCACCTGCATCGATAACATGGCCAACGAGAACGTGGCGAACAACAACTGGCTCTCGGACGACGGAATGTTCTGACGGGCAAAGATTTGCAAGGCGTAAAAAACCACGCCGGTTCCGACCATCGCCCATACGGCCAGACTGCCGGCCATGATCCAGAAGGTCCGGTGCCGCACGGCCTCGGACAACGTAACGCTGTGAGCCGGTAGATTGTGGACATCGGCGTCGGAGGCGATGGACTGGGCATCGGCTTGCTGCGGTGACGCGCCGTCGGGGTACTGTCCCAGCTCTTCGGGGCTGTTGCGAAACAGAAATACGACCAGCGGCAGCAGGCTGGCTCCCACCAACCCGCCGACCATCAGATAGGTTTCCCGCCAACCGTACGCATCAATGCTCCATAGCAACGACGGCGGCACCAGGGCAAAGGCGGCGGCCATCCCCACGCTCATGCACGCGGTCACCGTGCCGAGTTTGCGCTGGAACCACATCGAGACCATGTTGCCGCTTAACAACGTCAGCGAACCCTGTCCCAGGAACCGCAGCAGCATGAATGCCAGGAGCAGCGTCGCAAAGCCCTGGATGCAGCTGGCCAGCCAACACGTGATCGCCAGACCGAACCCCACCGCGGCGGTCGTGATCCGCAGCCCAAAACGATCGCTCAGCGGCCCCACCACCGACAACGGCAACGCGGCCAACAGGGTTCCCAGCATGTAGGCCAGGGCCATCTTGCCATCGCTGATTTCGAGACTCTCGCGAATCGCGGGCATAAACGCCGACACGGCGAACGTTTGTCCGGGGCTGGTGCAGATTTGGGCCACCATGGCGATCGGCACCATCAAATAACCGTAGTAAAACGGCAACAGCCGGGCGACTCGATCCGACACTCCAAACATCGAAGCGGCAAGGTCCTTTGAGAACGATTAAGGCAAGCGGTAGGGCGGTCCAGGGACGCGACGGCGTGCAGCCTAACGATCCGCCGCCAATGTGCCTAGCGCTGGCGCGATCCGCGGTGCTAGCGGACGCGGAACTCCATTGACACGCTCCGCAGCCCTTCTCTACCCTCCGACCGCCTACTACAACTCGGGAGCGATGACCTTCGGCGCTGCGCATGACGTTTTCAAGGATTCCGCATCGCGATTCTCGCCGCCTGGTTTGGACCAGTGTGCTGCTGTGCGCGGTATTGGTTTCGACCAGCACCGGGTGTACTTCGACGCGTTACATCTCCAAGCGCAACGTTCGCGAGAACGCCCTGGCGACGCAGCTGCAACTGATGCGTCGCAAGGGACCGGCGGTCAGCGAACGGACCCATCAACTGCTGCAGCGGTTCGGCCTGAACGAGGCCTACGAGCGTGACCCGCCGTCCACGCTGGAAACCCTGCGTGAGTTTGCCATCAACGACGAAGACGCGGAATTAATCTTCGCCGTCAGCGAACTGTCGTACATCGAAGGCAAAAAGGCCGAACGCGCCGGCGACAGCAGTGCAGCGCTGCATCATTTCGGGATGACGATCACGAACAGTTACGAGTACCTGTTCGCGCCGGAACTGGACCAGATACGCAACCCCTACGACCCTCAGTTTCGCAGCGCCTGCGACCTGTACAACGAAGCTCTCGAAGACACGCTACGGCTGCTGTGCACCGAAAACAGGCTGCGTCCCGGACAAAGTTACACGATCCGCACCCCCAACCGCACCTTCACCATCGACGCGGTAGCGCGGGGCAAATGGCCGGCCGAGGAGTTCGAACGCTTTGAATTCGTCAGCGACTTCAAAGTGGAAACTCTGAACAATCGCCACATGACCTACGGCCTGGGCGTGCCGCTGTTGGCCGTTCGAAAACCTGGTCCGCAGCAGGACCCACGTGAACAGTACTACCCGGAAGGGCTCAGTTACGCCGTCACGGCGCTGTTGCGCTGCGTGGACGAGGACCGCCAGCCCGGCCAGCCGCCCAAGCACTGCGTGCTGGAATTCTTTGATCCGCTCAGCCACAACCAGGTCCAACTGGCCAACCACTGGGCTCCGCTGGAAACCGATCTGACCACGCCGCTGGCCTACTACCTAGACAGCCCCCAGTTTCGCAAACGCAACCGGGCCACCGAAGGACTGCTGAATCCAGCCAAGTCGCAAGACCTGCGCGGGCTGTACATGCTGGAACCCTACGACCCGAACCGCATCCCGGTGGTGATGGTGCACGGCCTGTGGTCCAGCCCGCTGACATGGATGGACATGTTCAACGACCTGCGATCCTTTCCGCAGATTCGCGAACGCTATCAGTTTTGGTTCTACATGTACCCCTCGGGGCAACCGTTCTGGGTCAGCGCCACGCAGATGCGAAAGGACTTGGCGGCGACCCGCGCCGCCTTTGATCCCCAGCGGCGCGACCGGATGATGGATCAGATGGTCTTGGTGGGTCACAGCATGGGCGGTTTGGTCAGCAAAATGCAGACGATCGAAAGTGAGCAGGAATTCTGGAACATCGTCAGCAATAAACCGGTCGAGCAACTGGAAGGACCGCCCGAGGCGAAAGCCAAACTGGCCAGCGCGCTGTTCTTCAAACCCAACCAATCGATCCGCCGCGTGGTCACCATCGCCACCCCGCATCGCGGCAGCGATTTCGCCAACGACTACACCCGCTGGATCGCTCGCAAGCTGATTCGGCTGCCCAGCATCGCGATCAACACCGGCACCCTGCTGGCCGCCCGGAATCCGGGGTTCTTCAAAGACACCAAACTGTTGACCGTGTCCAACGCCATCGATTCGCTCGCGCCGGACTCCCCGATCTTTCCCGTCATGCTGCGCGCCGAGCGTGCGCCGGGCGTGAAGTACCACAACGTCGTGGGCGTTATCAATCAGGAAAGCCTGTTCGGTCGGATCAGCCGCAGCGGTGACGGCATCGTCGAGTACGAGAGTTCGCATCTGGAGGACGCCGAGAGCGAGATCGTCGTGCAGGCCGACCACACCAGCATCCAGACCAACAGTCAGACGATTCTGGAGGTGCGCCGCATTCTGATGGAACACCTCGGCCAGGTCGACGCTCAAGACCGCGTGGCCGCCCTGCCCGAGGCGGCTTCGCCCAGCGACCGCACGGCCCGCCCACGCGCTGCCGGCGATGCGCCCGGTCAAGCGGCTTCGCCCACTCAGGATGCTCCGCCCATCCAAATCACTTTTCCCACCGGTTCGCTGCCCGCCGAACCGGCAACGCCGGCCGATACAGCAACTCCGGCCGATATGGCTGACGCGTCCCCGCCGGAGGCGTTTCTCGGGTTCGACGCCTTTGAAGACCTCGGGGCACTCGACCAACCCGCCCCGCAGGCCCCGCCTGCACTGTCCGGTGCGGCGGCGGAATAGCTTCGCGTCAGGTTGCGGGTTTGGGCAATCGCCAGCGATCGGGATACACCCTTCGCAGCAGCATAAAGCCGTACATTCCAAAGTACATCAGCAGGCCGCCCCCGATCGTCGGCAGCCACACCGTCTCCTGCGGGTCGACGAATCGCAACCGTTCCAGCTCGCTGGCCCGCTGCGCATCGCGGATGCGAAAACAACGCCGCTCGGCGATAAAGTTTAACGGTTTTTCCGGTTGTGCTCATTGTATGGGACGTGCGGTGCCGATATCGATCCATGCGGCTGGATCGGTCCCCAACGCTCTGGAGCGCGGGAGGCGCCCTACATCATGTTCCTTTGGCTGTTCAAGCAAGTTCTGAATTTCAAACGCGTGGTTGCCGGACGCAACTACCCGCACCAAATGGCCTGGGGCCTGGCCTTCGGCCTGCTGCTGGGCGTGATCCCCCATGGCAACCTGCTAACGTTTGCTCTGGTGGCCCTGGTGATCTGTTTGAACATAAACCACGCGATGGTCGCCTTGGTCGGCGTCGTGGTCTCCTTCACCGCCCATCACCTGGACGGGTACTCCCACACACTCGGCCAGTACGTGCTGCGGCATCCAGACCTTGCCGGTCCGCTGGCCAATGCCTGGCAGTTGCCGCTGGTGCCCTGGACCAATCTGAACAACACCATCGTGATGGGCAGCTTTCTGATCGGCGTCGCCGCGTTGTTGCCCACCTATGCGATCAGTTATCCGCTGTTCCGTCGGCTTGCTCCGGCCCGTGAAAACGATCCGACCGCCGCGGCGGAGAGCGCCGAAGTATCCCAGCCAAACGCATCGACCGGCGTCGACATGGCGGCTTCGCACGCGTCCGGCGACCGCATCCAGCGGATCGACCGAGCGCACGGCCACAGCGCTGCGGCGACCGCCGCCGATCCGCCCAGCAAGGAAACGGACGAAACCGATCCGGCCGGCTTCGGCACGGCATCCACAAGTCTCGTGGAAACCCAGATCGACGTGATTCGGTTGCAGTCCGGACCACTGGGTGACGAGCAACCCGAGCGTTTGCCTCCGGCTTCGGCCACCGACAACGCTCAGATCAATCAAGCACTGAACTATCTGCTCCGCCGTTTGCGCACCTCGCAACAGGAGAACGCGGCATGATTCGTTGGCGATTCTTATTGAAACGTGTTCTATTGGTCGTAGCCATCCTGGCCTTGCTGCGATGGTCTCTGGGCCCGCTGGCGCAGTACGCCAGCGTGTGGACGCTGGAGTCGGCGGTGGGTGCGAAAGTGGACATCGCGCGAACCCGCGTCGAACTGTTCCCGCCGCGTCTGCAGTATGTGGACCTTCAGATCGGCGACCCCCGCGAGGGCAAGAGCCACGTCAACGCCTTCGCGGCCCAGCGGGTCGAATTGACGATCGATGGCGCGGCCCTGCTGCATCGTCGCTTGGTCGCTCGTGATGGACGGATCACGGGGGTTCGCATCGGCGGCCGGCGAGCCTCCTCGGGTCACCTGCCGCAGACAGCGCCCGAACCGGCTTCGCCCTCGGACGAGCCGTCGCTGGTTTCCAGTTTGCTAGGCGATCTGGGTAGTTACGCCAAGGGCGAACTGGAAACGGTCGGCAACAGCCTGGAGACGGTCAAACGCAGCGAGCAGATCCGCCAGCGCTGGATGCAGGAGTACGCCGCCCTGGCCGCCCGCGCCGAAGCGGTCGAGCAACAGGTTCGCAGCGTTCGCGATCAAGCCCGAGGCATCGACAACCCGCTGCGTGATCTGCCGCGGCTGAAAGCCACCATCGAACAGGCCGAAGCGATCCGGCAAGAGCTTGTCGCCCTGCGCGCCAAACTGGACGCTTTGCCAGCGCAGGTCCAAGCCGACTGGGTGGCTCTGGAGGAAGCCAAACAGATCGACCTGGATCGTGTCCGGGCGTTGGTTCCCGAACCGGTCGAATCGCCGGCCGACCTGGGCCCGGCACTGCTCCGGCAAATCGTGTCCTCGCAAATCGAGGGCGTTCGCGAATACCTGGATTCGGCCCGCCAGGTCGCCGACTGGACGGTTGCCAGCCCCGAGGGCGCCGAGCGGCCGCGGGGTGAAGACATCCGTCTGGTCCAGACGCCGCCCGAACCCAGTTTTCTGATCCAGCGTTGTCAGCTGGACGGTGTGATGAGCGTCAATCGCGAGTCGTACACCCTCACCGGTATCCTCGAGAACCTCACGCCACAAACCCGCCGACTTCAACAACCGCTTCGCGCCCGCTTTCGCCTGGAAGGGCCGCGCACGGTGCGGGTGGACTTTAGACGACACTACGATTCCCAGGGCGGGCCGCCGCGCGACGTGTTGACCGCCCACTGGCCCCAGCTGGCCCTTCCGCGGACCGAAATCGGCAATGCCGACGAGGCTCAATTGGCCATCGACGGTGGCCCGCTGGAACTGTACGTGCAGATCGAAACCCTGGACGACCAGATGCATGGCCAACTGGTCTCGCGGCAAGCGAACGCTCAGGTGCGTCTGGAAACCGGAGAGAAACTGGCGGGTCTGAGCGCGATCGATTCGCTGCAGACCAGCCTGCAGGACATCGACGAAGTGCAGGTGCAGGCCAGCTTTGAAGGCACCTGGCAGGACCTGGACATGGCCATCGCAACGAACCTCTCGGGCGCTCTGGCCGACGGCATGCGAAACGCCATGACCGCCCAGATCGCCGCTTCCCAGCAACAGCTGCGCGAGCGCATCGAAGCGGAGCATCGGCAACAGATGCGCGAGCTGCAGAGCTGGCTCGGCGAACAACAACTGGCCGCTCGCGACGTACTGGCCAAAGCCGATACCGAGATCGACTCGTTGAAAGCCAAACTGGCCAAGGAACTGCCCGCGGCCGGCGCGTACCTGGGTCGCCTGAATTCGACCTTCCAGAAGCTTCGCTAAGCGGTCTCACCCCGTACTCCAGCGCCACCCCAAACCCGGCCAAAGCACTGTCGCCGGCACGGCCAGGCCGATTACCTCATGCCGCTTGTCGTGGTTCCGCAGAGCCGGTGGGCCGCTTCGAGAGGCTCTCGGGTTCCATGTGATCGAACAGGGCACCCAACAGTCGCGGGTGCAGGCAGACGACGCTCCAGGCCAACCCAAACGCCAAACCGCCGATCGCGTCGCTGAAGAAGTGGGCGTCGGACTGCATCCGCTGCAACATCGTCAGGACCGCGAACACGACGAACAGATAGCGGCCGCGGGGAAACAGCATCGACAGGCCCACCGTCAAGGCCACGGCCGTTGCGGTGCCGCCACTGGGGAACGCTCGCGTCCCGGCATCAAACGCCGCCACCTGTTCCAGTTTCCAGTCAAAACGCCACCACCAGGCCGCGTCGCCCGAAGCCAGTTGCAGGTTGATCGCGCTGGGCCGTGGACGCAGCACAAACATCTTGACGATCGTGGCGACGGCACTGGCCCCCAGGGCCATCGTCGTCAGCCGTGGCGTGCACCAGCGATGCTGGGGCGTCAGGGTCAGGATCCCGATCACGATGAACAGCACGCCGATCCCGTGGGAATAGGCTTCGGTCAACTGGATCGCGTTGTCGACGTCGCTGGGAAAGGGATCCCCGTCGAACCAGCGAGCGATGGGCACGTCGATCAAGGTGACGACCGGAACCAGCAACAGGGCGATAAACGAAGCCCAGATCATGAACCGTACGGCGCGACTGGATTCATTCTCCAGCGGTTCGTAGATCCGCAGCGAGCCGTCTCCGGGCGATTGTTGTTCGGTCACGTCCATCGTCCTGATGCGTCCTGTTCCGGTGTGTCCTAAAGCGACTGGTCCTGAACCCATCGGTGGCTATACCAAAAGCCGCCGAAGCTTCGAAACAGCGCTCCGCCGACCCGTCCCCCGGGGAATCGATACCCCCAGCACGAGATGGGGCGGCATAAAAAAACGGCGGGAAGGTGCCAAACACTCACCTTCCCGCCGTCTGGTTCTATCTGATCCGCGAGAATCAATTCCGACCGAACATCCAAATCCCCACAAGCATGTTCGATCGACCCGAACCTCTTCGAGCGACGGACGAGTGACTGCACTCTTCCACCGACAAAGGTTCAGATCGGACGTCTCGGCCGAAAAGCCGAGTCGAAAAGCAAATAAGGGTCGGGCTCGTTATGCCGGACACGCACCGTGTGATGGTTTGTAACGATTACGACAGTTGTGCCCGTGGCAGAGGCCGCCAAGGACGCAATTTATCTTGACCCACGCCACGAGGCGCTGGTATCGAGGCACCGATAGCCGGCATGGGTTCGCATCGGTCGCAACCCGCCATACCCGCTGAACCGATTGCATGATCGCCACGAAGCCAATCCCGCGAGCCGTCGCCCTGATCCACCGCACTGTGCTGCGGGTGGTGCTCGGCGCGCTATGTGGCGGGGCGCTCCTTGGCTGTCAGAGCAAACCGCACCGCGAACTGTATACCGACCAGCTGATCAACGAGGTCCGAGTGCTGGAGGACCAGCTGTACGAGGCCGACTACGAGAACAAGGTGCTGCGCAGCAAACTCCGCCGAGCCGTGGAGAACTGTGAACAAGGCGATGCGGCGGCCGTACAGCCCACGCCCGACCCGCAAGCCGACTGGGGCGTCAGCGACGTCCTGCCGTCGCCCTCGAGCCCCCAGAGGCCGGCAGAGGACGCGCCCGGCGCAACCCTTCTGCCGCCGCCCGGTGGCCTGCCTTCGAGCGATCAGGCGGGCGACCTGGAAGAACGTCGTATCGACGTCCCGGGCGGCCGGCCACGCGAACCGCAATCGCCCGATCTGATCCCGCCCGACATGGACCAACTGGAATTGCCGGACATCGACATGGGCGAAATCGTTCCGCCGCCGGCCGCCGATGCGCCTCCGGAACCGCCGATGGGTCAGATTCCTTTGCCCGACATGACGCCGGAAACCCTGCCCGAACCGGCCGGCCTATCGATCAATCCAACCTTCTCCGGCGGACATAACTTCGACAGCGATCCCGAAATCGACGGCGTGTACCTGGTGGTCCACTTCGTTGACGAATCGGGAAAAGTGCTGGATCTCAGTCAAGTGGAAATCGACGCCAGCTTGGGTATCGAAATCTTCGATCCGCTGGCCGCCGAGGGCGACGCTTCCGGTGCCGACGAATCCGTCAGCGCCGAACCCGATAACGCCGAACCCGCTGACGCGGCGTCGCCGCCCCAATCGCCGGGGCCCCGATCGCTGGGGTACTGGGAGTTCGACGCCCAACAGATCGCCGACATGCGTCGCCACGCGGTTCAGGACGGCCTGCACGTCGCGATCCGCTGGAGCGACGCGGTGCCCAGCGGCGACCACGTCCGTGTGCAGGCCCGAGTCTTCAACGAAGACGCCTCGCTGGAAGGCCAAGCCGAGCTGGCGTTGATCGGCAAAGGCCAGATCGCCGGCTGGGTGCCGCGAGCCGGCGAGCGAAAGCAATCCCCAGCCGCCCGCCGCTAAGGAGCGCCCGTCGCCAAAGTAGCTCGGCTGACCCAGCCGAGGAGGGCGACGCCTCACAGGCTGGAAGCCTATGCCACAGTCACTCCTCGGCGGCTTCGCTGTCCGGAGCGTACGAGCAGGAGCCGCCCGCGGCGGAATCGCCCAGCATCTGCTTGCGCAGCTCGGGCAGTTTCCGCTGCAGATACTTGCGGGACCGGAAAGCATCGGCCATCGCCAGAAAGACCACCAACACCAGCAGTCCGAAAACGGCCATCCATAGCGCGGCCCACAGCGGCCCGGGGCCCACCCAGGCGGCCACGGCGATGATCACCGCCATCAAGACCAACACGCCGTGGACCCCGCGGCGGCCGCGGATCCGGGCCGTCAGGTAATCGTCATCGAACGCCGGATCTTTGCCGCCCACCTGAGGCCCGCCGCGTTGCCGCCGTTCCAGATACACGGCCAGCGCCAGGAGCAGGACGGCCAAAATAAAACTTGCCGTGATCATGCCAGGGCTCTCCTTCGCGGACCTACTTCGTCAGCAACCACTGATGCACCACGTAGACAACCGCCGCCAGCGACTCGCCACTGCAGTTTTCCGGGATGTCCTGCTGGGTGTGCCAGTACGACATCGCTCGCGGGCCGGGTCTGGGGTAATCAAAGTCGATGATGTCGATCGTGGGAATCCGCGCAATTTGGTTCAGCGGCAGATGGTCGTCGCGGACCTCGTGCTTGACGCGGGACTTGAACGATCGCACGCCCAACCGACCGGCCAGATCCCAGACCTCGCGGGCCACGGGCCGCGCATAGTGCCAACTGTTCTTCTCCAGATAGAACTGCTGCTCGGCGTCTGCGACCATGTCCAGCAGGATGCCGGCTCGCAGAGGAATCGCCGGCGGGTGTGCGCCGTACTCTCGCGCGTAATGCGTCGATCCCAAAAAGTAGGGATCGCGTCTGTTGTCGTAAACCAACTCTTCACCGTCGAACAACACCATGTCCACGCCCACATCGGCGGGCAGTTCGTTTAAGTGATGCGACAGCTCCATCAGGGCCGCCACACCGCTGGCCCCATCGTTGGCACCGAGAAAAACACCCCGTGGATTGATCGGGTCGCGATCGGGAAACGGCAACGTGTCGTAGTGGGCGCACAGCAGAAACCGCTTCGGTCGTTCCGGGTAAAAGCGGGCGATCAGATTAGCCAGCGTCAGCGTTTCGCCGCTGAGCGGATGCCGCGCGGGAAAGGACTGCAGCTCGGCCTCCGCACCTTGCCGACGGAAAAAGTCCAGCAGCATCTCCTGCTGACGATGCATGCCCTCGGTCCCACTGATGCGGGGACCAATGGCACAGATCTCTTCCAAATACCCAAAGGCCCGCTCGGCATCGTACCGCTCGGGCACGACCCTTTGACTGCCCACCTGGGCCGGCGTCGCCCGCTCGGGCGTCTGCAGCGCGACAAACACAACCGCCACGAGCAGCGCACCGAGGACCACAGCGCCGGCCCACCACCCAGTCCGCCGCGGCGGACTGGCGGCCGATTGCGTGCGGGCCGCATCCGCCCGGGCGGACGATTGCGGACGAGCCAAGCGTCGTTGTGTAGAAGAAGCCGACATGAACAAGCGATCCGTCAAAACCAGTCGGGCTGGCGGGTGAAAAGTGGGAACCTTCGCTGCAGCATCCAATCATATCGAGTGGACTCCGGCAGAGCCACCGCGACGAGCCACCGCGACGAGCCGCCTGCCGAACCAGCTGTCGCGGCGCCGCTCCGAGCTGCCAAGCGGGGGGCCGGCAAGTTCCTCTTGCCGCCGAAGCCGACCTTTCGCTAGGTTGCCCTCGGGAAACCATCGCAATTAGCAAACTTTTTATCTGAACGCTTGGGAGAATCGCTGCCATGGACGGCACTTCGATACGCTCGTGGTGGGGCTTGTTGGGCCTCGGCCTGGCGACTTTGTTGTTTCCGACGGCGCCGGCGGCCAGCGGTGCCGAAGCGCAATGGATCTGGGATGCCGGCGTCGCCAAAGAACAGATTCCGACCGGGACAAGTTGTTTCTTTCGCAAACGCATCAACCTGCGTGCCGATGCGGTAGGCAAGGTAACGATCGCTGCCGATGACGCGTACGAGTTGTACGTCAACGGTCGCCGCGTGGGCACCGGCCGGTCGGCGCGAAAAATGACCGACTACGACATCTCCTCACTGCTGGTTCGGGGACGCAACGTCGTCTCGGTTCGGGTCGATAATACGCATGGCACGACCGCGGCCCTGGCCGCCCGGATCAGCATCCAGCCCGAGGGCACCTCGCGATGGTACACCTTCAGCACCGACGAAACCTGGAAGACGACTCGGCAAGCCGCCGCGATGTGGCAGTCCCCCACCTACAACGATTCCCGCTGGGGACAGGCCCAGAGCTTTGGCATGCTGGGCAGCACGGTCCCCTGGGACCGACAGGAAGACGTGGCCAGCGCGACCGAGCATCAGGAAAGCGCACGCTTTCAGATTCAAGACGGCTTCGGCGTACAGCGTTTGTTCGACGACGAACAAACCGGTTCGCTGATCGCCATGGCCTTCAATGAATTCGGCCACATCATCGCCGCCCGCGAACGCGGTCCGCTGTTGTTGATGTTCGACCGCAGCGGCGATGGAATCCCCGACGAAGTCCGCACGTACTGCGACCAGGTGGAATCCTGTCAGGGCATCCTGGCTCTCAATGGCGACGTCTTCGTTACCGGCCAAGGCCCCGATGGCACGGGACTGTATCGGTTGAGCGATGCGGACCGGAACGGCACGCTGGAAAAAGTCCAGACCATCCTTAAATTCAAAGGCACCCCCGGCGAACACGGCCCCCATGGCATCGTTCTGGGACCCGACGGCATGCTGTACGTCAGCGTCGGCAACCACATGCAGGTCGTGGGCGAAGCGGGCAGCGGTGAAACCCTGCCGGAAACCTACGAGGGGGATCTGGTCGGACCTCGCTATGAAGATCCCGGCGGGCACGCCCGCGGCGTCAAAGCGCCCGGCGGCACGGTTATCCGCACCACCGTCAGTGGCGACAAAGTCGAACGCATCGCCGGCGGACTGCGCAACGCCTACGACCTGGCCTTCCACAGCGAAGGCTCTCTCTTCATTCACGACAGCGACATGGAATCCGACGCCGGTGCCGCCTGGTACCGTCCCACGGCCCTGTACGATGTCACCGAAGGCGGCGAATTCGGTTGGCGTAGCGGATGGGCCAAGTGGCCGGAATTCTATGCCGATCGCCTACCTACGATTCTGGATACCGGCCGCGGTTCGCCCAGCGGCGCGCTGTGCTACGAACACTACACCTTTCCCGCCCGCTACCACGGCAGCCTGTTTCTTGCCGACTGGTCCGAGGGCCGGATTTTGAACGTGCGTCTGAAAGCCAACGGCGCCAGCTACGTCGCCGACAGCCAGGTGTTTCTGCAGGGTGAACCGCTGAACGTCACCGACTTGGCCGTCGGTCCCGACGGCGCCTTGTACTTCTGCACCGGAGGCCGCGAGACCGCCGGGGGAATCTACCGCGTCGTCTGGGAAGGGCCGATTCCCGAACGCGTCAACAACTTGGGAACGGGCATCGCCGCGGCCATCCGCCAACCGCAGCCGTCGGCCGCTTGGAGCCGTCAGACGCTGGCCGGCATCAAAAAAGAATTGGGCTCGCAGTGGGCCGAACTGGTCGCCGGCGTTGCTTACAGCGACGAAAACCCGCCCCACTACCGCACCCGAGCTCTGGAGCTGATGGAATTGTTCGGCCCCCAGCCCAGCGAGGAATTGTTGGTTGAACTGAGCCGGGCGCAGAGCGAAGTGGTCCGCGCCAAAGCGGCCTACATGATGGGCGTCCACCCTTCGACACGAACCGAGCGTCAGCTGGTCTCGTTGCTCGATGACCGCGACCTCCGGGTCCGCCGGATGGCCTGTGAAGCGATGCTCCGCACCGGCCAGCAGCCGCCCATCGATGCTCTGCTGCCGCTGCTGGAAGAGAACGACCGCACGCTGGCCTTTGTCGCGCGACGCGTGCTGGAATCCGTGCCCACCGAGCAGTGGCGACGCGAGGTTCTGCAGAGCGAACACCCCCGAGTCGCCATCCTGGGCTCGTTGGCCTTGGTGACGGTCCAGCCCACCGAGGCGAACAGTTTGTTGGTTCTGAGCCGGCTGAGCCAGTTGATGAACGGGTTTCTCAGCGATGCCGATTTCGTGGACCTGCTCCGCGTCATGCAGGTAGCCCTCGCTCGCGGCCAGATCGATCCGGCACAGGTACAGCCGCTGCGAGATCAAATCGCCGAGGAGTTTCCTTCGGGCGACTCGCGGATGAACCGCGAACTGATGCGGCTGGCCGCCTACCTGCGGGCCGATTCGATCGGTGATCGCGCCCTGGATTACCTCGAAGGCGATGCCCCGTTGGCCGACCGGGTCCACGTGGCGATGCACATGCGGTACTTGACCAATCGGTGGACCGCCAAGCAGCGGTTCGAATTGCTGAAATTCTACGAACAGGCCTCCAAAGACGACGCCGGCAGCAGTGTTCCGCTGTACCTGATGAACGTCACCCGCGACTTTGCCAAGCACCTGACCTTGGACGACGCGATGGCCATCCTCGAGCAGGGCGATGCCTGGCCCAATGCCGCCTTGGCCTCGATGTACAAACTGCCCCAGCCGGTCGACGCCGAGACCGCCGAGCTGCTGATCGAGCTGGACCAGAGCATCGCCGGTCCGGAACACACCCGCGACGTTTACAAGCGTCTGCGCACAGGCATCGTGGCCATGCTGTCGATGACCGGTGACGAAGACGCCATGTCGTACCTGCGAAAAATCTGGCGTACCGATCCCGAACGGCGACAACCCGTCGCGATGGGCCTGGCTCTGCATCCCGACGGCCAGAACTGGGACTACCTGGTTCGCAGCCTGAACATCCTGGAAGGCGAAGCGGCCAAGGACGTGCTGAAGCAATTGACAACCGTAGCGGTCGCCACCGACGACCCCGAAGCGCTGCGGCAAGTCATCCTGCTGGGATTGCAGTTCGAGAGCGAAGGCCAGTCGACCAAACCGGCCCAGGACCTGCTGTCGCACTGGACCGGCCTGCAGCGCAGCGAGTCCAGCGATCCTTCGATGGCAATCTGGCAACGCTGGTATGCGAAAACCTATCCCGACCGCCCGGCCGCGGAATTGCCCTCGGCCGAAGAGGACGCTCGCTGGGACTTCGACCAATTGGCAAAGTACCTGGAAAGCGAAGAAGGTCGGCACGGGGACCCGGCAGCCGGCAGCGAGGTGTTTGCCAAAGCGGACTGCGCCTCCTGTCACCGGTTTGGAAACCAAGGCCAGTCGGTGGGCCCGGATCTGACCAGCGTCTCGCGACGCTTTACCCGCCGCGAGGTTTTGGAATCGATCCTGTATCCTTCGCACGTCATCAGCGACCAGTACATGAACAAGAAAGTACTGACGCTCGACGGCAAAGTGTACGTGGGCCTGGTCTCCGAAACCGGCAGCGGCGAACTGCAGATCCGCGACGCCAAGAACAACACCACGACCGTGGCCTCGGCCGAAGTGGACCAGATCCTGCCCAGCAACAGCAGCATCATGCCCTCGGGCGGCCTGGACCAGCTGACCCTGAAAGAGATCAGCGATCTGATGAGCTACCTGGGTGTGTTGCCGCCGCTGGAAGTCGCCACCCGGCCAAGCAACTAGCCAGTGGCGAGTAGCGAGTAGCGAGTAGCGAGTGGCGAGTGGCGAGTAGCGAGTAGCGAGTAGCGAGTGGCCAGTGGCGAGTAGCGAGTAGCGAGTAGCGAGTGGCGAGTGGCGAGTAGCGAGTAGCGAGTGGCGAGTGGCGAGTGGCGAGTAGCGAGTGGCGAGTAGCCAGTAGCTAGTAGCTAGTAGCTAGTAGCTAGTAGCTAGTAGCTAGTAGCTAGTAGCTAGTAGCTGGTAGCGAGTAGCGAGTAGCGAGTAGCGAGTAGCGAGTGGCGAGTGGCGAGTGGCGAGTAGCGAGTGGGAGCCATAAACTCGCTTCCTCCCCTCTCCCCCAAGGCGCCGCGAGCGTCAGCGAGTGAAGCCTTGGGGGAGAGGGGTCGGGGGTGAGGGGGCAGATACTTGCACCGGAGCGACATGCAACGCGTCGCAGCGCCTCATCTGCCCGGCACGGTCACGAACCGTAGCTACTCTGTGGCATAGGCTTCCAGCCTGTAAGGAGGCGACTCTGCTACTTTCGCGGAGCGAAAGGCGACTCTAGCTACTTTCGCGGAGCGAAAGGCGACTCTCGCTACTTTCGCGGAGCGAAAGGCGACTCTGCTAGACTTCGTCGGCGGCGATCGCGGTGAACTGGGGTTCGAAGGCGGAATCGAAATCGTACACGTCGTCGAAATCTTCACGGCGGTCCGAGTCGCTCTTCTTCATCTGCTCGATGGCGATCAGGTTGTAGACGATCTCGCCAAAGTCGCTGGTCTCGTGGAGCCCCCAGCGATTCAACACCAGCTTGGCCATGTATCCGTACTGCTCGAGCGCGTACACGCGGCAGGCTTCGCACAGTTGTTGGCCCGTGATGTGACGTGCTTCCGGCGAGTCGGTCGCCGGCAACTCGTGCAGTCGCAGGACGTCGTGCGCGTAGGCCAACGACTCGCGGATAAACTGATACGCCTCCAATTTGTAGCGACGATCACGATCGAGTAACTCGCTGATCGGGTGAATCGCACTCATTCCTTGTTTCCTTGCTGGCGACGTTTTGGATTGTCTTTGGTTTTGGTTTTGGTTTTGGTTTTCACCTGTTTGGACTTTGCGACACCGGCAGGCTTCCGCGTGACACTCAGTACATCAGCCAGGGCAATCAAGACGCGGCGATGGTCCTCGGTTTCCGCCAGGATTTGTTGAGCCAAAATCTCGTGTCCCAACACCCTGGCACGGCCATCGGCCGTCACGACTTCACTGCCCACCGGCGGAAGCTCGCGTTTCATTTCCACATACGTATCATACTCATACCGCAAGCAACACTTCAGTCTACCGCAGCGTCCAGAAATTTTGGATGGATCCAGCGTGGCTTTCTGCAGTTTCGCCATCTTCATCGACACCGGCGGCATCTTGCTCAGATGCGTGTTGCAACACACCGGCTTGCCACAATCACCGTAGTCGGCCAACAACCGGGCCTCGTCACGGACACCGATCTGCTTCATCTCCACCCGGGTCTGGAACTCGCCGGCCAACCGTTTGACCAACTGCCGAAAGTCCACGCGGTTCTCTGCCAGATAGAACACCACGACCCGTTCGCCGCCGAACAAGTGTTCCACGTCCACCAGCTGCATGTCCAGCTGCAGGTCGTCGATCGCCCGCTGGCAAAGCCGGAATTCTTCCTCGGCTCGAGCGTGCAGATGAGCCAATTCGTTCTCGTCCTCCGGCGTCAACAGCCGCAGCACCTGGCCCTCCGGCGGACGATCCAGGTGAGCGACGGCCTGAGGCGTGGCCGGGCAGAGCACTTCGCCCAGTTCGATCCCGCGGGGCGTCCGCGCGATCACCCGCTGGCCATAACGCAGCGGAGCCTTGGCCCGGCAAACGCACAACGAGCGCATCGCCCCACAGCGGACCACGTACTTGCCCGCCCGGCGTTGCTCGGACGCTTCCTCGTCGACCTGCTGTTCAGTGCTCATCTGGCGGAATCAATTCGTAGTAATCGCGGAACCCGTGATCTGGGCTTCCAGCCCGCGAAAGTAGCACGGCTCTGAAAGTAGCACGGCTCTCCGAGCCGCGAACAACGAGACTCGGCTGGGACAGCCGAGCTACGCTGGTGGCATTCTACCACAGCCGACCTCGACGGCGAGCACCGAGCCAGCCCAGGATCATCCCGGGTTGCCCCAGACGCTACCGCATCCCCCGGCTCCGCGATTCTGGCCGAGGCCCCCGTCGTCTTTCCGAACGGTCCCTTATTCCTCAGCCGTTTCTTCCTCCGCAGGTTTTTCCTCAGCAGGCTTTTCCTCCGCAGGTTTTTCCTCGGCTGGCTTTTCCTCGGCCGGTTTTTCTTCAGCTGGCTTTTCCTCGGCTGGCTTTTCCTCGGCCGGTTTTTCCTCAGCCGGTTTTTCCTCAGCCGGTTTTTCCTCAGCCGGTTTTTCCTCAGCCGGTTTTTCCTCAGCCGGTTTTTCTTCAGCAGGTTTTTCCTCAGCCGGTTTTTCCTCAGCAGGTTTTTCCTCAGCTGGCTTTTCCTCGGCCGGTTTTTCCTCGGCCGGTTTTTCCTCAGCCGGTTTTTCCTCAGCCGGTTTTTCCTCGGCTGGCTTTTCCTCCGCCGTCATCTCCTTTTCGGGTTTCTCTTCAGCGGCTTGTTCCTCAGCCGGTTCTTGCTTCGCGGGGGGTGGAGTTGCTTCGACCCAGTCCCAGGATTGCCGCATCATTTGGATGCCGTCCTTGCGGGTTCCCACCAACAGGGTGTTATCGGCGGTCCAGTGCAGTGTCCACACGCCGCTGGGCGAATCGGCGGCCGGGCCCAGGGTCTGGCCGTCGGCCGTGAACATCTGGACGCGGCCATTCAGTTCCCCGGCGGCCACCACTTGGCTGCGGCTGACGGCGACCGCCACGACCCAGTCTTTCAGTTGATCGACCGCTGCGGCGGTTTCGCCCTCAGGCTGCAAACGGTACAGCGTGTTGTCGGCAGCACCGGCCAGGATCCCGTCGGCCGTAAAAGCGACGCTCCACAGCGGATCCTCGCTGACTTCCACATGGCTCTGTGCTTCCAGCGTCGGCCACGCTAGCAGGTGTACGTGCCCGGCCCCATCGGCCACGGCCAAGCGATCTCCCTCGGGAGAAAACCGCACGTCCATGATCGCCTGCGGTTCCAGCTCGTGGGTCTTTTCCACCTTCGCCGTTTCTCGGTTCCAGACTATGATCTTTCCGGCCTCGTTTCCGCCGACCAGAAACTTGTCATCGGGGCTGAACGCTAGAGCTCGTGTCCACCGCTCCAACGCCTGGTCGTGGTGGGTGGTTTCTCCACTGGAAACCTGGTGGATGGCCAAATTGCCGCGATAATCCGAGCTGGCCAACCACTGTCCATCGGCCGATGCGGCCACGGCCCACACGGCCGATGGCTGGGTGTAGGCGACGCGGCTGTAGTTGGGATGCTTTGCCGGCGCGATGTGGACTTCGCCTTCGCGCAGCAACAGGCCCTGAGCGGTCGCAAAAGCGATCTGGTCGCCCTCGCCCAGCGAGACGATCGACGTTACCCAGTGGCCAGCCGCCGCCGGACCGCTGGCCGCATCCTCCGCGGTGACCGCATCCTCCGCAGTGGCCGCGTTCTCCGCGGTGGCCGCGTCCTCCGCGGTGGCCCAGGGGGTCGCGAGTACAGACGCCAACAACGTGGCCAGGAACATCAAACAGGATTGTTTCATAACACCCACACGTGGAAAAAACTTGAAGTAGCGGTGACCGACCCGCCATTCTAAGTGCAGCCGAGCCGCCGATCCAGTTTTCTTGCTTTCCAGCCTCCGCGGCCCCCCACGCGGCAGGCGCAGCTCAGGTTCGGCAAGTACTGGGCAAGCGCGCCAGGTGGGCGGCGATCTGTTCCAGGGACAGTTGATGATCGATCACGCCCTCGCGGACCGCCGCCCGGGGCATCCCGTAGATCACACAGCTGTCCTGATCCTGGGCGATCGTCTGGCCTCCGCGCGCGTGCAGGGCTCGCAGACCTTCCACGCCGTCCTGTCCCATGCCGGTCAGGATGACGCCGACCCCGCGATCCTGGAAAGCTTCGGCCAGCGAACGAAACAGATAATCTCCGGCGGGCCGAAAGCCGCCGATTTCCGGTTCATCACACAGGCATACGCGGCCCCCGCGGTCGACGGCCAAGTGATAATCCTGCGGGGCGACGTACACCGTGCCGGCCTGCAAAAGCTCGCGATCTTCCGCCATTTTGACGCGCAGCTCGACGACGCTGTTCAGCCAGCTGACAAACCCGTCGCCAAAGGCCGGCACGATGTGCTGGACCAGGGCGATCGGCACGGGGAACGTTGCGGGCAAGGGTCGCAGCAAGCGGGCCAACGCCGGCGGACCACCCGTGCTGGCCACGATCCCGACACAGCGAACGTCGCGCCGCTGGGTCCGCACCGGCGGCGGCATCGCCGCGGTCATTTCGCGAACCACGCTGGTGGCCGTGTCGCGCCGGCGGCGATGACGGATCACGATCACATCGGCCAGGGCTTTGACGTTGCGAATGATTTCCCGAGCCTGCTGATGGAAGTCCGGCTGCAGCACACCGGTGGGTTTGGAAATCACTGTCAAGGCGCCGGCCTCGAGCGCTCGCATGCTGGTTCCCACCTCTTTGGTCCGGGCGCTAGAGGAGATGATGATGATCGGCGTGGGCACCTCGATCATGATCTCCTTGGTGGCCTCGAAGCCGTCCATTTCGGGCATATTTACGTCCATCGTGATCAGATCCGGACGCAGTTCCTTGGCCTTGGCCACCGCCTCGCGACCGTTGATGGCAAACCCCAAGACTTCGATGTCCGGGTCGGTCTGCATGATCGCCGCCAGCATTTCGCGTGCGGTGGGCGAATCATCGACGATCAAGATACGAGGCATGGCGAGGGCCGTCCTTAAACGAGTTGGCCAACAGTTTCCAACAAATTCTGCTGCTCGAACGTTCCTTTGATGATGTAGGCGTTGGCACCGACGTGGATGCCCCGCGTTTTGTCTTCGTCGCTGCCGCGAGCCGTCACCAGCACGACGGGCAATTCGGCAAGGTCTTCGCGTTGCCGGATCCACTCGGTCAACGTAAACCCATCCATCCGCGGCATGTCGATATCGCTGACCACCACGTCGTAGGTGTGCTGATCAAGTTTCTCGACCGCTTCCTGACCGTCGACCGCACTGTCGACTTCGTACCCGGCCGTTTCCAGGATGTTCTTCATCAACGTCCGCGTGGTGACCGAATCCTCGACCACCAGTACTCGCAGCGACGCCCCCTGGGGCTCGGGCGCCTCGTTGCTGGCGATGTACCGCGTTTTCATTCCCAGTGCGGTCCGGATCACATTGGTGACGTTGACCACCAACGCAATCCGCCCGGACGGCAACAACGTGCATCCGGAAAAATGTTTCAGCCGCCGAATGCGGCTCCCCAAACTCTTGACCAATACCTCCTGTTCGCAGCGCACGTCTTCGACCACCGCCGCGACGCGTTGCTCTCCGGCCGAGAGGACGACGGCCAGCCGTTTGCCCGGCCGCCCGCTGTGAGCCTCTACGCCCAGCGTGCTGGCCAGGGAAACCAGGGGCGTGGGCGTTTGGTTCAGGATCAGTACGTCGCTGCCGCCGACGGCCTTGATATCCTGGTAGTCAAAACGCACGACCTGCTCGACCGACGGCGTCGGCAGGGCAAACAACTGGGCGCCGACGCTTACCAACATCGCCCGAATCGTGGTCAACGTCAGCGGTACCACCAGCGTAAAACGCGTTCCCTGGCCGGGCTGGAACGCAACATCGACCGCCCCGTGCAGCGACTCGACCTGGTTCTGAACGACGTCCAGGCCCACGCCGCGTCCGGAGATGTCGGTGATCATCGTCGCCGTGGAGAACCCGGGCGCAAACACCAACCGAGCCTGCTCGCGGGGATCGGCCGGGATCTCAAAACCGCGGCGCCGCGCGGTTTCGCAAATGCGTTCCAGATCGAAGCCGCGTCCATCGTCCTCGACCACGACTTCCACCTGACCGCCACACAACCGCGCCGCAACCCGCACCGTCGCCTCGGGCGGCTTGCCCCTTTGACATCGCTGCTGGATCGGTTCGATGCCGTGATCGACGGCGTTGCGCACCAGGTGAATCAGCGGATCTTTCAACCCTTCCAGCACCGACCGATCGACTTCGACCTCCACATCGGCGAGATCCAAGTGGACCTTCTTATCGCTGCTGCCGGCGATATCGCGAACGATCCGCTCCAGCCCGATGCACGCCGAGGCAAAGGGCAACATCCGCACGTTGTAGATCTCGTCGTCCAGCAATTCGCAGGTCTGACTCAGGTGCCGGTTGTCGGCTTCGATGCCTCCGGCCAGCTTTTCCAAACGCGTCGTCAGCCGCCCGATCATCTGTTCGGTTTCCGCGAGAAACCGTTCGCTGCGCTGCACCAATTGGTGGTCCTCGCTCGCAGCGTCGGCCGCGGCCAATGTCTGGCGGACCAAGGCATGCGATTTGCGCCAGCGTTTGCGCAGCTCGCTGGCGGTCTCCCGCAACTCGTTGGCGTCCTCGGCGCGATACGCGAACCGCCCCCGAGCGACCAGCAGTTCGCCGCTGTGCGCCAACAAGGTATCGAGCTTTTCCGCCGCTACGCGAACCGTGGCGTGCCCCTCGCCGCGGGGCGCCGGTGGGCTGGGCGCGGCGGTCGCGGTGACGCCGGCCTCGGTCGTCGCCCGGTCGGCCGCGTCCGCGGGCGAACCGGAAGACACCTCAAGCGGTGCCCCATCGGGGGACGCCGCTTGCTCTTCAAGTTCCTCGGCGCCGATCCCGGCTCGTGGCACACGCCGCGAGGTGGTGGCCGACTCGGCGGCGGCGTCGGTCGCCCGCGCCTCGTCGGTCGCCCGTTCTTCGTCGCTCGCCCGCCCTTCGTCGGCCGCCCGCCGGAGCACGGGGATCATCTGTTGCAGCGGAGCCTCCTCGAGCGGCTTTTCCGAACGCAGTCGCCCGGCGGCTTCCTCGATGGCATCGACGGTCTTCAACATGGTCGAAGTCATCGACTCGTCCAGATCGCGTTGGCCGTCGCGGAGCTCGCTAAAGAAATCCTCCATCACGTGACAGGCGGTGCGGATCGGTTCGGCGCTGACCACCGCGGCAGCTCCTTTCAGGCTGTGCGCGGCCCGGAACATCTGGTTGATCGATTCCTGTCGCTGCTGGTCGGACTGGGGTTTTTCCATGGCCAGCAGTTCCCGTCCCAAGCAGCCCGTATGTTCGTGCAGCTCTTCGAGGAACGTAGCCATCAATAGTTTTGCGAGTTCTTGATTGTTCATTGGGCAAGGTTCGGCTCCTGGACTTCCGTCAACGACGCCAATTCATTGCTCAGTCCAGCCAGGTTCTCGGCAGCCTCCTTGATCTGCCGAATCGCATCGACGCTGTGCTTGGTAACCGTATCGATGTTGTGGACACCATCGGTCAATTGGCGAACGCCGGCGGCTTGCTGGGCTGCCGAAGCGGAGATTTGGCTGGCGGTGCGAACCGATTGCGCCAGGGTGCTGGCCAGGGCGTTGATCGTCTCACCGGCCTGATTGATGACCTCGTTAGCATCGGCGACGGTGCGCGTACCGTGCTCGGTCGAGAGGACCGCGTCGTTGGTGGCTTTTTGGATCTCACTCAGGATCGTGCGGACCTGGGCCGTGGCCTTCTTGCTCTGTCCGGCCAACGACTTGACTTCGGCGGCCACGACGGCAAAGCCCTTGCCGTGTTCGCCGGCTCGCGAAGCTTCCACCGCTGCGTTGAGGGCCAGGACGTTGGTTTGTTCGGCGATGTCGTTGACCGTCGCGGTGATCTCGCCGATGGTCTGGGCGCGTTCGGCCAACAACAACATGTTTTGAGCGATCGATTCGACTTGCTCCTTGACGTTCTCCATCGCCCCCACGGCGGCTTCGATGGCCGTCCGCCCGGCCGAGCCCACTTCGTCGGTGTGCCGGGCCGACTGGGCGACCTCATCGGCGCGCTGGGCGGCTTGTTGAGCACTCTGCGCGATTTCCTCCGCCGTGGCGACGACCTGTGAAACCGTGGCGGCCTGCTGCTGCGTCCCGCTGGCCTGTTCGGAGGTCGTGGCCAGGATCTCGCGGCTGGCCGCAGCCAGACGCTGGACGGCGTCGCGAATGGCATCGGCCACCTGCAACCGCTCGCGTTCGTTTTCCACTCGGCGCGTCACGTCCTGCAGCGTGGCGATGAACAATTCCTCACCCTGGTAATTCATCTCGGCCACCCGCAAGGCGACCGGAAATTCGCTGCCGTCCTTGCGGCGCCCGACTACCTGCGATTCCTCGCCCACCCGCCGCACCTCGCCGGGCTGCAGCGCGCGTCCCTGGTGGTCCCCGCCTTTATCGCAGAGCCTGCGGCACAGCAGGGCGGCGTCGTGACCGACGATCTCCTCGGGAGCATAGCCGAACATGGCGGTGGTCGCGGCGTTGACCGACAGCACCGTTCCGGCCTGGTCCAGCGTGACCAGGGCATCGGCCGACGAATCCAGAATGGCTTGGGTGCGAGCCTCATCGGCGCTGACCTGGGCGATGTGCTGTCGCAGCTTGGTGGTCATTGACCGGAACGACGTGGTCAGCGCCGCGACTTCCCCGTGGCCGTTGGCCGCCGGCAGCTCGGCCTGCGAATCGCCGCCGGCAATGGCATCGGCGATGTCGACCAGGCGCGAGATGCCGCGGGTCAACTGCGTGGCCATCAAATAGGTTGCCAGGGCGGCGAAGGCCAAGACCGCAACCCCGATCCACAAGAACGACCAACCCAGCGACTGGACCGCCGCCAGGGCGGTATCCGCATCCTCGCTGGTGGCGATCGCCCAAAACCGACTGTCGTCTTCGGGGCGGTTGTAGTAGATCCGTTGATGGGTGGCGATCATGCCGATGTCGCTGTTGCGTTGTTCGGCCTCGATCAGTTGCCGGAAGGTATCGTTGTCGGCTCGGTACTGGCCGCTGTCGCCGCGTTTTTGGAGCGCCTCGGCCCGCACCGGACGCAGCGCGTCGAAGCGGTCACTGCTGAACGGGGTGGCTTCGCTGTGTTGGTTGCTGTACAGGAATCGCCACTGTTCATCGACGACCTCGACGACCAACTGGGTGGCGGAACGGCTGGCCGCCGAGGCGGTGGCGGCTTCGACCGCTTCGCGAAACACTTTGTCCGCGTTGATGGTGATCACGAACACCCCGCGGAACTCACCGCCGGGGCCGGCCGTCGCGGAAGTAAAGTAAGGCGTGCAGAAGTGCACGACGCTGGTGTTTTCGGCCGGATCGTGAATCACCGGCGAAACGTACACCGCCCCGGCCGCGGTGCTCTTGGCCTGGGCAAAAAAGCGTTCGTCGCCAACCGGCCGGTCGCGGTCCTCTGCCAATATCGGACCGCTCGAGCGGCGCACCACCCGCATGATCTCGCGGCCCTCGGCATCGTACAGACTGCACGCCAATCGCTCCTCGGCGTACTGCATTTGCGCCGCCAAGATCTGATGCAGCTTGTCGATCCAAAACTCGACGTCGGCTCCGGGGTTGGCGGGGTCCTGCCCCGGTTGGTCGGGGTTGTCCCGGGAACGTACGATCCCGGGAATCGGCGGATACTGGATCGTATTGAGCAGATCGGCGCGAGTAAATTTCAGTTTATGCTCCACCGTGCTGACCATCTCCTTGGTCTGCGACACCATCCGGTCCAGCGTCAAATCGGTGACGGTCCGCCGGCTCTGCCGGAACGCCAGGGCCCCCATCAGCACCAACGAAACCAGAATCACCAGGACCGTCAGCACGGTGAACTGCAGTCGCAGCGAAGCACTCTCGAGGCGTTGTTTCCAGCCCATGGTGTCACTCACTTTCTTCGATGGTGAACGCGTCGCAGCGCAGCAAGGCCTCGCCGCTGAGAATCACGCGGCCTTCGGCGGTGCACCCACAAGCGATTTCCTGAAGGTTGCTCATGCCGCCCGATAGCGGCAGCACCTGTTCGCGCCGCAGACGTACCACTTGATCGATCTGGTCGACCATGATGGCCATCTCCGGTGCGTCTTCGCCCAACACCAACAACTGCGACGCCACCGCGACCGACGTCCCCAAACCCAACCACGGCTCCAAAGTGATGACGATCAGGATCTGACCGCGCAGATTCGTCACGCCTACGAAGACAGCCGGAACGGCCGGGATCGCCGTGACGTGCTCGCGCCGCATCACCTCGCCGACAAACCGCGTTTCAATCGCGCAGCGTTCGCCGGCGATCCTGAACTGCACGACCTCGATCACCTCGCTCTCTTCCAGCTGCGAGGCCGGCACCTGGGCCAATCTCTCGGCCCGGCGATCCATCGCCCGCCGCGCCTGGTCGACAGTCAGTTCGGCGGCATCGTCCATGGCGCGAGCAACACTCTCGAGACGATGCTTGATCGCCGACCAGTCGATGCTGTGTTCGGCTGGGTATCGTTCGGCTGGGTTCTCGTCCGCAACCATGGGCGCTGGTTACCCTCCGGATTCAAGGCGGCTGATGCGTCGCCGCGCGGCATTTGCCAGTTCGGCCGCCGTGCCGCCTTCGCCGAGCGGCAACGGGCCGGTTGGCGGCAGGGCGTCGCAGAGCTCACAGACGTTGCGATAGTGCCGCCCGGCCGCTTTTAATTGTCCTCGCTGCTGTTGGATGGAGCCAAGTAAAAAATGGCCCACTGCCAGGGATCGATCCAAAAAAACCGCCCGCTGGACCGATCGGCAGGCCTCGTCGATGCGGTTCGTCTCCAGCAGTAAGACACCGCGCAGGTAGTGCAGCTCGGCCGACAGCGGGTGCCGTTGGATGTCGGCCTCACACTGCTCGAGGGCCGTTTGCGGCGAGGTGTGTACGCGGGCCTGAAGGTCGCGGATGCGTTTGGCCGGTTCGGTCGCTCGGGGCTCTGTCGAAACCTCCGCTCGATGGAGCGGTGCGGGGGCTTCGACCAGCGACGCGCCGGCGGGCGTCGGTGAGGCAGGAACCGAGCTGGAAGAGGGAATCGTCACCGGGGTTTGCGCGGCCGTGTCGGCGAGTTGTGCTGGGGCCGGTCGCGGCTCGGCCGGTGCCGCAGCGGCTGGTGTCGCAGCGGCCGGTGCCGCAGCGGCCGATTCCACAGGGGCCGGTTCTACCGGCAGCTTGCGATAAAAAACGCCCAGCGAACTGCTGACGGCTTGGAAAAGCCGCCGCCCCGACAGCGATGATCCCGACAGCGGTGATCCCGACAGAGGTGATCCTGACAGCAGGGATTCGGGCAGCGGTGGGTCGGCCGAGGCCAGCAACAGCCATCCGCCCTCGACCAAACAATCCGCCATCCGCTGGACCACCGTCTGAATCGTCGCCGCGGAGAAATAAATAAACACGTTGCGGCAGAGGATCACATCCAGCGGCAGGGCGCCGCCGAGAACCTGCTGGTAGTTGTCCTCGACCAGATTCAAACGGCGGAACTCCACCCGCCGCCGAATCGACTCGCACAACTCCATGCCCTCGGGACGCGAGCGAAGGTATGGACCGGCGCGTTCGAGCCCATCGCCGCGGAACGACCAATCGCGGTAGATGCCGCGGCGGGCCTTCTCGAGCGCTCGTTCGGAGATGTCGGTCGCCACGATTCGCGTTTGCGCGGCGTACCCGCCCTGGTCGCACAGCATGGCCAGCGAGTAAGGTTCTTCGCCCGTCGAACAGGCGGCCGACCACAACCCGATCGGACGCGTTTCCTGCCGCGGCGTCTGGCGTTCTCCGGCCTCGATCCGCTGGACGTTCGCCTGTGGCAGAATCGTCTCTCGCAGGAACTGGAAATGTTTGGGTTCGCGAAAGAAAAAGGTTTCGCCCACCGTCATCTCGTCGACGAACGCTCGCATCGCGTCGCCATCGCGACGGAGCAGCGTCTGCAATTGATCCAGATCCCGGCAACCGTGACGCCGCAGCGTCCGTTCGATCAGGACGCCGGTCGAAGCCCGTTGATCGTCGCGAATGTGCAGCCCGCAGCGTTGGTCGATAAACCTCAGCATGGCTTCCCACTGCTCCGCCGGCCAACGCACCGATTCGTTCACGTGCCATCCTCTTGCGAGGCGGAACGGGCGGCCACCAAGTGCACCAAACCGGCCAGCTGTGGTTGAGCCAGCACGCCCGGGACATCCAGCACATGGACCACGCCGCGCGGCGTTTTCGCGATCAGATCGATCCAGGCAAAATCGGCTTCGCCCGCCTCGGCTGCCTCTGCCTGGGCGGCAACCTGTTGGTCCGGGTGGATGCGGATCAGATCGATCGCACGGTCCACCAACAACGCGACGGTGTCGGCTTCGCTCTGCACCACGATCAAGTGATCATTGTGCTGCATCGCCGCCGCTCGCTTGTTCAATAAGCGGCCAATGGATAAGACCGGTACCAGGGTCCCTCGCAGCCTGAGCAGGCCCTCGACCGCGTCGGGCTGATCGGGAAAGGCGGACAGGGTCGCCGCCCGCAGGACCTCGACCACCGTGGCGGCTCGGACCCCGTACAACCGCTCGGCCACCTGGAAAACCAAGACTTCGACGTCCACCCGAACGGCCTCCCAACGCGGTTAGCAGAGCTGGATTGATCCGGCCATTGTAGCCCATGGGCGTGGGCCTGACGCGGTTTTTCAGCCGATGCGAGGGTGCCGGAACCCGATTTGCAGCCTTGCCGTTTTGCCCGCTCGGTGGCCTGCGGCGAGAGGTCCCGCTCGGTGACTCCGCACGGTGACACCCGCCGGTGACTTTGCGCGGGCCCCTTGCGGGGGGCCTGGGGGTTTAGCAAAATTAGGCGAAGCCGTCTGATTGTGCGGGCGGAGTCTGATTGTCCGGGCGGATTGAATGGTGCCGGCGACGCCACTGCTCAGACCGCGTGTGCCGTATCGACCGTCGTCTTTCTTGTTCCTCTTTCTCAGGTAATCGCTATGAATCGACTGCTCTCCAAACGCCGCGTGCTCGGCTGTGAAACCCTCGAACGACGTAACTTGTTGGCCGCAGGACTGGGTGTCGACCACAACTTCATCGCTCCCGAGGACGTTGACGGCAGCGGATCGGTCACCCCGTACGACGCCTTGCAGGTGATCAACAACCTGAATCAACAGGCTCGGGCCGGCGGTCAGGGCGAACACACGGGCGGCTCGTCCAACCACTTGCTGGACGTCGATGGCGACGGGCACTGGGCTCCGGCCGACGCCTGGACCATCATCAATTACCTGAACCGCCACGGCATTCAGGACGGCCTGGCGGGCAGCTTGGTCCCGCTGCACAACCGGATCGAGGCGTTGGAACACGTGATCGAACAAGCCACCGTGCCGGCCTGGCTGGGACTGTCGACCGCCCATGACGTGTTGGCCGATCTGTACATCGGGCTACGGCCAGAGCTCAATCCAGAATTGCGATCCACCCTCGACGATGCCTTGGATCGTTTGCACATGCAGTTCCAGTACGACTGGCTGAGCGACCAGTTCACCTCGGCCGACCAGCAACTCGACAACTTTGATTCGATCTTCTCGGACATCGGCTCGCACCTCGGGGATGCCTATTCCCAAGTCCGCGGCGCTTTGTCCAACAGCCTCGGCCAGCTGCACGATCAAGCCTCCGACGTGCTGGATGCCATCTTCGATCACGGCAACGGCTCCGGTGACGACTGGGGCGATGGCGATTGGGGCGATGGCGAGTTTGACCTGCCCTACGATGCGATCTCCGATATTTTCTACGGAATCGGCAGCCACCTGGAAGGCTTGGTCGGTGACCTGTACGACGAACTGCACGACCTGGATTACTCGGGCGTGCTCGATGCGATCGAACAAGTGATCGGCCAGGACTCGTCTTGGATTTGGAATCTGGGCGAGCACTTGGGCGACATCTTTGACCCGATCTTCGTGGATCACTCGCAGCAGTTCGAGCAGATCCTCGGCCAGCTGGAATCGGTGTATGACCGAGTCAGCAACGACATCGAAGACGCTTTTAATCATGTCGCAGACCACTTGGGCGAAATCGGCTTGGTGTCCAACCAACTGCACGACGTCCTGTACTACCTACCCCAGGTTGTCTTCCCCTGGTGGGATTCGCCCTCGAATGGCGATTCCGTACCCGCCTTCTAAACCACTGGCATCGATCAGCAGCCTATGTCCTCTCGTGGCATAGGCTGCCAGCCCGGGCAGCGAAGCCCCTCCCCAACGCCTATGGCCGCTGTTCCAGGCCTTGCTTGTCAGCGATCTGCCCGTACCCGTACCCGTACCCGTGCTCGCACAGCGACTCCGGTGCAGTCGCTCGGCCGGTGATGCCCAAGTCGTTCAGCAGCGACGGATAGCGGACCGCCGGCAGACTTTCTAGTTGACAGGTTCAAACTCGCCCGGACGCCAGGACTTGTCGAACCAGGGTCCGAGCGGTCCGTAGAGGCGGAGAAGGGCGAACCAGCCCTTGCCGGCAGCGGTCTGGACCCAGTTGCTCTCCTTTCCTTCCGGTGCCTCGGGACCGAAGTACAGGGTCACAGAGCCGTCCTCGTTTTCGATCAGATTGTCTCGCTTGTTGTTCCGGCTGGGAAAGGCCTGATCGGTCTGCAGCTCCGAGCGGGTCAGCCTTTTTCGACAACGGGTACACCTTCAAGCCCTCCTTGAACATCTTGTTCGAGGCCTCCGGTTTGCCATCGACCAAGAATCCCCATGTCGATGACGAACCGGAAGTAGGCGTCGTTTTTTCTAGAAGATACGGTTAGCGGGAAATCTCGTGATGCGAACGTTCGAATTCGCCCGGCGGCGGGAAATAGTCATCTACTATAAACAAGCACACCGCCTTATCCTGCGAGACGTCCAGCTTGACCAAGGACTCTGCGGCAAGGGTCAGCACTGGAGCGGATACCGACACCAAAGCGTAGATTGCCACAGCCGGAGCGATGAAATGGATCGCCAGCTTCAGCGTCATGAAGTCGAATGCGGCAACTAAGCACGTCGGCATGAATCTTTCGGTGAAACCCCGCGACAACACCCTCCCGCGCAGCCGGAGGGAGAGTAAAGCCGAATGAAATGTTGCGGCGTGCTTAGCCCCATCGCATTGAGTTCCAGATAGTCATTTGCGTTCGTGCGTCCCAACGTGCTCGATCGGGTAATGTCCAGCTTAACCGGACGGCGACCCGTGACGCTGGCTTCAGAGGCTGCGTCCTATGGTCGCTCCGATTGAACGATTCACGAAGTAGCATTATGGAATTGCTTCACAACCTTGATCGTCGGCGACGCGACCGGCCACAACAGCAAATGATAGTAATCCATTGCATGAAGCTCTTCGTCAGAGGGAATTGCGTCATCGCCGTAGTATAGCCGCGAGTGCTCCTGGCCAGCACCGGCAAGGCGATCGTGCATAAGAGCCAAGTTCGCGAATAGAATGCGCATGCGATAGACAGCAGGCTGGACAGAAATTTCAGCGTCTTCAGATTCACGCGTCGCGGCTGAAAAAACGGTGTTCCCAACCGTTGTCCACAATTGGACTTTACCGGACGGGACATTCAGATTGCATTCGACAACATGGTCCCAGTCGGAGTTGTCTTGCGATGGCGCCGATTCCAACAAGTCGATAGAAACTTTGGCGTAGCGACCGTACCGAACCGTCAGGATGGAGACTTCGGATTGATCGTCAGACACAACGGCTAGGTTGCGACCGGCGGCTTCGCTTCCAAGATCGCCGGGTTCGCCCGGCGCATCCATATCAGCAATCCCAAATTGCCCGTGTGTGAACTCAACTATCCAGCAAATTGTCATTGTAACCGTAGGTCCTCGTGGGGCTCGACTGTACCTGACCACCGATCGTTAGGCGCGACCGGGCACGCACGGAAGCTGTTTTGTCCTCAGAACACCGGCTCGCATACTCCGGTTCACGCAAGCGTTACCCGTCGCGGCTATGGTCTGCACCGACCGGCAGTACGCGTTTTCTTGTATTCCGGCCAACCGAAACGGCCTTCGTGTTCCTCCACAAAGAATGCGCAACTACGAGCTAGGAAATTGAATGCAAATCCATTTTGCTCACGAATGTGAATCAGCGCATCACGAATTGTATTGCCAAACAGTGCGGCTGCGGATTCATCATCAAAGCCATGCTTGGGAGGCTTCCATTTAGGATCGTAGTGTTTCACATCAAGTTCGTAGTCGTCATCCAGATTCCAGTGCGGCATTGGCAGATAGTTGTGGGCAATCAATGATTGCCATTGACCATCCGACTGAGCCCGCGGCCGGCGGTCGAGAACCATCGAAAACCAACCGCTTTGTTCGAAAGAGAAGCCTGTCGCAATCAGGGACACTTTTCGGTCCGCATCACCCAACGCCCAGTCCCAATCCGGTTCATAGTTGTCCAGCCGATTCCAGACATACTCTTGGATCTGACACTGATCACGCAAAAGGTCAAGAGTTTTCATGGCACACTCGCTGCAAAGAGAGGTTACTGGCAACGGTAACGTTCAGAACTAGTTGGAACCGGCACAGGATAACCGAGCAGACAGACAAACGAACCGCACATGTTCACGTGCAGTTGCTGGTCAATGCCACACGAACGTTCCAACCCGCGACAGTGCGAGACAGGCATTGTAGCGGTCCAGTGGTAGACGCAGCAAGCAAGCACACAGGCCCCACGGCCAGCGGACGAAGAGCACGGACCGCGACCAGAACGAAGGCTAAAACGCAACGGACGGCCTGTACTTGGCAACTCTGCGTCCCTCTGCGACTCTGCGTTTTACAACAACCGCGCATGGGTTCAGAACGACAGGCAAGTTGATCAAACCGCAAAATGTTAGCGACAGTAGCGTCGGAATGCACAGCGCAGCGAGAGTTCATGTTGATTGCAAAATCGGCTGACCACCGCCGCTCAGGTGCATTACCCTGTTTCACCAAACTATCTTCGCCTGCTCGTCGACGTTGCAACGAGCCCGTCAAGATAGCTGATCCAGCGTCCCCTGTCGTCCGCGTCCTTCAAATAGACATGGACGGTGGTTTGCTCCCCGGTCACAACGGAAATGTCGTGACGTGGCAGGGGGGCATTCAAGACACCGACAAGGACCTGGGTCGAATCCAATCTAATAGGAAGGCGGTGCGTCAGTACCTGGATCCTTCCGGCCTGCGCCAGAGCTTCTAGCGACGCTCGCCGCCGCGTGCCAGTCGTGAACGGATCTCCGTGCGAAATCGCACCTCGATCAACTAAAAACAGATGCGCCCGATGATAAGGTACAGTTCCGACCCAAAAGGCGCAAACCGAGAGAATCACCGCAGCGGACAGGACAACTGCCGCGGTAGTCATCGTGGCCGGGCCCGGTTGTCGGCTCATCCAATGGCTCCGCAGGCTGCAGGGAAGGAAGAGTGCTGAATGGGCGAACGGTGACGATCACGTGGCTGCGGGGTCAGGACGCGCGAGCCGACCCAACACGAACCACCCGTGCTCACGAGCGTTTGTTGGTTACTGCCTCACCGGCCGTTCCAATCGGGAACGTTCTTGACAACTGCATTCTAACGCGGTCGCCGAAAGATGAGCAAGCAAGCTCGCAGGATGACGACTTCTCACGGAGTTCACAAAGGCACGGAGACGAAGCAGGTACCGGCGCGACAGGACAGCACCGGCACTCGCCTATTCGCGTCCATTCGCGAGATGAGCGGGCACATCCCCGTTCGGAAACCAAGCCCGCGAATCACGCGAATGGACGCGAATCGGAACCGCTCGGCGCTACCGACAACCGCCCCCCGGCCCCGATCGCACCACAGAACACAAGCGACAGTAACGGTAAGCATCAACGGGGACGGGCGAACGACTCGCAAGCAGACGAGAAAACAAACCAACCGTCCTCCGTTGCATGCGATGGTTACGTCCCGTTCGGGGTTCAGTGTCAGTCACAGCCAAGATCATAGACAAAGTTAGCATCTGGCGTCACATCTTCCTTCTTGACACCGAGCTGCTCAACGATGATTAACTGTAAGACGTTCCAAACGTCAGTTGGATTCCACGATTCGTATCGTTCGGACAGCGTCGCATAGTTTAGGGTTACTAACTGAGTGACCAACCCCCGAAATGTACGAAATGAGTCGGCCGGCATCAGGGCGAGTGGTACGGTCGCAAGTGTAATTACTGCGGCGGTGAGGGCCAGGGCGAGTAAAGCAAGGAACACCGCCAGCGTTGGTCCGGTTGTCGGAGCGAAGAACACGTACGCCGGAAAAGCCGTCATTGCCGAAGTGATACAGCCGAGCAGTACGACCCAGGATGGACGTCGAAGGCGAGGAAAGCGGAGGTCCATTTCGTGCGCAAGCCGCGCCCACAGCCATTGCCGTTTCAGTCGCGGAAGCGATGCGTCGACGTCGGACCTCGGCCGTAGTGATTTTCCAGCATCGACATGCGAGGCAAGCCGCCGACGCAAAGCGTAGAACGTCGCGGCCGTTAGGCATGATTCCGGGACGCGTGTTTGGTCGCGGGTCTCTTCGAGAATGAACGAATAGAGGTCACCGACCGTACGCATCTGGCAAGCGCGCCCATCGGGAATCGTGATGCCAAACGATTCCTCGACCTCCATTGCGAGTTCAACTGTGTCAAGTCCCACGATCACACCAAAGGGAAAGCGTCAATCAGTGCACGAACGTTGCAAATCACGTGGCACGGGCCCAGGAGGAGCAAGCAGACCGACAAACGAACCACCCGTGCTCACGTGCATCTGGTGGTTACTGGTTCACGGACCGTTCCAATCGGGAACGGTTTTGACAACTGCATTCTAACGCGGTCCCTGATAGATGAGCAAGCAAGCTCGCAGGATGACGGCTTCTCACGGAGTTCACGAAGGCACGGAGGCGAAGCGGGTACCGGCGCCAAAGGACAGCACCAGCACTCGCCTATTCGCGACCATTCGCGAGATTAGCGGGCACATCCGCGTTCCGAAAGCAGACCCGCGAATCACGCTAATGGACGCGAATGTCCTCGCGTTGATACTCCGGAACCATCTCGCCAGAGCATGGAAACGCAGCAATCTGCGTACACCGAGAGGTTAGGCGGTCGACGACAACGGTCGCATCGTGAGGGGAATCAGCCGCGATGAAGGCATTTATCGCCTCCAGGTCCGCGAGCGCGGCCCTGGTCCAATCAACCCTCATTCGATAGCCCGAGGCGTTTCCGTACCTCCGCAGCCGTTAGCGTATCGCCATTTGCGACGTCTCGAAGTCCAGCTTCGATCTTCTGCCGCACGTAGAGCCGATACATGACGTCGTCCCAGCTCGCGTCATCCGGAAGTTCGTCGATCGCTTCACGTGCGGCGGTCTTCGCGTCGTTTTGTCTCGAATCAGGCATTGGCTATCTCCGGGCTGCCATTTTAGCGGACGCGTGCAAGAGAGCCAACAAGAGGACATCCTCTGTGACGACATCTCGAGAGCAGAACGCCTGCCGTAACCGGGCACGAACGGAAGGCTTTGATTTCAGTTGCCTCGTGAATGAGTGCTCCGGTTCACGGCTTTGTTATGCCCCGATGGCTAATTCGAATTGTCAGGCGTCAGCAGTGAGTTTGGATCCTCAACCACAGCATTCTCGAAATGGTGCAATACGTCCAAGTCGATATGTGGCGATTGCCCCCGTACGAGTCGATGGAATTTAGAGGCAAGTTGCTGCGATTCTGCTTCTCCCAACTGATTCCGATGTTCAAAAATCCTTGGGATTGTCGCGATCCCTCCACACGCTATCGAGGTCCTGCCGAACCAGTGGCTGCGATGGTATGAGGTATGACCGACCCACACATGTTCATGATCTGAGGGAGTGAACGAGTCGATCCAATCAGAATACTTGTTGGTGACAATGTCGTCGCGGACTTTCGATCCGCACACCCATTTTTTAACGCGTTCGCGGTGGCAAATCAGGCCTTGCAGTTCATTTTGTGCCATAGGGCCAAACGTCTCGCAAATCTTGCTCCAGAAAACAAGCGTAACCACCGCGATCGCGAGAACTGTGAAGCCCAGTGTTTTTTTGATCGTGGTTCGCTTCATGAGCGTTCGACTTAAGGGCATAACGTCGGTGGTCACACGGCGGCGACCCGGGACTTGGTGATCACGACAAGAGGATGCCGCCGCTCGTATGCTCCACTTGGTTCTTGCGAGGCGATCGAACTCACGGGCGGCTTGCCAACCCCGCCGCTCGGGCTCGACCTCAGAATACCGACCGGAACGGGATTAAGCAACAAATGACCGCGTCACCTGTGAATCACTGCGTGCATTTTCCTACCTCCATTTTCCTACCATCTGCTCGCGAGGGACAGGTAGGAACATGGAGGTAGGAAGATAGGTGGGAGTCGACATTTGTGACCAGTTCTCGCCCGACGGCAGGAACAGGGGCAGACGGAGATTCCAGCAACAATTAGCAAGCCCGGCAATCGACCGCGCATCCATCACGGACGTGGGCCATCGACCGAGCAACCATCGCGGAGGCTGGCGTTCGAACGCGCAACGACAGACAGCAAGAACGTCCGCGATAACCGAGTCGCGGGAGTTGATTGTCCATTCCAAAGTCGCCCAGCTCCGCGACTTCGGTTCATCGCATGGTTCGCCAAGACTATTTGCGACGCGTGAGCCACTTGCCTGATTCTTGCGAAGTGTGCATAACGCCGAGTACCAGTATTTCCAATTGGATCAGGTCGTAGAATACGACGTATGGGAAACGTTCGACCGGCCAATAGCGAACGCCGTATTCAGCAGACGTCCGGCGTTCGGGGTCGTCAGTCAACCGATTTACCGCAGTGCGAACACGGTTCACAAAATCCGATCCAAGATTCGACTGTCGTTCGTCATACCAATCAGCGGCGCTGAGCACGTCAGTGTCGAATAATGAATGGTAGCGTAACGATCTAGCCATTGCGCGAATCGTCGATTCGTTTCCACACCTCTTCGTCTGTCAGCCCAAGTTTAGGGTCAGCAATCATTTCATCACGCCGCCGAGTCGCTTCCGCCACCGCCCAGTCGGGTAGCGGAATAGACCGACTTTCCGCTGCAAGGTCGTCCCAAATACGTTCGACGAGCTGCAGTTTTTCTGCAGGGTCTAAGCTACGAATTGCGTCAGTGTATGCGTCCATATGTTCCTCCATTCATTCATTCTAGATGAAGTTGGCTACGCAGGCAAAACGCCGGAAACACAGTCAATTTGGCGAACGTTAAGGATCACCGGGCGGCGGCGAACAACCTGATCACAGTGTAACGACGACTCCGCCGCTCCGTGTGGATCCGTTGGTTATCCCGTCGCCCCACGATTGAGAGTGTTCGGAGGCGAGCATCCCAAGCTTACAAATTCCGGAGAGTGGCACGATAGCACACTCACGCAATAATTGCATACGACGAAGTGTTCGCGTAGCGACAAACCGAGAACGTTGAATGATTCTCGTTGACGCTCCAGTGCAAGGTAGCCGCCCTCGGCGACCTCCCAAAGCCAGCCACTTGTTGCGCTGTAGGCGTTCCAGAATTCAGTGATTTCGCGCTCGTCAATGACGCGGAATGCAACTACGTTGCGGAAGATTAAACGAAGGTAGCTGAAGTCGTCGCCCTGTAGTTCAATGATGAGATCGGGTTCGTCGAAACGGACGGTGCGGATGACTGTTTTCGCGTAAGGCTTAGATTCGGGAACCAGCGTGCATTTTGGGGCAGGCTTCATAAGTTAGTCGGCAGAACGGCACGCGTCACCCGGTACGCGCGAGAGACTTTCAACCTCAAGACGGCCCGACTCGCGTACTCGGGTGCACGCGATGGTTCTGTCGACTACTGTCGGTGAGCCGAATCTCCCGTAGAACCGAGGGCGGAAGGGTTTTGTGGACGAAGTGTATCATGGTTCGGCAGTTTGCCGGCGAAAAACCCCTCGAAGACCAGCTGGATGCGTTCCCGCCACAAGTAGATGTCATCCTCAGCCAGGTTCTGAATGGAGTAGCCGTCATTTGGGTCGAAATGGCATGAGAACGTAAGCATTGCATAGCTGAATACTCTGGCGGCGATGCGATCTATCTTTTTGCGAGTTCTGCCGTCTGTCTTTCGTGTTTCGCAGAGGGCGAAAAACGCTGTCTCGAGTTTTAGGTATGCACGCTCGTCCCAGCGACGGGCCTCGTGTAGAAGGCCAATAAAGCTGTCATCGCGCCAGCAAGGCGAATCGACGTCATTTTCGGCAATCGCCGTCATTGCATCCATAGTGCTAAGACCGTGGGAGGAACCGCTCTGACCGACAGAACAATGAATTATTAGCGGGTCAGTAGGCCAGTATAGGGAGTTTATCGCGGCTCAGCCGCGGGTTTTGCGGAGTTTTTATCGGCTGAGCTGGGCAATATCACAAACAGCCCGCTGGAGCGGTGGCATTACGTGCACCGCTCGGCGATGCATGGCGTTTGATAGCGATTGGGCTTCAGGCCACGCTGGGTGTCCCCAGCGACTTCCAAGCGGCGCCGGGAAATAACGGCTTTGCTGGAGGCAAACGCGGCGCAGAGCGGTTCCGGCTTTATCTGCGGTCAGCGTCCTGGAGGCTCGGGCGGCGGCTCCGCTGTGGACGACCGCTTGCCGTCAGGCTTGCCGGGATCGGCGGCGGAGTCCTTGGACTCGCCGGCGGTTTCTTCCGCCGCGGTCGCGTCGTCTTCGCTGTCCTCTTCCCAGCGTTCCTCCTCGAGGTGAACTTCGGTCGTTTCGCGGTGCAGCTGCCGTTCGACCTCGAGCGGCGGCGGGGCGACGCGGCGGCCTGCCGCTCGCATCTGCTCGGCGCCCTCCCACAGTTCGTGCACCACCATGATCACCACCCCGATCAACAGCGGCAGGATGTAGTACATCACGCGGAAGATCAGTACCGAGGCGAGCACGGTCGGGCCCACGGTTCCCGAAAGCAACTTCAGGAGGATCAGCTCCAGCACCCCCAGGCCACCGGGCACTTGCGTAATCAAAGCCAGAGCGATGGCCACCAGATACGCGGCCAAGACCAGGCCGAAAGGCACGATCGTATCGGCCGGTAGGACCAGGTACAGAGCGGTCGCGCTGATAGTCAGATCCACCGCGGCGACCGATGTCTGCAGCCCCATCAAGCCGATGTGCGGCGTCCGCAGCCTGAGCCCGCCGATCGGAATCGGTTTGTGCCATACCGCGCAGGACAGGGCGTAGCCGATCCAGAGCGTCAACATCACGAAGCCCAGAGTGCGCGTGCCGATGGGCAGCCGCACGTCCTCGGGCAAGGGAATCGGATGAAACACCAACACCGTCCCGCCCAAGAACCACAGCCCGCTCCAGAACGTCAGCCCCAGGAACGCGATCAAAGCGACGATCTGCGTGGGCGACAGACCCCAGCGAGTATAGAAATGAAAACGCAGCGGAGCGGCCGCGATCAGGGTGCCCAGATTGTTGCCCAGCGAATACCCCAAAAATCCCACCAAGGCCACCCGCCGCAGCGGCAGCGGACGACGCAGGTAACGCAGGGCCAGGATGTCGTAGGCCGTCAACAACATATAGTTCATCGCGATCAGCAAGGCGGCGATGAACAGGTACACCGGCGGCACGCCCAACAGCGCATCGCGGAACTCATCCCAGCTGATCTTCTTGGCTTCGCCGACCAACAACCGGATGGCGCCGGCGAACAGGATCGTCGCCAACAGCGGGCCCGCCACCTGACGAACGCGAGTTTTCCATTCGGGTTTGATCACACATCACCTGGGCACAATAGAGAACGCCTGCCTGTGAGGACGTTATAGAGCAACGCAGAGGCGCAAGTCGAGCACCGTTTCGTATTAGGGCTGCGCCCAGGTTCAATGTTGTAGGGCAGCCGATCTCGCCCGAGATTGGATCGAGGCGGGGAGGTCCAACGTCTGGCGACTTCGGCTACGGCTCGGTCCCGAAGATCGGATGTAAACACCGCACTGGTGCCAACTGTTCGCCGGCCCGCGATCGCGCTAGACTAGGGCCCTGCTTTCCGTTTCTCTCCCCTCGATCAGTACCCCTCAATCATGACCACGGATCGATTCGACTTGGCGATTCTCGGCGGCGGCCCCGCCGGTTATGTGGCGGCCATCCGCGCGGCGCAACTCGGACTGAAGGTCGCCTGCATCGACGAAAACCAGCGTTTCGGCGGGACGTGCTTGCGAGTCGGCTGCATTCCCAGCAAAGCTCTGCTGGAATCCAGCCATCTGTACCAGGAAGCTCAACAGCATTTTGGCGACCACGGCATCGAAACCGGCGACGTGCGTCTGAACCTGGCGCGGATGATGCAGCGCAAGGACAAAATCGTCGACACCCTGACCGGGGGCATCGACATGCTGTTCAAGAAAAACAACGTCCAGGGCATCCGCGGCCGCGGCAAATTGATCGACGGGCAGACGATCGAGGTCACGGGCGACGAGCCGCAGACGGTTCGAGCCGATAAGATTCTGTTGGCCATGGGCAGCCGACCGGCTCCGCTACCCAATATCGAACAGGACGGCCAGTGGATCGGCGACAGCACGACGGCGCTCTCCTACGAAGAGGTGCCCGAGCGGTTGGTCGTGATCGGCGGCGGTTACATCGGACTGGAACTGGGCAGCGTCTGGAACCGCCTGGGCAGCGAGGTGATCGTGCTGGAGGCCATGGACCGGATCCTGATGGGCGTCGATGGTGAACTGGCCGCTCTGGCGCACCGCACCTTCAAACGCCAGGGCCTGAAGATCCATACGGGCACGTTCGTCCAGTCGGCGCGGCGCGACGGTGACCGGTGCGTGGTCGCCATCAAGGACGGCGACGAAATCCGCTGCGATCGCGTGCTGCTGAGCACCGGCCGGGTGCCCGCCACCGACAAGATCGGCCTCAGCGCCGCCGGGATCCAAACCGATCGCCGCGGCTTTCTGGAGGTCAACGCCGATTACCAGACCAACGTCCCCAGCGTGTACGCCATCGGCGATTGCATCGGCGGCGCGATGTTGGCTCACAAGGCGATGGAAGAAGGCGTGGCCTGCGTCGAACGCATCGCCGGGATCCACGGTCATGTTAATTACGACGTCATCCCGGCGATCGTCTATACTCATCCCGAAATCGCCATGGTCGGCCGCACCGAAGAACAACTCAAAGAAGCGGGCGTGGCCTACCGCAAGGGAATCTGTCCCTACGGTGCCAATGGACGGGCGCGCACCCTGGGCGAAGCCGAAGGCCGCGTCAAAATCCTGGCCGATGAGAAAACCGATCGCGTGCTGGGCGTGCATATCATCGGGGCCCGCGCCGGCGACTTGATTGCCGAAGCCGCCGCGGCCATGGAATTCGGGGCCAGCAGCGAAGACATCGCGCGGACCTGCCACGCCCACCCGACGCTCGCGGAAGTGGTGCACGAAGCCGCCCTGAGTGTCGACAAACGGGCCATCCACACGGTGTGAGCGACGGGTTGTCAGGGGAACAGCTGGCGATGCCCAGGTCGCCCGGTCCAAACGGCTGGTTTGCAAGGTGCTTGCAAGCCATCGTCGACTATCCGTGGCTGAGTGGGTTTGCCTTGGTGTTGCTGTCGGCGGTGGCGGCAATCGGTCATTACGATCCCTATCTGCTGCTGCCCGATCCGGCACCGAACCCTCCGCCACGGCAAGTCGACACGGCCCAAGCGCCACCGGCCGAGGAATCCGCACGACAGCGGGCCGCAGCCTCGGTCCAGCCCGTGCGGCTGGGCCGGGCGGATTCGATCGTTGTTTGCGAAGCCGACAACTTCTTTACACCCGCCAACGCCCAGGCGCTTCGTGAGGCCGTCCAGCGACTGGAAGCGTTGCCGTTTGTACGCGGCGTGATGTGGATGGATCGAGCCCCGCTGCTGAACGTCTTTGGGCTGCCCGAGCCCATCCTGCCACGCAGCCCCAACGCTTCGGCCACTCGTTTCGAACAAGCTCGCCGACGGGCGCTCAAGCATCCGCTGGTGGTCGGGCAAATGCTGTCCGCCGATGGTCAGACGACGTTGTTGATGGTTCGCATCGATTGGTTGTACATCACGGCCGATGACGACTGCACGGACACCCTGCGAGAAACCGCGGCCTCGGCGGTTCAAGATACGCCCGGTGCGGAGATCCGCTTCCGCGTCACCGGCGATGCTCCCATTCATTTGTTGACGGTCAACGCGCACGAGCGCGACACGCTGAAGTATCAGATCATCGCCTACAGCATCACCCTGGCGATGGCCGTGATCCTGTTTCGAGGCATCGCCGCGGTGTTGATCGTCGCCCTGGCGCCGACGCTGGGCGTGCTGTGGACAATGGGCGTGCTGCACTACTTCGACCTCCAGGACTCGCCCTTCAATGCGGTCATTTTGCCGGTCTTGCTGTGCATGGTGGGGTTCACCGATGGCGTTCACATGATGGTGCAGATCCGCCGTCAGCGAGCCTCGGGGTTGACGCCGCGCGAGGCTTCACGAGCGGCGATCGGCGAAGTTGGTTTGGCCTGCGCGTTGACCAGCCTGACCACCGGCATCGGCTTCGCTTCGCTCTCCTTTGCTCATCACGAACTGGTGCGAGAGTTCGGTTACTGTTGCGTGATCGGCGTGACGCTGACGTTCCTGTCAGTGATCACCGTGATCCCGCTGGCGTGCTGTACGCCGCTGGGTCGCAACGTGGCCCGCAGCTACGGGGACAACCTGGTCGATCGCAACCTGGAAAGGATCGGCGGCATCGTCGACTTTGTGCTGCGGCATCGCCGCAAGTTCACCGTCGGCGGCATCGTGGGCACCGCGGTGCTGATGGCGATCACTCTGTCGCTACGGCCCGACGAGCGGATCACCAGCGCGCTGTCGGAAACGGCCGAGCCGGTGGCTGCGCTGCGGCATATCGATGAAGCCCTCGGCGGGATGGAACAAGCTCGGGTGTACGTGCATTGGGATCGGCCTCGCGAGGAGTACGATCCGGAGCTGGCCACGATCCTGGGCCGGGTCGACGCCCTGATCCGCCGCGATCCGTTGCTGGGCCGCCCCCTGTCGCTGCATTCGTTGCTGTCAGCCCTGCCCGGTCAGGGTCCGCCAGAGCAGCGGATGAGCTTGATGGAACTGCTGCCTCCGCCGCTCAAACGGGCCTTCTATCGACCGGACGAGCGGACGGCGGAAGTGGTTTTTCGCGTGCAGGACCTGGGCATCGCCAAGTACGACGCATCGTTCACGGCAATCGAAGCCGAACTGAAAAAGCTCGAGCAGCAGCATCCGCAGTACAGTCTCACGCTGGCCGGTGCGGGGCCGAGCCGATGGCGAAACCTGTACCGCATCGTCCTGGACCTGGCCGCCAGCCTGGGGACCGCTTCGGTCGTCATCTTCCTGGTAATCGCAGCCGTTTATCGCTCGCTGCTGTTGGGATTGATTTCCGTGGTTCCCAACCTGTTCCCCCTGGCCATCACCGGAACCGCGTTAGTGTTCACAGGCCAGTCGCTGGAACTGGTCAGCGTCTGCGCCTTTACCGTATGCCTGGGGATCGCGGTCGACGACACGATTCACTTCCTCACGCGGTTCCAGGAAGAACGCCGACGCAGTGGCGACACCGACGTGGCCATCCGGCGCGTGTTTGTCGGCGTCGGAACCGCACTGATCATGACCACAGCGGTGTTGATCGTCGGGTTCAGTTCCGCGCTGCTGAGCGACGCACGGGACACGCAGATCTTCGTTACGATGGGAATCCTGACCATCGCCGCCGCATTGGTCGCCGACCTGACAATCCTGCCCGCGATGCTGGCCACCTTTACCAAGCCGCGGCAAAGCTCGGTCGGTTCCCGGTCCTGACGCGGCGCGCCGAACCGTTTCACCGTTTCTTTTGATCCTACCCTACGAGGACCGCATGTCGTCTGCTGCTCCGAACCCACCGGAACGCTCCGCTACCGAGGTCGTCGTGGTGTTCACGACGGTTGCCAACGCCGAAGACGCCCAGCGTGTGGCTCGTCATCTGGTCCAGCAACGGCTGGCCGCTTGCGTGCAGATCGACGCGCCGATTCGCAGCGTTTATTGCTGGAAGGGCGAGACTCAGGAGGAGACCGAGTACCGGCTATCGGCCAAAACCACGCGGGGCCGCCTGCCCGAACTGCGCCACAGCCTCGAAAAGGTCCATCCCTACGATGTTCCGGAAATTTTGGCTCTGCCAGTGATCGACGGCAACGAGGCGTACCTACAGTGGGTCGCGGACGAAGTAGCCTAGTGGTTCCACGTTGCCTTTCACTCTGCATCGTCGCCGATAGTCGCCTATAGTCGCCTTTCGCTCCGCGAAAGTTAGCGAAGACGTTCTGCTACTTTTACTTTCGCGGAGCGAAAGGCGACCCTGTTACTTTCGCGGAGCGAAAGGCGACTATGCGGACCAATCACCCGCTCAGTTGCTCTCGCGGCCGGTGTGGTCGCTGGAGTATGCTGGCCGGTGAAGGATCGGGGCGAGCTCTCCGAAAGACGCTCGCCGTCGTGCCCGTTTGTTAGCTTCTCAAAGGACTGAGACATGTTGCGACGCGTGTTGGGATTCTGGCGACGCGAACCCCGCAAACAATCCCATCCAACGAGCAAAGCCGGCGGTGCGAGCGAGCCCACCGCACCGGCACCGTCTGAGAAACCGGCTCCGTCTGAGAAACCGGCCGTCGACGCCTCCCCGGTGATCCTCTTCCAACGCCTCGCTCCGCATCCTGCGCCGGGCGGCGAAGCGACGCCTCGTGAACGTCCGGAGGCTCTACCTGCGTCAGCCCGGTCGATCTCGCTGGGATCCTCGGCATCGGTCGCTGTCGACCGGTGCGGCCGGCGGCGTCCGCTTCGCGTCTTGCAGCAACCGCTGGCGGAGCTCGGCATCCTGGATGCGGCCACCTGTCGGCGACTGAATCAAATGGGTGTCTTCGATGGCCACGGATTCATCGCTCTGGATACCGATGCTCTGCTGCCCCACCTTCGCCCGGCACGGTTAAAACGCCTGCAGCAAGCGGTGCGGATGGCGCACGCGATCGGCGACATGCAACCCTGGCAGGCCTTGATCCTGTTTGCGATCCATCGCCGCAGCCCCAACAAACTGGCGATGGAATCGCCGGCTGCGATCCACCGGGATATCACTCGCTTTGCCTGGTCCAGTGCCGGCCAGCGTTTACTGAAGGGGCGTACTGGCCCCGGTCTCGAAGAAGTCGAAGCTTGGGTCGCCAGCGCCCGCCGCCGGCGACGACGACGGCGGGCTGCCTAGCAACAGATCGACGGCCGAACGCAGTTGTGACCGGAACGTGTTCAGCGACGAGTCGCCCAACAGCTCCGCTTGATTGTTCTGCACGATCGCCGCGGCCAAGCTGCGATGCTGCTTCCAGTCGCTCAGCTCAAACCCGCGGATATCCACATAGGGTTCCGACAGGCTCTTGCTGATCTTGGGCACAAAGTAGAACCCTTCGGGTGAACGTACCACGTGGTAATGCAACATCCCCCACAACAAGCCGGCGCCGCAGATCATGCCGGTGACAAACGTACCGAGGCGTCCCATCGATCGCAGCTCCGCTGAAGTGAAGAGAGGGAATTGAAAATCCAAGAACTAAGGACGGCAATAATCAGGAAAGCGTTTGTAGCGTTTTCGGCGCGGGGCCCGCAAGTCGATCCAGGCGGGAGCTGCGTCCGGGTGTCACGTTGCGGTGTAGCTGATCTCGCCAGAGATTGGATGGAAGCGGCGAAAAGGTCCAAAGTCTGGCGACTTCGGCTACGGGGGGCGTGACTGGGGAACCCTAGCCGATTGCGGTACAGTAAACCGACCGCGTTCTGTTCGCTGGAATCGATGCTGTGGCACCGACGGCGGGCGAAGTGGCTTCCTCCTTACTCCGAGACGACCCGATGCTGTGGCGAATCCTGCTCGCCTTCACCCTGATCCCCCTGATCGAACTGTACCTGCTGTGGCAACTGGCCGACGAGATCGGCTTAGGGGTGACAATTTTATTGGTGTTGGTCACCGGTTTTCTGGGATCGCTCCTGGCCCGCAGCCAGGGGCTGCAGACTTGGCGCCGGTTTCAGGACGCGATCGCCCGGGGCCGCATGCCGGCGAAAGAACTGCAGGAGGGACTCCTGATCGTGTTCGCCGCCGCGATGCTGCTGACCCCCGGCATCCTGACCGATGTGGCCGGTTTTCTGCTGTTGGTGCCCTGGTCGCGCCGCTGGGTCCGCGTGTTCTTGGCCGCCCGGCTGAAGAACCATTTTCACTTGCAAGTCGGCTCGTGGCAGACCTCCGAGGGCGGGCCCACGCCCTGGCAGCGCGGACCGACCAGCGATGTGGTGGACGCCGAAGGCGTGCGTTCGGTCGACGACCCACCGGCCGACTCGCGGGATTCCCAACGCTTGCCCCCGGCCTGAGGATTACCGGCCTGAGGATTACCGGCCTGAGGATAACCGGCCTGAGGATGGATTCGAAAACGCATTGTTCGTGTGCGCCGCAACCGTGATCGATATCTGTCACCAGGTGACAGATATCGCGCATCAAATGATCGTTTTCCGTCATCAGGGGACGCTTTGGCGGCAACCGAGGGCCTAGGAACCGGGGGTAGGCAATGCCTGGTGCATTTCGATAATGGCCTCCAAGATTTGCTCCCGGACAATGCTTTCGTTTTCTTCTTCCAATCAAGCACGCTGAGATGGCCAAAAAAACAATCGATCAGGTGGACGTAGCCGGCAAGACCGTTTTGATGCGAGTGGACTTTAACGTTCCCTTGGACGATGGCGGCCAGATCACCGACGACCGCCGCATCCGGATGGCTCTGCCGAGTATCCAGTCGGTGATCTCGCGTGGCGGCAAGCTGGTATTGATCAGCCACCTCGGGCGTCCCAAGGGCGATGCGGGCGACAGCAAATACAGTCTGGCCCCGGTCGCCAAGCGTTTGGGCGAATTGCTCGAGCAGGACGTCGCCTTCGCCAGCGACACCGTTGGCCAGGAAGCCCAGGAGAAGGCTGGCGGACTGAGCGACGGCCAGGTGGCGGTGCTGGAAAACCTGCGTTTCAACGCGGGCGAGAAAGCCGGCGATGAGTCGTTCGCCGAGAAACTCGCAGCCCTGGCCGACATCTACTGCAACGACGCCTTCGGCACCTGTCACCGCAAAGACGCCTCGATGTTCGCCGTTCCCAAGGCGATGGGCGACAAACCCAAAGTCGTCGGTCATCTGGTCGGCAAAGAGATCGAGTACCTGTCCGGAGCGATCGAGAATCCCCAGCGGCCCTTCGTCGCGATCCTGGGCGGCGCCAAGGTCAGCGACAAGATCAAGGTGATCGAGAACCTGCTGAACATCTGCGACTACGTCTTGATCGGCGGCGCGATGGCCTACACGTTCGCCCTGGCCAAAGGCGGTTCGGTCGGAAAGAGCCTGGTCGAAAAGGACTACGTGGGCTTGGCCGAAACCCTGATCAGCGGCGGCGGCGACAAACTGCGGTTGCCGGTCGACACCCACTGTGGCGACGACTTCAGCAGCGACTGCAACAAGCAGGTGGTCGACGCCGGCAAGATCCCCGATGGCTGGGAAGGTTTGGACATCGGTCCCAAGACGGCCCAGCAGTACGCCGACATCATCGCCTCGGCCAAGACCGTGGTTTGGAACGGTCCGATGGGCGTGTTTGAAATGTCGCCCTTTGATGAAGGCACCAAGCGCGTCGCCCAAGCGGTCGCCGACAGCGATGCGACCAGCATCATCGGCGGCGGCGACAGCGCGGCGGCCGTGGACCAACTGGGCTTTGCCGACCAGGTCAGCCACGTCAGCACGGGCGGCGGAGCGAGCCTGGCGATGTTGGAAGGCCAACGTTTCGCCGCCGTCGACATCCTGGACGACCAGGACTGAGCTGGCCAGAGAACCGACGGACTGTTGAGCTGCCGGCACCACCGGCAGTGAGAGAGGGCTGGCCGCGAGCGGGCCGATTCTTCCGCAACATCGCTACGACCTGTACGCGGCTACCCCGTCCGAGGCGCCGGCAAACCTCTTTTCTCGCCGAATTGCGATCGGCGCCGCCGCCCCGGTGGCAAAGCTGAGCTAGGTTTCCCAATGAGTAGTCTTCATTGGAACTTGGAACCGACGCAAATGTATGCCCCCCGACGCCGAAACTCTGCTCGCCGCCAAGGCGTTGCCGCGGCCGAACTGGCGATTTGCCTTCCGATCGTGATCGCTATCTGCGTGGCCACGATCGATATCTGCAGCGCCATGTTCCTGCGTGAATCGCTGACCGTCGCCGCCTACGAAGGGGCCCGCGTGGGAGCGCCCAAGGGCGGCACCAACGCGTTGGTCCGAACCCGCGTCCTGCAGTTGTTGGACGAACGCAACATCGTCTACGACGCCGGGGATGTCGTTTCGATCTCCGCCCCCGGTTTTGAAGGGGCCGAAACGATGGAGCACGTTACGGTCACGGTGCGTGCACCGGCCGCGGGAAATCTGGTTTCCGCGACGCAGTTCTTCAACAACAAACAGCTTCAAGCGCAGGTCACGATGCGCAAAGAGTATTCCAACGCCGGTCAGTAGGTCGCACGTCTAACGCAGCATCACCCCCGCTTTGTCGAGCACTTGTCCATGCAAATTCCCAGCTTCCTACCGCCCCCTAGGCGTCGACGACGACATCGCCGGCGGCGGGGCGCCGCCGTGGTGGAGTTCGCCTTGGTCGCCAACGTGATGATCCTGATCGTGTTTGTGTGCATCGAATTCACGCGGATGAACATGATGCGCAATCTGGTCCAGGACGCCGCCTACTTTGCCGCTCGCACGGCGATGATCCCCGGCGGTACGGCCGAGGACGCCAGGGCCGAAGCCAATCGCGTGCTGGGCATCTTGAGCACTCAGAATGCGGAGGTCGTGGTCAACGGCGGCGAACCGCTGACCGACGAAACTCGCAACGTCCGCGTCCGCGTCACGATTCCCATCGACGATAACGCCTTGTTCCTCCCGCTGTTTACCGGCAACAAAGAACTGGAAGCGATCGCGACCATGAAAACCGAACGCTACGACGGTTTCTACAACCCCAACGATTGACCGCTTCTCGATCGTCTTCTCGCACCCCAGGTCTGATCTCATGAATGCTCCTCGCCACTCTCGTCGCCGTCGCGGCTCGGTGCTCGTCCTGTTGGCCTTTTTGTTGCCGGTGCTGGCGATCCTGGCCGTGTTCACGATCAACAGCGCCTACATGCAATTGACGCGAACCGAATTGATGGTGGCCACCGACGCAGCCGCTCGCGCCGGCGGCCGTGGTTTGAGCGAGTATCAGGATGTGGATATGGCGAAGGAAGCGGCCCGCATCACCGCGGCCCAGAATTCCGTGGCCGGTTCGCCGCTGCGGCTGTCGACCGCGGCCAACGGCGACATCGAATTCGGCATGGCCACGCCGATGGTCAATTCGCCGTCGAAGTTTGGCTTCACACCGGTCAGCATCGCCGACGTGGTCGCTGGTGAAACGGCCAACGCCGTGCGTGTGGCGGGCCGGCGGGTGGTCGGTTCGCAGAGCGGGCCGGTCAACATGATCATGTCGGGTTTTGTCAGCGAAGCGATCTTCCAGCCTCAGCAAAGCGCCGTGGCGATGCAGGTGGACCGCGACATCGTGCTGGTCTTGGACCGCAGCGGGTCGATGTCGTGGAAAGAATACGATTGGCCGCGAGGCAAATCGCCCTGGTACACGTCGACGTTGGTGGCCGGGGTCGCGGCCGGCAAGCTGCGCGTACGAAAAGGAAATTACTACTATGCCCCGGGCGTCGACCAATACGAGTACCAGGACTGGGCCTGGGAAGAACACTACGAACTGGGCGAGGCACCGCCGATGCCCTGGGACAACCTGGTCTCGGCCGTCGCCGCGTTTCTGGAAGTGCTCGACGGCACCCCGCAAACCGAACGCGTGGCCCTGGCCAGCTATGCCAGTTCGGGCTCGCTGGATCTTCATCTGACCTCCGACTACGACGCCGTGATGGCCGAGCTAGCGACGCTCGGGCCCAACGGCAGCACAGCGATCGGGATGGGGATGCAGCAGGGCCAGTCGGCTGTCATGAACGAACTGTACGCCCGACCCTACGCCGCCAAAACGATGGTCGTGATGACCGACGGGATGCATAACCGCGGCATCGATCCGGTCAACGTGGCCACTTCGATCGCCAGCTCCAGCCAGGTCACCATCCACACGGTGACCTTCACCGACGGTGCCGACACAGAGCGGATGCAGAACGTGGCCCGGATCGGCGGTGGCGCACACTATCACGCCGACGACGGACTGCAGCTGATCGACACCTTCCGCGAAGTCGCCAACAACCTTCCCACCATTCTGACTCAGTAGAAAAAAGCCGTGCACGATCTGCCCACCGCAACCTCACCGCTTGCCGACCCCCACGAGGAACCGAGCGCATTTTCGCGCCGCAAACGGATCAAGCTGGGCCTGCTGGCCCTGACGATCCTGTCCATCGTGGGCTCCTGGCGCGGTGCCGAACAGACGCTGGTTCGGCCTGCCGAAGAAGCCCCGGTCGCGGTCGCCCCACAGCCGCTTTCGGCCGCCCAATCCCACGAGTTGGCCCTGCGGTTTGTGCATCACGCCGACCAACTGGACGATCAACAGTACCAGGCCGCCGCGCTGGCTCGCGATGCGCAGATCCGCGCCGCCCGCCAGCGCCGTTACACTCCGCCGCCGGCCTCCGCCCCCGATGCGCCCCGCGACCGCTGGCAACGCCAAGTCGACCAGATGCGTGAATACCTGAAAGACGTTCAAGAGTTTCCCGAGGGTTCGGTGCAGTGGCACATGCGAAACCAACTGGACCAATACCTGCAGGAAGAACCGGGGCGATAGGTCGCCAGCGGTTTTCCCGTGGCGGGCCCGCGTCGTCAGGGTTCGAAACGGACTTCGGCGACGCCGCGCGCACCGCTGGGCAACTGGGCCGTGACGTTCACTTCGGTCACCGGATAACGGCCCGGAACAAAACTCTGATTGCTCTTGGTCTTGAAGATCGACAGCGGAACCACCAAATCCTCGGCGGGTTTCAGCGGGGCGTCCTGATACAGAAAGTACTGGCCGTTCAGATCCAGGGTCACCCGCGGCAGATCCGACTGGGTCAGGTTGCGGACCACCACCACGTCGGTCATCACTTTGCCTCGCCCGCCCTGAGCGTCCACCAGGCGGCTTTCCAGCGAGACTTCCACCGGCAGCGGTTTGTCGTGGCCGCGGCCGTAGAACACCGTGTAGACCAACAGAATCCCCAGGGTCAAAAAGCAGGCGCCCATCAGCGAAAGCGTTAACGCTCGCGAGGAAAGCTGAAGGCCGGGTCGCATAATGCACTCGTCGAATACGGACAAAACGGGATAAACAAGATATATTGACGGGTCAATCCTAGGGCCGAGCCGTCCTGGTATTATCACCCAAGCTCTTCATCGCTGGAAGGATGCCCGATGCCGCGACAGGTCTTCGGCTGCACTGCCGCCCCCGTCCGTTCTTACGCCGCTGCGGTTCTGGTCCTGGTGGCCGGGTCGCTGTTGGCCGGTTGCCAGCCCGCCTCCGATGCCGATCCGCAGGCCGCCGATACGTCCGCACCGTCGCTGGAGTCGTCGCCGGAAACCGGCCGAGCCGGCACCGCGGCGCAGCCCCCCGACCAGGACGACCGGTTGCTGGCCGCGAACCAGTCTCCCGCACCGGCCGGTTCCGGCTCGGCTGGTTCCGGCTCGGCTGGTTCCGGGCCTGAGTCGGTTCCCGCCCCGGCGGCTGATCCGCCCTCGATCCGCCAGAGGACGGCCGACACGTTTCAATTGCCGGCCGATGCCTCGGCCGACCAGTTGCTCGACGCCCTCGGACAGATCGACCGCCAGATGCAGCGGGTGGCAACCCAACAGACTCAGTTCGACACGCGGGATGCCATCCTGGCCGAAACCAAACGCCTGGCGACATTAAAACTGGAAGCGGCTAACCGTTTGGCGAAGCTGCACGACTTGCCCCCGGAGACGGTCATGCAGCGCAAACGCGGCAAGCTGCAGGCGCTGTCGCATCTGCTGGCGCTGGGCGATGCAAAATGGGCCGGCCCGCTGCAGCAGTACGCACGGACCCTGGCCGATAGCGCCGACGCGACCTTGGCCGCCGAAAGCCGATTGGTGTTGTTGGGTTTCGCGATCGAACGTTTGCAGGTCAGCAACGACCCGCAGCCGATCGTGGATCTGGTTGGCGAATTGGCCGGCACCCCCGACGCCCTGGGCATGCCCGCCCTGCTGAGCATGGCTCAGGCCCGCAGCGTCCTACACCAGTACGGCTACTCGGCCGCGGCCCGCGAGGTGCGTGAAGCGATGGTCACCGCGTTTGCCTCCCACTCCGACCCCAATCTCCAGGCCATGGCTGCGGACCTGGCCAATGCCCAACGCTACGACGTGCTGGACGCGCTGCGCCGCGACCTCGAGCAGGACCGCGCGGTGACGCCGAGCGAATGGCAGAGCGAGGCGCAGAACCTGGTTCGCGACGCCGCGGATCTGGGCGCCCTGCGGTACCTGTCCGAAGCCGCTCTGCACTTCGAGGTCAGCGGTATGAAAGACTTTGCCGAGGCCACCTACGAAGTGATCCGCGACGGGTTTGCCGACGTCCAAGACGCGGACCTCCGCTACGAACAACAGGCCGTGCTGGCGACCTACCGGGCGCGACAGGAGATCATCGGCGAACCGCTGGAGGTGGACCTACCCGATACCACGGGGGCTCCGTTTGATTACAGCAGCCTTCGCGGCCAAGTCGTCTTGATGCCGTTCTGGGCGGCCGAGCATCCCGAATCGATCTCCGTCTTTCGGCTGCTCGAATCCATCCGCGACCAACACCCCAACCAGGTCGCGATTCTGGGGGTTAATGTCGATTTGGAAGCGCAATCCCTGGCCCAGTTCGAACGCCAGTTCCGTCTGGATTGGCCCAGTCTCCGCAGCCCCGATCCGTTGCAGCAGGGGACCGAAAACCCGCTAGCCATTCAAACCGGCGTCACGTCCTTTCCGTTCGTCGTCTTGATCGATCAAGCGGGAATCGTGCGGCGGATCTTCCTCACCGCCGTGGGCATCGAACAGGCGACCGAGAAACTGCTGGCGCAGTGAACCGAGGCTATCGCCTAAACGGCTCACGACATCGACAGCCCGCTCGCGCCGTCGGCTGGCGACGGCGCGGGACCGGGGTATTGGATCACGGTCGCGATCGGACCGTTTAGTCGCGGCGTCTGCCACGACCGCGACCGCGACCTCGCGAGTCGTTCTTGCGACTGGACATATTGCTGGAGATGAGAATCCCCACGGCTTCCTCCCAGGTCGTCACGTCGCGTTGACGACGGGTCGGCACGAAGGGTTCCTCGTCGTCGTCGGAGGCGCGACCCGCCGCTGCCGAGCTCCGCTCGCTGCGCGATTCGTTCCTTTCGTCGCCGCGTGAACGCCGCGAGCGTCGTCGTCGACCGCGGCGCATCTCGGTGACCTCTTCGGCGTCTTCGTGGTCGTCATCAAAGACGGCGTCGATAGCCGGCCGGCTGCGTTCGGCGCGAGGCTCGTCACGTCCGTTGCGGTCGCGATCGTCGTCGTCTCGACCATTATCGGCCGAGACGTCGTCGCGACCACGGTCGCCGCGGCCACCTCGGCCCCGGCGTCGGCGACGTCGGCGACGAGGCACTTCGTCATCGTCGTCCGAGTCACGGCGTTGGCTCGTGCGAACTCCGGCGTCGTCCTGTTGGTCGTCTGCATCGTCATCGGCGAACAGGTTCGCCGGCAGGGCGTCGTCCTCCAGATCCACCGGCGATGCGTCCTCGTCCAAATCTCCCAGATCCGACGCGCCCATCCGCTGCCGCTGGCCACGCCGACCGCGGCGCCGCGGTCGTCCGCCGCGGCCGCCCTCATCTTCACTTTCACTTCCGGCCCCTCGTCGCCGCCGCCCGCTCCGCTCCGCCGCCGGTTCGTCGTTCGAGTCGTCCTGTTCGCTGCCGCGGCGGGCCGAAACGCGACTGGACGAGTTCTCCGGACCGGCATCGTCTTTGCCTGATTCGCGACGTCCTTGGCTGCCTCGCCGTCGCGGGGAGGCTTCGGCGGTTTCGGTTTCCTGCGGCGGATCGCTGCCGCGACGCTTGCGATGTCCCGAGAACCCGCTGAACAAATCGTCGTCTTCCAGCTCGGCAGCCGAACGATCGCCGGCGTCCTCCGCCTTTGCCTTCGGCTCCGCTTTCTCGGCGACGGACGAAGCATCGCTTTCCAATTCATCCATGGCCGCATCGACGTTTTCGCTGTCGACCGGTTCTTGCAGGTTGTCGTCGGCGATGGTTTCCGAATCGTCCAAGTCATCCAGCAACTCGCCGCCGAAGCCGCTGCTGCGGCCGCGGCGGGGTTTCTTGGCGCGACCCTCGGAGGGTTTGTCCTTCTTGGGCCGTCCCGACCGCCGGGAACCGCTGGCGGATTGGTCCTTTTTCGCGGGAGCCGCAGCCGATTTTTCCGAGCGATCGTTGTCGGCCGCGGGGGCTTCGGCATCGGGGGCTTCGGCATCGGCCGCGATCCCCAGATCCTGAACCAGAGCGTCCCAGGAGTTATCGGCCGGCACGTCGGCGTCGTCACCGAAACCGGGCAGGGATTGCCGATCGGGCACCTGCTGCAGTTCGTCCAGGACGTGCGGTTCGGGTTTGGAGCGGCTTTCCAGCGGCTCGGGCGGGGCCAAGGTGTGTTCTTCCTCCGCGGCGGCCTCAGCATCGTCCTGGGGCGGCGATTTCTCTTCTTTCGCAGCGGGCTTGGCCGACGTGGACTTTGCTTTTTTCGGTGGCTCTGCGGCGTCGGGTGCCCCGAGCAGGCGGGTGAGGGATTTCCAGTGATCGGACATGTTCATAATGTTCTGTGCTTACGCTTTCTAATCAGAAGCCGGTCGAAGCCGCAGGGAAGTAGTTCGCTGCGGCCGGCCGGGCTATTGCAATAAATGTTCGGTGGTGTTGGTCTGGCCAGTGTCTTTATTCTGGCTTGTATTGGCGGATGCGACGCGATCGATTGGACGGCAGGATCGGCTGTAACGGCTACGACCACGCAGCGACAAGACCAGACGTCGGGCCTATAACCCTAGGTTATATCCCCGCGTCGGAACCGGCGAAACCCGAACCGTGGGGGGAAGAACCCCCGTCAAGGACATTCTGCCAAAATTAGCCTTGGGGACAAGCGCCGCTGTGTGCTAGAAGCTACCCACCCACCACATTGGCATCGTTCCCAGACTCGCTGGCCCTGCTATGGCTCCACAGCTTCCCGCCCCTCCGCTTGCTTGCTGCTTCTGGCCCACGGTCACTCGCCGCGTTCGCACCTTGGCCTGGCTGTTGCCGACACTCGCCGTATCGCTGCTGGCCGCATTCTGGTTGCGCTACGACGGCCGGCTTCCGGCCGGCGCCGGAGAGCGTCTGGCAATGATGATCCCGTTGGTGTTGGCCGTCAAAACCGCGGTCTTTTATTTTGCCCGGCTGGCCCGATGCTGGCACGCCTACTTTACCCTCCAAGACGGTATCCGCCTGGGCGGCGTGGTGGTTCTGGCGACGGCCATGGTCGCCGCGGCGAATTTCTTCGTCTCGCCCAGCGTGCGTCTGCCACGCGGCGTGATCTTGATCGATGCCTGCTTGACCCTGATCATGCTGGGCGGCTATCCGACGCTGCGGCGGTGGCTTCGCGAGCGGCGCGAACGGCGTCGTTTTCGCCACGAACAATCCCCCCGCGAACCGGCAGCCCCCGCCGAAGCCGTCCTGGTCGCCGGCAATGCGACCTGCAGCGAAGTCTTTCTGCGCTCGCTGTGCAGCGGAACCCCCTCCCATTACCGTCCGGTCGGACTGGTTACCGATCGCCGCCGGATGTTGCATCGCGAGGTGGCCGGCGTGCCCGTGTTGGGCTTGGTCGAGAACACCGCCAACGCGGCTCGGCAAGCCGGCGCGACGACCGTGCTGTTGGTTTCGGGCGAACTGTCCGGGGCCCAGGTTCGTCAGATCGTCCAGCAGTGCGGCCAAGCGGACATCCGCGTCCAGGTCGTGCCGGCGGTCAACCGCATCGTGGAAGGCAAAGTCGATTTCACGCCGCGCAGTGTGGCGATCGAAGACCTGCTGGGCCGCGAGAGCGTGTCGCTGGACGATACCGACGTCCGCCACTGGGTCCGCGGCAAAACCGTCCTGGTGACCGGCAGCTGTGGCTCGATCGGCAGCGAACTGTCGCGGCAACTGCTGCGACTACAGCCCGCCCGGCTGTTGTTGATGGACCGCAGCGAGACGGGCCAGTTCTTTCTGGAACGCGAATTGGCGGCCGCCGACGCCGAGGGAACGATCGAAATCATCGTCGCCGACGCGACCGATCGCCAACGCATGGAAGCCTTGTTCGAGCAGTACCGGCCGGAGCTGGTCTTTCACGCGGCTGCCTACAAGCACGTGCCGCTGATGGAAAAACATCCCGGCGAAGCGATCAAGAACATCATCGGGGCCACCCGCAACCTGGCCGACCTGGCTCGCCTGTACGACGTGGAAACCTTCGTGATGGTCAGCACCGACAAGGCGGTGAACCCGACCAGCGTGATGGGATGCTGCAAACGCGTCGCCGAACTCTATGCCCAGTCATTGGATGCGAATCGCTTTGCCGGCGAAGCGAATGCGTCGTCCGCCGGATGCCGTTTTGTCACCGTCCGCTTCGGCAACGTGCTCGGGTCGGCCGGCAGCGTGATCCCGGTGTTTCGTCGTCAGATTGCCGCCGGCGGACCGCTGACGATCACGCATCCGGACATGACGCGTTTCTTCATGACCATCCCCGAGGCCAGCGGGTTGGTTATCCAAGCCGGCTGTGTCGGAGGCGGCGGCGAAATCTTCGTCCTGGACATGGGCGAACCGGTGCGAATCATGGACCTGGCCGCCGACATGGTCCGCCTTTCCGGCCTGGAGCTGGGCGTCGATATCGAGCTGGAGATCAGTGGCTTGCGACCGGGCGAGAAACTGTACGAGGAACTGTATGCCGAAGAGGAAACGCGGCGGCCGACCCCCTATCCCAAAATCCTGGTCGCCGACAGCATGACCATGCCGCGTCTGCAAATCCTGCAGCATGTGGGCGAACTGCTGGAGCTGGCCGAAGGCGACGGCCTTGCGGTTCGCAAACGTCTGCAGCAGGTCGTGCCGAGCTATCGCCCCGAGCTGCTGGGCGAAACCGCCGCAGCGGCCCGGCAGCCAGCCGCGGCGGCCCGGCAGCCCGTCGCGGCGGGCCAGCGAGCCGCCTGAGTCGAGGCCGCGGCGATCGCCGCGGCCTGAACGGGTCGACTTGAGCCTTTTCCGGAGGAACGTGCAAAAAACCTCTTGGTATGAGCGATCGCCTTGCGTTAGACTGCCGGGCGTGTCGTAGTCGGCGATGGCCAGCAGGATCGCGCCTTGACCGCCGATTTTCGCCACGTACTTCCAAGGAGGGAACGATGACAGGCGAATCATTTCGGTTTCTGCACGCGAGCGATTTTCATTTGGAACGCCCCCTGGGTGATCTGGATGAACTGCCATCGCATCTTCAAGAAGCCCTCGCCGAAGCCCCCTGGCGGGCCGCGGAATCGGTATTCGAAGCGGCATTGTTGGAAAACGTCGACTTCGTCGTGCTCGCCGGCGACCTGCTGCACCCAACCCTGGCCGGACCGCGCGGCATCGCGTTGTTGGTCGAGCAGTTCGAGAAGCTGGACGAACAGCAGATTCCGGTGTTTTGGGCGGCCGGCGAAGTGGACGATCCGCAGAAATGGCCCGAAGCGATCGCCTTGCCCGAGAACGTCACCCTCTTTCCCCGCGACCGCACCGAAGCGGTTCCCGTCGTGCGCAGCGGTCAGACCATTTGCACGGTGGTCGGCCGCAGCAGCGAGGGCCGCTCGAACATCCACGTGCCGTCCTATCGCGTAGACCCCAGCGACGAGTTTACGGTCGCCGTAGCGGTGGGTGGCGCGATGCCCGACGCCCTGGCCGAAGGCCGTTTCGATTACTGGGCTCTGGGCGGTCGACACCAACGCGAGGAACTGGACCAAGCCGCCGCGGTCGGGGCGGTCTACTGTGGCAGCCCTCAAGGTCGCAGCCTGCGTGAACCCGGCGCCCATGGCTACGCCTTGGTCGATGTCGACAGCGATGGTAACGGCCGCGTGTATCACCACGACTGCGACAGCTTTCGCTACTGCAACGTCAAACTGGACGCGAGCGAATTGGCCGGTGCGAGCGATCTGCGCAGCGTGCTGAGCGGGCGGCTGGCACGGCTGCAGCACGAACACGGCGACCGCCACCTGTTGATCGGTTGGGATCTCTCGCTGGCCGGTGGCGAAGCCCTGCAAGCGGTGGGCGATCCGGCCCAGCTGCTGAAATGGCTGCGTCAGGAACACGGGCACGGCAAACCGGCCGCCTGGACCGTGGGCCTCCGCGTTCGCCCGCCCGCCAAGTATCCCACCAGCTGGCACGAAGAAGACACGATCCTGGGCGATTTCCTGCGGGTCTCCGACCAGCATCGCAAGAGCGACGCGGCGGAACTGAACTTGAAACCGATGACCGAAGAGCACCACCAATTGACCGCCAGCATGGAAACCCTGCTGGCCGAACCCACGGCAGCCGCCCGCCGCGAACTGCTGGATGAAGCCGCTCTGTTGGGCGTCGAAATGCTTCGGGGCGGAAAGGTAAACCTCAGTTGATCGTGATTCCGACTTGCTGTTTCGCTGCACGATGTAGCGAACGGACTGCAACCACCCACCGGCACGGGAGGATCCCCCGGTGAAAATTCGAGACATTCAAATTGATGGCTTTGGCGTGTGGACCGGGCTTTCGGTCGACTCACTGCCCGAAGGCATGACGCTGTTCTACGGCCCCAACGAAGCCGGCAAGACCACGCTGATGCAGTTCGTGCGCGCGATGCTGTACGGCTTTACGCCCGAGCGTCGCAGCCGTTACCTGCCGCCCATCCACGGCGGCCAACCCGGCGGAGCCCTCCGCGTGACCGGTCCCGGCGGCGGTTACGAGATCCGTCGCCGCGCCCAATTAACCGACCCCGACAGTATCGGCCAGTTGTCGGTTACCGGTGCCGACGGTCTGAGCCAGGGCCAGCATCGCCTGGGCAGCCTATTGGGCCAGATCGATGAATCGATCTTCAAGAATGTGTTCGCCATCGGCCTGCGCGAATTGCAGGAGCTGAGCACGCTGGACGATACGGCGGCCGCCGATGAACTCTACAAGTTGTCCTCGGGGCTGGACCGCGTCTCGTTGGTCGATTGCATTCGCACCCTGAAGACCGGCCGACAAAAATTAATCGGGCCCACGGTCGCCGACGACGAAGAATTGGGCCGGATGGCCGGTTGGATGCGGCGCCGCGAAAAATTGCGTGACGAGATCGAAACGCTGACCCGCAACGGCCGCCGCTGGAGCGAGCTGGCCATCCAGCGCCGCGCCCAGCAACAGGAAATCTCCCAGCTGGGCGAACGCGTCCAGCGCTGGGAGGGCGACGCGAAAACGGTCGAAGTGGCGACCACCGTCCACGAACTGTGGACCCAGCAAAACGACCTGCAAGCCGAGATCCAAGCCCTGGCCACCGCCCAGGACCTGCCCTCCGATGCGCCGTCGCAACGCGCCCAGTTGGATGCCCAACTGGAGGAACGCACCGCGAAACTGGCGGAACTGAAACAGCGCCGCCGCGATCTGCGCGACAAGGCCGACCAGCTGCCGCTCAGCCGCCGGATGTCAGACCTGCAGGGACGCATCGAAGCGGCCAGCCAACAGGGCACCTGGATCGAAGCCATCCAGGAACAGATCGACTCGCTGGATACCCAGATCAACAAAGCGGAACAACAACTGGCCGCCGATGCGGAGAAACTGGGGCTGGAAGAAGACCAACGCCAAGCCCTGCTCGACGGCAAATCGTCGGCCGTTCCGGATCTCTCTCGCGCCACCCTGTCCGCCCTGGCCGGACCGGCCCGCGAAGTCAAAGAACAAACCTTCCGCCTGCGGCAAACTCGCAACGAAGGGCTGCGCGACAAACAGGAAGCCGAAAAGCTGGAAGCCCGCCTCCGCGACGTCCTCCAGCACGCCCAAGCCTCCGACCTGCAGCAGGCACTGAAGCGTCAAGGCGAATCGATCGCCTTGATTCGCCAGTGCATCCAGACCGACGAACACCTGGAGAAACTCAAACGCCACTACCGCGACCTGGAAAAGGAATCGCTGGACCTGGCCACCGACCAAGCCCTGCCGGTGGAGCGGACGATCCTGCTGTTCCTGCCCTTCGTGCTGGGCGGGATGAGTTTCCTGTACGGCCTGTTCCACCTGTTCAATTTTACGGCCATGGTGGCCCAACCCTCCAACAACACCGGCATGCTGTGCATCCTGTTCGGCGTGTTGGCGCTGGGTTGGTACTACTTTATCCGCGAACGCGGCGACCGCGGTACGGCGTTGGATCTGGAGGACTGCGAGCGTCAGATCGATACGCTGCGGCTGCAGATTCGCGAAGTCGAAACCGAACGCAACGACCTGCACCAAAGCCTGCCTCCGGGCAACGGCACGCTCGAGACGCGGCTGCGCGAAGCCGAAGAGCTGTTGGCCCAGCTGGAAGCCGCCCTACCGGTGTATCACAAACATCTGGCCGCGACCGAACGCGCCGCGACCAGTCGCCAGCGCGCCGAATCGGCTTCCATCGCCCTGAAGGATGCCCGCAACAAATGGCAGAGCACCCTGGAAGAGCTGGGGCTGAGCGAATCGATGTCGCCATCGAGCGTGCGGAAGTTGAGCGAGGGTTACGAAACGCTGATGGCCAGCCGCCAGCGGGTTCAACAACTGCAAAGCGAACGCGCCCAACGCCAGCGTGAACTGCAGGCCTTGGCCAAACGCATCGAAGGCCTGTACTTGGAAGCCGTCGGCCCCGAGACCGGCGCGGCCGACGCAGCGGCCGATGGGGACGAACCAGAGCAAGCTCGGGCGCCCAAGGACGCGCGGAACGGACGTGCCTCACACGACACGGACGACGCACCGCCGGCGGCCGCCACGGCGCCGCTGCGCAAGGATCCGCTGGGCCAGCTGAATCAGTTGAATGAAGAACTGGCTCGCCAACAGCACTGGATCAAACGCCGCCGCGAATTGATCGAACAGGATCATCAGTACAAGCGGCAACAGGCGGCCCTGCAGCGATCGATCGAACGAAGCGAACAGAATCGGCGATCGTTATGGGCCCGCTGTGGCGTGGCCACCGCCGAACAGTTCGATCAGTTGGTCGAGCAAAAGAGTCGCTTGGATCAGTTGAACGACCAGCTGGAAAAACTGCAGCAACAGTTCCGCAAAATGATCGGCAACCAGGTCGACTACGACCAGGTCCTGCAGCAGCTCGACGGCGCCAAGCAGACCGATCTGGAAGACCGCTGGGATCGCCTCACGCAGCAGATCTCGCAGGCCCACGGCCGCATCGACCAACTGCGGACCAAGCAGGGAGAATTGTCTCAGGAAATGAAACAGTTGGCCGAGGATCATCGCCTGGCAACCGCCCAACTGGAACTGGGTTGCGTGGAACGCCAGATCGAAAACCTCGCGCGACGTTGGCAAACGCTGGCCATGACCAGTTGCCTGCTGGAGGACGTGTGCCGGACCGTCGAGAACGAACGGCAACCCGAGACGCTGCGAGAAGCATCGACGTTCCTGACTCAGTTGACCGACGGCAAGTACACGCGGATCTGGACGCCGCTGGGCACCAACCGTCTGAACATCGACGGAGCCGATGGCGATTCGTTGCCCCTGGAGGTGCTCAGCCGAGGCACTCGCGAAGCCGTCTTCATCGCCTTGCGATTGTCGCTGGCCGCCGCCTATGCACGGCGCGGCGTCATGCTGCCGCTGGTCCTGGACGATGTGTTGGTGAACTTTGACCGCCAACGCGCCCTGCACGCCGCCCGCACCCTGCAGACCTTCGCCGAACTCGGACACCAGGTGATGATGTTCACCTGTCACGAACACATCGCCGAAATCTTCCACGAGATCGGCGAGGAAGTGCGTCTGCTACCGGAACAAGGCTCTCCCGGCGCCGCAACCATCCTCGAACCCGAGCTCTACGAAGAAGAGGAAGTCGAAGAAGAGGAATTCGAAGAAGAAGTTTCGTACGAGCCCGAGCCCGAGCCCGAAGCTGAGATGGAACCGGAACCGGAACCGGAACCGGTCGCCGAACCGGAACCGGAACCGGAACCGGAGCCTGCCCCAGAACCAGTCGCCGAAATCAAACCGGAGCCAGCTCCCGAGCCCGAGCACGAACCCGAGCCCGAACCCGAACCGGTTGTGGTGCGGGAAGTGGTACGTCCAGCGCCCCTGCCCGTCGTCGAGCCGCCCGTCGTTCGCCCAGAACCAGTCGTCGCCAAAGAACCGGTCGTCGCCAAAGAACCGGTCGTTGCCAACGAACCGGTGGTTCACGAGGAACCGGTGGTCCGGCATCCTCAGCCGGTCCCGCTGCGTGTGGTAGCCGACCGGGAAGTTCCCTCGATCGACTGGATGTGGTACGAACGCGAACCCGAACAGCCGGCGCCGGCACCTCGGCGTCCTGTGCTGGCTCACGCGGAAACCGCCACCCCGGGCGAGCTCTGGTTCCAAGGCGAAGCGGAAGCCGAAACACCCGCCGAGCCGAAAGCCGACTGGAAGTCGCCCGAAGCCTGGTGGGACGACCAGTCCTAGCCGAGTGTCGCCTTTCGCTCCGCGAAAGCAGCCAAGTGTCGCCTTTCGCTCCGCGAAAGTAGCCAAGTGTCGCCTTTCGCTCCGCGAAAGTAGCCAAGTGTCGCCTTTCGCTCCGCGAAAGCAGCCAAGTGTCGCCTTTCGCTCCGCGAAAGCAGCCAAGTGTCGCCTTTCGCTCCGCGAAAGCAGCCAAGTGTCGCCTTTCGCTCCGCGAAAGTAGCCAAGTGTCGCCTTTCGCTCCGCCGAAAGTAGCCAAGTGTCGCCTTTCGCTCCGCGAAAGTAGCCAAGTGTCGCCTTTCGCTCCGCCGAAAGTAGCCAAGTGTCGCCTTTCGCTCCGCGAAAGTAGCCGAGTGTCGCCTTTCGCTCCGCGAAAGTAGCCAAGTGTCGCCTTTCGCTCCGCGAAAGTAGCCAAGTGTCGCCTTTCGCTCCGCGAAAGTAGCTTGGGTTTTTAAGCTACTTTCGGCGGAGCGAAAGGCGACACTACGTCTGGCTGGAGATCCCGAGGCGTCGGGCGATGGTCGTGCTGGGCGAATACAGATGGCTCGGACGCAGCTCGGCCGGACCGCTGGCCCCGCACGAATGGATCAATCCAACCATCCGCTCCATCCGCTCGCTCAGGATGTCCAGCACGTGCTCGCGAAGCTGAGCCGGCGCATCGGTCAGCGTTCCCCCCTGCTGGATCGCAGCGTTGATCAACGGTTGACACCACCAATCGACGGCGACCGCCTCGACGCCCAACGCCAGCATTTTGACGCAGTCGTCCGGCGTCGGCTCGCACGGCGGCACGACCCACAGCCGAGTCGCCCGGTGGTGCGTTCGGATCACATCCAGCGCTGCGGCGATGACGCTGGCCAGTCGAATGCCGGAGAATTCGTCGCTGTCATCCATGCGCAGGATGACGATATCGGGTTTGGCTTCCAGCACCGCGGCCAGCTCGTCAAAGATCCGGTAGGGCGTGATCGAAACGGCACAGCGCACACGGCGTTGGAAAGCCCGGTACTGCCGGAACTTGCCCGCCAGCTCACCCAGCGAGGTCAGTTCGGGCGGCCAGCCCGGGGCGGGAACGCTGTCGGGTAGATCCAGGGTTTCGTCTTCGCCGGTCGGTTCGGCCAACCAACGCTGCAGCTGCGACCGGCCGTAGGCGAACCGACCGTGAGCGTCGCGCGAACGAGCCAGGCGGAGATCCACCACGGCCGCAGCGTTCAGATCACCGATCGCCAGGCCATAACGGTCCGGACGAACCGCGGCAATGGAATGCCTTAGCATCACATCGCCAATGTCTTCCTCGCCCAACTCGCATCCCAACGCCGCCGTCGGAATGCCCACGGCATCGACCGTGGAAGCGATCTGACGAGCCGTAGGGGCCGGCACAAAATGCCAGGGCGGGTCGTACCAGAACAACGGCGGGGCGGCCGCCCATCGCTCGGGCACGGCTTCTTCCTCAGCCGACTCGGCCCCATCCTCCCATGGCGTCGCCAGGGGCGGGGGCAGTAATCCGATCTCGTCCAGCAACGGTGAAACACTCACCGGCGCGACACCTCCGTTGTCTGTCACTGCATTCACCGCCAACTGGGATCGATTTCGCCGCGAGGCCGATTCGTTTCTTGCTGGAACATCGCCCGTGGAATGATCCGCCGAAAATCTTTTGCATCGCCACGGATCGCGGCGTTGATCAGTAACAGCCCCAATCGCAACCGTTCGCGTTCGCGCAGCGGAGCCTCCACGACATCGGGCGCCAGGGACGCCACCGTTCCCCGCACAAAGATCGTCGCTCCGCTCATCGCCGCCCCCAGCCCCGGTCCCGCGTTGCCACCGATCACGATCGTGCCTCCCAACGCTCCCACACCGGCCGCGGTGCCGACGTTGCCGCGGACAAAGATCTCGCCGCCGGCCAGTCCTGCGCCACACCGGTCGCCGGCATGACCATAGACGGCCAGCGTTCCGCCGCGGATCGCCACGCCGGCGCCATGTCCGGCGCCGCCGTAAACGCGCACCGCGCCGCTGCGCATGCCTTCGGCGACGGCCGACCCGACGGGGCCACGAATCCGCACCTCGGCTTGGCGGTTGTAGGCACAGGCATGATCTCCCAAAGGTCCCGCCACCTCGACGCGGACCGCATGATCCAGGCCCATCAACGCGTCATGGTGCCCCGCAACGTCGACCGCCTGAATCAACGGCCACCGCTTCGGTTCCTGGTCGCCGGAGGGCTCCAGTTCCGACAACGCAGCGCGTAGCGGTTCCGGCTGCAGCTGCCAGGGTTCGAGCACCATCGCGGGGTGTTCGGTCGATTCCGAGGCGCTCATCAAAACTCGGGCGGATGGCAGGTGACAGGCGAACGGTTCAAAGCCATGGAACGAACGGCACGCTCGGTATTGTAACCGCTGATCCGCACCGACTTCGACGTGACTATTTGTATTTTTCCGGAGGAGGCACGAAACGATCGATGGCCGCCAGTTCCGTTCCCTGACTCTCATCGGCAAAGGCGTACCCGATCGCTGCGATCTGGTCGGCAGCCTTTCGCAGTGGTTCGCTGTTGTTCAGTTTCAGCTGGACGTTGTCGTAGACGCCCAGGACTTCGGCCAACCGCGGATGCGCCAGTTTCGCTTGAGCGCTTTTCAAACGCCGGGCCGCTCGATCCGCTCGTTTGGCAACCGTCAATCCGTAGGTGTCTTTGACCGTCGCGCTCGCCACGGCTCGCAAACTGCTTTCCAGATCGGCGATCATCCCGGCGACGAACATCACACGCAACCGCTCGCGACTGCTGGCGGCATTGGTCTTGCCATCGCTGCGCACGAAGTTGTGTCGCACCATGCCCTGCGACCAGGACACCATTTCGAAGTCCAGGCTACCGGTGTTGTGTCCGCCGACGTTCACCAGCTCTTCATCGCCCACGGTGTGACATCGGTAGCAGCTCTGCGCCATCAGATACAGGTTCACCGGGTTTCGCATGCCCAGCCTCACACTCTCGCGCAGACGCTGTTCGCGGTGTGCGGCCGGTTCGCTTTGCCGCGTCACATGTTCGCCCCCGTAATCGTGATGCACGTCCAGCCAGTCCCGGGCAGGCCCATGGCAGGATTCGCAGGACACCCCGGCGATCGCCGTGATCTCATGCGGATCGCTGGGATCGGCTTGTTGGGTGTAGTGACAGTCCACGCAGCGCCCGTCGTACTTGATCGATTGCACGCCCAGGCGCGCGGCGATCTGCCGGGCCTCGGGACGCCGATGCAGTTGTTCAAATGTTTGGGCGTGCGGGGTCTGCTGCCAAACGGCGACCTCCGAAGCGTGACATTTGACGCAGGTCTGCGAGCCCATCACGCGATGCGGATCCGCGGGTTCCGCCGCGCGGACCGCAGCCGCAACCCGAGTATCGAGGGTCGACTTCGACGCTTCGGCCGCATCGCTATGGACCTGGCTTGCCGCAACCGCGACGAGCACCGCAGCAGTGATCGACAGAAACGAGATTCGAAACAGAGCAAGGCGATTGCGATTCATCGGTGATCGTTACAGTCGTTAAAATGGGTTCAAGGCGACGCCTCCGGTGGAAACAGACGCCGGCCGCAGAGGTGTGTCTAAACAACTGTAGAATACGATTGGCCAGCGGCCACGGAATAAGCGTCGATCGTCACGACGACGTTCTTAAAAGCCGGCGTTTTACTGGCCGGATCGACGCGGCGAGAAACCAGGACATTGGATTCCGGATAGTACATCAGCGCATTGCCGGGGCGGATGGATTCAAAGCCGCGCGCCAGAATACCGCTCATGCGGCCCGTCTCGCTGGAGACGCTGACGCGTTGGTCGTGCCCGAGACCGAAACGTTTCAGATCCTCAGGGTGCATCAAAATCACATCGCGCCGATCCTGGTTGCGATACAGGTCTTCCTCTTCGTAGACCACGGTATTGAATTGCCCTTCGCTGCGGACGGTCATCAACCGCAATTGATGTTCGGCGGTTCCTTTCAATTCCGGCAGCTCGTGGCGGTGCATCACGGCGCGACCGTCGGGCGTACCGAAACGGGGCTGGTGAAAAGTGCGTCCGCCAATTTGAAATTCTTCGCGCGACTGTTCGAGGTCGGCGATTTTTTCGTATCCGGGTACGACCGCTCCGATCCACCGCCGGATGGTGGCCGTGTTTCGCATGTCGGCCCAATCCACCCCGCGGTCGCGATCCACAAGTCGCTGGCCCAGCGTCGCGATCACTTCCACTTCGCTGCGCGGCCCCGGCACGCGGCTCGGTCCTCCGTCGCTGACCCGGACGAAGTTGAACATGGATTCCTGAGTCGTCGCCTGCGGTTCCTCGTCTCGAGCCAAAACGGGCAGGATGATGGTTTCCTCGGCCAGTCCGTGCGCGTGGCCGGTATTCAGCGTCGTACTCATCATCACATTCATTTCCAAGTTCGACAGCGCCTCGTCGGCGTACTGCGAATCCGGATTGGATCCGTACAGATTTCCGCCCAGACAAAAGCCGACTTTGATCTCGCCGGCCTTCGCTGCGTCGATACACGCCAGCGTGTCCAGTCCGGCGGACGTCGGCAGGCGGACGTCGAATTTCGACTCGAGCGACTCGAAGATGGCTTGTTTTAATTTGGGCGTCACGCCCACCGAACCGATCCCCTGCACGTTGCTGTGACCGCGGATGGGCATCAACCCACAGCCCGGCCGGCCGAGCATGCCGCGAGCCATGGCCAGATTCGCGATCGCCTGCACGTTCTCGACCCCGTTGGCGTGGTGCGTGATCCCCATGGTCCAGGAAAACACCACGTGTTTGGCCTGAGCATACGTCTGGGCAATGGTTTCGATCTCCGCTCGGGCCACGCCGGACTTGGACTCGATCTCCTGCCAGGACAGCGTTTCGACCGCTTCGCGCCAGAGGTCGCTACCGGCGCAGTGTTGTTTGAGAAACTCGCTGTCTTCGGCCCCCATTTCCAGCGTCGCTTTGGCGATCCCCCACAGCAGCGCCAGGTCGCCACCGATGTGCGGCTGGACGTACTGGCTGGCCACCTTGGTTCCCAGTAGCAGCGAACGGGGGTCGCTGGGCACGCGGAACTTGACCAGCCCGGTTTCGACCACCGGATTGATCACGATCACCTTGCCGCCACGGCGACGCACGTTCATCAAACTGGTCATCAACCGCGGATGGTTGCTGGCCGGATTGCCGCCGATCAGAAAAACCAGGTCGGCGTGTTCGACATCCTCCAGCACGACCGTGGCCGTACCGCTGCCGACCGCCGACTGCAATCCCACGCCGCTGGCCTGGTGGCAGTAGTAGCTGCAGTTGTTGACGTTATTGGTGCCGTACAGACGGGCCATCAACTGCAGCAGAAACCCGGCTTCGTTGCTGCTGCGACCGCTGAAGTACCAGAACGTTTCGTCCGGCCGCACCGTCTGCAGTTTGTCGACGATGCGTGTGAAAGCGTCTTCCCAAGTGATCGGGCGGTAGTGGTTTTGGCCGCGCTCGTACAGCAGCGGCTGGACCAGGCGTCCGCAGTGTTCCAGTTCGCGGGGGGAAAGCGTTTGCAGTTTTTCGATGCTGTTTTCAGCCCAGAACGTCGGCGGAATCCCGGGCTGCATGTCGGCCACCATGGCCTGCAAGCTTTTCTTGCAGACTTCCGGGAACGAGCCCTGTTCGTTGACCATCCCGCCCTTTTGACCGCCCATGCCGAGGGCGCAGGTCTTACAGGCGTTGCGCGTCCGCATCGCCTTGTACAGCTTCCACACGCCGCCGGCCTCGCGGCCTTTTTTCCAGGTGTACCAGATCGCCCGGAATCCACCGCCACTGCTTACTTTCACCGTTCCGCTCCGTTTCTGCAGTCCGCTACGCAGGACTCGTTAAATGCTCTCGGCCCTATTGTGACCGATTTCGCCCGCAAAAGCGCGGAGCAGACGTCCCCGACGATCCGCGGTTCCAATTTCCTGACTCCGGCGGAATCTAGGTAGGGCCCGGAGCGGTAGAAGCCACGGAGTGGCGACATGTGGTAGCCCCAGGCGCGAGCCTGGGGTGCCGCCCCCACACCCGCGCGCCAGTCCCAGAGGGACGACACGAATCCCGGTGCCAGACTTCCTGTCGCCCTTCCAGGGCTTTTGTCCGTGGTGTTTACGTTTCCCCGGGCTCGCGTTTTGGGGCTACCACAGACAAACGCTCCGCAATTTAGGAACATTCGTTCCCCTACATTGATTCCGCCGGAGTCAGCAAATCTCAGATCTCGAATCTCGAATCTCAAAACCCTCTCTCGGCTAGGTTGGTTTCAAAGACCGCAGCACCTCTAACAGCTTCCGGGCTTGGATCGTGATGGTGGCCTGCTGGCGGACGTAGTTTCGGCCGGCCTCTTGCCAGCGCAGCCGGCCGGGTTCGTCCAGCAACGCGGCGTGCAGGCGGTCGGCCAACGCGCCGGGGTCCATCGGGGGCACCAGACATCCGGCCTGGGCTCCCGTTACCAGTTCCGAGAACGCCCCATGATCCGGCTGCACCACCGGCACGCCGGCCGCCCAGGCTTCCAAGATAAACAGGCCTTTGGGATCTTCGTATTCGGTCGGCACGCACAACAGATCCAGCTGCTGGAGAAACGCAACCTTGCCCGCCAGGTCGGGGCTGCCGTGAAACCGCACCCGTTGGCTCAAACCGACCCGCTGCAGTTTGTCTTTGAGGGCGGCGATGTACTGGGCGTGCTGGGGTCCTTCGTAGCCGGCGATGTGCAGCTCCAGCGTTTCGATGCCGCTGCGCGTCGCCAGCGAAATGAACGCCTCGACCAAGTGATGCAGACCTTTTTCCGGCGCCAGGCGAGCCAGATATCCGATTCGCGGGGGCCGCACGCCCGCGGCACCGTCTTCCTCTGGCATGCCGATCGCATCATTCGGGTCGCTTTCGTCCCGCAGGTCGCTGATCCCGAACGGTTCGGCGTCGATCGCCAGCGGCAGGACGACCAGCTTCTCGGACGGGATCTCCAGCAGTCGTCCCATCTTTTCGGCATAGAACTGGCTGTGCACGATAAAGCGGTCGACCTGCGGGACCAGGCCGCGCATCAATTCCACGGCCCGCTGACGATGCTGGTCCAACAGGTAATCCAAAAAGATATCGTCGCCCTGCAGCGTGACGCACACCGTGGCGTCGGGACATCGTTTGCGGATCTCGGGAATGGCTCCGCCGATCAGCAGATTGCTCAGCAGCACGCAGTCGGGATTGAGGTGATCGGCCAACCAGGTGGCCAAACGATGAACCTCCTCGGCCTGCCGGCCGTCGCTGCCCTCGAGCATCGAAATCGTCAGCTCACCCAGGGTCTTGGCCGGGGCGGTCGCGGTGCGGCGCGTCGCCCAGCGGAGGAACGGGGGCGCGTCGAGCCACCGTCGCACCGGCCGCGGCACCCAGCGCAGCCACGGCGCCTTTTGCAGCAGATAGATGTGAACCCCGCCGAAAAAGACCTGCGATTCGCTGACGTCCTGTTCGTCGGTGCGGATGGGCGTGTAAACGGGCAATAGCACGCAATCGACGCCCACCCGCTGCAGTTCGCGGGCGAGGGCGTTGTCGTGCATACAACTGCCGCAGTACATCCCGGCGGCACCGGCCGTTAAGTAAGCCAGTTTCATGACGTTCGAATCGCTCGTTGTGGATTATTCATAGCGTTTCTATACTCGCCTGCTCCGCCAGCTAATGAAACCCTGCCAGGAAAACGAAATGCCGGATCATCTTCCCTTAACGCCGCTCGACGAGGCCCAGCCACCCTTCTTTTGGGGAGTGGATATCGGCGGCACGAACATCAAGATCGGTTTGCTGGACGATACCGGCAAGACCGTAGCCTTCGAGCAGATCGCGACCGAGGAACCGGACGGACCGCAGGCCGCCGTGGACCGTGTGGCCGCCACGCTCCGGCGGATCGAAGGCGAGCTGCAGTTGACCGCCGAACAGGTGCCGTCGATCGGTCTGGGGGCCCCGGGCAGCATGGATCTGCCCAGCGGGATGCTGCTGGAACCGCCAAATCTACCGAATTGGTGGCAGTTTCCCATCCGCGATGCCCTGTCCCAGGCTATGGACCGCCGCGTATCCTTTATCAATGACGCCAATGCGGCGGCGTACGGAGAATTCTGGCTGGGCACCGGACGCGAGCACTCGTCGATGATCCTGCTGACCCTGGGCACCGGCGTGGGGGGCGGCATCATTGTCGATGGGGAATTGGTCAACGGAGTCAACAGTTTCGGCAGCGAGTGTGGGCACATCCTGGTCAATTCGGCTCCCGACGCCCAACTGTGCGTGTGGGGTGGCGGTCGCGGCCAGCTGGAAGCCTACGCCTCGGCCAGTGCCGTGGTCCAGCGAACGCGGGAGCGGCTGACCGCCGGAGCGAACAGCCAGTTGAGCGGTCTGCTGGGCGGCGGCGACAGCGAACTGACGGCCAAGAAAGTGTATCAGGCGGCCGAGGACGGCGACGCGCTGGCACTGGAGATCATCGACGAAACGGCTCGCTGGCTGGGCATCGGCATCACGATCCTGGTCCACACCCTGGATCCGGGCTTGGTCGTGCTGGGCGGAGCCATGGACTTCGGGGGCCGCGACTCGAAGGTCGGACGTCGGTTCCTGGAAGCCATCCGCAAGGAGTTCCGCGAGCGGACGTTCGAGAACGTGTACGAAGGCACGACCTTGGACTTTGCCACGCTGGCCGCCGCAGCCGGCTACGTCGGGGCGGCCGGCTATGCACGCCGCAAGTATCGCCCCCAACACTAGTCACCAACTTCATTCAACCAACCGGGTATAAGTGACCTCTATGCAGGTTCGCAACTTTTGCATCATCGCGCACATCGACCACGGCAAGAGCACGCTGGCCGACCGGCTGCTGGAATTTACCGGCACGGTGACCAAGCGAGAAATGAAGGAGCAATTGCTGGACGATCTGGCGCTGGAGCGCGAGCGGGGCATCACGATCAAGGCGCGGGCCGTTTCGATGCGTTACGAACATCAAGGCGAAACCTACGAGTTGAACCTGATCGATACGCCGGGCCACGTGGATTTCCAGTACGAAGTCTCGCGCTCGTTGGCCTGTTGCGAAGGCGCCCTGTTGTTGGTCGATGCCTTCCAAGGCGTCGAAGCCCAGACCGTGGCCAACGCTTACGCGGCCCTGGAACACGAATTGTCGATCATTCCGGTGATCAACAAAATCGACCTGACCCACGCTCGTCCCGACGAGGTGGCCTTCGAAATGGAACAATCCTTGGGCTGCGAACCCGACACGATCGTCAAGGTCAGCGCCAAAGCCGGCATCGGCATCGAGGACTTGCTGACGACGGTGATCGAGAAAGTCCCCAGCCCCGGCGGCTCAGCCGATGCGCCCCTGCAGGCCATGGTTTTCGATTCCAACTACGACGATTATCGCGGTGCGATCACCTACATCCGTGTGATGAACGGGACCGTCCGCAAGGGCCAGAAGATCCGCTTTCTGCGCGCGGGCAGCGAACACGAAGTCGTGGAAATGGGCCAGTTCCGCCCGCACCGCACGTCCTGTGACTCATTGCAAGCCGGCCAGGTGGGCTACCTGATCTGCAACATCAAATCGCTGAAAGACGTCCACATCGGCGACACGGTCAGCACGCCCGGCAAAGACGCCGCCCAGCCGCTGACCGGCTACTCGCGTCCCAAACGCATGGTCTACTGCGGCCTGTTTCCCAGCGACGGCCAAGATTTCTCCGAACTCCGCGACGCCCTCGGCAAACTGTCGATCAACGACCCCAGTTTCGAATTCGAACCGGAAACCAGCGATGCCCTGGGATTCGGGTTTCGCTGTGGATTCCTGGGCCTGCTGCACATGGAGATCGTCCAGCAGCGACTGGAGCACGAGTCCGACGTCGACCTGGTCCAAACCGCTCCGAACGTAACCTACGAGATCGTCGACAAGCGTGGCGAGACGCTGACGATCCACAAGCCGCAGGATGTTCCCGATCCGGGCGACATCGAAGAATTTCGCCAACCGATCGTCCGCTGCAGCATCGTGGTTCCCAACGAATACATCGGCGCGGTGATCAAACTGTGTCAGGAACGTCGCGGCATCCAGCAGGGTCAGGAGTACCTGGGCCCGACACGGGCGATGCTGGTCTACGACATCCCACTGGCCGAAGTGATCTACGACCTGCACGACCGGATCAAAAGCTCGACCCGCGGTTACGGGACGCTGGACTATGAAATGCGGGGCTACGAAGCCGCCGATCTGGTGCGGATGGACATCCTGGTCAACGGCAATCGCGTCGACGCGCTCAGCGTCGTGTGTCACCGCGCCGACGCCCAGCGGCGCGGCCGGGCGGTGGTCAAGAAACTGAAGACGGAGATCGATCGGCACATGTTCGAGGTCGCCGTGCAAGCGGCCATCGGCAGCCGCGTGATCGCCCGCGAAACCGTCTCGGCGATCCGTAAAAATGTGACCGCCAAGTGCTACGGCGGGGACATCACGCGAAAACGCAAACTGCTGCAGAAGCAAAAGGAAGGCAAGAAACGCATGAAGGCCATCGGCAGCGTGGAAATCAGCCAAAAGGCCTTCATGTCGGTGCTCAGCACGGGCGAGGAAGGTTAACCCAGCTCGACCAGCCGCCCGTCGTGGTCCGCGCTCTCGCGGCAAGCGTTCAACACGGTTTGGTTCTTCAAGGCGATTTCGGGCCAGAAATCGTCGGTCTTGCCCGCCAATACCAGCTCCGCAAACGTCCGCACCATGTTGACTTCCTGGGCGTTGGCTTCGCCGCCGGGATACTCGGTCACCGAACGGCGCGTGGGCCGATCCAGCATGTTCCAGCGACAGTTGTCGATCTCCAACACGTTCTGGTGGCCGGTCCACTCCCGCTCCGACTTGTAAGTCGGCAGGACAAAGTCATCCATCGTGACATAGCCGTCGGTGCCATTGATGGTCACCAGTTGGCTGTTTTCGGTGACGAAAGAATTGTAGAAACTGGCGCTACTGCCATCGGCAAAGAACAATTCGGCGGAGAACTCGCCGGGCACCGCTTCGGGACTCTCATCGCCTTGCAGGGCGGTCAGGCATCGGGCCGAGACCGCGGTGGGTAGTTCAAAATCCTTCACCCACAGGATCATGCGGATCGTGTACCAGCCCAGATCTCCCAGACATCCGTGAGTCTCCAGACGACTGTCGGTACGGATATTTCCGCGATTGAATTCTTCGCCACCGTGAAAGGTGAACTGCGTCGTGATCCGGCGCAGCGAACCGCAGAATTTGGCGATATCCGGCTTCATCGCGTCCAACCGACGACTGTGGCTGAACATCACGCCGTCCATGAACTGCACGCCGCCCTCGCGACAGGCGTCGATCATCTGGCGAGCTTCTTCGACGGTGTTGGCGATCGGTTTTTCACACAGTACGTGCTTGCCTGCCGCCGCGGCCTTCAGCACCCACTCCAGCCGCATCGAGGTCGGCAGCGGAATGTAGACAGCATCGACATCGTCGCGGGCGATCAAGGCCTCATAGCCTTCCACGGCCGCCGGGCGCGAGGGAGCCATCGGGACCTCCTGCGAGCATTCGTCGATGAAGCGTTCAGCACTGTCGCGGGATCGGCTGGCCACCGCCGAAACCGTGCCGTTGCCCGACAAGCGGATCGCTTTCCAGTTCTTGCGAGCGATCGCGGCCGTACTTAAAAAACCCCAGCGACAAAGCGAATCAGCCATGTGACGTTCCTGTCCTCTTTCTCAAAAAGCAAATCGTGCAAGATGCGAGTGCAAACGAGGTGGCAAGCATAACGTGCCGGATGCACCCGCTACAATCGATGGCTTGCGACTCTTTCCGTGCGGATCTGCGATTATGGACAACTCCGTCAATCCCTACGCTGCACCGGCCAGCGTGATGGCTCGCCCGATCGACGACGGCCGGCCGGCCAGCGGCCGCGTCCGGTTTTGGTTTGCGCAAAGCTTTGCGGTCATCCTGGTGGCAGGCAGCGTTCCCGCGTCGGCCCTCGCGGTGTGGGAGATCGAAACGATCATCGGCAGCGCCTTTGCGTTCTGTCCGGTGGCCATTGCGTTGATCTTCATCGCCCTGCCGCCCTCGCTTCGTCTGCTGTGGCCGATTTCGATTGCCAGTTTGGGGATCGTGGCCGGAGTGTTTTTAACGATTGTCTTCAACAGCTGGAGCCCGACCGACGCCCAAAAACCGATCGGCATCGCCACAATCGTCTGCGCCACGCTGATGCAGGGCGGCTGGGTACCGATCGCCCTGGTAGGCCTCCGCCACCGCCGTTCACAGTCTGACACAATCGACAGCAGCCCCCATCCATCTGCCGCAGTGCGATAGCGGGCGGTTACCCGCCGCCGCGCACTAGCCCACGGTTCTCGGATGCAACCTCCGATGGTGCGACACATGCCAAGATGAACCACCGCGCTAGGGAACCGGACGCTAGCGCGTTGCGGCTGATACGTTCTGTACCGCATCTGCGGCGCGTATGTTTTTACTGGTCCGCAAGGATTGCGCAGCCGGCCCCGCAGAGTTTTCCTTCTGCGAAGGATGTTCGGTTGCGGCGGGGCTGGCGGCGCGGCCGAAGGACGGTTGTAGAGAGAAATAAAACTGATTGGCCGCTCGGGAAGTGCGGCACAGCCAACGGGCACGGATTGCCTGGCAACCGCAAAGCCGATATCCGTGAAAACGACCACGCCACGACCCAGCTACCTTCGTCTGCATCGCGCCCAACACGATTCGCCCCAGACCCCGGACGGGCCGACCGACGAGATGTCGGCCTTCTGGTCGGCCTTCTCCGAAGCCACCGGATGGCGGCTGGATCGCCGCTCGCGAGGGATCGGACCACCGAAACTGTTGCCGATTCGCGAACCGGCCATCGACATCGACGATCCGCCGAAGAACCGGTCGTCGCTGACCAAACCGCAGGCGACGCACCTGGCGACCACCGCGGCCAAACTGATCGTCCGCCTGCGCGAATCCGAGCAAACGCTGCGGCGTCAGGAAGCGGAATTGGTGGCCACGGCGACGCCCTTGGCCGCGCCGGAACAGCAAGCCAATTTCGCCGATCGCCTGAACACCATCCTCCAGCAAGCCGCCGATGGGGCGAACTGCGTCGCCGCCGCCTTCTACATGCTGGACGACGATACGACGGCCCTGAAGATGCGAGCCCAAGTCGGCTTGACCGATTCGCTGCTGGCGGCCGACCCGCGTCCCCTGCGCGGCTCGCTGGCCGACCTGGAAGCCATGGTTTCGGACGTGGTCACGATAGAAGACTGCGCCGCGGCCGACGAGATCTACAACAGCCCCCTGCCGATGGCCGCCGCGATCTGTGCGGTCGTCTCCGATGGGGACGTTCCGATCGGCACGCTGTGGATCTTCAACGACACGCCCCTGTCGTTCGACGCCGCGGCGACCAGCGTCGCACAGCTGGCGGCCGGAGCCCTGGCCAGCGAGATCGCCTGCGAACGTTTCCAGCGAACCGGCCAAGACGAACAGGCGAACAACCGCAGCCTGCGAGCCGTGTCGCAGTGGCAACAGCGCCAGCTGCCGCCGGCGATGCCGCTGGCCAAAGGCTTCTTTGCCGATGGTTTGACGTACACCGACCAAGCGATCGCCTCGACTTGGCACACCTGGGACATCCTGCCCAATGGGATGCTGGCCCTGGCGGTCGCCCAGGCTCACAGCGATACGGCCGACGCCACCATGATCGCGGCCACGGCCCGAGCCGCCTTCCAAGCCCACTGCGGTTATCGGCTTTCGCCCAAACAGATCCTGCAGCGCGTCTCCGACACGCTGTGGCAGACCAATACCGGCGATCAATTGGTGTCGCTGCTGTACGCGAACATCGATCCGGAGAGCGGTGAAGGTCTGTTGGCCAACGCCGGGTCGACGCTGGCCATGGTGTTCAGCCCCTACGGCTACCGGGCCCTGACCAAGGCTTCGCAGCCGCTGTGCAGCTTTCCCGACTACCGTCCCAGTGAAACGCCGTTTCGTCTGTCGCCGGGTGAGGTTTTTTGGTCGGCCACAGGCGATATGATGGACCTGAACACCAGCGGCACCGGTCGCTGGACCCAGCAGCGGGTTTCCCAGTTCATTATGGAACGCATTGGACAAGCCGCCCATGAGGTCATTCCGGCATTCAACCGGGCGTTGTTGGAGCAGGCCGCCAGCGAAGATCGATCGGCCGCCTTTTTGTTTCGCCAGTAACCCTGGTCCTCTGCGATTCCAAGCGAACCGTGTGTGATGCACACCCCCGAACCAGCCGCCCAGCCGCTCGCCGCCCAGCCTCAAGACGCCTGCTCTTGGCGTCGTTGCGGCTGGGAAACCTGGTTGATCCTGTTGGTGTTTATCTTCTACGCCGGTGACCCCGCTCCGGCGATCAACGAAGCTCACTACCTGGTGAAAGCCAAAAACTTTTGGCAGCCCCAGTGGTGCGGCGGCGACATGTTCGTGACCAGCGGCAAAGCGCATGCGACGTTCTATGTCGTGTTCGGCTGGCTGACCCAATTGTTTTCGCTGGACACCACCGCCTGGATCGGCCGCCTGGTCGGGTGGTTGATGCTGGCCTTGGGTCTACAGCGGTTGAGCTGGGCCGTGGTGGGACGTCCTTACGCCAGCGTCATCGCGGCGTTTATCTGGCTGGCCGGCATCGAACACGGCAACCTGGCCGGCGAGTGGGTCGTCGGCGGGATCGAAGCCAAGGTCCCCGCCTATGGTCTGGTTCTGCTGGGCCTGGAACGCATGCTCCGCGACCGCTGGTCCTGGGTCTGGCCGCTGTTCGGCATGGCCGCCGCCTTTCATGTGTTGGTCGGCGGCTGGTCGGTCGTCTGCGGGATGTTGGTCTATGTGTTGGTCGGGCGCCGGGCCAGTCCACCCCGCCGGCAGATCCTGCCGCTGTTGGTCGGTGGTGCGATCGCGTTACTGGGATTATTGCCGGCCGTGTGGCTGGAACAGGGAACCACACCAGCCGATGCGGTCGCCGCGGCTCGCATCTATGTGTACCAACGCATTCCGCACCATTTGTTGCCTTCGAATTTTGCGCTTTCCTGGTACGTCCGACACGGCGTGCTGTTGGCGCTCGCCGCCACGGTGTTTGGGCTGCAGCGTTTGGACCGGCGAACCGGCATGTTGGGATGGTTTACGGTCGGCACGGTCGCCCTCGCACTGGTCGGATTGGTCATCGGCCTGTTGCCACCGTCGCATCCGGATCTGGCGGCCAGGCTGCTACGTTACTACTGGTTCCGAATGACCGATTCGATCGTTCCCCTGGCGCTGGCGCTGGCCAGCGTGCGGTTGTGGGTGGTACCCAGCCGACTGGGCGTCCCGCTGGGTCGCGTTCTGTTGATCACACTGGCGCTGGTGAGCATTCTGTTGGTGGGCCGGCATGGTCTGGAAAAACAGCTCGCCGGCTTGCCCGCGTCGTGCGATCTGCACTCTCAGGGCAACCCCGCCGACGTCACGGTGGCCCAGCGGCAACAGGTCTGTCGCGACTGGATCCGCACCTGCCAGTGGATCCGCGACAACACCGACCCGGATGCTGTGTTCCTGACGCCGCGGCACCAGCAGACGTTCAAGTGGTATGCCCACCGCGCGGAGGTCGTCAATTACAAGGACGTTCCCCAGGACGTCCCGCACCTGAAACAGTGGCAGGAGCGTTTCGAGCGCGTCTTCCCGCGTTATTTGGGACGGGTGCGAGTGACGATCCAGTACGCCGAACTGGAAGCCTTTCGCCGCGACTACGACGCCGACTACCTGGTGGTCGACCGCCGCATCGTGCCCTATGCCCTGCCGCTAAAACAGGTCTACCCCACGCCCTGGGAACCCAACCAGCACTACGCCGTGTATCGGTTGCCCTAGTGGCATAGGCTTCCAGCCTGTGAACAGTGGCATAGGCTTCCAGCCTGTGAACAGTGGCATAGGCTTCCAGCCTGTGAACAGTGGCATAGGCTTCCAGCCTGTGAACAGTGGCACAGGCTTCCAGCCTGTGAACCAACGACGCGCCGCCCCTCCGGGACTTTTGTCTGAGGGGTGCGAACCGGCGCGTCACCGGCCTGTCGAACTATTGAGCCGTTTAGGCACTAGCCTCGGTTTCGTCATCGCAAAACCGGGGCTATCGCCCAAACGGCTCACATAAGCAATACGTTTTCGAATAAATCGACCGGCGGGTCGCCCCGCCGGCAGGGGCTGTGTCGCCCTGCAGGCTGGTCCGGCGATTGCGGTCAACATAACGGATCGCCGGCCATCGAGCGGCGACGCAGCTGCAGAACTCGCTCGCTCACAGGCTGGAAGCCTATGCCACTGCTTAAACCGGCTCGAGCACCGCTTTGACGACTTCGCCGTGGTGCATCTTTTCGAAGGCCTGTTGCCACTGGTCCAGTGGCCAGACGCCGCCGAGGATCGGGCGGACGTCCAGTTGACCGCTGGCCAGCAGTGCCAGGACGCGTTCCCAGATCGCCCAGTGGTGGCTGAAGCTGCCTTGCAGCGTGACGTTCTTTTGGACCAGCGGGTCCAGGTTGAAGTTCAACGGCTGCGGTCCCCAGCCGACCTTGCTGATCCACCCGGCGGGTCGCACCAGGTCGATGGCCAATTTCAGCGTGATGCTGGCTCCGGCGGCATCGATCACGCCGTCGCACCCCAGACCGTCACGGGCGCGCGCCCAATCCGTGGCGTCGCCGACGATCCCTTCACAACCGTACTCTTTGGCGATCTGCAGCCGCTTGCGATCCGATTCCAAACCCACCAAAGCCACTTCCGCGCCGCACAGACGGGCCATCGCAGCGCAGAGGATGCCGATCGTGCCGGGGCCGAGCACCACGATGCGGTCGCCGGGTTCGATCCGGGCGTTGCGCACCGTCGCGTTATAGGCCACACAGCAGGGTTCGGTCAGGCAAGCGTGCTGCATCGCCAAACCCTCGGGCACCGCGTGCAGGATCCGTGACGGTACTCGCACCCATTTCGTCATCGCGCCGTCGACGCCGTAACCGAATCCCTTGCGACTGGGGTCCAGGTTGTAGCGGCCCTGACGCGTCATCGGATTGGCCGGGTCGATGATGGCCGCGGTCTCGCTGACCACGCGGTCGCCCACCTGCCAGGACTGCACGGCGTCGCCGACTTCGACGATGCGTCCGCCGAACTCATGGCCCAGGATGACCGGATAATTGACCGGCCAGGAATGGTCGGCGGTCCACTGATGCAGGTCGCTGCCGCAGACGCCGACGTTGGCGACTTCCAACAGCACGTCGTCGGCACCAACTTCCGGACGCGGCACGTCGCGCAGTTCCACCGAACCGGCCTGGGGTGCGTAATTGACAACCGCCGCAGCACTCATGACGACACCTCCTGGGCATGCACCGCTTCGCAGATTTTTCGCAACGATCCTTCCAGGTCACCCTCGGCCGTTTTGAACGCGTCGGCATCGATCGTCAGCGGGGCTCCCAGGACCACCAGCGGGGCGCCGTACTTGGGACAGGCGATGGCTTGTTCCAGCGACAACCCGCCCACGGCTTGGACGGGAACTTTGACGGCGTCGACCACTTCGCGGAGTTGATCCAGTGGGCTGGGCATCCGTTGGCCGCGAGCGGCGATGCCGCGGCGCTCGTCGTAGCCGATGTGGTGGATCACAAAGTCACAGCCCAGGTCCTCCAGCCGTTTCGCTCCGGCGACCATATCGCGGCAGACCATATTGTCGCCCATCACCTGGCAGCCGAAATCGGCACCGGCTTTGACCACACAACGAATCGTTTCCTCGTGGGCACGAGCCATCACGACGACGTGGGTGGCGCCGGCCTTGGCCATCATCTCGGCTTCCAGGTAGCCGCCGTCCATGGTTTTCAGGTCGGCCACGATCGGCGTTTCAGGAAAGGCTTCGCGCAGGGCGCGCACCCCGTGCAGACCTTCGGCGAGGATTAACGGCGTGCCGGCTTCCAGCCAATCCACGCCGGCGCGCATCGCCGTTTCGGCCGTCTCGAGAGCTTCTTCGATGTTGGTCAGGTCGAGCGATATTTGAACGAGTGGTCGCATGCGGTTTGCGGGGATCGTGGGGGGGGGAGTGGAAAAGGAACAGCGGCATTGTAGCAGGCTGCTTGGATGCCCGTAGCTGAACTCTCGTAGCTGAACTCGCCAGAGTTTGGGCGCTGGAGTGTAGCCTTCAGGCGATTCGAGCTTCGGCACCCGGAGCGGCCAAAGCCTGGACTCCAGCGGCCCAACAACCAAAGTCTGGCGACTTCAGCTACGGGTTGAAGGTTCGGTTTGACTTCGCTGGGTGGAGCGAAGAAACTGGGTCCAAATTGCATTCCATGCTTTTCCACGCTTTCCACATATTCGAAGGATTCGTTTCCATGCTCCGAGTTTTTGCTGGCCTTCTCCTCGCCGCGACCCTCGCTCCGCTGGGTGTTGCCGCCGATGGCGATCGCCCCAATATCCTGTACATCATGTCGGATGATCATGGCTACCAAGCCCTGTCCTGTTACGGCAGCGAGATCATCGACACGCCTCACATGGACCGGATCGCCAAGGAGGGGATGCGTTTCGACCGGGCGTTCGTGACCAACAGCATCTGCGGCCCCAGCCGCGCGGTGATGTTGACCGGCAAACACAGCCACATCAACGGCTTTACCCGCAACGGCAAGCGTTTCGACGGTTCCCAGCCGCATCTGGGCAAATACATGCGGCAGGCCGGTTACCAGACCGCCGTGATCGGCAAGTGGCATCTGGGCACCGACCCGACCGGCTTTGATTACTACCACGTCCTTCGCGGACAGGGTCCCTACTACAACCCCAACATGCTGACCAGCAACGGCCCGGTCCAGCACACCGGCTACACGACCGACATCATCACCGATGTTACGCTGAACTGGTTGAAGGAACAGCGGAACGAAGACGAACCGTTCATGTTGATCTACCAGCACAAAGCCCCGCACCGCAACTGGATGCCCGGCCCGGACCACTTGAACGATTTCGACGACGTGACAATTCCCGAACCGGACACGTTGTTCGACGACTACTCCGGCCGCACCAGCCCGGCCCGCAATCAGACCATGACGATCGCCGAACATCTCTCGCCGCACGACCTGAAACTGGTCCCCCAGCGTCGCTTGAACGAGGAACAAACCAAGGTCTGGAACGAAGCCTACGAGGAAAAGAACCGCAAGTTCCGAGAAGCGAACTTGACCGGTAAAGACTTGGTCCGTTGGAAGTACCAGCGGTACGTCAAGGATTATCTGCGCTGCGTGCAGAGCGTCGACGACAACGTCGGCCGCGTGCTGGATTACTTGGACGAGAGCGGGTTGGCCGAAAACACGATCGTCGTCTACACCTCGGACCAGGGCTGGTACCTGGGCGAACACGGTTGGTACGACAAACGCTGGATGTATGAAGAGTCCTTCCGCACGCCGCTGATGGTTCGTTGGCCCGGCAAGATCCAGCCCGGATCGACGTCCGACCAAATGGTGATGAACCTGGACTTCGCCCCGACGCTGCTCGACGCGGCCGGTTTAGAGGTCCCCGAAGACATGCAGGGCAAGTCCTTCGTGCCGGTGCTGGACGGATCGCAGGAAGGCTCCTTCCGCGATGCGGTCTACTACCACTACTACGAGTTCCCCGGACCGCACAGCGTCGCCAAACACTACGGCGTCCGCACCGATCGCTACAAATTAATTCACTTCTACGACGTCGGCACGTGGGAGCTGTTCGATCTGGAGAAGGATCCGAAGGAATTGACCAGCGTGTACGACGCCCCGCAGTACGCCGAAGTCCAAGCCGACCTCAAAGAGAAGCTGAAGGAGCTGCGTGAGCAGTATCAGGTTATCGATTAGCTACGGCGACAGGTGGCGTTTCAGCAGACCGTCGTAGGCATCGATGCGGCGGTCGCGGAGGAACGGCCAATGGGTGCGGACCAGGTCCAGCATGTCCAGCGAGCAGCGATGCACGACCGTCTCTTCCTGCTCGTGCGAAGCCTGGTGCATCAGCTCGCCGGTCGGTGCGACCACGAACGAGCCGCCCCAGAACTGCACCCGTCCCTCGACACCGACGCGGTTGGGGGCGGCGACCCACAAGCCGTTGGCGATCGCGTGGGCTCGCATCGACGTCTGCCAGGCGTTGTACTGGTTCTCGCCGTACTCCTCTTTCTCGTCATCGATCCAGCCGATCGCGGTGGGGTACAACAGGATCTCCGCTCCGGCCAGGGCGAACAGCCGCGCCGCCTCCGGGAACCACTGATCCCAGCACACGCCCACGCCCAGCTTGGCGTACCGCGTTTCGATCACGCGGAAGCCGAGATCGCCGGGCGTGAAATAGAATTTTTCGTAGTACAGCGGGTCATCGGGGATGTGCATTTTCCGGTAGATTCCGGCCGTGCTGCCGTCGGCGTCGAGGACCACGGCCGTGTTGTGGTACAGCCCCGGTGCCCGGCGTTCGAACAACGACGCTACAATCACGACTTGACGCTGCGAAGCCACTTCCGCCAACCGCTCGGTGGTCGGCCCGGGGATGCTTTCCGCCCAGTCGAACATTCGGTGGTCCTCTTCCTGGCAGGGGTAGGGACCGGTAAACAATTCCTGCAAACAAACAATTTGAGCACCGCGATCGGCCGCCTGTTCAATCCGCTCGACGGCCTTGTCGACGTTCTGCTGCTTGTTTTCGGTACAACTCATCTGCACAAGTGCGACAGAAACTTCACGAGACATGTTGGTCCTTCAGAACAGTGTGAGCCCTACTCAAATGACGCATATGGTACGCTTAGAGCCATGATTGCCACAGCACCTCCGATCCTATTCTTCACCGGTACCGATACCGACGTGGGCAAGACCTACGTCGCCGCCCTGGCGACGCGGTTGTTGGCCGGTTACGGCATGAACGTGGGCGTTTACAAACCGGTGGCCAGCGGATGTGAAATGCGCGACGGCCAGCTGTACAGCGAAGACGCCAATGAATTATGGCGGGCTGCCAAGCGTCCCCAGTCGATCGACCGGGTCTGCCCGCAGTGCTTTCAGGCCCCGCTCGCACCACCGGCCGCCGCGGCCCTGGAAAACCGCACGGTCGATGTCGAGCAGATCCTCGAAGGGGCGCGTTGGTGGTTCAAGAAATGTTCGCTGCTGATCGTCGAAGGAGCCGGCGGGTTGTTCTCGCCGCTGGCCGATGGCTACTCCAATGCCGACCTGGCCAAGGACCTCGGGGCGACGATGGTCCTGGTGGCGGAAAATCGCTTGGGCGTGATCCATCAAGTCGTCGCGACCACGCTGGCGGCGACCCACTACGGCGACGAGGGCCTGACGCTGGCGGGCGTGATCCTGAATCAACCCATGTCGCGGACCGACGTCTCGGCGGCAACCAACGCCGACGAACTGAAGAAGTATTGTTCGGTTCCCCTGCTGGGCACCATCCCCTACGGCAGCGACGCCGCCCCGATCGAAACCTGGCTGAGACGAGCGTGCTGAGGCGGCGCCGATGAACGACCCTCGCGCACCGCTGTTGCGGCTTCGGTGGTTCGGTCGCGGCTTGTTCTTGGGACTGCTGTTGGCCGGGACCGCGAACGCCGTCTCCTACTTCTTTCGCAGCGACGGCTGGGGCAGCCTGCTGGGCAATCGCCAAGCCGGCCGCGAAGCGATCGGGTTTCCGCTGGAACTGTGGCGATCGGGAACGAACTACGGCGGGTTGTTCATCGACTCCTGGGGCCTGGCCATCAATGCTCTGGCTGCCCTTGCACTGGGCACGCTGTTGGGTTTGTGGTCCGCGAGCCGGGCGCGGTGGCTGGAAACCATGCTCCGCGACTTCGAACGTCGCGAGCAGAACAAGGCGCAACAGAACTTCCAGTTCACCGTCGGCGGGCTGATGGTCGCCACGGTGCTGTCGGCGATCGTGGCCTGGACGGTCAAGGAGTTCGCCACGCGGCCGGAATCGCTATGGGTGATCTACGTGCTGGGTCCGGCGGGCTTGGTCCTCCTTGCCCTGCTGCCCCACCGCATTGCTTGGCAGCAGCGAGTCGCGATCCTGACCCCGGCCACCCTGGCGATGATCGCCGTAGCGCTGTGGATCGGGGCCTCGCTGGGCATCGAATTCGACGTCGTCTTGATGGGCATCTACATCTGCTGGGTTCCCCAGACCATGCTGGCCGCGATCGTTCTGATGAGCCACCACATGCTGCGTTACCGTCGCGAGGGAGCGTAGCTACGACGGATGCAACCTTGATAGAACTCACGGACTCGCTGGAGCCATCGGTTGGTCGCCGGCGGGGCGACAACCAGAGCCGGATCCTCCAACCGTTTCAGCAGCTCTTCGGCCGAGGCGGGACGGGCCGCAGGATCCTTCTCGAGCAGCTCCACGCACAGCGCTTCCATCGCCGGCGAGAGCGAAGGACGCAGCCGGGTCGGAGGCGGCGGCTGAAGGTGCAGGACCGCCCCCAAGACTTCGCCCACCGAGCCTTCGAAGGGCAGGTGTCCGGTCAGCAGCTCGTACATCAACACGCCCAGGGAATACAGATCCGTTCGCGCGTCGATCGTCTGCTCGCCGCGCACCTGTTCGGGCGAGCAATACGCGGGGCTGCCCATCAAGGCCGCCGTTTGCGTCATTCGCACATCGGAGGAAAGCCGGTCGCTGCGGGCCAAGCCAAAGTCGGTGATCACCGGCCGGCCGCGACGATCCAGCAAGACATTGCTGGGTTTCAGGTCGCGGTGCGTGATCCCGTGCTCGTGCATCTCCTGCAACCCCTCGACGATCCGCCGCACCAACTGGATGACGTCCGCCGGCGTCTGAGCACCTTCCAGCTCGACGAACTGAGCGAGACTCGGTCCCGGCAAAACCGGCATCGTCAGGTAGGGCTGCTGGCGGTTTTCGCCCACGTCGCAGGTACCGAAATCCAGGATCGGACACAGACTGGGATGCGACAGCCCGGCGGCCAGGCGGGCCTCGGTCTCAAACCGCTCGAGGAACACCGCGCGGTTCTGCCCCTGCAGGTCCGGCATTTTCAAGGCGATCTCACGCTCCAGTCGCTGGTCGAGCGCCCGATACACCACCCCCATCGAACCGGTCCCCAAGACTTCCAGCACCCGATAGCGATCCACCAAGGTCCCGGCAGGTAGATACTCGGCCGTTGAACGCTCCGCCGGCCAATCCGCCGGATCGGACCGCGCGGCCGGCAAGTCCGCAATCGGCTCGTCGCGGCCATTGCCAAGTTCCCCCGACTTGGTGCGACTGCGTCGCTGGACATAGCGCAAAAAACCCTCCGCCAGATCCGGGTAGGAACGCAGGATGTCCGCCTCGTCGACGGGCCGCCCCGCCGATCGACGTTGCTCGTACGCCGCGATCAAACGACGCAGGCGAGCGTGGTCCGGTTGCGACGAACTGGATTCGGACATGCGAACGACCCGGGGGTGCAGGTTTAATCGTTGGCCGGGGAGCGCCCGTCTTGATCGGCCGCAAGCACCCCACGGTCGGGTGCGAGGGGAGCATAGGGCGGATGATCGAAGGCGTCGCCGTCGAGTCGCGGGTCCTCGTTCTCGGCCAGTCGCTCCAGCAGCCGCGAACGCAACTCCGCCCGCACGTCCCCGTAATCGGGATCGTCGGCCAAGTTGTGCATCTGGTCGGGATCGCGGCGCACGTCGTACAACTCTTCCGAGGACCGGCGAGCGAACCCCAACCGCCAAGCGGCCGCGATCGAGGGACTGGTTTCGTGCTGTTCGAAATAGGTCCGCGTCGGACCATAGTCGATGTCCATCCGGCGGTCGGCCCCCGGCTTGCTGCCTTTCAGCCGCGCGGCCAGCGGTGGCTGGGCCACGGGCCAGCGATCGGGGGCAAAGTTGACGACGTACAGGTAATCCTCGGTCCGCAGCGCTCGCATCGGGTAGGGCAGTCCGCCCGGGCGAGCTTCGTTGACATGGTTCTCGCGGCCGCAAACAACCCAGCCCCGAAGCGCGGCTTCGTAGTCCTGAGCGTCTGGGCGAAGCGCCGGCCAGAGGTCTTGGCCGTTCATGTCCGCCGGCACCGGTTTCTCGGCCGCAGACAAAAACGTCGGAGCCAGATCGATCAGACTGACCGGCGCGGCGATGCGGCGACCCGCCGCCACCTTTTGCGGCCAGCGAATGGCCAGCGGCACCTGGGTCCCGAAGTCGTACAGGTTGCATTTGCCGCGAGGAAACCCCGGCGCACCGTGGTCGCCGCTGACTACCAACAGCGTGTTGTCCAGCATTCCCCGCTGCTGCAGCTCGTCCCACAACACGCCCACAGCCGCGTCAAAGGCCATCGCCTCGCCCAGGTAATCCGCGAAATCCTCGCGCACCTCCGGTACATCCGGAAGAAACGCCGGCAGGCGACCCTGCAGTTGATCGGGGTCGATTCCCCACAGTGCCTGCCCCGATCCCTTGGCCCAGGCACGATGCGTATTGGTGGGATTGAACCAGTAGAAAAACGGTTGCTCGCCGTCGCGATCGTCCAGCATCGCCGAAAAGTTCTTTCGCACTTCGTCCAACAACCGTTGTTTGGCAGCGTCGCGGTCGTCCGCCTCCATCACGACCTGGCTGAAACGATTGAATTTCGAACCGGCCGGCCGGTAGTTGCGCTGCTTGCCGCCCATGCGGTCCTCGCTGATGTGCATCTTGTAGGACCACCCGATGTGGTAGCCGGCGTCCTGCAAGATCAACGGGAAACCTTTGACGTCGTCCCAAGGGTCGCGATAGCCCTTCATCCAGGGATGATGCAGTTGCGCGTGACTGCCGTTGCGAAAGAAGTGACGACCGGCCACCAGCGCCGCCCGGGACGGGGTGCAGGACGGAGCGCTGACCAGAGCACAATCGAACAGGGTTCCTTCGCGAGCCACACGGTCGAAGTGCGGTGTGTCGATGACGTCGTTGGGCGAAGGATGATCCGGATCGGCGTACGCGCTGGCGTAGCGTCCGAGGTCGTCGGCAAAGGCCAAGACGATATTCGGCGGCTGGTCCGCGCGAACGACCGAATCGCTCCACAGCACAGCCCCCAAGACGGCCACGGCGACGGTCATTGCTTTCGACATGCAGGTTTCCTTGTTGATCGTGAGGAGAGCGTTCGTGGCAAAGGGTGCGGCGTGGATCGGAGACGAAGCGGACGCGCCAGCAAGCCATTACGGCGCAACCAAATCCCGCTGGGTGTCGTCCTGGGGAATCGGTTCGTAGGCGACCGAAGGTCCGAGCAGCCGCTGGTACAGGCCGACGCCTACAACCGCCCCGACGACCGGCGAAACCACATATACCACGACAAATCCCAACCCGTTGGGTCCCGGCAACGCGACGTCGCCCCAGCCGGCGAAAAAGGCAAACAGACGAGGCCCGAAATCGCGAGCCGGATTAAAGCAGGCCTGCGTCAGCGGAGCGATCACACAGATCAACGCGGCCACGGTCAAACCGATGAATACCGCGGCAAAGTTGCGGGGCCCGTCCAGGTTCCGCGGATCGGTAACCGCGACGACCACCAACCCCAGCACAGCCGTTCCCAGGATCTCGGCAAGACTGGCCGCGGGCGTCGATACCAACGCATTGAGTTCGCGATGTACGTCGGCCCGGTACGGTTCATCCCCAGCGGCCAACCCGCCGGGGTTCGGGTAGTACTCGCCGTAGCACATCGCCGTCAATTCGCTGCCCGGCTGGCCGCGGACGATCCCCTTCTGCTGCTCTTTGGCTTTCAAGTAAGGCTGAAACAATACGAACAGCGTCGCCGCGGCAAGCATCGCGCCGGCGAGTTGGGCTGCGACATAGGCGGGCACCCGCCGCCAGGGAAACAAGCCCCAGGTGGCCAGCGCGATGCTGATGGCCGGATTGATGTGCGCACCGCTGATCGCGCCCACCACATAGATCGCCAGCATGATCGAAATGCCCCACACCACACCGACCTGCCACAGTCCCTCCAGGCCCCCCAACACCACCGCCACGTGGACCGCGCCGCAACCGAAGAAGACCAACAGAAACGTGCCGATGACTTCGGCGTAGAAACAGGTCGAAAGCGGACGGTTCGTCATGCTGCTTTAAGGATCTTCAGAAACTCGCTTAGGCTCGCCAGGCTTTCGGGGGAGAGGGGAGAAAACCTTTATGTTCTCCACATAGATTCCGTTAGCGTCAGGAGGTTTTTCGGGAAACCTCTAGAATACCCGAAATCGAGGCGTCCGGCGCGACGCGCCAGGAATGCCGTGCAAAACAAGCGATCAGCCGTTTTGGCGTTCGCCCCGGCAGCCTAACGTGACGCTCGCCAGCCCGAATTGTCGTAGCCGCCGTTGCGGGAATCGTCCTGGTGCGACGCATCGAACGCCGGCTGGGTTGCACGCGGCGGGTTGTTGCGGCGAGGTGCGAGCTGGGCGGGGGCGTTCAGCATCGCCGGTTGACGCCGCTCGATTTGTGCGGCACCGGCATTGGGCAACCGATTTTCTCTTCGCACCGGCTCGGCAACACGTCCCGGCTCGGCGACCGTGTCACGCTCCCCGATTCGCAGCGCGGATTCGGTTTGGTCGCCGTAGCGGCCGGGTTCCCCATATGCCGATTCCTGGTACGCCGCCGGCTGGACACCGCGGTCCTGCGAGGCGTTCCAAGCGATGGTTTTGAAACCCCAAGCGGGTCGCGATGCGGTACGGCCGCCCTCACCGAACCCATCACGCTGCGTCGAAGGCTGCGGCGAGGATGTGGACGGTTTTGCCGACTTGGTCGAAGGCTGGGCCCACGGCGTCGGCGGCGCGGGGATCGGACGTGCGTAGGTGGAGGGCGGGTCGGGCAATCCTCGAGCCGGTCCCGGCGCCGCGGCGCTGGACGTGGTGGCCGGCGGAGCCTGCCAGTATCGCGGCGTCTCCGGAGCTTCGGTCGAGGGCACCGGCACGCGCTGTAGCGCCGGCGGCGCGACCGGGGCTGCGTCGCCCTGGGGCACAGAGCTCGGCGTTTGTCCTGGCTGGCCCATCAACGGCTGGCCCGTCAGCGGCTGGCCCGGCAGCGACTGTGGCGGCAGCGACTGGCCCGAGCCGTAAGTGGATCCACCTTGCCAAGCCGGCGCGGGACTCGTCCCGACGGCGGGACTGGAGTAGGTGGCCGGCGGCAGCGTAGGTGCACAGGCGGCGGCCGGCGTCGCGGCGGCGGGCTGCAGCCCCATGTAGGGCGTGCGTTGGACTTGGTTTTGGTAAGCCGTGCAGGGTCGCTGGACCGTCACGGTTGATCCGGACACCGGATCGACCGTGGTCAGCGGACGGTAGTACGTCACCGGAGCACGGTAGTAGCTGGTGCGATAATTGGTGCCAAATAGGTTTCCGAAAAAGCCGCGGATGCCACCCAACAAACCGCCGGTGCGAGCCGGTACGGCAGTGACCGCCGGCGCGGCGGCATAGGTTGGCGCCGCAGTGTAGGCCGGCGCCGTGCCCGCGGTGTAGCCGGGCGCGTAATTGGCCGTGTAACCGCTGGTCGGTTGAATCGGTGGGTACACGTTACCGGTTCCGTAGAACGATGTGATCGGCGCGGCCGTCACGGCCGGAGCGGCGACGGCGGAGCCGGCCACGGGCGTCGTCCCACCGTACAGGCTGCTGTACTGGCCGGCGTAGCCGCTGGACAGTGGCGCGGCCGTGCCATAGGCCGGCATCTGCGCCGTATAGGGACTCGTCGGCGCGGTGGTGATGGGCTGCAGCGCGGTTTGCGCCGGAACGGTTTGCGCCGGAACGGTTTGCGCCGGAACGGTTGCCAGAGGTGCGGTGGCCGAAACCGGCATCGCGGCCGAATAGGCCGGGGTGGGCGTGACCGGCATCGCTGCGGCGTAGGCCGGCGCAGGGGTGACCGGCATCGCGGCGGCGTAGGTCGTGGGTCGGCCGAACAACCAGTCACACAGGCATCCCGCGCTGACCGGCGGCGTGACCGCCAAGACGGCTACGGCGAAAGCGGACAGGACAATAGCAAAGCGGCGTTTAAAGAACATCGTTAGCAACTTGGTTCAGGCGTAGTTCGCGACGCTGCGTGGCCGCAGGCCGTTCAAACGAACGAAACACGAACGCTTCGGTCGGCGCACGTCTTCGCTCGCGGAATTGGACGTCAGAGAGCGGTCTGCGTCAACGTTTTCAGCAGCAACTTGAGTGGGATGTCAAAAGATTCGGGCGGCTTGTTTCGCAGCGTAACGATTACGCAAGCTGTAGCGGCTGGCCCTAAGACACTTGGGCCGGCCGTGGCCCCTCACCCCAAAAACCGGGGCTATCGCACTGGCGGCTCACCTAAGCACGTCGGCATGAATCTTTCGGTGAAACCCCGCGACAACACCCTCCCGCGCAGCGGGAGGGTAAAGCCGAATCAAATGTTGCGACGTGCTTAGGAGATGCGTTTTCGATTTCGTCGACAGCCCGTTAAACCGCAGGACCCTCACAAGCGGCACGCCGGGGCCGCCGGTAGCCTACGTTTTGCAGATTGCCTTCAGTTCTCGCCCGCTCGGGGCGGCAACGGGGGTTAGGGTTTGGACGTAGAGGCAAAGACGGGAGGCCAGATTCGCCCGACAGATAAAACAGCAGTACCCCCCGTGCGAGGCGGGGTCAGTCCTTCGGGACTGGCCTCGCCTTACTTTATGCGCGGTTGCGATATACTGGACGAGTCCGAACGGACCACGTGTCGGCGTTCCACTTGCTTGCCAGTCGGGGGCTACCAGTATCATGACTTTCCGCTACGGCTTTTTCGCAGCCTTGCTCGGCATGCTGCTGTGTACGGGGTTGCCCCGCTCTGGTCCAGTACAAGCCGCCGAACCGAGCGATTGGGGGGCGTTTGAAGACGACGCCCAGCTGCAGGCGGAGATCCGACACTGGATCGAGACGCTCGGCCACGACAGTTACGCCCAACGCGTGCGGGCGAAGAGCGAACTGCAGCGGATGGGCCTGTTGGCCTTTGACCTGCTGTACGAGGCCAGCACCCACCCGGACAACGAAGTGGCGATCGCCGCGCGGCACCTGCTCAGCCGCCTGCAGATCAGCTGGACGCATCCGGATGATCCGCCTCAGGTCCAGGAAGTGTTCGAAGGCTACGGCGACAGTCCCAACGAGGCGGAACGGCGGACGCACATCCAGCGGTTGGCCGAATTACCGGATCGCATCGGCCTGAGGGGGCTGTGCCGCGTGGTCCGGTTTGAATCCAGCCTGCGACTCAGCCGTGACGCCGCCCTGCTGATCATGCGCCAGCCGCTGTTGTCCGAGCGAGCCCAGCAGCAGCGTTCGGCCGATACCATCAACGGCTTGATGGGCGCCAATCGCCGTCCAGCGGCTCGCTGGTTACGCGTCTATGCCGACGACCTTCGCCGCGGTGTGTATGACGCGGACCGTTGGCGCGAATTGATTGCGCGCGAGCGCAGCCAGGCCGAGGGTCGCCGCAGTTTGCAGGCCGATCCCGATGCGGTCCTGGAACTGGTGCGCGTCTGTGCCGTGCGGGCCAAGCAAGCCGACAACCACGACGAAGCTCTGAGGCTGGGGTTGGAAACCCTGGAAATGATCCCGCCGGGTCGCAAAGAATTGATCGAAGCCGCCACCTGGGCTCTGGACCACCAGTTGTATTCGGTGGTCATCCAGATGCAGCAGCGACAACCGATTCCCTTCCGCAAAGACCCCATGTTGCTGTACGCGGTGGCGGAAGCCTATCAGGCGCAAGGCGAACCGGCACGGGCCGAACGCTTGGCGACCACGGCTCTGGCGATCGATCCGTTGCCGGACCCCAGTTCCGAAGCGGCCGAAGCGATGTCGCGGGACGCCCTAGAGAATTTGGCGCTGCGGCACCGCGAGATCGGCGTCCAGTTGCAAAATCGTGGCCAGTTCCAGTGGGCGATCGGCGAGTACCAACACATCGTCGAACACTTGGAAGTTGACATGGTCGTGGCGGCGATCACCCGCTGGCAATTGGCTCGTTTACACGGCGGTCTGCTTCAGCACGAAGAAGTGCTGCAAACCCTGCAACCGCTGAGCGACCGGATGGAACGGGACAAGGACTATCGTCGCCGCCTGCAAAACACCCTGATCAACCCCGACAGTATCGAAGTGCGGATGCTGCGGCACCGCGGATTGCTGGCCGCCGAACGGGGCAATTATGTCGAAGCCTACGACTGCCTGACTGCCGCTCGCGCCCGCTCGCCCGAGGACGCCGACATCCTGATTGCCCTGTACCGCCTGCCGAAGGACACCAGGCAAGAGGACCGGGTGCAAGACTGGATCAACAAACTGGAAAGCCGCTTCGCCCAGCACGTCCAACAGACCCAGCGTGCTTATCGTCAACGCAACTCGTCCCACTACCGCTTGGCCCTGGCCGAAGCGCTCAACCAGCACGCCTGGCTGGTATCCAACACGTTTGGCGATTACGAACAAGCCCTCCGCAACAGCCTTCGTTCGCTGGAGCTGCAGCCCGATGACCCGATGCTGCTGGATACCTGCGCACGGTGTTTCTTTGCCGTGGAAGACTACGACCGGGCGGTGGCCTATCAGCAGCGCGCCGTCCGGCTGGGCGGAGCGGACCCGGCGGTCCACCGCCAATTGGCGGAGTTCCTCGCGGCCAGAGCTGCGGCGAAAGCCGAAGCGTCATGAACGTGCGGGCTCCGATGGCCATGTCGACCGTGGTCGCCTGGTTGATCCTGTTGGTTGCCATGGTAACCGCGGCCCGGCTGCTGCAGTTCGAACCGCCGCGCACGGTCCGCCTGCCGTGGATCGATCAACCGCTGCCAGAATCCTGTAACGCCCGCCGCGTGCTGGGGATCGACTGTCCGGGCTGCGGTTTGACGCGCAGCTTTATCCTCAGCGCCCACGGCGAGGTCCGCCAAGCGCTGGCGATCCATCCGCCCGGCACCGTCGCCTTCTTTTTCTTGTGCGCGATGATCCCCTGGCGATTGTGGCAAGCCTACCGCATCGGCACCGGGCACCGGTTCCCCAGCACCGTGACGACCGAAGTGATGATCCTGCTGGCCCTGCTGGGCGTCAGCATCTTCTGGTGGGCCGCCAAACAAGCCAGCGCGTACCTTTAACCCTTGTTAGTTGTTAGTTGTTAGTTGTTAGTTGTTAGTTGTTAGTTGCCCATCAACCATCAACCATCAACCATCAACCATCAACCATCAACCATCAACCATCAACCATCAACGCGCGTTTCAATCGTCTTCCAGGGACTGGGCGTCCCACCAGGCGCGCAGGTGCTCGGTGGCTTGGGCTGGCCGGTGCGGGCGGTAACGCTCGTCGGGCCCTTGGGTACAGATTCCCAACAACATCATCAACTCCAGCGTCTTGCTGACGTCGAAGGCGACCTCGATGTCGATTGTCTCGCGCAGGATTCGCTCCACGCGGCGTTTCAGCCGCCGGCGGCTGATCGCTTCGTCGTTGGTCAACATCGCGTAGTAGGCCAACAAGATTTCGCTGTACCGCTGCTGTTGGGCTTCCTCGCGCAGCCGATAGATCACGCCGGCGTTGCTGTCCAGTTTCTGGTGGTACAGGCTGCGGGTCAGGTTCAGCATGTAGCGGTCGCGGGTTTGGAAATAGTTCATCACCGACCGCACGATGTAACCCAGCGCCGCCAGAATCAATCCGAACAGCACCGCGGCCGTGTACAGGCTGAGCGCGGCGACCAGCAGCGCGGTGCGGACGATTTTCCAGATCGTCATCCCGATCCCGCCCAGGCTGGGCACGACGATCTTGGTGCGGTCCAACCAGCTGATCTTGACCCGCGTACCGGGCAGCAACATGTCGACGTCCAACCGCGGGATGTTTTTGAACATCCGCAGATGCAGGTGGTGCGGATCGGCAGCCCAATCGCTCTTGGCGTCCTGCTGCAGTTGGTACACGACGACGACGCGCTGGTACACCGGCACCTCCACCGGCACCTCCAACCAAGGCCGGTGCCAGGGCCGCAGGGTCCGCACGCCGACGATGTCGCCGCGGGTGTAGACGGCCAACTGGGTGAAGACGTCGAAATCGACGTGCAGCGGCACGCCCCACTGACTGGCGATGCCCACGGTGGATTCAATCTGCTCGCGGCTCAGCGGCGTGTAGTTGGCGGCGCGCAGGACCCGGCGAATCCGCTCGGTGCAGTCCTTCGCGGCCGCGTTGATCTCCGCGTCGTCTTGTTCGACCTCGCAGTTCTTGGCCCGCACGCCCTCGTTGTCCGGATCGATGCCCACGTAGCGGCGATTCAGTTCCGCCTGCCCGCGCCGACCGTAGTGATGTAAAACGGCCGAGAGGGTCTGGCCAAAATGCCGCACGGCGGCTTGCTGATCGGCCGACAATTCATCACGATCCAGGAGACTCTGCTGCAGCTGGTCGCAAGCCAACGCGATGTACGGCTCCAGGTCCCAGTGCGGCGCCCCGGCCGCGATATACTCCCCCGTCGTGCTGTGTTGAAGAAGTTTGCGGAGCGGATCAATGGATGGCAACGAAATACTCGGCGTCGCGTTGGACTTGGACGGACTGCTGTACGATACCGAACCATTGTACTGGCAGGTCGGCAGCGAACTACTCGCCCGCCGCAACCACCAGTTCAGCGATCACCTGCAGCGGCAGATGATGGGACGACCGGGTGTCCAGGCGATGCAGGTCTTGATCGACAATCTGGATTTGCCGGATGATCCGGCGGTGCTTTTGGAGGAGTCGGACGAGATCTACGCCGGCATCCTGGCCGACGGACTGCAACCCATGCCGGGACTGACCCGGTGGTTGACGGAACTGGAACGGTCGGAAATCCCCTACGGCGTGGCGACCAGCAGCCGTCGGCGGTTTGCGGAAACCATTCTGGGACGCGACGCGGTGCGGGAGCAATTGGCGTTTCTGTTGACCGGCGAAGACGTCACGCACGGCAAACCGCACCCGGAGATGTATCAGAAAGCCGCCGCGGAGCTGGACATCGATCCGGCGTCCATGTTGGTCCTGGAGGACAGCGAGAACGGCTGTGCCGCCGCGGTCGCCGCCGGAGCGATCACCGTGGCGATTCCCGGCGAACACACCGTCGGGCACCGCTACGACGGCGCCCACCTGATCGCCGAGCGTCTGGACGATCCGCGGTTGCTGAAATTGATTCAGACCTAACACCATCAGCCGCCGGGGCGCTAGCCCAATGCCACTTCCTTTGTAGCGGAACGGCGCGAGCCGTCCGGTTTTGCGGTGCGAATCTTCACACACCGGGCGGCTTGCGCCGCTCCGCTAACGCTTCAATCGCAAGCGATGGTGAAAGTAGATGGCATTGGGCGCTAGCCCGCGGGTCCTACCGCACGCAGACCGCATGTCGCCACTCAAACCAACCGCTTGCATCTGCTGATAATCGATATTGTGGAAATTCTAACATTGGGCTATTTCTAATCGGTTAGACCGCCACTTGCCTCGAACCCACTCAACGGATTCTGATGATGACACGGCTGATTCTAACTTGCTTGCTATTGCTTCCCGCTTACTCGGCGGTAGCCGATAATCCGCCGACGTCTGATCAACGCCAGAACGCCGGCGAACGATCTTTGAAGATTGCTCAACACTTCCACCAGTTGGCATTGGCCAAGGAATGGGATGCAGCCGAAGCCCTGGCCTTGGGGGCGCAGCAAATGTTTGAAGAGAACCATGGTTTCTTTCAATCCATGGTCGACGCAGCCCGGAGAGCAAAAGGACTACCGGTCGAATCGACCGTCGAAAAGAACGGCGTTGGAGAATCAACACCTAGCGATTCCGTAGTCAGATTGATCTACAGGATTGCGGACCTGCCTGTTTGGGATCCGGAATATTCTTCGATCGATGAGCAACAGCTTAGAAAGCTGGCGACCGAAAGCTTAAGTCCGCAAGACCTGGAGGATTTTATACTGGCACCTTATCCCTCCAAGAAGTCCGTGGTGATACAGGCAAAAAGGTCAGCCCACGCCAAAGTCCAGGAAAACTTTCGTCAGCATTCGAACGGGGATTGAGGTTTCCAGAGAGAATTCGCCCCGAAGGGGCAACCTTATGTCAGCCCAGGGCGTTGCCCCGGGCCGACCTAGGACCGGCCCGTTGGGCCTCCTTACAGCCTCGTATCGCCGGGCTTAGGTGATCGCCCATGCTTCTTCGGTGACCGCACGATCGCGTACCACAGCGGCCTGACCGTATAGGTTCACGGTGGGACAGATGTGACGGGGCAGCGCGACCAACGTCTCGCCGACGGCGATCCCTTCGGCCTGTTCCGATTCGATCACCAGGTGTTCTTCGCTGTGGCCCACCAGACGAGCGTCGGGCAGGGCCGGAAACGCCGCCCGCAGCTCCAGCGGCATCTCGCTGGCCAGCGACTTGTGTCCCAGATCCAGGCACAGCCTTCCCGATGCCGGTTTGCTGATCACGCTGGTCAACACCGTCGCCGCGATCTCGTACGGCATCTCGGCAAACGAGTGGTCATAGCCCCAGTCCCAGAACACCATCGTGCCGGGGCTGCACTGCCAGAACGGTTGCGGTCGGTCGGGCAAGCGCTCGGCCCAGAGCGCGAACGTGGGCGATCCGCCCACGACGACTTCGGGAGCCGGGTCGCTGCGCAGGTCGGCTTCGATCGTTCGCGCGATGGCTTCGACCGCGACCTTGCGCTGCTCGAGCGACGGCTGGTGGAGGTGCCCGTCGTAGACATGCAAGCCTCGATAGCGCAGGCCCGTGGCTTGCCGAATCCGCTCCCGCAGAGCCTGCAGTTCCGCTCCAAAAGCGATCCCCGTGCGATGCATGCCACAATCGACGTCGATCCACAGATCCAGCGTGTCGCCGCAGCTTTCGGCCAGCCCGCCCAATTGATCGACGACCGCCAGGTCATCGACGATCGTGGAAAACCGGGTGGACCGGTGCGTCTGAATTAATTTGCTCCAGCGGCCCTGTTTCTCGCCGACCGGTTGATGGGCCAACAAGACGTCTGCCGCGCCGGCCGCGGCGGCCATCGCGGCTTCTTCCAGCGTGGCCGCTTTGAAGCTGCGGATACCGGCCTTCAGGTACTGCTGTACGACGGCCGACATTTTGTGCGTTTTCACGTGGGGCCGAAGCCGGTCGGGTCGATCGCCGACGGTCTGCAGCATCAGGCGGATGTTCTGGTCCACCCGATCGGCGTCGATCAACAACGCGGGCGTTGCCACTCGCTCGGCTCCGGCGGGCGGTTGCCAAGATGCGGGTTGCCAAGATGCGGGTTGCCTGGATGCGGGTTGCCTGGAGTTTGGGGCCAGCGCGGCCGGGCGTTCGGTCATCGGGAATTGTCAGTGCGTTGGGGAAGGAGGCGGAAAAACCATTCCGGCGAACCATGTCGCAGTTGGTCGACGATCACGGCCACGATAATGATCACGCCGATGATGATATGCGTGTAGGTATTGGGAATCGACAACTGCATGCATCCGCTGCGGATGACCGTAATGATCAAGGCCCCCACCATGGTTCCCATGATCGAGCCGCGTCCGCCGCTCAGGCTGCCACCGCCCAGCACCACGGCGGCGATGATCTCCAGTTCCTTGCCGGTGCCGTCGGTTGGATTGCCGTTCTTGACGTCGGCAAAGTACAGCAGGCCTCCGATGGCGACGAAGAATCCGGCCAACGTATACACCGACAAGATCATCATCGGCACGTTGATGCCGCACAGCCGCGCCGTCGATTCGCTGGACCCCAGGGCAAACACGTTGCGGCCGAAGACCGTGTAACGCATCAACAGCCCCACGCCGATGGCCAATACCGCGGCGATCAACACGCTGGTCGGGATTTTCAGGCCGTCGATCAAGTACTTGCTGCCGTCCGAACCGGTGTAACACAGGTACTTGAGCCACCGGGGGATGTTTTCCGTGGGAGCGTACACGGTGGATTCACCGGCGAGGATCTGTCCAACGCCCAGGAAGATCGTCATCGTGCCCAGCGTGACGATGAACGGTACCACGCGCGTGGCACTGATCAGAGTCCCATTGAATAATCCGCACAGACATCCGGCCAGGATCGTCAGCAACAGGGCCCCGATCATGGCAGCGGCAAACCCGGGTTCCCCTGCCGCGACCTCCGCGTTCTTCAACTGCACCGCCAGGACGGTGCCACACAGGGTCAGCGCGGTGCCGGCCGATAGGTCGATTCCGGCCGCGATAATAATGATCGTCATGCCGAAAGCCGGTACGGCGATCAAGGCAGCACTGCTGAGCATCACGCGGAGGTTGTACAAGGACAGAAAATAACCTTCGCTGAAGACATTGTCGGCAATGGCAAACAGGACAAAGATCACCACCAGGGCGATCAGCGGCCCGAGCTGCATTGCGAAGTGTTTAAGCTTTTCAAACATGGCGACTAGGCTTCGAGGACTGGTTCATTCGTGCCAGCGACGGGATCATCGCTGGCGATCGCCACGCTCATGATTTCGTCGGCGGTCCAATCTTTTGTCTGGCGTATCTCACGGAGACTGCCGCGCGACATCACGCCGATCGAATCGCAAACGGCCATCAATTCCGGCAGGTACGAGCTGACGAAGAGGATCGTTTTGCCTTCGGCAGCCAACTGGCCCATCATCCGATAGATTTCGGCTTTGGTGCCCACGTCGATGCCTTTGGTGGGTTCGTCCATCAACAAGATGTCGGCTTGTTGATGCAGGATTCGCGCGATCGCAACTTTCTGTTGATTTCCGCCGGACAGCTCGGCGACCGACTGTTCGGGCGAGGCGGCTTTGACCTGCACCCTATCCATCAAGTCGGCCGCGGCACGACGGCGTCGACGCAGGTTGATCCAGCCAAAACGGGTGTAGGGTTTTAGGGTGCCGAGGGTGATGTTTTCCAGGATGGAAAGGTCTTGGGCCAGGCCTTCGCTTTTGCGGTCTTCGGACAACAACCCCAGCCCGGCCCGCATCCGAGCCGGCACGCTGCGACCGACCGGGCGTCCTTCGATCAGGACCCTGCCCGTACAACCGGAGTCCAAATGGAAGATCGCGCGCAGCAATTCCGTACGGCCGGCTCCGACCAATCCGGCCACGCCGAAGATCTCGCCTTGGCGGATGCACAGATCGACGCTGCGCGGATAGGGCACACCCTGCAACCGCTCCACCTTGACTCGCGGCGGTCCGACTTCGTGCGGCACGGTGGGATACAGATCGTCCACGTCGCGGCCCACCATCAGCGAGACGATTCTGTCGTCGTCGACGTCGGCGATCCGGCCGTGTCCCACGTTCTCGCCATCGCGGAGCACCGAGTACAGGTCGCAAACCTCTCGCACCTCTTCCAGGAAGTGGCTGATATAGACGATGCCCAGGCCGGAGGCTTTTAACCGGCGAATGATTTCGAACAACCGCAGCACGTCGCGCTGCGGCAGCGAGCTGGTGGGTTCGTCGAACAGAATGATCCGAGCGTTGCTGACCAGAGCCCGAGCGATTTCCAGCAATTGTTGGGTGGCCACCGATTGGGCGCCGGCGGTGGCTCGGGGGTCCAGGTCCGTCAGGCCGACCGTGTCCAGAGCTTCGCGCACGCGCTCCCGCTGCCGGCCTCGCAGCAGCAGCCCGCCACCGGTTCCCGGTTGGCCCAGCAACAGGTTGTCTTCGACGCTCAGATCCGGCGCCAGGTTCAGTTCCTGGTAGATCATGGCCACGCCGGCGGCGCGGGCATCGCTGGGGCCGTAAGGCTGGTAGGGCTGGCCGCCCATGGTCATCCGGCCGCTGTCCGCGCGGTGCGCACCGCTGAGCACCTTCAGCAGGGTGCTCTTGCCGGCACCGTTCTCGCCGATCAGTGCCAGGGTGTGTCCGGCCGGGACTTCCAGAGAGACATCGCGCAGGGCATGCGTGGGACCGAATCGTTTACTGATCCCAGCCACGCGCAGCAGCGGCTCCCCGGCCGACGAGGAAGGGCTATTTGACAATTTCCGGCTTCAGCAGTTTCTGGATTTCGGGGTCGTCCATATTCTCGGGGGTGGCGACGTATTCGCCGGTGGAGATAAAGTCTTCGACCTCTTCACCCTGGATCGCCGCGACGAGAGCTTTAACCGCTTGATACCCCATTTCGACCGGATCCTGCAGCACGATCCCGCTGCAGGAGCCGTCCTTCAGCCCTTCGATCAGGGCGTCGCTGGAATCGAAGGCGATCAGTTTCACGTCCCCCGTCACCCCCGCGTTCCGGAGGGCTTCCAGCGTCCCGTTGGCATTGGGTTCACAGACGGCAAAGATGCCGGCCAAATCCTTGCCGTGCAATTGCAGCAATTGATCGACGGTTTCCTTGGCTTCGGTCGCACTGTCGCCACCGAACTGGTCGGAGGACACGACGTTGATGTCGGGATATTTTTGCAGGCCTTCCAGAAAGCCTTCTTCACGCTGTTCGGTACTCTCACTGCCGGCCAGGTAACGCAGGAGGATGACGTTCCCCTTTTCACCGATCGCTTCGGCCATTTGATCGGCCGCCATCTGGCCACCTTTGAAATTATCGGTGGCCACGTAGCTGACGATCTCCGGACCTTCGGCCAGTCCGCTGTCGAAGATCACGACCGGAATGTCTTCGGCGATGGCTTCTTCGACGGCTTCGACCAGGCCGCCTTTCTGATTCGGCGCCAGCACGATGCCGTCGACGTGCCGGGTGATCATGTTCTTGACCACTTCGATCTGGCTGCCCGTATCGCTTTCGACGACCGGTCCGCGCCAGATGATTTCCACGCCTCCGACTTCTTCGGCGGCCTGGCGAGCCCCGAAGTGCACGGATTTCCAGAATTCGTGGCTGGTGCCTTTGGGAATCACTGCGATCTGCAGCGCTTCCCCGCCAACGGCTCCGCCCACGCCGGCCTGGTCGGCGGATTTAGTGCAGCCGGCCGACACGGCTAGCATCAACGACAAAACGGCCGACGAGGCGAACAGCAACGCGGGTAGCGGACGTGTCAGAAAACGCACGTGGAAAGCTCCGGAACGAACGGGTGACAAGCGGACGAAAAGGGCGGGACCGCGAACCGTGGCGGCACTCGAATTGTAACGCGAATCCGCCTGCGGGTGTGTCTCGACCTGCCATAATAGTAACGGAGCATACGCGTTCAAAGGAGCTCGCCATGACCGCTTCACGACGTCCCACCGCCGACCGATCGATCGGACAATACCTGATCCAGCGGCTACAGGATTACGGCATCGAAGACCTGTTCGGGATTCCCGGCGACTACGTCCTGTCGTTCTACGGTGAACTGGAAAACAGCCCGATCAACGTGGTGGGTTGTACCCGCGAAGACTGTGCGGGATTCGCCGCCGACGCCTACGCCCGGCTGAACGGTATGGGCGCCGTGTGCGTGACCTACTGCGTGGGCGGGTTCAGCGTCGCCAACAGTATCGCCGGCGCGTTCGCCGAGAAGTCGCCCGTGGTGGTGATCAGCGGTTCGCCGGGGATGAGCGAACGCAAACAAGGGGCCCTGCTGCACCACAAAGTCCGCGACTTTCGCACCCAGCTGGAAGTGTTTGAAAAATTCACGATCTGCGCCGTCGAGTTGTCGGACCCGCTGGAAGCCTTCGCCGAGATCGATCGAGCACTCGATGCCGCCGACCGCTACAAACGACCGGTATATATCGAACTGCCCCGCGACATGGTCAACGTCGTTCCGCCGATGAACCACGTCTACCACGGCCCCGCACGCTCGCCCAACGCCGAAGCCACCGCCGAGGCGGCGGCCGAGGTCGTCCAGCGGCTGAGCCGAGCGGAGCGGCCGTTGATCCTGGCCGGCGTGGAAATCCACCGCTTTGGACTGCAGGACACGCTGCTGGAATTGGCCGAGTCGATGTCGATTCCGATCGCCGCCACGATCCTCGGCAAGAGCGTCATCAGCGAACAACATCCCTTGTTCGTGGGCCTGTACGAAGGAGCGATGGGACACCCGGAAGTCACCGAGTTCGTCGAACAAAGCGACCTGATTCTGATGCTGGGCACGTTTTTGACGGACATTAATTTGGGCGTATTCACCGCCAACCTGGATCCCAATCGCTGTGTCCTGGCCACCAGCGAAGCGCTGCGGATCTCGCATCACCACTACCACGACGTGCCGCTGGACCATTTTCTCGAGGCCCTGAAAGCCGCAGAACCCTCGGCCCGCGGCCGCGCTGTCCCGGACTCGCTGCGCGGCGTCGGCACCGCGCCGGAATCACCGCTGCAGCCGGACAGCCCGCTGCGAACGACGCGGATGATGGCCCGGATCAACCGGCGTCTGGATCCGGATACGATCGTGATCGCCGACGTCGGTGACTGTCTGTTCGCGGCGACCGAACTGATCACCCACGACCGCGGCGAATTCCTCAGCCCGGCCTACTACACATCGATGGGGTTCGGCGTACCGGCCGGCTTGGGCGCGGCGATCGCCAGAAAGGATCATCGCATCATCGTGTTGGTCGGCGACGGGGCCTTTCAGATGACCGGGCAAGAGCTGTCGACCTTGGTCCGCACGAGCGCGTCGGCCATCGTGATCGTGCTGGACAACCACGGTTATGGCACCGAACGGTTCCTGCACCCGGGCGAGTGGAAGTACAACGAGATCCAGCCTTGGGCGTATCACCGTTTGGTCGACGTCTACGGCGGCGGCAAAGGATACTACTGCGAGACCGAAGGCGAGTTCGAAGCCGCCCTGCAAACCGCCTGGGAGGACCACGCCGGACCGCACCTGATTCAGTGCAAGCTGGAGGAGAACGATGCCAGCGAAACACTGCGAGTGCTGGCCGAACGAATGGGCCAAAAGGTAGGTTAACCAGTGGCATAGGCTTCCAGCCTGTGAAAAGTAGCACGGCTGTCCCAGCCGTGAACAGCGCACAGTCTCTTTAGTTTTTTCCGACGCAAACGGAATCGAACCGAACGTTTACTCCCCTCTCCCCGCCGGTTTGGGCAAGTAGTGCTTGCCCAGGCCGGCGGGGAGAGGGGTTGGGGGTGAGGGGCTCCGGTGCAACTGCCTGCAACTCGTTCATCCTGTAGATTTGACGCCTCCCGTATCACTTCGGAAAACAGAAACGAAGGCGCCGCGCGGCAATCCCCCTCACCCCCGGCCCCTCTCCCCCGAATCCTGACTCGCTTAGGCTCGCCAGGATTCGGGGGAGAGGGGAGAAAACGATTTCGATTGATGCAGAGCCGTGCGTTACGGCTTGGCTAGCCAGTGGCTGATGGGTTGGCCGTCGGCCTGATTCCACAGCCACAGCTGGCCATCGTAGCCGCCGGCGGCCACGCGGCCGCTGGCCGGATGCAGCGCAGCGGCCAAAACCCAGTCCTGATGCCCTTGGTAGCGGCGGACAACTTTGTTGCTGGCCACGTCCACCTGCAACACGCTGCCGGCGTTGTTCGCCACCAGGATCAGACCTTCACCCGGCACGGCCGCAAAAGCGTCTCCACCGGCCGCCACGGTGGCCACACGTTTGGTATCGGCCAGGTTCCAGCGATGCAGCTTGGAATCGCCGCCCACCGAAAAGACCTGCTTGCCACCCGGACTGATGACCAGACCACGAACCGCCGCGGCGTGGCCTTGATAGTTGCCCTGCAACTGGCCCGTCTGTGCGGCGAACACCTTGGCCGATTTGTCGCGACTGCCGGAAACGAATTGCCGGCCGTCGTCGCTGTAGGCGACCGCGAAGACCCAGTCGGCGTGTCCGGCCAACTGACGCACCGGCTGCTGCGTTTTGTAATCGACGATCCGTACCAAACTGTCGGCGCCACCGACGGCCAGTTCGTCGGTGCCCGGACGAAACGCCAGGCACAACGCCACATCCGTCGAACGGGCCACCACGCCGCGGATCTCGCCGCTGGCGTAATCGATCAAGCGGACCTCGCCACTGCGACCGGGTTCGCCGCAAGCCACCGCCAACGTCCCGCCGTCGGGGCTGAAGGCCAGGGCAAACGTCCGTTGGCCGACATTCGCGATTCGTCGCTGAAGGGTGCCTTCGGTATTCCAGACCAACACTTCGTGGTAGCCGCCGCTCAGCACCTCGCTGCCGTCGGGGCTGAAAGCGACGGCGGTCACGGGCACCGCTGCGGGGTACGTCTCGGGTGGATCGGGATGCCGCGGCGGCGGAACCACCAAATCCAAGGTCTGTTCGGGATCGTCGCCATCGAACGCCGCACCGGCCGCAAGCCAGTCGCGGAACCGTTGGACTTCCGCTGCGCCCAGTGGTTCGGCGTCCGCCGGCATCCGCTCGCCGTGGTCGTCGGTGGTCAGCCGGCGCAACAGCTCACTGGGTTGCTCAGGATCGGTCGACACCGGTACGGCTTCGCTATCGCCGGCGACCAACAGTTCTTTGTAGGTGTCGACGCGGTACCCGCCCTCGGCCGTGTTCGCGTTGTGACACGCCACACAGTGCTGCTTTAGCAGCGGTGCGATCTGGCTGCGAAAGCTGACCGCTGCGGCCGGCGTTTCGGTCGCCGGTGCTGGTGCGTCTTCGGCAACCGCACGTTGTGCACTCGGCGAGCCCACCGCGTTCAGGATGACCAACAGAGTAGCGCAGGCGAGTCTGCCAGTTCGGTAAAGGGAAATCGATGTCATCGGCGGAGCGTTCAAGATTCGGAGCGCGGGATCAATTCTATTCTGTCTAACGTTTACTCCCCTAATGCTGGAACAGGAACTCGTCGGTATTCAGCAGCGCCCAACACACGTCTTCCAAGCCGGTTGCCGGGTCGCCGGCGGCGCGGCAGTGGGCAAGCGCGGCATCGCGTTCGGCGTCGCTGGGCGGTCGACAAAAGGCGGCGTAATACAATTCGTCCAGCACCTGCTCGAGACTCTTTCCAGCATCCAGAGCACGGCGAAAGCGATTGTTGGGATCGCTCAGCCGAGCGTGCACCGTGGCTCCGTTGAACAACTCGATCACCATCCCCAGGTTCGACTGGTCGGTGCGTTCGCAGGCGCACACCGTGCTTCGTTCGGGCTGGCCAAACGCTTTCAGAAAGTCGACCTTCACCACGTCCGGGGCGGGTAACTGGGTGGCCCGCATCTCAGCGGGCAACTTGCCCAGTTTTTGCGTGGTGCCTGTGAAATGATTCAGCGCATCGAGCAACTGCTCGGCGGTCAACAGTCGCGGCGTCTGATGCGAAAAGTAGATCGTATCCTGGCGGTTGAATTCGTTGGCCTGGGAACTGGCCTGGTACGTCTGGCTGTTGAGGATCGTGCGGATCAGGTGTTTGCGATCGAAACCATGGCTGGCAAAATCCGCGGCCAGGGCTTCGAGCAGGGGCGCATTGGACGGCGGATTGGAGTCGCGGAAGTCGTCGATCGGATCCACGATGCCGCGGGCAAAAAGTTGGCTCCAGATCCGGTTGGCTTCCATGCGGGCAAAGTACGGATTCTCGGGATCAACCAGCCAATCGACGAACACATCCCTTCGATCGGCATCGCCCGGTACGTCCACGCTGCCGCGCTGAGGCAACCAGGGCCGCATCTGTTGGCCGGTACGCGGCTGGGTGACTTCGCCGCTGGAGGAGGTATAGACGAACATTTCGCCGGGCCGCTGGGTGCGGCGCCGCTGCACTCGATTGAAGAAGGCCCCCAGACCGTAGTAATTGTCCTGCGTCCAACGTTCGAAGGGATGATTGTGGCACTTGGCACACTGCAGCCGGGCCCCCAAAAAGACCTGCGAGATCGATTCGACGCTCTCGTTCATGTCGCTGGCGGCGCGATAGAAATTCGCCGGCGGATTCGCCAGCGTGCTGCCGCTGGCGGTCAGCAGATCCGCGGCGAACTGGTCGTAGGGTTGGTTCTCGCGCAGCGACCGCTCGACCCAGCGGTGGTATTTGTAAACGCCTTGCTCGCCGATTTGTTTGCTGGTCATCCGCAGCAGGTCGCCCCACTTCAGCGCCCAGAACTTGGCGTACTCGTCGCGTTCGAGCAATCGATCGATCAACGCCGCACGCTTGCCCTCGGCGGGATCACTCAGGAACGCTCGACTCTCCTCCACCGTGGGCAACAATCCGGTCACATCCAGGTACACGCGCCGCAGGAATTCGGCATCGCTGCACCGCTGCGAGGGCAGGTACTGCAATTGTCGCAGTTTGGCGTACACCTGTTCGTCGATGTAGTTGGCCGGCTGCGGCGCGGCCCACTGAAAACCGGGAATCTGCTCCACAAACATCAACGGCACCGATTCGATGTGTTCCAGAAACCGCACCAAAATCGCCGCGTCACCGCGAGCGTGCGAGTCGACGCGTCCGTCGGCGGTTACCGTGGCCACGGTGGTATCCGAAGACTCATACGCGGCCAGGTGCGTCACGTCCCGCGACGAACCATCGGCGAAGTGAGCGGTGACCGACAACTGCTGGCGGTCGCCCAGAGCGAGCACGCGTTTCTCACCCGGCAACACCTCCAAGCGCACACAGCGAGGCGTTTCGGGCGGATCGGCCTCGGCCCCTTCGGCAATCCACGTTTTAAGGATCTCATAGGCGGGATCGTCGGCTCGCAATTGTTTGCCGCCGCCGTGCGCGACTTTCATCGTCGGCTTTAACAACAACAGACTCTGTTCCGGTTCGATGCGGTTGATCCGGCGGCCGAACTCTTCGCGGATCAACGTCAACCGATCCAGCTCCACATCGAAGGCGCGCAGCGACAAGCGAAACATTCCTTTGCCGCTGGGCGAACCATGGCAGGCGCCGCTATTGCACCCTTGCTTGGAAAGCGCCACCAGCACTTCGGATTCGAAATCCACACGGCGGCGTGAGGCCAAGTCGGCGACCCTGACCGGAATGACGCGGCGATGCGGTCCCAGCGTGACAACGATTTCGGTTTCGCCATCCGCTCCGGGACGCACCACCGCACCGAGGGCTTCGGCAACGTCAGGATTCGCGCTTTGAATCGTCACCTGGTGGGTCCAGTCTCGCACCGCACCGTCGGCGTCTACCCCGGTAACGAGGATCTGCTGGCGATCGCGCGCATCACCAAACGCAATTTCGGCAGGATGCACTTGGATCTGCTGGGGCAGGGCCGCCAAATTAACTTTGCTGGACTGTCCATCGACACGAATGTCGACGCCATCAAACTTGCTGGACGCCTCGGCTCGCAGCACCAACGCCGCGTTCGAATCCGCCTCGGGGGCCACCGTCACATCGACCGTGACCCGATCCTGGTCCGCGGCAACGGTCACCGATTCCGGAGCGGTCAGTCCGGCGGGCAGATCGGTCCAAGCGATGGTGACCGGTTGCGGCGAACCGCCCTCGCGGATGACGCGCAACGTCACCGGATACGTCCGGCCTGCGATCCAATCATCCGGAGCGTCGATTTCCAGTGCCAGCGGGTCGAACCACTGCACCGGCACGCTGACTCGGTCGATCCGCCCGCGATTTTGAAACTGCGAGAACACCAACAACGGCAATTCGGCAACATCCTGCCGCTGGGCGGCATCGCGGGTGAAGACGGCATCGTATTTGTCGGCCTCCGCTTTCAGTTCCAGCTGCCAGCCGGCCGGTAGATCGTCGGCGAGGATGGTCACCGGAGCTTTGAATGCGGGTTTCAGCCGCTTCAGCGAGAATGATGCGGTGAAGCGATCCACAGGCCGAGCCAACTTCAGCGGTTCGGCTTCGAGCGTGACATAGGGTTCGCGGCCCGCGACGCCCGCCAACTGGATCACTCCATCGTGATACGCCGCCGGGAAGGGTACGTGAGGCGTTTTCACTCGGGCGAGGGCCGTGCTGGTGATCTGTGTGGCCCGGGCCGGGTCATCCGGGCGATGAGCCCACAGGGAAACCAACGTCAAACGGTCCGGGGTGTAGGTTTCGTCGGCGGCGATGAACAGTTTGGCTTCGGTCGCCTTCGCGGCAATCCGCGGATTCACCAGCCGCAGTCCCGGGGGCGGGTCGGGCCAGCGCACCTCGATCGGGCCATCGTATCCAAAACGCGAGATCTGCAGATCGATCGCACAGCCACCGTTGGTCGGTTCGAGCCAAAATTTCTCAGCCGTCTTGGCGTCGGCTTTCAGAGCGATCTCGAAGGATCCGGCGGGCAACACGTCGATCCAGTAACCGACGCTCGGCCCCCCCCGCTGCAACAGGTCCGATACCTCCAACTCATAGACGGCGTCCTCGGCGAACGTGTAATCAAACCGCCACTCATCGCTGTTATCGACAGCCGTTTCGGCGACCACCTCGCCGGCAGCACTGCGAAGTCGCATCTGCAAGGCCGCGGAAGATCGCAGGCTGCGCGTGCGAGATTGGAAACGCACGGCCCTTCCCTTTTGTCCTTGGATCGCAAACCGATCGCTCTGTCCCGCTTCGCTCAAGCGACCGCTGATTCCCACCGGCACGCTCAGCGGCGTGGCGGTATCGGCCGACGCAGCCCCCTCAGCCGGCTCGACAAACTGGCTGCGGGGGCTGACTCGCAGCGGAACCCAGGCCGAGGATGCGCCGTCGGCGCGCCGCGTGGCAACATTCACGGTCGTGGCCACGGGCCCGGTATCGTACCGCACGCTGGCGTCCACCGCGGACACGCCATCGCGAGTCGCAAACCGAACGGTGGTGGGCTTTCCGGACTGGACGGCCAGCGGATAAGCGTGCTCGAGCACCGGGAAATCACCGACGCGCAGGTGATAACGTCCGCCGGGTGCGTACCGGCTGTCCCGCACCTCCAGGATGTATTGGCCGGCCTCGGCCGTGGTAAAGCTGAACCGGCAGTCCGGACCGACCGGGTCGTCATCGGCGCGGTGCACGACCGTACCGTCGGCGGCCAGCACCCGCACCAGCGGATCCATGGGCGAGGACAAGGGTTGGCAGAGCACTTCCACGGCCACGCGCTGGCCGGCCGCAAGAGTTAATTTGTAGTGATCGCTACGATCGCCCTCGCCGACGCCCGAGACGGCGGCCAGGTGTTCCAGCGGCTGTGCCGATTCGAGCGTGTGGTTGACGCCGCTGTCGGATTCCGCAGGCAGATCATCCACCATCACCACCAGCGGCGCGGGCATCCCATCGGCCGTGGCGGTCCACAGACCTAGCGGTCCCAGCGGCGCGTCGTCGGACAAGGTCAGCACCACGGTGGCTCTCTCCGCCTCGGCGGATTCGATCTCCAAGCTTGCGCCCGGGTGATTGGTAGCCACGCGGAGGCCGGCGTTCAGCCCCTTGCCGGAGAGCGTCAAGCGCGTTGTCTGCCCCGGCTGGCACGCTCGCGGCTGGACGTCGTTGACCGCCGCGTGGACGGCCGTCGTCATCAGGCACACCAGCGCAAGGTTCAGGTACCGCAGCGGCAACGAGGGTCGCATGAAAAGATCCTTCTTGACGTGAACCTGCGTCGCGCAGGTCTTATCAGGCGGGAGGCGAGGGAGCACCTACGGTGCGGAAGGACGCGCATTATAGCCCAAACAAGGGCCGCCGTCTCAACCATCCGTCCGGCCGACAGTGGCGACCCCATCGAGCCCGGTGCGGCTGCCTGCCCCTAATCCTGGCCGACGATCTCGGCCAGTTTCGCTTCGAGCCGAGCGACGATCTCGGGATGTTGGTCGTACAGATTGTTTTGCTCGCCGCGGTCCTCGCCCAAATGATACAGCTGGCCGGCCGGATCGCCCGGCCCGGGCTTGATGAAACCGGGCCGCGTAAAACCTCCCGAACCGAGACCGGTGATCAGTTTCCAATCGCCGTCGCGGATGGTCATCAGCCGGCCGTTGCCGCTGCGCATCACGACCGGGGGCCGCGTCGAATCCGGCGGATCGGTCTGCAACAGAGCCGGCAGAAAGCTGTAGCTGTCCGGTCCGGCTTGCGGTGGCAATTCCACGTTCATCAGTTCGGCGAACGTGGCCAACAGGTCGGTGAAATTGATCACCCGATCACAGCTCGTCCCGGCGGGCACCCGTGCCGGCCAGCGGACGATGAAGGGCATGCGGTGACCGGCTTCCCAAGCGTCCGCCTTCATCCCGCGCAGGCCCGCCGCACTGTCGTGTCCGAAACGCTGGACATCCTTCGGATACCAAGTGGGACCGTTATCGGAAGTGAAGATGACCAACGTATCCTTTTGCATTTCGTGCTCCCGCAGCGATGCGAGCACGCGTCCGATCTGGGCGTCGACCATCATCATGAAATCACCGTACATGCCTGCACCGCTCTTGCCCACGAAGGCTTCGTCGGGCAACCACGGGGTGTGCGGCGCGGGGTAAGCCAGGTACAGCATCAGCGGCTTCTCCGCAGCCGACGCGGCCGCATGCTGGTCGATCACCCGGATCGCCTCGTCGGTGAAACGCGGCAAGACGTCTTCCAGTTGCAAGTTCGGCGCGATCCCTCCGGCTCGCCAAAAGGCTCCCTGAATCGGCGACCAACCTTCGCTGTTGTTGGCCGCGATCTGTTCGCTCGGCGGCATCACCGCACGGTCCCCGCGAATATAAAAATAGGGCGGGATATCGGTCGACGCGCGGATCCCAAAGAATTGGTCAAAGCCACGGTCCACCGGACCGCCGGCCAGCGGCCGATCGTATCCCTGTTCCTCAAAACCCACGTGCCACTTACCCACCATCGCCGTGGCATAGCCTTGCTGCTGTGCCAACGAGGCAATCGTCATCTGATCCGGTTCGATCAATGCATGCTCGCGCCAGCGGCCGACCTGTGTGCGAAAGGGGTAACGTCCGGTCAGCAGACCATAGCGCGACATGTGACACAGCGGACCGGGGGCGTGAGCGTCGGTGAAGCGCATGCCTTGGTGCGCTAGCGCGTCGATGTGCGGCGTGGGGATCTTCGATTCTGGATTGAAGCAACCGGGATCGCCGTAACCCATGTCGTCGACCAGGATCACGAGAATATGAGGACGGTGCGCATCGCCCGCCGGCTGGGCGGCGTCGGCTGGCTGGGCGGCGTCGGCCGTAGCGGTCAACGTCGCTGCGACGGCGAACAGGATACTCAAGACAAGCGGCGGAGAGGGGCCAAAACGCATCGCTTTGCAACGCTCCTGGATTCAAATGGAGGGACAGTCCCTCCGAAGCAGTCGTTGCGTCCGAGGGCGGAGGGGTCCCATCCTATTAGGCCGTTTGCTGCGGTGCCAGTCGCGACAAGGTCGCGTGGCGGTTTCAGAAAGTAGCTCGGCTGTCCCAGCCGAGAGGTTGGTTATTCACAGGCTGGAAGCCTATGCTACTGTTCACAGGCTGGAAGCCTATGCTACTGTTCACAGGCTGGAAGCCTATGCCACTGTTCACAGGCTGGAAGCCTATGCCACTGTTCACAGGCTGGAAGCCTATGCTACTGTTCACAGGCTGGAAGCCTATGCCACTGTTCACAGGCTGGAAGCCTATGCCACTGTTCACAGGCTGGAAGCCTATGCCACTGGAAGCCTAGGCCACGACTCGGTTGACGAACTTCAGGACGCTGGTCAGCCCCATCAGCAGGACCACACCGCCGGCGCCCAACAACCCCAAGCCGGCCAATCGCTCGGCGACTTCGTGCTCGCGCCATTGCCGGTCGACTTCGTCGCGAAAATCGGCATCGAATACCAACTCGGTCGCGTCCTCGTACATCTCGCCGTTGCTGGTCGTCACCACGCCGCTGTAATGACGCGATGGGTTGACCAGATGGGCATCGATATAGGCCTCGTCGAACCGGATCGCCTCACCGGCCTGCTCGGAGCCGGCCCATTGATTCACGTAAGCTTCGACGGCCAGCTGTATTCGCATCTGCAAACTCTCCCGGCTGGCCTCCGGGGTCAGCGAGGGCACAGAAACCACCGGCCAGCGATGACGCTGGCCATCGAGCTGCGGATCCTCGCCGATCCAGCTGGGGCGGTCGTCGGGATAGATCTTGTGGTCCAGCGGCGGGACCGAAAGCTCGCTGGGCTGGTCCTGGTTGTCCGTTTCGGCGCCCGCCTGCGTTTCGGTCGACGTCACCACGGCCTCTTCGCGAATGGTCGCCAACGAACTGCCTTCGGCAAAACAGGCTCCCACGGCCAGGGCCACACACAGACCGGTTCCCAGAATCCGACTGCAGAAGGAAATTTCCAAGGGATTTGCAGAAGTCATTTGCTCAGGCCTCGATGCGTGTTGCGTGGTAAAGTTTTCTGGCTCTAAGAGAATCAATGTATTTAGACGTTTACCCATATAGAAAACTGTTTGAGTCACCTGGTTTTGAGTGTTAAACCAGACTTGTCGTTGGCGAAGTGGTTGTAGGGACTCGCACGCGTGGGTTCTCCCAGGGGGCGGTCAACTGCAGCACCAAGGCGGTGCCGCCGGCGGCCAACATGCCCCAGGGCTGCGGGATGGGCAACAACTGGCTGATCCCCCATTCGACCACCACGGCCACGGCGATCGCCCACAGGCTGACCCGCCGAGTCCGCAGAGGATCCGTGTTCTTCCACCATCCGACGGCTCCCATCAGGATGGCAAAGTGCGCCATCATCGCGACCAAGCGCGGGGCTCCATCGAAATAAAAATTCTGGGGCAGGTCTTCGATCACATGCTCGGCCAGCGGACCTCCGCCGACGGGCAGCATCAGAAATTCCGACGCGGCGAACGCAAACGCACCGATCATCGCACCCACACCCGACAGGACCAGGCGCCGCGTGACGCCCTCGCCTTCATCGCGTTCCCACAGTTTGCCCATGCCCAGCATCACCAACGAAGCCACGGCGACGGTGGCGGCGGTCAGGGCGTAGGGAGCGATATTCAGCGGCGTGATGACCGTGTCGCGCAGGCCCACCAACGCGGCGACCAACCCCAACACCGCGGTCGTGACGACCGCGGCAGTGCTCGATCCGCTTAATTCTGTCAGCCGCGTGAGGCTGCGTTTGGCGCCCAGTTCGTTGCGTTTGTACTGCCGCCACTGCTTTATCGAGAGCGGACGCGGTCGCCGCGCGGCGGCGACGGACATCTGATGAGCTTCGGCGTAGGAAGGTTGCCGCCGCACACCCAGCACCATTTGGCGAACGATGTAATAAGGAACGTAGACGATTGCCATCACCGACAGCACGGGCAGCAACCATCCGGTGTTTACCATCACCAGGCCAATCGCCATGATCATCAGCGCCAGCCGCGTGCCGGGGTACGACTCGAGGCTCTTCCACCACCGCGCGAGGTCACCCAGCGAACCGCGGAGGGCTCGGGCGAGCGGCTCTTCGCCGGTCGAGGCGGCGCCGGCAGGCACGCCGCCGACGACCGTTCCCAGCGGCGCGGGCCGACCGGCGGTGGGCCGGACCACGCGAGCTCGAACCGGCGTTTCCTCATCCGGCACAGGACTGGTGCCCGTAGGCGCGGAGCCGACCGCATCCTCCGTCTCTACCGGCGGCGGGACGATCGCCGTTGGCGGCCCCGGGGTCTTGGCGACGAAACCGTAAGCGTCCAATTCGATTCCCAGCGGACGCACCATTTCGGCGACCGACTGCGGACGCCGCTGAGGGTCCTTTTCCAACGCCCACTGGATCACTTCGCGGAACGGCGACTCGATGCCGCTCAGATCCGGGGTGGCCGTCAGGTGTTTCATCACGATCTCGTGACTGCTCTCGCCGTCGAAGGGTACGCGACCGGTCAGCAGTTCACACAGGATGACGCCCATCGCGTAGATATCGATCTCGCGACCGTACTCGCCGCGGCCGATTTCGGGGGCCATGTAGTGAAACGTACCGATGCTTTCGGTGTGCCCGCCGCGGCGAGAACAGGAGATGAATTTGCTCAGCCCATAGTCGCCGATTTTGATCGTGCCGGCGTCGTCGAAGATATTGCCGGGTTTCAAATCGCGGTGAACCAAACCGCTGGCGTGCAGGTGAGCCACTCCGGCGGCCAGTCCGGCGAAGCAGCGCAGCGTTTCTTCGTGGGACAACCCTTCGGGCGCGTCATCCAAGACTTCGCGCAAGTTTGGTCCCGCGATGTATTCCATCACGACCCAGGCCTGCTCGTCATCGTCGCGGCAAACGTCGTACAGTGAAACGAGGTTGGGGTGTTTCAGGTTCAGGCAGTGCGAGACGCCCCGCAGCTCGACCTCCAGGTTTCGCTGGATTCGCTTCAGGGCCACCTCTTTGCCGGCCTGGCTGACCGCAAAATACACCTCGCCAAAACCGCCCATGCCCACGCCACGACGGATCGTGTAGCGGTCCAAGGGCGACGTTCCGCTGGCATAGGTAAAGTGCATTTTGGGCGTCTGGGCGGAAAGGGGTTCGTCCGGACGGGCAATATGGTCCGAGGTCGGGGTATCGGCCGCCGAGGGGTGCCCCATCAGGCGTCGTCCCTTTTCTAGTGTACCGGCAAGGGCGGCCATGACAGGATTTTCTCGCTTATGAGGAGCTTGCGAAGGGGAAGTGCTATCTTCCAAGGCCCGAGATTCGGGCCGAGAGGGCGCGCCGGGATCGCCCGAGTCTGCTGGGGGTGCCGCGGTGGCCGGTTGAAAGCGGTTCATAGCGACTCCAGTAGAAACGAAATGCCCAGTCCCTCCAGCCGGCGGCCGGGCGTCAACGCTCGCCAGGATTCGCCAGCGGCGACCGGTTTGACCTGCCACGCATCCTGCCGCCGCATCATCACCAGCGGTCCTTCGGCGTGGGAAACGCGCACGTGACAATCGTCCGTAGGCCCCAGCACCAGGGTGTCGTCCAGCCACAACACGGCATCGACGTGCGGGCGAAAACGAGTCCGCCGATCCACTCGCAAGCGGGCCGACCCCGACAGGGGGTGCGGAACGTCAAAGTGAAAGGCGACCCCGGAACCTAACTGAAAGCGATCGTCGGACCGCAGGAAGGCCGATTCGTGAATCCGCTGCGGACCCATCTGCACTCGGCCGTCTCGCGGGGCGAGCACATAGCGACCGCTGTGCCGCGACAGTTCCGCTTCGCGGCGACGCAGGTCCGCCTGCACCGCGACGACCGTCTGGCCGTCGTCGTCCACCGCGACGCCGTTTGAACCGCCGCTTGCCGGTCCGCCGAGCAAAAACCGCGGCTGGTCGAGCAACAAAAAACCGCCGCCGCCATCAACCCACAGCAGCCACGAGCGCGGCGAGGCGGTCGGGCCGGGAGAGTCGTTGGCGGTTGGCAGCGTCATCATCGAACCGTTGGCTTGGTTTGAAGGAATCGAACCGCCGCGGTGCACGGGCCCGCGGCGGTCAAAAACAAAGAACGCGGTGGCGGTTTCTCTCACCCATTCGCCGGGATTTACTGCACCATTTCGATGGTCACCAATTGTTCACCGTCTTCGGCAGGGCCCTCGAAGTAAGCCGAGATTTCGTCCAGCAATTCCGACTGATCCGGCTCGTCCAAATCGATCCCGCCGAAGTACTGCGTGTCGACCGCCATAACCTCTTCCTCGACGTCGATTCGCGTGGCGATATCATCGAGCAGTTCGCGGGTTCGCGACAGCTGGCTATCGTCCAGGTTCAGGCTCGACGTGGTCTGTGCGACTCGCAGGGCCGACAATCGAGCCTGCAGGTTTTCGACTTCCACTTCCAACTGACGCTTGGCGCTCAGCATCGCGTCCATCCGTTCGTTGGCAGCGTCCAGAGAAGCTTGCCGGGCGACCAACTGCTGCTGCAGTTTGTCCACCGTTTGGCGCTGAGTCTTGAACCGCTTCCAGCGGGCGCTCAGGTCGTCGCGGACCTGGGCCGAGGTGTAGGTTTTGCCGGCGTAGGTGAAGCGATCGTCACCTTGCTTCAAATCGGCGCTCAGGCGTTCGATGTTCCGCTGGGCGTCGCCCAGGCGGTCGCTGGCCTGGTCGACTTGGCGTTCCAAGCGAGCGGTCGCGATTTTCTCGCGGGCGATTCGTTTGGCGTTCTCGGCGATCTCCGGCTCCAGGTCCGTAATCATCTGCCGCGCCCGATCGATTTCCCATTCCATGGGGATCAAGTCCTTGGTCGACTGGCTGACCTTATCGGCCGCCAATTGACCGTAGCTCCAAAGCCCGGTGCCCATAACCACCCCCGAAAGCAGGGTTACGGCCGAACCGACAAGCAATATTTTCTTAAGCATCTGTGTGTCCTCGATTGCGAAGAAAGCAAGGTTTTGAACCATTCACAGGGCTATTCGCCGCCGAGCGGGCGATCTTTGCAATTTTTGCAAAAAAAGCTCGCGAATCGGTTTCGCTGGACTTTCCCGGCGGAGTGTGAGAAACTGAAACGACTTGTCGCGGGACCTTGCCGTCTACTCTCTTAATCTCTCTTCCCGGAGCGGAATGATGCAGAAGCGTCTGCAAGCCGGCTTTACGCTGGTCGAACTGTTGGTGGTGATCACCATCATAGGCATCCTGATGGGGCTGGCCCTGCCGGCGATCAACATGGCGCTCGAAGCGGCGCGCCGAGCCACCTGCAACGCCAACCTCAAGGGCATGAGCCAGGGCGTGATCGGTTACCACGGCTCCAAGGATTCGATGCCCAAGTACGTTAAAAGTTTCGGACAGTACACGGCCACCTCGCCCGATCCGGCCGACCCCGGCAGCACGCCTTCGGCACACCACAAGTTGGGCGGATGGCAGGTTTCGATTCTGGGCCACATCGATCAACAACCCACCTACGAGCGTTGGAACGAGGACCGCTATCCGCTGCTCACCGCCAATGCCGGCAACGCCGGCCCGAACGGCTACAGCAAAGCCACTGCGCCGACGCTGGAAGTCTTTCAGTGTCCCAGCAACCCGTTGTTCTCCGACGCCATCGGTCCCAACAGCTACGTCGCCAATACCGGCATGGCGGCCGACCCGGGCAACCGGTACTTTGCGCCACAGCCGCCGGCATCTACGACGGCCTTCGCTATCAGCCAATCCAAAGCCAACACCATTTTTAACAATGGGCATAGCGCTTATGGCGTTCCAGCCGGACCCAAGGTGCGTATGGACGACATCGACGATGGGCTGACCAACACAATGCTGTTGTCGGAGAATGTTCAAGCCCAATCGTGGCATCTGGTGGGTTTCGGTTCCGGCCTTAACCACCTGGACCCGGACAACAACCTCAGCACGCCGGCACCCTACCCGGTGGCTTCGCGTTACCTGCAGGGCATGGTCTGGCACTACTTCGACAAGCAGGGTGCAGGCGGTGCCGGTGCCGTCGCCGCCCCTGAATACCAGATCAACGGTGGCGATACGTTGTTCACGCCGATGAACAACGGCAACATGGCCGTGCTCGCCCGGCCCTCTTCCGAACACGCCGATGGCGTGAACGTGGCGATGGCCGATGGTTCGACGCGGTTCATCACCGAATCGATCGACTACCGCGTGTACCAAGCGCTGCTGACGCCCAAAGGCAAATCCAGCAACGTTCCGTTCCCGGAATACGTGCCCACCGACGACGACATGTAAGACTTGGGCCGCAAACCAGACAACGCACCCGAGACCGATTGCTTACCCAACGCCGGCGTTTTCGAACGCCGGCGTTTTTTTATGGGTCGGACCAGCGGACGGCACAGCGCAGACGGTGTGGGAGCGTGGCTTGATAATGGAGCGGTTTGCGAGAGGAGGCGGGCACGCTTCATCGCGCACCAGCAACCCACCTCGTTTCCTCCCCTCTCCCCCAAAGCGCCGCGAGCGTCAGCGAGTGAAGTTTTGGGGGAGAGGGGCCGAGGGTGAGGGGGAGCGTCAACGCAACCACCTGTCACGCTCCATCATTTAAAACCGAGCACGAGCGCAGGTACAAGTACGAGCACGAGTACAAGCACGAGTACAAGCACGAGTACAAGCACGAGTACGAGTACGAGTACGAGTACGAGCACGAGCACGAGCACGAGCACGAGCACGAATCCAACCAACAACCAACAACCAACAACCAACAACCAACAACCAACAACCAACAACCAACAACCAACAACCAACAACCAACAACCAACAACCAACAACCAACAACCAACTCTCCCCACGCCCCACACCCTCGTCGCGATCGATTAAACTGGTCGGCGTTTCCCACCGGCCCTTGTTGTGGCTTGCCCCCACCTCGCTCCTCCTACTGGCTGAACCGCTATGCGCCCCCCTCGTTGGCTGACGTTCTGTGCCCTTCGCCCGCCTGCTGTGTTTCTCCTGTGGACGCTGCTCTGCGCCGCCTCTGCCGTGGCGCAGGATTCTGCGTCCGGAGATCCGGCGTCCGCGCCGGACTCGCCTGCTTCCGAACCGCTTCGTTTGGCTCGTTTCGATCTGGATGCCACGCCGCCGGTCGGTTCGATGATGGCTTACGACCGAGTGGTTCGCCACGACGAACTGGGGCTGCGCTGCCGCGGCATCGTCCTGTTGGGCGCCGAACAGCCGATCGTGCTGTGCGCGATCGACTGGATTGGCGTCGGCAACGAATCCCAGGACGTGTTCAAGCGAGTTCTGGCCGAAGCGGCCGGGACGACGCCCGAACGAGTGGCCGTCCACGCCCTGCATCAGCATGATGCCCCACGCTGTGACTTCGGGGCCGAGCAGGTGCTGCACGAAGCTGGCATCAGCGATCTCGGTCCGCATGACGCATCGTTTGCCCGCAGCTGGCTGAAGAAATTAAAACCGGCCGTCGCCGCCTCGCTGGAGCAGACGGTACCGATCACGCACGCCGGCTTCGGTGTTGCAAACGTCGAACAGGTCGCCTCCAACCGCCGGATCCTGAATGATCAGGGCGTGGTGCGGGCGGTGCGTTACACCACCTGTACCGACCCGGACCTGCGTGCCGAACCCGAAGGCGTCGTCGATCCGGAGCTGAGCGCGCTGTCGTTCTGGAACGACGACCAAAGCGTCGCCGTGCTGACCTATTACGCAACGCACCCGCAGAGTTACTACCGCACGGGGGTCCCGAGCAGCGACTTTCCCGGCATCGCCAGGTTTCTGCGCGGCCAGGAGTTGCCGACCGCCCTGCATGTGCATTTCACCGGCGCGGGCGGCAACATCGGAGCCGGCAAGTACAATGACGGCAGCAAAGAGAATCGCGTGCTGTTGGCCGGTCGCGTCGCCGCGGCGATGAAACAGGCGTTTGACAACACGGAGCGATTTCCCTTGTCGGCCCAGGACATCGGCTGGACCACTCAGGGCGTCGCCCTGCCGCCTGCCGAACATCTCGACGCCGACGCACTGCGGCAACAGCTCAGCGGGCCGACGCCGACCAACACCATCCAAGCCTCCACCCGGCTGGCCTACCTGCGGCGCTACGAACGAGGTGAAAAGATCTTGCTGCAGTGCTTGCGGGTGGGCGACGTGCGCATCCTGCACCTGCCGGGCGAGTTGTTCGTCGAATACCAATTGGCCGCCAAAGCGATGCGCAGCGATCTGCACGTGGCCATGGCTGCCTATGGTGATTACGGCACCGCTTACATCGGCACGGCCGAAGCGTATTCGCAGGGCGGTTACGAAACCAGTCCGCGAGCCACCTGCGTCGACCAGCGGGCCGAACCGATCCTGATGGACGCCATGGCCAAGCTGCTCGAGGCCGCTCCGCCGGCACAGGCCGCAGCGGCCCGCGCTCCCCAAACGAAAACCAATACCGAAACCAACACCAACATCAACACCAAAACCACCAACGCAGCGAACCACACGGAGACCGCCGAATGAACGGGATTTACAAACGGGGACCATGGAAACGGGGACGACGGCAACAGAACCGATGGTCTCTCGGGGCCGTGTGGATGATGGCGATCGCGGCCGGTATCTGCGGCCTGTCAAACCTTCAACGCCCTAACACGCTGCGGGCCGAGGACGATTTTGCGGATCAGCTGCCGCGAATTCCCTTTACGCCCGCCGACGAGACGCTGAAGCATTTCACGGTGGCCGAAGGCTTCGAGATCGAACTGGCCGCGTCGGAACCGCTGGTCAACAGCCCGGTGGCGGTCGAGTGGGATGCGTTGGGACGGATGTTCGTCTGCGAGATGCGTGGCTACAGCGAGGACCGCGATGACGGGATCTCGCGGGTCAGCCGCTTGGAAGACCGCGATGGCGACGGTGTCTACGAACACCATGTGACGTTCGCCGACGGACTGCTGTGGCCGACAGCAATCTTTCCATTCAAAAATGGACTGTTCGTGGCCGACGCCCCGCACATTTATTTCTTTCGCGACACCGACGATGACGGTGTCGCCGACGAAAAACAAATCGTCCTGACCGGCTTCAATACCTCCAACGTCCAGGGCTTGTTGAACTCGTTCCGCTGGGGCCTGGACAATCGCATCCACGTCGCCTGTGGCACCGTGGGCGGCAAAGTCCGACGCTGGCAGGACCCTGAATCGACCGCCGTGGAAGTGCGCGGTCGCGACATCGCTTTCGATCCGGACACCTACCAGTTCGAACGGACCAGTGGCGGCGCCCAGCACGGCATGTGTTTTGACGACTGGGGCCACAAGTTCGCCAGTTCCAACAGCGACCACATCCAACAGATCGTCTATGAGGATCGTTACGTCGCCCGCAATCCCGATTTGAAAGCGCCGCCTGCGCGGCAATCGATCGCGGTCGACGGACCGCAGGCCGAAGTCTTTCGCACCAGTCCCGTCGAACCGTGGCGGATCCTGCGGACACGGCTGCGGGTCAGCGGCGAGGTTCGCGGCGTTGTCGAAGGCGGTGGACGTCCGGCCGGTTACTTTACCGGTGCGACCGGGATCACGATCTATCGCGGTGACGCCTGGCCGGAGCGCTGGTTGCAAACGGCCATTGTCGGCGACGTGGGCAGCAATCTGATCCATCGCAAACGCTTGGTCACCGACGGCATCGTGTTCGATGCCCAGCGGATTGATCCGGACAGCGAATTCGTCACCTCGCGTGATATCTGGTTTCGTCCCGCACAGTTCGCCAACGCTCCCGACGGCTGCCTGCACGTCGTCGATGTGTGTCGCGAAGTGATCGAACATCCGGCCAGCCTGCCGCCGCAAATCAAAAAGCACCTGGACCTGACCGCCGGTCGCAACGCGGGACGTATCTACCGGATCAAGGCCGAGGGTCATCAGCGGCGAGCCGACCCGAACCTTCGCGACGCGTCGACCGCACAGCTGGTCACGACGCTTTCGCACCCCAATGCCTGGCATCGCGAAACCGCGGCGCGACTGCTGTACGAACGCCGGGATTCCTCCGCCGTGCCAGGGCTGCGAGAAACCGTCACGCAAGGTGATTCGGCACGCGGCCGGATGCACGCCTTGTATGCGCTCTCCGGCCTGGGCGCCCTGGACGAAACCGTGCTGGTCACCGCCCTCGGCGACACGCACCCGCAGGTTCGCCGGCACGCCGCCCGCCTATCCGAGCCCATGCTGGCGGAAAGCCCCGAAGCCTTGGTAGCGGCTCTGTTGGACCTGGTGGAAGACCCGTCGCTGGAAGTCCGTTTCCAAGTGGCGTTCACGCTGGGCTACCTGCCGCCCGAACAGCGGCTCGCCCCGCTGGGACGCCTGCTGCAGAACGATCACCAGAATCGCTGGATGCAAATGGCGGTGCTCAGCTCGCTGGGCGAATACACCGACCGATTGTTCATCGAACAGAGCCAACAGATGGGTGCCGAAGCCGGATTCCTGCTGGACGTGCTGGGCCAACGCATTGCCCAGCGAGCGCAGGACGATCCGCGGCTGAACCGGGCCCTCGAGGACCTGCTGGCCCAGCTCCGCGAAGTGGCTACCGATTCGGACGCGCCGCTACCGCGTCGCCGGGCGGCCGTGGAACAGCTGCGGCTGGACGACTTCGCGTCGCTCGAGCCTCTGTTTGCCGAACTGCTGCACAGCAGCCAACCGGCCGACCTGCAGCAGCAAACCCTGCAGACGATGGGCACGTTTCGAAAGGACGCCGTCGCATCGATGATGCTGGACGTCTGGGATCAGTTGAGCCCGCGGCTGCGGGAGACGGCCTTCGAGGTGTTGTTCTCGCGTCCGCAGTTTGCGCTCGCCTTGCTCGATCGTGTCGAAGCGGGTGAGCTGTCGGTCATGGAGATTCCGGTAGCGCGTCTGCAGTGGGCGAAGAAGTCGCCGGAAAAATCGCTGGCCAAGCGAGCGGCAAGTCTGCTGGAAAAACGCCAAAGCGGCGGCGCCGTCGACAGCGATCGTTCGGCCGTGCTGGCGCGGTACCGCCCGGTGCTGGAGCAGGCGGGCGATGTGAGCCGCGGCCGGATGGTGTTTCGCAAACACTGTGCGGCTTGCCATGCGGCCGAAGGCGTCGGCCACGAAACGGGCCCCAAACTGGCGACCCTGCAGGCACGCGGCCGCGAAGCGATCCTGGTCAATCTGCTGGACCCCAACCGCGAGGTCAATCCGCAGTACGTCAACTACATCGTGCTGACCGCCGATGGGCGTACGCTGACCGGAATGATCGTCTCGGAAAGCGCCAACAGTATCACGCTGCTCCGCGGCGATGGGGCCAGCGATACGGTGCTGCGACAGGACATCGAAGAACTGCAAAGCACCGGCGTGTCGTTGATGCCCGAAGGGCTGGAAGAGAACCTCGACCAGCAAGACGTTGCGGACTTGCTGGAGTACCTGATGCAACTGAAATGACCCGGGCGGTCGAGGCGATCCGGTGCCGCTACACTGTGCCGGATCTGCTTCGTCCGACACAGGAATCGACCGACACAGGAAGTGCCAATGTCTCCAGCGAACGATTCGTCTTCAGCGAACGATTCGTCTGCCGCGAACGATGCTACCGATCCGCGGCCGCCGAACCCTCACAGCAACACCCTGACCTACTGGATCGCCGGCAGCATCGTGGCGGCGATCTTGGTGGCCCTGTTGTTTCCACCGCTGGCGATGATGACCGACGTGGGCGGGGAATTGTTTCTGCGCGCCCTGCGGATGATCGTCGTTCCGCTGGTGTTTACGTCGGTCCTCTGTGGCGTACTGGGGCTGGGTGACATCCGCAAACTGGGAAAACCCGGCGGCACCGCGATCCTGTATTACTTGTCGACGACGATCCTGGCCGTCACCTTGGGGCTGTTGGTGGTCAACGTGCTCCAGCCCGGTGTGGGCACGGTCGATGAGGACAGGGTCCAGCAGCATGCCGGCGCGACCGTGGGTTCGCCCAAGTCGCGGATCATCAAGAGCCTGGCCGCGAATTCGGGGTTGTCGAGCACCGAGGTGGCCAGCGTCCTGGAGGAGTTGCCCGAGGGCGAAGCCCAGCGGCCGGGGATGGGCACGATCCTCGAAAACATGGCGCTGATGTTGGTCACCGACAATCTATTCGTGTCGGCCGCCGAGACCCAGCTGTTGCCGATCATCGTCTTTGCGATCGTGTTCGGAGCGATGTTGACCACGATGGGCCAGCGGGTGTCTTTGGTCACCCAGTTCATCGAACAGTCCAACGCCGCCCTGATGCAGTTCGTCATGTGGTTGATGAAGCTGGCGCCGATCGGGATTTTCTGCCTGGTGGCTTCGCGGTTTGGCGAAGCCCAGGCCGAGGGCCGATTCTACGAGGAACTCAGCCAGATCGGCTGGTACTTCGGCACGGTGCTGATCGGATTGGCCCTGCATTCGGTCGTCACGCTGCCCCTGATCTACTGGATCGTCACTCGCAAGAATCCCTACCGCTACGCGTGGCAATTGTCCAAAGCCATGCTGACCGCCTTTTCCACAGCCAGCTCGTCGGCGACGTTGCCGATCACGATGGAGTGCACGCAGGAGGCGGGCGTATCGCGAGAATCAACCGAGTTTGTCGTGCCGCTCGGAGCGACGATCAACATGGACGGCACGGCGCTCTACGAAGCCGCCGCGGTGCTGTTCATCGCCCAGGTCCTGGGCATGCAAATGGATCTCACCCAGCAGTTGTTGATCGCCCTGACCGCAACGCTGGCCGCCATCGGTGCGGCGGGAATCCCCGAAGCCGGATTGGTGACGATGCTGATCGTACTGAACGCCGTGGGCCTGCCGATCGAATACATCGGACTGATCCTCTCGGTCGACTGGTTGCTCGACCGCTTCCGCACCGCCGTCAACTGCTTCGGCGACGCCGTCGGGGCCGCGGTGGTCGACCGCACCATGCCCCCCGCGGCGGACTAGAGTCGCCTTTCGCTCCGCCGAAAGTAACAGAGTCGCCTTTCGCTCCGCGAAAGCAGCTGCAGATTCCTCCCCAATTTTCGGTGAAACCCCGCGACAACACCCTCCCGCGCAGCGGGAGGGTCGGGCTCTTAGGCCCGGGGAGGGCCCTACGAAAACCCTCTCCGGGCCCAAGAGCCCGACTCTCCCAGTGGGAGAGTAAAGCCGCGCTACTATGTTCTGGGCGCGACGATTACAATGCGACTATGAACACACTGCAAACCCTATCGGCCGGTGCCGCGATGCTGGCGGCGGCCTGGACCATCGCGGTGCCGCCCGCCCGCGGACAGGACAGCTTTCTCCAGCAGGAACAGCAAGCGATCGACGCGGCCGTGGCCGGCGTGGCCGAGGCGGTGGTCCGGATTGAACTGGTGGGGGTGGCCGAAACCACCGGCGAAGTCCGCGCGGACGCGCCTTCGGTGGGAACGGTGGTCGATCCAGATGGCTGGATCATCGCCTCGTCGCTGGTCACCGAGCAACCGGCCGCTTCGATCCTGGTCGTGCGGGCCGACGGAACGCGTCAAACCGCTCGCGTCGTCGCTCGCGATACCAGTCGCGAACTGGTGCTGCTGAAGACCGAAGCCGACGCGCCGATGGCTGCCGTATCGTTGCCGGAAAACGTTTCGCCGGTCGTGGGGCACTATGCGATCGCCGTGGGCCGCGTTGCCGGCTCGGAGCATCCGGCCGTCTCGGTCGGCATCCTTAGCGCGACGGGACGATTAAATGGTCGGGCGTTGCAGACCGACGCCCGGGTCTCGCCGATTCATTACGGAGGGCCGCTGGTGGATATCCGCGGCCGGATCCTCGGCATCCTCGTGCCGGCCATGCCCGAGGCCGCTGGCGCAGAGGAGAAGGCCGGTTGGTACGACGCGGGAATCGCTTTCGCCATTCCGGCCGACCGTATCGCCGCACAACTGCCGCGGATGCAATCCGGCCAGGACATCTATCGCGGACTGCTCGGCACGGTCGCTCGCGCCGCCGACTCCTTCGCCGCAGGCACCAAGATCGATGCGGTGCGGCCGCGTTCGCCGGCAGAGAAAGCGGGCCTGCAGCCGGGGGACGAAATCCTGCAGGTGGGCGACCGCGATGTTCGCTACCACTATCAAGTCCGCCAGGCACTGGGAAGTTACAACGCCGGAGACGAAGTCGCGCTCACCGTGGGCCGTGGCGAAGAAACGTTGCAACTGAAGGCGACACTGGCCCAGGAGATCCCGCCGCTGGAACCGCAGGTCGTTGGTCTGTACGCCAGCGGGGCCGACGCGGAAGTCCGGGTGAGGGCGGTCGAACCGGAGTCCCCGGCCGCCCAAGCCGAATTGGCTGCCGGCGATATCCTGTTGGCCGTAAACGATCACGCGATCGCTTCGCTGGATTCACTGCGGCGACGGATCCTGACCAGCGACCCCGAAGCAGCGCTGCAACTGCGGATTCGCCGCGACGACCAGGAACGCACCCTCCGCGTCGACAACCGTCCGATCGATGGCCCGCTGGCGCCGCTGCCGGCCGCACTGGATCGCGCCGGCACCGCTGAGAAAGCCGACGATGACGAAGCGGGTGAAGCTGGCGACGACGATGGTCCCAACGCGGCCCGGTCGACCTGGCAACAGAAACCGTTGACGCTGCCCGACGTGCCCAACCAGGCGCTCTACTACGCGCCGCAAGACCCGCAGGCATCGGCCGCGCGGGCGTTGTTGTTGGTGTTGTTGGATCCGGGCACTCCGAAACCCGAGAACGTGCTGGCCGAGTTCGAAGCGTTGGCACAGCCGATGGGCATCGCCGTGGCGGTCGTCGCCGCGGCGGACGAGCGACGCTGGACGCCGGCCGAAGCCAATCTGGTCGGCCGCGTCGCCTCGCAGCTGGGCCAGCGGCTGGGCATCGACCGTTGGTCGATCGGCGTGACCGGCTGGAAGCAGGGGCCGAGTCATGCGATGGCGTTGGTCGTGGGCCTGACCGAGAACGAAGCGGTGGGCGGGGCGGCGGTCCGCACCGACATTCGCCCGCCCGCGATTCGCCTTCGTGAAAACGACCCCGAGCAACCGCTGCAGCTGGCCATGCCACTAGCCGCCGACGGCGAGCTGCCCAGTTGGGCCGGGGTGCTGCCCAAGTTGGGCTTTCCGGTCGTTCGCACCGGCGACCTGCAGATCCCGACGCTGCTGCGATGGACCGGGACCTTGCCGCGGTTATGAAGCAGCGCGCGACGATCGAATCCGTTCCCGCCCGCTGGCGCCGCTGGGTCATCCTGGCGCTGGCCATCGTGCTGTTGCTGGCCGGCGTCGGCCTGCGTCTGGCCAGCGATGAAGCTTCGGGTCATGGCCAGTTTGGTTCCGGCAGCATGATTCGTTTGGGCATCGTGTTCGGCGCGATCTGGCTGGCCTGGCCCTCGCTGCGGCGGCCGGCCACTTGGTTGCCGCCGGGCATGGCCATCGCCCTGTTGGCACTGGTGGGCGTGGTGGCGGTCCAGCCGCGGTTGCTGCCTGCCCTCCTGCCCGCCGCCGGCCTGTTGTTGACCCTCTCGGCGGCCGTCCGCATGTTCCGCCGTTCGTAGCCACCCCCGGTGGCATAGGCTTCCAGCCTGTGAAAGAACCAGCCCCCGTGGCATAGGCTTCCAGCCTGTGAAAGAACCAGCCCCGTGCCTTGTTAAGCTGGGAAAGGTGCCGGCGAGCTTAACGGCAGCGTCGGCCCCGGGACGCGTTCGGCACAATGATTATTACGCTGCTGACCAACAAAATCGGAAAAAACCTACCACTGCGCGGCGGATTCGGCCGACACATACTCTCGGACACTAGTCTCTCGAAGCGGTCCCTGTGGGCCGTGGAATCGGTTGCAATGGAAGTGACTGAGCGAGCGAGAGCTGGAATATTGTAGCGGTACGGCCATCGACCCAGCGATCGTGGCGTCGGCCAATGCAGAGGACCTAAGGAGGGATTCGATGCGACGTTTCTTTTGCGCAGCGGCGGTGCTCGCACTGGCTGCTACCTGTCCCGTACCGGGATGGGCTGGTGATCGCGAGATCGCCGAACAGATTATCAATCGGCTGAAAGTCCAGCGGGACGCCGGAGCACTCAAAGGCTTCAAGCTGGACCTGAAAGTCGAAGACGGCGTGGTGTTGCTCAAGGGCAAAGTCAGCAACCCCGCCCAGAAGTCGACCGTCTTGGCGGCCGCCGAGGACCTCGAGGGCATCGCCGAAGTGGTCGACCAGATTTCGGTCGCCGCCACCCCGGCCGAGAAGCCCGTCGAGCGGCCGGAAGGCTTCTCCTTCCGCCAGGCCTTGCAGCAGGAAGCCGCTCAGATGCAGCCTGCCGAAGCGGGCCAGTTCGAAGGCGTTTACACCGCCGCGAAAGCCGCTCCGGCCCCCGCGGCTCCGGCTTCGGCCAACGAAGTCGGCGGGGCCGATGACGCCGTCACCGATGCGGTGATCGGTGCCCTCGGTCGAGCTCAACAAGAAGGGCACCTGCGTGGCTTTGGCGTCGACGTCACGACCACCGGCGGCAAAGTGCTGCTCAAGGGCCGCACCTCGACTCCGGCGCACAAGCAGTTGATCCTGGACCTGGCCCGCAACACCCAGGGTGTCCGCGGCGTGATCGACAACATCACGGTCCACTCGCCCGAGCGACTGCAGGCCGCCGGCGCCCAGCCGATCCGCGACCCGCGTCCGGTCGCCCAGGGTGTCCAGCCCGTCGCGCACCCGGCTCCAGGACTCGGCCACGGTGGTGTGGTCCACGGTGGCGCCGCGGTCCACGGCGGAGCGGCCGTGCACGGCGGAGCGGTCGTGCATGGCGGAGCGGTCGCCGGCCAGCCGGTTCCGATGGCTCCCTACGCCGCCGGTGCTGCCGCACCGCGGTACGACCAACCCTACCTGCCCAACTACGCTTGGCCCGGTTACGCCGCCTACCCGAACTACGCTGCTCTGAGCTATCCGCAGCAGTACAGCCCTTCGGCTTGGCCCTATATCGGACCGTTCTACCCCTATCCGCAAGTGCCCCTGGGATGGCGTAAAGTCAGCCTGGAATGGGACGACGGCTGGTGGTTCCTGGACTTCACCGACCGCAACGGTCGTCACTAGTCATTCAGACGGTCCTCTGAAGAAAACCGCGACCCTCCGCGCCGAAACGTATCGGTGCGGAGGGTTTTTTCGTGCGTTCCTCGCTAGCCACTCCAGCCGCGTTTGGCGGCTGTCGATTTATTGAGCCGTTTGAGCGCTAGCCTCGACTCCGTCACCCGAGAACCGGGGCTATCGCCCCAACGGCTCACCAGAGCAATGCGTTTTCGCATCCATCGACGGGCTGCGGTTTCCGCGAGTGGGGAAGCCTCCTTTGGCGCCCCCTTGGGAAGCGTTTTAACGATTTCTATACTCCGAGATTCTGAACCCCTGGGAGCCCGAGCTAGATGAGCCAATCACCCTCGACCGAAACCGACCAGGAATCGGCAGCAGACGCGTTCACCGACGAGTGCGTGCTGGTGCTGGATTTCGGCTCGCAATACGCCCAGTTGATCGCTCGCCGCGTGCGTGAGCAAAACGTGTACTGCCGGATTGTCCGCCACGACTTGCCGGCCGAGCGGATTGCGGCCCTGCGGCCCAAAGGCATTATCCTCTCGGGCGGCCCGGCCAGCGTCTACCAGGACGGGGCCCCGCGCTGCGATCCCGAACTGTTCCAGCTGGGCATCCCCGTGCTGGGCATCTGCTACGGTATGCAGCTGATGTGCAAAGCCCTCGGCGGCGACGTCGCTCACACGACCAGTCGCGAATACGGCCGGGCCAGTTTGAAGGTCGCCCAGCACCGCAGCCTGTTCGATGGCTTGCCCGATTCGATGGACGTCTGGATGAGCCACGGCGACCAGATCTCGGGCGTGGGCGAAGCGTTCGAGACCCTGGCCTATACGGCAACCTGCCCCTTTGCGGCGATCGTCCACAAACAGCTGCCCGTGTTCGGGATGCAGTTTCACCCCGAAGTCACGCACACCCCGCTGGGCAGCCAGGTGCTGCATAACTTCGTGATCGGCGTGTGCGGCTGCGAGGGCACCTGGCACCTGGCGGATTTCGCCGACTCGCTGATCGAACAGGTGCGCGAACAGGTCGGCTCGCGGCGCGTCATCTGTGGGCTCTCCGGCGGCGTCGATTCCTCGGTCGTCGCGGCCTTGCTGTACAAAGCCATCGGGCCACAGCTGTCCTGCATCCTGATCGACAACGGCCTGCTGCGCAAGGACGAACAAGCCGCCGTGATCTCCGAATTCACCAACCACTTCAAAGCGGACCTGCGAGTGGTGCATGCCGAAGCGCAGTTCCTCGAGGCCCTGCGAGGCATCAGCGAACCCCAGGAAAAACGCCGCCGCATCGGCTATGCCTTCATCGATTGCTTTCAAAAAGAGGCCGAATCGATCGAGGATGCCCACTTCCTGGCCCAGGGCACGCTGTACCCCGATGTGATCGAAAGCGGGGCCGCTCCGGACGGTCCGGCCGCCACGATCAAGCTGCACCACAATGTGGGCGGGTTGCCGGAACAACTAGGATTTGAGTTAATCGAGCCTTTGCGGGATCTGTTCAAGGATGAAGTCCGCCGACTGGGTGAAGAATTGGGCCTACCCGAGGTGCTGGTCTGGCGCCACCCCTTCCCCGGTCCCGGGCTGGCCGTTCGCTGCTTGGGCGAAGTGACCCGCGAAAAACTGGAAGTGCTCCGCGAAGCCGACGAGATCGTCGTCAACGAAATCAAAGCCGCCGGGCTGTACCGCCAAACCAGCCAGTCCTTTGCGGTGCTGCTGCCGGTGCAAAGCGTCGGGGTGATGGGCGATGCCCGCACCTACGACAACGCCGTGGCCATCCGCAGCGTCAATACGGACGATTTTATGACGGCCGATTGGAGCCGCTTGCCGTACGACCTGCTGGCCAAAATCAGCACCCGAATTATTAACGAAGTCAAAGGGGTGAATCGCGTTTGCTACGACATCAGCAGCAAACCACCCGCAACCATCGAATGGGAATAAATGAGTCAGCACTACATCTACCAGATCTCGAATCTGGTCAAAAAACACGGTCCGAAAGTCGTCCTGAATGACGTTTCGTTGGCCTTCTATCCCGGAGCCAAAATCGGCGTGCTGGGCCCCAACGGTGCCGGCAAGTCGACGCTCCTGCGAATCATGGCTGGCGAGGACCAGGAGTACGAGGGCGAAGGCCGCCTGACCAAGGGCTACACGGTCGGATACCTGAAACAGGAACCCGACCTGGATCCCACCAAGAACGTCCGCGAAAACATCGAAGACGCGGTCCAGGAACGCCGCAAGGTGCTGGACCGCTACAACGAGATCAGCGCCCAACTGGGCGAGATCGACGATCCGGACCAGATGGAAAAGCTGTGCGATGAAATGTCCCAGCTGCAGGACGTGATCGACGCCAGCAACCTCTGGGAACTGGATCGACAGGTCGAAATCGCGATGGACGTGATGAACCTGCCGCCGCACGACGCCGACGTGACCAAACTGTCCGGCGGCGAACGTCGCCGCGTGGCCCTCTGCCAGATGCTGATCCGCCAGCCCGATCTGCTGCTGCTGGACGAACCGACCAACCACCTCGACGCGGAATCGGTCGCCTGGCTCGAACAACACCTGCACAAGTACCCCGGGACCGTGGTGGCCGTGACCCACGACCGCTACTTCCTGGATAACGTCGCCCAGTGGATCCTGGAAATCGACCGCTCCCGCGCCTTCCCCTTCGAAGGCAACTACACCGCCTGGTTGGAAGCCAAGGAGAAACGCCAAGCGGTCGAGAAGCGACAGGAGAAGGCTCGCGAACGGATGCTGACGCGCGAACTGGAATGGATTCGCATGAGTCCCAAGGCGCGGCAGGCCAAGAACAAGGCGCGGATCAAAGCCTACGAAGAAATGTCCCAGCAATCCTTCGACGAGCGACCGGAAGATCTGGAAATCCAGATTCCGCCCGGGCCGCACCTGGGCAGTGTGGTGATCGAAGCCGAGGGCCTGAACAAAGCCTTCGGCGAGAAAGTCCTGATCGAAGACCTGGACTTCCGCTTGCCGGCCGGCGGCATCGTCGGCGTGATCGGCCCCAACGGAGCCGGTAAGACCACGCTGTTTCGAATGATGACCGGCCAGGACGAACCCGATTCGGGCATCCTCCGCGTCGGCGAAACCGTGCTGATGGGCTACGTCGACCAAAGCCGCGATACACTCGAGGCAGATAAGACGGTTTACGAAGAGATCAGCGGCGGACACGAGACGTTGGACATGGGCGGCCGAGTCATGCACGCCCGCAGCTACGTCAGCAAGTTCAACTTCAAGGGCCCCGACCAGGAGAAGAAGGTTGGCAATCTGTCCGGTGGAGAACGCAACCGCGTGCACCTGGCTAAATTGCTTCGCCGCGGCTGCAACGTGCTGCTGCTGGACGAACCGACCAACGACCTGGACGTCGATACGCTGCGGGCTTTGGAAGAAGCCATCATGAACTTCGCCGGCTGCGTCGTCGTCACCAGCCACGACCGTTGGTTCCTCGACCGACTGGCCACCCACATCCTGGCTTTCGAAGGCGAAGGCTACGTGCACTGGTGCGAAGGCAACTTCGACAACTACGAACGCCAGCGCCGCGAGCGAATGGGCGATAACGGAGAAGAACCCAAGAAGTTCCGTTACAAGAGCATCCACGCCTAGCACGCGCTCCGTAGGTCCCCCCTCCCCAGCTCGGCTGCGACCGAGAAATACTCGTACTCAGCGAAGCGGTACTCGTACTCGATCGCAGCCAAGGACTTCAGGACCGAAGATCGCAATCGCCAAAAGGATGTTGCGTCTGGCCTGGCGCCTCGACGTTGAGCGGCGAGTACGAGCGCCGAGCACGAGCACGAGCGCCGAGCACGAGCGCCGAGCACGAGCACGAGCGCCGAGCACGAGCACGAGTCACTCGCCTTGGGTCCGGCGGTGAACCCTTTGCTTGCAAAAACTTTTTACTGCCGGCGGAGGTGTTCGGAAAACGACCAGAGTGCTCCGAAAACAATTCGGCGGTCGGCTCTCCGGCGGGGTGAGCGTGGCGGGAGCTCGGCCGCGCTGGAGCAAAACCCACATATTCTGCGCGTCTCCCCTTTCTTGCGCGATCCTCGTAACCGTTAGGCACAGCAGTTGCCACATGTCACGGGCAGCTCCGAGGTGGAGCGGCATTTTTGCCAACCTGTTACACCCTCGATGGAAAGGACCTATCACAGATGATGCTTCGAACGACTGCTATTGCTGTTGCCCTTGCCTTTACTGCTTCGTACATGGCGGTGGAAGCAGACGCAGGCCACCGACATCACCGCAAGCATCGCGGCCACAATAACTGCTGCTGCGGCGGAGGCTACAGCGCACCGCAAGTCTCCTATGCCAGCTCCGGCTACAGCAGCTACCACGGCGGCAGCAGCTATGGCCACGGCAGCACCGGTTACAGCGGCTACAGCGGCTACAGCGGCTACACCGGGGGCGGCTACGGTTACACCAGCGGCAACTACGGCCATCATCGCGGTTACAACAACCGCGGCTATGGCCACAGCAACCGCGGCTACGGGTACGGATACAACAACGGCGGCTACGGGTACGGCCAGAACTATGGCTATGGTCAGAACTACGGTTACGGCCAGAACTACGGCAACACCGGCTACGGTGCGGGCGTTGGCGTGGGCGTCGGTAACCAAGGTGTTGGCGCCGGCGTGAACGTCGGTGGCGGAGGTTCCGGCGTCGGTGTCGGCGTGGGAGCCGGCGGAGCTGGAGTCAACGTGGGTGCTGGCGCAGACGCCCTGTAGGAGCCGCCTACAGACGTCGCTTCCCCCTGATGCAATGGGCCGACCGACCTGCGGGTCGTCGGCCCATTTTTTTATGCGCGGTGGGCTGCTTGATGCCCGGCAGGGCAAACCCACATGACGGTCCGGCGGATTTCTTGGCGGAAATGCCTCCGCCGGACTCGTTCTGCGCCGGAGCGGAATTAGTCTGGAGCGTGCGAGCGTCGCGCCATCGACGACCGAGCTTGCTCGCGCCGCCATGTTCCGCAACTTCGATCGACACCGTGCAGCCCATCTACCTCGATTTCAATACCACCACTCCGCTTGCGCCCTCGGTGCAGGAGAGCATGCAACCGTACTGGGCCGAGCACTTCCTGCTGCCCGACCAGGAGCACCATGGCAGCCGGGCGATCGCCGAGGGTTTGGAGCGGGCGCGGGAGGGCGTGGCCGAGATGATCGGCTGCGACGCCTTTGAAATTGTCTTCACCGACGGCGGCACCGAAGCCAACAATCTGGCCGTACTGGGCTTGGCCACCGACTGCCCGCCGGGCCACATGCTGATCAGCGAACTGGAACACGACTCGGTTTGGAACGCCGCCCGCTCCCTGCAGCGCGCCGGCTGGGATATCGAAGCGGTGCCCTGTGGCAGCGACGGCGTGGTGGTCGCCGAAGAGTTTACCGTGCGGCTGCGGACCAATACCCGGCTGGCCTGCCTGCAGGCTGCCAACCCGGTTCTCGGCACGTTGCAGCCGGTCCGCGAAGTCGCCGAAGCGTGCCACGCCGAAGGCGTGCTGGTCCACTGCGACGCTTCGCAGATGTTCGGCAAGTTACCGGTCGACATCAGCCGCCTGAGGGCCGACACGCTGTCGATCAGCGGGCACAAATTCTATGGCCCCAAAGGCACCGGTGCCCTGTATGTCCGCCGCGGCTTGGTCGTCCGGCCGATTCGGTTCGGCGAGTCCCGTGAGATGGGCGTTCGGCCCGGCACCGAGAACGTGCCCGGACTGGTCGGGCTGGGCACCGCCGCCCAGCTGGCCGCCCGCTGCGCGGTCGAGGCCGCCGACCGCCTGTCCGAGCTGACCGACCGCTTCGTGTTCCGCCTTCGCGACACGATCGACCCGGCGGTCGAGGTGGCCTGCGAGACCTCGCCGCGACTGCCCAATACCGTCACCCTGATCCTGCCCACAGCCGCTCACCACCTGCAGCGCGTCGCCAGCCCCTTGATCGTCGCGACGGCCCAAAGCGCCGCCCCGGCCGACGAGATGACCCGCTGCCTGGCTGCCATCGGGATGGCCCCGCCGCAGATCCGCGGAGCGCTGCGAGTCAGCATCGGCTGGACGACCAGCCAGGAGCAGATCGATCGAGCGGCCGACCTGATCGCCGAAGCCTGGGACCAGGCAATGCATCACCGCTGATCGGCGACCCGGCAAAACCGCAGCCCGACTCGTAGCCCAACCGTAGCTGAAGTCGCCAGACTTTGGCGAGCCGGCGCGGAGGGTATCGCGGAGGGTATCGCGGAGGGTATCGCGAAGTGCCGGCGCCAGGTGGCGGCGCGGAACGCGGTGCGGAGAGACGGCGCAGGTCCAAACTCTGGCGAGTTCAGCTCCGGGAAAGCGGTGCCCGAAAATTTCTTTTTAATGCTAGCTTTTTCTTGACTGCTAGCATGGACACCTGGTTTTCGCGCCAGACCGACCTGCCTAAAAACTAGGCACATCCGCCCTGCCCCCGAATTGAGCAGGGCTGCGCAGGCTGTGCACACCGCTTGCGCATCGACCCTAAGTCCTTTTGCTTGCATGAGTTGGGGAATTGCTTTTGCCAGCATCGAAGAATGCGGGCGAGAACTCAGCAACCCGTCCCGGCGGCGGAGCGGCTCGAGGCGGCACGTCGCTCTCGAGGCCCACGCCGGCAACAGGTTGCTTTTGACCCGCGTTTACAAGCACTTGTTCTGAAAGGACTCCGATGAACGAATCGCATTCTTCCTACCCTCATCCCTCCGCCACTTCCTCTCCTTCGGCCACGACCGACCAAGCGGCCCGAAGCGCCCAGGGCGGCGCGGCGGCCGAGCCGACCACCGAGCCGGTCCAGCGCCTCGAACTGCCCGCCGTGGATTACCACGTGCGGCCCGAGCAACGCGCCGACGAAGTGCTGCGAGTCGCTCGCGAAGCTTTCCCGACGACCGATAAGTGGATCCTGTTCTACCGCGGCATCCTGGGCGCCGACGGGGTAGCCCGCAAGATGTTTCCCTCGGCCGAAGCGATGCGGCAGTTCGAACAATCGCCTCAGTTCGACGAGCTGCTCGAGATGACCGCCGCGATGCGCAGCCAGGACCCGGGCAAGGGCGATGAGCTGGAGCCGCAGAAGATGATCACCGTTCGCCTGCCCAAGAGCCAACACGAAGCCCTGAAGCTGGAAGCGGGCGAGCACCGCACGAGCATCAACAAGCTGTGCATCAGCAAGCTGCTGTTGCCGATCAAGGAGAAGCACGTGCCGAAGGAGAAGGGCAAAGTACGAGGCCGCAAACCCGGCCCCCAAGGCCCCCACAATCGCCTCACCGACGTCTCCTAACCGCCGGAACAGTGGCACAGGCTTCCAGCCTGTAAAACCAGTGGCATAGGCTTCCAGCCTGTGAAACCAGTGGCATAGGCTTCCAGCCTGTGAACAGTGGCATAGGCTTCCAGCCTGTGAAACCAGTGGCACAGGCTTCCAGCCTGTGAACAGTGGCACAGGCTTCCAGCCTGTGAAATCAGTGGCATAGGCTTCCAGCCCGTAAATACGCCGCCCCGAGCGCCGCCCCGGCGGCGCCCTAACCTATCGGTCGATTCGAAAATCGCACGGCTTGCCTGAGCCGTTTGGGCGAACGCCCCGGTTCTGCGATACTGAAACCGAGGCCAGCGTCTAAACGGCTCGATAAATCGACAGGCCGGCCAGCGGGGGGAATGCTGTTACGCAGCGCGCGGACGTGTATAAAAAGAGCCTCACCTGTCCGCGTCCCTCCCACTTCCCGGTACTCCTCATGCCCAACCGTTCGCTGCCGTCAGCTCTGCAGCGGTGGATCCTGCCGCTGCTCGCAGCCCTGCCCATCACCTTTGCCCTCGCTTCGCCGGCCACCTCCGCGCTGGCCGCAGAAGTTTTTCCGATCGACGAGTCGACCGACATGAGCGGCATGTCCGGTAAGGAAGTCGACTGGATCTACGGTGACTACCTACTGCGAAACGAACACGTCGTGGCCGTGATCGCGCGGCCGGTTGAAGGCCGCAATGCCAACATGACGGTCCGCAACGTCGGGGCGTCGATCATCGACCTGACGCTCCGCGACTTGCCCAACGACCAGCTGAGCGCCTACTACCCGGCCGCGGGTCGATACTCTTTCCACGACCCCGACCTGGTCGAGATCAGCGAATCGGCCGAGGGCGAAGTGTCCTGGCGCTGTCGCAGTTCCGCTCCGGCCGCCGACGGCACGTCCTGCACGGTGACCTATCGCTTGGGCCCCGGCGACGCTTTTGTCTCGGCGGAAGTCGAAATCACCGCTCCGTCCGGCGACGGCCAGCCACCCGCCTCGTTCGACGGCGTCCGCGCGGACCGCACCTTTCGCTTTGCCGGTTTCCCCGAAGGCGGCCCGCCGGCCGTGTTCTGCGAAGACCGCTACTTTCGTCAGACCTACGGTTTCGTTCACAGTGCGGGCGCGCCCCGCTGGGGCAAGCAGCGAATGCGAACACTGACCTACCCGGCCGCCGCCACCGAACAAACCGCTGACCAAACGTCTCCGGCGGGTCCTTCCTGGCGAGTGCGTTTGTATCCGGCGACCAGCCCGCTCGATCTGGCTTCGGCACTGGCCGCCACGGACGATCGTCCGGCGACGCTGCAGCGGATCACTTTGCACAGCGACATCGCCCCGGCGGACCACGCCGTGGTGCAAATCGTCCCGGCCGGGATCGCTCCCTCGGATGCCTGGAACACACTGCAGGCCGACGCACAGGGCCGGGTCGCGACGCGGCTGGCCAGCGGCCGCTACGACGTCCACGTCCGCGCTCCGGGCTACGCGGACACCAAGCTTTCGCTGGACGTCGATGATTCGGCGGCCGAACATCGCTTGACGCTCCCTACGCCATCGGCAATCCGAGCACGCGTCCAGGATGGCGACGGCGACGCCTCCCCGTTCAAGATGACGATCTACGGCCGCGAGGGGACGCCCGATCCCGACTTCGGGCCCGACAGCGCGGCCGGATCGATCGTTAACTGTGTGTACTGCGTCTCGGGTTCGACAACCCGCACGCTTCCCCCCGGCCAGTACGAAGTCATCCTCAGCCGGGGACCGGAATTCGACGCGGTGTTTCGCCAGATCGAAGTCAAACCCGGCGAGATCGTGGAGCTGGACGAGCAATTGATTCGTTCGGTCGACACCGAGGGCTGGGTCAGCGCGGAACTGCACAGCCACAGCAGCCCCTCGGGCGACAACACCTCTTCCCAGCGCGGCCGCGTTCAGAACCTGTTGTGCGAACACCTGGAGTTCGCACCCTGCACCGAGCACAACCGCGTCGATTCCTACCAGCCCCACCTCGAAGCACTGGGCGCCGAAGCGCTGCTCAGCAGTTGCACCGGGATCGAAGTAACCGGTTCCCCGCTGCCGGTGAATCACCAGAACGCGTTCCCCCTGCATCATCATCCCCACACGCAGGACGGCGGCGGGCCGCACACCGACACCAATCCGATCGCTCAGATCGAACGCCTGGCGATGTGGGACGACGGGTCGGAAAAGGTCGTCCAAGGCAACCACCCCAACATCCGCCAGATCTATGGCGACCGCGACACCGACGGCCAGCCCGACGACGGCTTTCGGGCCATGCTGGGTTTCATGGATGTGATCGAGGTCCATCCTCCGCAGGCCATCTTTAACGTTCCGGACAAAGCGGCCCCGCCGCGCGAAGCGGGCAATCGCATGTTCCGCTGGATGCAGCTGTTGAACGCCGGCTACCGCATCCCCGGCGTGGTCAATACCGACGCTCACTACAATCACCACGGCAGCGGTTGGCTGCGGAACTGGTTTGAAAGCTCGACCGACGACCCGGCGAAAATCAAGATCGCCGATATGATTCACGCCGCCCAGCACGGGCACGTGGTCATGTCCACCGGACCGTTCCTGGAAGTCCAGCTGTCCTCGGAATCGACCGAGAACGGCGGCGGCCAACGCACCGCCGGCATCGGTGACGAGCTGCGGTTGGAGCAGGATCCGTGCCGGTTGCACGTTCGCATCCAGTGCCCCAACTGGCTGGACATCAATCGCGTACAGGTGTTCGCCAACGGCCGAATGTTGCCCGAACACAACTATCGTCGCCGCACGCACGCCGCGATGTTTGCCGACGGGGTCGTGAAGTTCGACCAGACGCTACCGCTGGAGCTGGCCGAGGATGCCCACATCATCGTCGCGGCGATCGGTGAAGGACTGACCTTGGGCCGGGTCATGGGACCGACCCGCGGCACGCTGCCCCCGGTCGTGGTCAGCAACCCGATCTTCGTCGACCGCAACGGCGACGGCTTCCGCCCCAACGGCGACGACCTGGGCATCCCGCTGCCCGAAGTTACGGCCCCGTTCCGTCCCGATCAAAGCCGTCTGCCCGCGCCGGTTCCCGAGGATGCCGTGGTCCTGCTAGGCGAGGGCGTCAACCGCTTCGTCAACAAGCACGGCGAACCGGCGGACTGGAAACAACAGGACGGCGTCCTGGTGGTCACGCCCGGTGAAGGCCGCAGCAACCACTTGTGCAGCACCGAGCTGTTTCGCGATGCCGAGATCCACGCGGAGTTTCGGTTGCCCGAGCGCGGCCCCGGCAACAGCGGCCTGTACATCCACGGCAACTACGAGATGCAAATCTACAACTCCGCGGGCCGGCGGCCGGACAAGCAGACCGCCGGCGCCCTGTACGGTTTTTATCCACCGCTGGTCAACGCCGTCAAACCGCCGGGTGAGTGGCAGGTCTACGACATCCGCTACCACGCCCCGCGCCGCGACGCCGAGGGCAAGATCACCACACCGGGCCGCCTGACCGCCTGGCTGAACGGTTATCTCGTCCAGAACGACGTCACCTTTGACGAGCCGCGCTCGGTCTACCATCCGTTCCGCTACCGCACCAGCGACTACCTGCGGGAGCTGGCCGAGCAGCAGAAGCAGACGTCCCGGGGTCCGCTGTTCCTGCAGGACCACAACAATCCGGTCGCCTTCCGCAACGTCTGGATCCGGCGGCTGGACGAGACCGAGCACGCGTATTAAGTGGATCGAACAGAACGTTTTCTCCCCTCTCCCCCACGGCGCCGCGAGCGTCAGCGAGTGAAGCCGTGGGGGAGAGGGGAGAAAGGCTACCCCGGGTTGCACCGGGGCTACCACATGTCGTCGCTCCGCGACTGGATTTTTGGGATCCGCCACCTGGACGCCACCGCCGGGAACGCTCAGGACGATTTACCCGACGAGGAACCACGGTAGCGTCGGGTGGCTCGCTTGAGCAGCTTGGGTAGGCCTCGGCGGATTTGGGCTCCGTCGAGGGTGGCTCCCTTCTTGGGGCGGATCACGAAATCGAATCCGCTGGCGGCCTCGAGGCGGCAGTGCCGGATGGCTTCGCGGATGTGACGCTTCCAGCGATTGCGCACCACGGCATTGCCGGTGCGGCGTGGGATCGTCACGCCAAAACGGCTGAGGGCCGCTGCGTTTTCCTGGGGCAGGGCATGCACGACCAGCGTTTGATCGGCGGCGAATCCGCCGCGACGAATGACTGGCCCGAACGCATCGTGGCCGCACAACCGGACGGCCTTGGGAAACCGATGCTCGCCTACCATGCCAGTTGCTGACGCGGATTCAACCGATTTCGTTCTTCCAGTTCGCGCAGGACCTCCTGATCCGCTTCGCTCCACTCGTTGGGCAGTTGTACCTGCAGACGCACCAAGAGGTCGCCGGCCGCCCCGTCCTTGCTGGGAACGCCTTGACCTTTCAGCCGCAGCTTCTTGCCGCCACTGCTGCCGGGCGGCACGGTCAACGTGATCGTACCGGCCGGTGTGGGCAGATCCACTTTGGTTCCCAGCGCGGCTTCGCCCAGCGTGATCGGCAGGTCCAGTTCCAGGTTCTTGCCGCTGCGACGATAGAGCGGATGCGGCGACACGCTCAGCACCAAAATCAGATCGCCCGGTTCACCACCGCTCGGCGAGGGACTTCCTTTGCCGCGCAGCCGGATCTTGCTGCCGTCGCTGACGCCCGGCGGAATCGTCACGCTTAGCTTCTGCGGCTGTCCACCTCGGGTCAAATAGAACTCGGTCTTGCCGCCTTTGACCGCAGTCTGAAACGGGATGGTCAATTCGTGCCGAATGTTCGAGCCTCGCTGTGGCGGAGGCGCCGGGCCTCGGCCGCCGGCAAACGGGTTGCCGCCGGCGAACGGGTTGCCGCCGCCGCGAGGACCACGACCACCGCCACCCATCAGTTGTTCGAAAAAGTCACTGAAGCCACCTTCGAAGCCACCGCCACCGCCGCGGCCGGCCGCCCCGCCGAAAATCTGCTCCAGATCCAAGCCATCAAAGGAAGCACCGCCCGCGCCGCCGGGATAGCCGCCGCTGCGCATGCGTTCGAAGTCCGCACCGTAGCGGTTGTAGGCCTCGCGCTTCTGTTCGTCGCTGAGAACGTCGTACGCCTCCTGCACCCGCTTGAACTTCTCCCGCGCCGCGTCGTCGTCCGGATTCATGTCCGGATGATGCTTGCGGGCGAGATTGCGATACGCCTTTTGAATTTCCGCTTTGGATGCGTCGCGTCCGACTCCCAATACTTGATACAGATCTTCCGCCATGGATGCTCTTTGCTAGTGACCAACCTGCCAATTTGACAGCGTTCCGTTTCGATCCTTTGATTTTCGCAAATGCCGAGCCAGTCGCTCGAGTGAGCTACTGTAGAGGGCGAGGTTTATTTCTTCAACGCAAGGTATTTTCAGGTTCCCATGGGCTGGACTACTTTTTCCGCTCGCTGGCCGGCCGCCGTCGGTTTGGTGACGAGCCTCCTGCTGGGCGGCTCGGCGGCGCTGGCCGGCGGCAGTTTCTTGCTGCAGATCATCGACGAGGACACCGACCAACCGGTCCCGGCTCGCGTCACGGTCACCCGCGCCGACGGCCGGCCGCAGATCGTGCGACGGGTGATCCCCAGCGGCGTCGGCTTTGTCGTCGAGGGCGAACAACGGCTCAGCCTGCCCAACGGCGCCTTCCAGTTTCAAATCTTGCGGGGCCCCGAATACCGAAAGATCACGGGCAACTTTTCCATCGACCGCGACGCTTCGGATTCGCACAGCGTCACCTTGCCTCGGATGGTCGACATGGCCGAAGAGGGTTGGTGGTCGGGCGATCCGGCCGTCACGGCGCCGCGCCGGCTGCTGCCGCTGATGATGCAGAGCGAAGACCTGCACTTCGTAGGCCGCGTCGGCGAAGATCCCCAAACGCAGATTCGTCTGGACCGGCCGCTGCCGCAAATCCGCAGCGACACGGGCGACGGAGACACGGGCGACGGGGACACGGGCGAGGAAGCACCTGCTTGGGGACCGCTGGACATCCGCACCGATCTGGTCGCCGATACCAATGGTTTGCTGTTGGTCGGAACGCCCGAGCACTTTGCCCTGCCCGCTTCGCCGGTCAGCAGTGATACGATCCGCGCGGGCGCGAACGCAGAGGTCGAGGCGATCGTGATCGAAAACCCGTTTGCCTGGGACCTGCCGATCTGGCTGGCCAGCGAACGCATCGACGCGATGTTCCTGCAGGGACCATGGCTGCGACTGGACCGACGCGTGGTCGCGGTTCCCGACGGACGCCCGCCCAGCAAAGTCGGCTATCGCGACGAACTCGGTCCGGGACGCTGGGCCGAGTACGTGTACTGGCAAGTGCTGGACAGTGGACTGAGGATCGCACCGCTGGGCGGCAGCGGCTCCACATCGAAGCACCATCCGGTGGGTTATTGCCGCACGTATGTGCATCCGCCTCGCGGGACGAGTCCCGGTGCCGCGCGGTCGTTCTCGCCGCAGGCCTGGTGGCGGGCAGCTCTGGCGGGACAGTCGGTCGTGACCAACGGTCCGCTGCTGCGGCCCACGCTGGGCGGCGAGTACCCGGGGCACACGTTCCATGCCACCGCGGGCGAGGCGCTGGAGATGAGCGTCGAGTTGAATCTATCGACGCGCGATCCGGTGGAGTACTTGGAGGTGATCCACAACGGCAACGTGTTCTACAGCGCTCGGCTGGACGAATTTGCCGAGGCCGGTGGCGTGATCCCGCCACTGCGCTTTGAAAACAGCGGCTGGGTGATGGTGCGAGTGGTGACCCTGCACGAGGAACACTGGCGAGCGGCGGTGTCGGCGCCGTGGCATGTCGTCTTCGACCAACAACCGCGAGTTTCCAAAGCGGCCGTCGAGTTCTTTCGAGATTGGTTGCAAGATCGCGAGCAAGCGTTGGCCAAGCTGCCGCCGGCGGAACTCAGCCAACATGTACCGTACGTTCGCGCGGCCCGCACGTTCTGGCAGGACCGCCTGGATGCCGCCACGGATCCCTAATCCACGCTGGCGGGCCCAGGGAACAAACGGCTCGACTTACAACCAGTGCGGCACCTTGGCTTGAGCGGCCAACGTCTGAATGGACTGGAACATCGCATGCCTCGGTCCTCGATCCTGCGCCGGGAAGATTAGGTCAGTAAAACGGATTGGGTGGGTTCTGGTCGCTACGGCCCGCTCAGTTTACGGATTTTCACCGACCGCGGAGCCTGCGGCCGGGCACATTAACATAGCTACATCCGCATTTTCTCACGCAAATTCCTATGTCCACAGGCAAGCCAACCACCGGTACCGCTCGCCGTCTGACGCGCGTTCTCGTGCTCGTCCTGGCGGCGGCCTGGACTCTCGACGCGCTGCCACAGGACGTGCCTGGCAAAGCGTCCCTGCGGCCGATCGCCGCCGCGATCCTGCGTCCCTTGGGACTAGAGACCGGACCGTGGTCGATGTTTGCGCCCGATCCGACGGTGGACAACGCTTGGCTGACAGCCACCCGTGCCGACACCGCTTCGCCGAACAACCTGTCCTTTGCGGCGGCGATCCCGGAGCCGATTTGGTCCTCGCCGCAGTGGGCGGACGTTCCGGCTTGGGAAAAATTCTATCGCTTCCGCCACCTAAATTATTCCAACCGTATCCGCTTGCCAGCCAATCGCGCGGCCGCGCGCGACCTTGCCCGGTACCTGGACAGGCAGTATCCGGCGGAAGATCCCGAGGCGGTCTTGCAGTTGACCGCCGATGGGCTGCGTCTGGTCCCGCCCTATGACGGAGGCATTCCCAAGCCCGAAGAAGCGACCTGGATGCTGTACAGCGAACCGCTGGCCACCGGAGTTCGGCCATGAGTCACATCCGGCATTCGATCACCCGCCGGCTGGACCACTTTCTGTTCGAATCGGCCTCGCCTCACACCTGCGTCGTTTTGCGAATTGCGTTCGCGACCTTGCTGTTGGTTTATCTGGGCGTGTGGTCGGCGGACGCGGCGTACTGGTTCAGCGACGAGGGCGTTTTGACGACGGCCACCGCGGGGCAACTCGTGCCCGCCCCCTTGTGGTCGCTGTTTAACTGGGTTCCCGCCACACCGGCGGTGGTCACCATCGCCCTGGCAATCCTGATCCTTCAAAGCGTGTGTTTGTTGGCGGGCCTCGCTTCGCGTTTTCAAGCCGCATGTTTGTTCGTGGGTCTGGTGTCCTTTCAGAACCGCAATCCGGTAATCGGCGATGCGGAGGACACGATGCTGCGGATCGCGATCTTTTGTCTGATCTTTATGCCGCTGGACTACCGGTGGTCGCTGGGCCGGTGGATGGCCGGTCGCCCGGCGTACGACGCGTCGCTTGCCCGTTCGCGAGCGTGGGGGCTGCGGTTGCTGCAGTTTCACCTCAGCCTGCTGTACCTCTCGGCGGCCGCCTGCAAATGGTTCGGCAGCACATGGCGGGACGGTTCGGCGCTGTACTACGTCTACCAGATGGAAGACCTGTTTGGTCGCGGGCCGCTGCCGATGTGGCTGATGCAGGAGGAGCTAGCGATCCGGCTTTCGACGTGGGCGGTGCTGGCCGTGGAGTCCCTATTGCCCGTAGCGCTTTGGTTCCGCCCCACGCGCACCCTCGCCGTGGCTGCGGGCATCGCGTTGCACCTGAGCTTGGAATACGCGATGCACCTGCATCTATTTCAGTGGATCATGATGGCCAGTTTGTTGGCGTTTTTACCCAGTGGCATAGGCTTCCAGCCTGTGAAAAAAACCACCTCGACCCACAACCTACATCAAGGATTTCGGAATAGGCATACCGCGTTGGATCCCGAACTCCTTTCGCAAACGCGCCGAAGACCAGCGGTATTGGTCCACGTGCTCGACTAGCCCGGCGACAACGGGATTGTTCTCGATGTATTCAATTATTCGATGCAGTTCCGCTTCGTCGCGTACACAATGGTCAAATGTTTCCACTTGCCAAAACGATCCCGTTTTTCCCAACAACCGATTACACTGCGTACCGGTATAGCTCTGGACACTATGCGAAATGACTTCTCGAGGCGTTCGTTTGTTGGATTTGTGTCGCTGACCCGTCGCAAGCTCGTCCACCCAGTCATCTATAGGAAGAAAAACCCAATGATGGTGACTCGGCATGACTACGAACGCAAATAAGTGGTAGCGTTCGCCAGCAAAATGCAAGAACGCATCTTGCACGATCTCGGCGAGCCGTTCATCGGCAAGATGCTTGACTGGAGGCTGCTGATCAAGAAGCGAGTCGACGAGTTTGAAAACCAGTTTGTGCTTTTGCAATTCCCAGTCGGCGTCGCTTCGGTCGTGCGGCTTGCTGCGAGCGTCTAGCTCCTGGCGATAGTCGCGGATTTGTTTCAATCCGGCGGCCGGCAAACTCCCTTGTAAACAAGCCGTCACGAATGACGGCTTGCCCTCGATATCGATGTGCGGGAGATTTCGCCGTCGAAAGATACCATCGAACATGAACTGCCCCTTTTGTGGTGGGTTTTCACAGGCTGGAAGCCTATGCCACTGCTCACAGGCTGGAAGCCTATGCCACTGTTCACAGGCTGGAAGCCTATGCCACTGCTCACAGGCTGGAAGCCTATGCCACTGGTACACCTACTTCACAGCAAGCATTCGCTCTAGCGCGACGAGGCTCCACTTGCTGGTGTCGTCGTCGACGGAGATGACGTTTACGGGATGGCCGTCCCGCAGGTTCTCCAGGCTCCAGCACAGATGCGCCAGGTCGATGCGGTACATCGTCGCGCACATGCAGAGGACCGGCGAGAGGAAATGGATCTCCTGCTCGGGGTGCTCCTGCTTCAAGCGGTTCACCAGGTGCAGCTCGGTGCCGATGGCCCATTTAGTGCCCGGCGGGCTGTTCTTGACGGTCTGGATGATCGTACCGGTGCTGCCCGAGACGTCGGCCAGATCGTTGACTTCGCGGGGGCATTCGGGATGCACCAGGATCTTGATCCCCGGGTGCTGTTTGCGAAACTGCTCGACGTGTTCGGGGCGGAACATCTGGTGCACGCTGCAGTGGCCCTTCCAGAGGATCACCCGGCTGTTCTCCAACACCGACTCTTCGATCCCGCCCAGCTCCATCGCGTACGGATCCCAGACCGGCATCGCTTCGGTATCGATCCCCATCTTCAGGGCGGTATTGCGGCCGAGGTGTTGGTCGGGGAAGAAGAACACGCGTTGCCCGCGTTCGAAAGCCCACTCCAACACGGCTTTGGCATTGCTGCTGGTGCAGACGATGCCGCCGTGGCGACCACAGAAGGCTTTCAGGCTGGCCGCACTGTTGATGTAGGTGACGGGGATGACCTGGTCGGTATCGATGATTTCGGACATGTCTTCCCAAGCCGCTTCGACTTGGTTGATCGCCGCCATGTCCGCCATGGAGCATCCCGCGGCCAAATCCGGCAACACCACGGGAATGCGGCGGCCATCGCGTTTTTCCAGGCGATCGGGACGGTTGGCCAAAATATCGGCCGTTTCCGCCATGAAGTGCACGCCGCAGAACACAATGTTTTCGCACTTTGTGCTCGCGGCCGCCATCTGGCTCAGCTGGTAACTATCGCCGCGCAGGTCCGCATGAGCGATGACTTCATCTTGCTGATAATGGTGCCCCAGAATCAGCAAGCGTTCGCCCAGGTGGGCGCGTACGGCCTCGATCCGCTGTTGCAAAACATCGTTTTCCAACGATTTGTAAGGGGCTAACGGATGCTGGACTTCCGATTCAGTGATCGTACTCACAAAGAACTCCGGGACGACTGAGCGAATCTCTTTCAAATCTCTTTCAAATCTCTTTCAAAACCCTTCACGGGCATTATCTATTGTACCCCTTTGGGCCGTTTGAGGAACGTGTCGACCAGCACGACCGGCCAGCGGCTGAGGGCGGCCGTCGGAGCGACCTCCCCGGCCGCGCCCACGAAAATCAGAGCCTCCTCGGGCTCCAGTGCGCTCAGCTCCAGGCTGCCCCGACATCGCCACTCCTTTTCTTCCCGCCAATCGACTCGTCCACACGCCTGAAAACGCCAGCGTTGTGCTGCCGGCACCCGCTCGCGCCGCGACGCTTCGCCGTAGATCACCGGCTGGAACCCCAGTTGGATTGCCCGCGATCGCAGTACCGCGATGCCGTAGGGTTCGCCGTCCCAGCGGCCCAGGTGCGAGCGGAAGGTACGGCGGGCGAGCCACTGCGGCAGGGGGACTTCGGTCCAGCAGACCACCGGAAGATCGTGACGCGTCACCCGAGCGTTGCCGCGGAGCCAGCCATCGGAGAGGATCTTACGCAGCGTCTCGGCGGCCGTGGCCGGCAGGCCTCCGTCGCCCCCCAGCAACACCTCGTCGCGGTACTGCGCCCAGCTCTGCCCGGCCAGCGGGCCACTGCGACCTCGCGTACAGTGCACCAGGTATCGAGACCAATCGATGTGAGTGGCCGCGACCACTTGGCCGGTCGCCGCCGGGAGGCTTTCGACCGGCCCCGCAGGTCGTTCGATCGACGGCGAGCCGCAGGTCGGCCGAAACCACCCGATCGCGCCCTCTTTTATCAGCGCGGTTGCCGCACAGTCGGCCTCCTGCTCGTTGACCGCCACCCAAGTCGATTCATCGCGACACAGGCGACAGCGCTGCTTCAACAGCTCGGCCACTTTGCCCCGCCGGCGAACCCAAATCCCGAACACTCGCTCCGGCGTGGCAACCAACAACCGGTCACGGTCCACTCCGGCCGGGGCCGCGATGAACAGCACCGGCACGCCGAACAATTCCCCGGCCCGCCGCACCCAGGGTTCGGGAGCGGTTCCGGCCACGACCAGTAACGCGGCTCCGGCGCGTTTGGCCGCCAGCGTCGCTTGCTGGAGATAATCAAAGACTCGTCGTCGTCGCTGCAAACTTCGCCCCAGCCGTGAACAGACGATTCCATACACTTGCCGGTTCCAGGGCCGCCCCGTCGCGTCGTACAGTTCTACCGCAGCGGGCGCTTCCATCGGCGAGCCGGGCCCATCCCGCGACTCGGGCCCATCCCGCGACTCGGGCTGATCGGTCCGCACGCCAAGCCGAGAGATGCGTTCGCTGCGCAGCATCGGTTGCCCCTTTTTGCACGCTGTAGCACGGTGTTTCGGACGTCGCCGTTAGTTATTCTAGAGCTTCGGTTGCCGCGGCGCAGCCCTCACGACTCGCAGCACGCAAACGCAGGGATCTTGTCGGTGCCTCTTTCACGTCAACGTCTGCCGCAGCGACCACCGGAACCCGGATTGCGGCAAAAGCTGTACGATATCATTTTCGAAGCGGAAGACCGCTGGGGGCGAGCGTTCGATATCGCGTTGTTGATCGCGATTCTCGGCAGCATCGCGATCGTGGCGATGGAAACCCTGCCGTCGGTTCGCACCGACGCCGAGCAGGTCCGGTGGCTGGTCCGTATGGAGCTGGCGCTGGCGATTCTGTTTGGTATCGAGTACGGCCTGCGAGTGTACTGCTGTCGCTACCCCCTGCGATACATCTTCAGTTTCTGGGGCGTGATCGATCTGATCAGCTTTCTGCCCTCATTGCTCGTCGGCCTCGGAAGTTCCAAGCAGAACGCCTTTGTGATCGTTCGCTCGCTGCGGTTGCTGCGCGTGTTCCGCATCCTGAAGCTGTGGCGATTGATGAGCGAAGCGGATGTGCTGGGCCGCACGATCTGGCGTTCGCGGGGCAAGATCGTGGTGTTCTTGTCGGTGGTCATGGTCGCGATCACGATCAGTGGCACGCTGATGTACCACGTGGAGAATCGCCCCAACCCCGACGGCTCGCCCTCGACATCCGGCTTTACCTCCATCCCTCAATCGATGTACTGGGCGATCATCACGATGACGACCGTGGGCTACGGCGACGTGGTCCCCACCACGGTCGCAGGCAAACTGATCAGCGCCGTCTTGATCCTGTTGGGGTACAGTCTGATCATCGTACCCACGGGCTTCGTCAGTGCTGAATTCTCCGAAGCCAGACGAGAGCAGAGAATTTTCGAGGACTCGCTGCCGGAGGCCCCGCCGCGCTTCGCCAAAGTTTCCTGCCCGGGATGCCAGGCCGGGAAACACCTCGTGCCGGCGATCTACTGCCACCGCTGTGGAACCCGGATCCTGGCCCCATAGTCGAGTCGCCTTTCGCTCCGCGAAAGTTGCGGGGAAAGTTGGTCGCCTTTCGCTCCGCGAAAGTTGCTGAAGACACTGGGCTACTTTCGCGGAGCGAAAGGCGACTCTGGGCTACTTTCGCGGAGCGAAAGGCGACTCTGGGCTACTTTCGCGGAGCGAAAGGCGACACTATGCTTACCGACTGTTGCGGATGACCCACCACAGCTGCTTGAGGGCTGCGTCGTCGTCGCCGGTACTCTCGCGCAGCTCCGCAGCGGCTTTCAGCTGTCGGCCGCTGGGTTTCCAGTATCCGGCGGCGTAGTACAGATGCCGTGCCTGTTGCTCGAAGTCCTCGATCGCTCCGAGCCACTGGGCGGGCAGCGGTGCCGCGGCATTGCCGCGTTCGGGGAAGGACGTCCGCAGCCAATTCTCGGTCAACTCCGCTTCGCTGGGGGCCTGCAGCGGAACGAAACTACCGCTGCTGGCCGCCGGCTGGGCCAAAGCGGGAACGCTTTCGATGGTTCCACGGCCATTCCACCGCGAGACCAAATCCAGCAGCGATCCGAACCGCAGCTTCACCGGTTGGGGCTGGTATCCTGCAAAGGTTCGATGCAGAAAATCGGCTCGGGCCAGTTGCTGGTCCGAAGCAAACGCGGCCTCGTCGCTGAGCGGTTCCAGGACGGCCGCGCGATGCATTGGCGGCGCCGTCAGAACCCAAGCGGTCAGTCGGGCCAAGTCGAAATCGTGAGCCCGCGTTTGCGCCGCCAGGTAATCTCGCAACTGAACCAGATGCTCTTCGTGCGGCGGCGCTTCCGGATCGGCTGTCGAACCGGTCAGGGGCCGGCCGTAGACCGCGTTCCAAACCCGATTGACCAGGGCCTTGGCCAAGCGCGGATTGTCTCGCCACTGGGCGACCAGCGTCTGCAGATCCTTCAACACGCGGCCCGCCGGTTCTTCGCCGGTCGGGGCCGAGACCTGCAGGTCCAGCCACTGAGGCGGCACGCCCGGCAATGCGACTCGCTGGCGACCGTCGGGCAGTTCGAAGAATTGGCCCTTTTGCCGTTCACTCTCCGAGACAGCTTGCACCAGCGGTTCGCCCGATTGGCTGCGGGAGTATCGCAGGCCGTTCTGGAACACGGCAGCCAAGCCCCAAAAATCCTGTTGGCGAATCTGGCTGTCCAAGGGATCATCGTGACAGCGGGCGCAGGCCAGGTCCAAATCCAACACGGCGTGCCCGATTTGCTGGGTGACCGGCACGCTGCGCTCTCCGGCCAAACTGGTCAGCCAGATCGCCGAAGCGCGCTGGACCCGCTGGTCGGTCCCGCCGACGACCAATTGCTGGGCCGCAACGTCAAAGCGCTGCTGACCGGAATACGTCTGCGCAATGAAACCGCTGAGCACCTGTTGTCGTTCGGCCGGCAGGCGTCGCCAAGCCGAACCGAGCAGCTGGGCCAACAGGCGTTCCGCGGCCGACTCACTGGCCGCGCGGCCTCGCAACACCTCTGCCAGAGCCGCCGGATCGCTGGCCGATGAAGGCGAAACGTCGGTCCCTACCCAGCGGCTAATACGCTGGGCGACCTCGTCCTGCGAGACCTCTGCGGTGGGTTCGACGCCCAGCTGTTTCCAAGCCTGTTCGAAGCGGCGGTTCAGCTCCGCGGCGATTTGCTGCGCATCGTGGGGCGGCACCCGCGGCGCCCGTTCGAAATCGACGACCGCTTGCTCGGAAGCCACGCGAGCGGCCGGCGCAAACGGCGTTTCCTGCATGGGCAGTTGCCGTGAACGCGGCGCGGGCTGCGCCGCAGCGTCTTCAGCGGCAGCGGCCAAACCGGACGGATCCGGCTGGGCGTCGGCATCCGCTTGGGCAACTCGTGGTGCGGTCTCGGGCGAGTTCGCTCCCGGGCTCTGACCGTTCGGATTCTGCTCATCCGGATTTTGAGCAATTGGGCTCTGCTCATCCGGGCTCTGACCGTTCGGGCTCTGACCGTTCGGGCTCTGACCGTTCGGGCTCTGGGCCACCGGGTGCGGACGCTCCGGATCGGCTTGGGGCTGCAGCGTGAGCAGGGCCAGCAGCACCGCAGCGACGGCCACGATCAATGCGGCCGCGGCGGCCAGGGGCGTCTTGCGGGTGCCCAGCGGGTTCGGCGAGAGGACTTCGCAGTCGGCCGGCTTCGCCGGGTCGGCCGACGAATCGGACAGCCGATGCAGGATCTGTTCCGACAGATCCGGCGGCGACGCCCCGCCGAGGGCTTCGGTTAAAAACGCCCGCAGGGCCGCATCCTCGGCGGACGACGGATTCACTGGGCGTTCAGTTTTTTTGTCACGCATGTTCTTAACTGTTGTTTTGCACGCTGCATCAGATTCCGTGCACCGTGTTCGGTAATGCCCAACTGTTCGCCGATCTCGGCTCGGCTGGCCTCGCTGCGATAACGCAACCGCAGTGCCAACCGAGCTCGTTCGGTCAACGTCTGCAAACAGTCGCGGAGCGCGTCGACCGCCTCGTCGCCGGTCAGATCTGCCCCGGCCCAGCGTTGCCAGACGACATCGATCGTTTCGACCGTCTCGACTTGCCGGATCTTGCCCCCGCGCCGGTGCATCGAAATCATAAGATTATGAGCCGTGCGCCGCAGGTAGGCTGCCGTCGCCGCGTCGCTGTGTTGGACGAACGCGTCGTGGCGAAGGACTTTCAAAAACGTTTCTTGAGTCAGGTCGTCGGCGGTTGCCGGGTCGCATCCCAGGACGCGCAGGTACCGCCACACCCCGGCTTGGTGGCGTTGCACCAGTTCGGCCGGAGTCCGTTCAACCCGTTCGCTGATCTTTGGTTGTTCGCGTTGTCCTGCGATCGTCGTCGGATCCTAGGCAATTAATTCCCGAATCACCTTACCGCCCGCGGCGATCTTCATCGGCCGTCCATTCTTCGACGTGTACGTCGTTTCCAGGGAGATCCCCAGGCCCCTGCAGACGGTCGCCATCAGGTCTTCGGAACTGTACGGTTCGGTTTCCACAGCCAAACCATCGCTGCTGGTTTCGCCCACGGCAAGCCCACCTTTGAGGCCCGCGCCGCCCACCACGCAGCTCCACGATCGAGCCCAGTGGTCGCGGCCCGCGCCGGCGTTGATTCGCGGTGTGCGTCCGAACTCGCCCATCCAGATGATCGCCGTGTTTTCCAACAAACCGCGTTGTTCGAGGTCCGCCGTCAGGGCGGCCATGGCTTTGTCCAGCTGTGGCAATTTCGTATCGGCCAGGGTCGGGAAGATCCCGGCGTGGTTGTCCCAGCCACCCAGATCCACCTCGATGAAGGGCACCTGCGCCTCGACCAGTCGACGTGCCAACAGGCATCCTTGGCCGAAGTTGTTGGTGCCATACATCTCCTTTATTTCCTCCGGTTCCTTATCGACCTTGAAGGCCTCCATCTGCTCGCTAGTCATCAGGTCCAGCGTCTTTTTGAGGACCTTCTGATGTTCGCTGGCCGCCGAGCCGCGGGTGCGATTAATAAATCCCGACTCGATCACGTCCAGGGCCGCCATGCGTTGCAACAACCGTCGTTCTTCGAGGTTCATCTGCAGGTTGCGGATCCGCCCGTTGCTGGTCACCGAAAACGGCGCCCAGGCCATGCCCAAGAACCCCGGCCCGGTGCTGGCGCCGCCGATCGATACGAAGGGCGGAATCGCCAGGTCCTGGCGTTGTTCGAACAATTCGTGGGCGATCACGCTGCCGTAGCCGGGATGTTCGATGTTGGGGTTGGGAACAAAGCCGGTGTGCATGTAGTAGCGACCGCGGTTGTGGTCGGCTTCCCGCGTGCTCATCGAGCGGACGATCGACAGATTGTGCATCTGCTTGGCCGTCTCGGGCATGTGCTCGCAGATCTGCATGTCGCCACTGGTACTGATCGGCCGGAACGGGCCACTGGTGGCCGCACCGGGTTTGAGATCCCAGATATCGATCGTCGAAGGGCCCCCGCCCATCCACAACAAAATGGCAGACTTTTGATTCTTCCGCATCTCCTCGGCTTGCACCCGAATGCTTTGGCCCATCATCGCCGCGGTGCCGGCCATGGCCGAAGCCCCGGCCAGGTGTTTGACGAAGTGGCGGCGAGACATTCCGGTGGGCGTCGCCCAGGGGAGTGGATTGCGATTGAACATATTGGGAAGGCTCCTTGGCCGAAGCATGTGCGGAAAACTCGAGGGGACGATAGATCAAGGTGTCGTAACGGGCGTCGCGGGACGTCCCTTTAGTAAAAACGCGTCAATGCTGCATGATGAACTCATTGCTATTGAGCAACGCCCACCAGATATCCTGCAGCATCGCCGCTTCGTCGCCTCCGCGAGCGGCCAGCAGTTTGGTGGCCATGGTCTGTTCCATGCGCGTCGGTCGCCGCGCTACTCCGGCCATGAACACCGCGTCCAGCTTGGCTCGCAAGCGGGTGTCGTCGTCGACGATCTCTCCCAGAAACGACCCTTTGTCCGTCGCCGTGGCCTGCTTGATCAGGTCGCCGTTGAACATCATCAACGCCTGCGGAATGGAGCCATTAAAGGTGGTCGCCTCGTCGCCCTCATCGGTCCCAAAGGCGACGACGAACTGCGACAACCACTTTCGCCGCTCCTGTTCCTGTTTCTCATACGAACCGGCCGCCCCCGCCCCGGTGGCCGCAACCAGCGATTGATACAACTGTTCGGCTTGCATCTGCCGCAGATAGAAATGCGAGAACTTGGGCATCTCGCCCAGCGTCGGATCGTCGATTTCGTTGGCCGTGGTGATCTGGGCACTCAACTGATACGGCTTGCTCAACGTGATCCATTCGATCAGCGTCTTGGGGTCGTAGCTGTGCTGGCGGATCTGCTGCCCCAGATACTCCAACAACTCCGGATGCGACGCCGGGTTGTGGGGCCCGAGGTCGTCGACCGGCTTGGTGAAGCCATAGCCCAGGAAGTGGGCCCACATCCGATTGGCGTACATCTTATCCATGAACTCGCTGCCGGTGATCAGCCGCGCCAGTTCTTCTCGGCGATTGGAGTCGCTGACAAAACCGCTGCGGCCGATTTCCTGACCATCGACGAAGACCGGATAGGCGACTTTGGTAAGCCCATTACGGAGCTCGTAGAAGATCATCGCATCTTCGGGATCTCCACCTTCGCCGGCGGTATCTTCGTTGACCAGTTCGGCATGGTCGATGTCCCGGGTCCCATCGACGAAGCGGCGCAGGGCACGCGTCTGCCGGAAGAACGCGTTGAACTCCCAGAACTTCTGCTGCTTCCACTGGTTGAAGGGGTGGTTGTGGCACTGGGTGCACTGGACCTGTTGACCGAGAAAGATCCGCGACACACTGCTGGTCGCCAGGACGGCGTTTTCGTCGTTGACCTTATCGACCAGGAAGTTGACGGCACCGTTGAAGTTCTCGGTGCCCGGTTTGGTCGCGCCCTCGGCCGCCACCAGCTCGTACACCATTTCGTTGTACGGTTTGTTCATGGCGAAGGAGTCACGAAGGTACTTCTGCATTCCGTCACGACTGGTCAGCGAACGGCGATCGGTCCCGCCACTGCGTCCGATCAGAATGTTCGACCACACGGTCGCCCAGTGCCGCGCGTACTCCTCGGTGTAGCGGTCGTCGTACAGCAGGGTCTGGACCAGTTGCTGGCGTTTGTTGCGGTCGCGTGTGGAGGTGAATTCGGCCAGCTCTTCCAGCGTGGGGATGCGGCCGATGATGTCCAGATAAACCCTTCTGCACCACTTGGCGTCATCGACCACCCCGGAAGGGCGAATCTCATAATCCGCCCAGTTCTGTTCGATCAGTTTGTTGATCGTCGCCACCTGCTCGGCGGCGCTGGAACTCTGGGCATGGGCCGCTCCGCTCACAAACACGGTGCTCAGACCGCTCAGCAAGACGAGAAGCAATACGGGTCGAATCATACGACCAAACCTTCGGAGAAATATGGAAGAGAAGTGGACCGGCGGGGTTTTCCCCGCTGTGGCGAGGTTCCCGCGACCGGTTCCCAACTCGCCAACACTGATAAAACGTCGTCTGCCAGCAAACGTACCCAGCGGCGCGGGCGTCCCCCCCACCGCCGAGGCGTAACTGCCGATTTTGAAAAGACTTAGCGCCTCTATGATAACTCGGGCAGAAAACGGCCGCAAATCCTTTTTCCCGGCTTCCCCGTCCTACGCTATCGCGACGTAATCTGTTAAATTTTGCGGCAATTTGCACCAGCCTGTTGTGGGCTGAGTTCCGCCCCCTCCGCCGCAAAAGAAAAAGAACCGCCGTGCCTCGTCGAAACGACATTAAGAAAATCCTGCTGATTGGTAGTGGCCCGATTGTCATTGGGCAGGCCTGCGAATTCGATTACTCCGGCACCCAGGCCTGCAAGGCGCTCCGTGAAGAGGGCTACGAGGTGGTGTTGGTCAACAGCAACCCGGCCACGATCATGACCGATCCGGACATGGCCGACGCCACCTATATCGAGCCGCTGACCTGGCAGATGATCGAAAAGGTGATCGCCAAGGAACGCCCCGATGCGCTGCTGCCCACCCTGGGCGGTCAGACCGGCCTGAACGCGGCGATGGACCTGCAAGAACACGGTGTGCTGGAGAAGTACGGCGTGGAAATGATCGGCGCCCGGGCCGACGTGATCGCCAAAGCCGAAGAACGGGACCAGTTCAAAGCGGCGATGGAAAAGATCGGCCTGGATGTCTGCGTCGGCGAAACGGTCAACTCTCTGGAAGAAGCCCGCCAGGTGCTCGACAGGGTCGGCCTGCCCTGCGTCGTCCGCCCCAGTTTTACGATGGGTGGCAGCGGTTCGGCCATCGCCTACAACCGCGACGACTTCGATGCCCTGGTGCAAAACGGCCTGGACCAAAGCCCGGTCACCGAAGTGTTGGTCGAAGAATCCATCATCGGCTGGAAAGAGTACGAGATGGAGGTGATGCGCGACGTGGACGACAACGTGGTGATCATCTGCAGCATCGAAAACTTCGATGCCATGGGGGTCCACACCGGCGACTCGATCACCGTCGCTCCGGCACAGACCCTGACGGACAAAGAATACCAGCGGATGCGGGATGCTTCGCTGGCGGTGATTCGCGAGATCGGCGTGGAGACCGGCGGATCGAACATCCAGTTCGCCGTGCATCCGGACACCGGCCGCATGATCGTCATCGAAATGAACCCGCGGGTTTCGCGGTCCTCGGCCCTGGCCAGCAAGGCCACCGGGTTTCCGATCGCCAAGATCGCCGCCAAATTGGCCGTGGGGTACCGCCTGTGGGAGCTGCCCAACGACATCACGCAAAAAACCAAGGCTTGCTTCGAACCGACGATCGACTACGTCGTCACCAAGATCCCGCGGTTCGCGTTTGAGAAATTCCCCGAAGCCGACGCGACGCTGACGACGCAGATGAAAAGCGTCGGCGAAACGATGGCCATCGGCCGCTCGTTCAAAGAATCGCTGCAGAAAGCGCTCCGCGGACTGGAAGTCGGGGCGTTCGGACTGGGCTGCGACACCAAGGATCGCTGGGGGACCGAAAACCAACCCGACGACGACGAGATCCGCGCCCGGCTGAGCACCCCCGGCGACGGCCGCATTTTCTACATCCGCTATGCCTTCAAAGCCGGCTACAGCGTCGACCAGATTCACGAAATCACGCACATCGATCCCTGGTTCCTGGACCACATCGCCCAGATCATCGAACAGGAAGATCGCCTGGCGGCCCTGGACAAACTGGAAGACGTGACCGAGGACATGATGCGAGAAACCAAGCGCATGGGTTTCTCCGACCGCCAACTGGCGCACCTGTTCGGCAAGACCGAAATGCAGGTTCGCGCCTACCGTAAAGACCTGGGTGTGACGCCGGTGTACAAGAGCGTCGACACCTGCGCCGCGGAATTCGAAGCCTACACGCCCTACTACTACAGCACCTACGAACAAGAAGACGAACTGCCGCTCGAGGGCGACCAACAACGGGTCATGATCCTCGGCGGTGGCCCCAACCGAATCGGCCAGGGCATCGAGTTCGATTACTGCTGCTGCCACGCCAGCTTTGCCCTTCGCGAGATCGGCTACCAGAGCGTGATGGTCAACAGCAACCCCGAGACGGTCAGCACCGACTACGACACCAGCGACATGCTGTTCTTCGAACCGCTGACGATCGAGGACGTGCTGAACATCCACGACGCGATCGCTCCCGAGGGCGTGATCGCCCAGTTCGGCGGCCAGACCCCTCTGAACCTGGCACGCGGCCTGAGCGATGCGGGCGTGCCGATCGTGGGCACCTCGGTCGATACGATCGAAGCGGCGGAAGACCGCGAACTGTTCCAGGCCTTGATCAACGAACTGGATCTGAAACAACCGCCCTCGGGCATCGCCCGCACGATGGACGAAGCCCGTCGCGAACTGGCCGAGATCGGCTTTCCGGCGCTGGTTCGCCCCAGTTTCGTGCTCGGTGGCCGAGCGATGGAGATCTGTTACGACAAGGCGCAGTTCGATCGCTATGTGGCCGAAGCCTTTGCCGTGGCCGAAGGCCAACCCGTCCTGATCGACCGCTTTCTGGAAGACGCCACGGAAGTGGACGTGGACGCGGTCTGTGACGGCCAGGATTGCATCATCATGGGCATCATGGAGCACATCGAAGAAGCCGGCGTTCATTCCGGCGACTCGGCCTGTGCGATCCCGCCGTTTAATCTGCCTCAGCACGTCCTGGGGGAGATTCGCGAAGCCACCAAGAAACTGGCCCACAAAATGAACGTCGTGGGCCTGATGAACATCCAGTTCGCCGTCAAGATGGAAGACGGCAAGCCCGTGGTTTACATCCTGGAAGTCAACCCGCGAGCCAGCCGAACCGTCCCGTTCGTCGCCAAGGCCACCGGCGCCCGCGTCGCCGGAATCGCCACCAAGGTGATGATGGGCAAGACCCTCAAGGAACTGGGCGTGGACCGCGAACCGATCCCGCGTCACGTCGCGATCAAAGAAGCCGTGTTCCCGTTCCGCAAGTTCGCCGGCGTGGACATCGTGCTGGGCCCCGAGATGCGGAGCACCGGCGAAGTGATGGGCGTCAGCGAAAAGTTCTCGCTGGCCTTCGCCAAAAGCCAGATCGCGGCCAACACCGTCCTGCCCGAATCCGGCAACATCTTTCTCAGCCTCTCGGCGCCGCACAAACACGCCGCCGTGGAACTCGGCCGGGCGCTAACCGGCCTGGGCTTCCGCTTGTTGGCCACCGTCGGCACGGCTGCGCAACTGACCGAAGCCGGCGTGGAAGTCCGGCGCGTCAAGAAGATCGCCGAGGGCAAACCCAACCTGATCGACTACCTGAAGAACGGCGACGTCCAGCTGATCCTAAACACACCCAGCGGCAAAGGCGCTCGGACCGATGAAGGCAAGATCCGGGCGGCCGCGGTCCAGTACGGCGTTCCCTGCATCACGACCCTGGCTGCCGCCGATGCGGCTATCCGGGCGATGGAAGCCCTCAAAGCCGGTGAAATGGACGTGCTGTCGCTGCAGGATCGCTACAAAGAGTAGCCGCGAGAGCGCTGGCGATTGCGAAAGACGCTCGGCCGCGCAGCGACCATCGCCGAAGCAATCATGGAACGACGAACCGCCGTTTTGACGCCAGCGACGGCGGGTACACCCAAGCGGGGCGATCGCTCAAACGGTTCAATGCCGACAACCGGGGCGATCGCCCTAACGGCTCAAGTTTACTCGGCGTCGGGCAACGCGATCTCGGGCACTTCGAAGACGCGGTCCAGGCGAGTCACCGAGAGGACTTCGCGGACCTGAGGCTGGACATCCGACAGCTCCACCTCCAGGCCCTGACCACGAGCTCGCGTACGGAAGCCGATTAATTCATTCAAACCGGCGCTGCCGATCCGTTCGACTTGCTTCAAATCGATCCGTACCGCTCGGACGCTCGATCCCTGCTCTCGCAGAGCGGTAGTCAGACTTTCGCGGATCTGTCCGGCCACTTTCCAGCTGACGATCTGCGAATCCTGGAGTTCTGCAACCAACTGGCTGCCCTTGGTTTTGTAACGCACTCGGTCCGAGCTGGCTGACATCGCAGTATTACCGATAAAAGTTCTCAGACCGCCCGAACAACCGGGCCGCCCGAGCCACAGGAGTGTGCTAGCATCCGAATGAAGTTTTGAGACTACTGCATAGTATCGGCAAAGGCAAGCGAATCGCCTACCTGCAGCGAAGAGCCGGCTACAACGGGGGCATCACCCCCACTAACACAGCGATTACGGCGACTTGGTTAGCGACCGGCCGGCCGCGTCCCGCGACTGGGTGCTGCGTCAAGGTTTAAGCCTGGGGCCGGGCCGTAGCTGCACGACTTGTCGATTTGTTCGAAAACGCATGACTTATGTGAGCCGTTTGGGCGAACGCCCCGGTCTTGCGGTGACGAAACCGAGGCTATCGCCAAAACGGCTCAATAAATCGACAGACCGTGCAGTCGCCCGGTTTTGGACCGCTTCGCCGCCCGGATCCTAAGCACGTCGGCATGAATCTATCGGTGCAACCCCGCGACAACACCCTCCCGCGCAGCGGGAGGGTCGGGCTCTTAGGCCCGGGAAGGGCCCTACGAAAACCCTCTCCGGGCCTAAGAGCCCGACTCTCCCAGTGGGAGAGTAAAGTCGAATGAAATGTTGCGACGTGCTTATCTCTGGTGAGATCGGCTACGCCTTTCAAGAAAACCTGGCCGCCCCACTAACCGCGAATCCCCAGCAGGTATTCGGCGTTGTTTTGGGTCTTGGCCAGACCGCTGGTCAACTGCTCCATGGCATCGGCCGCGGTCAGATCGGCCAGTTCGCGCCGCAACAGATTGATCCGCCGGTACTCTTCGGGATCCAACAGCATCTCTTCGCGCCGGGTGCCGCTGCGATGCATCTCGATGGCGGGCCAAACGCGTCGATCCACGATGGATCGGTCCAGGACGATTTCCAGGTTTCCGGTGCCTTTGAACTCTTCAAAGATCACGTCGTCCATGCGGCTGCCGGTGTCGACCAGGGCAGTCGCCAGGATGGTCAAGGACCCGCCCTCTTCGACCTTGCGAGCCGATCCGAACAGGGCCTTGGGTTTTTGCAGCGCTGCACTGTCCAGACCGCCGGACATCAGCTTGCCGTTGTTGTCGCCGTCGCTGTTGTGCGCTCGCGCGAGACGCGTGATCGAGTCCAGAAAGATGACGACATCGGTGCCGTATTCGACCATCCGCTTGGCTTTCTCGATCACCATCTGGGCGACCTGAATGTGCCGCTGGGCCGGTTCATCGAACGTACTGCTGACCACTTCGCACTGCGGCCCGCGGACCTCGCGCTCCATATCGGTGACCTCTTCGGGCCGCTCGTCGATCAGCAGAATAAAAACGTAGGCGTCGGGATAGTTCTTCAGGACCGCGCGAGCCATCTTTTGCATCAACACCGTCTTGCCAGCCCGAGGCGGACTGACGATCAAGCCGCGTTGGCCGAAGCCGATGGGGGTCAGCAGATCAACGACCCGCGTGCTCATCTCCTTGGGATCGTGCTCGACGATGATTCGCGTATCGGGATGCAGCGGTGTCAGGTCTTCGAACGACCGCTGCTGCTTGCGCTGCATCGGATCCTGGTGGTTGATCGCCTCGATTCGCAGCAGGGCGAAATAGCGTTCGTTCTCCTTGGGCGGACGGATCTGGCCGGCGACGTTGCTGCCGGTCTGCAAACCAAAGCGACGGATCTGGCTGGGCGAGACGTAGATATCGTCGGGACAGCTGACGTAGTGGTACTGCGGACTGCGGAGGAACCCGAAGCCGTCGGGAAGGATTTCCAGCGTTCCCTCGCCGTACATCAACCCGTTGCGTTTCATGTGATCTTTGAGGATCGCAAAGACCAGTTCGGTGCGTCGCAGCGCGGCGGCCTTTTCGATGTCGGCGGCCCGGGCCATGGCCAACAGCTCTTCGTCGGTCTTCTTTTGCAACGTCGAGACGTTGATCGGCTCGTCCGTGGTGGTCTCCTGCTGGGCCGGAATCCCGACGCGCTGCCCGGCCCGGTTGGCCTCGTCGACAATCTCCTCCGGCAACGACAGCGGATCGCGTTCGGCGTCCAATTCGCGGATACGCTGATCCACCTCGGCATCGGGGTGGCGAGGGCGGCGGCTGGAAGCATGATCGGCGGAGGAAGCACGGTTGGCAGCATCCGCACCGCGTCGCGGCCGATCACTGCGAAAGCGTGAATTTCGATTGTTTGGCATAGCCACGGTCCATAACGGTCAACAGCGGGGCCTGTCGACCAATTCGCCAGGCGGCGAACACAGGAGAAAGGGAAAAGGGATGACCGTCAGGTCACGAGCATCGGAAGGAGGAGTTCAGCGATTCGGTGGTGCGGGTTGGATCCTCGGTGCAGTGGCGGGTGCGGGTGGGGCGGCCGGTCCGGTACAGTGGGCTCGATCGGCATCCGACGCCGGCACCGCTGCCGCGCCGTCGACCAACTGGTCCCATAACCGCCGAACCTTCTCCTGCAGGGCGGTCAGATCGCTGTCGTTGATAATGACGTGGGTGCTGCGACGTTTCTTCTCTGCCAGCGACAACTGGCGTCCTTCGCGGCGGTCCAACTCCTCGTCGGTCCAACCCCGCTGGGAAATCCACTGACGCCGTCTCTGCAGTGGCGTGTCCAAACACCAAACACAGTCACACCACAAATCCCAGCCCGATTCAAATAATAGCGGAACGTCCAACAACGCCGCGATCGCGTGGTTCTCGGCCGCGTCGAACAGTCGTTCCTGCAAGAGAAGACGGGTAGGCGGGTGAATTATCGCCTCAAGATATTCTAGCCGTTCGCGGCTGACAGGGTCAGCCCCGAAGACCTGGCTGGCCAGCCAGCGGCGGTCGACCTGACCATCGGCCAGGACCTGCGGCCCGAAATGCTCCTGCAACCGCCGCTGAATCGCGGTCTGCTGGAGCACCTGGTGCGCCAGACGGTCAGCGTCGAACCATTGCGCACCCAACCCCATTACCTGCCGAGCAACGGTAGATTTCCCGCCTGCCGGGGGGCCGACGATCCCGATTACGATCATGCCACGCCCATCCTGTGCTGGCGTTTTCCGCGGCCGGCTGCGGCCCGCGACAGCTCGCTCGAGCGGCAACGCGGCCCGGCGATTTTTTTTGATATTTTTTAGACACTTGGCTCCCCGCCGCGGCAGCGAGCCTTCCCGAGGCTTCATTATCGGCAGCCCCCTGGTGGCGGGCAAGCACAGATCCGCGGGCCGATCAGCGGGCCGAAATCCGCCGGACGAACTTAAAATCCGCCGGACGAACCGAATGATCCGGCGGACGCACCCCAGCGTCCGCCGGACGCGCCGCACGGTTTTTCGCGAACTCCGCCGAGAATTCTGGCCGCCCCACCTTGAGCCCGGCGGGGGCCCACGGCTATATTGCCGGGCTGCAATTTCTGCGAACCGCATCGATCGTTCTGCAGCTCCGCATGAACCGGCGACTTCGCCTTGGACAGTTCATCAGAAACTAGACACCCAGTTAAATAGTTATGTACGCGATTATTGTGGACGGTGGCCGCCAGTATAAGGTTCAACCTGGCGAAGAATTGGATATCGACTATCGCGACATTGCCCAGGGCGAAAGCGTGGAGTTCCCGACCGTCTTGGCGGTCTCGAACGATTCCGGTTTGACGCTTGGCACGCCCACGGTCGACGGAGCCAGCGTGACCGCTTCGGTGCTCGGTCCCAAGCAGGGCAAGAAGATCTACGTGCAAAAGTTCCGCCGCCGCAAGCATTCCAAAAAACGCACCGGCCATCGCCAACTGCACACCCGCGTGCGGATTGAGTCGATCAGCGGCGTTTGAGATGCCAGCGACGAAGCTGGATGATTTTCAGCTGTTGTCGCCCATTGGTGTCGGCACCGTCGGCACTATCTATGCCGCTCGAGATCGCCGGCCGGACCGTGCCGAAAGCCCGCCGCTGGCGATCAAAGTGCTGCACGAGCACTGTGCGCAAAACCCGTTGATTCGCGCGCGTTTCAAACGCGAGATCGAACTGCTGCGGAGGATGCGGCATCCCAACATCATCGCCTCGTTCGGGGGCGGAGAATCCGACGGCACGTTGTTCTGTGTGATGGAACGCGTCGACGGCGGCTCGGTCGGCGACCTGCTTCGGCACCGCGGCGTATTGCCTCCGTTGGCCGTCGCCAGCGTGCTGGGACAAACGGCCTCGGCCCTGCAGTGCGCGCACAATCACGGCGTGGTACATCGCGACCTCAAACCCAATAACCTGTTCCTGACGCTCGATGGACAGGTCAAACTGGGCGACTTTGGGATCGCTCGCGACCTTCGCAGCGCCGACCTCTCTGCCGCCGGAATGACCGTCGGAACGCACGCCTACATGGCGCCCGAACAGATCACCGGCGACCGCTCGTTATCGGGCAAGGCGGACCTGTATTCGTTGGGTTGTTGTGGCTTTGAAATGCTCACCGGTCGCCCGCCGTTTTCAGGGGACAGCGCGGTCGAGGTGTTCGAACAACACCTGCACGCGGCGCCGCCCGGGTTGCTGCAAGCGGTCCCGTCCTGCCCGCCACCGCTGGCGGAAACGATCTCGCAACTGCTGGCCAAACACCCCGATCAACGGCCGTTCAACGCCCGGGCGGTTCAGGGGGCGATGCTGCAGGTCTTGCGCCCGGCGGAATCCTCGGATCCCGCGATCGGCCCCGGCCCCGACCCGGCCATCGCCGGCCGACTCCCCGCGGACGATCCCGGACGGGTACAATTGACGCAGTGCATCGACGATCGCCGGGGAGCCACGACCCGGCGCGAAGTCAGCTGGAAGGTGCTCGCCGCGATCGTGTTGATCATGGTCATTGGCCTTGCCGCCGTCGCACTCTGGACGCGTTGATCTGCCGGTGCTGCCTCGCTGGCCGCTGTCCCGCCGCACCCCGCCTCGCCGTCACCTGCCGTTTCCACTCCGAGGATCCCAACATGAGACCTGCCACGATTGCCCTGACCCTGCTTTCCACCCTGTTTGCCACCTTGTCGGCGGCGCCGCTGCCGGCAGTCGAGTTCGAGGCGCAGGTTATCGACCCGAACCCCGGCAAAGTCGTTTACGCGGTGACCGGTGCCGATATCGATAACGACGGCCGCACCGACCTGGTGGCCGTCACCGAGAATGCCATCTATTGGTATCAGGCTCCGCGGTGGCGAAAACGCACGCTGCTGAGCGGCACGACGCAGGCCGACAACGTGTGCATCGCGCCGCTGGACATCGACCGCAACGGTCATATCGATTTGGCGCTCGGGGCGGGCTGGCCGACCAACGGCGGAACCATCCAGTGGTTGTCGCCGGGCGAGACCATCGACAGCCCTTGGCAGGTGCACGAGATCGCCGCCGAAGCCTGGACCCACCGGATGCGTTGGGGGCGCGTGCTGGGAAGCGACGAACCGCAATTGGTGGTTTCGCCGCTGAACGAGTCAATCCGGGACGGAGTGCGTTTGTTGGCCTTCACGATCCCCGCCGACCCACGCCACGACCGTTGGCGACCGACCGTCCTGGACGCCAGCATGCACCGTCTGCACAACCATCTGTGCATCGACCGCGAAACGGTGGGGCTGCCGCCGGTGGATCCGAATTCGCAAGCGGGCAGCCAGATCACGCTCGCGGCCAGCCAGGAAGGCGTCTCGGCGATCGTGCCGGACCACAAAGACCCGCGGCGGTTCCGCCGGGTGGAACTGCTAGCCGGCGCCGAGGGCCAGGCGGCGAACGAACAAGGCGCCGGCGAAGTCAAAGTCGGTCGCTTTGCCGACGGCCGCCGCTTTATCGCGACCATCGAACCGATGCACGGTACCCACGCCGTGGTCTACGAGATCGGAGAATTTTTCTCTGCCGAAGCACCGCGACGCACCGTCCTGACCGACCAACTCCGCGGCGGTCACGCCCTGTGGTGTGCGGACCTGGACAAGGACGGCAACGACGAAGTCGTGGTCGGTTACCGCCAACCCAATCCCCAGGTCGGTGTGTTGGTGTTCGACCAGCAACCCGATGGATCGTGGCAGGAAACGCGGATCAGTTCGCAGGTGGCCTGCGAGGATTTGGTGGTGGCCGATTTTACCGGCGATGGGTACCTGGACATCCTGGCCGGCGGACGCGCCACCCACAACGTGGTCCTGTTCGTCAACCAGGGACGTTCGCAGTGAGTCAAGACGAAGAACGCGTCAAGCCGCCGGTCGCGACTTCGGGGCCCGCCCACTGCGTGGTCACCGGCGCCTCCAGCGGGATCGGTCGGGCGACGGCCCTGCGGTGCGCGGCGAGCGGCGCCGAGCACGTACTGGTCCACTACCACCGCAACGAATCAGGCGCCCGGCAGACGGCCGCGGACGTCGAGCAAGCGGGAGCTCGCGCGACGGTTGTACAGGCCGATCTGGCAGTCCGGGACGATCGCCGCCGGCTGGTCGACGCCGCTTGGAAGCGGAACTCACGAGTCGACGCCTGGTTCCACATCGCCGGCGCCGATGTCCTGACCGGGGCCGCGGGCGAGTGGACGTTTGAAGAGAAACTCCAGCGGTTGTGGGAGGTCGACGTCCGGGGCACGATCGAGCTGGGCCGGCAAGTCGCCGCAGCCATGCTCGCTCAACCGACCGCACCGTCGCCACCGGCGATGCTGTTCATCGGCTGGGACCAGGCCGAACACGGCATGGAGGGCGACGCGGGCCAGATGTTTGGTCCGATCAAAGCGGCCGTGACGGCCTTCAGCCGTTCGCTTGCCCAAACGCTCGCACCGCGCGTCCGCGTGAACTGCGTCGCACCGGGCTGGATTCAAACCGCCTGGGGCGATTCCGCCACCGACACCTGGCAGCGGCGTGCCCAACGCCAGGCCCTGATGCAGCGATGGGGCAGGGCCGAAGACGTGGCCGCCATGGCCGTTCATCTGTGCAGCCCGCACTCGGACTTTGTCACCGGCCAGACCATCGACGTCAACGGCGGCTGGAATCGCAAACCCGGCGACCTTTAGTGCCGCGTCCCGGCAGGCCCAAAGTCTGGCGGCTTCCGCTACGGCCATACCGGTCGACCAAAGATGACGCAGCCCTAGGTCGGTTTGACGACCGCCCCCTGACAACTGGAACCGCAGCCGGCGGTACAGCCATAGCAGTGGCGTCCGGTAACGATCGCACGCGACGTGATCCGCCGCAGCTGGTCCGGGTCCGAGAGGTCCAGATCAAAGATCGTGCGCGGCAACCCCTGAGCCAGTTCCAGGTCCAGCATCTGGTTGAAGTCGCAGTCGAACAGCCGCCCCCGCCAGTCGACCGACAGCATGCTTCGGCACATCACGCCGCCAACCGTTTCCGGATTGAAGTGCTCGACCAGTACCCGCAGGTACTCTTCCAACCGGCCGCGGCTGAGCAGATCATCCAGGAAACGGCTGATCGGCAGATTGGTGATCGCGTGCAGGGCCGTGAATTCGATTCCGTAGCGCGACTTCAGCTCCCGGCGATAGGTCGCTTGCAATTGCTGCTCTTCCGGCGGCAACGTCGGTCCGGTGGGGTTGTAAACCAGGGTCAGGTTTCGCCCCGGATGGGCGGTCGGGTCTTGGCCGTACCCCAGGGCATTGAGTCGCTGGAGGGCGGCGATCGAGCGTTGGAAGACGCCATCGCCGCGTTGGGCATCACAGTTGTCTTCCAGATAGCAGGGCAGGGAGGCCACGATATCGACTTCGTTCTCGGCCAGGAATTCGGGCAGGTCCCGAAAACCATTGGCCATCAGAATCGTCAGATTGCAGCGGTCGATGACGCGTCGGCCCAGGGCCCGGGTTTCGCGAACCAGGAACCGAAAGTGCGGATTCATCTCCGGCGCCCCACCGGTGATGTCCAGGGTGTGCACGTCGCTGTGGGCGAGCACGTCGATGACCGCTCGAGCGGTTTCCAGCGACATTTTCTCCTGCCGTTCCGGTCCCGCGTCGACGTGGCAATGCGAACAGGTTTGATTGCAGACCTTGCCGACATTGACCTGCAAGACCTCGATCGCCCGGGCCGACAACTCGGGCAATCGGTGCGTCCGCAGCGACTGGGAAAAGTGTGGGATCGTGCCTTCGGCCAGGGGAGCTTCGAGCGTCCGCCGTTGGTGCGCAGCGCTGGCCAATTCGGCCTGACGCCGCTGGAGCGTGGGAAGCATGGATGCAGACTTTGTGAGAAGGGCGACAAGCGGCAGCCTGCCCGCCGAAGGCAGGCGCAGTCCCGCACTGGGGCTAGGCAAATTCTACGAGGCCTGCAGCCACGATAACAGCTGGCGGGGTTCGGTCACGCCGATTTGCCGCTCGACCACCTTGCCCTGCTTGACGAACATCAGCGTCGGGATGCTCTGCACCTGCAGCTGTCTGGCCAGTTCGGGATGGTCGTCGATATTGACCTTGAGGATCGTCATGTTGTGCTGCTGAGCGGTCGGCGCGAATTCGCCCAGGATCTCGCCCTGGGTGCGACAGGGGCCGCACCAGGGGGCATAGAAATCGATCAGCACCGGCCCCGGAGCGGCGTCGAGCGTGGCCACCAAATCTTCGCCGGCCGCCAACTCGATCGCGCGGTCGGGCACATCCGCTCCCAGACTCTGGGCGGGCCGTCCCTGCTGATCGCGGCCGAGTTTATCCGACAACTGCGTCGGTTCGGAACGCAAGTCGTCACTGCGGCCGACTTCTCCACCCTGCTGCGTGCAACCGATCACGACAGCCGCGGTAAACAGCAGGGACAGCATCAAAGGCGCGTGTCGGGTTCGCATCACAATTCGCTTCATCATGACTATTTAAAGTATTCCATGGGCTAGGTTCATTCCACGGCGGATCGCCCCTCCATTGAAATCAGATCGACCGAGCTTCCCTTCTGAAATGATCTTTTGTGGCTTCCATCCGACAATCGCGCCACGAATCAGTCTACCACCGCGGTTGGCTGCCAGCGACGAACCCCGCTTACTCGACCAACACCACATCTTCGGCCGGTCGAAACAGGCTCTGCGGGGCGAGTGTCGTATCCCCGACGGTCAACACCCGTGCCGTCCCCGAGACGATCCGCAGGTCGTGCCGGGCGGCACCGGAAACCAGCGAGACATGCCCCCACGGCGCATACACCGTTCCCGACAAATCGCCTCCACCGACCAAGTGCTGCCCTTCCAGCAGGATGGGCCGCCGGTCGCTGCGCTGTTGATAGATCAACATATCGCGATACGGACTATCTGGATCCTGCAATCCCGTCAATCGACCACCGGGCAGTAGCGGTGCAATGACGACGCTGGGCAACAGGTCCACGGCATGGGGCCGCGGTGGAGGCTCCGTGGACGCAGAACCAGCGGGCTCAGGCCCGAGCAATCCATCGTGCCCCGCCCGACCGTGGCCCGGGTCTTGGATGCAAAACAACACGCCCTCGGCGTGGACGGGTCCCAACAGACACAGCGACAGCCCGGTTGCCGGGTTTTTACCCCGGATCACATACACCCCCGGTTGCAGGACCGCGCCGCCTCCCGGTGCCAAGACGGTCAGCGAGTCGTAGACGCCGGGGTGCAAGGTGACCTGGGTCAAGCGGCGATGAAGCAGCGGCCGGACGGTGTCAAAAACCGGGCGCAGCAACACCGACAAAGCGCCGCTCAAGCGGTCCAGCAAGAGCTCGGCGGCCTTGGTGTCCACGGCCACCGCGACGACGTCACCGGCGCGAACACCGCTGGTCGTCGGCGCGCTCAAATCCGCCAGGGGATCGGGCACGGGCAACTGATTGGCGCGCAACGGTGGATCTGCGGCCGGATCCAGGGGCCGATAATTGCGAGGATCGTCCACGCCGCCCACAACACGAATCTGCGGCGTGATTAACCGTGTCGTAGGGACCAGTGGCATACAGGCCACGGCCGCCGGCAGGGCGGGGCCGATGCCCGCCCGCTCGCCGCACTCATCCACTCCGCCCCAGCGGTTGTTCACATGCACGGCCCCTTCGACCGTCAAGCTGCCCAGACCTTCGATCTCCAGCCCGGCCGTCAGCGCGGGCAGGGCAATCGGTACACAGCGCGTCACCAGCAGATCCCAAGTTTCCGTGACGGTTTGCAGCAAACAGTCGGTCAACTGCTGTTGCAACAAGCCATCCAAAACGGCCGACAACAAGGGCAGGTGCTCGAGCACGCCCAGCAGATCGAGGGTTTCGCCGGCCGCGTCTAGGAACTCCGGATGCGTGGTGTTTTGTAACAGCGAAGTCCAGTCCGCGATCGACAGTGGTGCCGGCAACGGGTCCAGAACCACCAGCGCCGCTCCGGGGCCCGAAGGGGCCACGCCTGCGACCGCTCGCGATCGCAACGACGAAGCGCGGTAACCGCTGAACATGCTCATCATGCTGGTTTGGTAGCGGGTTTCGCCCAGCACTTCGACATACCGGGAATCTCCCGCATAGCGTCCGCTTCGCGGTGGGCAAAAGGTTTCTACCACGACGCCGTCCATCCGCGGCAGACGCCCGAAGCTGCTGGCGGCCGTCGCGTTAACCCGCTGGGATTCGTTGGTGCGGATGTCCACCGCGGCGGCCAACGCGGCCGCATCGGTGACGTGTTGCTGGTCCATTTGTTGTGTCGTCATCATGCCGCCATCGAAGATCAATCCGATGATCGTCAACAGGGTCGGCAACAGCACCGCCAAGGTCACCAGCACTTTGCCCTGCCGAGTCGCTCTTCTCCGCCGCGACGTCCCACGCTCCGGAATCGTTCGCGGCGCAGGAACGTCTCCGCACCGCGGTCTCGCCGCTCGATTACCAAACCGAACGGAGCTGAAGCCGAGGACAGCCGCGGCAGGGGTAGCAAAGAATCTAAAAACGCGAGCGTCAGAATACGATTTCATGGCAGTCCAGTAAGGCAACAGTCTTCGAGTAGCGGCGGTCGCTCGACCAACAACGATGGATCCCACAGGAAGGTGCCTCAATTGACGATGGACATGACGGTCGAGGCGTGCAGGTCCAGCGGCCCCCAGGGCAACAGTCCGGGCACAAGTGGCTGGTGCACGAAACGCAATTCCACACGAACACGGTCGCCGGGTTGATTCCCGTCGTCCGGCCAGTGGACCGAAACGTCGACCTGATCGGGAGCCATGGTGGGCAGGGTGGGCGGCAGCGCTCGCAGGACTTCGGAATCGGCCGCTGCGGTGGTCGTGATCGGCTGGGGGCCCCAACAGGCGGGGCCATCGTTGGCCAATGTGCCCCGCAGCATCACCTCCCGAGCGGTGCGTCGCGCCGCATCGGATAACGCATTGGAGCGCAGCGCCACGAGCCCCAGATCCATCATCGCCAGCAGAATCCACAGAAACAGCGGATACACCAGCGCCGCCTCGACCGCTACCGCCCCGTGACGCTTGTTTCTTTTGAGTTGGTGTCGGATGTTTTGCCCCAACATTGCGTAGCTCCTTAGCGAAACTGCCGGAACTCTGCCCGGTAGTAAATCGGAATGGTTCTCGGAATCGCGCCCCAGCTGATCACCGTTTCAAACGGCAACTCGACATCCACCGCCACGCACCGGTAGCCGGCGTCGTCGGTATAGCTGCTCGGAACGATCAACGCCTGACCGGGATCGACGGTCCCCAGGCAGTTCAACTCCTCCTCGGCGCAGGCTCGTACGCGGCGTTCCCAGTCGGCGTAGGTGTAATCGGTGAATTGCTTCATCGCTCCTTGCTGTGCTGCCGCTCGGGCGGCATTGGCAACCACCGTACGATGCTGCATGACCCGGCTGAAATCACAGCACACCAGCACGCTCAGCACCAACACCGGAAGTACCAATGCCAGCTCGGTCGCGACGGTGCCCCGGCGTGCAGGGCCATAGGGATCAAGGGGCGGGGACGATATCATGGGATGCTGCCGTCGCTTCAGTGCGGGAGAAAGCTTCTTGAATCTTGAAAGCCGCGGGGCTGACAAGCACGATGAAAATGGCCGGGAAGATGAACAACAGGGTCGGCAGGAGGATTTTCACCGAAGCCTTTTGCGCGTTCTCTTCCGCAGCCTGTTCGCGCCCGATTCGGAGCATTTCCGCATGCCCTCGGAGCGCCTCGGAGATGTTGGTTCCGAACCGTTGGCCTTCGCGAACCAGGGTGCTGAGCGTGCGGACCGCGTCGTCGTCACTGCGATCGGCAAACCGTCGCAGCGCGCGATCGATGGGAGCCCCTAGTTCGATATCGCGTTGCACTCGCGACAACTCGCCGGCAAACACCGGATGGATCAGACGCAGCTCATCGCCCACCCGCCGAATGCTCTCCTGCAGACTCAACCCGGCGTCCAGGCAGACCACCACCAGATCGAGAAAATCGGGCAAGCCCTTTCGCAGGACCGCGCGGTAGCGGTCGACCCCGCGAGCCAGCCACAGTCCCGGAATCAGATACCCACCGCCGGCCGCAAACACGATGGCCAATCCGGCCACCGACCAACTGAGCAGCCCGCTGGCCGCGAGCACAGCCAGCGTCGTTGCGGGCAGGACCGTCAACAGCCCGCGGGCGATAACGAACCGGGTACCGGCCTGGGGATCATGAAGGCCGGCTTGGCTTAATCGGGCTCGCAAGTCGGCTCGGTCGCTGCGCATCCACGACCGGGTCGCACCGAGCGGCGCGGCTTCAGCGGACCATTCGGTGTCGCCATTCAATTCGACGTTTTCCGCGTACGCGCCCTCCTCCGCCGGTCGGGCCGCTTCGCCGCGCGCCAGCTGCTGCAGCCGACCGCGGACCTGGGTCCGATAGGGATCAAAGCTCCGCAGCAGCAGGTACATCGCCCCGCTGACCGCGACGAATACGATGGGCAACACGACCCACAGAGATTGAAAGTGTTCGCTATGCATGGCTTAGTATTTAAAGTTGACGATGCGATGAATCCAAAACGCGCCGATCGATTGGGAAGCGGCGGTGGCGAGCAACAATCCGGGCCGGTCCAGCAACAGCGCCGCGTAGTCGGGCGAGAAACCCCAGATCGCGAGGAAGGCCAGTACGGGCAACAGGATCAATACGGTCGCCTGCATGCGACCCTCGCCGGTCAGGGCACGGATGCGAGTCCTCATTCGCAAACGGGTCTGAACCAATCGCGCGAGGTTGTCCAGTAATTCCCCCAGGTCGCCGCCCGAGCGGTTTTGGACCAATAAAGCCACGACGAAAATCTGCAGCTCCATGACCTGCGTTCGATCGCCGAGTTTCCGCAGCGCTAACTCGCGGCTCATACCAAGGTCCTGTTGTTCGTAGCACAGCGCGAACTCCTCACGCGCCGGCGAAGCGTGGTCCTCGGCGATGATTCGCAACGCCGCCGGAACGGTTTGTCCAGCCCGCACCGCACGGCTGATGATCTGAAACACCTCGGGCAACTGCTCTGTCAGCTTGCGTTGCCGCGCATTGCGTTTGGCAAAAGCGATCGCCAAGGGAATTGATCCCGCCGGTCCCGCGATGAGGCCCGCCCACGGCCCCCAAACGCCCACCGCCAGCAGGCCAGCCAACAGGCCCGAAGCCAAACAGACCAGGACGAATGTCTTCGGCGACCAGGAGATGGCGGCGCGTTCCAGGAGGGTTTGCAGCCAAGTCCGAACCGCGGTCCGCAGGTCGATCCGGTGGCCGTCCTGGGCCGACAATTCTTTGAACAGCGACATCGCTTCGGCCGGCGGCTCGTTTTCGGCCAGCCAGGCCATTCGTTGTTGTACCGCCAAGCGATAGCCAAACAGGACTTGATGCGCCGCAGCGCAGACTCCAAACGTGGCAATGCTGGTCAGTACAAAGATGGCGACAAGGGTGATCTCGAGGGTCATCGTTGCGTCCCTCCTCGACCGATCCGCTCACATTTCAAGATCCGTTGCTGGAAGTAGGAACGCGGCATGGTGATCCCGGCGCGTTCCAACCGTCCGTAACAATTGGGGATCAAACCTTTGGCTTCGAAATGCCCCTGGACACGCCCTTCCAAACTGACGCCGGTTTGTCGATAGGCGAACAGATCGTGCATGTTGACGCGTTCGCCATGGAGTCCCGTGACCTCGGAGATCTGCGTGATCTTACGCTCGCCGTTGGCCAGCCGAGTCACTTGCACGACCAAGTGGACCGAAGCGGCGATCTGCCGGTGGATAAAGCTCAGCGGCAACTCCGGCGCCGCCATGTTAACCAGCATCTCAAGCCGGCTGAGCGCCTCGCGGGTGTCGTTGGCGTGGATCGTCGACATCCCGCCGTCGTGACCGGTATTCATGGCCTGCATCATGTCAAAGGCTTCCGGGCCCCGGCACTCGCCCACAATAATGCGGTCGGGTCGCATCCGCAGGGCGTTGCGGATCAGGTCTCGCGAGGAGATCTCGCCCTTGCCGTCCAGGTTCGCGATCCGCGTCTCCATGCGTGCCACATGGGGCTGCTGCAAACGCAACTCGGCCGCGTCTTCGATGGTCGCAATCCGCTCGCGCTTGGATATGAAGCTGGATAACAGATTCAGTAAGGTCGTCTTGCCACTGCCGGTTCCGCCGGAGATCAGGATATTCATCCGAGCCCGCACACAAGCCGCCAGAAAGTCCAACATCACCGGATCCGCGGACTTGGCGGTAATGTAGTTTCGCACACTGATCGGTCGGGCTGCCGATCGCCGGATCGATACCAAGGCGCCATCCAAGGCCAGCGGATGAATCACCGCATTCAGTCGGCTGCCATCCAACAGGCGAGCGTCGACCATGGGACTGGATTCGTCGATCCGGCGTCCGACCTGGCCAACGATTCGGCGAACGATATCGATCAAGTGATCGTTGTCGCGAAACTGAATGTCGGTCAACTCCAAGACCCCCCGCCGCTCCACGTACACACACTGCGGGCCGTTGATCAGAATGTCGGAGATCGTCGGATCCTGCATCAGCGGTTCCAGGGGGCCCAGACCCAGCGTTTCGTCGATCAATTCCTCGACCAAACGTTGCCGCTCCGCTTGGGAAAGCAGATCCGAGTTGTTGCGAGTCAGTGCTTCGGCTCCCCGTCGCAGCTCCTCGCGCAGCCGATCCCGATGCACCGAGCGGCTGACGGTCAGATCGATATCACTGATAAGCTTTTCATGGATCTCCGCCTTCAATTGTTGAAAGCGTTCTTCGGGTGTCGCCGCATCGATGATGGGTGGACGGATCATTTTGGTAGTCCTCGAGCGAAGGGGTGAAAGCCAAGGGAGTCAGACGCACCGGTCAGACGCCAGCCGGTAGAGCAGCCGCGGATTCGTTCTTTCTCCGTGACCAAAAGGATTGACACCACGCTCGCAACGCCTCGAGGTGCGATTCGGTGTCCGGGGCTTCGACCACCGGCAACAAAGATTGCAGCGGTGGTACCTGGCCGAGCAGGTTCTTCAGCGAGGCAGTGAACGGCGACTGAGGATATTCCTGGACCAGCGGATTGCCGACGTTCAGCGAAGCGGTGATCGCTTCGGCATCATCGGCGACACAGTGCATCGCCGGCAGATCCAGCAGTTTGCACACCGCGCGGACTGGCAACTGACTGCAGTGCCCGGTCCGCATCGCGACCACCGACAGGTTGTTTTGCGCCAACTGATGGTCCGCCAGGTAACGCAGCACCTCTTTGACCCGGGCGATGGCGACGATGTCCAGTTGCGTCGTCAGCAGGACCGCGTCGCTGTACTTCAAGGCTCCCAGCTGCGCTGCATGGGCGACATCGTTTGCGTGAATCACGGTGCAGGGGGTTGTAGCCCGCATGTATTGCAGTACCTGTCGACACAGCGGAGCGCGTACCTGTTCCAGTGGACTGAACATCTTGGGACTGGCCAACAGGCGAACGCCAGATCCGTGGCAGGCCAAGGCCTGTTTGATCATGGTTTCATCCAGTCCATCGCGTTGCGTTAGCAGGTCGTGCAGCGTGTGCGGCGGATCCAGTTTCAACATCGTCGCCAGATCGCCGCCGCGCAGATCCAGATCGACCAACCCGCAATCTTCGGTCGAGTGACAAATCAAAGCCGCGAGATTGGCCGCCAACAAACTGGAATCGCAGGGGCTGCTGCTGGGAATGATCGTGACGATGCGTCCTTCGCTGCGGCGAACCGATTGCGAATTCACTCGACGAAACAATTGATGGATCTGTCGGGGAAGATCTTGCTGCCATGTCAACAGATCGCTGGCACCATGACGGAACAGTTCGACCAACCGGTCTTGCCGGTCGACGTCGGCAACGACGACCAGTTTCGCGGTGGTCGCTTGGTGAAGACGGTGAAGCTGTTGTAGTTCAGCAGCACCCACCGTGGCGACCGCTACGAAAACGACCCCATCGCACGGTTGATTGGGCAGCTGCGTATACGGAGCCCGCGCCAGATCGATCAGGTGATTGTCTGCGACGACGATTCCCAAATCCTGCAAACAGTCCTTCAGTCGTACGCCCAGCGTTCGCGTCTCGGCAGCTATCCAGGCTTCCATACAGTTCTTGCCCTTTCGGTCTTGGATCGTTCCCACGTCGTTCTCCGAGGCTCCTGCGATCGGTTCGTGTTCTCACAGGGAACGTAGGGCACGGCCACACGTGGGCGTCAGAAAAGGACGACTTTTATCCGCCGGAAAAACCCTTACAGGGGAACGTCTACGCAGCGCCCCCTACGCAGCGCCCCCTAGGGGTTTCCCTCTCGATCGTCCTGCGGGGTGTCGCGTCCCAGGTCACAGCCAACGCCCCCGTGGCGACGCACTCGCGCAGCGGACGGATTGGCTCACACAAACCGAGGGGACACGCTTCGCGAAAGCCATTTCAAGAAACCGAAGGGGCGTCGCGGATCGGCTCAAGTGTGGACCGCATCGGGCGTAAAACCCGATACATAACGTCCCAATCTTGGCCGGCTAAGGGTTTTCTTTATGTCGCATCAGGAAGCCGGGACCGATGTACCCCATAGGGAGCACAAGTCACCGAGAGCTGTCTTCGAACGGGGTTTGGCATCCCCTAAAGCTCTCACCGCAACGCAAATTGAAGGGGCAACATCTTGAGTCAACCGATTGTTTATTTGCTCGACAGCGATCACCAATCGCGATCACGAACGACGCATTTGGTGCAAACCGCAGGCATCTGCATCCATGCCTTTGAGGATCCCGAAAGTCTGTTGGAAGAGTACGAAGCAGCGCGAGCCGGATGCCTGGTCGTCGATCACGATGCCATCGGGACGGAAGGAATTATCTTTCTGCAAGAGCGTTTACAGTCGGAGTACTGTGCGCCGTTTATCTTGTTCGGCCGCCGACCGGGGGTTACGCAAATTCGCCGCGCCTTGCATCACGGCGCGGTCGACTTCCTGGAACGTCCCGTGACCGCCGGAGATCTGTTGCCACAGTTGCGACAGACCCTGAGCGAACACAAATCGCGACGCCAAGCGTTTCTACGGGAACGCCACATTCAGCAATGTTTCGAATCGTTGTCGAAGCGGGAACGCGAAGTCTTGAATCTGGTGCTAGCCGGTCAGCTGTCGAAACAGATTGCGGCAAAGCTTTCGATCAGCATCAAAACGGTCGAGGCGCATCGGGCCAACATCGTGCGGAAAATGCACGCCACTTCCTTCCTGCAGGTCGCGATCATGGTCGCCACCCGGCGGGATGTCACGGCGGACGACCGGGCCTCGCACGTCCTATTAGATGTATGAGTCATCTGTCGGCGATCGTCACCGCACCTGAAACGCATGTTTGAAAGCGTCTCTCAGGACCGCTTGCGAAGATCCTTCGCAAGTGCCGGCGCCGGTGAACCGCGCTACCGGAACGTTTTTTTCTGCTTTCCCAGCGCGGCGGCCCACTCTCTCTGGAAGCCGGGGCATAATAGGCAGCCAACAACCGGCCGAACGCCCTAGTACAGGAGACTCGCATCTTGCCAAATCTAACCCGATGGCTACCCTTCGCACTTGTCGTCATGTGTCCGGTTATCAGCGTGCTGGCCGAGGAGGCGGGCGAGTCGGCGGCGCCGCGGTTGGTCGCTTCGATTACCAAGCAAACGCTGTGGCAAAATCGCGATGGCAGCGGACGCACCTGGTTCCATCCCCGGGCCTGCATGGTCCCGGGCGACGATGGCCAACCGGTCGCTTTGATGACCCTCCAGGAGATCGCCGGCTCGGACTACTTCGGACCGGTCCACTGGTCACGCTCGCTGGACTTTGGCAAGACATGGAGCGAACCGGAGCCGATCCCGGCCCTGGATCGCGTTGCTGTACCGAACCGCGACGACGGGCTAAAGGCGGGCGTCTGTGATGTGGTCCCCGAATACCACGCCCAGACCGACACGGTCCTGGCTCTGGGGCACGTCGTGTTCTACAAGAGCAACCGTTTCGCTCGCGAAGAACAACTGGCTCGGTATCCGGTGTACGTGACGCGCGATGCGGAGGGCAACTGGTCGGACCGCAAGATCTTGCAATGGGACGATCCCCGCGGCGGATTCATCTACAGCAATAATTGTGGCCAACGCGTGGTGATGCCCGATGGAAAGATCGCCTTGGCGTTCACCTTCGGGCCCAAGTCCACGGCGCGAATGGTGGCGGGCGTCCACGCCGATTACGACGGTAGCCACCTGAAGATATCCGAGGTTGGTCCGCCGCTGCATCACCCTCACGGCCGCGGCCTTCTGGAACCCAGCGTCACGCGCCACGGCGATCGCTACTGGATCACGATCCGGGCCGAGGACGGACGGGGCTATGTCAGCACCAGCGAGGACGGACTGGAGTGGGAGGAAAAACAACCCTGGACCTGGGACGACGGCACGCCGCTGGACATGTCCACGACCCAACAACACTGGGTGAACCACAGCGACGGCTTGTTCCTGGTCTACACCCGCAAAGATCCCAGCAACCTCAACGTGATGCGTTGGCGTTCACCGCTGTGGATCGCCCGAGTGGACCGGGAAAAACGCTGTCTGATTCGGGCTACCGAACAAGTCGTGTTGCCGCTGGTTGGCGACGGTGTGGACGACCCCCAGCACGTCGCGCTGATGGGCAATTTCCACGTGACCCACGCCAGCGAAGACGAGACGTGGGTGACCGTAGGCGAATGGATGCCGCGGGCCGGCTACCGCGGCGACGTCCTGCTGGCCCGTATCCGTTGGTCAAAGCCCAACCGCCTGCCGCTCTGGTAAACGCCCTGCATAGCGTTTCTACGCAGGCTGCTGGCCGATGTTCAACCGAGAAATATCGATCAGGTGCAACTGGCGTCCCTGGCCATTGTGAGGCGAATCGATGCAGACCCAACGGGCGTCGGGGGAATACCGCGGGTGCGTGTCCACCCGCCACTGACCGGTATAGACCGGCGGCAGATGGAACTGCCCCAAGTCGATGCGACGGCCGCTCTCGATGTGATAGACGTGCGGCGTCTGCAGTCGCTCTTTGCCCTTGGGGTAGGTGTCGTTCAGGATCCAGCGGTTGCCCGGCAGGTAGCTGAGGTGACCGCCGCGGTCCAGCACGCCGCGGCCGATCTCGCGGACCTCTCCGCCGCCGTCGACATCACGAAACAGAAAGTTGCCCCATTGGTCGTTGCCGTCATGGTGACGGCTCTGCGCCAGGATGTGCTCGTCGTCGCGCCAAATAAAGTGAGACGTGTAGCCGTTGCCGCAGACGATCCGAATATCGCTGCCATCGACCCCCGCGGTAATCATGCGGGTCGAGAAGGACCCGGTACGGTTCCGCCACCGGTGCAGGGCGATGAAGCGAGTGCCGGACGGATTGAACAGCAGATGATTGAAATAGTGTTTGTTGCCCAGACGCTCGTCGGGCACCACGCCGGTGCGCACCACATCGGCGATCGAAAGGATTGTCTCGGCCTGGCCACTGGTTAAATCCATCCGCAAGATTCCCGTGTCGTCGGGCGTCAATTGATCGGCATGGGGATCGGGCAAACCGGCGTAACCGTATCCGGGACGCATGTCGTTGATGCGGCGAAAATCCGGTGCGACCGCGGTCTTGCCATCGGAACTGAGCGTGTAGACCGGGTGCGGCAGCGTCCGCTTGTCGCCGCTGTGGACGTCCAGCACATGGGAAACAAAACGGTCGCCCTGGCGGTCGTTCCAGATAATTTCGGATGCCGATCCCGGCAACCACTGCAGCATGCAGCCCTGTTGCCAACACCACGCCCGGCTCTCGCCCAGCTCGATCCAGCGATCATCGTCCTCTAGGTCGACCATCCCGATGCGAATCACATCGTCGGCACGCGGCGCCCGGTGCTCGAAATCGACTTGCATTCCCAGCACATACCGGCCGGTGGGATCGAATTGCAATTTGTCGTAGTACCCGAACCAATGATGCTTGGGACCGCGGGTGATCGCCCGGACCGGAAACGGTGCCTCGTCGGCGGCTGCGGCCAGATGAGGAAAGCGAGCTGCGGACAACGACATCGCCGAAGCAGCGGCCAGGAAATGGCGGCGGCCTAAACGCGGCGTCCGACGGTGCGATCGCGGAGCGGAACGTTGGGGGATATCAGAACGAGAGGAATTACAGAACATAACCCTAGCCGAACACGGGAAAGCGAAAACAAACACAAGCGAAGACCTGGCTATTATGCCTGAGACGGTTCCGTCATGCACCGCAGGACCGAGCACCAACCAAACCTGCCACCCGCCACCTTCGCACTCGCCCCCTGCCGCTCACAGAATCGGGCTGAACAATCTGGCCACCACGGTGCCGACGCGGACGTACCAGGGCAGCAACCGCGGGTGCTTGGTCGATTTCTCTTTGCAGTCGGCAAAATCTTGCTCGAGCATTTCGGTGACCCTGCGGATCATCTCCGGACAGCCGGTGGCCAGCATCAGTTCGAAGTTCAAATGCAGAGACCGGTTATCCAAGTTGGTCGATCCGATCAGCACCAATTGATCATCCACCAGCACGCACTTCTGATGCAGGAAGCCGTCGTTGTAACGATAGACCGGGATGCCGATCGCTTCGAAGGCTTCCTCGTAATAGAACGCGGCCAGATAGACCAGCCACACATCGCGAACATCGGGAATCATGATCCGCACATCGACGCCGCGTGCTCGAGCCATCGATAGGGCGTTGATGCAGGTATCGTCGGGAACCAGGTAGGGCGTGCTGATCCACAGCCGCCGCTTGGCTGCCACGGCGGCGGCGGCGAACATCATCGTGGCCCGCTGGCGTTGATCCGAAGGGCCGGTTGCGCAGACCGCCGCTTCGCATCCGTCGCCGGCCCGCAGCGGCTCGTCGCTGTGGGCCGGCGTTTCGCTGCGGGCCGGCTCGGTCTCCGACCAGTCCGCTTCGGGCAGATCGACGCGGCGGGCCCAGTAGTAGTCGGCGGCGAAGACCGCCTGCAGCTTGCGAGCGATATCGCCCTCGCCCCACACGCCGGTATCCCGCCAGCGCGGCGCCCACTTGGCTCGGCCCAGGTACTCGTCGCCGACATTCAGGCCGCCGACCAGGGCGCGTTGTCCATCGACGACCAAGAGTTTGCGGTGATTGCGAAAGTTCAACTGGAAGCGATTGGCCCAGCCCTGTCGCGTGTTGAACGCGGAGACTTCCACGCCGGACTGCTCCAGTTTTCGGACGTAGGCGTTCGGCAGCTTTAAACACCCCACCTCGTCGTACAGCAAGCGCACGGTCTTGCCGGCTTGGGCTGCGTCGCACAGGGCTTGGGCGAACTGTCGTCCGATTTCGTCGTCGCGGATGATGTAGAATTCGGCATACACGTAGCTGCGGGCCGAGCGGATCTCCTGGATCAGTTTGTCGAAGAAAGCTTTGCCATCGACCAACAGTTCGAAGCGGTTTCCGCCGCAGCGAGGCGTGTCGAGCGTGTCGGCCAGCACGCCCAAGGGCGAATCCGCGGTGGGATCGCCGGCGTTCTTTTTCGTCTGCAGTTCGTTCCGGACGGCCGCCACCGATTCTTTGTGTTCGCGTTCGACCTGGCGGATCGCTGCCCGATAGCCACCGAACTTGTTGCGACCGAAGGTCCAGTACATCGGCAATACCAGCGCCGGCATCCCGACCAGTCCCACGGCCCAGGCCACGGCCGCTTGCGACGTCCGCACTTTGGAAACCGCATGCCAAGCCGAAGCGATGCCCAATATTTCCAGGGTGGTCATGACGAACGGCAGACCGGTGCTCCACCATTCGCCCAGGACTTCGTTGATGTCGTTCATGCGAAAAGGCGGTTCCTTGATCGGTTTGCTTGTCGCGGTCAGGCGGATTTGATTTCAGGTGCAATCGCCCCAGCCTCTGGCTATACTCTGAGGAAATTTCCCACCCCCTGACAACCTCCCCACCGTGGGCGTGCCTGCAGTTGGCGTGCCGAAGCTTGCCGGTTGCCCACCCTCGACCTCGCTGCGGGGCCGCCGTGGACGCGGAGTCGCCCGCGGTGAGCCCACGTTGCTTCCTTGTTTCCTCGTTCCCGACGGATCACCATGCTCCGCAGATTCGCTCTCTCGTCGCTGTTTCCACTCGCCCTGGTTTCGCTTTGGCTGCCGGCCGCCAGCGGCGAGGATCCATCCTGGAAACTGCAGCCCCTGCGCTACAACCACCCCGGCTTGACCGTCGACCTCGGCGTCGGCTTGTGGGCGTGGCCGATGCCGGTGGATTACGACGGCGACGGCGACTTGGACCTGTTGGTTTCCTGTCCCGATAAACCCAGCAATGGCGTCTACTTTTTCGAGAATCCCACCCAGGATCCCGACGAAAAGATGCCGGTCTTTCTGCCCGGCGTGCGGCTGGGCAAGACGTCGCACAACATGCAGATCAGCTACGTCGACGGCCAGCCGCGAATTCTACAAACCTCGACCGAATTCCCGCGTGACCCGCAAACCGGCAAGTTTGATTTCGACGCCGGACGGCACATCTATCCGAAAAGCAATGTGCATTCCAATCGGGTCCGCGGCAATATGTGGCGGTACGTGGATTACGACGGCGACGGCGATCACGATCTTGTGGTCGGTGCGGGCGACTGGACGGAGTACGTCTGGGACAACGCCTACGACAATCACGGCCGCTGGCGCAACGGCCCCCTGCACGGCTACGTCTACTGGATCGAAAACCAGGGCAGCGACGACGCGCCGCAGTACTCCGACACGCCCCGCCGCCTGACCGCTGGCGGCGGCGATATCGATGTCTACGGCTGGCCCTCGCCCAACTTTGCCGACTTCGACGGCGACGGCGACCTGGACCTGTTGTGCGGCGAATTCCTCGATGGGTTCACCTATTTCGAAAACATCGGAACCCGCACCGAGCCGGTCTACGCCGCGGGACAGCGATTGGTCGATTCGCAGAATCAGCCCCTGAGGATGGACCTGCAGATGATCACGCCGACGGCGTTCGACTGGGACGGCGATGGCGATCTGGACCTGATTGTCGGCGACGAAGATGGCCGCGTGGCTTTGATCGAAAACACGGGCGTCCTCCGCGGCAGTCTACCGGTGTTCGCGCCCCCGCAGTACTTCCAACAGCAAGCCGATACGCTGAAGTTCGGAGCCTTGGCGACACCCTATGCCTACGACTGGGACGGCGATGGCGACCAGGACATTCTCTGCGGCAACACCGCGGGCTACATCGCGCTGTTCGAAAACCTGGGAATGGCACCCAACGGGATGCCCAAGTGGGCCGCTCCGAAACGGCTCCAGTCGCAGACCCCCGGATCGACCAGCGGTCCCCAAACCTTTCGTATTCTGGCCGGCCCCAGCGGTTCGATTCAGGGCCCCTGCGAAGCCAAATGGGGTTACACCACGCTGTCGGTTGCCGACTGGGACCGCGACGGCGATCCCGACGTGATCTACAACTCGATCCTGGCCCGGATCGGTCTGCTGCGCAACGACGGCGGAACCCTGGTCGATACGCCGCTGGACACCGGGCAGAGCGAAGCCCCGCCGCGCTGGTACTGGTGGCAAACCGAGTCCAGCGACGCGCTCTCGCAGTGGCGAACCACGCCGGTAGCGGTCGATTTTGATGGCGACGCCACGATGGACCTGGTGATGTTGGACCAGGAAGGCTACCTGACGCTACGCCGCGGCGGCAAACAAGCCGAACGCATCTTCGTCGACGAGAACAACCAACCCCTGCGGCTGAACGAAAGGTCTTGCGGCAGTTCCGGACGCGTCAAACTGGACGTGGTGGACTGGGACGGCGATTCGCGACTGGACGTCCTGGTCAATTCCCAAAATGCCACCTGGTATCGCAACTGCGAGACGCGAGACGGCAAGATCGTTTTGAAGGCGGTGGGCAATCTGGCCCACCGTAACGTCGCCGGCCATACCTCCAGTCCCGCCGCTTGCGACTTCGACCAGGATGGCAAACCGGACCTGTTGATCGGAGCGGAGAACGGACGCCTGTATTACATCGCTCACGAAGACTGCATCGAATATTCTGGCGAAGCCCTGCAAGCGGCCGATCCCCAACCGACTGCCGAAGGCAAATTCCCCGGTTTCGTCAGCGAGGAATTTATCTATACCAAAGCCTCGTTCCCGCAGTGTCACGCTTCGACGATTTGCGAAACCAATCGCGGTTTGGTTGCCGCCTGGTTTGGCGGTACCCGCGAGAAGCACAAGGACGTGGGCATCTGGACCAGTTATCACGACGGGTCGCGGTGGTCAGCCCCCAAAGAGGTCGCCAACGGCGTGCAGCACGATGGACTACGCTATCCGTGCTGGAACCCGGTCCTGTACCAGAGCCCCGGCGATGGCCCGACCCTGCTGTTTTTCAAAGTCGGTCCTACTCCGCAGCTGTGGTGGGGTGAGATGATGGTCAGCTATGACCGCGGCCGCACGTTCGTCGAGCGGCGGCGATTGCCCGAGGGCATCGATGGCCCGGTCCGCTGCAAACCCGTTCTGTTGTCCGACGGCAAAACCCTGCTGTCCGGTTCGTCCACCGAATACGATGGCTGGACCGTGCACTTCGAATCCACCACGCTAGAGGACGGCCAGCCCTCGGGAACCTGGCGTCGCGTGGGACCGATCAATAGCGGAGAAAAATTCGACGCGATTCAACCGACCATCCTGCAACACCAAGACGGTCGCCTACAGGTGCTGTGCCGCACGAAACAGAGCGTAATCGTCAGCAGCTTTTCCGAGGACGACGGCAAGACCTGGTCGGAACTGACGCCCATCGATCTGCCCAACCCGAATTCGGGAATCGAGGTGGTGACCCTCCGCGACGGCCGGCACCTGATGATCTACAACCACCTGGGTAGTGGAGAAACGGGTTGGGGCCGCCGCGGACTGCTGAACCTGGCCATCTCCGACGACGGGCTGACATGGCGCAAAGTCGGTGTCCTGGAACGAGAACCCGAGGGTGAATTCAGCTATCCGGCGATCATTCAAACCGCCGATGGGATGGTGCACATGACCTACACCTGGAAGCGGCAACGGGTCAAGCATGTGGTCGTCGATCCCGAAAAGATCGTCGTGGGCGACGTGCTCGGCCGCGGTGATTGGGACGCCGAATCCCAACCGTAACCGCTCGCCAAAGGTCGAATTGCGATGCCTCCTGAAGCTCCCCTGCCGGCGTCCGAAAACCCGTATCGCCCGCCCGCAGGCGGGCTGGGGAATCTGGAGCCCGGGGCGGCGGGAGCCGAACTGCCGCGGCCGCCCCAGGGGTTGGCTTTTGGCGGTCAATTAACCCGCGGCGACATTGATCTGGCGATGCGGGATTGGCGGTTAATCCTTCCGCCAGCGATCCTCCTGGCTCTGGTCCTGGCGCCGCTGACGCTGCTGCTGGGCCTGTTGGCCAGGGACCTGGTCGGCTGGGGCGGTCCGGTGCGTGAATCGGGCGTTTTGGCGCTGTTGATCGTGTTGCTCGTACCGCTGGTCGTTGCGTTGGCCGCGAAGTTGCGATTGCAGATGTTTCCGGCGCACCGTTTTCTCAGGACCCATCCGCAAGCCCTCGACTCGCTGCACGGAACCTTGACCGCCGACGCGGTGGAACTGGTCACCGAACGAGGCCGTGCCTGGTTGCCGCTGAAGTCCCTGACCGCGTTGACCGTTCGCGGCGGCGCGATGGTCGTGCAGTTTGATCCGCAAGGGCTGACCACGCTGATCCTCCCGTATCGGTTTTTTTCCGATCCGCTGACCGCCGAACGGATCCTGGCCTACTACGCCGAGCACAACCCGCCGTTGGCCGCCGGCGTGATCGATCCCCGCAAATTAAAACCGGCCGAGCGGTCGCAGATGGGTCCGCCGCCGGAGGATTCAATCCCCTTCACAGGCATGCTGACTGTGGCCGACATGCGCGGCACGCCGCTGGAATCCCGTCGCCGTGCCGTGCTGTTGCGGTGCGGATTGTTCGCCGCGATCTGTGTGCTCGCACCGCTGCTGGTCGGCATGTTCGCAAGCGTGTTTCTCGGCCTGGTGAGTTCGGTATTCTTCCTGATGGTGGGCATCCGCATCCTCCGCGTGTACCAAACCGGGCTACGTCCGCTGGTCGACTCCACCCGGCCGTTATTGATGATGAGCGGATGGATCGACGACCGCGGCGTGACGATCCTGAACGGCTTGAAGCAGGGCTGTTCGAACTGGCACGCGTTTAACGAGTGCGGTTCCAGTGAGCAGACATTATGGCTGCGGATGCCGGGCAAGTTATTCCTGCACGTCGTCTTGCCCCGCCACTGTTTCGCCAGCGACGACGACTTCCAGGCCGCCCGCCGGCGTGTTCATCAACACGTCGGCGGGCCAAACGCTGCTGACAATTACTCCTGATGCAAACGTCCGAACATTTCCATCAGGGCATCGACTATTTTTACCGAAGCGTCTTTCTGGACATTGTTGGATCCCATCCAGGTCTCGTAACCGCCCAGCCGATGCTGCTCCGGCGTGGGCAGGTAGCCGAACGAGCCGTTGGCCAGCTCGATCGTAAAGCTCTGCTCGAAGGGGCTCTCGCGTTTGATTTCCAGTCCGGTTTCGGCAAACGTTTCGAAGGGAATCGCGGCGATGCCCAGGGTACCGATTCGCAGCGTCTGCAGCGGCACGTCGATCGCTTCGGGCCCTGCGTCCAGCTTGGCCACGCGTTCGGCATAGATCTGCTCGCGTCCCATTCGCGGTGCGTCACTGGCGTCCAGATTGGCAAAGTGTGCTCGCATCTCTTCGCTGGGCTTGCGGACATTCAAGCGCAGGTCGGTGGCTTGGGCGTCCAGCGGCACCCAAGAATGAAAGGTCAAATCGCGGTGGGCATCGGCAACCCGCTGGGCCACCTTGTCGGCCACCTCGGCCATTTTCTCGTAACGACGATAACGTTTTGGTTTGCCATCTTGGAAATTGATGTTGTTGATGTCGCCGCTGGTACCATTGCTGAGAATGCCTACGAACGGCGGCCACGACCGGTCGCCGCCCTGTTCGTCGTCGCCGAGCAGTTTCTGTTCGATGAACTTGGCAAAGTAACCGAAGTAGTCCGCGGAGACATCGCCGGGATTCACGCCGCCGACGTAGTGCAAGGAATAATTCGCCAGCACGGCCAAGGGACGACCGTCACGGTGCCGCACCGAAATAAAACTGATTTCCGGATCCACAGGCCCGGCCGGACGATTCAATGATTTGTGGCCGCGGGGCGGATTCATACGCACCCGGTCCAGCCCGCCAAAGGGGTTTTTCAGCAGAGCGGCATCGTCGACAAACCAACGCCGATTGAACACTTCCGAGGGCTCGTCCACGCTGCCCCACGCGATCTCCGCCTCCTGCAGGTTGGCCACCGCACGGCGAACTCCATCGGAGATCCGCCGGGCCAAGAATCGTTGATAGTCCGTCAGCGATTCGTCGCGGTGCACTTTGCTGGATCCGCGAGCCGTGGTCGCCGAATGCGTGTGCGTCGCCGCCATCAAGATGTGCGACGGGGCGATCCCGGTCGCTTCTTGAACATGCTGTTTGGCCAGATCGAACACCTCCACGGGAATCCCCACATTGTCGCACAGGACAATCGCCAACCGGGTTTCGCCGTTGTCCAGCACCAGCGAACGGGCGTGCAGTTCGTCGTGAATATTGGTCGCGGGAATCGGTTTCCAATTTCCCACAATCATTTCACCCAGCGGTGGCGTGATGTTGCTGGTCGACGCTCCGGCCAGGAACTTGCGATCTGCGTCCTCGGCTTTCAGGGTGGCAACACCGGCGACGGCCACGGCGGCCAGCAAGCCAAAACGAAACAGTAAAACTCGGGAGAGTAACATCGTGGAAGGGTCTCCTGAATGGAGGGCGGGCTAAGTAGGAAAGGTCACACTATATCCTATCTCGCGGCCCGAGGCGGGTCGTCGCAAAGACCTTGCCCGGACACGATAGCCCGCCCCCCCCGGTGCGCCAGCGGGGTGTAGTCGCAGCGTTTCACCGAAAGCTTCAAGCCGCGGTGCTTAGCCGCCGCTCCAGCGCCGCAGGACCGTGGCGGACAACAGATTGATGGCACCATACAAGACCAACCCCACAACGGCACTGGCAAACATCGCTGCCATCAGTGACGCGGTACGCTGTTGGTTCAACCAACTGAGCATCAACGTGCCGAGGCCGTCGTGCTGGCTACCGAAGCCGATAAAGAAATCGCCGACGATCGCCCCGATGACTGCCAAGCCGGCGGCGGTTCGGATGCCCACCATGATATAAGGAATCGCCGCTGGGAAACGCAGCTTGTACAACGTCTTCAGCCGCCCGGCTCGATAGATCCGAAACAGGTCATTCAGCTGGGGCTCGGTCGCCATCAATCCCGTGGTCACACTGTTGATGATCGGGAACAGACTGATGATCACCACCACATACACGACGGTGCGAAACTGATACCCGCTCCAGGTGACCAACAGCGGTGCGATTCCAATGATGGGCACCGTCTGCAGGAACATCACATAGGGAAAGAACCCGATCCGCAGGCTGCGAAAATGGCTGAACAGGATCCCGATCGTGGTACCGATCGCGACGCTGCAAACCAGTCCCAGCAAGGCGGCCCAGCCGGTCAGGACGCATCCCCAGCCGAGCTGGCTGCGATGCTGCCAAGCGTCGCCGAGTACCTGGTAGCTGTGGGGCAGCAAGACCGGATGGATGTCGCCCAGAAAGATCGTCGCCTCCCAAGCCAACAATAACACCATGGCGACCACGCTGACCGAGAGGACGTTTCCCATCCGCGTCCGCCAACTCGCCTCGACCAGGTTCATACCGGATCCGCCTTTTCCAGTATTTCCGTGATCTGGGCCACGCGCCCGAGAAGATACCGATCGCCGGCGATCGACGTGGGCCGAGGATACGGACGGTCCACCGTGATCTCGCTGGTGATTCGTCCCTCATTCATCACCAATACGCGTTGGCTGTTCAACACCGCTTCGGCAATATTGTGGGTCACCAACACCACGGTGCGACTCTGTTGCATCCATAGCTGCTGAACCAATTGGCCCAGCCGCGCCCGCAGGACATCATCCAGCGCAGCAAACGGTTCGTCCAACAACAGCAACGTGGGATCGGTGCAAAGAGCCCGAGCGATCGAGACCCGCATCTGCATGCCTCCGGACAACTGATGCGGTTTCTTCTGATGGTCCGCCTCGGCCAGCCCGACTCGGTCCAACCACCGATAGGCTTGGCGTCGAAGCTCGGCGCGTCGCGCCCGGCGTCCTCGGGTGATCAATTCCAACGGCAGTGCAACATTCTGCCAAGCGGATCGCCAGGGCAGCAGTGCCGCATTCTGAAAGACGTATCCCACCGTTCCGCGCTGAGGCTCGAGTGGGGGATCAAATTGCAAACGCCCCGCCTGCAAGGGCTGCAGACCGGCCAAAACCCTCAACAAACTCGTCTTGCCACAACCGCTCTTACCCACCACCGCCACCATCTCACCGCTGGAGATGGTGACACTTAAGTTATCGAACACCGACGAGCCATCTTCGAAACGAACGCGAAGCTGGTCTGCAACGATGGCGGCCCCGGTGGCAGTAGGCACGGTTTAATCGGAAAGCTGGTCGATGGCTTCGATCGTGGCTCGGGCCTTCTCGATTCCACCAGCGGAATCGATGAATTCCTTGGCCTTTTTCAGGCTGGACAACGACACCGAGTCTTGGTTGCCGGTGGTGGCCGCCGCACCGCGACGCGTCGCGCCCACTTTCTTCTTGGTGCTGCCTTTGGGACGTCCACGGCGTTTGGGCGGCTGGCCGTCGCGAGCCAGCTGCTTGGAACGAATCGTACTGACAAACGTCGGTGATACAGTCAGACCTTTCTCCTCCATTGCCGCCACCACTTCTTTGGGCTTGGCGTTGGGGTTCGCGTCATAGTAATCACGAATCTCTTGCGACTTGTTCGGACCGGATTTCTTCTTAGCCATGTCTCTTGTTCCTTTTCACTCATGTAATGCCCCAAACATCGTCAACACACCGATCAGTTTGATACTGATAGCTATTCTGTCAATCGCCTCTATCGTTTGTTGCGGCATAAAACAGAAGTCTTTTACATTTTTTTCCATCCAGGTCCGTCGGGGACCCGACCCCCCAAGCTTCCAATTATACCGCTGCGGCCGCCCTCTTCGCAGCACGTTTGCGGCATGCAAGGGCTAGACCGCGTCCGCGATCGACCTATGCGAACTCGAAAGACCGCGGAGCAACATGTAAGGAAAAACCCTCGGCGAGTGCTGCCTATGTAGGGCGACGAGAATGGTTGGGGGGCGGAAAACCTATCAGCCACCAGGGCGTTTACCTTTGCTCGACCCCCGTGCTCGACCGTTTGAGCGTTAGCTTCGACTGACCGGCCGGGCCCGTTTTTTCCTTGACGCCCATCCGCACTGGTGTACTATTAAGCTAGTTCACCAGAACAGAGGACCAGCCGGCGAGGGTGTTTGCCGGCGGCCCTGGGTTCCCTTATCGGGAGTGTGGCAAGCGATGTTCTTTTCGATCGATTCTTCCAACGGCGTTCCCATCTACGAGCAATTGGTTCGTCAGGTGAAGTTCGCGGTGGCCGATGGCGTCTTGTCCACCGGACAGATGATCCCCAGCGTTCGCCAATTGGCCCAGCAGCTTGCGATCAATCCCAACACGATCGCCCGGGCTTATGGTCAATTGCAGACGGAGCTGGTGGTCGAACCGTTGCGAGGCCGCGGGTTGGTGGTTCGCAAAGACGCCTTGAACCGCTGCCTCAAGGCTCGCAATCAACTGTTGGCGCAGCGGTTGAAAGCGGCCATCGAAGAATGTTCGCAGGCCGGGCTGACGCGCAGCGAGATCACCACCATGTTCGAGGCACAGCTGGCCGGCATCGATTAGCACGGCAGCTTGCTAGGACGCCAGCTTGTCAGCACGGTGGCGACGAGGCAGTACCGACAGAAACCATACAGCGCACCAATACCGAAACCTGATTCGTCCTGCTGGATCGGCCGGCCGGCCGTGGACCGCATCCATCCATCCTTGGGAGACGCGACAATGTCGACTGTGGTAGAAGCAACTGGGTTAACCAAAGGTTTTCGCGGATGCGATGCCCTGCAGGGCGTCGATTTAAAAGTGCCTGCGGGGGTCGTCTTTGCCTTGCTGGGCGAGAACGGGGCGGGCAAGACCACACTGATTCGCATCCTGACGGGTTTCCTACCCGCCGATGCCGGTCGAGCTCGTATTCTGGACCTGGACTGTCAAACGCAGAGCATGCAGATTCGCCGCCGGGTGGGCTATGTTTCCGATGCACCGGCCCTGTATGACTGGATGACTGCCGAACAGATTGGTTGGTTCACATCAGCCTTTTATCCCGATGGCTTTCAACTTCGTTATCGGGAATTGATTGCCCAGTTCGAAGTGCCGCTGAGCCGAAAACTGAAACGGCTCAGCAAGGGCCAGCGAGCCAAGGTGGCTCTGGCCCTGGCCGTCGCCCACGAGCCGGACTTATTAATCCTGGACGAACCGACCGGCGGCCTGGATCCCTTGGTGCGACGACAGTTGCGGCTGATCACGACTCGAACCCGCGCACCGGAGCAATACAGTACCAGTTCCGGCCAAGCGAATACTGATCGACGGGTCGATGAAATCAACCTGCCAAAGAACCTGGTTTTACCACCGGCGATGTTCGTTCTGTGTCTACAACGCGGCTTCTTGATAGGCTAGCATGAGAGCAGCTGACGACATCTCAATCGCCTTCGTATTCCCAAAGGTTCTGCCAGGATGGATGGCCAATTGTGGCTTGACTGGATTTCGCGTTTTACTCACATCGCTACCGCCATCACTTTGATCGGTGGCAGCATCTTCACCGCCTTCATCTTGCGTCCGGCCGCGACGGGTTTGGAGCCGACCGCGCACGAAGCTTTGGCGACGTCGGTGACCGGACGGTGGAAACGCTTCGTCCACATCGGAATCCTGCTGTTCCTGATCAGCGGTTTCTACAACTATTTCCGCGCGATGGAGCTACACCGCGGCGATGGCCTGTACCACGCCTTGGTCGGTATCAAGATGCTGTTGGCCTTGGGCGTGTTCTTTATCGCGGCGGCCTTGGTAGGGCGTTCGGCGAAGCTGGAGTCGTTGCGGCGACGCAGGGATTTGTGGTTGCGAGTATTGATCCTATTGGCGGCGGTCATTGTGGGCATCTCGGGCTTTGTCAAAGTCCGTGGTGGCTCCGCGATACCGACCGAATCGGCTTTAACCGAGTAAGACCGATGCCTGTTGATATCGATTATTGTGGCGTCACCGACCAGGGCCGTGTCCGCCAGATCAACCAGGATCAATTCTTGATTGCGACGTTGCATCCGGCGATGCAGCTGCAAGCCACCAGTTTGCCACTGCAGTTACCTTCGCCGTTGTTGGGGCGGGCGGCCGGACACTTGTTGGTGGTGGCCGACGGAATGGGTGGACACGCTGCGGGCGAGCGGGCCAGTTTGCTGGCGGTGCAGCACCTGTTTCAGCGTTTGTTCCATACGCCGGACTGCGTTTGCCCCGCGCAGAAACAGTGTGACAACTACTATCTGCAGTACCTCCGCCAACTGGTCCAAGACGCTCATCGCTGCATCATCGATGATGCAGCGGTCCACAGCGAAAACCGCGGCATGGGCACGACCTTCACGCTGGCCTACGCACTGTGGCCCAAGTTGTACGTGTTGCATGCCGGAGACACGCGTTGTTACCGGATCCGCGATGGGCAGGCGCAGTGCTTGACCCAGGATCACACCCTGGCGCGACAATTGGTCGAGCAGGGCGGAATGCGTCCGGAGGATGAAGCGGACAGCCGCTGGAGCAACGTGTTGTGGAATGTCCTGGGCGGGCATGGCGGCCACTGCATCACCGTCGACGCTGGCGTGGAAACGCTTGAGGATTCCGATGTGATCCTGCTGTGCAGCGATGGCCTGTACCGCTACCTGGACGAAACCACCCTAAGCGACATCGTTTCGCAGTCGGCGGACGCCGCCGAGGCCTGCGAGAGTTTGGTGGCCTTGGCCAATGCACGAGGCGGCGAAGACAATATCACGGTCGTGATGGGTCGCTTCCGCGAAATCGCGGCGGCCGAGGACTCGGCCCGGTCGAGCCTTGACAGCATTCCCGATGCGGAGGCACGGGATCCCGAAGACGAAGACACCAAGCCACACGACATGGCCACTTAGCCACAAAGTCGGCGCGACACGCAAAAATCGGGAACCGCGATCGGCACTGCGCGTCCATCCTCTTGTCCGGTGGCCGCAGGGCACGAACGGCAGCGCGGCGGCCGCGCGTCTCGAATTTCCGTGTGAATGAGGAGCCGATTGGTATGCGTACGTCCTTTTTTTCTCTTCGTCGCAGGCCGCCTTTGGCCCGTTCGGTGTTGGCCGCCCGTCCGGTGTTGACGCTAGTGTGTGGGGCGGTCTTGGCCGTACTCGGCGGGGCCCTACCAGCGGCCGGACAAGGCTTTCTGGTACCGGCCGATCCCGACAGTCCGGTGTGGCGGCGAGTTGCACCCGAGCAGCCTGTCCATACGTATCGCGTCGACCGTATCGATGTGGACGCTTCGCTGCAGGATCAGGTGGCCACCGTGCAGGTCTCTCAGACGTTCCGCAACACGTGCTCGCAAACCCTGCAAGTTCGCTTTGTGTTTCCCATGCCCTACGACGGGGCGGTCGACCGGATGACGTTCCTGGTCGATGGCGAAGAGTTGCCGGGGAAATTAATGGATGCCGACGCGGCTCGCAAACAGTTCACCGATTATGTGCGGCGGATGGAGGATCCGGCATTGGTCCAGTGGATCGGACCAGGCGTTTTTCAGACACAAGTGTTTCCGGTTCCCGCGGGCGCCGAGCGTACCGTATCGCTGCGCTACACCCAGTTGCTGCGCCGCACCGGCACGATGACCGATTGGTTGCTGCCCCTGAAACCGGCCGCCTCCAGCGGAACCCCGGTGGGCCAGGTCGCGCTGTCGGCCCGCATCCGCAGCTCCGCACCGCTGGCCAACGTCTACAGTCCCACGCACGAAGTGGAGGTCAAAAGACCCGATTCGCGGACGGCCCAGATTAAATGGAAAACGTCTGGCAAGAAGATCGAGGGTGACCTGCGGTTGATGTGGGACATGGGCGAAGATCCGGTGCCGATGTCCCTGGTCGGTTACCGCAAGAAACAAAGCGAGGACGGTTATTTCATGCTGCTGTTGCAGCCGGATCTTCCTGAGGCTTCGGCAGAGGACCGTCGTCGCGGCAAGCACGTCATCCTGGTTCTCGACAAGAGCGGCAGCATGAAAGGCGAAAAGATCGACCAGGCGCGATCCGCCGTCGACTATGTCCTGAAACAATTAAAACCACGAGATCGGTTTGAGTTGATCGCTTACGACAATACGGTCGAAGCCTACAGCGAATCGCTGGTCGATGCCGACAAAGACACCGTCCGCGATGCCCAGGATTACGTGTCCTCGCTGCTGGCCGGGGGCGGCACGAACTTCCACGAAGCTTTGCAAACCGCACTGGAAACCGCCGCCGATGCCGACGGTTCGCCGTATGTTGTGTTCCTGACCGACGGGCGGCCGACGGTGGGCACGACCGATATTGGCAAGATCGTGGCAGCCGCGAAAAAAGCCAACGACGGCCACGCTCGACTGCTCAGCCTGGGCGTGGGGCACGACGTCAACAGCCGGTTGTTGGACAAATTATCGATGGAGTTGCAAGGGCGGTCGATTTACGTCAGTCCCGGTGAAGCGATCGACGACCGCGTCCAACAATTGTATGACCGCATCGGTGCTCCCGCGCTAACAGACGTGAAACTAACGATCACGGTTGACGGAAAAAAACGGTCGGTTCGCCAGCTGTACCCCGACGACATGCTGGACCTGTTTTCGGGCGATCAGGTCGTCGTGGTGGGACGGTACCGGCATGATGGCGATGTCAAAATCGAACTCAGCGGGGACTTCGATGGCCAACGCAAGACCTATCAGTACAGCGGCCACTTGCCCGACGCCGACGCCAGCCAGCGGCGTAACGCCTTTGTTGAAAGGTTGTGGGCCGTGCGGCGGATCGGCACCATCATCGACCAGATTGACCTGAACGGTGAAAAGCAAGAGTTGGTCGACGAATTGATCGCGTTGTCGAAACAACACGGTGTGTTGACGCCCTACACCGCGTTCCTGGCCGACGAAGACGTCGACCTGAACGATCGACGCCTGCAACAGACGCGCACGCGACGCTCCCTACAGCGATTGCAAGCCGAGTACGGCGCCGACGCGTTCCGCCAGCGAGCCACCAAAGGCGCTTTCAAGTACGCGCCGCGAGCCAGTTCGGCGGACAGCCTGTCGGTTCAGGACTTCGCCGAATCGGCTCCGCCGACGAACCAAGCGTCCGGACTGGGCGGGATCGCCGCTCGGAGCGGCTCCGCCGCGGGCCGCGCCGCCACTCCGGCCCTACAGGCCGGCGCAGCACCCGCGGCAGCCGAACCGGCCAGCAGGCCGCGTGGGTCGGTTCGCCAGATCGCTGGCAAAACGTTCTTCGCTCGCGGTAAAGCCTTGATCGATGCCGAAGCGTCCGACCAGCAGATCCGCGAAGCGGAAAAGGTAGAACAATTCAGCCAGCGGTATTTCGACCTGCTGAAGGAATTGGACGAGGACCAGAAAGAGTGGTTGGCCCAAAACAAGGAGGTGCTCGTGGTCGTCGCCGACAAAGCGTACCGGATCGTGAGCAAGAACTAGTCCACGTCATAGCCACGCCGGGAAAGTTCTTCATTGAGGACTTTCTTGGCGTGGTACTCGCCGTGGACCAGGCGGATGTGCTGAGGCCGCGACTGGAAACCTTCGACAAAGCGGATCAAGTCGGCTTGATCACCGTGGGCGGAATACCCGCTCAACTGGTGCACCTTGGCCTGGATGTCGAACTTCCGCCCATCCAGCCGCACCCAGTCGCGTTGCTGTTGGATGGTGCGGCCGGGCGTACCGTGTGCTTGGTAACCGACAAAGACCACATCGGCGGTGGGATCGGACAGAAACCGCTTCAGGTAATTGACGACTCGGCCGCCGGTACACATCCCGCTGCCGGCGATCACGACGGCGGGCAGTCGGTGTTCGGCAAGGTACCCCAGGGTGTCCATGTGTTCGGAGTGGTCGCCCACGGTGGTCAGGTTGTTGAACACCAGAGGTTGATCGTCGGTGCGCAGGACCGCCTGGGCTTCTTCCCCCCAGTAGGCTTGAAGATCCTTGTAGATCTCTGTGAACCGGGAGGCCAAGGGCGAGTCGACAATGACGTCGACGGCCTTCATCAAACTGTGCCCACTTTGTTGCTCGATGCGTTCGAAGATATTGTTCATCTCGAACAACAGCGCCTGGGTGCGTCCCAGACTGAAGGCTGGGATGATCGTCACCCCCTTGTCTTTCAGCGTATGCCGCAGGATGTCTTCGAGTTGCTGTTGCCGATTCTCGGCGTTGTCATGCAGCCGATCGCCGTAGGTGCTCTCCAAGACCAATAGATCGGCCTTGGGTGGGCTGGTCACTGCGTTCAACAGCGGAGCATTCTGACTGCCGATATCGCCGGAAAATACGGCGGTTGCGCCATCGGGCGTCTCGACTTCGAAAACCGTCGATCCCAGCACATGGCCGGCAGGCCGCAAACGAATCCTCGCGCCGCCCTCGATCGCATGCCAGCGATGATAGTCCAGCGGCCGTAGCTGTTTGCCAACGGTTTTGAGAAAGCGTTCGATCATCCGCCGGTTGCGAGTGAAACCGATACGGATCGCGTCCTCCATCACCAACGGCAACAGCTTGGCCGTCGGATGACTGCAATAAATCGATTTGTCGAACCCCGCCGACAGCAGGTACGGAATGCGGCCACAGTGATCGATATGCACATGGGTCAGCAGCAACGCCGCGATGCCCTTCAGGGGAAACTTGATCTCGGGATTCGGATGCTCCTTGGCGTCATCCCCCTGGAACATGCCGCAATCGACCAGGTAACTGTTCCCGTTTTGCATTTTCAGTTGATGACAGGAACCGGTGACGCCGCGGTGGGCGCCGTGGTGGATCAGGCGCATCGACAGTTATCCCATTTGCATTTTGCGGTGAAGCGGCCCCGCCGGCCACCGTCGGCAGTATAGCGGTTGGCCAGCGGCCCGTTGCCCACCGGTACGGCCAGGGACTACCATTGGCAGCAGAAACGAGTCATTTTCGATCCTCCCCAGCCGTATGCTCGAGACGCGTCGACGTGAAACTGATCATCGCCATCATCCAGCCCGATAAATTGGAAGCCGTCAAACAGGCTCTTACGGAAGTCGACGTGGTCCGCCTGACCGTGATGGACTGCCAGGGCTTTGGGCGACAGAAAGGGCAGACCGGGATTTATCGTGGCCACGAGTTCTCCTTTAATCTGCTGCGCAAAGTACAATTGCAGATCGCCGTCAACGAGGAGTTCGTCAAACCCACGGTCGACGCGATCCTGGGCGCCGGACGCAGTGGCGAATCCGGCGCGATCGGAGACGGTAAGATCTTTGTGTTGCCGATGGACGATTGCATCCGCATCCGTACCGGCGAACGCGGAGAAGAAGCCATTTAGTCAATTGGATCCCCGAGAGAGAGACGATGCCAAGAGTTCTACTACTGCTGCTGGCTGTGGCCGCGGGCATCCCCGGCTGGACCAGCATGGCATTGGCCGCCGATGCGGAAACCGCGCCGGCCACGCCTCCCAACATCGTCGTCATCTTTATCGACGACATGGGCTACGCGGACATCGGACCTTTCGGCGCCGAGGATTACCCGACGCCCAATCTCGACCGCATGGCTCGCGAGGGCACTCGCTTTACCGATTTCGTGGTCCCATCGGCCGTTTGCTCGGCCTCGCGAGCGGCCCTGCTGACGGGTTGCTACCACGTGCGGGTGAGTATCCGCGGGGCCCTCGGACCCGGTGCCGAGATTGGCTTGAACCCGCAGGAAACCACGCTGGCCGAATTGTGCAAGAGCCAGGGCTACGCGACGGCCTGCTTCGGCAAATGGCATCTGGGCCATCACCCACCCTTTTTGCCCACCGCCCAAGGCTTTGACGAGTACTACGGCATCCCGTACTCCAACGACATGTGGCCGCTGCACCCCGAAGACGTGGCCCGGATCGCGCGCAACCCCAACGCCAAGAACCGTTGGCCCCCGCTGCCGATGATCGAGGGCACCACGGTCGTTAATCCCGACGTCCAACCCTCGGACCAACAGCAGATGACGCGGGACTTTACCAACCGTGCGACCCGGTTCATTCGCCAGCACGCCGACGAACCCTTCTTCGTTTACCTGCCGCACCCGATGGTCCACGTGCCGCTGTACGTCTCGGATGCGTTTCGCGGCAAAAGCGGCGCAGGCCTGTTTGGCGATGTGGTCATGGAATTGGACTGGTCGGTGGGCGAGATCCTGCGGACCCTGGACGAAGTCGGCGTGGACGACAACACACTGGTGATCTTTACTTCGGACAATGGCCCCTGGTTGAGCTATGGCGATCACGCCGGCAGCGCGGGACCGCTGCGTGAAGGCAAGGGAACGATGTTCGAAGGCGGCTATCGCGAACCGACGTTGATGCGTTGGCCCGGCCGGATTCCGGCTGGCAAAACCTGTGACGAACTGGCTTCGACAATCGACATTCTGCCCACGATCGCCAAATTGATCGGCGCCCCGCTGCCCGAACACCGAATCGATGGCAAAGACATCCGGCCGCTGATGTTTGGCACGCCCGCCGCAAAATCGCCCCACGAAGCCTTCGCGTGCTACTACGGCGGCGGCCAGCTGCAAGCGGTTCGCGACCGACGATTCAAACTGCATTTTCCGCATTCCTACCGAACCCTGGACGGCCGCGATGGCGGCAGCGATGGCAAGCCGGTGCCCTACCAGCAGGCCCGCATTGGCAAGGCTTTGTTCGACCTGAAAGCCGACGTCGGCGAGACGACCGATGTGGCGGCCGAGTACCCGGAAGTGGTGGCGCGTCTGGAAAGGGCCGCCGAAGCGTTCCGCAGTGACTTGGGCGACAAACTACAGAAACGTTCCGGCAAGGGGATTCGCCCGGTCGGTCGGCTAGGTCCGGACGATGCGAGACTGGAAACCAAGGGATCGCAGTAGCGGAAGCGGAAGCGGAAGCGGAAGCGGAAGCGGAAGCGGAAGCGGAAGCGGAAGCGGAAGCGGAAGCGGAAGCGGAAGCGGAAGCGGAGAGCATTAGAATATTTTGCTCCCCTCTCCCCCGAAGCCTGGCGAGCCTAAGCGAGTCAGGCTTCGGGGGAGAGGGGCTGGGGGTGAGGGGGATTGCAGAACAGCACCGCGAACTTGCACCGGAGGCCCCTCACCCCCGGCCCCTCTCCCCGCCGGCCTTGGGCAAGCTCCACTTGCCCAAGGCCGGCGGGGAGAGGGGAGTAAACGTTTCTGCGCGGCGTTTCTGCGCGGCGTTCCTGCGCGTCGATGGAAAATCCGCGATGCGGTGACGGTTTACGCTTTGCGGATGAAGTGGGCGGCGAAGCTGCGGATCTCGGTGCCGTTTAAGACGTGGGCCATCCGCAACTGCTGGACTTCGGCGCTGCTGAACGAGCCCAGCGGGACGTGCACCAGTTGCTTCTTGAAACGCTTGGCCAAGCGTCTCCAGCCCGCCCCCGGCGGCAAGGAGGAGACCAGAGCGATTTGACGTCCGCGAGCATGCAGACAGGCGGCCGCCAACAGACGTTCCTCGAGCGAATCGACGAAATCCAATCGCCGATCGGTCCAGATTTCGGGGATCACGATCGGCGGGTACAGGAACATCGCTCCGCCGTAAACGCTCATCCCGATCCCCGGCCCGACCATCTCTTCGCGGAAATCGGTGGCATAAAACGCCATCGTCGATTCATCGTCGTGCTCGGCAAACCAGGTTGTCCGCCAGGGATAGTCTCGCGGGTCGGCCGGGCTGTCGAACAGCATCACGCAGGCGTCCAACTTACCGCCACTGGGCGGAACGACACGGACGTAGATCTGTTGGTCATACCAGTGCCGCAGGGTATCGCGAATGTCGATCCCATCTTTGACACTGGTCGTGAATTTTTCGGTCCGCGCCAAATCGCTGCCGATGATCGCCTGGGCGCGGTCGAAGACGCGGGTGCGAAAGTTTTCGATCTGCACGTCTTCCGGCGGATAACTACATTGCCGGAACGGGTTCCAGGAATACTGCCAGCGCTGCTTCTCTTTGCCGGTCGGCCGTCGTTTCAGTTCGACCGTCTTCCACATGGTCGACGGTCCGGGCAAGCGGCTGACCAGATCGCGGACTTGGCCATCGGGAAATCGGCACTGCTCGACGCCCAAAGCCACCGTTTGATCGCTGACCGGACCTTCGTACGGATACTCACAGGCGCGTTCGACCACGTGCAGGGCGAACTGGTCTCCGAGAATTTGTTTGGCGGCGGTGATGATCGTGTACAGGTCGGGCGTCATCCGCCGTTCCATCAGCGACAGATTGCGGATGTACTTGATGCACTGCGACAACAGCAGGGGCGTTACCGGCCGTGCCCGCCGGCCGAAATCCGCTCGATAAGAATCGCGGCTGGCCAAAAACAATTCCTTCAGGCCGTCGATCGACAGGTTTTCGTCGTCGCCCAGTTCGGCGCGGGCGCGTTCGTACAGGCCGGTGATGAAAGGCAGCTCGCCGAACAAAAAGTTCAATGTCCGGGGATCGACGTCGTAGGTCTCGGGCGTCTGCACCGCATCGCCTTCGACCGGCCTCTGGTAGGTGTCGGTGAATGCCTGCCGGACCCAGGGCCAGTGCAGCAGATTGCACACAAAGAGAATCCGCTGGTAGCGCTGCTCCAGCTCCTGCAGCTGCCAAGCCATGTGCGCCAAACGCTGCAGTGTCTGACGGTCGGGCGGCCGCGGGATGCTGGGCAGAACCGCCGCGGCAAAGCGTTCGGGCGAGACGTGCTTCAGCGCGTAGGGGTCGGGCAGGATGGCCGACTGCGGCTGGAACGACGCCGTTTCCATGTCGATGTAGGCCCGGGGAATGTGTTCGCCCAGAGCAGCGCGGATGGCGGTGATCACCGGTTGGCAGGGGTCAACCGGGACAAAGCTGTAGGGTTCCTGATCCAGGTCATCCTCGTCGTCCGCCTCTTCGCCGGCTTCGCTCCAAGGCGTTTCGGACGACCACTGATCGGGTTGCCAGGAACGGTCGCCGGCGTCCGCACCGACGTCGAAACCAGGTCCGGGCGGCTGCAGGACGATGCTGGGCACGGGCAAATGCCGGACGGCATGCTCGACCGGCCTGCGGAACGATTCGGGCAGTGGTACCGCGATGCAATCGAAGTCATGCTCCAACATCCAACGCCGAACCGCCAACGCATAATCACCACTTCCGTGGATTACCGGCAGGACGGCGACCCGCGTTCCCATTCGCAACAGTTCGGGGATGTCTTTGATGACCACTAAACGTCTTTCTCCTTGCGCCGCGTTTCAATCTCCTCCAGCGTGTACAGCTTACCGGTACCGCTGCCAGGACACACCTGGCAGGTCTCTTTCCAAGCTCGCCTGGTCTTCAAATTGCTGTTCCAAAACGGCCACGTCCGGCACTGAATCGGCCGGGCTTCGTAGACCGAGCACTTGCGGGTATCGGGCTGGAGAAAGATGCAGTCTCCGTCGGGATACTCGACCAGACTCTTGCCCTGCGGTTCCTCGCGCACGAACCGCCGCTCGAAAGCCTGGACGTCCATTTCCATCACGGTGGCCATCGCGGCGATTTCCGCGTCGTCCACCCACACGTAACCTGGCTCGCCACTGCAGCAGTCGCCGCATCCGCTGCACTCGAACCGCAGGCCCTCATGATACCAGGGTTTGTCTTGAGCCATCGTCACTCGCCTCATCGGTCGGTTCAAAGGTTTTTTTACGGATTGGAAACGACGTCTTTTGGCCGCCTTACATCTCTCCGGCGATGGCTGCCACCGCATCGATTAGGATTTCTATTTCTTCGGGCGTGGTCAAGTGTCCGGCACTGACACGCACCGTTCCGTCAGGATCGGTTCCCAGGGCGGCGTGAATCCGAGCCGCGCAGTGCAGTCCGGTGCGGACCTGGATACCGAACTCCGCATCCAGGATCGCTCCCACATCCGCCGGCGGCAATCCTGCGAATGTCACACTGCGCAGGGGCAGCGTTCCGCCGCTTCCCAAACAGCGGACCGCGGCCAGCGGCTGGAGGCCTTCGTCCAATTGATTTGCCAGGGCGGCCAGGTGCTCGCAGCGGTCCGTCTGCCGCTTCAACCACTGTAGGCCGGCCAGCCAGCCCGCGATCGCGGGCACGTTCAGATTCCCGGCCTCAAACCGCTCGGGCGCCGCCTCGGGCATCGTCAATTCCTGCGAGTTGCCACCGGTGCCGCCCCAGAGCGTGGGCACCAAATCTGCGGCCCGAGCCGGCGCGACGTACAGAAAGCCTGTGCCCAGCGGTCCCATGCCGCCCTTGTGCCCCGGGGCGGCCAGCAGATCGATGCGGGCGCCGCGTACGTCGATCGCGTGATACCCAAACGTCTGTGCGGCGTCGCACAGGAACCAGGCCGGATGATCCTCGAGCGCCCGGCCGATCGTTTCGACCGGCTGGATCGCGCCGGTGACGTTGGAAGCATGCGTCACGGCCACCATTTGGGTCTCCGGGCGGACGGCGGCCAGAACGCGATCCGCATCGACGCGGCCCGCCTGGTCGCAGTCCACCACGTCCATCTGCACGTGGCCCCGAGTCTGCAAGGCCCACAGCGGTCGCAGCACGCTGTTGTGTTCGGCGGCGGTCGTGACCACGTGGGCCGGCTGCCGCACCCTGCCGGCCGGCAGGGCGCCCAGGATTGCGGTGTTCAGCGCCGCGGTTCCGTTGGCCGTGATCACGATACTGCGTCCGGTCTCGGCGCCGATTAAATCGGCGATCGCCGCCCGGGTGCGCGTGACCGTATCCGCCGCTGCGACCGCTTGCCCATATCCGCCACGGCCGGCCGCGGCACCCGAGTCACGCATTTCACGGAGCACCGCTTCGTAGACCACTGGCGGCTTGGGCCAACTGGTCGCAGCATTGTCCAGATAGACGCGGGTTGCTGGATTCACCGGTGGATCCACTGGGTGCTGCCGTCGTCATAATGTTCCTGTTTCCATACCGGAACGCGACGTTTTAATTCGTCCATTATCCACGGCATCGCTTCCATGCAGGCCCCGCGGTGGGGGCTGGATAAGCCGATCGCGACGCTGGCTTGGCCGACGGGAACCTCGCCCAGTCGATGCACGGCCACCAAGTGCCGCAGTGGCCAACGCTCGGCGGCTTCCTCAAGCAGCACCCGCAGCTCCTTTTCGGCCATCGGCCGATAGGCCTGGTAGGCCAACTGACGGGTGACCAACACGTCTCGCTCGGTCGCGGTGCGCTGGCGAGTAGCGCCGACAAAGACCAACTGAGCACCGCAATCCGGATCCGCAATCCGCTGCCACAACGCCTGCAGCTCGATCGCATGGTCCACCAACCGGACGGTCAATTCCGCGGCCATCGGTTCCACCTACCCACCGCTGACCGGCGGGATCAAAGCCAATTCGGCATCGGCCGGAACGCGTGCCGCGGGATCGAGATACTCTTGTGCGGCGACCAAGCGGCAGGAGGGCAACAAGCCGGATAGCTGGGGATGGGACCGGGCCAGCACCTGCAGCACTTCCTCCGCGGTCGCGGCTTCGGGCAACGACACCCGGGCGGTATCGCTGCCGACGGCCTCGCGAGCGCCAGCGAACAAACGGATTGTGCGTTCGGATTGCATGGGCGGCTCGATGGGTTGGGGCAAGCCTAGGCCACAAAGTAGCTCGGCTGTCCCAGCCGAGGGCGACACATAGCAGCTCGGCTGTCCCAGCCGAGGGCAGTACATAGTAGCTCGGCTGGGACAGCCGTGCTGCTTTCTACGGCTGGGACAGCCGTGCTACTGTTCACAGGCTGGAAGCCTATGCCACTGGCTAGACTTCTTTTTCGTCGATCCAGGTCATCATCTTCCGCAACCGGCGACCGACTTCTTCGATCTGCAGTTGACGTTCGCGACGACGGGTCGCTTTGAATCCGGGAGCACCGGCGCGGTTTTCCAGGATCCAGTTGCGGGCGAAGGTACCGTTTTGGATCTCTTCCAGGATCTTCTTCATTTCCGCGCGGGTTTCGTCGGTAACGATTCGCGGTCCGCTGCTGTAATCGCCATATTCGGCGGTGTTCGAGATGCTGTAGCGCATGTAGCTCAGGCCGCCTTCGTAGAACAGGTCCACGATCAGCTTCAGCTCGTGCATGCATTCAAAGTAGGCCATCTCCGGCTGGTATCCGGCTTCGACCAGCGTCTGATAACCGGCTTTGACCAATTCGCTGACACCGCCGCACAGCACGACCTGTTCGCCGAACAGGTCGGTTTCGGTTTCTTCGGCGATGGTCGTTTCGATCACTCCACCACGGGTGCCGCCGATGCCTTTGGCGTAGGCCAGACCGACCTGCTTGGTGCTCTCGGCAGCCCCTTCACCCAGGGCGATCAAGCTGGGAACGCCGCCGCCCTTTTCGAACTCGCTGCGGACCAGGTGTCCTGGGCCCTTGGGCGCGACCAACAGGGTGTCGACGCCTTCGGGCGGTTCGATCTGCCCGAAGTGCAGGTTGAAGCCGTGCGAGCACATCAGGATGTTGCCCGACGACAGGTTGTCCTTGATCGATTCTTGGTAGATCGGACCCTGGACTTCATCGGGCAGCAGGATGTTGATCACGTCGGCCGCCTGGACCGCTTCGGCGATCGACATCGGCTCGAATCCGTGATCCTTGGCCAACTGGTAATTGGCCGAACCCGGACGTTGCCCGATGATCACGTTGCAACCGCTGTCTCGCAGGTTCTGTGCTTGGGCGTGTCCCTGCGACCCGTAGCCCAAAATGGCGATCGTTTTGTTCTTCAGGTGCGACAGGTCGGCATCGTCGTCGTAGTAAACAGTTGCGGCCATCGTAAAAAGTTTCCTCTTGCGGGTAATAGATATTCGGTTGGGTGGATGTAATCGGCGAGGGCGACCGCGGGCGTTTATGCTCGGCTGCTGACCGAGGCTTCGTCGTCGGTGGGCTCGGTGGCTTCTTCGTCGCTGACGCTGCGCACCATGGCGATGCGGCCGGTCCGCACCAGTTCCGTGATACCGTAGGGTCGCATGCGATCGACGAACGCTTCGATCTTGTTCTCGCGTCCGCTGATTTCGATCATGATTTCTTCGGGACCGACATCGACGATGCGGCCGCGGAAGATATCGACCAGTTCGCGGATTTCGCTGCGCACGCTGCCGGCCGGCGCCTTGACTTTCATCAGGATCAAATCACGCTCGACATAGTCCCGCGCACTGACATCTTCGACTTTGACGACCGTGACGATCTTTTCCAGTTGCTTGCGGACCTGATCCAGGACTCGCTCGTCGCCGACGACGACGAACGTCATCCGCGAAAGGTCGTGATGCTCGGTTTCGCCGACGGCCAACGAATCGATGTTGTAGCCGCGGGAGGCGAGCATCCCGGAGATGTGTGCGAGAACGCCGGGGACGTTCTGAACGAGGGCAGAGAGCACATGTCGCATGTTGAAAGAACCTTGCACCGGTCGTTTGGGGGACCGGTCGAGCCAGCGCGATCGAGCCGCCCGGCAGGATTGCGGGGACGCCTGACGCGGACCGGCCGACGGACGGGATAAACCAGTGCGGCATGATAATTCTGTGGCGACAAACCAACAAGGCCCGGACTCTCTCGCTTTTCCCCCCGCTCGTTTGCTTTTTCCCCGCTCTCTTGCTTTTCCGGGGCCAAACTGCGATTGTGAAGCGACTATGGCTTTTCGTCTTGAATTACCTGCCTATCGCGGTCCCCTGGACCTGCTGCTGTACCTGGTTCGCCGCCAGGAACTGGATGTCACCGGGTTGCATTTGACCCGCGTGGTCGACCAGTTCGTGGAATACCTCGATGTGCTGCAGGAATTGGATCTGACCGACGTGGGTGAGTTCCTGGAATTGGCCAGCACCCTGGTCGAGTTGAAGAGCCAGGCGGTCCTGCCCGCACCCCCGGCCGACGAAGACGAAGTCGTCGAGGATCCGCAGGAGGAGCTCGTCCAGCGATTGCTCGAATACAAGCAGGTCCGCGATGCGGCGGGCGTGCTGGACGAGATGAGCGAGCGTTGGCAGCAGCGTTTTCCGCGGATGGCCGACAGCCTGCCGCCGCGGCAAGTCGATCCGGGCAGCCAACCCATCGCCGACCTGGAACTGTGGGACCTGGTCAGCGCCTTCGGCCGCCTGATGCGGGAGAGCAAAGGGCCACCGCCGACCGAGGTGATCTATGACGACACCCCGATCCACGTCTACATGCAGCGGATTCACACGCGGCTGTGCGAAGTGGAGCGGGTGGCCTTGGTGGACCTGGTCGAAGGCGGCATGCACAAGTCGGCCCTGATCGGGCTGTTTTTGGCGATGCTGGAATTGACCCGGCACCACGGCTGCGCCGCCGAGGACGATGCCGACAGCGGCGATATCGTGCTGGTCCGCGGCGAGAATTTCTCGCCGAGCCTGAACGTCAGCGAAGTCGACAATTACGACTCGGCCACCATGGCGGCCAGCAACCTGCCGGTCCAAGGACGCTGAACCAGTGGCATAGGCTTCCAGCCTGTGAAAAGTAGCGCGGCTGTCCCAGCCGTGAACCCACACCCCCGTCTCGGCTGAGACAGCCGAGCTACTCTCAGTGGCATAGGCTTCCAGCCTGTGAAAAGTAGCGCGGCTGTCCCAGCCGTGAACCAACACACCCGTCTCGGCTGAGACAGCCGAGCTACTCTTAGTGGCATAGGCTTCCAGCCTGTGAAAAGTAGCACGGCTGTCCCAGCCGTGAACCCACACACCCGTCTCGGCTGAGACAGCCGAGCTACTCTCAGTGGCATAGGCTTCCAGCCTGTGAAAAGTAGCACGGCTGTCCCAGCCGTGGACCCACACACCCGTCTCGGCGGGGACAGCCGAGCTACTTTGTGTCCTAAGCTTATCAGCCGGTGCTGGGACCAATATCTCACTCAACAAAATCCGCGGCTCCGGCACCTGGCTCGGACCCCAGGGTTAGAATAGCACCACACGGCCCTCGCGCTGTGCTCGTTGCAACCGCATTCCCATCCACGCCACGGAGATCGTTCCGCCCATGCCGCCTCTTTCTCTCTCCCGCCCCGCGTCCTCTCGCCTCCGCCGTGCTGTGCCATTAGCCGTTGCCGTCAGCGCGGTGCTGCTGAGCTTGACCGCCTCGCTTGCCACCGCCGCCGAACCGCTGAAAGCGTTGATCATCGACGGCCAGAACAACCACAAGTGGCAGGAAACCACTCCGCTGATTCGGCAAACTCTGGAAAACAGCGGCCGCTTCACCGTCGACGTGGCGACCAGCCCACCACGCGGCGGCGAGATGAGCACGTTTGCTCCGAAATTCTCCGCTTACGACGTCGTGGTTTCCAATTACAACGGCGAGCCCTGGAGCGAGTCGACTCGCGAAGCTTTCGACAAGTACGTTTCGGACGGCGGTGGATTCGTAGCCGTCCACGCGGCCGACAACGCCTTTCCCACCTGGCAAGCGTACAACCGCATGATCGGCCTGGGCGGCTGGGGCGGCCGCAACGAAAAGAGCGGCCCGTACGTGCGCTGGCGCGACGGGCGAATCGTCCGCGACACCCAACCCGGCCGCGGCGGCAGCCACGGCCGCCGGCACCCCTTCCTGGTGGTCGTCCGCGACACCAAACACCCGATCACCGCCGGACTGCCTTCGTCGTGGATGCAGGCCGAGGATGAGCTGTACGCCCAGCTCCGTGGCCCGGCCGAAAACATGCACGTTCTGGCCACGGCCCTGAGCGCCAAGAACACCGGGGGCACCGGCGAACACGAACCGATCCTGATGACGATCGGCTACGGCGAAGGCCGCGTCTTTCACACCACGCTCGGCCACGATACCAAAGCGATGAACGGGGTGGCGTTTCAGGTGACGCTGCAGCGTGGAGCCGAATGGGCGGCGACCGGCAAGGTAACCTTCCCCGATGTCGGTCCGGAAACCCTGCCCGCCGACGTTCCGGCCCGGCGCGATCCGGCGGAGATCACTGCGGATGCGAAAACCGCTTCGCTGGGCGGGCCCCCGTCGCTCGATGCCAAAGGTTGGCAAAGCATTTTCAATGGCAAAGACCTGAGCGGCTGGTCGCAAAAGAACGGGACCGCCACCTACCGCGTCGAAGACGGCGTCGTGATCGGCAAAACGGCCAAGGGCAGCCCCAACTCGTTCATGTGTACCGAAAAGGACTACGGCGATTTCGAACTGGCCTTTGAAGTCAACGTCGACAAGGGCCTTAACTCCGGCGTCCAGATCCGCTCGCAGAGCAAGCCCGATTACAAGAACGGCCGCGTCCATGGCCCGCAGGTTGAAATCGAAACCGCTCCGGGCGAAGCGGGCTATATCTACAGCGAAGGTACCGGCCGAGGCTGGATCAGCAAGGACCAACCCATCAAGGACGCCTACCAGAACGACCAGTGGAACCAGTACCTGGTCCGCGCCGTTGGCGACCGCCTGCAGGTCTGGGTCAACGGCCGCAAGGTCGAAGATCTGGAAGACCCTGAATCCCACAAAAGCGGATTTATCGGCTTGCAGGTCCACGGCATTCCTCAAGATGCCGGCCCGTTCGAAGTCCGTTGGCGGAACATCCAGATCCGCCCGCTGTAAGGGCCGGCGAACCGGGAATTTAACCTGGCGTTTCTTCACCTACCGCGCGGCAGCATCCTCGATGTGCTGCTGTAGGTCGACGGTTTTCTCGTCGGCGATGTGGAACAAGGCGTTCACATCGTCGGCGGCCATGTCGCCCGATAGGTGCACCACGCGACCGTCGCCCAGTCCACACATCCATCGTCCCTGAGCGTCCAGATGGAGACCGCTGAGGGGGCGTTCTTCGTCGAATTGAAAATCTTCCGGCGCGGTCCAGGGCACCAAGTTGCCCTCCGCTGCTTCCACGAGGAATGCGGTATTGCTCGACCCGTCGATGATGTCGCGAAACGCTATGGGACGGTCGCTGCCCAGCGCGGTGCCGGGACCCTGCACAGCCAGGCAAGCGGTGTGTCCGGGTTGATGGGCACGACGCTTCGCCACGTTCCAGACCTCGGGGCGCGGGCGATAGACTGCGGGCATCTCGGTCAGCAGAGCTTGATTGTGTGGGCTGTTCCACGGTTCATCCAAGCGAAACCGACGATACAGTTCCTCCTGCCCCAGGAACGGCAACAGATACACTCGCCAACTCAATCTCGCTCGCCCTTGTTCGTCGCGACCGTCCGCAGGTACTGGAAATCGGTTGTAGGTGGCATGGTAATTATGCAAGGCCAACAAAATGCGACGGAAGGACTCGCTGCTCGCCCGCTCTTCTGCTTGTCGCATCTCATATTCCACCAACTGCCGCAGATGGTTTGCCGGTCCGTCGGCGCCGGTTAGGTTCAGGCGGACGCGCAGCTGATCCTTCTGCTGCCGGGGCTGCACCCATTCGATCAGGGAATCCAGCACCGAACTGGCCAGCGAACCCGACTGCGACGCCCGCAGCGCGTGCGCGGTGCGCAGCCGCTTTGGCAACTCCGCAGCCCACCGCTCCGCCGCCGACTCGTCTTCGGCCTGAACCACCACTTCGGCCACCCGCTGCTCAATATCGATGCCCAGCGCTACCCACTGCAAGTCTTCGGCCAGCATCTCGCTCGAACCGCCGCCCCACGCCGCCGGCAATGCCCCGCCGATCTCACGGTAGGTTCGGCGCAGGTGCTCGGGAGCCAGCACAACGACTTGCACCGGAGCCGACGAAACCGACGCGAATCCAGCAGCGAAACGCTGGTGAGTTTCCTCGGGCAAATCGCCTCCCTCGGGTTTCGCGTCCGCTCGGGGGCTGAGCACGGCATAGCCATCGACCGCGTAGGGCTTCAACTGACTTGCCCATTGGCCCGGAAGCATCGGACTTGAAGGCTCCTCCGAGCCGCCGCGACGAAACACGAACAGCGGCTTCTGGCCGGACGCCAACGGAATGCCGGCCGACACGTACACTGGTTGCCCCTCAGCGAACGACTGCAGCGGCTTCCAAGCCGGACGCAGGACCTTCATTAGCCCCAGTACCAGCTCAGCCGATGCATCCTGGGCTTGTATTTCAGAGTCGAGGTCGTCAAACGCCGTAGGTTCGATACGGGCCAGCAGGAAGGTGGTTTCGTCGATGAAAGGCGCTGCTTCCGCCAAGGGGTCGGCAGATGTATCTTGACCGTTCAGACGGGCCTTTGGACTGATCGTGACGATTGCCAGCATGCCGATCAGGCACACCAGCTGTCGGCGAAGTGAGCTGAAGTCTTTCATGGTTTGGGATTCGCAAAATAGATGTTATGGATCGGTTTTAGAGATAACGGCGAGCAATATCCGCATGCCCCGGGGGCTCAAGGATCCGAAGGCTGAATTCGCAGTTGCAAACGCGTTTGCAAGCCTGCTTCGGATTGTCCCGACAGCACGGCCGCGTCGTCCTGCCGCTGGTAGGCAAACGGTTTGCCGGTTCGCGGATCCGGCGGGGCGGGCAGCGTCAATTGGTCGAGCGAGGCGGGCAGCTGGCCCTGATTTGCGGCGGCGTAATCCCGGATGGCTTCCACGGTTTGCAGCATCGCGATCTGTTGCCGGCAGCGGATTTCCGGGATCGTCATGGTCCCGAGCAACGGGATCAATTGCTTCGTCGGCATCGCGAACCAACCCGCTCGATCGGCTGCCTCGGCCAGCCGCTCACCGGCGCTGCTGGCCGCCTGGGAGCTTTGCCGCTGGGCGAATGACAGGTGTTGCCATTTGAAGTACTCGTCGCGCCAGCGTTCGTAGAATCGCACGGTCGCCAGCAACACGGCCTGGGCCGTTGGATAGGCCTCGACCTGCTGGCGTGGCAAACCGACCGTTTCGATCAGGTAGTCTCGGGCGGCCGGGTAACTGGCGGCGATCGCTCCGACCAACCAAGCTCGACGCGTCTCGAAGTCGCTTTCTCCAACACCGGTGTCGAGTTCTGCGTACATCGAATTCGGCTCGGCAGCGAGGCGGTCGATCACCTGACTCCAATGCTCAGCCGGTTGCGGGGCCTCGCTCACATCCTGCAGCGCCGGGACTTGCAAGTACAACAGATTGTGCTCGACATCCATCGCATGCGCCGTACTGACCAGCGGATCGGGTAGGGTAGCCAACGCCCAGTACAGATTGGGGCAATCCGGATGCTGGACGACGTACAGCAGATCGTTCCAACCGATCGCGACAATCGCCATCCCCACCAGGTTGCTGACCAAAAAATCGTCCTGTCCCAGGTGGTGTCCCATCGCGAACTGTTGGCCACAGATCTCGATGGCATCCTCCACCCGGTCTTCGGCCAACGCCAACCGGCATCGCAGGCTGTTGTAGCGAGCCAGCTGGCGCATCGACTGGATCTCGGGCAGCAGGTAACCGATCAGGTCGTCGACTTCGCGAAGGTTGCGCTGCATGTCGAAGTCGCTTCGTGCGGCCGCCTCGCGCAACATCGGCTTCTGAAACGCCGTCAGACGCAGAAACTCCTTGACTTCCTGGACCGGCAACTGGTCGGGCGGCGTATCGAGCCATACCAACGGTGGCAGTTGATCGGTCGACGTATCGGCTTCGCTGGCCTGCTGTCGCGCTCGATCATAGACTTCGTTGATCCGCTCTCGGGCGTACTGCTGTTCCAAGAACCCCATAGCTTTCAAGTAATACAGGGCGGCGTTGCCCGGTCTGGCTTGAAAAGAATCCGGCAGGAATCGATAACGCAGGGCCGGAACGGGTTCGGAGCGAGGGTGTAGCGGCAAGTCCTTGGTCCGGACGATACCAGAGCCGTCCGGATCGCTTTGACGCAGCCAGCCGTCGGATCGCTCGTCCGCCGCGGCCACCCCAGCAAAGGCGACCGCGCCCCACAACAGCACGGCGGTCGCGGCCATTGGCTTTTTCAGCCGCGGCATCATCCAGTCATATCGAGCAAGCATGCGAAGAGCACTCCCTAGAGAAACAACTACAAACCGAACAACAACTCGTTTAACAGTTCGCCATCCAAATTGCCGACACGGATCCGATCAGAGGATTGTGCCGGCTCTTGGCTGGCCCCACGCAACGCCAGCGAGGCGGCCGGGCGATGACCGTCCCGGCGAGGATTACTGAAAGACGCCGGGCGTTGTTCGCGCACACCGCCAGCGGCCAATACGGTCGGCGAATCCGTTTTCCAAACGCCCAGTATGTCCGCGGCGGGACGCGGCGAGACTGCATCGGTGGCCACACCAGGACGCTGCGGAACCTCCGTCGCCTCCAGCCCTGGCTCTTGAACCTCCGTCGCCTCGCCCCCTGACTCTTGAACCTCCATCGGCGGCGACGGTACGGCCGCCGTCAACTGTGGCGGATCCGCCGGCCATAGGACCCACATCGTCAGCAGGACACCGGCCGCAAAACCGCTCACCCCTACCGCCAACAGAGACCATCCTCCCGAGGCCCTATGGGATGGCGGCTGCGGCGCACGCTCCGGTGACACGGCTTGTTCGGCACCGGCCGGCGACGGATTGCCGGCCCCCATGGTGTCCTGGACCTGAGCCTGGGCCTGGGCCTGGGCGATCAGAGCTTGTGCATCGAGCCGCAGCGGTTGCGGGCGGAGGGCACGCAACCGACCTTCGACCGGCTGACCTTCGGTGGGCCGACGTTCGATGGAATGGTGCGCATCCGCGGCGCGCTGGGGCGGGGTATTTCGATCGTTCATGGTTCTTCCGAACGGTTGGCGGACGAAAGCGATGGGGGGGTGGAAAGTACGGATTCAAGTGCCCGCAGAGCGGCCCGGTAGTGACGGTGGACGGTGCTGAGCGGCAGTTCGACGGTGAGGGCGATTTGGGCGAAGGTGCGATTGCCCCAGATCCGCAGGACCACGATCTCTCGCTGCGACGAGGGCAATCGTTGTAGCGCCGTTTGGTAGGCTTCGGCGCTCAGCGGTTCGCTCTCGTCGGGCACGAACCAGGGCGATCGCTCGAGGGCGGCTTCGCGCTGATAACGTCGGCGACGCTGTTCGGCACGAGCGATATTCATCGCACGCCGGCGGACCACCGTGTACAGCCACGCCAGAGGATCGTCGGGACCGGACGGTTGCCGCAGCAGTTCGACAAACGCTTCCTGAACGGCATCCTCCGGCGCCGTACACCACTGCCGCGCGAACAGCTGCAGCGCCGCGCCGTGCGTATCGATCAAGCGCTGCACGAGCGATGCATCAATCAAAGCGAAGCGACTCCAGGATGCGGCAAATAGACGGATCGTTGACGTGTTTCATAGAGATAGTCACCGTCGAGAAGCGTTTTTCCCACGCGATCGAAATTTTTTCGGCTGTTGTAATCTACCGTCGCCGAACGCGCCAGAGTTTGGACTCCCCGTAGCTGAACTCGCCAGAGTTTGGACGTCGGAGCGTAGCCTCCGGGCGACGCGGTTTAGGTTCCAATCGGCTAAAGCCTAGACTCCAGCGCCCGTCGCCATCCAAAGTCTGGCGACTTCGGCTACGTTGGGGGTGACTTGCTCTACAACCGTTCTGCCGCCATCTTATCTTCGCAGGCCCCAATTCCTCTTGCAGAAAGCCGCCATCGTGACGTTTCGAACCACCGCATCCTACGACCTCGTGATCTGCGACATCGACGGCTGTTTGTCGCCGGAATCGCATGCCCCCATCAATGGTCCGGCGCTGACGAAAATTGCTGAACACAATCGCAGGGCGATTGCCGACCGGGATCGCCCCGTCGTCACGCTGTGCAGCGGCCGCCCGATCAGCTTTGTCGAATGCCTCTGCCGCCTGCTGCATAACACCTTGATCCCCGCCATCGGCGAGAACGGCGTCTGGCTGTGGGGACCGGCCGACAATTCCTTCGAGCGTGACCCCAAGATCACCGAAGAGCACCTGGAGATCGTCCACGAGGCGCGTCAACTGCTGCGTTCGCGTTACGAAGACAAGGGCGTGATCCAACAACCGGGCAAGACGGCTTCGGTCGCGCTGTACCACAGCGATACCGATTACCTGCGTTCGCTCCAGCCGGAAATCGCCGAAGAATTCGAGCGGCGGGACTGGCCGTTTCGCGTCTCGATGACATGGCTGTACATCAATTGCGATCTGCAGCACGTCAGCAAGGCTACGGCGATCGATCGCTTGCTGGACCAGACCGGCATCCCGACCGAGCGAGTCGCGGGGATCGGCGACACGATGAGCGACCACTTCATGGTCCAGCGAGTGGCTTGGTTCGGATGCCCGGCAAACGCCGAAGAGGAGATCACCAAGTCGGCCGATTATGTTTCTCCGCACGAAGAAGTCGAAGGCGTGCTGGACATCCTCGATCAACTGACGAGCTAACACCGACTGTTGACGTGGCGGTTCGGCTCGAACAAGTTGGTCCTTGGTCTTTTCCGTGTTTTCGATCCTCTAAGGACGGTTACTGTGGCTGCAGCAGCAATTCAAATGAACCCCGCTCTTCGACTTCTTGTGCCGCTGCTGGCTTGCCTGATGTCGACGTTCTGTTCGGCGGCCGAGCGACCGAACATCCTGCTGATCGTTTCAGACGACCAGGGCTACAACGACCTGGGACTGCTCGGCAATGGGATCATCACGCCCGCTCTCGATCGGCTGGCCAACGAGGGCACACGGCTGACCGAGTTCTACGTGGCTTGGCCGGCCTGCACGCCCTCGCGCGCGTCGCTGCTCACTGGACGCTATCCCCAGCGGAACGGGATCTACGACATGATCCGCAACGAAGCTCCCGACTACGGACACCGTTACTCGCCGGCCGAATACGACGTGTCCTTCGAACGCGTCGGAGGCATGGACCTGCGCGAGGTGTTGCTGCCCGAGGTCCTGGCCTCGGCCGGTTACGTCAGCGGCATCTATGGCAAATGGGATCTGGGCACGCTGAAACGTTTCCTGCCGACCTCCCGCGGCTTCGATGATTTCTACGGATTTGTGAATACCGGCATCGATTACTACACGCACGAGCGTTACGGCGTACCCTCGATGTATCGGAACCTCCAGCCGACGACCGAAGATCGCGGAACCTACTGCACCATGTTGTTCGAACGCGAAGCGTTGCGGTTCATCGACCAACACGCGGGCGAGCAACCGTTTTTGTTGTACGTTCCCTTCAACGCCCCGCACAATTCCTCGTCGCTGGATCCTTCGATTCGCTCCACCGTTCAAGCACCACCGGAGTTCAAAGACCGTTATCCGGCGGTTGCCAAGGAGACGACGACCACAACGCGTTATCGCTACGGCACGCCGGCCACCGTCGTCACCAAGGAAGCACGTCAGAGGGACTATCGCGCGGCGGTGACCTGCATGGACGAGTCGATCGGCAAACTGCTCGATCGCTTGCAGCAGAAGGGTATTCTCGACAACACGATCGTGATTTTCTTTTCGGACAACGGCGGCAGCGGCGGCGCGGACAACTCGCCGCTGCGAGGCCGCAAGGCGCAGACCTGGGAAGGCGGCATTCGCGTCCCCTGCTTGGTACGTTGGCCCGCCGGCGGCATCCCCGCGGGGCGGGTGTGTGACGAATTCCTTTCCAGCCTGGAATTGCTGCCCAGTCTGGCCGCCGTCAGCGGAGCGAGCGTGCCGGACGACCTGGTGCTCGACGGGTACGACTGGTGGTCGACCCTGCGGGGCGAGACCGCGTCGCCACGGACCGAGATGTTCTGGAAACGCCGCGACCTCAAAGCCGCCCGTGTCGGCGACTGGAAGTGGGTCGACATGGGCGAGGGCCGAGGCGGCCTGTTCAACTTGGCAACCGACCCCGGCGAACGCGAGAACTTGTCCGACGAACATCCCCAGCGGCTGCGGGATCTCCAGCAGCGATATCAACATTGGCTGGACGAGATGGAAGCAGCCGAACCACGCGGTCCGTTTCGCGATTACTAGCCTCGTTAAGTAGCGAAGCGCTGCACTCAGCCTTTGGCGGCGAAGAGGACGCGGTCGAGGCCCGCAGCCCGGGCCGTGTCGTAGACGGCGATCGCTCGGCCGACCGCGGTCGCCTCGGTGGGGTCGATGATCACCTGCGGCGACGCGCCCAGTTGCACGATCTCGCGCAACTGCGCACTCAACTGCTCCAGCGACGCGACCGCTTGACCGTTCAGCGACAACGCGTCGGCGCCGTCGACCTCGATAACGATCTCGTCGAACAACTCGGGCGTGCTCTCGCTGCTGCCGCGACTTTGCGCGGCCGTCTCGGCCTGCATCGCCAAGGCGCTGGGCAAATCGAATTCCGGCTCATTGAAACTGCTGGTCCACAGGAAAAACACCAGCAGTAGGAAGACGACGTCGATCATCGGCGTCATCTTCAGTTCCAGACCGCCTCGTCGTTTAGCCGTCGCGGCACGCATCGGCAGAAGACCGAAGAGAAAGAAAGGGTGGATGAGGGGATTCGAACCCCCGACTTTCGGAACCACAATCCGACGCTCTAACCAACTGAGCTACATCCACCGCGTGTGAGAAATGGAAATTTAGCGACCCCGGTGCCGAAGGTCAATCAGACATTGGCTCGTCGAGCATTTTTTTCCTTTTCGCCAACCCCCGCAGGGGCATTCGCTCGGCGCAAACGGCCTGCTTTTTGCAACAATCGCTCGCCGCGACTCTCGGCCGATCCTCGTGAACGGCTCGAGAAAGCCCTCAGGAGCGCACTGTGCGCCCCCGGGGGACTGTGCGCCCCGGGGGACGTGCCGCAGCCGAGCCGGTGCGGCCGCCGCGACTGGCCTAAACTTCGATGAGGATGACAAGCATGCGACTGGGCGGAAGACGGAGAAGCAGCAACGTCGAAGACCGCCGCCGGATGGCGGGAAAGCCCGCTGCGGCGGCGGGAGGCATCGGAATCCTGGTCTTGGCCCTGGTCGTATGGGCCTTGGGCGGCAATCCCATGCAGGTTTTGCAGCAAGCCCAACCTCCGGCACAACGAGCGGCCCCCGGCGGCGGAGCGGAGTTAACCGAAAAAGATATCGCTGCCGGTCAGTTCGCCGAGACGATCCTGGCGAGCACCGAAGACGTGTGGGGCCGTCTGTTTGAGCAAAACAATTTGAACTACCGTCCCGCCCGCATGGTCCTGTTTCGTGGAACAACGTCCAGCGGATGTGGGCACGCCAGCAGTGCCACGGGGCCTTTCTACTGCCCGGCCGACCAAACCGTGTACCTGGACACCTCCTTCTTCGACCAGATGGCCGACCAATTGGGAGCTCCCGGCGATTTCGCTCAGGCCTACGTGATCGCGCACGAAGTCGGCCACCACGTGCAGAACCTGCTCGGCCGCACCGATTGGATGGACAGCCAACGCGGACAGGTCAGCAAGACCGAATACAACCGGCTGTCGGTTCGCCTGGAACTGCAAGCCGATTACTACGCCGGCGTCTGGGCCCACCACGAGCAGGCGAGGTTTGGAAGCCTCGAGCCGGGCGACGTGCGCGAGGGCCTGACCGCCGCCAGCGCCATCGGTGACGACCGACTGCAGCGGCAAGCGACCGGACGCGTTGTCCCCGACTCCTTCACGCACGGGACCAGCGAGCAACGGCTGCGCTGGTTCTACGCCGGGTTCGAATCGGGCGATCTAGGTGGAGCCGACACGTTCGAGATGCCCTACGAACGGTTGTGAAGCCACACCACAACATAGCGAGGCTGTCCCAGTCGCAGCCTCCCGTCTGGGGCAAACAAGCTACTCAGCAGGCAGCGGCTTTCGGCATATCCGGCTTTTTCAGCGTTAGCCACGGTCGCCTGCCTGGAACCGGGACTAAACGCCAAACGGTCGATGAAATGACCCGCCGGAGTGTTTTTTCTCACCTGCTCGTTTCTTTCGCGGAGCGAAAGGCGACACTGCTCGTTTCTTTCGCGGAGCGAAAGGCGACACTGCTCGTTTCTTTCGCGGAGCGAAAGGCGACACTGCTTGTTTCTTTCGCGGAGCGAAAGGCGACACTGCTCGTTTCTTTCGCGGAGCGAAAGGCGACACTACGGCGACACTACAGCGCCAACAACAAGCGGCTGGGAGCTTCTAGATAACCGATCACGTCGTTCAGGAAGCGGGCTGCGGTGCCGCCGTCGACCAGGCGGTGGTCGTAGGACAGGCTGAGCGGCATCATCAGACGCGGCTGGATCGTGTCGTCGGGCATCACGACGGGCAGCTTGCGGCTGCGGCCGACCAACAGGATGGCGACCTCGGGGATGTTGACGATCGGCGTGCTGTACTGGCCGCCGATCGCACCGAGATTGCTGATCGTGAACGTGCCGCCACGCAGATCCTTGACGTCGAACTGGCCACTGCGGACCTTGCCGGCCATCTCTGCCAAACCGCGCGCGATATCGGGGATGCCGCGTTGGTCGGTATTCTGCATCACTGGCACGACCAATCCACGATCGGTATCCACGGCGATGCCGACGTTGACATAGTCTTTGTAGACGACCTGTTGGTTTTCCATGTCCAGCACGGCATTGATCGCCGGGTGGTGACGCAGGGCGGTCGCCACGGCTTTGATCAAAAACGGCATCGTGGTCAATTTGATGCCCTGGGCGGCGTAGTCTTCTTTGCTGCTGCCGCGGAGCCGTTCCAGGTCGGTGATGTCCGCATCGTCGAAATTCGTGACGCGGGGCACCGTGGACCAACTGCTGTGCATCTGGTTGGCGATGGTCTTGCGGATCTTGCTCATCCGCTCCACCCGCACCGGACCGAAATCGTCCTGCGAAGCGTCGCCGGGCAGGGCGGGCGAGGCCGGCGTGGCAGGGCTGGCGCCGGTCACCTGACTGGTGGCCGTAGCGGCCGACGCTCCACCGCTGCGGGCCTTCTGGTTGGCCTGCCGAACCACCGCCAGGACGTCTTCGCGAGTGATCCGCCCGCCGTTGCCGCTGCCGGTGACGGTCGTCAGATCCACGCCGACTTCGCGAGCAAAGCGGCGAATGGCGGGACCGGCGGGAATCGCACCGGTCTCGGCCACCGTTTCCGGAGCGGCCGGAGCCTGAGCGGCGGGTTGCTGAGCGGCGGGTTGCTGCTGAGCGGCCGAAGCCTGAGCGGCGGGTTGCGGCGGTGCCTGCTGCGCGGGTGCCGGCTGCGCGGGTGCCGGCTGGGCCGGTTGCTCAGGCTGGGCGGGTTGCTCAGGGGCGGCCGGTTGCTCGGGGGCGGCGGGCGTTTGTCCCGAGGCGGCTTCGTCTTGCGGGGGCGCCGGCTCCGCCTTCGGTTCCGCTTCGGCTTGCGGCGGAGCGGCCTGCGCGTCGCCGCCTCCTCCGCTGGCTTCCGCGCCGGCTTCGACCTTCATCAACAGGCCACCGATGGGCACCGTATCGCCGGCTTTGACAGCGATCTCGACCACTTTGCCAGCCACCGAAGCGGGGACCGGGACGGTGGCCTTGTCGGTTTCCATTTCCACGATGTCCTGTCCGGCGCTGATCGTGTCGCCTTCGGAGACCAGGACTTCCAGGACATCGCCCGATTCGATTCCTTCGCTCAATTCCGGCAGTTTAACTTCTTCGATGGCCATAGATGTGAAGACAAAAAAGGGTGTGTAGATGAAAGAATCGGTTGAGGCCCGCGCGCGTCAGCGCGCCCGGGCGAACCGCCGGTTATGCGAAGTAGGGGTTGGGTTTTTCGCGATCGTAATCCAGATCGGTAATCGCCTGGTCGACATCTTCGGCCGTCACCACGCCGGCCTTGCTCAACCGGTGCAGGGCGGCGATCGTGATCGATTCGGCATCGACTTCGAAGTGTCGCCGTAGGGCTTCGCGGGTTTCGCTGCGTCCCATCCCGTCGGTCCCCAGGACGTAGTAGTCGCCGGGGATGAAGGGGGTCAGTTGTTCACCCAGCGCCCGGACGTAGTCGCTGGCCGAGATGAACGGTCCTTCGACGCCCTCGAGCTGCTGTTCGAGGTAGCTTTTGCGGGGCGTTTCGGTGGGATGCAGCATGTTCCAGCGTTGGCAGTCCGCCGCCTCGCGGCGCAACTGGGTGTAACTGGTCACGCTCCAGACATCGCTGGCGATACCGTACTTTTCGGCCAACAACTTCTGGGCGTTCAGGGTGCAGTTCAGGATCGCTCCGCTACCGAACAACTGGACGCGCGCCTTGGCACCGTCGACCTCCTGGCTGCGGAGTTTGTAGATCCCTTTGATGATGCCTTCTTCGGCACCCTCGGGCATGGCCGGGTGTTCGTAGTTGTCGTTTTCGGCCGTGATGTAGTAGATGGCGTCTTCGCCGTCCTGATACATCCGCTTGAGCCCATCCATGACGATCACGGTCAATTCGTAGGCGAACGCCGGATCGTAGGCGCGGACGGTCGGGAACGCGATCGCATTGAGCAGGCTGTGGCCGTCCTGGTGCTGGAGGCCTTCGCCGTTGAGCGTGGTACGGCCGGCCGTGCCACCGATCAAAAAGCCCTTGGCCCGCATGTCGGCGGCGGCCCAAATCAGGTCGCCGATGCGTTGGAAGCCGAACATGCTGTAGTAGACGAAGAACGGAATCATGTTCACGCCGTGCAGGCTGTACGCGGTGCCGGCGGCATTGAAGCTGCTCATCGAGCCGGCTTCGGTGATGCCTTCTTCCAGCATTTGGCCGTCCTGGGCCTCTTTGTAGTACATCACCTGGGCGCTATCGACCGGCTCGTACAACTGGCCGGCATGGGCATAGATCCCGATTTGTTTGAACATGCCTTCCATCCCGAACGTGCGGGATTCGTCGGGCACGATCGGCACGATGTGTTTGCCGATTTTCTTGTCGTTGCAAAGATCCGTCAGCAACCGCACGAAAGCCTGCGTCGTGCTGACCGCCCTGCCTTTGCTGTCCTGGGTGAATTTGCGATAGTCATCCAGGGTGGGCACTTCGATCGTGGGATGCTTGGTGGGTCGCGACGGAACGTAACCGCCCAGGGCCTCGCGCCGCTGCTTGAGGTACTTCATTTCCTGGCTGGACTCGGTCGGCTTGTAGAACGGCGCGTTGCCGACTTCGTCGTCGCTGATCGGGATCCCAAAGCGGGTGCGGAACTCCAGCAGCTCGGCTTCGTTCAGCTTTTTCTGGTTGTGAGCGACGTTCTTGCCCTCACCGGCTTCGCCCAGTCCGTAGCCCTTGATGGTCTTGGCGAGGATCACGGTCGGCCGACCGTTCTTGGTGTTGACCGCTTGATGATACGCGGCGTACACCTTTTCGGGATCGTGGCCACCGCGACGCAGCTTCTCCAGCCGCTCGTCGCTGTAGTTCTTGACCAACTCCAGCAATTCCGGGTACTTGCCGAAGAAGTGTTCGCGGATGTAGCTGCCGGGCATGACGGTGTATTTTTGGAACTGGCCGTCGACCACTTCATTCATCCGCCGGACCAGCAGACCGCTGGTGTCGCGTTCGAGCAGCTCGTCCCAGTCGTCGCCCCAGACGACCTTGATCACGTTCCAGCCGGCACCGCGGAAGATCGATTCCAGTTCCTGGATGATCTTGCCGTTACCGCGAACCGGCCCGTCGAGACGTTGGAGGTTGCAGTTGATAACAAAGATCAAGTTGTCCAGTTTCTCGCGAGAGGCCAGCGTGATCGCGCCCAGCGTCTCCGGCTCGTCGCACTCGCCGTCGCCCAGGAAGGCCCAGACGCGTTGGTTGCTGGTGTCTTTCAGGCCGCGGTCCCGTAGGTATTCGTTGAACCGAGCCTGATAGATGGCCATGATCGGCCCGAGGCCCATCGAGACCGTGGGATACTCCCAAAAACCAGGCATCAACCAGGGGTGCGGGTAACTGCTCAGGCCGCCGCCGTCGGCCAGTTCGCGGCGGAAGTTTTCGAGGTCCTGTTCGCTTAATCGGCCTTCGAAAAACGCACGGGAGTACATGCCGGGCGAGGCGTGGCCTTGGAAATAGACCGAGTCGCCGCTGTACCCGTCTTCACCGCGACCGCGGAAAAAGTGATTGAAGGCGACCTCGTACAGCGTGGCCGACGAAGCGAACGTGCTGATGTGACCGCCGATGCCGTCACTGCGTTTGTTGCCGCGAGTGACCATGGCCATGGCGTTCCAGCGGATGATCGATTTGATCCGCCGCTCGAGGTCGCGGTTGCCGGGGTAGGCCGGTTGATCTTTGCGCGGAATCGTGTTGACGTAGGGCGTTTCCGTCTCCGAAGGCAATTGCACGCCTTCGGTGGCCGCGCGGTCGCGCAGTTGGTCGAGCAGGAAACGAGCCCGTTCGGGTCCCTTGCTCTGCAGCACGTACTGCAGCGACGAGAGCCACTCGGCGGTTTCGGACGGATCGGGATCCACGACCGCTCGTTCCCCAAGGGCGTTATTCAATTCTTGTTGTGCAATCGTCTTGGCATCGGAATCGGCCATACTTCGATTTCCTTTCCCGCCCAGCGGGTTACTTCAGCGTATGTGACTCGCGCTTTCACTACGGCGGTGCAACGAGGATTATTCCACCGCTGGGGCCCGCCAGCTGCGCGGCTATAGCGGTTGCGTAGATTGGATGTCTTCGTGGGACCTACCGAGGTTACTCAAAAAGGGGGCGATTCGACAAGGTGATCGCTCCATCGGAGAACCGCGAATCCTGCGATTGCCTCGATCCCATCCAGTCTCCCAAGCGGCCTCGCTGCCGTTCGTATTGTAGACGACCGAGAAGGGAACCGGGCTGGCGACGCCTCGCCAGCGGCCTGTCGATTCAGTCGAAAACGCATCTCTTAGGTGAGCCGTGAGGGCGATCGCGCCGGTTTTGCGCCGACGACCCCGAAGCGATCGCCCAAACGGCTCGATCCATCGACAGCCCGCGAGCTCGGCTCGCGCCCGAAACGCCGCCCAGCCCTAGGCTGCACACGACCCCCTTGCGCCACGCTACGGACACAATCCGCCCCGCTAACACCTGCTTTAACCAACAAGCCCGCTCGATCACAATGGGACGCCCCCCCAAAATTCAGGAAAGCACGCCATGCGTTTTGACATCCGTTCGACCTACTACCCGATCCCTTCCGAGCCGGATGATTATATCCGAGCGCACGAGGTTTCGATCCTCTGCGCTTGCGCAGACGAAGATACCGGCGAGGTGGTGGCGGGGCGGGTGGCCGTAGATTACCTGGACATTACCCGCGCTGAAGCGGCCGGGCAGGATATTTGTCACATCTGCGACGCCGACTCTCAAGGTTGGAGCGACGTGTACGCGGCGACGATCGAACCGGCCACCGACTTTGCCGAGATCCGGCGTGACTTCGAATTCGATGATCCAGTCTTTGGTTTGGTCTTTGTTCACCAAGCCGTGCTGCATCGATCGCTGGACGATTGGCGGCAGATGATCTTCGATTCGATTTGCGAGATGTTTCCCCCCGAATCGGCGACGGTGATGTGGAAACACACGACCGAGATGACCGACAAGGAGTTGGCGAGCCTGGGATTCCGGATCGTCGCGGGCCACAACCTACTGTTTCGCCCCAACATGCTCAAACACGCCTACATCACGGCCGAGGACGAACGCGCGCCGCTGTTTGATCTGCAAGTACCGGCCGACGCCGAAGACTGGGTCGAGGAGCACTGGGACCCGACGGACATGGACTGACGACCAAGACTTGCTGCGGCGACTTCTACCGCTGGCCCGTTGGCTCTGCGACGTCGTCGGTTGTGAGCAGGGTTGTGAGCAGGGGCTGGGTATAGCCGTCGGGCCAGGCGGTAGAGAGATTCAGGTGCAGGTGGGCGGCTTGGTCGAGCTGGCTCATCAGATTCACGGTTTTGCTCAGCCGTTCGATGGTGGCTTCCAGCATCCTGCCGCGCTGCTCGAGCAGCTCGCGCTGGGGCCGCAGCTGCCGCTGCTCCGTTCGCCTGGCCTCGGCGTAGTGGGCACGAAAGCGTTCCAGTTGCAGCTGGTTCTGCTGGTGCAAGCCGATCAACCGTTCGATGGCTTGTTCGACACCCGGCAGTGAGACCGCCCGCCAGGGCAGCGACGGAACCAGCTGGATCATCGTGCGCTGCCGGCAGACCAGTTGCCGCCCGGTTTGGATGTCGAAGTGCGTGCGCAGCTCGATCGTCGCGTCCTCTTCGGCGGTCCAGCGTGCGACCGCCCGCATCCGCCGAGCGAGTTGGCCGGCGGGAGCTTCGACCCAATCGAATCGCACGCCATCGGGCACGTCGACGTCGATGTCCAGCCGCGTGGCGAGCGCATGCGGTGGCGATTCGAGCGACCAGGTGAGCCGCCGGTCCGCCTGATCGAGCCGGAGGACGACCGGATCGATAGGACGGGATTCTCGCAGGTACAGTTTCCGCGGTCCGGCCGCAGTCCGCAGGCGGAGCCGGCCGTAGTGCACGTCTTGCAGTTTCCAGCGTCGCTCCGCCGCTGCGTCCGTCCACTTCCAAACGGTTTGCGTAGCGTCCGTATCCGGTGGCGCGGTCGTTTCGATGCGGGCGACCGGCAGCGGATCTGCTCGGTCCGGCGCGGCGGATTCCTCCTGAAGGAAAACCTCCCACCGGCCTTTTTCCGTTTGCAGGATGGTGACGGGACAGTCGCCGGCGGGAACCTCCAGCTCGATGCGACTGGCTGGCTGGTCGAGCAGCAGCGTTGCCTCACCGGCCGCATCGATCGGCAGCAGCGAGACGGCCGGCGGACGGGAAGTGACCGAGACTTCCTCCTGGCCCGCTTCCGGCGTCCTCTGCGGGGCTGCCCCCAAAGAACCATCCGATTCAGAAGCGGCCCGCGCGTCCGTCTCCGGCGCGTCGTCACGGGTTTCCCTTAGCGGTTCCTCGACCGGGTCCAACAGGTCATCGAGACTTCCCGCCAACTCGGCCGTGGGAAAGACAGGGTCGCCCAGCGAGTTGCCGCTCTCTTGCGGAAGCTCCGTTGGCGGCGTCGTCTCGGGGTCCCAGTGCAGCGAAAAGGCGCCGGCTGCTGGCGAGGCTGCATCATCCACGACTCTTGCCAGCGGCTCGGTGGGCGGATTGCGCGGGGCGTCGAAGTGGGGGCGAGGCGGTTCGGAGAAGGCCCGGTGGTCGGCGGTGGTGCTCCGAGGCTCCGATGGCAGGCGGTAGAGGAGCGACAGGATAACCAGCAGACACACCAAGGCGGCCGAGCACCGCAGCACGGTGCGGCGACCGCGGCGGACGGCGCCGCGTCGTCGAGACGCCACAGGGCGATGGCTCCGAGCCGCGTTTGCTTCGTCGATCATCATGACCGCCACGTCGCCGGCGGTGCGGGAGGCCAGCGGAATCAGGCGGTTGTAGCGGTCGACGGCCAAGTGGTAGGGCGAGAGCGGAACGCCGGCAAAGCGGCCGGAGGCCTGGCCGGCTTGCCACTGCTGCTGCCAGTGCTGAAGGACCACCTCCGGCGGCGGACCGAGTCGAGCGATCAGAGCGGCGATCGATTCACGTGGCGGGTCGACGACCGGCGCGAGTTGGGAATGGTCCCTGTCCGGTTGGTGCTCGGACGGTTTTGTCATGTGCTGTTGCCCCCGTTTGTGTCGCACACGATTCCTGTTCCGCCGGTCATCATAACGAATGCGGATGTCACGGGGAAACGATCGCGGCCGGTGGTCGGCAAAGTTTTCCTCACAGGATCGTCCGGAATAAACGCAACCCGAGGTCGGTTCGTGCCGATAATTCCGTCGGGAGCGATTCGTAGGATCGTGTTGGTTGGTGGGGTGCGTCCCGTTTCAGGACGCACTGATGCCGACACGATTGACGAACGGCAAGCACAAATGCCAGGGGGGAATTTCCTTCTCTTCGCGATTCGGACAAGCTGTAGCGGCAGGGGGCCGCGGAGACATTCCTAATGCGTAAAACGAAACACTGGTCTCGCACCGTAGTGATGACGGCGGCCACGATTGTGGTAGCGACGACGGCGCTCGCTCAACCGCCCATGCCTTCGCCCGCGGACGCCGATTATGGCGCCAGCGGCTTTGTCACACCGGCAGGCATGCCGCCGATCGGGTCGCCGGGGGTTCACCCGGCGATGTATTCGATGGCCGGCCAAATGCCTCCCGGTGCGATCATGCACGCCACGGGCATGGCGGCCCCCGGGCCGGGCCCCGGACAGGTCATGCCCGTGGGCTTCATGCAACGCGGCGGACCGATGGGCTGCGACGCCGGCGCCTGTGACTGCCTGGGTTACGGCTGCAACCGCTGCACCGGCGGGGCGGTCGGTTCGGGCCGCATCCTCAACCGATTGCGCGGTGGTGGGGCCTGTCAGAGCTGTGGCGGTCCCTGCGGCCGCCGCGGCGGTTGTCTGGGCGGTTGTGCTTCGGCGCTGGGCCTCGGACACCTGGGCTTGGGCCATGGCCGACTGCGAAGCTTGGTGCACTGCCTGCTGCCCTATGCCGAAGGCGGACAATGTGCCCAGCGGTGGTACGACCTGTCGGTCGAAGGCCTGTTCCTGGGCCGCAACGGCGACGGCGGAGGCAGCGGCACGATTTCGACGCTGGGCGTTGCCGGCACCCCCGTGTTGTTCTTGGACAGTGCCGACATGGATGAATTGGAAGCCGGCATCCGCTTGTCGGGAGCCTTCATCATGGGCGCCGGTGGCAACATCGAACTGACCTACATGGGCGGCAATAAATGGGAAGGCAACGCGGCGGTGACCAGTAACAACGCCGACCTGTACTCCTTCATCAGCAATTTCGGAACCACCCCGGCCGGCGGTTTCGATGACTCCGACCGCTCGGTGCGTCACGCCGTCGCCGGCGAGGCTCACTTCCACAGCGGCGAACTGAACTATCGCCGCCGCACCGTGGGGCCGGCTTGCCAGTTCCAGGGTTCGTGGTTGTTCGGGATGCGATACCTTCGCTTCGACGACTCGCTGACCTTCTCGGCCGACGGCCGAGTCAACAACGGCGGGGTGTTCACCAACCAACGCTTCTTGGACCTGACAACCGAAACCAAGAACGACTTGTTTGGCGTCCAGATCGGTGGCGACCTGTGGTGGAACGTTGTGCCCGGCATCAACCTCGGTGCTCAATTGAAACTGGGTGTGCTGGAAAACGACGTCGACCGCGCGGTCTTTGCCACCGGCAACTCGCTGGGCCCCGGAGCGACCCGAGGCTCGCGCAGCAGCCTGCTGGGACGTTCGGAAACCACCGGCATGGTGGATTTCACCACGACGCTGATCTACCGCGTCAGCCATTCCTGGGCCTTCCGCACCTCGTATTATGTGCTGGCCGTGGACGAAGTGGCCGGCGGCTTCGATCCCGCCCTTTCGAACGCTCTGCTGCAAACGCCGCAAGCCAACTCCAACGCCCACATCAATTATGGTTCGATGGTCCTGAGCGGTTTCACGCTCGGAGCCGAGTACACCTGGTAGTGGTCGCCCTTGGCGGTCGTCCACCAAACCTCGCCATACCAGCAGCTTAACTCCCAAACGCAACGGTTCTGCGAAACGCGAATCATCAACGCAAACACCCTGTCGGCCCTTCGGGGCCGGCAGGGTGTTTTGATGTTCTAACCGGCACGCAGGCAACTCGACCGGTCGACAGGCTTCCTGCCAACGGTGGTCGACGCTGCCAGGACGGATATGCCGAATGCGTCCTGGCTGTCTAGCTCAGCTCGAGCGCTCCGCCGCTGCAGAAGTTGTCGCTGCCAAAGCGTTCGATGTGATGCCCGAAGCCGTGGGCCAGAGCCATCAGCAGACGGTTGTGCGGTACACCCTTCAGGTTCAGGGATCGATTCATCGCAAAATTCAATCCGCCGCCCAGCAACACGAAGGGGATGTTGTTCATCGTATGCGAATTGCCTTCGCCCAGTTCGTTGGTCCACAGGATCGTGGTGTTGTCCAGCAGACTGCCCTGGCCGCCGGGCTCCGGCGTCTGCCGCAACCGCTCGGCCAAGTAAGCCACCTGTTCGGCGTACCAGTGGTTGATCTTGGTCAGCTTCTGCTGGGCCGCTTCGTCACTGTTGGGTTCGTGTGACAGGGCGTGGTGGCCTTCGTCGATGCCCAACCACGTCATCTTTGCTCCGCCCACGCTGCGGGTGTACTGCAGCGTGGAGACGCGGGCAAAGTCATTCTGGAAACTGTTGACCATCAGATCGATCTGCATCTTGCTGATCGTCGGCATGTTGTCGTTGCGATCCTCGACATCGGGATCCAACGGCGGCATCGGGTGCAGGGTCTGTTGCTGTTGCTCACGTTGCAAATCCTGCTCGGCTTGACGCACGAACGTGGCGTGTTCTTCGAGCAACCGGCGGTCCTCGGCGCTCAACCGGCGGCTGACCTTCTCCAGGTCTTCTCGCACCTCGTCCAGCACGCTGCTCAGCATGGCTTGATCGTGCATCCGGCCGTACAGTTTGTTGAACATCTGATACGGATCGTCGATCGGCGCGATGGGCTGGTTCGCTCCGGCATACACCATGCGAGTCCAGGTATCGGCTTTGTCGGGAACGGCCACGCCGAATTCCAGCGAACCGAAACGGGTGCGGGTTTCGGGCCGCGCCTGCAGGTAGTTTTTGATTTCCTGGTCGATCGATAGCCCGCTGGACCAACCGGCCGGCGTGTGCGAACCGCCCTGGATATTGCCCGGAAACAGTTCCGTTCCGGTCAGCAAGCAACCGATACCGCGCATGTGGTTGTCGCCGTCGCCTTTGACCTTGTCATCGACGCCGTTCAGGATCAGCAATTGGTCGCGAAACGGTTCCAGCGGCTTGAGCGATTCCTTCAGCTCGTATTTCGCGCCGGTCTGGTCCGGCCAGAACGTTTTCTTGACCACTCCGTTCGGACTAAATACGACCACCAACCGCTGCTTGCGGCCACCACTGCCGGCAAAGCACAGGCTGGGAAGATTCGACAGGAAGGGCAAAGCGGCAGCACCGATGCCCAAGGAACGGACAAATTCACGACGGCTGCGGGGTTGCATTGGAGGGCCTTTTACAAAGGGAAGGTGGGAGGGGGGCGGGCGTCTTTCGCTCTGCGAAAGTTAATGTTGCTTTCACTACTTTCGACGGAGCGAAAGGCGACTCTGGGCTACTTTCGGCGGAGCGAAAGGCGACTCTGGGCTACTTTCGGCGGAGCGAAAGGCGACTCTGGGCTACTTTCGGCGGAGCGAAAGGCGACTCTCTATTATAGGGAGAACGTTTTAGCCGTGGCATAGGAATTCGACGTGCGTTTTCACACTACAGGTTAAGAACTCCGCCCATACTACTGCGGACCGTGGGCATACACGACAGCGATCTCGACCAACAATTTGCGAATATTAAAATCGGCGGCGGCGAAGCGGTCGGTCAGTTCCCCCAGTTGCTCCGGCCCGTAGGCGCCGACCGGCTGTTTGGTCACATGCTCGAACAGACGTCCGACGAAGGATTCATGGGCCTCGCGCGAACCGGCCAGAAACTCCGCCAACTGCCGCACGCCGACGAAGGACACCTCCTGGCCGCTGCGCGTCAGGTACTGGCCACGGGTATCGACCGGCCGGCCCTTTTCTTCACGCCGATAACGCCCCACCGCATCGAACTCTTCGAAGGCGAACCCCAGCGGGTTGATCAATTCATGACAGGTGGCGCAGGCCGGCGGCTCGGTCTGCAGGGCCACACGCTGTCGGGTCGATAAGTCCGCGTGCAGCTCGGGGCTGAGCGGCGCAAAGGCTTCGGGCGGCGGACGCAGCGTGCGGCCGAGGACGTTGCGAGCCAGGAACACGCCGCGATGAATCGGCGAGGTATCGCGGCTGTAGGCAAAGGCGGCCATCAGTGCGGGATGCGACAACACGCCAGCACTCTGCTGAGGCTCGAGCGGAACCGGTTGGAAACGGTCCGGAGCATCGACCGTGGCTCCATAAAAATCGGCCAGTCGTCCGTTGAGATAAATCCGGTGGTCGGTCAACAATCGCCGAAAATCCGCCGCCTCGCCCCAGACCACGTCCTCCAGAAAAAGTTCCAAGGACTCACGCAGATCCGAGACCAACTGCGGCGAAAACTCCGGATACAGCTCGCCGTCCTTGGTCATCTCGCCGGCTTCGTCGACGTGCAACCAGTGCAGCAGAAACTGTTGAACCTTGGCCCGCGTTCGCGCTTCATCGACCATCCGCTGGGCCGTCTTCCGGATCACCGCCTGCTCACGCAGACGCCCCTCGCCGGCCGCTTGAGTTAGCGCGTCGTCGGGCAACGAATCCCACATCGCCAAAGCCAGTCGATTGGCAACCGCGTAGGAATCCGTCGAGGGGTCGACCGCCGCCGCTTCGTCCAGGTCCGCGCGGTGTTTCAAGGCCCGCAGGTCGGGGTACAGGAAGTACGGGGATTTAAGGATTACCAGCACACTTCGCCGCACGGCCTCGGCCGGCGACTCACTCTCTTCGAAGTGTCGCCCGACGTAGTGCTGGCGCTGCGCTTCGTCCAAGGGGCGCCTCAGGGCCCGCGCCGCGATCCGCTCGCACAGCGCTTGCAACTTCTGTACACGATCCTCCGCATCGGGCTTGGTCTTGGCGTAAGCGTCGAGGTCGCGAACCAATTCCATTCCCACGGCCAGGGCGGCATCGGTGGTGGCTTCGTCCCAGGCTCGCGAGACGGACGTACCGCGAGCGTACCCAACACTGCTGTCGTCCGGCGGAAAAGGCGTGTCGACAATTAATTGGCGGGGAACACGGATGGGCCGCAAGAACCGTGAAGGGATCACTTCGGCCACGCGGCCCGGACGTCGCCACAGCAGCTGCAGCGATGCTTCCGGATGTCCGGTGTTGCCCACGGCCTTGGAACCGTACTCGGCGCGATAGAATTCGATTCGCAGGTCGTAGCTGCGACCGGCCAGCAGAAACACACTGGATTCGTACTCGACCCGATCGCCGGATTTGATTTTCGCGTCGATCAAGGGTTGGTCGTCACGGTTGAACCACAGCGCGGCAGCATTGGGGGTGCGCAGACGCAGTTGATAGTTTCCGGTTTCGGGGGCGACCAAACTGGTCTGCAACGCCATCGCGAACGCTTGACCATCTTCCTGACCATCGATCGGCGAGCCGCTGCCGAAATCAAAATCGATCGCCGGATCGACGCGCTGCTGCTCGCGTTTGCGTCGATCAATTCGCTTGCCAGAAAAGAGTTCCGTGGCCACACCCCGTTCGGACGTTTCCTCGGCCGTGCCGACGAACATCGCCAACAGATCAGCCGCACTTTGGCGATACTGTTCGCTAGTCAAACGCGATAGGGCATAGCGTGGCGGGGCGTTTCGCATCTGCGCGGTGGGCGAGTAGAACGCGTCGAACACGTAAGCCGCGACCGCCGCGGCATCCTCACCCTCGCAGGCTTCGGGCTCGCCCTCGGGCATCGTTTCGGCGATCACGCGCGTCAGCTTGGTCTGCGGCCAATCGCCGACCAGCGGTTCGCCAAACGCGTCGGGGTTTCCCTGGCCTTGATCGCCATGGCAACCCGCACATTGGTCGCTGTAGATCTGACGCCCTCGTTCGATCGTGCTAGTGGCCGCCGGTTCCTCGGCGCTGGCCGCCACCCACGGAACGATCAGAATCATTCCGCACAGCAGCCCCAACATCTGGGCTTTTCCGAACGAAAACGTATCGCCACAGGACCGAGCGTTACGAACAGCGCAAAGGCAAGGGTTGCAGGTGTCAACAGACATAGGCACCGCAGCAGGCAGGATGGGGAAAGGTGGGGGGGAACTATTCTCATGGGGGCGGGACAGCGAGCGTTTTTCGCTGCGACTTCCATTGTACGCGACAAAACCACCCCCGGAAGCGTCGGTCGCACCCTGAGGCGGTTTCGAGTAGATTCATGCGAGCCAAATCAACCGCCGTTTCCGTCGCCCCGTAGAGGTTTTCGTACTTAATGCCCGCCGAATCGACGTTTCCGCCCGCTGATCGATTGGACGATCCGGCGATGACCGACGGCTGGTTGCGGGCTGTCGGAATCGACGATTTGGATGCGGCGCGGCCTCACCTGCTTCGGCTCCGCACGGCCAGCAGCACGGCCGACATCCTGGATTACTTCGGCCGAGGCCTGAGCGAATGGCTTTTGCAGGTGCCCGACCCGCTGGGCACGCTGGCCCGCTTTACGCAGTTCGTCGAGAACTCGCGCAGCCCCCTCGCGCTGGCGGCCGCGATGCAGCGAGACGAACCCCTGTTTCCCAATCTGCTGCGTCTGCTGGCCGCCGGACCGCTGCCGGCGGAGATCCTGCTGGAGGATCCCGACAGCCTGGAACCGCTGCGGATTACCGATGGCCACCCCATCCCGCGTCAGATCCTGGTCGACGAGCTGGTCGCGGAATTGCAGCGGACCGATTGTGCCCAGCAAGCCGCGCGGCGACTGCGGGCGTTTCGTCGTCGCGAGACGCTGCGGATCATTTATGGCGATGTGCTGCACAAATCCAATCTGGCTCGCACGACCGAACAACTGACGTTTGTGGCCGAAGCGGTTTTGCAGGCGGCCATCGACTGGACCGGGCGGCGGCTGCGACAAGAACTAAAGCTTCCCCATCCCATGGCACAGGACAGCACGCCGGCGCGGATGAGCGTTGTGGCGACCGGAGAGTTTGGCGGCCGGGAACTGAGCTATGGCAATCGCTTGGACTTGCTGTTCATTCACGATCCGCCCGAGATTGCCTTCGGCGCCGTCGCCGAAGCCAGCAAGGCGTTCTTCCACCGCTGGGCCAAAGAGACCATCGGACTGCTGAGCCCGGCCGAAAACCAAGCCGTCGCGGATCCCGACGGCGTTGATTCAGGACCCGGGTATCAAGTGCACGCGCAGTGCTTGGGGCAAAACCGCTGCCTTTCGGTCGAAGTGCGCGAAGCGGTGCGCTACTACGACAGCGAAGGGCTGCCCTGGGAACGGTTGGCGTTGATCAAATCACGCGTGGTTGCCGGTGACGCGGCACTCGGTGGGGAGTACCTGCAACAACTGACGCCGCGACTGTATCGGCGCGTGATGACCAGCACCGAGATCACGGGGCTGCGGATGCTGAAACGCAAGATCGAGCGTCAGGCTGCCGACGCTGGAAACGATCGCAACGACATCCTCCAGGGCACGGGCGGTTTGCGAGACGTGCAGTTCGTGATCGCGTTCCTGCAACTACTCAATGGTGCTGCGGCCCCGGCAATCCGCTTGCCCAATACGCTGGAATCGATCGATGCCCTCGAACAAGCGGGATGCTTGACGATGCAGGAACGGACGACGCTTTCGGAGCACTACGTCTGCCTGCGACGGATCCAACATCAATTGCAGATCCTGGGCGGTCAGGAGTGCGAAGCGATCCCGGAGGACGATGCGCTTCGGCGGCGGATCGCCGCCACGGTATCCTTGCCCGCTCGACTGCCAAACGCTTCTGCCACGGACGCCTCGGCGGAGTCCAGCGGTTCGAACGGTTCGAACGGTTCGAACGGTTCGCTGACGGCATTCGATGCCGCTTTGGCGGAACTGCAGGATCGGAACCGGCGGGTGCTGGATCATCTGCTGCACGACGCTTTTGGGGATCACGAGACGGTCGCCCTGGAGACCGAATTGGTCCTGGACCCTGAACCGTTGCCGGAGTTGGTCCGGCAGACGTTCTCCAAGCATGGTTTCGCCAGTCCCGAGGCGGCGCTGGCGGACATGCATCAATTGGCCCGCGAGAACATTCCGTTTCTATCCAGTCCGCGTTGCCGACACTTTCTCGCCGCGATTGCACCGCGGCTGCTCGAGCGCTTGTCCGAGACTCCGGATCCGCCTGAGGCGCTCGAAACGCTGGTCGCGATCAGCGATTCGCTGGGCGGCAAAGGAGCCCTCTGGGAACTGCTCAGCACCAGCGATTCGGCGCTGCAGATGGTCGTTCGGTTGAGCGCCGCCAGTCCTTACCTGGCCGGAATCTTGACGTCGCACCCGGGGATGATCGACGACCTGGTTGATTCGCTGGTACTGGGACGGTTGCCACAACCCCAGGAACTTGAATCCGACTCGCAGGCATTGTGTCGCGGTGCCGAGGACATCACGCCGATCCTCCGCAGTTTCAAGAACGTCTGCCATCTGCGGATCGGAATTCGCGACATCCTCGGCAAGGCGGATATTACCGAAACGCACGCCGCCTTGGCGGCCACGGCGGAAGCCTGCCTGCGACGAGCCGCCGAGTTCGAGCAGGAACGGTTGGCCGAGCGATATGGCGACCCGCTGGAACCCGGTGGCCAAGTCGCCCAGCCCCTGATGTTGGCGCTTGGCAAACTGGGCGCTCGGGAACCCAATTACCACAGCGACCTGGATGTGGCCGTCCTGTTCTATGGCGATGGCGAAACCCGCCGCCGCGTCGGCGGCCCGCGTTCGACCACGACCAATGCCGAATTCTTTACCCGTTTGGCCACGCGAATCCGACAACGCATCTCCGGCGACGACGGCGGCCCTCGGTTGTACGATTTGGACAGCCGTATCCGCGGGACCGAGGGCGAATGGACGGCGATGCCGCTGGAAGGGTTTATCAAGCGTTACCGCTACGGCGTTCCCGCCCGCGATTTCTGGCAGCGTATCGCGCTGACCAAAGCCCGGGTGATCGCCGGCAGTCCGGCGGCGACCGAGCGACTGCGAAGCGGTCTGGCCGAAGCGGCGACCGGGGTTGCCTGGTCGGCGGGGGACGACGCGTTGCTGCGTCAGTTGCGTGAAAACGCCCTGCGTTCGGCTGCGCCGGAAAATCTCAAACGCGGAATCGGTGGCACCATGGATGTGGAACTGATGGTTTCCGGCCTGCAGCTGAAACACGCGGCCGAGCATCCTCACATCCTCGAACCGCACACAATCACCGGCTTGCGACTGTTAAAGGAGGCCGGAATCATTCCAGCGGGCGCCGCGACCGATTTGGCCGACGGCTACCGTACGCTGCGACGGATCGAATCGAGCATCCGCTTGCTGAACACGGCCGCACGCCACGAATTACCGAACGACGAAGCGAACCTGGCCAAACTGGCGTACTTGATCGGCCAGGTCACTCCGGACGCCCTGGTGCAAATCTGTCACGACCTGCGGCGTCGCAATCAGGAATTAATCGAACAATTGCTGTCCGGCTGACGCACGCACCCGCCCATAGCCGCCACCGCCGCGCCACCGACTACCGAACCCTTGAGGACTGTTTCTACTGTGTCTACCGAACGCACGTCGGCCGCCGCGCCGAACGCATCGTCAGCTGCCCAACCCGACCGCGATCCCGCCCGCCTGCGCAGCCAACGTTGGTTCGCCCCGGACAGCCTCCGCGGCTTTGGGCATCGGTCGCGACTGAAGGGTATGGGTGTGGACGACGTGGATTTCCGCGACCGTCCAGTGGTGGCGATATTGAATACATGGAGCGATCTGAACACCTGCCACTCGCATTTCCGCAACCGCGCCGATGAGGTCCGGCGGGGGATTCTTCAGGCCGGCGGATTCCCGGTAGAAGTTCCCGTGATGTCGTTGGGCGAGATGATGATGAAGCCGACGACGATGCTGTATCGGAATCTGCTGGCGATGGAAGTCGAGGAAGTGCTGCGCTGCCATCCGATCGACGCCGCGGTCCTGATGGGCGGTTGTGACAAGACCGTTCCGGCGATGTTGATGGGGGCCATCTCCGCCGATATTCCCAGCATCTTTCTGCCCGCCGGGCCGATGCTGAAAGCGCGGTGGCGTGATGTGACCCTCGGCAGCGGCAGCGACGTGTGGAAGTACTGGGACGAACGCAACGCGGGGAACCTGTGCGACGGTGACTGGAACGCGATCGAAAACTGCATCGCTCGCTCGGCCGGCACCTGCATGACGATGGGTACGGCCAGCACGATGGCCTGCGTCGCCGAGGCGATCGGGTTTACCTTGCCCGGGGCGGCCTGCACCCCGGCGGTCCTGGCCGAACACAGCCGCCTGGCGGTCCGCACCGGACGCCGCGCCGTCGACCTGGCCTGGGAAGACCTGCGGCCGGCACAACTGGTCACCGCCGAATCGCTCGATAACGCCATTCGCACCGATATGACCATCGGCGGATCCACCAACGCCATCGTGCACCTGCTGGCGATCGCCGGCCGCGCCGGCGTGCCGTTGACGCTGGACCGTTTCGACGAACTGTCGCAGTCCACGCCGATGCTGGGCGACCTGCGACCGAGCGGCCGGTTCTTGATGGAGGATTTTTACAACGCCGGCGGCTTGGCCGCGCTGCTGAGTCAGCTGGGCGACCTGCTGAATCTGGACTGTCCGACCGTTTCGGGCCAGACCTTGGGCCAGCAGATCGAGGGCGCCGAAGTGATTGACGCGGAAGTGATTCGGCCTCGCGACAATCCGGTCAGTCCCGCCGGCGGCACGTGTGTGCTGCGCGGCAACCTAGCCCCCGAGGGCTGCGTAATCAAAAGTGTCGCGGCGGATCCCGGCCTGATGCAGCACCGTGGTCCGGCCATCGTGTTCGACGACTACGCCCAGATGAAAAAACGGATCGATGATCCGGACCTGCCGGTCACGGCCGATTCGGTGCTGATCCTCCGCTCGGCCGGTGCCCTGGGCGCACCCGGGATGCCCGAGTGGGGCATGCTGCCGATTCCCAAAAAGCTGCTGCAGCAGGGCGTTCGCGACATGGTGCGAATCTCCGACGCGCGGATGAGCGGCACCAGTTACGGGACGTGTGTCCTGCACGTTTCGCCCGAAAGTTTTTCCGGCGGCCCGTTGGCGTTGGTCGAAGACGGCGACGAGATCGAAATCAATATCCCTGAACGGACGATTCACTGGCACGTCGACCAGGCGGAAGCGGCCCGGCGTCGAGAATGTTGGGTCCAGCCGGCGCCCAAGTTCTCTCGCGGTTACGGCCAAATGTATTCCGCGCACGTTCAAGGTGCCCACCAGGGCTGCGATTTTGATTTTCTGGCCGGCCGCTCGCCGGATCAGGAACCGGATATCTTCTGAATTCCGCGAAATTGATTCAGGGAACTGGATCCGAGTCGAGCGGGCGGTCGGGCGGTCGGGCAGGCGGGCGGTCGGTCGGGCAGGCGGGCGGTCGGTCGGTGTGGGACCACTAATTGGCACAAATCGCACACTAAGCACGTCGCAACATTTCATTCGGCATCACTCTCCCTTTGGGAGAGTCGGGCTCTTAGGCCCGGAGAGGGTTTTCGTCGGGCCCTCCCCGGGCCTAAGAGCCCGACCCTCTCGCTGCGCGGGAGGGTGTTGTCGCGGGGTTTCACCGAAAGATTCATGCCGACGTGCTTAATCTCAGCAGGAGAATGTCATTAGTGTGCGATTAGTGAAGATTAGTGGTCGAACATCCTGCCTCGTTTTCGCCCCGTTTTTGCGCCCCATGTGGAGCCTGGTGCGGCCTACGTCTACGGCGCTCGGGACAGGTACAATAGAGTCGTCGTAGGCGGCTGCAGATCGCGCGTGTGCCCAGCTTTCAAAATCGTTCTGACGTAGGACTGCATGAATCACGTTTCCGATCCCGATAGCCCGCAAGATGGTGATTCGCCGGATGGTGATCCGCTGGACGCCGCCTTTGCGGCTTACCTGAAGTCCTGCGACAGTGGTGAGATGCCCGATCGGCATGCCTTCGCGGCACAGTTTCCCAACCTGGCCGAGGATCTGCTGAAGTTGATGGAGGCCGCCGATCTGCTCGACAGTGTGACGCCGGGCGAGGCCCTGGCCGAAACGCGGTTGTTGCCCACGGTGCCGGGCGATGCCGAGACGATTGACAGTGTGCCGTTTTCCTATGACGAAGCCCAACAGCAGACGTTGCCGCTGGAGAACCGTCCGGCTGGCGACGCGGGCCCGAAGCTGCCCTACCGGCTGGGCGACTACCTGCTGGAAACCACGCTGGGCCGTGGCGGGATGGGCGTCGTGTACCGGGCCATCCAGCACCCGCTGCAGCGAGTCGTGGCCGTAAAATTAATTCGCTCGGGCATGCTGGCCACGGCGGCGGAGGTCAAGCGGTTTTTCGCCGAAGCGCGTGCGGCCGCGCGCTTGCATCATCCCAATATCGTCAGCGTGTTTCATTTCGGACATCGCGAGGGGCATCACTTCTTTTCGATGGAGTATGTCGAAGGCACCGACCTGGCGAGAAAAATCCAACGGTCGCCGCTGTCGCCCCAGGATGCGGCGCGCTATGTCCGCGACGTCGCCCGCGCGATCGACTACGCGCATCGCCATGGCGTGCTGCACCGCGACTTGAAGCCGGCAAACATTTTGATCGACCAGCACGACGTCGTGCACATCACCGACTTTGGCCTGGCCAAACAGATCGACACCGACAGCAGTTTGACCGGCAGCGGAGTCGCCCTGGGAACGCCCAGTTACATGGCCCCGGAGCAGGCCAGCGGCCACAGCGACCGCTCGGGCGCGGCGGCCGACATCTATTCCCTGGGCGCCATTTTGTATGCGGCCGTTTCCGGGCGTCCCCCGTTCGCCGGCGAGAACATGATGCAGACGCTGGTCCAGGTGGTTCATCACGACCCGCCACGACTGCGATCCTTGGTGCCCGCGGTGCCGGGTGACCTGGAAACGATCTGTATGAAATGTTTGGAGAAGACGCCGCATCGACGATACGCCTCGGCCGCGGCCCTGGCCGACGATCTGGATCGGTTCCTGCAGGATCGACCGATCCAAGCTCGCCCGCGGCCAGCCCTGGTTCGCGCGCTGCACTGGATCGAAGCGGTGCCGCTGGTCGCCGCCTTGACCGGCCGCCGGCACCTGGCCGAGGCCAGTCCGGGGCACCGGCGCTTTCAGGCCGGTGTGTTGCTGTTGGTGATGCTGCTGCCACTGATGGTCGTGGGGCTGTTCACCTACCAGCAATCGCAGGCCCAACAGATGCCCGATCGAGTGCTGCTGGCCGGGGGTCAGGAGCACGGCGTGTACAACGATTTCTCCCAGCGATTGGGCGAACGTTTCCAGCGCCGCACCGGCGTTCCGGTTCAAGTCTTCGCCTCGGGTGGTTCACTGGACAACCGCCAACGCTTGCTCGATGGACAGGTTCACCTGGCCCCGCTGCAGGCCTCGGCGGTGTCGGACGATCAACTGCGTGTGGCCACGCCGTTGTTCTTCGAAGCGGCGCAGGTTTTGGTCCGCGAACGGTCCAGCATTACCTCGATCGAACAGCTCGGCGGTCACAGCGTCGCGGTCGGCCCTGCCGGCAGCGGCTCGCGTCTGGTCGCGGAGTACCTGTTTGATTCCTTTGGCTTGGACGAGGCCCCAAAGAGCTCGCCGGGTCAACAGGATCGAAGCGGGACGCAAGCCGCGGGGCCGGTCCGGCGGCGGGTGATCGCGTGGTCCGAACTGGATGCGGCCCCGGACATCGACGCGGCGGTGATCTGCATCGGCGTCGGCAGCGAACTGGTCAGCCGGTTGCTGCGTCGGGACTGGCGACTGGTGCCCGTGCCGCACGCGAGGAACGTCTTTTTGCGGCATCCCAGTTTGCACCCCATGACGATCCTGCCGGAGGATTTCCCCGAGGCCGAGGTGCCCGCCGGCGGTATCCCCACGGTGGGTTCGACCGCGTTTTTGGTCGTCCGCGCCGACGCCCCCGACACCCTGGTCGTCAGCGCCCTGGAGGCGATCTACCAGCCGCCGGCCCTGTTGCCCGAGTTGATCAACGCCCACAACGCGGCGGAATGGCAGAATCTGGTGTTCCACCCCGCGGCCCGACGTTACTTTGCCGAACAGCACCACACCCTGCTGCGGGCCGCCGATCGCTGAGCAGCCAGCCGGTACGGATTGGCCTGCCGGCACGGATTGGCCTGCCGGTACGGATTGGCCTGCCGCGGAGATTTGGCGTCAGCGGCTCCAGACGCTACACTGTACCGACCATTGTTCTGTTTTGTTTTCCGGCGAGTTGCATCGCAAGGCCCGCCGATTCCCTTCCCCCCCTGCGAGCCCACCCAGAATGAGTGACTCAACCCCAGCGCGCTCCGGTCGTATGACCGTCGCGCGTCGTGGCTTCCTGAAGACCACCGGTGCCGCCGCCCTGTCGGCTGGCGTGTTCAGTGAACTGGCCGCCAAAGAATCCGTCTCGGCCAACGAAAAACTGAAGATCCTCTGCGTCGGAACGGCCAACCGCGCGGCCGCCAACGTCGCCGGGGTCAAGAGCCAGGACATCGTCGGCCTGTGCGACGTCGACAAAAACTATTTGACTCGGGCTGCCAAGCAGTTTCCCGACGCCAAACAGTACGCCGACTATCGCGAAATGATCGCCGACATGTCCGATACGGCCGACGCCATCGTGATCGGCACCACGGACCATCATCACGCCCCGGCGTCGCTGCGAGCGATCAACGCGGGTCTGCACTGCTACTGCGAAAAACCGCTGACTCACACCGTCGAAGAAGCCCGAATCATCGCCGAAGCGGCCAAGAAGAAGGGCGTTGCCACCCAGCTCGGTACGCAAATCCACGCCGGTGATAACTACCGCCGCGTCGTGGAAATCATCCGTGCCGGGGCGCTCGGCGACATCAAAGAAGTCCACGTTTGGGTGGGTAAAGGCTGGGGTGGCGGCGAACTGCCCACCAAGGCCGATCCGGTTCCCGAATACCTGGACTGGGACCTGTGGTTGGGTCCGGCTCCCAAGCGTCCCTTTGCCGCCGGTCGCTACCACCCGGCCCAGTGGCGTCGCTGGTGGGCATTCGGCGGGGGTACCTTGGGCGACATGGGTTGCCACTTCATGGACTTGCCGTTCTGGGCCCTGGACCTGCGGCACCCGGTGTCGGTCGAAGCCGACGGCCCCACGCCGCACCCCGAAACCTGCCCGCTGGGCCTGGTCGTCCATTACAAGTTCCCCAAACGCGGCGATTTGGCCCCGGTGGATCTGACCTGGTACGACGGCGACCGCACGCCGCGCGAAGTGGCTGGCGAACGCGTTCCCGGCAGCGGCGTGATGTTCGTTGGCAGCGAAGGCAAGATGTACGCCAACTACAGCAGTTACCGGTTGTTCCCCCGCGACAAGTTCGCGGATTTCCAGCCGCCCGAACCCACCATCCCGCGGTCGATCGGCCACCACGACGAGTGGATCAAAGCTTGCAAAGAAGGCACGCCCACGACTTGCAACTTTGACTACTCCGGCGCCCTGACCGAGACGGTTCTGCTGGGCAATGTCGCCTTCCGCGCCGGCAAACAGCTGGACTGGGACGCGAAGAATCTGACCGCTACCAACGCTCCCGAAGCCCAACAGTACGTCGGCAAGGATTATCGCCAAGGCTGGGAAGTTTCGGCCGAAGCGTAACGCAGCGTTTTGTAGCGATCCGCCGCAAGACTCCACTGGCTCGCCAGCGTCGCCGACGTTGGCGAGCTTTTTTTATGGGCCGGTGCCCCTGGCCTGCTTCCTCCTCTTTCTGCCTGCCTGCCTTTTCTTCCTGCCCGTTTCGCAACATCCTGGCTGGCTGGAATCGATCGGTCCGGTACGATAGTCAGCGCGCCTGCGTACGACCCCCGCACATTTTTTCCTTCCCCATCCGACGGAGTTGCCTTCGTGTCTCGCCTAACCCCCCTGCTACTGATCTGCCTGTTGGCCGGCCTCACGGCCTGCGATCGCCGTGAAACCGTCGAGGCCGACCTCGAGCCGGTTCCCCAAGAAACCGATGCGACGCCTGCGGATCCAGATCCCGGCGCGGCCGAAGCGGCCCCGGAGCCGATGCCCAAGCCACAACCGGTCGCGGCTCCGGCCACCCCCGAACCCAACGCCGCAGCCGCCGAAGCGGCTGCGGAACTGGAAGCGTTGGGGGCAAAGTTCAAGCGAGATGGGAACGGCGAAATCATCGAAGTCGATCTCCGCGGCTCGATGACCGGAGACCAGGACCTGGAACCGCTGACGGAGCTGCCTCAGCTGCGCTCGCTGCTGCTGGGCGGCACGCAGATCACCGACGAAGGCCTGAAGACCGTGGGGCAGATCACGACGCTGGCGAACTTGGATATCCGCGACTGCATGATCAGCGACGGCGGTTTGACCCACCTGGTGGAGCTGAAAAAGTTGCGAGCCCTGCGGATGTCCGGCAAGTCGGGCGATAGTTCGGTCAGCGACGATGGGATGGTCCACGTCGCCCAGCTGCCGGAGCTGAAAGCGTTGGCGCTGGACTATCTGTGGATCAGCGAAGAGGGTTTGGCCCAGCTGACCGACCTGAAAAACCTGCAGGAACTGTACCTCTCGGAAACCACTATCGCCGATGAAGCCATCGGTGTCATCGCCCAATTCCCGAACCTCCGCAAGCTGCGGATCTCGAAAACGCGAGTCGGCGCCGAGGGCATGAAAGACCTGCCCAAATTGGCTCAGCTGGTCGAACTGGACCTCAGCGAATGTGCGCAGATCGACGCAGCGGCGCTCGAGCCGCTGGCAGAACTGAAGCAGCTGGAAAAGCTGAACCTGTGGCGCGTCAACGTGTCGAGCGACGCGATCAAGCCGCTGGAGGGATTGACCGAGCTGAAGTGGTTGAACCTGGACAACACGCGGCTGACCGATGAAGGTTTGGCCTACCTCAAGGATCTGCAAAACCTGACCTTCCTGCACCTCGGTTCGACCCTGATCACCGACGAAGGCCTCGAGCACCTGGAGGGTCTGAAGAACTTGGAAAACCTGGTCGTGACCCGTACCGCCGTGACCGAAGAAGGTGTCGAGCAACTGCAGAGCAAGCTGCCCGACACCGAGATCCAGCTACTGTACTTGGGCGACGAATAAGCCGTGGCATAGGCTTGCCGCCTGTGCAAAGCAGCAACCGAGGCTATCGCCTAAACGGGCTCAGGCTTCGACCTTGACCGCTTTGCCCAGCCGGATCGACTCGCCCATCGCGGCCAGGATTCGCATGTCGGCCAAGCCTTCTTGGCCCGGCGTGCGGGGATCCTTGTCCTCGAGAATGCACTGTGAGAAGTGATCCATTTCCGAAGTGAAGTGGTTCACTTCGGCGATCTCGTGATCGGTCACCACGGCGTGGGAATCCTGCGAGCTGGGGTGATGGGTCTGCAGGCGTTGGCCGTTGTAGCTGAACGCCGGCGACAGTTCGATCATGCCTTTGGCGCAGGCGACGCGAAAGAAGTCGCTGCGATGGGTGCCGAAGCTGCAATCCAGATTGGCCAGCACCCCCGAGGGAAACCGCAGCAGACACGTCACACTCTCGGGCACTTCACGGAACCGCGGATCATCTTTGGGTTGGTGAGCCTGGGCCATCACTTCGACCGGTTCTTCTCCGGTCACGTATCGCGACGCGTTGATCGGGTACACGCCCACGTCGCCCACCGGTCCGCCGCCCAGCTCGGCCGCCAAGCGGATATTGGGGGCCTGGACATTGATGCAGAAACCGCCATTGAAGGTTTTGATTTCGCCAAAACGTTTCTCCCGGCACATCTGCATCACTTTGCGGTTGTGGGGCTCGTAATGCAGCCGGTAGGCGATCATCAGTTTGCGCTGCGCCTCGTCGGCTGCGGCGATCATGCGTTGGCAATCTTCGATCGAAGTCGCCATCGGCTTTTCGCACAGCACATGCTTGCCGGCCTCGAGCGCCCGGATGGTGTATTCGGCGTGCATGCTGTTGGGCAGGACGATGTAGACCACATCGATATCGTCGTTGTCGGCGATCGAATCGAAGTTGTCGTAGTTGTAGATCGCGCCGGAATCGACGCCGTAGGCTTTGGCCACTCGGTGCGCCTTATCCGGGTGTCCGCTGACCAACGCCGTCGGCTCCGACCAGGTGCATTGGCCGAAAGCCGGCATGATCTGCCCCAGCGCCAACTGGCCCAGCCCGACGACGGCCCAACCGATTTTGCGTTCCGGCACGGTGGGCAGTTTCAGATTGGGCGGCTGTTTATTGGGCGGGGCCAGCGGGGGTTGGTTGTCTTTCGCCGGCAGCGAACGGCCACCGACAGGCTGGATCTGCGACGACTTGGACGGCTTGCCGCCGGGGGAGTCGTTGGCCGCAGCGTTTCCGGTTGCCGAAACGGCCAACGCGGAAGCGGTACCAAGTTGCGCAAACGTACGGCGATTGATGCGATTCGGATCGGTCATGACAGCTCGGAGCAAACGAGGCGAGTTGGCAGCAGCAGCGAGAAACGCCGCACGAACACATGCCAAAGCGTGCAAACCTCATACCACCCACAAGCGGCCGAGCTCCCGATCTGAAATCTCCTGGCTCTAACGGATTCGATGTACGAAGAGAATCGTTTTCTCCCCTCTCCCCCGAAGCCTGGCGAGCCTAAGCGAGCCAGGCTTCGGGGGAGAGGGGTCGGGGGTGAGGGGGACCAGAGAAGCAGCACCACCATTACCGTGTCTCGAGGCGGGGTGCGGATTAGAAACCGTACGCAAGCAGTCATTCCGTTGCACCCGAGCCCCCTCACCCCCGGCCCCTCTCCCACCACTGCTTCACTCGCTGACGCTCGCGGCGCCGCGGGGGAGAGGGGAGAAAACGTTACATTCTAACGCTCCGAACCCTACGTAGATTCCGCCGGAGCCCGCAAATCGCAAACCCTCAAATCCTCAATCGATGCGTTTGAGATCCGTGCGGTAGCTTCGGCCTCGCTCCAGGTACCGCTCGGCGATCCGCTGGAGGTTCTCGACCTCCTCGTCGCTCAGCTCGCGGACTCGCTTGGCGGGGCTGCCGAGGATCAACGATCGTTCGGGGAACGTCTTGTTCTCGGTCACCAAGGCGCCGGCGGCGACCAAGCTGTGCGCGCCGATCACGGCATTATTCAGTACGACCGCCTGCATCCCCACCAGGGCGTGGTCGCCGATCGTACAGCCGTGCAGGGTGGCTTGGTGTCCGACCGTGACGCCGCGTCCGATCCGCAGCGGGCTGCCGGGGTCGGTATGCAGCACGGCCCCGTCCTGAATGCTGCTGGCCGGGCCGATCTCGATCGGTTCCACGTCGCCCCGCAGCACCGCGCCGGGCCAGAGGTTCGCTCCGGCAGCCACCGAAACGTCGCCGATGACGGTCGCCTCGGTCGCGATATAGCAATCGTCGGCCAGCTGTGGCCGGCGGTCACCTAGTTGATAGATAGCCATCGTGTCATCCGGCCGAAAGCCCGTTCCTGTGCTGGCGTGCTATTTGGCGTTCGCCGGGCGGCCGGCCACGATCTCGCTCTGCGGACTACGTCCCAACGCGATCGCTCGCTGCAGCACGGCGTCTTCGTCGAACGAGGCGATGCGGCCGTCGTCGGTGGGGCGGGCGGCCATGTAGGTCTTGGCCTGTGGAACGGTCGGCGAGACGCCGCGTCCACTGATCGCCGTACGGTTGGGCGAGTAGAACTTGGCGGTCGTCAAGCACAGCCCCACCTTCACCGCTTGCATTCGAAAGATGCCCTGCACGCTGCCCTTGCCGTAGGTCCGTTCGCCGACCAGTTCGCCGCGATCGTGATCGGCGATCGCTCCGGCAAAGATCTCGCTGGCACTGGCGCTGTCGCCGTCGATCAAGACGGTCAGCGGAACGCTCCACGTGTTCGGGCGATGCGAACGGTAGTCGTAGTTTTCGCGAGCGTTGCGTCCCCGGGTCAGCACGATGTCGCCGGCGGAGATGAAGCGATCGGCCACTTCGACCGCCGCGGTCAACAACCCGCCGGGGTTGCCGCGAACATCGACGATCAAGCGACGCATGCCCTGACGATGCAGCTTCCACAGCCCGGCTTCGAAATCACGAGCCGTGGTCTTTTGAAAGTTGGTCAGTCGCATGTAACCGATGCCGTGCTCGGCGTCCACGATCCGCACGTCTTCCACGCTGGGGACATCCACGCGGCGACGCTGGATATTCAAATCTCGCGGGGTGCCGTCGGCACCGACGACCGAAACCGAGACATAACTGTTCTCCGGTCCCCGCAGCAGGTCCGCGGCGTAGTCGGGATTGACCGACGCGGTCATCGATTGCTCGACTCGCGTGATGGCTTCGCCGGCGACGATCCCCGCCGCATCGGCCGGTCCACCGGGAATCACATTGACGATCCGCAAACGGTCCTCTTCGGCTTTCAGTTCCACGCCCAAGCCGACAAAGTTGCCTTCGATGTTGGCAAAAGTCTCTTCCAGCTGGCTGGGCGTCAGAAAGCGCGAGTACGGATCCAGCGTGCCGATCGCTCCGCACACGAATTCAAAGACGGTCGCCGTCCCGGCCAGCCCCAGTTCCTGCCGGGCCAGTCCGGCGACGTACGCCACGGTGGCCCGCAGATCAAAGCGGCTGGTGGCCGGTCGATCGGTCGTATGTCGGTGGACGTTCAAGCGGAACGCTTCGATCTGATCGGGCGTGGCGTCGGGCAGCATGCGGTCGATGAAATCGCTTTCGGTCAGAGCGACTTCCAGCGAGGCGGTCCCGTTGATCAACAGACGCTGCCAATCGGCGGAATCCACATAGTGCGTCTCCAGGTTGGCCAGCACTTCCGCGTACAGGTCCAGCGCCTGCTGGGTGCTGGTCTGACGGACCGCGGCCAGGTAGCTGGTGTCTTGGTAGCGGCGATTGACATCGAAATGCAACCGGCTGATCAACAACCGCTGCTGCAGTTGGGCGTCGCCCTCGTGACGGCGCAGTGCGCCCTCGTAGTGCTGGATGGCTTCGCCCCAGTCACGGGCGGTTTCCAGTTCGATTCCCCGGGCCAGATCTTCAGCGGCCGTCGTGGTTGCGGCGGCGGAGTGGGGCTGTGCGGCCGCTGGGGGCCCGGCCCACAGATGTCCAGGGGCGGCGAGCAACAACGTGACTGCGAACAGTCCAGCGGCCAAGGCGGCGGGGACGTTGACTTTCATGCGCATGTTTCCGTCGGGCGCGTAACAAAGAATCGACGGGAGGCGTGTCGATTCGGCCGCGTCGGTAAAGCCCACGGCCAAGTGAATATAGGTCACAAAAAATGCCCGGTCAAAAAAACGTCACCGCCTTTTCAGCCTCCAATCCGCTCAACCGGAACAAGCCGGCGGCCGGACGTGGGGTTATGCCTACTGGGCTAACCAGTGGGGAAAGATCGGGACGAAATTTCTAGCAATCCGCCATCCTTTTTGGATCTGACGGTGCCGTCCATCGATCGCTGGGGCAGTGGTTCTGCCACTGCTCGATCTCGATGGCGCGCGTCCCGGCGCAAGAAAAGGCCCGCGTCATCCTCCGGGGCCTTGTGGGCGTCAATGCAACCATACGCATCGCCCGGACCGTGGGCAAGCCTCGCTGGAACCCAAAAAATGCTCCGCAGCCCGCTCCGCCCGCGGTTGCCCTTCGCCGCCCTTGACGGTTGTAAAGGCTGCCGCCCTAGTCAGTCCGCACGGTTTCTTAGACGATAGCGGTTCGCCCGTGCCTGTTTCCTTGCCCGTTCCTGCTTGACCCTCAGCGGTGTGAGCCATTTCCGCGACCGAAAACATGCCTTCATCCGATCCAGGCAACCTTTCCGACCCGCTGCCCGGCCAGCCCCCGAGCGACGTGCCCACGGACCAGCCGGACGCCTCGCCCGCGCCGCTGGACAAAAACCCCGCGCCGCTGGACAAAACCCCCGCCCCGCTGGACAAGACCCCCGCGCCGCTGGACAAAACCCCCGCGCCGCTGGACAAGAGCGGCGCGCGGGTGCGCGAGATGTTTCGCCAAATCGCACCCCGCTACGACGCGATGAACCATCTGCTGTCGATGAATATCGATCGCCTGTGGCGGCGAGCGGCGGTGGGGCGCCTGCGCGTCGACGGCACCGCTCCGATCCTGGACGTTTGCACAGGAACCGGAGACTTGGCCCTGGCGATCAGCCGGCGGTATCCGGAAGTCCCCGTGGTGGGCTCGGATTTCTGTTTCGCCATGCTGCAGATCGCCCAGCAGAAAGCGGCGGCGGTGCGCTCGCCCGGTCGCTCTGCCAGCCCGAGCGACACGGCCGATGCTGCGGACGAGGCCGCGGCCGCACCGGTTACGTTCCTCGAAGCCGACGCCCAAGCGCTGCCGTTTCCCGACGCGGCGTTCCAGTGCGTTACGGTCGCGTTCGGTTTGCGAAACGTCGCCGATACCGATCGCGGTTTGGCCGAAATGACCCGCGTGTGCCAACCCGGCGGACAGGTGATGGTGCTGGAGTTCAGCCAACCCACGCTGCCGGTGCTCAAGCAGGTTTACGGCGGTTATTTTCGGTACGTGCTGCCCCGCATCGGCCAGTGGTTCGCATCCAATGACAAGTCGGCTTACAAGTATCTTCCTGAATCGGTTGGCCAGTTTCCTTCGGGACAAGCGTTGTTGGATCGGATGCAGGCGGCCGGCCTGACCGATACGCGGGTGCGACCGTTGACCTTCGGCGTGGCCAGTATCTACGAGGGACGCAAACCGGCATGAGTGAACAACCGATCGTGGTCGCCATCACCGGGGCCAGCGGAGCGGTGTACGCGGTGCGTCTGCTGCAGGTTCTGGCGGCGGCCCAGCGGAGCGTGCATCTGACGATCAGCCCCTCGGGCGCGACCGTGATCCAGCAGGAGTTGGGCTTGGAGCTGGATCTGCGGCGGTTCCGGCCCGAAACGCTGCTGGACTACCGCCCGGAGTGGGCAAAGGCCGAAGGCGATGCGTCTGCAAACCGCTCGGCACCACCGACCACTGCGCCGGCGGAACATGCGATCCACTACCACCATTACCAGGATTACATGACGCCGATCGCCAGCGGATCGTTCCTGACCGCCGGCATGGTCGTGTGCCCGTGCAGCGGCAGCACGCTGAGTGCGATCGCTCGCAGCGCGTCGGCGAATCTGGTCCAGCGAGCTGCGGAAGTGCATTTGAAGGAACATCGAAAACTGGTCATCGTGCCCCGGGAGACGCCGCTGTCGGTGTTTCAGCTGGAGAACATGCACCGGTTGGCCGGCGCGGGAGCGGTCGTGTTGCCGGCCATGCCCGGCTGGTACCACGGCGTCAGCAGTCTGTCGGACCTGGTGGATTTTGTGGTGGGGCGCATTTTGGATCAGTTGGGATTACCGAACCGGTTGATCGATCGTTGGGGGGAAACATGACCGCGACCACGACTCCCGCGACCCGCGGTCGCTTGCGGATGATGCTGGAGATGATTCGCTTCAGCCACACGATCTTTGCTCTGCCGTTTGCGGCGCTTGCGCTGCTGATGGCGCTGCGCATCCCGGAGGCCGATGGCTCGGCCGCGAGTGTCGGCTGGATCGAGGCCTTGGCGCTATTGCTGTGCATGGTGTTTGCGCGCAGCACCGCCATGGCGTTCAACCGCTTGGTCGACAGCCGGATCGACGCGGCCAATCCGCGTACGGCCGGTCGTCATCTGCCGGCCGGCTTGCTTTCCCGCCGCGAAGTCACGGTGTTCGCGATCGCGTGTGCGGTGGGGTTTGTGCTGGCCTGTGCCTTGTTCCTGCCCAACTGGATCCCCTTGGCCGGGGCCCTGCCGGTGTTGGCGTTTTTGTGCGGCTACAGCTTGGCCAAACGCTTTACGTCCGCCGCTCACCTGTGGCTGGGCATCGCGCTCAGCCTGGCGCCCATCTGCGTGTGGTTGGCGGTGCGGGGCGAAAGCTTTTTGGAGGATCCGGCCGAGCTCTGGCCAGCGGTGATTTTGGCCGCTGCGGTGGCCCTCTGGGTGACCGGCTTTGACATCATCTATGCCTGTCAGGATGAAAGCTTTGATCGCCGCGCGGGCCTGCGCAGCATTCCGGCCCGACTGGGCACGGCCGGTGCCCTGCGTCTGGCGGCCGTTTGCCACGGGGCGATGGTGGTGGGATTGCTGTTGCTGCCGTGGATCGAAGACGGTTTAGGCTGGGCCACGGTGTACTACGTCGCGCTGGCGTTGATCGCGGCCCTGTTGCTTTACGAACATTCCCTGGTACGCCCCGACGACCTCGAGCGCGTCAACACGGCCTTCTTCCATGTCAACGCGACGATTAGTATCGTCATCCTGGTGGCGGCCGGAATCGACAGCTACCTGGTCTGAGGTCGCTCGCTTGCCACGACTCTAGAATGCGGAAATCATGAATCAAACCGAACGAAACGCTCGCTTTCGCGAAATCCGAGACAAGGTCGAAGCCGGCCAGCGACTGTCGCTGGACGATGGGCTGTTGTTGTACGACCCGGAGGTGCCGCTGCAGGAAGTCGGCATGTTGGCTAACTACGTTCGCGAGCAGAAGAACGGCAACGTCGGCTACTACAACATCAACACGCACCTCAATCCCACCAACGTGTGCGTGTACCGCTGCCGGTTCTGTGCGTTCCGGTCGGACCTCCGCGACCCGAAAGGGTACGCGATGTCCGACGAACAGATCTTGGCGCGGGGCCAGGAAGCCACCGACAACGGCTGCACCGAGATGCACATCGTGGGCGGGCTGCACCACCAGCGTCCCTACACGTGGTATCGCGACCTGATCTCGCTGCTGCATGAGAACTATCCGCAGATCCATCTGAAGGCCTGGACGGCGGTCGAAATTAATTGGTTTGAATTTCAGACCAAGAAAAGCGTCCGCTGGGTGCTGGAGGATATGCGCGAGGCCGGCCTGGGCAGCATGCCCGGCGGCGGTGCCGAGATCTTTCACCCGGAGATCCGCGACCAGTTGTGCGAGCACAAGGCCAACACGCACGCCTGGCTGGACATCCACCAGAACGCCCATGAGATCGGCTTGCGAACCAACTGCACGATGCTGTACGGGCATCTGGAAAAGGCGTATCACCGGATCGACCACCTGATGCGGCTGCGCGAATTGCAGGACCGTACCGGCGGGTTCCAGGTGTTTATTCCGTTGGCTTTCCATCCGGAAAACACCAAACTGGACAACCTGAAAAAGCCCTCGGCCCTGATGGACTTGCGAACCATGGCGGTCAGCCGTTTGATGCTGGACAACATCCAACACATCAAGGCCTACTGGATCATGCTCGGGATCGGCACCGCCCAGACCGCGCTGCAGTACGGCGCCGACGACATCGACGGTACGGTGCGGCACGAATTGATTTATCATGACGCCGGGGCAACCACGCCCGAGCATTTGACTGTCGAGCAGATCCAGAACTTGATCGCCGAAACGGGACGCGAACCGGTCGAACGCGACACCACTTATCACCGCGTCCATCGCGACCCGGACAATTTTGCTAATTGGCGCCGCGGCGAATCGGTCGATGCGGCCGCCGACAGCGCGGCGGTATGTCCGTAGTCCACTGCGACGTCTAGCGTGCCCGGGAGGCTCCGTTGAAGAACCGCAAGATCGTGATTGTGGGAGCCGGCCCGGGCGGCCTTGCCGCAGCGATGCAATTGGCGCACGCCGGCGCGGACGTGACCGTCCTGGAACGTCAGCCGCGCGTGGGCGGGCGGACCTCGGCGATCGAGCGTGAAGGATTCCGTTTCGACTGCGGCCCCACGTTCTTTCTGTACCCCCGCGTTCTGGAAGAGATCTTCGCGTCGGTGGGGCGTTCGCTGCAGGAAGAGGTTCCGATGCGGCGTCTCCAGACGCAGTACCGGCTGACTTTTGGCGCCGGCGGCCGCTTGGACTGTTCGGCCGACATGGACGCGATGGACCGCGAGATCGCCGCGCTCAGCCCGGCCGACGTGGGCCAGCTGCGACGCTACATGGATGACAATCGCGGCAAACTGGCCCGCTTTCGTCCGATCCTCGAATCGCCGTTTCACTCCGCACGGGACCTGCTTCGTCCGTCGGTCTTGAAGGCGGCCGGCCAGCTGCATCCGATGCGCTCGCTGGGTGCGGAACTGCAGCGATACTTCAGCGACCCGCGGCTGGTGATCGCCTTTGGATTCCAGGCCAAGTACCTGGGGATGTCGCCGTTTCAGTGTCCCAGCCTGTTCAGCATCCTGTCGCATCTGGAATACGAATACGGCGTCCATCATCCAATCGGCGGATGCAGCCGAGTCAGCGAGCGGATGGGCGAGATCGCTTGCCAGATGGGCGTGGACCTGCGGCTGGGCGAAGAGGTCAAAGCGTTTCAGTTTGCCGGCCGAAGAGTGACCGCGGTCGAGACCGACCAGGATTGCTATGCGGCCGATGCCTGCGTGATCAATGCCGACTTTGCCGCCGCGATGCAGCGGCTGGTTCCGAATCGCCTGCGGCGCCGCTGGAAGGACCGGACGCTGGAGCGTAAACGTTACTCGTGCAGCACGTTCATGTTGTACCTGGGCATCGAAGGCCGGTACGACCTGCCTCATCACAACATCCACATCGCCGCCGACTACGACCAGAACTTACAGGACATCGAACAACACCATCGCCTCAGCGACGATCCCTCGTTCTATGTGCAGAACGCCGGCGTGACCGATTCCACGCTGGCTCCCGAGGGACATAGCACCCTGTACGTGTTGGTGCCGGTCAGCCACATGCACTCGTCGATCGACTGGCAGCGTGAGGCACCGGCGTATCGCGAGCGGGTTCTGGATCGGCTGGCCCAGATCGGTATCGAGGACGTGCGGCGACGGATTCGCGTCGAACACATGATCACGCCAGCCGACTGGCAGGACCAGCATCACATCTACCGCGGCGCCACGTTTAATCTGGCGCACAACCTTGGCCAAATGCTGCACCGCCGTCCCGGCAATCGCTTCGGCGACTTGGACGGCGTGTACCTGGTGGGCGGCGGAACGCATCCCGGCAGCGGTTTGCCGGTGATCTACGAGTCCAGCCGAATCACCAGCAAATTGATCGTTCAGGACCTGCAACTCCGATGACTCCAGCGACCTCCTTTGTGACTTCCGGTTCGGGCCCGACCACGGTGCGGTTGGGCATCTCGACCTGTCCCAACGACACGTTTGCGTTTGCCGGCTTGTTGGAGGGTCGTGTCGACACCGGCGGCCTGCGGTTTGAGATTGAATTGTTGGATATCCAGCAATTAAACGACCGCTTGTTCGCGGGCGATTTCGCTGCGGCGAAGACCAGTTTTCATGCGGCGTTGCTGCTGGGCGAACAGACGGTTGTGTTGCCCAGCGGATCGGCGTTGGGGTTTGGCGTGGGCCCGCTGCTGTTGGCATCGCGGCCGGAAACGCGTCCCGAATCGATGGACCAGCGAACTTTGTTGCCCGGCCGCCACACCACCGCCGCCCTGCTGTACCAGTTGTTTTATGGCGGGTGTACGCGAAGTGATCACGTTGTGTTTTCGGAGATCATGCCGCAACTGAAAACCGGTCAAGCCGATTTCGGAGTGTGCATTCACGAAGGTCGATTCACGTGGCAGCAGGAAGGGCTCAGCCTGGTCGAGGACCTCGGCACGCGTTGGGAACAGACCACGGGATCGCCATTGCCGCTGGGCGGCCTGGTCGCTCGCCGCAGCCTGCCCAGCGCGACGATTCACAGCATCCAGGACGTGGTGCGGCGATCGCTGGAGATGGCCCTCGAGGATCCGGATTCGGCTCTGCCGCAGATGCGTCGTTACGCCCAGGAATTCGACGACCGCGTTTTGATGCAGCACGTCGAACTGTACGTCAACGACTGGACGGTGGACCTGGGTGAGGAAGGCCGTCGAGCCCTCGCGGCGCTGTCGCAGCAAGCCAAACGCTGCGGAGTGATCCCCGCGGACGGCCAAGATCTGGTTGTCTTCTAAGCACGTCGCAACATTTAATTCGGCTTTACTCTCCCGCTGCGCGGGAGGGTGTTGTCGCGGGGTTTCACCGAAAGATTTATGCCGACGTGCTTAGCAGTCCCGGTCAAGATATACCGCAGAGCGGAGGGCATGACCGCAATCTCCCCGGCGCTCCTCCGCGACCTCGGCGGTTATTTTCTTTCCAGCTCCTGATTCGGTATTTGCCGGCGCCAAAACGCAACAACCCGTCGACCGGCTGGCGGTCGACGGGTTGTGGGTGATTCCGACGCAACGGGTGCGTCGCAGTTGGGTGTAGCGAAACAGAGATCGCTACTTAGAATCCGCAGGTCGGCTCGCAGCCGCAAACCGGCTCGCAGCAGTCGTGGTGGTGGTGACGCTTGCCGAACAGTTTGTCGAACAGGCCACAACCTTTCTTGGGAGCGCAAACGGGCTCGCATCCGCAAGCCGGTTCGGCGTAGCAAGGGGCGGCGACTTCGCAGCCACAGGCCGGTTCGCTGTACACTTCGCAGCCACAAGCCGGCTCGCAGCAATCGTGGTGGCTGTGCTTCTTGCTGAAAATGCCTTTCAGGCGATCGCACAGCGAACGCTTGGGCGGGCAGCAAGGATCGACTTCGCAGCCGCAAGCGGGAGCGACTTCGCAGCCGCAGACCGGTTCGCAAGCCGGAGCGTCACAACAGGAATCGCAACCACTACCGAAGTGGTGGCCGAACAGGCCGAAGGCGCTGGCGTTTGCCGAGCTGCCGATGATCATCGCAGCGGCCAACAAAACAGGTGCAAGTACTCGCATCGGAAGGTCTCCAGGAAGGGAGGAAGGTTGAAATGGGACCGTCGAGGACATGCGTGCCACGCTCCCACAGTTACCTGTAAGACGTTCGCTCGCCCCCGGCTGCCGGCGAAGTCCCTGGGAGGAAGCGTGCCGAAGGTCGGGGAGAGCTGGCGAAGCGATGACCCCATCGTTCTAGCTGGAGGTATCGTCGCCGCAGCCGGTGCAGAATCGCTATTCCGGAGAAATTGGCTAAGCGTCACCGCCCACCGCGACGCTTTGGAGAGGCTTTAACGATTGTGCCGATCAGAACCTAGCGCGACTAGGCTTGGAGCCGCCGAGCAAGTATTTTGACTGGCTGCCTTCGATCTTTTCCGCCCCAGGAGCTTGGTACCACGTGAACGCCTCGGTGAAGCCGTCTCAGTTTCACGTCAAAGCCATTTTGAGCGGCTTGGTGACCGAAACGCAGTGGCAAAGCGCCAAACAGGCCGTCTACCGGCAAATGGCCGCCGAGCTGGCCGAACAGCGGACCGCCCCTTCCCGCGACGCAAGCGAACCGGCCCGGGAGGACTCGGGCGAGCGGCCTGGCTTGCCGCCCGGTGACAAAGCCGGTGACAAGGCCGGTGCATCGCCGGGTGAAAAGGCCGGTGCATCGTCCGGCGACGAATCGCTCGATCCCGAGCATCGCCTGCGGCAGCGCGACGAACGGCTGGCCGAATGGTTTATCCAGGCCGGCATCCTGACGCGTTATCAAGCGGTCCAGTTGATGGCCGGACGCAGCAAGTTGACGCTGGGGCCGTACGTGATCACCGACTGGATCGGTCAAGGCGGCATGGGACAAGTCTTCAAAGCCGTTCACAAAGTGATGGGACGGGAATCGGCCGTCAAAGTCCTGCCGGCCGAACGCTCGACGCCCGAATCCCGCGAGTCCTTCCTGCGGGAGATCCGCCTGCAAGCCGGGCTGGACTGCCCCTACCTGGTCCGCGCGTTCGATGCCGGCGAAGACGGCGGCGTGCACTACCTGGTCACCGAGTACGTCCCGGGGACGGACCTCCGCCGCCTGGTGCGTCGCCGCGGTCCCCTGCCGATGGACCAGGCCGCCTCGGTGATCATGCAGGCGGCCCTGGGTCTGGATTACGCCCACCGCCTGGGCCTGGTCCATCGCGACGTCAAACCCGGCAATATTCTGGTGACCCCTGAAGGACACGCCAAAGTCTCCGACGTCGGCTTGGCAGCCTGGTCGATGGGCCTGGAGGACGACCCCCGCGCCGGAAAAATCGTCGGCACGGTCGATTACATCTCGCCCGAACAGATCCGCAGCCCCCGCCAGGTCGGGCCCGCTTCGGACATCTATTCCTTGGGATGCACGATGTACTACGCCCTGTGCGGCAAAGTTCCCTATCCCGGCGGCGACAGTATTTCCAAGTGTCGTCGTCACTGCGAAGAAACCCCCTGGCACCCGCGAAAGTTCGTTCCGGAGCTGGACGAGGAACTCATCGAAATCATCGCCGACATGATGGAAAAGGATCCCGAGCGGCGGATCGCCACGGCAGCCGAAGTTGCCGAGCGGCTGGAGCCCTGGGCCGGGGGCATCGGGGACATCGCCGAACGGCCGTTCGACGACGGGCACTGGGCCACGCCGCCGCCGCCAGCGGAAAGCGATGCCGGCGATCCCGAAGACCCCCCAACGCCCCAGGTCAGCTCCTCCGACGACGTCTCGATCAGCGGTCCGGTGGACATCACCCCCCCGCCGCTGCCCGAATCGTCCCTCCCAGGATCAACGCTGCCCGGATCAACGCTGCCCGGATCAACGCTGCCCGGATCGGGCGCCGGCCCATTCCCCACAGCGGCCAGCAATACGGTCGGGCTGACCGTCGCGATCACCCTGGCGATCGCCGTTCCGCTGTGTCTGTTAATCGGCGCGATCCTGGGATTCATCATCCACGCTTCGCTGTGACCAAGCAGCTCGGCTGTCCCATAGTAGCTCGGCTGTCCCATAGTCGCTCGGCTGTCCCAGCCGAGAATCACCACCGCCTCGGCTGGGACAGCCGAGCTACTTTCTACCGCCGCTGAAAAACGTTTGCCGGGTTGGATCAATCGGGTAAGATTGGCGGTAACGGTTACAATACCTACCAGCCCTCCCGCTGCATTGCTTGCACTGCCGCTTCTGGCCGTGGCGTATCCTAGAGTTACTCAACTGCTTGCGGCCCCTCTTCGACTGGTGGCGGGACCAGGTCGATTGTTTCTCCCAACGTTCCATTGGAAAACCATTTATGAAAACTCGTTTCTCGATGCTTAGGACCACCAATTATTGGGCTGGCCTCTTGGCCGGTTGGGTCCTGGTGACGGCCGGTGCGTCGAAGGCATCGGCGGACTTGGCGGAATTCAGCAAAGTCTCCGAAGGGTATACCGAGGTGACTTCGGCCGACCAGCAGAATCCCAAGGGGCTGTTCAAGGTCTGGAAGAACGAGGACAAAGCGCAACTACTGGGTGAACTGCCCAAAAATTTCGCGTCCAAACGCTACTTCATCGCCCTGACGGTCAGCAGTGGCGATCGCTACGCCGGCCTGCAATCGGGTGATTGGGTGGTCCGATGGCGGAAGTACAACGATCGCTTGGCGTTGATCGCGCCGAACCTGTCGGTCCGGGCCACCGGCGATGCCGAAGCCAAAGCCTCGGTCAAACGGCTGTTCACCGACCAGGTCCTGTTGGACGTGCCGATCCTTGCCAACGGCCCCAGCGGTGGACCGGTCATCGATCTGGACGCGCTGTTCGTCGGCAACGCCACCCAGTTCTTCGGTTCCACGGTGCGGATCAGCAACTCGCGGCTGGTCAGCATCGATAAGGCCAAAGTCTTTCCGGACAATATCGAACTGGCTTTCGAAATTGTCGGCCGTAGCGGGCGTCTGCAAACCCTGCACTATTCGATCAGCGAAGTGCCCTCGACCGGCAACGGCTTCAAGCCGCGTCCGGCCGATGCTCGCGTGGGTTATTTCACGACCTCGTTTTCCGACCTCGCCAAGTACGACGACGACGAAACCCGTGTCCGCTACATCAACCGCTGGCACCTGGAAAAACGCGATCCCAAGCTCAAGCTGAGCCCGCCCAAAGAGCCGATCCGGTTCTACATCGAACACACCACTCCGGTTCGCTACCGGCGGTGGGTCAAGCAGGGCATCGAATACTGGAACAAAGCCTTCGAGGAAGTCGGCCTGATCGATGCGATCGTGGTCGAATACCAGGATGCCGCCAGCGGGGCTCACATGGAAAAGGACCCCGAGGATGTCAACTACAACTTCGTCCGCTGGTTGAACAACGACATCGGCACCGCGATCGGCCCCAGCCGCGTGCATCCGGAAACGGGCCAGATCTTGGACGCCGACATCGTCCTGACCGACGGTTGGATCCGCCACTTCCGTTTCAATTTCCACGACCTGATGCCCCAGTTGGCCATGGAAGGGATGAGCCCCGAGACGCTGGCGTGGTTGGGTGAACATCCCAACTGGGACCCGCGCGTTCGCTTCGCCCCGCCCTCGAAAGCTCACCAGCGTCGCGTTCAGGCCGCTCAGTTGAGCCGCCAACCGCTGGCCGGTCACGCTTTCGGCGCCGCCGATCCGCGGTTGCTCGGCGATGACGAGTTCGACGGTCTATACGGCCGGGTCAGCCAGAAAAACGGTCTGTGTATGGCGGCCAGCGGTCGCAACCTGGACCTCGCCCTGGCGCGGATGAACTGGGCCCTGACCCTGCTCGAAGAAAAAGCGACCGAGGACGAAAAGAAGAAGAAAGAGGACGAGGAAAAAAAGAAGAAAGACGGCGAAGGTGAGCCCGACGATGACGCCGCGGACGAAGCGGATGCGGCCAACAAGGACGATAATGCCGAAGACAAGGACGAATCGTCGGACGAAGAAAAAGCCTCTGACGACAAAGAGGAACAAGTCGCCAGCGACGAAGAGTTGCTCGACGGGATGCCCGAATGGTTCGTCGGACCGTTGCTGGCCGACCTGGTGGCCCACGAAGTCGGACACACCCTCGGCCTGCGTCACAACTTCAAAGCTTCGGGCCTGTACACCATGGACGAAATCAACAGCGAAGAGCTGAAGGGCAAGAAAACCTTTACCGCTTCGGTCATGGACTACACCCCGATCAACTACCGCTACGAATCCGGGGAAACCCAGGGTGACTATGCGATGATCGGCCTCGGCCCCTACGATTTCTGGGCCATCGAGTACGGCTATACGTTCGAAGACCAAAAGTTATCCGAGATCCTCAAGCGTTGTTCCGAACCGGAATTGCAGTACGCCACCGACGAGGACACCAGTGGTCCCGACCCCTTGGCCCGGCGTTACGACTTCGGCAAATACCCGCTGGAGTACGCTCAGGAACAAACCAAGCTGATCCGTTTGTATCGGGAACGCATCCTGGACAAATTCGTCAAAGACGGCGACAGCTGGGCCAAAGCTCGGCGCGGCTACGAATTGACCCTGGGCCTGCAATCGCGATCGGTCAGCATGATGGCCAACTGGGTGGGCGGCACGTTCATCCATCGCGACAAAAAGGGTGACCCCGGCAATCGCTCGCCCGTGGAAGTCGTTCCCGCCGAACAGCAGCGCGAAGCGATGCAGTTCGTGATCGATCATACGTTCCACGACGAAGCCTACGGCCTGACGCCCGCGCTGCTGGAACGCATGTCCGCCGACAAGTGGCTCGACGGCGGCGCCGGTCATACGATGAGCAGCGAAGGCGCATGGCCGATTCACGATCGCATCCTGGGGATCCAAGCCACCTCGCTGACGCTGTTGTTGAACCCGACGACGCTTCGCCGCGTTCACGACAACGAACTGCGTGTGCCGGCCGAGCAGGACATGCTGACGCTGCCCGAGTTGCTCGACACGGTCAGCCAAGCGGTCTGGAGCGAACTGGAAGCGGAATGCCCACCGGATCGCAACGATCGCCGGCCGATGATCAGCAGCCTCCGCCGCAACCTCCAGCGTGAACACCTGGAACGATTGCTGGACCTGGTCCTCGACAACGCCAGCGACACCGCGGCTCACAAGCCGATCAGCAACCTGGCTCGTCTGGAACTGCGCGAGTTACAGGGCAAGATCCAGAAGTCGATCGCCAAGTGCGACGACAAGATGGACGTCTACACCAAGGCGCACCTGTCAGAGATGGACGAACGCATCGGCAGCGCACTGAAGGCCGGCTATGTGTATGGTTCGAACCAACAGCGCGGTGGCGGCGGCATGATCATTCGCCTCGGCCAACCCGCCGACCAGACGCAGCACTACGAGCCCACGCCGCAGTAAATGTGGCATAGGCTTCCAGCCTGTGATAAACAGTGGCATAGGCTTCCAGCCTGTGATAAACAGTGGCATAGGCTTCCAGCCTGTGAACAGTGGCATAGGCTTCCAGCCTGTGAAAAACAAAAAAGACCAGCCTGCCGCCGGCAGGCTGGTCTTTTTCATTGGCCTCAACGGCGGCCTAGCTGGGAATCGCTTCGCGAGGGTCAGGCCTTGAGCTCGGTATTCGATGATGCACTTCTACTTGACCACTGTTGTGAACACCGAACGCAGATGCTCCGGAACCAGCAAGGGAACCATCTTCGGTGGTCCATCCGTCTTGCCGCCGAGCCAGGCGATCAACTGAATCAGATACGGTAAGATCCGTAGCGTCAGCGGCCCATCAATCTGCTCCAGTGGCTGTATCGGTCGTTTGCACATCCGGCAACGCGCCGGGTAGCTGCCGCGATGCTTGTTGTTCTTGGCCGTGGACAGTGGGCGACATTCGCGGAGATCGACTAAAATGATGGCGCAGTCGCTTTGGCTTCAACCCGCCGATTATCGCTCGACGCCCAGGCTGGTAACAATGACCATTGGCATCGACCCCACTGTCGACTTCGCTTGCAAGCTGCTGCTGGGAAGCCCCGACCACCCGGCGATCACGCTGCACTTTTTGGATGCTGTGCTTTTTAGGGAGACTCCCGGCATCCACCACGACTTCCAGCTACGCACCACCGCTGGAATACGGCTGACGGACTGCCTGCAGGTTCATCTTTTGGAGTTGCCCAAGTACGACTCGCCAGCGGATAATGGAGTGATCACGGACCCGGTCGAGCAGTGGACGTTTTTCTTCCGGCGAGCCGCCACGTTGACCGCAGAAGACTTGGTATGGCACTTGCCCGAGCCCGTATTCGCTGAAGCCGCAGGATTTTTAGAGATGATTGCCAAGAATCCCGAAGAACGACGCTACTACCAATCGCGATTGAAGATGCAGCGTGACGAGCAGGCAAGGCTGGAAGCTGCGGAGGCTCGAGGTGAAGCGAGAGGTGAAGCTCGCGGGGAAGCACGAGGGGAACTCGTTGGACGCATACGGCTCCTACAGTCGCTGCTCGGGCAGCCAGAATCCAGCTCCAGTGAGCTCCGTTCACGAACGATCGCAGAATTGGAAAGCCTGGAAGCCGATTTGCAGCAGCGTTTGCGCGGGCGTGGTTAGTCCCACCGCTCCGAAAGTTGCAGCTCAGATATGTTCACCGAGCGCAGACATCCTGCAGCAGTTCGACGCGCCATCGGCCTCTTGACAAACCAAAAGGGGTCAGGTGTCTTTGGAAATCGAACTCGCTGTCGGCCTCTTGGTCGCATGGTTGATTCCGGCTGAAGTCGACGCGCGGTCGACTCGACCCAGCCGTCGTCTCCCAAGGGTTTACCACGCTGGGCCGAAAGCCGCACCGCTGGCAGTTCGCCCTCGGACAAGGGCGTGTTGACACGCTCGACCCAACCTGGAAGCCGCGCGGGCGGCCAAGGGGACAACAGCGGCTGCTGGGGTTCGGGCTTGCGAAGCCAACGCCACAGAGAACTCCACCGCCAGTCTTCGGCCCGGTCGACCAGTCCCGCACGCAGGGCGTTTCGCTCGACGCGAGCGACAAACCACAAAAAAATGGTCATCGTCCTGGATGGGGAAGCTTTTGTAGCGTTGTTGATAGACATGCCCCATTCCGCCAGTGTGGTAGTGCGCATGGTAGCGCATCGTGTGGGTGCCACCCACCCAAGCCATGAAACGACTCATTTCGCCATCGACGAGCGGACGCAGAACCAGATGATAGTGATTCGGCATCAATTGAAACGAGTACAACTCGATCTGATGAATCTGCAAAGCTTCGTGCAGGATTCGCTCAAACGCCCCTTAATCAGAGTCTCTGTGAAAGATGGTCGCGCGCAAATTGCCTCGATTGAGGGCGTGGTACAGTCCGCCCGCCTCGTCGGCTCGTGGTGGTCTCGGCATTGGCTCGATCCTCCAAGAACAGAAAACCCCATTCTACCCCGAACCTAAACAGTCATCAAAGAGGCCTGACCCCTTTGATCCGTTTCGGAGCATCCCCCGCCGTGATCGCGAGACAAGTTCGCAAAGCAAATCGTCGTTGGCAACCGATCGGCCATCACACCGGCGACCTGACCGCTGCGCAGCCAGACAGCCAAAAGCGTTAAAACGCGATGCAAAGGCCTGTAACGCGGCGCCATCACATGCCAAGGTGCAGCCGAGCAACGTTCGCATTCGATCGTGCGGCACTGCACGCGAGTCAAAACCGCTCGCTACCTCTTACACGCCGCCGCTGTTAACCACCGCAGTCAGCGGTCAACAAAGCAATTGAGATCCAAGGGTTCTATACGTCCCCATCGCCCGAGCTACTCACTCTTTTTCTGTGAACGATCAACAGAGATTTGCTCCGGCGCATCGACTGGCACCCCCAATGAAGAGGCTTGTTGCGTTTGATTCGTCTGCACTA
>NZ_WIAD01000020.1 GCF_009618275.1 Roseimaritima sediminicola
TGCATTCCCCCTCACCCCCAACCCTTCTCCCCCGAAGCCTGACTCGCTTAGGCTCGCCAGGCTTCGGGGGAGAGGGGAGAAAGCGATTCTTCGCAACCATAGATCTCGCCGGAGTCAGGAAATCTGAAATCTCCAATCTCCAATCTCCCATCCCAAATCTCTGTCGGGGAACGGCAGGAAGCCTGGCGGCTTCGGCTATGGCGAGGACGCCGGCTTGCAGGCGGCGGCGACCACGCACACCGCACAGCCTCCGCTGCAGCCACCGCCCGCTTTCGCGTCGGTGCCGCAGCCGGGACCGCAGCCCTGGTTCAGTAATTTGGCAAAATGCCGGCTGCGGACGTTGCGTTCGTACTCCGCGACCAATTCGTCGGTCATCCGCTGGACCCGCTCGTCCACTTCGCCCAAGAAGAAGAAGATCAGGGTTCGGCCATCGAACAACGGGTCCACCTCCAACAGCGTTGCCGGCGTATCGCTTTCCGCCAAAAATTGCTGGCACCGGTGGACGGCTCGGGCCCGGTGTTTCTCCAGCCGGTCGACCAACAATTCGTCTTCGGTCGTCGTGCGCCGCATGACCTGGCCCTCGGCCTGATCGGTGGCCGGAACCACCGACCGCACCGAGCCGATCTCGGTGCCACGCGGCGTGCGGCAGACGACCCGCTGGCCGCGAGCGTACACGGTGGCATCTTGGGACTGACAGCGGAACAGCGTTCCAAAGGACCCCACGCGGATCAGATAATGTTCGCTCAAAACGGTTCGATCGCAAAAGAAAACAGAGGGGGCGCGTCCGGAGGACGCTTCGGGAAGCTCCCGAACCAATCGGTCGGGCTGGGAAATAATCTTGCGGTCAGGGCGTGCGTTGGCAACCCAGTGTCGCTCGTCCTGGCCAGCATCTATCAGCATAGCCTCCGGTGGGTTGCCACGGCCAACGCTTTGTCGCGTTACCGGCTTTCGGCTTTCAGCCACCGCGGGAAAACTGGTATTCTGGCAGACGCCTGACCCACTTCTTCAACCCCTGCGGCGTATCGTGAGCGACAATCCCTTCTCCGAACCGCTGGGCACGGGGCTTCCCGAAGGCATCGTCCAGGTTCCCACTCCGTTGGCTGTGCCGCGGCGGCTCGCGGTTGCCGGTCGCGCCGTCGGCCCGATCGCTCGGCTGTTGCTGTGGATTTATCTGACCTGGGGCGTGTTTCTGTTGTTCCTGGCCGGCGTCACGTTTTTCGAAACGCTGACCGGCGAATCGGTCAGTTTGGTGGGCGAGGCGGTGTACCAAATCGTCGCCTGGTCGGATGTGCTGTGGCCGTACAACTATCCGCTGGCCTTCTTGAGTTTTCTGTTGGCCGCCAGCGGATTGGCCGGAGCGGTGCACGGCCTGCGGCTGCAGAACCGCGGGCTGGCCAGGTGGGCGGGGCATCTGGCCTATTGGCCGCTGTTGGGACCCTGGCTGGGCATCTTTGCCGTGGTCGGATGGCTTTACCTCAGACGTCTCTCGCGACCCGGCGTGGCCGGTATGTTCGATGGACCGGGACAAGTGAAACGATGAGCAGTAGCCCCCGCGAGGCCGCCCCCTGTGACGCCGTTGTCCGGCGAGCGGCCGACCAAGTGCACGACGAAACCGACGCTCCGTTTCGCTTGCCAGAGGATGACCAAGCGGAATTCGTGCGGCAGTTCAACGAGACCTATCGGTCGCTGGGGCTGTATCTGATTCCCAGAGCCCGCGAGGCACAGCGGCCGCCGGACGGAACCGCGAGCTAAAGGAGCATCAGCCGCTGGCGCGCTAGCGTACGGTTCCGTTGCCCGCCGGTTCACCGTGAAGGGTTGCGTCCAGGAACCGTGGGCTAGCGCCCTGCGGCTGATGGAACCGTGGGCTAGCGCCCCGCGGCTGATGGAACCGTGGGCTAGCGCCCCGCGGCTGATCGGGGATACGGCATTCGCCGCAGGTCAATTACTTGGCGTATTCGGCGCCAAAGAATTCCTTGCTGTCGGCCACATCGGGTTTGATGGTCCGCGAGCCTTCCTGCCAGTTTGCCGGGCAGACTTCGCCGTTCTTCTCGAAGTACTGCAGGGCCTGGACCATTCGCAGGGCCTCGTCGACGCTGCGGCCCAGGGGCAGATCGTTGACCACCTGGTGGCGGATCACGCCGTCCTTGTCGATCAGGAACAGTCCCCGCAGGGCGACGCCATCGTCCAACAACACGTTGTAATCGCGGGCGATCTGTTTGTTGATGTCGGCGACCAACGGGTAAGCGATCTCCCCGATACCGCCTTGGTCGCGGGGCAGGTTTCGCCAAGCAAAGTGGCTGAAGTGGCTGTCGACCGACACGCCCAGAATCTGCACGTCCAGGTCCTGGAAGTCGGCAATCCGGTCGCTGAAGGCGATGATTTCCGTCGGGCAAACGAACGTGAAATCCAGCGGATAAAAGAACAACAGGACGTACTTGCCACGATAGTCGCTCAGAGAGACCTCCTTGAACGCTCCGTCTGGCATGACTGCCTGGGCTTTGAAATCAGGAGCTTCCTGGGTGACCAAATTTGCCATGGTTGAAACTCGTTCGGGGTGAGAGAGATAGATCGGGAAAGGGCTTCGAAAATCCTTTCTTACTATCTCCGGCAAGGCCCAGATCGGCAACCGGGGAGATCTCCGGACGGACCCCCTGCCGCAGCCGAACGTGCCCCTCCAGCCCCCCTCTTAAGCAGCCGCCCGTTTGTCGAACTGTTCCAAATACAGCCGCAGCAGCCGCCGCAACACGTATTCGCCGCGGTCGGCGCTGTGACGGATGATCCGCAGCAGGTGATCCTCGAACTCTTCCTGGGTGTGCGGATTGGCCAAGGCCGCCGCCTTGCTCAGCAGCGGCGACCCCGGGCTCGGCAGCGTCATCTGCACCATTTCGCGAATCGGTTTGAAGACCTCATACCAGATGGCCAGTTTTTCGTCGGTGTAGTCGTCGATGTCTCCCTGATGCAAACGTTCGACAAGTCGAGTGATCCCGTTTCGCAAGCCCGCGGCTTGATCATAAGACAGCATAGACAAGGTTCCACTATCGGCCGGCAAGATCCCTCTTGCGGCCACGCTAATAAGGCAATGGTTGGCGAAGAAAATCATTGATGGTTTCGATCTTTTGTGGTTCTTCGTTCGCGGCGAACCAACCGCTCCAGAAACGTTCCTCCTGTGGTTCGGCCTTGCGACGACGAGCCGTTCGTGTCGGTTCGTCCTTGGGCATCAGATTCTTGGGGTTCAGCGTCTGTTTGGTCTTTTCCCAGCCGCGTCCCAGTTGCCGAGACATACTGGTAAACAGGCCCGGTTCGGAGCTCGTCCTCGCCGCCGGCTTCTTCTCGCTCGAGCTCCAGGGCAGAGCGGGCAGCTTCCAGGTCGTGGGACTCAGCGGAGTCATCCAGGTCGAGGAACCGGATTCTTCGGCGACCAGCGGCGGGCCGGCCTCGAGCGGCGCAGCGGCCGTGGCCATCCACAGCATGGCGATGCCCAGCAATCCGATTCTTCGCAAGCTCTGTTGACGCACCGGTTCCCTCCGTTGATCTCGTCAGTGGACAGACTCGTTAGAACCGTCTTGTCGCCAAAAATCGCCCGCCCCGTCAACGCCGTTTATCGCCGGCGGCAGGTTCCCGCCTGAGCCGTCTCGGGGCCGATCAGCGGAGGCGAGTGATGAAGGGCAGGAATTCCTTTTCCAAGCTGGCCAGGTCCGTGCCCATCGCGGCTTCGAACATTTGGAGCCGTTCCCGCGGACCGCACTGCTCAAGCGGTTCGCCGCGGCTCAACTGCTGCAGGTACTCGACGTACTCTTTGCGCCGCGTTTTCAGCAGAAAGTAGTTCAGCGCCCAGGCTTCGCTGTAAGCCGCCGTGGCGGTGTCGGCGCTGCGAAAGCGGGCGTCGTCGCGGATCAGGGTCGTCAGGGAATCGGCGGGGCGACTGGGCAGAAACTTCTGAAAACGGCGCAGGTTCACGGTGTTGACGCGGCCGATCGTCCGCCAGCCCCGCGGCGTGGAAAAATCCGGAGCCTCGAAGAAGACGGCCAGCCCCTCGCTGACCCACAACGGGTTGTCGGCAAAACGCCGCTGCAAGCCGCTGTTGTAGGCCAATTGATGCATCGCTTCGTGGATGATCGTGGCCACGTTGCGCTCGGCATTGGGCATGTTGAACGTCGTGATTCGGTTGGTTTCCAGGTTGTAGTAACCGATGATGCCGTTGACCGCGTCGCCCAGTTCCGGCCGCGCGTACTGGACGAAACTCTCGCGGTCGGCAAACACCAACCCCACCAGCGGAAAGCGAGCCGGTTGCAGTTGCCAGCCCTGGTTCTTCCAGTACGTATAAAAACCCCGGTGCAACCTTTCAAACAAAGACCCCACCCAGGCCACGTACCGCTCGTTGGTATTGTGGCCGATCACGTAATGGTTGGTGCGATAGATTTCGAATCCGCTGGGCATCTCCGCCAGTAACCGCCGCGCGGCTTCGGCTTCGTCCACGGCGACCAGGGGGCGGTCGTCGCTTTGGCGATCGCGAATCTGTTCGGGCTGGATGGTCCACATCCGGCCGTCTTCGCCCAGCAGCAACAGGCCTCCGTCGCGGGCTTCGACCATGATCTCGCCCTGGACGTCCTGGGGGCGATCGCGACGGTCGACAAACTCCACGCGTTCCACACCCCTGGCCGGTGTGCCCGCCCAGGCCGTCAGGCAGATGGCGGCAAAAGCAAACCGCACCGCGGCCAGCGGCGAAGCATTCCCGTCTGCGATGCGCGAGAGCCGTCGTAAGATCCAGAAGAGCGTGTATCGAAGAGCCATGGGTTCCCTTTTGCAGTCCCGTTATCGCTATCCTACACCACGCCGCGGCAAACGGGTGCCCAATCGCCATGTCAACAGCGAAGTCGCGGCGACCAGCACGCAGAAGCAGAGGGTTAATCCGGCCGCTTGGTAGCGGACGCCGCTGTGCAGCAGTTCGAACAGACGGGTTCCTACCGTACTGATCCCGGGCGGCAACACAACCAGTGTCGGGGGCACGTCGGCCGCCGCCACCATGCCGGCCACCAAACCGGCCACCAGCATCGCGGGGCGCAGCCTGGGGGCTTCGATCCACCGCCAACGCTGCCAGCGCGACGCGCCGTCGATGCGGGCCGCTTCGTGCACGCTGTGGCCCAGCAACCGGTAACCGGCTCGCATCACCAGGTAAGCAGCCGGTGCGGCTCGCGGCAGCAGGGCGACCACCGTCGGCAGCAGACTCCGCTGGTACAGTTCGTCCCACACACCGCCGCGGTTGTGAAACAGGTGGACCACCGCCATGCCGACGATGGGGCCGGGAATCAGCACCAGCAGTACGGCTGCTACCGCTCCCCAGCTCGCTCGCCTTGGCGAGCCTTCGGCCCAGGCTGCCGCGGCCGCGCCTAGGGCCAGAGCGACCACGGCCACACCACCGGCCAGCGCCACCGACCAACCGAACTCCGGACCGAAGGTTCGCAGCGAATCGTTCAGGGTCTGACCGAACTGCGACCAGGACCAGTGGTAACGCGGTCCGGCGTGCTCCGCGCCGGCGGCTTCGACCACCAATCCGGCTTTCATGATCAGACTGACCAGCGGCACGCAGACCAACAACACCAGGAGGCCGGCGGCCAGCACACAGGCCGCCGTGGCCCAGAGCGCAGGTCGTTCGGTTCCGCCGGCCCCGTCCCAGGTGTGGCCTTCGTTCCAGAAGGCGGTTTGGCGTTCCAGGCCGCCCCGGCGTCCCCCCGCACCCGACATCCCCGCACCCGGCATTCCCGCCGCCGACATCCGCCGCATCAGTCGCCCGAGGGACCAGAGAAAGACCCCCGCGATGGCCCAGGGCGTCGCGTAGGCCAGCGCGATGGGCAGCGGTTCGGGTTCGTAGGCGTACTTCAGATAGACCTCGTCGGCCAGCGTGCGGACGCCGTACAGGTCGGCCACCGTCATCTCGGTCGCGGCCAGCAAGGCGACCCACAGTCCCGCCGCGGCGATCGCCGGGCGTGCGTAGGGCAACGCGACGTGCCACAGCCGGCCGGCGGCCGAGGCGTCCAGCGACGCCTGTTGAAGCAGCGACACCGGGGTGCGGCTCACGGCCCAGGACGTGATCAGGGCGATCCAGGCCGCACCGCTGATCCCGTGCACCCAGCCGGCCGCCACCAAGCCGCGAAACCAGAAACGATTCGCACCACTTTGCATCAGCGGTATCCAGCCGTATTTTCCGGCGGCCGCCTCCCACGCCGAAGCCTGCAGGTACAGTGGCAAACACACCAGCACGAACAGCATTGCCCAGGCGGATCGCCGAACCGCGCGGGCCAGCCGATGCGAACCCGCCAGACACAGCAGCGCCGCCAGGGCCACGCCCACCGGCAGGGCCACCGACACGGCCAACGTCATCAGGGCGAGCGTCAATAACAAAGAGGCCATAACCAAGGGGCCATGTCCCCATGGCCAAAGCGTGCATAATTGAGGAGTGAATGTAACCGTTTTATCGATCTTAACGCGGGCCGCGACCGGCAACAGCTCGACGCGCCGCTTTCCCAGCCGATTCGGCCGCGCTGGCTGCTCAGACTGAGCCATATTCAAGCTGGGCCGAGAATCTATGAAAATCACCGCCATCCCGCAGCTGTACCGCAACCTGAAACGCTGGAGACAGATCCTTCAGGTGCTGCGCCGCTATGGATTGGCGGACTGGTTGAGCCATTTCCCCAGTTTGCCCTTTCGCGATTTCTTGAAAGATCGCCAGGGCGTGCCGCTGACCCAGCACTCGCGAGAAAAACGCGTGCGGCTGGCCCTGACCGAACTGGGCCCGACGTTCATCAAACTGGGGCAACTGCTGGCCGCTCGCCCCGACCTAGTCGGAGCGAGCATGGCCGACGAATTAAAACTCCTCCGCGCCAACGTCGCGCCGGATCCGCCCGAAGTCGTGCGGCGCACGCTGCACGAAGAACTGGGCGAGCGTTTTGAGCACGAAATCGCGGTGCTGGAAGACCAGCCGCTGGCGACCGCTTCGATCGGACAGGTCCACGCGGCCACCCTGGCCGATGGCCGCCAGGTGGTCATCAAAGTCCAACGCGACGGCGTCGAACACACGATCCTGCAGGACCTGGACGTGCTGGCGGGATTGGCCCAGTTGGCCGAACACGTCGAGGCCTTCGCGCCCTGGGGACCGGCCGAAATGGCGCGACAGATGATGCCCATGCTTCGCCACGAACTGGACTTCGAACGCGAACAGCAAAACATGCAGGTGTTCGACCAGTTCTTCGCCGACGATCCCGACGTCGTGCTGCCCGAACCGGTCGCCGAACTGTGCACCGCCCGGGTGCTGGTGATGACGCGTCTGGACGGTCCCAACGTGGCCAAGTGGGAAGAAGCGGACCCGGAAAAGCGAAACCAAATGGCCCAAAACATCACTCGCTGTTACATGCGAATGCTGTTTGACCACGGCACCTTTCACGCCGATCCGCATCCGGGCAACCTGCTGGCTCTGGCCGATGGCAAGCTGGGGATCCTGGATTTCGGTATGGTGGGCCGCGTCGATGATCGCCTGCGAGAGACGATCGAGGAGATGCTGTTTGCGATCGCCGCCGGGGACGAAGCGATGGTGTTGCGCTTGGTCAAACGCGTGGGCAACCCGCCGCCGTGTTTGGACGACGCGGCGCTGTCGGTCGATATCGGCGATTACCTGGCCACCTACGGCCGGCAGGGACTGGGCAAGTTCAATCTGACCGCCGCCCTGAACGATTTGACCGACATCCTGCATCGCCACAACATCAAACTACCCAGCCAGTCCGCTCTGCTGCTGAAGATGTTGGTCTCGCTCGAAGGCACGCTCAGTACACTGAACGCCCAGTTCGACTCGTTGAGTATCATCCGCGGCTTCGTGCGTCAGGCGATGCTCCGGCGGCTGAGTCCGAAACGCCGCTTTCGGCAAGCCCGCCGGATTTATCTGGAAGCCGAGAACTTTCTGGAGTTCGCCCCCGACCAAGTGCTCTCCCTGCTCGAACAGGCTCGCCGCGGCAACGTCAGTCTGAACCTGGAACACCGCCGTTTGAGCCCTTCGGTCAACCGCCTGGTCCTGGGGATGTTGGCCAGTTCGCTGTTTCTGGGCTCGTCGCTGATGCTGGCGATGAAAGTGCCGCCCCTGCTGTTTCCCAGTCAGTCGTTCTTGGGAATCCACCAGTTGAGCGTGCTGGGGACGGCCGGTGCGGGCTTCAGCCTGATGGTCATGATGCGGCTGGCCCTGGCCATCGGCCACAGCGGCCATCTGACGCGCGACAATGACGACTGAACGCCACCGCAAGCTCCGCTTTACAGAGCGACCTCGAGAGGCGAAGATTTAGGGTCATCGATCCAATCAACCACTGACGACGACCCGCCGCGGACCTTTGCGCGGTAGGTCGTTGTTTTGTTTTGCGCCAGCGGAACGATACTTTTAACTTTCAGTCAAGGATTATCCATGCACGATTCGGTCCCCATGACCCGCGAGGGGTACAACAAGATCAAGGCGGAGATGGAGCGTTTGGATTCGGTCGAGATGCCGAAGATCACCGAGAAGATCGCCGAGGCACGTGCAGAAGGCGATTTGAAGGAAAACGCCGAGTACCATGCCCAGCGTGAAAACCAAGGCATGCTGCAGCGCAAAATCGACGAGCTGAAGTTGAAGCTGGCGCGGGCCACGATCATCGATCCCTCCACCTTGCCCAAGGATGAGGTCGTCTTCGGGTGCACCGTCACGGTCGAGGACTTGGCCTATAGCGACGAAGAACAGTTCACGCTGGTCGGCGCCGGTGAAGAGGACTACGACGCGGGCAAAATCCTCGTGACCAGTCCCCTGGGACAAGGCTTGGTCGGCAAGAAGGTTGGCGAGACGGCCGAAATCGATGCCCCGGCCGGCAAAATGCGCTTCAAGATCCTGAAAATCGAATTCCTGGACGCCGAATGAGCCAGACCGAGCCCGGCGGCCCAGCGGGCCCCGACGAAGATGCCGACGAGGGCGTGGGCTGGATGCCGGCGGTCCTGGCTTCGTGCCTGCTGCTGACGATCGCCATGTTCGTCTGCTGCGGCGTGTCGACCTACTTCCTGTTTCAACAGCGCGTCGAACTGGCGTCGCGGACGCTGCGCGGCCATACGATTCCGACCGTCGCCCAAAGCCAGCTCGACCCCGAAGAGAAACAGGCCGTCACGCGTCTGCTCGAACAGGTCGCCGACGACGCCGAGAGCGGACGGCTGGAAAACTGGCAGGCCAGTGGCGTGATGAACCGGCTGACTCGCATCCCGCTGCTCCAGTGGGGCGATCTGGAAGCGATCGAAACCCACCTCGAAGCCGATCCGGAACTGGACGAGGCGGCCCGCGCCGGCGCGCTGAAGGATCTCTCGCGGCTGCGCCACGCCATCCTCCAAGGCACGGTAACCAGTTTCGACGTCAACGAAGTGTTGGCCCCGGTCCTGGTCGACGATGACTCGCTGCGCGGCCAACGGCTGATCACCGCCCCCGACACCGAAACGCTTCACGAAGTGGTCGTCCGCGCCCGACTGCTCGCCGATCGCGAGCAGGTGGCCGATCGGCAGATGCCCGCCGAATCGATCGTGCCGCTATTAGAGGCGGAGATCGAAGCCGGAAAAAGCGAAGGCGTGCGCTAGGGACGTCTCACAGCAGAGCCCGCACGACGTGGGCTTGTTCCACGCCGGTCAGCTTTTGATCGAGTCCTTGGATGTTGAACGTCAAGCGTTGGTGGTCGATCCCCAAGCAGTGCAGGATGGTGGCATTCAGGTCGCGGATATGCACCGGATCTTCGGTGATCGAGAAGGAAAAATCATCGGTGGCGCCGTGGGCAACGCCGCCCCGGATCCCGCCGCCGGCCAGCCACAGGCTGAAGCATTTGGCGTGGTGGTCGCGTCCGTAATTCTTCCGCGACAGCCCGCCTTGGGAATACACCGTACGACCGAATTCGCCGGCCCAGACCACCAGGGTGTCTTCCAACAAACCTCGCTGTTTGAGGTCCTCCAGCAGGCCGTGCATCGCGGCGTCGGTTTCCGCACACAGCTTGGGTAGGTCGCCGACCACGTTGCCGTGCACGTCCCAACCCCGCTTGTAAACCTGCGTAAACGGCACGCCGCGTTCGGCCAGCCGCCGAGCCATCAAACAGTTGTAGGCAAAGCTGCCCGGTTGTTTGGCTTGTTCGCCGTACAGTTTCCAAGTGTGCTCCGGTTCGTCGGAAAAGTCCGTCAGTTCCGGAACACTGGTTTGCATCCGGGCCGCCATCTCGTACTGGCTGATCCGCGACTGCGTTTCCGGGTCGCCAAATTCTTCAAAGGTGCGTTGATTCAACTGGGCAACCGCATCCAGCATGGTGCGGCGGACGCGGCGATCCATGCCCCGGGGATCCTGCAAGTACAGCACCGGATCCTTGGCCGAACGCAACAGCACGCCGGCGTGCCGCGAGGACAGAAAGCCGCTGCCCCACAACCGCGAGTTGATCGGTTGCGGGTTGCCGACCGTGAACTTTGAATTCAGCACCACAAAAGCGGGAAGGTTGTCGTTGGGGCTGCCCAGCCCGTAAGACATCCAGGCTCCCAGCGAGGGTTTGCCCGGGACCATGTTGCCGGTGTTCATCAACAAAATGGCCGGTTCGTGGTTGATCGCATCGGTGTGCATCGAGTGGATTACGGCGATGTCGTCGACACTCTTGGCCATCGCCGGTTGCAACTCGCTGACCCAGCGGCCGCACTGGCCGTACCGCTTAAACGCCCACTGAGACGGCGCCACGGGAAACCGGGTTTGACCCGCCGTCATGCCGGTGGGCATGGCGGTGCCGCGGACCGATTCCGGCAAGTCTTTGTCATACCACCGGGCTAGGTCCGGTTTGTAATCCCACATGTCCATTTGCGGCGGACCGCCGGACATGAACAAGTAAATCACGCGTTTGGCGGTGGGTGGAAAGTGCGGGCCGTCCAGAATGCCACCCCGCCGCTCGGCCGTCGCCGCTTGCCCGGTTGCACTTCCCAGCGTCCCGCCGCCCAACAGGGAAGCCAATGCCGCCCAGCCCAGGGCGGTGCCGCCGCGACCCAGGAAGTGCCGCCGCGTTGCCAACGTTTTCCATCGCTGTTTCAGTTCGGCGGGGATCGGCAGGTCACAGGGCGTCGGACCGCAGCCGAAATGGTCGGAGCATGGGGAGGGTTTCATCGCGACGTATTACTTTGGAGGGTTAGCGGGAAGCAACCAGGCAGAGCCTAACGAAAGACCAGGGACGATTCACTATTTGTTGAGGGCCGCATCGCTGTTCATCACCGTGGAGGCCATCATCATCCAGACGGCCAGTTCGGTGGCGTCGATCCCGTTCGACTTGGCCGCTGACTCGGCTTTGCCAAACGCCAGCACCTCCACCAGGTGCCGCCCCACGTTGGCCGAGTTATGAGTTTGGTTGACGCGGATGAAACGCACCTGCCGCGGTTCGAATTCGCAGCGGATCCCTGCGGCGGTAGACGGTCGCTGGTTGTCGCGGTGGTCGGCCACCAGATCCCACTGTCGGCCGTCGAGCGAGGTTTCGACGGTGAAGCCATAGTGTCGCGAGTCGCCGAAGTAACCGACCACGACCACGCTGGCGACCTCGGTGGGCTGCTCCAGATCGACCTCCCACCAAGCCGGCTTGCCGCCGCTGGAATCCAGCGACCAGAAGCGGTTGGTGTCGCTGCGGAGGCCGTCGTTGGCCAGCGACGGCGGGTGTCCCCTCTGGTGCTCGGGACTTCGCGACGGTTTTCCGGTGGTCAAACTGGGCTGGTCGGCCATGGAAGGTTTCGCGGATTCACCGATCGAAATCAGGGCTTCGGCATCGCCGGGACGCTCGGCAAAACTGGTGGTCAAACGCTCGAAGGCGGCCTGCAGGATTTTTTGGTCGGCGTCGGAAAAGGGCCGCGACAACAGGACGCGGCCGAGGAAGTCGATGCGTTCTGTTGTGCTCGCCCCGCCCTCTCGGATCGCGCGTTCGCCCAGATGACGGGCGGCTTCCAGGTACTGCGGATCGTTCATCAGCACCAGGGCGGCCAGCGGGGTGTTGGTGCGTTGGCGGCGCACACAGGTGGCCGAGCGGTCGGTGGCATCGAAGACTTCCAGGTTGGGCATCGGCGCCATGCGTTTGACAAACGTGTAGAGGCTGCGGCGATACAGCTTGTCGCCGTGATCCTGTTGATAGATCCGCGTGTTGCTGCCGCCATAGCTGCCGGTTTCCCAGACGCCGGGCGGTTGATAGGGTTTGACGCTTTTTCCGCCCAGCTTTTCCACCAACAGCCCACTGGCCTGCAGGGCACTGTCGCGGAGCATTTCGCCGTCCATGCGGAATCGCGGTCCGCGGCCCAGCAGACGGTTGTCCGCATCGCTGGCGGCCATATCGGCGGTGGCCACGGCCGACTGTTGGTAGGTGGCCGACATCACGATGGTTTTATAAAGCCGTTTGACCTGCCAGCCGCTGTCGACGAATTCCACCGCCAGCCAGTCCAGCAGTTCGCGGTGCGAGGGAGGTTCGCCGACGGTGCCGAAATCATCGCTGGTCGATACCAACCCCGTGCCAAACAATTCCTGCCAAACGCGATTGACGGTGACGCGAGCGGTCAGCGGGTTATCGGGCGCGACGACCCACTCGGCCAGTCCCAGACGGTTGTGCGGGGCGTCCGGCGGCAGCGGCGGCAGGAACTGTGGCACGTCGGCCAGCACCCGTTCGGCGCGGGCGTTAAACACGCCGCGGCTGAGCACGTCGGCGTAGGCCAGCCCGGTTTTCTCGCGGCAGACCAGCGAAACCGCACCGCCGGCCGACAAACGTACGAGCTCGGCATCCAAGCCGGGCAACTTTTGTTTCAAAGCGATGGATTCCGCGTCCACGCTGTCAAAGAAATAGTCCTCCACGACCTTGCGCTCGTCCAGCGTCCAGGCGCCGGGTTGTTTGGCGGCGATGATCTCCGCGGCGTAGTCTTCACGCGGCAGCCGAGCGACTTCTTCGGCCGACAGTTCGCGGTCATAGATCCGCATGTCCTGGTAGGCGGTGGCCTGCATCGGATCGCCGTCGTGTCGCCGACCCAGCCACATCGGCGCCGCCGTGCGGATCGAACCGGTCAAGGCGTCGCGGACGACTTTGGTTTTTTGCAGCAGACCATTGACGTAGATTTTGACTCCCGATGCTTTACCGGATCCATCGTAGGTGAAACACACATGAGACCAGCTGCCACGGGGCAGCGTAACGTCGGGGTCGGTGCCCTCGTACGATCCTTCGGGCAGTCGGAAGGGGCTGCGGTATTCGGTCGTACCGACGGTCTCCAACGCGATCGCGTCGTGGGGCCATTGATGGACCAGTTGAACGTGCAGGGGACCGCCGGAGTAATACAGGTTCCAGCCTCGATGGTCGTCGGCGAGATCCATTTTGGCGATCAACGCCCCGGCTTTGGTGTTCCACGCTTTGCCGCCCGGTACGTTGCGCGGTTTGATCCAACCGCCGCAGGAAAACGCCTGGTCTTTTTCAAAGTCGCCGGTTTGGCCCAGATTGACGCGGGTGTTGGTGTCCAGCCGAAAGCTGGGCCACAAACAGGTGTCTTCGCCCCACAGTGGGTCGGGGCCGGTGGCGGTGAACGGGGGCGAATCGGTGGCCGCTGCCGAGTTATGCAACAGCGTCTTTGGCCGCTGCCAACTCTGGTAGTTTTCATCCAGTCGCAGACGCAGCTGCAGGCCTTTCTCGTCGACGGCCGCCGGGCGGTTGCCCGCTTGCAACCAGGTGTCGATCAACCGATCGGCGTTTTGCCGCCGCTGTTGCAGCCCACGCAGCACGTCGGCTTTTTGCGCCAACACTTTGTCGTACGCCGCGGCGTTGTCAGGTTGGGGGACGGTGACGTTGGGCGGCCAGTCGGCGCGGTCGTCGCAGGAAGCTTTTTCGGTCAGGTTGTTAAAGAACGCCGTCAGGGCGTAGAAGTCGCGTTGGCTGAGCGGATCGTACTTGTGATCGTGGCAAGCCGCACAGCCGGTGGTCAGGCCTAGGTATACGGCTCCGAACATCTCGGTGCGTTCGCGAGCCAGGTTGACTTTCAATTCTTCGATGATCGTGCCGCCTTCGCCGGTGGCGATGCCACAACGAACCAGCCCGGTGGCCACGATTTGATCGAGCCGTTCAGGAGGCAACAGATCGCCGGCCAATTGTTCCCGCGTGAATTGATCGTAGGGCATGTCGTCGTTGAACGCGCGGATCACATAGTCGCGATACGGCCAGCGGCTCTGGTAGTTGTCGACATGCAAGCCCTGGGTGTCACCGTAGCGAGCGTAATCCATCCAGTATCGGGCCCGGTGTTCACCGTAACGGGGCGAAGCCAACAGACGGTCGACGGCATTTTCATAGGCCGCGGGCGAAGGGTCCGAAACGAACGCGTCGACTTCCGCTGGCGTGGGCAACAAGCCGGTCAGGTCCAGGGTGACGCGTCGCAGCAGATCGGCGGGGCGAGCCGGCGGGTTGGGCGCCTCGTGCCGCGCTTCCAATGCGGCGAGCACCAACCGGTCGATGGGGTTTCGGCCCCAATCCGACTCGGACACTTCGGGCAGGGGCGGTCGCCGGGCAGGCACAAACGCCCAGTGTTCTCCCCACGCTGCCCCTTCGGCGATCCAACGACGCAGCAATTCGATCTGTTCGGCCGGCAGTCGCTCGCCATTCTCACTGGGCGGCATCACTTCGCCGGGATCATGAGCACGGACGCGAGAGAGCAACAGGCTTTCCTCTGGTTTGCCCGCGACGATGACCGGGGCGTCATCACGATCGACGAATACTCCGTCGTAGGTGTCCAGCCGCAGATCGGCTTCGCGATGCGCTTCGTCGGGGCCGTGACAGGCGAAGCAATTGGCCGACAGGATCGGCCGAATGTCGCGGTTGAAATCCACGGTGCGCGGATCGGAACCATCGGCGGTGGCGGACAGGCTGCACAGCGTCAGGCCCAGAGCAGCCAGGAAGCGACAAACGCGGAGGCCCGGGGGGCCAACGGAAGCAGGGTGGGACATGCGCAGTGCGGCGAACGGGAAGCGAGTGAAGGCGAGTGGTCTATCTTAACCGATCTGGCGACTCGCCTCAGTCCCGTCAGCCGCCTGCCAGCGCATGAATTGCCCTTGTGGCTGACATCTCTTCCTGCCCGGCGAAGCCTTTTCCGACGATCAGCCCCGCCCTGCGGGCTGGCGAGTCCTTGCGCTCAGCACCCGGGGACTCACCGGCCTGTCGATTTAATGAGCCGTTTAGGCGATAGCCTCGGTTTTGTCACCGCAGAACCGGGGCTATCGCCCACACGGCTCACATCAGCAATGCGTTTTCAAATAAATCGACAGGCCGTCACGTCCCCGGCAGGGGCTGTGCCGCCCTTCGGGCTGAGAGCCCGTGTGCGGGTTGTCCGCTCGGACACCAAGAGTTGGCTCGGCAGCGGCCTCCAAGCAATCCATGCCGCAATAATTCCGCCCGACCGCCGGACCAGCCCGCAGGGCGACACAGCCCCTGCCGGCGGGGTGACCCGCCGGTTCGCAGCTCTCCAAGCAAGCAAAAGCCCCGGAGGGGCGACAGAGGTGCGCGCAAGCTGGATCGCCCTGCGGGTTAGCAAGTCCTTACGCTCAGCAACCGAAAAAACGCTTTCGCGCTCGACTAGCAGCGGGAGCCGTATAAGGTAGTCCTTCGCATACGGATCTGTGCCGCAGTCGTCCCTACCGGCCTGACCCCGGCGCAGCCTTCCCCCCACTCGCTGACGCTCGCGGCGCCGCGGGGGAGAGGGGTTGGGGGTGAGGGGGACCAGCAGAGCAGCACCACCTCCGACTTTCGCTGTGATGGGGGAATCGGAAAGGCGTACGCAAACGGTCATTCCGTTGCACCTGAGCCCCCTCACCCCCGGCCCCTCTCCCACCACTGCTTCACTCGCTGACGCTCGCGGCGCCGCGGGGGAGAGGGGAGAAAATGTTGCATTCTACCGCTCCGAGCTCTACATGAATTCCGCCGGAGTCAGCGGCCAAGCGAGTCGTTTCGCGAGGGTCAGGCCTTATGTTCGGTATTCGATAATGTACGTCTGCTTGGCCACTGTTGTGAACACCGAACACAAGGCCTGACCCCGGCGCAGCCTTCCACAAGGCCTGACCCCGGCGCAGCCTTCCACCAAACAAACGCTCCGCCAATCCGAGGACCTCCGCTTCCATGAAGTTTGATTGTCGAGGTTGTGGTCAAGTCCGCCCCTACCAACGCACGAATTGCCCTTGTCGCGGACTCCCCCGCTAGGGTAATTCGATCCGAGATATGACGGACTACTGTTGCAATCGAAGGGGCACGGTCCCGCTGCGTCTATTGGCCTTGGTGCTAGCTGTTTGCGCCTGCGCGGTGCTGTGCAGCTGCGCAAAACGCGAGCCGATCGGTAAATTTACCCACCAACCGCTGCCGGAGTTTTCCGAGAGCGGACTGGTCCGCGCGGCCGATCACTGGTGGATCGCGTTCGGGGACCCGGAGCTGAACACCCGCGTCCAGCAAGCGTTTGACAATAATTACGACCTGGCCAGCGCCCTGCAGCGCGTCGTCGCCTCCCGAGCGGTCGCTCGGCGGCAGGCTTCGGATTTCTTCGCCGACGTCAACGGCGTGGTGACACACCAAAGCATCTTCGGGCCCGAAGAGGACCGTTATCCCACCGTTATCGGGCTCGACGCCGCCTATCAGGTCGACCTCTGGGGTCGGATCGAATCGCAGGTGGCCGCCGAACGGTTTCGCGCCGCAGCCACGTACGCTGATTATCAAGCCGTCGCGCTCACGCTGTCGGCCGAGGTCGCCCGGACGTGGTTTGCCCTGATCGAAGCCCGCGCCCAACTAGAGCTGCTGGACGCTCAGATCGAGACCAACCGCACAGGCGTCGAGTCGCAGGAGGACCGTTTTGGGCTGGGGCTGGTCGGCAGTGCGGACGTGCTGCGGCAACGTCAATTGCTGCAGGCCACGCTGGAACAGTACACCGTGGTGCAGTCGCAGGTGGAAACGCTCGAGCATCAGATGAGCGTGTTATTGGGCGAGCTGCCGCAGACGGCCAGCTACGATCCCGGTACCGATCTGCCGGCGATGCCTCCCCTGCCCGCCGCGGGCGTGCCCGCGGAACTGCTCCAGCGGCGGCCGGATGTGCGGCGTGACTATCTGGCTTTCGTGGCCGCCAACCACGATCTGGCGGCTGCGGTCAGCGACCAATTCCCACGCCTGAACCTGACCGGATCGGTCGAGAATCTTTCGGATAGCCCGGAAACGTTGTTTCGCGACTGGTTTGTCTCGATCGGCGGCCAGCTGATCGCCCCGCTGTTGGACGGCGGGCAGAGACGGGCCGAGGTGGATCGGTCCGCCGCGGTCGCTCGACAGTTGTTCAATCAGTACGGCCAGACGATGCTGGTCGCATTTCAGGAAGTCGAAGACGCGCTCGCCCAGGAACGGTATCAGCGGGAGCGGCTGGAGTATCTGGAAAAACAGGTCGAGCTGGCCTATCAGTCGACCTTGCAGCTCCGCGAGCAGTACCTGATCGGCGACGAAGATTATCTGGCCGTGTTGACCGCGATCACCGGCTGGCAGCGTCTGCAGCGAGAAACTTTATCGGCGCAATTGGATCTGCGGCTGATCCGGATTTCGTTATACTTAGCCCTAGCCGGGGGAATCGATCCGCGGGCGACAGTCATCACGACGGTCGACACGGGCCCCGGCGACGCCCGCGCCGATCATCCCGCCGCCGACAACGACCCCGCCGACTCCGACCCCGCCGACAACGACCCCGCCGACAACGACCCCGCCAACAACGACCCCCAGCAACCCTTCACGGCGCCGCCCTCGCGTATTCCGGTGCCCGAGGAGCTGCCGCTGGGGCCGGCGCGTCCGGATGCGGTGGACGCCACCGGCGCGATGTCGCCGCCGGCCGTTCGGTTGATTCCGGACGATCCTACCTTCATGCAAGCCATTCCGTTGCCCGACTATGCCTCGATCGTCTCCGACCCTGACTGACGCCCAGCCTTCGTCACGCAAAGGTTTTTGGCTGCGCGTGGTGGTTTCGGTCTTGGCGTGCGGAAGCCTCCTGGCCGCCTCGGCTTATGCCGTCGTCGTGATCCAACGCACCGAGCCGGTCGCGGAAACGGAAACCGCCAAGCGCAAGTCCGCGGCGTTGGTCGAAACGGTAATCGTGCGCCGCGGCACCTATCGGCCCAGCATTGAAGTGCTGGGCACGGTCCAAGCGGCTCGCGAAGTGGATCTGGCGCCGCGCGTCAGCGGCCAAGTGGTAGCGGTATCGGATTCGCTGGTTCCCGGCGGGATGGTGCGCGCCGGCGAAGAGCTGCTGAGGATTGATCCGGCCGATTTCGAAAACGCTCTGCGGATCCGGCAGAGCGAACTGGAGCAGGCCGAGGCCTCACTGCGAATCGAAAGCGGCCGGCAGAGCTTGGCGCAGAAGGAGCTGAAGCTATTGGAAGGCACGATCAACTCGACCAACCGAGCTCTGGTGCTCCGCGAACCCCAGATCGCTTCGATTCGCGCCGAGGTCAACGCCGCCTTGGCAGCGATTGAGCGTGCCCAATTGGACCTCCAGCGGACCAAGGTGCTCGCACCGTTCGATGCCCAGGTGCTCAGCCGCGACGTGAACGTCGGCTCGCAGGTCAGCCCCGGCGATTCGCTGGCCCGCCTGGTCGGTGTCGAGGAATACTGGGTTTCGGCGGCCGTGCCGGTGCGGAGTCTGCGCTGGATCCAGTTCGCCGACACTGCCCGTGCCACATCCGGGTCTACCGACCCTGCGACGATGACCGCACGCCTGACCCTCGACGGTTCCGCACTGCGTCGAACGGCTCGAGAGGCCAGCGGCACCAATGTCGAAGGCGAGAACGCCGAAGTGCGGAGCGATAACGCGACCGGCGGCGCCACGGTTAAACTCCGCGATCCCGACGCCTGGGGGCCAGACGTCGTCCGCCGCGGCACGGTGTCGCGGATGATCGGGGCTTTGGATAATCAAACTCGCTTGGCTCGCGTCTTGGTTACCATCTCGGATCCCCTGGCCCTCCACGACGACCTGCCGCCCCTGATCCTGGGGTCGTTGATCGATGTCGAGATCCAAGGTCGGCCCGTCGATGCGGTGGTTCGACTGGATCGCCAGTACCTTCGCGACGGCGATACGGTGTGGGTGAACAAAGACGACAAGCTGGAGATCCGAGCCGTCGAGGTGCTGTATCGCGATGCCCGCTACGCGTACATCCAAAGCGGACTGGAGGACGGCGAGGAAGTCGTGATCACAACCCTGGCCACGGTTGCCGACGGCGTGGGGCTGCGGCGCGTCGAGCCCGCCGCTGAGCCCGCCGCTGAGGACGGGCCATGAGTAACACGCCGACCGTATTGGCTCAGCGCAACGAGGGCGCTATCGCTTGGATGGCGCGCAATCCGATCGCCGCCAATTTGCTGATGTGTTTGTTGCTGGGCGGCGGCATCTGGTCGGCGTTCGCGATCCAGAAAGAGGTCTTTCCACAGTTCCAGTTGGACATCGTCGAGGTCTACGTCGGCTATCCCGGAGCTTCGCCCGAGGAGGTCGAGCAGGGCATCCTGCGGCCCATCGAAAGCGCGGTTCGCGGGATCGATGGCATTCGCGAGGTGCTCAGCCAAGCTCGCGAAGGTCGCGGCGAGGTGACGATCGAATTGGTTTCCGGTGAGCAGCGGATCAAAACATTTCAGGAGATCGAGCAAGCGATCAATCGCATTCGCACGTTCCCCGAACAGATCGAACAGCCGGAGGTGCGTCTGCAGTCGCGCCAGCAGCGGGTCATCCAGGTGGCGCTGTACGGTTCGGTCGATGTGTGGGCGCTGCGCAAACTGGCCGAACAGCTGCGCGACCACTTGCAGGCGGACGAGCAGATCACGCAGGTCGAACTGCGACGGGTTCCCAATTACGTGACGCACGTCGAAATTCCCCGTCAACGCTTGCGCGAGTACGGGCTGACCCTGTCCGACGTCGCTGGCAGTATTCGCCAGTCCAGTCGCGACGTCGCGGCCGGTTCGGTGCAGACGACCGCCGGAGAGATCTTGCTGCGGGTCAAAGCGCGCAAGCAGTGGGCGGACGAATTCGCCGCGATTGAAATCGTCAGCGGCCGCCGTGGCCAACGCGTCACCCTGGGCGACATCGCGGAGATCCGCGACGGATTCGAAGACGTCGGATTCCATTCCCAGTTCAGTCAAACGCCTTCGGTCGAACTGGATATCCTCCGCGTCGGATCGCAGTCGCCGATCGACATCGCCGACGCCGTCCAGCGGAAGATGAGCGAGTTCGAAGCGGTGCTGCCACCGGGCGTCGCTTGGCGAATTGACAGCAACAACGCCGAGGAATTTCGTCGCCGGCTGGGCCTGGTCCTCAAGAACGCCGTCCTGGCCGTCATCATCGTGCTGTGCATCCTGGCTCTGTTTCTGGAGCTGCGGTTGGCCTTTTGGGTGATGATGGGAATGACCGTGTCCTTTGTGGGCGGGTTGTTGTTTCTGCCGCTGGTGGACGTCAGCGTGAACATGATTTCGTTGTTCGGCTTTCTGGTCGTGCTGGGCATCGTCGTCGACGACGCGGTCGTGGTCGGGGAAAACGTTTATGAGAAGCGGCAGGGCGAGAGCGACAACGAAGTCGCCGCCATCGAAGGGACTCGCCAGGTTGCCAGCCCGGTGACGTTCAGCATCCTGACCAACATCGTGGCCTTCGTGCCGCTGATCTTTATCCCCGGCGAGACCGGGAAATTCTGGCAGCCGCTGCCGATCGTCGTGATCGTCGTGCTGACGCTGTCCCTGGTCGAGAGCCTGTTCATCCTGCCCGCACACCTGGCGCACGCCCGCAAAGCCGAGCGGCCGGGCCGCCGCACTGGCCTGCGCCGCGTCGGTGGCTGGTTTCACCACGGCCAACAAGCTTTTAGCGGTGCGTTCAATCGGGCGGTGCAGCGATTCTACGGACCCGTCCTTCGCGCCTGCCTCCGCTACCGCTATGTGACCACCTGTGCGGCCCTAGGATTGTTTGTCGTGGTGACCGGTTATGCCAATAGCGCCCACATGGGCATGGTCCTGATGCCCGAAGTGTCGGCCGATGAAATCGAAGCCGGCGTGCGGATGCCGGTGGGAACCACCCAGGATCAAGCCGCCGAGATCGCCGATGCGGTCACCACGGCCAGTTTGCGAATGTTCGACGAACACAATCTGTACGAAGTCGCCGAAGGCATCAAAACCAACGTCCGCGGGCAGAGCTTTATCGATGTGGAAATCGTGATGAAGCCGCCGGACGAGCGCGACATGACGGCCAAGCAAGTGATCGAGCTGTGGCGCGATTCGATCGGCGACTTGCCCGGCGTCGACCAGGTGACGTTCGAAGCCGAACGCGGGCCGGGCGGTTATCGACGGGACATCCGAATCGACCTGAGCCACAGCGACATCGACGTGTTGGAGAAAGCGGCCAAAGCGTTCGTCGCACGAGCCGAACAATACGCTAACGTCCAAGATGTGAACGACAATTTTAATCGCGGCAAGAACCAGTACGATTTTCGCCTGCGTCCCGAAGGCCGGGCGCTGGGGCTGACCGACGAAGGGCTGGGCGAGCAACTGCGCGGTGCCTTCTTCGGTTCGTTGGCCCTGCGGATGCTACGCGGTACCAACGAGATCGAGGTCCGCGTCAAACTGCCGGAGAATCAACGCGAAGACATTCATCATCTGGAAGACCTGGTGGTGCGGACGCCCGACGGCGCCGAGGTGCCGCTGTTGGACGTAGCGGGTCTGGAAAAGAGCACGGCCTTTGCTTCGATCAATCGTCGCGATGGCCGCCGCGTGGTCAGCGTGGGGATGACCGTGGAACCCAAACGGGCAATCAACACGGTGTTGACGGCGCTGCGCGACGAGGAACTGCCGCGGCTGCGCAGCGACTACCCCGGCATCTCCTGGACGTTCGAGGGCAGCGATGCGGAAATGCGTCGGGCCACGGCGTCCTTGTGGGGATCGTTCGGACTGGCCCTGGCGGTGATTTATTCCCTCTTGGCGATCGCCTTCCGCGGGTACGTCCAACCGTTGATCGTTCTGGTCGCCATTCCCTTTGGCATCGTGGGCGCGATCTTTGGACACATGTTGCTAGGGTACGACCTGTCGCTGGTCAGTTTGATGGGTGTGATCGCGCTGTCGGGAGTGGTGATCAACGACTCGTTGATCATGATCGACTACGCCAACGGCCAACGCGACTCCCAGACGCCGTTTGCTGCCATCCTCAGCGCGGGCCTGCGCCGTTTTCGGCCGATCATGCTGACCACGGTTACGACGTTCGGGGGCCTGATGCCGCTGATCTTCGAAGATTCGCTGCAGGCCCAGTACATCATTCCGATGGCCATTTCGCTGGGCTTTGGAATCCTCTTCGCCACCTCGATCATTCTGGTGCTGGTCCCCTGCTTGTACCTGATCCTGGAAGACCTACGAAAGCTGCTCACCCCACGTCCCCTGCCCGACCAACCCAGTTGATCGATCCCCGTAGCTACGGGGAATTGGTTACGAAAAAAGCCATGGTTGGGCAAACCATGGCTTCTTTGCTGAAAAAGGGGGGCGATCCCGCGGCGAAGGGGCTCTCCGCCGGGTTCGCCCGACTGGCTACAGCCAGCTTATTCGACTTCGACTTCTTCCAGAGCGTCTTCGGCTTCGTCACCCTGCTCTTCGATATTGTCGGCGCGTTCTTCGCCACGATCTTCGATGGCGTCGGCGCGTTCTTCGCCGGCTTCTTCGATCGCGTCGGCGCGATCTTCCGCAGCGTCACTTTCGGCGGTTCCCAGGATGGTCCGGCCCGATTCGTCACGGATTTCTTCCGCTTGCTGCTGGGCGTTTTCGCGGACCTGTTCGGCGGTCTGCTGGGCGTTTTCTTCCAGCTGATCAGCTCGCATCTCGGCGTTTTCTTCGACGCGATCGGCTTCGGTGTCAAAGGCGCTGTCTTCACAGCCCACAGAAACCATGGCCACCAAACCGGCGAACAACAAACTATACAGACTCTTCATTGGTTTTCCTCTTGCATTCAAACAGTGTTTCTCGGTGAATCACCGGCAACATGCCGGCTCGAACACGAGCGAGAAAAGATGCAAACTCTGTGCCAGTTTCGCGTCGCCGGTGGCTGCTGAGTTTTTTTCCGTAGAAGACGCCAGCGCGGCCGCCGCCGGGCGGCTGCGCAGCCACCGCCGCATGACGCGCCAGTGCGCGGTTGACCGATTTTCGACCAAGGCTGGCCCGCGACCGGTTCGCCACCGAGTTCCCCGGCTGGTTCGGTTGAACAGAATCGTACCGATACTAGGGATTGGGCGATCCGTCGCGGTTCTTCGGACTGCCCGTCAAAGCAAACCGCGAGAATCCAGCGGAACTGCGGGTTTGTCCAGCAGGGAAATCCTAGGTTTATGGGGTAAGTACTGATGGGCGGCTTCGCGGGGCACGTGGGCGGTGTCGCGTGTGTTCCTTCCAGCCTGCTACTGAACGGTGCCGCAACCGGATCGGCGTCCCCCATGAACCTGCGTCTCAAAATCCTGCTCAGTCTGATCGGCGTCATGTGCCTGTACGTGGTCAGCGATGCAGCGATCCAGCACTGGGTGGTCTTTCCTCGTTTTCTGGAACTGGAACAGCAGGAAGCGGCTCGCAACCTACAGCGCTGCCATCAAGCCATCGAGCGGGACCTCGAGCACTTGGAGTATTTCGTGCACGACTGGGCGGTTCGCGACGACCTGCACGCCTTTGTGCACGTTCGAAACCGGTCGTTTCTTGCCGAGCACTTCAAAGATTCCACCTACATCGATGCCAAACTGAATCTGGTGGCCGTATTGGATCCGGATGACAACGTCGTTCACCAGGGGATTCGCGCCTCGGGATTCACCGCACCGATTCATCTGCCCCGCTTTCCCGAGGATCGCTGGCCGGCGACACATCCGCTGCTACAGCACGACAGGTCTTCCAAACCGCTGGCCGAACGGTCGTTGGCGGGTTTGATGATGACCGAACGCGGGCCGATGGCCGTGGTTTCTCGGCCGATCGTGCAGGACGGTCCGCGGCCGGTTGCCAACGGCACTCTGGTGATGGGACGCTTTCTGGACGAGCAAGCGATCCGAGCGGTTTCGGAGCAGACGGCGGCTCGTTTTACCGTGACTCCGCTCGCGGACATCGACCCGTCGCAGTGGCAGGCGATGCCCGCGGCGTTGCGGGAGTTTCTTCGCCAGGGCGGCTCGCGCCACCCGCTGGCTTTCCGGGCTCTGGACCGGAGCCAACTGATCGCCCTGTCCGGGTTGTTGGACATCGATGGCAACCCCATTGTGCTGACCTCCGCGGCGATCGACCGCAATGTCACCAAGCACGGGCGCGCGGCCATGCGTTTCGCCCTCGGTTCGCTGCTGCTCAGTTCGTTCGTCGTGCTGACGATTCTGCTGCTGTTGCTGCAGCGGATCGTGATCACACCGCTGATCCAGTTGTCCGAACACGCCGGAGCGATCGGTCAGACCGGCGACTTGAGTGTGCGGGCCAATATGCAACGGAAAGACGAATTTGGCGACTTGGCGCGGCACTTCGATGCCATGGTGGTCAACCTGGCCGATTCGCAAAACCGGCTGATCGAGTTGTCTCGCAAGGCCGGGATGAGCGATATGGCGGCCGGCGTGCTGCACAACGTCGGCAACGTGATCACCAACGTCAACGTCCTCTCCTCGGCCATGTCCACCCAGTTGGGTGAATCCAAGCTGGCGGGGATGAAGAAATCCGCCGAGATGCTTCGCCAGCACGCCAGCGAACTGGACCGCTTTCTGAGCTCCGATCCGCGCGGCCGGCAGTTGCCGCGGTACATCTGTCAGGTCACCGACCACCTCCAGCACGAACAGGACGAGATGCGGAACCATCTAGCGGCGCTGGACAAAAACCTCCAGCACGTCAGCGAGATCCTCGAAGCCCAGCAGAAACTGGCCACCGGCACGGTGGTGCTGCAGTCGGTGGCCGTGGACGACCTGCTGGACGAGGCAATCGCCATCCTCGAGGCTTCGCTGCAGCGTTGCCGCGTTCGCATTCTAAAGGACTACCACGCGGCGCCGCCGCTGCGAATCGATCGCGGCAAAATCATCCAGGTGATGGTCAACCTGTTGGCCAATGCCCGGGACGCCGTCAGCGATTTGCCCGAACCGCGGCGCGAAATCCGGATCACGGTGTCGCTGTCCGGCGAAGACCACGTGGCGATCGCCTTTGCCGATTCCGGTTGTGGGATCGACAACGAACATTTTGAAAAAATCTTTGCCGGCGGCTTTACGACGAAGTCCAGCGGCCACGGCCAAGGGCTGCACTACTGTGCCCTCGCCGTAACCGAATTGAAAGGGACGCTGAGTGTGCACAGCGATGGCCCCGATTGCGGTGCGACGTTCAGCCTCGTCCTGCCCTTTAACCATATCCCGGAGCTCGTCTCGCAATGAGTGTATTGAGTGTTGAAAACCCAGGGCGATTGCTGTTGGTGGACGATCAGGAATCGATCCACGACGCCTATCGCACGGTGTTCTCCAAAGCCGAGCGGAATCTGGATCTGGAGGCATTGGAGTCCAGCCTGTTCGGCAATGACGTCTCCGCCGCCGCCGCTCACTCCCACCAGATTGATTTCCAGCTGCACTTCGCCAACCAGGGGCTGCAGGCGGTCGAGATGGCCGCTGCCGCCAAGGCCGAGGGCCAGCCCTTCGAAGTCGCCTTTGTGGACATGCGGATGCCGCCCGGGATCGATGGCCTGGAAACGATGCAGCGGTTGTGGCAGGTAGACCCCTGGTTGCAGATCGTGATCTGCACGGCGTTCTCCGATTACGCCTGGTCCGAGGTCATCCAACGCGTCGGCCAGCGCGACAACCTGTTGCTGCTGAAGAAACCCTTCGCCAATGAGGAAGCCCAGCAGTTGGCGATGGCGATGACCAAGAAACGCCGTTCGCTGCTGGACAACTGTGTGCAGGTGGAAAAGCTCCGCGAGACGAACCAGCGTCTGCAGGTCGAGATCGGCATTCGAAAATCCGCCGAAGATCGGCTCCAGCACGCCGCCACACACGACAATCTGACCGGTTTGCCCAATCGTCACTACCTGAAGAACGTGCTCGCCGGCCGGTTCGAACGCCAGGACGCCGCGGCCACCGGCGATGACGCCCTGCTGTTTTTGGACGTCGATAATTTTAAATTGATCAACGACAGTTTGGGCCATGCGGTTGGCGATGAACTGCTGAGCGAGATCGCTCGCCGTTTGCAGCGGGCTTTGGCCGCCTACTGCCGCAGCGTCGGCGGTCGTCCCGCCGCGGTGGGCGCGGATCAACCGCACGATTTGGTGGCGCGTCTGGGCGGTGATGAATTCGTGGCGTTCCTGGTCGATATCGACAGCCAGGACGTGGCCCGGCGGTTCGCCGAACGGATCCGCGACGAATTGTGCGAGCCCTACCATCTGAGCGCGCACGAGTTGAACATCGGCTGCAGCTTGGGGATCGCCTACACCGGTCCCGGCGTTCGGGCCGCCGACGACCTGATGCGCAACGCCGACCTGGCGATGTACCGCGCCAAGTTCACCGGCAAACGGCGACTGGCCGTGTTCGACGACGCCATGCACGCGGCCGTGCTGAAGCGGTTGGAGCTGGAGGCCGCGCTGCGAAACGCCGTCAACAACAACGAACTACGGATGGAATTCCAACCGATCTTCGAAGTCCCCTCGCAGCGGATCGTGGGGCTGGAATCGCTGGTCCGCTGGCAACAGCCCGACTGCCATCTGACTCAGCCGGCCGATTTTATTCCGATCGCCGAGGAGACCGGGTTGATCGTCCCGATCGGGCGCTGGGTTTTGGAAGAAGCCTGCCGGGCGGTTCGCCAGCTGAACGCCAAGCACACCGGCAGTACGCCGATCAGTATCAGTGTGAATGTTTCCAAACGACAGATCACCGAACCCGACTTCGTCGACCAACTGCAGGACGTCCTCAAGCAATTCGATGTGGACGGGCGACAATTAAATCTGGAGATCACCGAGTCGCTGATCATGGACAGTCCCGAAGGGATCGTCGATCGGCTGCATCAAATTCGCAATCTCGGCGTGCGGCTGTACATGGATGACTTCGGCACCGGGCACTCCTCGCTCAGCTGCCTGCATCGCTTTCCCATCGACGTCCTCAAGATCGACCGCTCGTTCGTCTCCACGCTGGAAACCAACGACGACTACGAATCGATCATTCACGCCATCATTACGCTGGCTCACAATCTCGATACCACGGTGATCGCCGAAGGGATCGAGACCGAACAACAACTCACCCGGCTGCGAGACCTGGACTGCGATTTCGGGCAGGGATATTTATTCTCCCAGCCCAAACCGCTGGAGGAGATCGTGGAGATCGTCAACCAACAGGAACGGTATCACCAGTGCGCCCTGCCGAACCCCCGCGCCCTCTAGATCGTTCAGCCCACGTTCCACATTTCCTGGAACCATTTGACGCGCGCCGCTCGGGTCGCGTTGTGATTGACGCTGGGGTCGAAGTTCTCGTTGCGAAGAAACGACAATAACGCATTGCCGGGCACCTCGGCGTGCTGGGCCACGACGTCGACGAACTCGCTGTCCGGCTTCCAGTTGTACAACAGGTTCTTGTCACGCTCGAACCAGTTGTCCAGGTACTCGGCATTGGCCGTGCTGGTGACCACGAAGTCACACTGTTTCTTGCACAGGAACAACAGCAGTTTCGAAGCGAGTTCGCGGACGGCCGGCGTGTCGCCGTCGCGAGATGCCGAAGCTACGTTCCACAGGCTGACAAAGCCGTCAGCATCAAGCTCGTCGGCGGGAATGGTTATCGGTTGGGGGGCTTGATCCGATGGAACGGTCGACATTGATGATCCTTGTATCGAGAACGCGCTGGCGTGGAATCGAATCGATTCGACTTCCACGTATCTGGCAAAGATGAGCCGGGCAATTATTTAACCCGGCTTCGCGCGTTTCGGCTAGCCCGTCTCCGGCCGAGTCGGTCTGAGCGTCGCTTTTGGCTTCCGCAGACGCCTCTCTCGGCTGGGGACAGCCGAGCTACTTTGCGGCTTTTTCGGCTGGGGACAGCCGAGCTACTTTGCGGGCAGCAGTTCCAGGACGGCCAGGATGGGCCGGTGATCCGACGCGACGGCTTCGTCCAGGACGCGGACCTCGACGACTTTCCAGCGGTCCGCCGGATGGTACAGCACAAAGTCGATCTGCCGCTGGGGCTGGGCGACCGGAATCGTCGGCAACGGCTGGTCGTTGCTGCGCGTCCAGACCGCAGCCAAGCGATCGAGCGTCGGACTGCCGATGACATCGTTCAGGTCGCCGGCCAACAAGGCCGGAGCGTCGCCGGAGTGTCCTAGATGACGGTTGATGGCCTGCACCGAAGCCAATCTTCCGGTGTCGTCGCGGCGATGATCGAAGTGCGTGGCGAACAAGGTGATGGTCGGCCCCCCTTCGCGAGCCTTCAAACGGGCCACCAGGACGCCTCGTTGTTCACCCCGATTGTGATTGGGCAACAGGTGGTTGTCGGCACGCTCGATGGGCAGACGGCTGAGAATGGCGTTGCCGTAGTGGCCGCCCTGTAGCGGAATGTTGGCCCCAAACGCCACGTGCATCTCGGTTTGCCGAGCCAGTTCGGCCGGTTGGTCGACGCTTTCGCTGCGCTGCACATTCTGATCCACCTCCTGCAGCGCCACGATGTCGGGCTCCACCGATCGGATCACGGCGGCAATCCGCTGGAGGTCCAGTTTGCCGTCGACCCCTTCGCCGTGATGAATGTTGTAGCTGAGCACGCGCAGGCGTATCGGCTCTTCGCTCTGGCCGGGCCCGGCAAAGCACAGCAGGCCGAGCATCGCGAGGGCCACGGGACGGGCCAAGCGGGCCACGGGACGGAGGAAACGGTTTTCGGAGAAAGACAACTGCATTTCAGGATGACTTTGCGAAGAGGTAGGGGAGGGACAGCGTTTGTTTTCGACCGGGATCTATTCTACTTCTACGTCGAAACGCGTTCTACGTCGAAGCATGGCTGCTGTGACCTCTGCCACTTACTGATCCCAGCAGATTACGTTAAAACGAAAGCAACATTTTCTCATCATCGGGCGTGCTGGCGTCGCCTCTTTTCGTCCGGGTCCTGCAACGAATTCAACGATCATGATTACGACGGCAAGGGGACTGCTGAGTTTGCCGCTGGCTCTGTTGGCCGGCTTGTCCACCGCTGCGGATGTGTCGCGTCACTACAGCCACAGCGACGCCCGCTACGTGCACCACATCGATCTGTACGACATCGACAATCGCAAGATCACCGCGGAGTCGACGCGTCCGTATTCGCCGCTGAACACCTGCGGTCGCTGTCACGACTACGAAACCATCGCCCACGGGTGGCACTTCAATGCCTTCCTGCCCGAGTCGGAGGCCGGTCGCCGTGGCGAGCCGTGGATCTGGACCGATCCCCGCACCGCCACCCAGCTGCCGCTCTCCTACCGGCCCTGGGACCACACCTACGACCCCCAGCAAGTCGGGCTGTCCCGCTGGCAGATGGCCCATCACTTCGGCGGCCGCGTGCCGGGCATCACCCTGCCCGCTGCCGAACAGGCCGAGGCCGAGGACGAACAGGCCGAGGACGGGCAGCAGGCCGAGCAGGAGGATTCCGCCGGCGACGCCGAAACCGAACCGCCGGTCGATCGCTGGAAGTTCAGCGGCGATTTGCAGGTCGACTGCATGATCTGCCATGCCGTCTCGGGCGCCTACGACTTTAACCAGCGGCGCGAGCAGATCGAGGACGAGAATTTTGCGTGGGCGCCGACCGCGGGGCTGCGACTAGGCAGCATCGATGGTTCGGTTTCGCGGATCAAGGACGACGCGGATCCGGAAGACGAGAGCGTGCAGGAGAAGATGCCGACCGTCCAGTACGATGCTCGGCGTTTTGGTCCCGATGGGACCGTGTTCATGGACCTGGTCCGCAAACCCTCCAACAACGCTTGCTACCAGTGTCACAGCACGCGGACGGTGGGCGATGATGGCATCGAACAGCGTTGGATTCACGACCAGGACGTGCACCTGCGGGCCGGGATGCAGTGTGTCGATTGCCATCGCAACGGCATCGATCACCACATCGTTCGCGGCTTCGAGGGAGAGGAGAACCCCAGCGGTCAAGCCGTCTCGACGCTGTCCTGTCAGGGCTGTCACCTGGGCGACGAGCCGGCCGATGCCGATGAACTGGTGGCCTTCGACGTCCGTGCCGGACGCATGGGCGCTCCGCTGCCCCTGCATCGCGGCTTGCCCCCGATTCACTTCGAGAAACTCTCCTGCACCGCGTGCCACGGCGGCCCCGCCCCCCGCGGCGAAGCGCTCCGCGTGATGACGTCCTTGGCCCACGGCCTGGGGGCGGCCGAACATCGCAGCGGCAAGGAACTGCCCGCGATCCTGGCGCCGATCTACACCAAACTGGACGACGGCAAAATCCATCCGCACAAGGGCATGTGGCCGGCCTTCTGGGGACACGTCCAGGATGGCCGCGTCCAGCCGCTGAACCCCGAAACCGTCCATTCCTTGACGCGCCGCTCGCTGCGGGTTCGCAAAGATTTTGTTCAGGAAATCCTCCAGCCCAAACCCAAAAGCAGCAAGCTGAAGGAGTTGCTGGGCGAAGAACGTGCCAAGCTGGACGAGCAGGAGTGGACCGAGGAGGAAGCCGCCAAGGTTGCCGCCCACGTCGAAACCGAAGGCCTGGCGGAGTTCGAAGAGAAGGTCGCCGGCGCCCTGGAAACGCTGGAAGAGGAACTCGATCTCGAGCAAGCGGTGTACGTCGCGTCGGGGATCATCTATGCCCGCAGCGAGGACGAGGAGGACGCGCTGCAGCAATTATCGCTGGAGGATCCTCAGGCGACCGAAGTGGCGACCTGGCCGATGGCCCACAATGTCCGGCCAGCGGGCTGGTCGCTCGGGGCCAAAGGGTGCGTCGAATGCCATCGCGACGATGGCCTGGTGTTCGCTTCGACCATCACCGCCGACGGACCGCTGCGGGGCGACGACCAACCGATCGCGATGGCGGATCTGCAGGGGATCGACGCCGATCAACGGCTGGCCTGGAATCAATTGTTCGGCGGTCGCAGCTCGTTTAAATACGTCGTCGGCGGGTCGTTGGGGATCCTGCTGGCAATCCTCTTGATCGGACTCGGGGCCCTGGCCGCCGGCCGTTCGTCTCATCCCTCGACCAGCCAGACCGCCTAGGAGTCGTCATTCATGTTTCGCATCCTGAACGCCCTGCTCTTGATCGCTCTGGTTTTGATCGTCGCGGTGTTGGCCATCACGGCCGTGCCGGCGCTGGGAGATGGCCATCTGGGAGGCCAGATGTTGATGGCGCACATGGCCGTCAGCGGTGCTCTGGTGCTGCTGCTGCCGGTGTTCGCCGTGTGGTCGCTGGTCCGATATCTGGATCCGGGTCGCAGCACCCGGCTGGCACGCTGGGGATTCTGGACCGTGGTGCTGACCGGCGTCGCAACGATCGGCACCGTCTTTGTGTGCATGTTGCCGGTGCTGGGTACCGATGCGATGCACGCCATGATCCACTGGCACGGTTTAGCCGGCTGGACGATGCTGCCCGCCACCGCCCTGCTGGTGCTGGGCAGTTTCAAAAAACGCGGTGCGGCCCGCTCCTAGTGCCGCCGGTTACATCGTGCCGCCGTGGGTGCGGATCGGCGACATGTGGCTGGGTTGATCCAGATGCCAGATGCGTTCCCATTCTTCGACCAACATCCGCATGTCTTCCGAGGTGTACAGCAACTGCTGGACGCGGCGTTCGGGGCGAGCGGAATAGATAGGCAAAAAGCATCCGGTGGTCGACGTTAGGCAGACGGCCAGCAAGCAGATGTTTAACAATCGACGCATCGGTGTTCCTCCGTGAACGGTCAACGGTCTACGGCTATTTCTGTTCGGGGGGATCAGGGTCACGGCGGCCGGCGGCCGGCGCACCCGAAGGATTGGACGGATTCATGGCGGGCTCGGCCGCTGCGGCGGCCTCTTGCGAGGCACCCAGCTCGCGGATTCGAGCTTCCATTTCTTTCCCGGGTTTGAACGTCACGACATATTTGGCGGGAACTTCGACCTGTCGGCCCGTCCGCGGGTTCCTGGCTTTGCGAGCCGCCCGCTGTTTGACCTCGAAGACACCAAAATTTCGTAATTCGATTCGCCGTTCCCGGACCAACGCATCGACGATTCCGTCGAAGGTCTTCTGGACGATGACCTTCGTCTGTTGTTGGGTCAGCCCAACCTCTTCGGAAATCGTACGTACGATATCTTTCTTTGTCACAACCTGTGCTCCGTGACGCCGTAGTTGCGTTGTAAACCCTTTACTACCAGCAACTTAGTTGCTTCGAAGTCTAGGTCCACGCAATCCGAGCGTCAAGGACGTCGCCCAGAACCTCCTGCGAGGCGTCCGAGCGAACTTCAGGCCCGACAAAACTACTATCGTCGCTACAAGCGTTAAACTTGACCGATTAAAACCCGGCCTGTCGATTTATTCGAAAACGCATTGCCTAGGTGAGCCGTTTGGGCGATAGCCCCGGTTTTGCGATAACGGAACCGAGGCTAACGCTCTGGCGGCTTCATAAATCGACAGGCCGAACCGCCACCGGAACGTTTTTTTTCAGCCAGAGTAGCTCGGCTGTCCCAGCCGAGACGCAGCAAAAAAAGTAGCTCGGCTGTCCCAGCCGAGACGCAGCAAAAAAAGTAGCTCGGCTGTCCCAGCCGAAGAACACTCTCTGTTCACGGCTGGGACAGCCGTGCTACTTAGGGACAGCCGTGCTACTCATTCGGCCTCGGCCAACGCATCGAGAGCGATCTGTAAGGCTGCTTTGGCGGCGTCGCGTTGACGTTCGCCGCGCGAGGCGGCGGCCAGTTGCAGCCGCTCGACCGTGACCGCGGCCGGCGAGGTCGCGGGGCGAAAACACCAGCCGACAAACGCGATGCCGTCCAGCGGGGTGGGGGCTCCGGGACCCAGATGCCCGGTGATCGAAACGGCCAGGTCGGCTTCGGGCGTCTTTTCGAGAACCCCCCAGGCCATCTGCTGGGCCACTTGGGCGCTGACGGCCGTGAACTGGGCCAGGGTCTGTTCCGAAACACCCAGCCAGGTTTGTTTGGTGGCCTCGCGGTAGGTTACGGCCGATCCACACAGCCACCGCGAGATGCCGGGGACGGCCGCGAGCGTCGCGGCGATCAGTCCGGCGGTACAGCTTTCGGCAAACACGATCCGACATCGTCGCTCGGCCAGACGCTGGGCCAGCCGCTGGGCGAGCGATGTCGCATCCGCGCCGCTCATCGCGCCCTCGTCGGAGCTCGCCAAGGCAGATTCTGGTCCTGGGTCCGGGCGGTGTTGTCAGCGATCGGACGCGATACCGTGTTCGAGGAGGCCGGAGCGACGCCCGAACCGACGGCGCCCCAGTTGTCGGTGGGGACGGTGGCCTGCCCCGCACCGGTCGTGGTGGAGTGCGTCGAGGTGCCGGCCGTCGTAGGACCGGTCGACAGGTGACTGGACGTCATGTGGCTGGGCGTGATCGGGCTGGGCGTGATCGGGCGGGGGTAGATCGTCCGCGGTGCCTGCTGCGGTTGTTGGAAATGAAGGTGTGGCGCTTGTCCGGCAGGCGTCAAATCATTGACCTGCATTCCGCGTAACTGGGGCGCCACGGCCGGGGCGGACGCGACGCTGGCGTGGGCCGTGTCGCCGTACGACGCCTGCTGAAGCGCAGCCGCCGGAGATAGGCCCGCCGGAGGAAAGCCCGCCGGCGACAGGCCCGCCGGGGATGGGGCCGAGCCCCCGGTTGCGGCGAATGCCGCGGGGACAACCGCACCAGCCGGGGGCGCCGGGAACTGGGTGGAGGGCTGGGCGGGCGTCTGGGTGGTGCCGCGCGTCGCGAACGAACCGGCCGGCGGCACATTGGTCGCCGCGGTGAATTGCGGGGTGGCGGCCGAACCGATTTGTGCCACCAGGTCGCTGGCCGGCAGGCCCACGGCGGCTTGACCGACGGCCGTCGCCGGTTGATAGGGGGCGGGTGTGTAACCGTTGGCTCCGACGCTGCCGGTCGGCGGGGCGGGCACGCGCGTGGACCCGACCATGGGATTGCTGGGCAGGGCCATCTGGCCGTTGGGTTGTTGGCAGCCGCTCGCGCCGCCCAGCACGGTCCCGGCGACCAGCAGGCCGCCCCAGATCCTGGCTCCACTCCGCTTCAAAACCCTGCTCTGCCCTGGATTCAACTGGTTCACTTTGTTGTTGGACAAAGCTCGCAACCAAGAAAGGGGGCGGCGAGTTGCAAGGGAGTGGTTCATTGGGCCGTCCGGCTGGTTTTTTGTGGGGCTGGGGCGGAATGTGTTCCGACAACACCTTGATGCTTTGAGGATCACTCTTAGCATTATCGACTGGACCTCGAAAGATCAGTCTCACCCAGCGCTCCTCCTCCAAACCTTCAGGCCCCTGTATGCGACCCGCCGACCAGCTACGCGACGTGGAGATTCAACGCCCCTTTCTGGGACAAGCCCCGGGCAGCGTGCTGTACCGCAGCGGCCAAACCGCCGTGCTGTGCACGGCGTCGATCACCGACCGCGTGCCGCCCTGGATGGAAGGCCAAGGCAAGGGCTGGGTGACGGCCGAATATGCGATGCTGCCCCACAGCACGAACAGCCGCAAATCGCGCGATCGCGGGGGCAAGGTCGACGGCCGAACGACCGAGATCCAGCGGCTGATCGGTCGCTCGCTGCGTGCCGTGGTCGACCTGGTGGCCCTGGGCGAACGCATGGTCACCGTCGACTGCGACGTCCTGCACGCCGATGGCGGGACACGCACCGCGGCTATCACCGGCGGCTACATCGCGATGGTCGACGCGATCCGCTCGGAGCTGCCCGATTGCTCGATCGGCACGGCCCCGCTGGTCGATAGCGTGGCCGCGGTCAGCGTGGGCGTGGTCGAGGACCAAGTGGTGCTGGACCTGGATTACCAATTGGATTTCGCCGCCGCCGTCGACATGAACGTGGTGATGACCGGCAGCGGCCGGTTCGTGGAGCTTCAGGGCACCGGTGAAGAAGCCACCTTTGATGACGCCCAGCTGAGCCAAATGCTGCAGCTGGCGCGACGCGGCATCGAACAACTCTCCGCCCGCCAACGCGAACTGCTCGGAACCATGGTCTAAACAGTGGAATCGGCTTCCAGCCTGTGAAGATGATGGTTGCTTGGATCGAAGCGGCGGTCCAAAGTCTGGCGACTTCAGCTACGGACTAGGCTAGCCTAAAACTGTGGCTCGTCGTCTTCGTCTTCGTCGTCGGCAAAGAAACTGCTGACCGCCCGATCGATCGCCGCGGGCGGGATCGCGGCGGACAGGGCGTCGCCGCGGAAGCCACTGGCCGAGCCTCGTTCGGTTCGGTGGGTCACCAGGGCGGGCGATTCGGCGCCGGCACCAAAACCGTTGCTCGGATTGCTGGGGCCGGCTATGGCCTCGCCTTGCGGACTTTCATCCTCGCCCTCGGCGCTCACCTGCCCTTCACTGCGGCCGTCGAGATTCAACCGGTTGATTACCAACAACGCATCGAGCGGCGTGACCCAGCCATCACCGTTCACGTCGTAGTAGACCGGTGCGCCGGAGACATTGGGTTTTTCGATCGGCCCCGGACCGTGTTGGTTCAGGTAATTGATGATCAGCAGGACGTCCCGGGGGGCGATCCCATCGATGCCATCGACGTCCAGCGGTTCGACCGGATTGTGGAAGGGCAGCGGATTTTCCGTCACGTTCAGCGTTACCGGCAACGACAGCGTCGCCGGCGGATCGCTTTGATCGTGAGCGGTGAGGATCAGGTGAATCTGCTGCTGCTCGGAAACGCTGACCGAGACACCGTCTCGCAGTTTCAACGTGGTGCCGACAAACTCGAACCGGCCGTCGTCGACTGACAGCCGGGCGGTGGGCGTCAGGTCCGGATCTTCGACGTGCATCTCGCCGACGACGGCCCCTTCGACTCGTTCGGTCACGCTGTCGGCAGCGAATTCAATGCTCGTCATCGGCTCGTTGATATCGATGACTTCGATCACGAACTCGCTGGACGCTTCGAACGGTCCATCGGTGACCGTGATCGTGATTTCCAGGTCTCGGTCGGTTTCGTAATCCAGTTCCTGCTCGGCCTTCAGCTGCAGGTAACCGTCCACAACTTCGAAGCGGTAATCATCGACGCTGAACTCGTAATCGCCGGAGGCATCTTCGTCTTCGGCCGACACGCTGCCGACAATCGTCACCCCGGGGGCGTGTTCGTAGATGGGGGTCGGGGAGTGGAGGACCACGCCGGTGACGGCATCGTTGGAATCGCTCACCTGCAGCAGCACCGAGGTCTCGATGCCCTCGGGAGGCGCGTCCGGGTAGGCGACATAGGCGATCAACGTCAGATAGATCGCCTGTTCGGTTTCAAAATCCAGCTCGACGCCCTCGAGCAAGATCAGCTGGCCGTCCTCGATTTTGAAACGCGGGTCGTCGACCTCAAAAATGACCTCCTCGCCAACATCCACGTTGATCACGGTCACCGGGCCGATGGCGACGGGTCCGACCAGGTTCTCCGGAATGATTTCCGGCAGGTCCACGACCCAAGGCCCGAGGGGATCGTCGACCGGCGTGATGTTGACTTCCAGATCGGTCGGTTCCGAGGCGCTGCGTCCGTCGTGCAGCAGGATTTCAAAGGCGTCGCGACCGAATACATCCTGGTTGGGGAGATACCGGAAGCTGCCATCGGGACCCACGTCTGCGCTGCCCAGGTTGGGGGTCCCGCCGCGAAGCACGATGACCCGATCGCCGGGATCCGGATCACCGCCGTGGACCAACAGGTGTGGGGCGGGCCGAGTCAGCGGCGTGTCTTCGGCCGTGGTCAACGAGGGTGAGGAAACGAAGACGGGGGGCGTGTTCTCGGGCTGGACGAATAATCCGAACAGCACGTCCGCCGAAGCTTGTTCGGAGTCCAGTTCCACGCGGTGGCCGGTGGGCACATCCAGTTCCGCTCGCAGCACGGCGTAATCGCCACCCATGATCAACGAGCGACCTTCGTCCAGCAGGAACATGTCGCCCACGCGGGGCAGCGATACCGAGACCGTCGCGGCGGTTTCTTGGGTGGCGAAGTCGTAGATCACCAGATTCGAATCGGCATCGCGTCCGTACAGCAATTGCCGCAGCCCGTCGATCGTGACTTCGCCTGGCAAATCCGGCACGCGGGCCAGCAGGGCGTAGCTGTTAGCGACATCCAGGACCAGCAGATCGCCTGCGGCGTCCCGCACCACCGCCAGGCTGGCGGCTTCGTCGAAGGCTTCCAGCCGAGTCCCGTCGGGGACCGTGCCGGTGCCGCCCTCGATGGGCATCCGCGTCGCATTGCTCCACTGGATCAATTGCAGGCCATCCTCGCCGGGAATCGCAAACAGCGACAGCGGCGACTGCCAGTTGGTGATCACGTGCGAACCGGCCTCCAGTTCGCTGGTGGTCGGCGTGGCAATCAAGCGGTCGTCTTCAAACGCCAGCGTTCGCAGGACGGTTCGCCCACCCACAGCGTCTTGACCGACCAGGACTCCTTCACCGTGCTGGTTGATCGCGGCCGACGCCCAGCCGATTTCGTCTTCGCCCAGGCCCAGATCGATCGCTGCGGCCGAATTATTTTCGAAGGATACGATCCACGCCGGAGTCGCCGGGGGATCGGTCGTGTCGGCCAAGACCAACAGGGTACCGTCGGGCAAAGGATGGATCGAAGCTCCCTTGCCGCCCAGCGGGATCGTCGTGGTTTCGCCGCTGGCAGGGTCGATGCGGACCAACGACTGTTCGACCAACCCGTACACGGCCGACCCGTCGTCGTTGGCCGCCCGCAGGGCGACGTCCGAAACCTGGATCAGGTTGTCGTCCAACCGGCCGAACACCGGGCTGGTCTGCCGCTGGGATTGGGTGCCGTTGAACAGACGCACCACGTACTCGCCCGGAGCCAGGCCGGAGAACTGAAACCCGCCCCCGTCGTCGGTCCGCTGGAGCGGTTCGCCCAGGTTCGGAGCCCCGTCCTGATTCAGGTCCAGGTACACGATGCGATCTTCCAGTCCGGATTCGTCCGCGTCCTGTCGCTGGGACTGGTTCGCATCTTCGAACACCATCCCGCTGATGGTCGCCAAAACACGACGATCGCACAGCCGCTCCATCCGCAGCACACGGCGACTGGCGAGACGAGCTTGGCTTGAACGACGGGTGGGCCGTCGATTAGGGCGGGCAGACATAAATAACCTGAGCGATCATGTAAATCAGCAAAAATCTCTGGGGACCAGCTTGGACGCCGCTGGGGGGCGGTAAGTTCCTCCACCCTCCGGTATTTTTTTACCGATTATGAACCACCCCAGAGGGATTGTTCCAGGATTTTTACTTCCGACAAGAATAGAACGCGAAAAAACACCCCGATGTACCGCACTTTCACTTAGAATGGCCAGCGGTTACGCGATTTTTACGCGTCTTTTATGCCGACTCTCATCATCTTGCCGAGAAAGTCCTTTCGATGTTTCGGATCCGTCTTTCTGCGATCTCTCTGAATGTCCTCCTGGCCCCGCTCTGCCTGCTGCCGCTGATGGCCGGCTGTGGAGGCGACGCCGATCCCGGTCCGGTGGCCAGTTCCACGGCGACCGATTCCGGAGACGTAGGCCCCCCCGGCGATTCCGACCCCGGTGGCGGTGCGCCCGGTGAAAGTGGCGGCGCGCCCGGCGAAAGCGGCGGTGCGCCCGGCGAAAGCGGTGGCGGCGGCAGCGACGACGCGGCGTACATGGAAGGCTATATGGACGATCCGCGGGGCGGTGGTGGCGAAGAAGAATACGGCATGGGGCCCGAAGAGTACGGGATGGGGCCCGAGGAGTACGGCATGGGGCCCGAGGAGTACGGCATGGGGCCCGGAGGCGAGCCATACGACATGTATGGTGGCGAATCGATGGACGGCGCCGCGGGCATGTACGGCCAGACGCCCCAGCGGCAGTCCTCGGGAATGCTGGCAGCCGTTACCGGAAGCCTGCAGGGCGTAGGCCCGCAACTGGCTAGCGTGTTTCAGACGGTTCGAGATAAACAGGGCCGGGAAGAAATCAAAACGTTTCGCGAGCTGGCCAACGAGGCCTTCGTCGGCGGCGACGAAGCCCTGGCGCTGCAGTATCTGTACGGGCATATGGCCAGCGAATACGAACTGGCGGGCCCGGCGCTGAATGATGTGGCCTACAGCCGCGCGCTGGCTAAACCCGTCTGGTTCGTTCGCTGGGGAGCCTCCCTGCACGTCCGCGCCGATGCCACCGAGACGCCGCATCCGATCGTCGAGGGCATGTCCTCGCCCCTGCCCGAACGCAGCGCCGCGGGCGGTCGATTCGGACGCCGTGGTCGCGGCCGAGGAATGGAATCTCCCGAAATGGCTTCTCCCGAAATGGAATCGCCCGAAGGCGGCTATGGGATGGAAGGTATGGGAGGTATGGAAGGCGGCATGCTGCCTGCCGGACGCGGTGGAACGCCGGGCGGAGATGCCTCCAATCGGGTCGATCAGACCTTGGCGGAGAGTCTGGGGCTTGTTTCCGATGTCGTGGGCCGACAGTTCGATACTCGTTTTGCCAACGGCGCCTTCGGTAAAGCGTTTCAAAATGTGGAGGTCACGCCTCCGCCGGCGCGAGCCAATCGCGGCGGCAGCGTGCGGATCGACGAGCGTACCGGCGAAGCCATCCGAGATCCCTCCGCCATGATGGACGCCGGCCCCGAAGGTTACGGCCCCGAGGGCTATGGCGCTGAGGGCTATGGCGCTGAGGGCTATGGCGCGGAAGGTTACGGCGCGGAAGGTTACGGTGCGGAAGGTTACGGTGCGGAAGGTTACGGTGCGGAAGGCTACGGCGCGGAGGGCTACGGCGCGTCCCAGGATCCGGCCGGCGGATACCCCGATCCGGCCGCGCAAATGCGGGCCGGCATGGAAGGCTATGGCGTCGGTGCCCCGGCCGGTTCGGGCGCCGATTATGGCGCCGAAGCCGCCGATTACATGGCGCCGGGCGGACCGGGCGGACCGGGCGAAATGGCGCGCGGTGCGAATCGTCCGGGGGCGGCTCGAGCCGCGGCCCCGGCTCCTCCGCGTTTCAGTCCGGCGCTACCCCGCTGGCGCCCGGGGATGGTTTTTGTCGGCGAAATGCCGCTTTCCGAGGCCCTCTCGGCTGCCAAAGAAAACGGCCTGCAGTTCCTCTTCCACTTCGACGTCATCGTTCAGGGAGGAAAGAAGACGCGGACCATCGTGCGCGTGATCAACGTGGCCGACGGCAAGACCGTGGTGGCTTCCAAACGCCTGGACAATGTCGAGTGTTACAAGCTGGTGCAGGCCAAACAGACGTCCGAACCCAAGTACGTCGAGGAAGCGGTGTTGCCGATGTTTGACGTGATCGACGAGAAGCTGCAGGTGGCGGAGTTGCCCGCGGTTTCGGCGGCTCAGGCCAAGGCTCGGATCGCCAAACTGCTGGAGACCGCTCCGGCATTTGATCTGGCCAGTATGGCCGAGGTGCGGCTGTTTCAGTCGCGTGACCTGTTGACCGAACCCGAAGTCGCCACGGCGATGCATCTGTTCGGCGGTGACGACGCCCTGGTTCTGATCTATGGAAGCCCCGCCGAACGGCGCACGATCATCCGGCAACAGATCGAACCCTAGCCGTATACATCGGCTTCGATTGCCGCACGGCTGTCCCAGCCGTGGACCGTGTGGCTCTCGGCTGGGACAGCCGAGCTGCTCTGTACGGCTGGGCTACCGCAACGAGCGAGCTTCACCGGGCGTGGTCGCAATCAGCTGCACCGGCGGCAGGTACACACCTCGTTTGCCCGCTTCGTAGCGCATGGCTCGCTCGAAATACGGGAACGGGTACTGGGGGTAGCGCAGCAGCGAGTACCGATAGATCGCCACGACCAGTCGCGATTCCAGCTGGCCACTGCGGACCGCAGCGGTCACGCGGCGGATGTAGCCGCGTTGTTGTTCTTCGGCCGCTCGCAGGCGGTTGATCAATTGATCCTCCAGCGACGCCACGTGGTCTCGAGCGGTGAAGCCCTGAGGAGCGACGATCTGCCCCGACGCTTCACCGCTGGCAGCGGCAAAGCAAGCGGCGACGAGCAGTCCTGTGCAGAGAGAACGGAGGCAGGCAGAACGGGTTCGCATACGAGGGGTCCCAAAACACGAGGCGCAAGCAACAGTCCGATGCCGGAGCATCCCAACTGCGGCTGTAGCCAATCGGCCGATCCCGACGCAAGGGCAACGTGTCGTGGCTTTCTCGGCCGGGACAGCCGAGCTACTCTTTTTCCGCCTCCTCTCCGGCCGGCAGAATCCGGCCGAACAGGTGCCCGCCTTTTTCGCCGTGGTCCCAGGTGCCGGCATAGCGGCCATGGTGGATGACCACGCGAGCGGAAAACGTGCCCATGCCGGGCAGCCACAGGTTGTCCAGGGTGATCATCGGCGTGCGGCCCGCCCACTTCACCGGCAGATCCATGGGCAATTCGGTATCGGTGTCGCCATAGCGGATGCGGGCGGTAAAACGGAACCGATCCCCCTCGGGCAGTTTCTCGCACTTGCGAATCGTGTATTCTTCCTCAGGCATCGCCGCATCGTCGGCGCCCAGCACCGTAAAGCGGCCGACGAAGCGGGCCCCGGTCATGTACTTCGCAAACCGGGCATTGCGTTGTTCGTCGGTTTCGCTCCTCTGGTCCTGGTTTCCCGCCGCCGGTTGGTCCGCCGCCGGCTTGTCCGCCGCCGGCTGGCCGCTGGTCGTCGGTGGCCCGTCGGGGGCGCCGCCGGCTGGGGGTTGGGCTGCGAGCAGGGCGGCCGGCCAGATGCAGCAGAGCAGCAGGACCAAGTTCCGGTGGGTACGCATCGTTCGCTCCTTAGAAGATCGGTACACGGGAAACAGGGCACGGGGATGACGCTAGTCTACCGTGTTCTGGGCGAGCCCTGAAACGCAGACCGCTGAAACGCTGACCCCTGAAAGGGGGCGCCCCCTGTTCGGAATCGTTTGGGAGGTTGACAATCGTGGCTTCGGTCTTTTGGCAGAACGCGGTACCTTATCTGATATGACGACAACGGAAATCACCGTCCGAGGCGCCCGCGAACACAACCTCCGCGGGGTGAATCTCAAGCTGCCGCGAGGCAAATTAATTTGTTTCTCCGGGGTTTCGGGCAGCGGGAAATCGTCGCTCGCCTTCGACACCCTGTACGCCGAGGGCCAGCGGCGGTACGTCGAATCGCTCAGCAATTACGCTCGGCAGTTCATGGGCCAGATGCCCAAGCCGGACGTGGAATACATCAGCGGGCTGAGTCCCTCGATATCGGTCAGCCAGAAATCGACCGGCAACAACCCCCGCAGTACCGTCGGTACGGTCACCGAGATCTACGACTTCCTGCGCGTCCTGTACGCGCGTGTGGGCACGCCGTACTGTCCAGATTGCGGCCAGGTGATCGCGGCCCAGACCCGCGACGCGATTTTGGGCCGGGTGCTGGCCCTGCCGGCCCAGCAGACGATGGTCTTGATGGCTCCGCTGGTGCGGCGTCAAAAGGGCGAGTTTCGCGACCTCTTCGAAGACCTCCGCAAACAAGGTTTTTCTCGGGCCCGCGTCGACGGCCAGTTCATCGTCCTGGCCGAACCGCCCCAGCTGGACCGCCAGCATCGCCACGATGTGGAAGTCGTCGTGGATCGCGTGGACGCCGAGCACCGCGAACGAGGCCGGGTGGCCGAAGCCCTGGACATGGCGCTCAAACTGGGCGAGGGCAACTTGATCGTCGCCCTCAGCCCCGGCGATGACGGGCAGGAAATGCCCGCGGCCACCGAGGACGTGCTGTTTTCGGCCAAGTACGCCTGCCCCCAGTGCGGCCGCAGCTTTCCGGCCCCCTCGCCCCAGTTGTTCAGTTTCAACAGCCCCCAGGGCATGTGCACGTCCTGCGACGGGCTCGGGCATCTGTACACCTTCGTGCCCGAAAAACTGATTCCCAACGACGCCTTGTCGGTGCGTCACGGCGCCGTGACGCTGCTGGGCAAATGGGGCGACATCGGCCGCTACCGCCGCCAGATCTACACCGGTGCGGCCCGCTGGATCGAGAAGACGCTGGACCTGGAGAGCGGCGCGGCGCTGAAGACGCCCTGGCGAAAACTGCCGCCCGAAGCCCAACAGTTGTGGCTGTGGGGCAGCGACGAAACCATCAACCTCGAGTGGAAAGGCGGCAAGCGACGGACCAAGGTCCAGGGATCCTTCACCGGCTTGATCCCCGAACTGCTGGAACGCTACCGCTCGACGAACAACAAGATGCAGCTGAGGCAGCTGGAGAAGTTCATGGATACCATGGACTGTCCCGATTGCCACGGCCACCGCTTGAACCCGCAGGCGCTGTCGGTCCGGCTGGCCACCGGCGATCCGACCTTCGCGGACCCCGAGTTGTCGATCGCCGAAGTCTCCGAATTGTCGATCGACCGACTGCAGCAATTCTTTTCCAACGTCCATCTGGAAGGCACCAGCCGTTTGATCGCCGGCGAAGCCCTGAAGGAAATCTGTACGCGGATCGGGTTCTTGCTGGGCGTAGGACTGGACTATCTGAGCTTGGCCCGCACGGCTCCGACCCTCTCTGGCGGCGAGTCCCAGCGGATCCGGCTGGCCGCCCAGATCGGCAGCGGCTTGGTCGGCGTGCTGTACATCCTGGACGAACCGTCCATCGGGCTGCACCCCCGCGACAACGATCGGTTGATCGAAACCCTGCTGCACCTGCGCGATACCGGCAACACGTTGATCGTGGTCGAACACGACGAAGACACGATGCGGGCGGCCGACCTGATCGTCGACTTCGGCCCCGGCCCCGGCGTACGCGGCGGCCAAGTCGTGGCGACGGGCAACTGCGAAGATCTGGCGGCCAAGAACAACAGCATCACCGGCAAGTTCCTCTCGGGCAAAGAACAGATCGCCGTCCCGGAGACCCTGCGCAGGCCGGACGAGCGCCAGTTGGTCATCCGCGGGGCCACCCACAACAACCTAAAAAACATCGACGTCTCGATCCCGCTGGGCACGCTGTGCTGTGTGACCGGCGTTTCGGGCAGCGGCAAAAGTTCCCTGATCGGCGACATCCTCGAACCGGCCCTGCGACGGGCGCTCAACGGTGCCGAATGCCAGCCGGGTGCGCACGAGTCGATCGAGGGACTGGAACACCTGGACAAGACGATCGCGATCGATCAAACGCCGATCGGTCGCACGCCCCGCAGCAACCCGGCGACCTACGTCAAAGTCTTCGACGAGATCCGTAATCTATTTGCCCAGCTGCCCGAGTCCAAGGCTCGCGGCTACACGGCCAGCCGGTTCAGCTTCAACGTCGACGGCGGACGCTGTAGCGCCTGCGACGGCAACGGAGCGAACAAGCTGGAAATGGACTTCATGGCCGACATCTGGGTCACCTGTCCGGTCTGCGGCGGTCACCGCTACAACCGCGAAACGCTGGCCGTGCGGTTCAAAAAACACTCCATCGCCGACGTCCTGGAACTGGACATTTCCCAGGCTCTCGCGCTGTTCAAGAACGTGCCCAAGATCGCCACCAAGCTGCAGACGTTGGTCGATGTGGGCCTGGAGTATTTGAAACTGGGCCAGCCCTCACCGACGCTGTCCGGCGGCGAAGCCCAGCGAATCAAACTCTCCCGCGAGCTGAGCAAACGGTCCACCGGCCGCACGCTGTACGTGCTGGACGAACCCACCACCGGCCTGCACTTTGCCGACATCCGATTGCTGTTGAACGTCCTGCATGGTTTGACCGATCGCGGCAATACGGTGTTGATCGTCGAACACAACCAGGACGTGATCAAGACGGCCGACTGGGTGATCGATTTGGGACCCGAAGGCGGCGCCGATGGCGGCCGCTTGTTGGCCGCGGGTACGCCCGCCGAAATCGCCGCTCATCCGGACAGCCACACCGGGCGGGCGCTGGCCAAAGTGATGGACGTCCGCCGCCGCGATTCCAAGGATGCGTCCGCGGCGGAGCCTGAACCGCTGGATCACCCGCTGCGATTTTCCGGGACGGACATCCTGGTCGACGGGGCCCAGCAGCACAATCTTCGCTCGGTCAGTGCGCGTCTGCCCCGCGATGCGATGACCGTGTTCTGCGGCCCTAGCGGCAGCGGCAAGTCGTCGTTGGCGATGGACACGATCTACGCCGAGGGCCAACGTCGCTACGTCGAATCGCTGTCCTCCTATGCTCGCCAATTCATCGGCCAGGTCCAGAAGCCGCGCGTCGAACGCATCGAAGGGCTTTCGCCGGCGGTCGCGCTGGAGCAGAAGAATCTCGGTCATTCGCCCCGCAGTACCGTCGGCACGGTGACCGAGATCTACGACTACTTTCGGATCCTGATGGCTCGCGCCGGGACGATGTACTGTCCGGATTGCCAGCGGCCGGTCGGCACGCAGACATCGGATCAGATCGTCGACAAAGTGTTGGCCCTGCCCGAGGGCACGCGAGCGTTGTTGTTGTGCCCGCTGGAGCGAGCCCCGCATCAGGACCCGCGCGAGATCTGGGCCGACCTCAAGAAACAAGGCTACACGCGGGTGCGAGTCGACGGCAAAACCTGTTCGGTCGACGACGCGCCGCCGCTGGACGTGCGGCGCACGCATCGCTTGCAGGTCGTGGTCGACCGGATCGTCGTTCGCGAGGAAGAACGCAGCCGGATCGCCGACAGTGTCGAGCAGGGTTTGAGCCTGGGTGTGGGCGTGATCAGTCTGGCGTTGGCCGACGAACACACCGACGAAACCCAGTGGACCGAGATCCGGCACAGCCAGCACCTGGCCTGCGAACAATGCGGGCGGTCCTTCACGCCGCTGACGCCCCACCACTTCTCCTTCAACTCGGCCGTCGGTTGGTGTCCGCAGTGCGAGGGGCTGGGCACGCAGACGGGCACGAATCCCGCGGCCCTGCTCAGCGATACGCGAGCCACCCTGGCCGACGGGGCGGCGCTGCTGTGGCCGAACCTCCAGCATGGCGTCGCGCGTTGGATGCTGGCCGCCTTTTCACGTCAGACCGGCGTGCCGCTGGACGTGCCGATCGAGGACTTGTCGGTGTTGCACCGGCGGGCCTTGTATCACGGTACGGGCAAACGTTGGTTCGAAGTGCGGCAGTCCGATGTCGACGCCGATCCCGACGACAGCTCGCCGATCCTCTTTCGATTCCAGTTCAAAGGGTTCTATCCGGCGCTGGAAGAAGCCGCCCGGTTGTCGTCGAAGTTGCGGATGCGGTTGGACCAGTACGTCGACGAGATCGATTGTTCGGCCTGCCAGGGAACGCGGCTTCGCGATGATGCGGCGGCGGTGCGGTTCGAAGATTTTACCATCGGCGATTACGTCCGCATGCCGCTGGCTCGGCTGGCGACAACCGTCAATCGCTGGAAATTGGACAAGCGGCAGAAGAAGGTCGCCGGCGAACTGGTCCGCGAGATTCGCCAGCGCACACGGTTCCTGCTGGATGTGGGCCTGGATTACCTGACGATCGGCCGCGGTGCGGCGACGCTTTCCGGCGGCGAAGCCCAGCGGATTCGCTTGGCGTCGCAGCTGGGCAGCGGCCTGTGCGGCGTGCTGTACGTGCTGGACGAACCCACCATCGGGCTGCATCCGCGCGATAACGATCGATTGCTCGGCGCCCTCCACCGCCTGCGCGACCTCGGTAATACGCTGTTGGTTGTCGAGCACGATCATGACGTGATCGCCGGCAGCGATTACCTGTGCGATTTCGGCCCCGCAGCCGGACGGCACGGCGGACAGATCGTGGCCGAGGGGCCGCCGCAAGCGGTCGAGCCCAGCGAGCGCTCGGTCACCGCCCCGTACATCAACGGCACCCGCAACATTCCCTACCCCAGCAACCGCCGCCCGGTGATCCGGCACGATGCCGAACTGGCTCGCGACCCGAACTGGCTGACGATCTACGACGCCGCCGAAAACAATCTCAAAGACGTGACGGTGCCGATTCCGTTGGGCGTGTTCGTGGCCATCACCGGACCGTCGGGCAGCGGCAAGAGTTCGTTGATCGACGACATCCTGTATCCGGTGTTGGCCCGAGCCCTGCACCGGGCGCGCGTCAAACCTGGTCGCCACAGCGCGATCAAGGGCCTGCGGAATATCGACAAGGTGATCCGCGTCGACCAGTCGCCGCTGGGCAATTCGCCGTCCAGTAACCCCGCGACGTACACTGGTTTGTTCGACCTGGTGCGGCAGGAGTTCGCCGCGCTGCCGGCCGCGCAAGAGCGTCATTACACGGCTCGCGAATTCAGCTTCAACGTTCCGGCCGGCCGCTGCGAGACCTGCGAGGGGTCGGGCCAGTTGAAGATCGAGATGCATTTTCTGCCCGATGTCTGGGTGCAGTGCGACGAGTGCCACGGCAAACGTTACACCGACGAAGTCTTGCAGGTGCAGTACCACGGATACAGCATCGCCGACGTGTTGGACCTGTCCTGCGGCGACGCCCTGCGGCTGTTTGCCGACCGCCCGCGGATCGCGCGGATCCTGCAGACGATCTGCGACGTCGGTTTGGATTACGTGACGCTGGGCCAGGCCGCGCCGACGCTTTCGGGCGGCGAAGCCCAACGCGTCAAGCTGGCCGCCGAACTGGCTCGGCCCGATACTGGCCGCACGCTGTACCTGTTGGATGAACCCACGACGGGGCTGCACTTCGACGACATCGTCAAACTGTTGTCGGTGATGCAGCGCCTGGTCGACGCGGGTAACACGGTGGTCGTCATCGAACACAACCTCGATGTGATCAAGTGCGCCGACTGGATCATCGACATGGGCCCCGAAGCCGGTGCGGACGGGGGCCGTGTGGTCGTGCAAGGCAGCCCCGAGCAGGTCAGCCAGTACGCACTGGAAGCCAAGCGAGCCCGGGGCCGCAAGCGTGCCAAGATGCCGCGCAGTTACACCGGAGAATTCCTGCACGAGGCCCTGCAGGAATCCTCCGCCCTGCCCCGCCGCGACATCGCGGGCGGCAGCGATTTGACCGCCCACTTTACTCCGCCGGCCGGCGAAAACGGCAAACCCAGCTCGAACGGTGACCGTTCGCACTTCGCCGAGGAATCGAACGAAACCCAAACGCCGGCTGACGGTGAAACCGCCGTGGCGGCCAGTTCGGAAGCGGCTGCGGCGTTGGTGACCGCGCCCTGGCAAGCTCTAGGACGTCGCTGGCACAGCTTGGAAAAGGGCTTCCCCGACAACGCCAAACCGCAGTGGCCGCTGGAGCTGGTGGATCGCGCGTTCGATTTGATCGAGGAGATCGCGGGCGAAGATTCGTTGGCCTTCGAGCAACCCGACGCGGTGACCGTGCGGCAAAGCGGAGCCCCGCAGCACTGGGCCCGGGTGGAAACTAAGACGCCCGAATCGTTGAAGGTGACGTTGGCCGCGCCGAGTGAAGCGGTCGATGCCGAGATGTTGGCCGGAATGAAAGTCGGCAAGCCCAAGACGGTGGAAAAAGACGGCACGACCGCTGTCACGCTGCACCTGACCGACCTGAAACACCTCCGCAGCCGCAAACTAAAATCCTTTCTCAAAACCCACCTCCAAGCGGCCCGGTAACGCTGGCGTCTAGCCTTTAGGTGATTCGCCCCTTGTCTCCCTCGTCCAAGTCCCGCCCCAGGAGCAATGGATGCGGCGCCCGGGCGGCTAAAGCCTGGACTCCAGCGCCACCACTACCCTCGCTTTTTCGTTGCCCCGTCCCCCACGCATGGTGATAATCACATCATTCACTCTTCACCATCCCATCTGCGAGGGCTGACGATGACTCGACTGCTTTTCCCCTGCCTGATCGCCGCGGCAACAGTCGCTTGTTTTCTGCTGCCGACGTCGCTGGCCGCACAGGAAGCGGAACGCGCCGCGGCGGAGCCAACCGAGCAACCGCAACGCTATCTGATCACAGTGTCCGAGTACCGGCTGGACATCGACGCCGCGCAGTTGACCGCCGAAGCGATTGCCGAAGCCAGGGAAGCGGAGGGCGTGGCCCCGGTGGAGGTCATCATGTTGTCGACCATGGCTTCGGCCGAAAGCATGGTCCAGTTTGGTCGTTCGATGACCGTGACAATCGGCCACGTGGTGAGCAATCGCAATGTCACGGCGCGGCGGACCGAGGAGCGTGAGGTCGGCACGCTGCTGCGTTTGACTGCGGAACCTGCGGGAGAGAAGGTCGCGGCAAAGATCGAATTCGAATGCTCGCGCCCGGTGGGCCAAGGCAGCGAGGACGCTCCGCCCGACATGGTGACAACCTCGTTCGATACGACCCAGGTCTTCGAGCTAGGCGAGCCCACATTGATTGCCGCTTCGACCTCCGGCGAACCGTCGTTCTTTTTTATGACGATCCACCAGCGGTAGGGGGCGTTGTCTTCAGCTTGACCGATGTCGTGCAGATGGAGGAGGAAGGTTAAATGACTTGGACGTTCACGATCTGCTTAGGCATCCTACTTGCTGTGGGCTGGGGGCAATTCTCAGTCTGGTTGCTGAACCGAGTCTGTCGGCTCTGTCGCGAAACCCTCGCGCAGACGCGGTGCGACCCGCAGGCTTGCCATGCGGATCCCGTAGCGGAACAATTAAAGACGATGGTTGCTACGAGGCGAGGTCGGGAGGCATTTTGGGCTGCACAGTGCACTCAGAGTTATTGCTCGTCCGATGAGTATACCCGCGCAAGATTTCTTCGAATTCAAGCTGAAATCGCGTTGTTGCGGCATGAAGCGATGCCAAAGACTTGGACGGAAGCTTGCCGGGACGCTGCACGGTAAATCGTCGTCCGCACGGTCACCAGGACACGAGCATTGACAGTCCAACCGCTGTTCGATAACCCCGTGCGGTAGCGAGACTGGACAATTCCAGCCGCTCGGGCGACACCGGGATTGCGGTGGCCGGGTGGTCGGGAGATCAAGCGTTGATTGAACGAGCCAAGCGGCCGGGGCCGTACTGGTTCGTGATGGCACTGCAGACGGCGTTGTTGATCGCGGTACCGGTTTTGATGGCGCTGAATGAGTAAGGCAGCAGGGCCCGATTACACCGCAGAGATCGCTGTTATTAGCCCGCAGGGCGGCACAGCCCCTGCCGGGGACGTGAGTCCCCGGTTGTTGGGGCAATTAGAAACTCCTAGCCCGAAGGGCGACACAGGGTACGCGTTGTAGTGTCGCCCCTCCGGTGCTTTGAGTTGTGTGGAGGCTGTGGACCGGCGGTTGACGGAGCTGTCGATTTATTGAGCCGTTTAGGCGATAGCCTCGGTTTCGTCACCGCAGAACCAGGGCTATCGCCCAAACGGCTCACTTAAGCAATGCGTTTTCAAATAAATCGACAGGCCGTGACACCGCCGGCAGGGGCTGTGTCGCGCTCTAAGCACGTCGGCATGAATCTTTGGGTGAAACCCCGCGACAACACCCTCCCGCGCAGCGGGAGGGTCGGGCTCTTAGGCCCGGGGAGGGCCCTACGAAAACCCTCTCCGGGCCTAAGAGCCCGACTCTCCCAGTGGGAGAGTAAAGCCGAATTAAATGTTGCGACGTGCTTAGGCTGAGTTTGCGGCGGTTCGCGTGGCCACACCTTTTTCGCCCAGCACGCGATTGCCGCGGAGAAAATCGTCTTGGCTGGGAGACCCGCGAAAGCGCGCCGTCGGCTCGACCTCTCGCCACTCGCCACTCACCTCTCGCTACTCGCCACTAAAAAGTGTGTTCAGAGCAGCGTTGAATTGGCCTCGGGTCAACACGGTTTCGATCCCGGCGGTGCGGGCGGCGTTTAACGAATCGACCTGCACGTGCGGTCCGTAGGCGATCCAGCGAGCGTCGGGATAGCGGGGTTTGCCGGCTGCCACCACGTCGGGCAACAATCGTGCTCGGCTGGCCAGGTCCAGAATGATCCAGCTGGGCGGTTGGCCGTCGTCCTCATCGGGCAGGTTGCCAAGTAACCGAAACGCGAACCCCGCGTCGTTGGCTGCCGCTTGCACGCGGGAGGCGAACATCAGGTCGCCGGAAAGAAACCACACCGCTTGCTCGTTCATTTTGTGTCCTCGGTTCGGATTTGGTCGGCGACCCCATGACCGCTGGTCCCGTCGCTGATTCGAATCGCGTCGACGACGGGAAGTACGAAGATTTTGCCGTCACCGATCTGCCCTTCGCTGCCGGTCAGAGCGGCGTCGCGCAGGATCCCCAGCACCGGCTCGAGCGCCTCGTCGCGAATCACCGCTTCGATCACGATCTTGCGAAGCAGGTCCACCTGGTACTCGACACCGCGATAGGTGGCGGTTTGGCCGCGCTGGCGAGCGTAGCCTTGTGCGTCCAGGACGGTGATGTGTGTGATGCCCTGCCGAGCCAGCGACTCCCGCACCGTGGCCAGTTTCGTGGGCTGGATGACGGCCGTGATCATTTGCATGATTGGTTCGCCTCCGCATCGTTCAAGGAACAACGCTGGCCGCTCCGGATGCTGCGCTGAAGCGCGGCCAGGGTGTCCTGCGTCGCCAACGCCTGCCGTTGCCAGGGCGTGAGATCGACGCTCGGGTCACGGAAATGGGCTGCCATGGCTTGCTCCTGGTTTCCGTCCTGCTCGTGCGAAACGGCGGCACCGGTGCGGTCGTGTGTCCAAAAACGCGTCGTTCGCTCGGGCCAAGATCGCGTGAAGTCGTCGCAGACGATCGACCCGGCTTCGCCCGCGACTTCGAACCACTTGCGGGTCGAGGTGTCGTAGGCGCAGTGAATCGAAGCGGTTACGTCGCCTGCGAACCACAGCGTGGCGGTCACGCGGTACAGGACGTCGTCGCGATAGATGCCGCTGGCCCAGACGGCCTCGGGGACACCGGCAAACCAGATCGGCAGGCCGACCGCGTACCAGCCCAGGTCCAGCAGGCAGCCGCCGCCGAGCTGGGCGACCAAGCGATGGTCGCCGGACTGAAAGGGTTCGAAAAACGAGACGGCCGAGGTGATGTGCCGCAGGGCTCCCAGCTCACCCTGCCGAGCGATTTGCGTAAACGCCTCGGTTCGCGGGTGATGCAGCCAGCCGGTCGCGTCCATCCACCGCACACCGGCCGCCGCGCACGCCTGCTGGATCTGGCGGGCTTGCCGCGGATCGCAGGCCAGCGGTTTTTCGCACAGCACGTGTTTGCCCTGCTGGGCGGCCGCAATGCTCCACTGGGCGTGCAGCGACGGTGGCAACGCCACGTACACCGCGTCGACATCCTCCCGCTCCAGCAGCGGCTGGTAACCGCAGACGCCGATGGCGACGCCGTACTGCTGGGCGTACCAGGCGGCTCGTTCGGCATCGCGGCTGGCGATGGCCGTGACCTGAATGCCGGCCGTCGATTGCAGGTCGGCAACCAGCCGGCGAGTGATCCGGCCGGTACCGAGGATTCCAAAACGCATGGTGGGTTATTTCGCCGTGAAGTAGGATTGCAGTGTTGCGTAGATCGTCCACGCTCCGGTGATTCCCATCAAGGCGGCAGAGATCCATAAAAAAGCGTCCCACCACGATCCCGGCGTCAAACCCGGCAGCGACCGCTGGTAGCGGAAGTACAACGCGGCCGCGGCCAGCATCGGCAGCATGATCCCTTGAGCCACGCCGCTGAAGAGCACCAACCGCGCCGGTTCGCCCACGCCCAGGTAAATCACCAAGCACAGCACCGGGAAAAAACCGCTCAGCCGCGTCACCCACTTCTGCCGCGTGGCCGGGTCGTCGTCGATCAATCCGACCACGCGCAACGCATCGGCGAACACCCGGGCGTGGGCGGCATTGGCGACGAAAAACGTGCTGTACAAAACCGCGAACGCGCCGAATAAAAAGATCGGAGCGGCCCAGCTGGCAAACACCGGGACGTACATCACGGCCAGGGTTCGCACCATCCCGGTGCCCTTGGGATCCAGATCCAGCGGATTCAAAATAGCCGCCCCCAGCAGGTAAAAGGCCAGCGTGGCAAAAGTGTAGATCACCATCGCGCCCCAGGCGTCGAACTGCATGACCCGCATCCAGCCCTTGGCACGACGCAGCCACGCGGCCGAACCGTCGTAGCGGCCGGTGAACGCCGCGTACCCTTTTTCCAGGCACCAATAGGGATAAGCGACCAGCTCGCCGGCTCCCACCCCGATGATTCCGAAGGTGGCCAGGGCGGTGGCGACGGCCGTCGTGGCCGAACCCGGCGGCAAGCCAAACGACATGCCTTCCAGCAGATCGTCCGCGGTCACGCGCCATCCCTCTTGCCGCTGCAGCAGAAATAGATTGCCGATCGTCAGCAGGGTGAACATCGCGACCAACACCGTGGACAGCGATTGGATCAGGCGGTAACGACCGACGACCAACAGCAGGGATGTGATCGCCGCCATCACCGCGGCCCACATCGCCGGGTCGGCCGGAGCACGCACGATCCGCCGGCCGCTCTGACGAACGCTGTACCGCGACTCGTACTGCTCGCGAAGCTCCTCAACCCGTTCGGCTTCGGCGGCCGGCAACGACTCGTCTGCCTCCAGGATGCCGTTGGCGGCCGCCCGCTGGAGAATCCATTGACGCTCCGCCGCGTCTTCCAGTTGGTTGTAATCCTGACCCATCTGGGTAATCGGCACACTGATCGCTAAGGCCTGGCCGACACCGCCCACGATCCCGCCCAGTTGGCTGATACTGGCAAACCACATCGCGATCCAGTACCACACCAACCAGTTGCCCCGGCCCCGCACCCGCGGTCCGGGAACCTCCGACAGAGCTTCTAGGGTGGTCTTGCCACTGATCAGCGTGTAACGCCCAAATTCGATCTGCGTAAAAACCTTGATCACGCATCCGAGCAGTACCAGCCACAGCAGGGCGTAACCCGCCTGAGCACCCGTCTTGGTCGTCGCGATCAATTCCCCGCTACCCACGATCGAACCGGCCACGATCAAGCCGGGGCCGGCATAGCGGACAATGCCCAGCAGCGAACCGGGCGGCGGGAGGACGCGATCGTCGTTGTCAGCAGGATCGTTCATTGAAGGCGTTTAGAGCCGATGAATCGTGTTGTGAATGACGCCCTCGACCGGCGTCTGGCTTTCCCGTGGCTGGACACGATAGCGGATTTCCATGCCCCAGGTGGGCTGCAGTTCGGGGATTTCCAGAACGATCGTGCGGCCGTCGGATTCCAGCCGGACGCTGGCCACCTGCAAACGCCGCTCGTCGTAGTGTTTGGAGCCATACGAGGCGGTACGCTTCAGCCGCCAGGTCTGGATCGCAAAGTCTTCGGGACGGAGGTCGGCCGCGGCCAGAGCGTCGGTGAACCGCAGACGAATACGCGTTCCGGCCGCGTTCAGTTCCTTGGGAAGAATGACCGGTCGACCGGTGTAACGCAGCCGATAGAAGCCGCCGTTTTGATGCTGGGTTCCCGCCCAAGCGAACATGCCGCACAGGTACAGCTGGCCGTCGCCGGGGTGAAATCTTCCGCGATGAATGCCCGTGGGGAATTGTGGAATCGGCAGCTCGCACATCCCGCCCTGTACCAGGTCGCCGCGTTTCTCGTGCGGGACAATAAATACTTTGCCGTAGCCATAGGACAGATTTAGCAGGCTGCCCTGCAGCGGTCCCCAGCCTGGACTGTCGACCCATAACAGCTCGGCCGGCGAGCGATCAAAGGCGTTGGTGATCCAGCACAAGGGTTGCTGCATCGCATCGTCCGAAGCGTCGGTCACGTCATGGTACCCGTACATGTTTCCGTAGAACCCGCCGGGGCGAACCCAGTTGATGCGGTTCTTGGGATTCCAGTGACCTTCCTGGTCGGTGACGATGAACGTGCCGTCGGGATTGATGCACACGCCGTTGGCCGCGCGGAAACCCGTGGCCACGATCTCGGTCGACTCGCCGTCGGGCGAGACCTTCAACAACGTGCCATGATGCGGCACCACGGCCTTCAACGCATGCCGCGCGGATTTGGCGTAATACAAATTGCCATCGCGATCCACCTGCAGGCCCATCGCGAACTCATGGAAGTGTTCGGTGACCTGGTGGTCGTTGTTGAAGTTTTCGTAGTAGTCGGTTTCGCCGTCGCCGTTCAGGTCGTGCAGGATGCAGATCTGGTCGCGGCAGCCGACGTAGACGCGGCCGTCGATGACTTTGATCCCCAGCGGCTGGAACAAGCCCGATGCGATCCGCGTCCACTCCAGCGGCGACTGTTTCAGCGGCGACTGTTTCGGCGGCGACGTTTCCAGGGCGGACAAGCGGTCCAGGCCGTCGACTCGCCAGACGTTGCCGTCCCAGTCGCAGACCACGGCACTGGCGCCATCGTCCAAGAAGTCCAAACCGGTCAGACGCATGCGGCAGAACCATGGGTTCTGTTCGGGGTAGGTCAAACGATCGACGGCGAAGGGCCCCTGGTCGAACATGACCGCGGTTTGCGTGGTCACCGTCTGAGGCCAGCGCCGCGGGCCGCCGGCGGTTTTGGCCGCAAGCGCCGGCGGCGGAGCGTCGCTGGAGGAAGACTGTTCGGCGACGCGTTTGGCCGCGGCGAGGTCGGCCGGATTGGCGTGATGGATGGTGATCCGGCGCGCCTTCGCATGGGGTGCGATCGACAGTCTCAGGCGGCCTCGGGCGACGTGCAATCGAGTGCCTTCGGTGTCGCCGGCCAATCCGACCAACAGCGGCGGCGGCGTGTCGCCGGCGGCCGAAGCGAGATGACGGACAAACCGCGTCGACGCATCTCTGCGATCGCGCACCTCGGCCGCTTGATCGCTGAAGTGATAATCCGCTCGCAGCGTCTCGCCCACCGTTTGCTCGGGCAACTGGAACCGACACAGTGCTTCCCACTGCGGCTGGGCAAAGCGTTTCCGATGAAATTGAATCCGCTGGATGCGGCCTTCGAAGGCGGGCTGGGCCGGAAAGTTCTCCGAGGTCCAGCCGATCCGCAGCACGTGATCGGAGACGGCGTTCTTGGGCGCGAGCGGACGTTCGGCTTGCGGCTGGCCGTCGACGACCAGGGTGACGCGTTTGGCTTGGCTGTCGAACAGGACCGCCGCCGTGTGCCAGCGGCCATCGTCGACGCGCCGCTGCGACTGGATCGCTCCCACCCAGCCGATGTCGAAAACCAGTTTGCCGCCGCGGACAAACAGGGATTTACCGTCGGGAACCCACTTGGCTTGGTCGGCCGTCTTGGCGATCAACGTGCCGTCGCCCTCGGTGCGAAATCGCACCACCAAACTGTAGTCCTGATCGAATAGATTCCAGTCCGAAGCGTCGGGGACAACCCAGTGCCCGTTTCCGTCGAACCGTTCGGCCGCAGAGGCCGCAGCGGTTTCCTCGTGCTGCGGTGCGGCGTACACCCAGGACGCGCGTCCGCTGTCGCCCTGATCGGCCAGCGGTTGCAGGTGAACGTCCTCGCCGAGAAACGCGACCTGCATCTCGAGCGGTCGCTCGTGCGGCTCCAAACGCAGGTGCCGGCTGATGACGTCGATCGGCGGCGCCGCCGCGTCCGCGGTCAGCCGTCGCAGCGATGGCGTTTCCAAAATTTCTGCCTCGCCGACACGGTAATGCATCACGGTGTCGGGGCCGTGGGCGTACATGCCCTGGTACTCGGCCCAGTCTCGTGGCAACGGGCCATACCGGCGACCGTCTCGGCCCAGCACGCGGCGGTCCTCGTAGTCACCGTCGGGACTGGCCCAGCCCGGACCGGTGGGGTTGGCAAACAGGACGTCGCCGACGATGCGGGGATGGATGGCGTGGCGGCCGTTGAAATTAATTCCGTTGTAATCGATGAAGCGGCCGTCCTGCTCGGGATCCTTTCGCCAGGCCGCCGCGACGCGCATTGTATCGGTGTCGTAGACGATCCAGTGGCTGCCTTGCGACACGCCGCCCGGGCCGTGGTCCAAGCGAATCGCGTTGCCCTTGTAAGCAAAGTTGCTGCTGTCATCGCCGATTTCCAGCGTGGCCATCAGATTGGGGCCGTAGTCCATCTGCGACCAGGGATGGGTCTCATCCGGTTCCGGCCCGAACGTATCGCCCGCGGGCAGTCCCGCCAGGTAGTCCTCGCCCAATGGTACGAACTGATCCGGATTGTGCTGGCGCAAATAATGTTCGCGGATGAAATGGATCACGTCGTACTTTTGCTGGGGCACCATCCAGGACTGGGCCACCATGGCGCCGTAGCCGCGTGAGAGCGTTTGATACATCGCATAGGGATCACTGCCGTTCTTGAATCGTCCCTCGCCAAAGCGCAAGGACGTGGGCATCGAGCCGGGACGCTCCAGATCGCCATGGCAATTGATGCACAGCCGCCCGTAGATAGCTTCGCCGCGCCGCAGCGATGCATCATCCCAGGACCGGATCAGTCCGGCATGGTCGACTCGGGCTTCGTAATCGGGCAAGGGCCGCGCGGCGATTTGCGAGGCCAGCGGTTTCAGTTCGGCCGCCCGCTCGGGCCCACCGTCGCGGATCTCCCGCAGGTAGGCGACGAGATCCAAGAACTGGGTGCGGTTGGTCAGTTGATCAACCAGGTTGTCGGGCATGGCCGATTGCGGCTGGACCTGGACCAGTTCGACGTCTTCGGCATCCAGAGTCGTCTCCTGACCGCTGGCCGGATCGCGCAGCCGCAGCGTGTGGTCCGATTCTGGATCGCCCTCGAGCAATCCCATCAGGACCTGTCCTTCGGTCGTGACGAGGCTGGACAGCTGGAATTCGGGGTGAATGTGCAGGCTGGGACGCAGGATCGACTGGACCAGAAACACGTCGCTGCGATGCGGGGCCGCAACCGCCAGATCGGGTGCCAGCCGGTGCGGTCGGTCGGGGCCAGCATGGCACTGGGTGCACGCCATCCAAGGCTGATGAAACAGCACGGCACCGCGAGCCGCATCGCCGGTGGTGGCCGCTTCGGCCGCCAGACTCTCCGGCGACTCGACCAGCAGACGCCCCGCCAGCGAACGCGGAACCTGGGCCGCGACCGGGTCGCCCAGACACAGCCAAGCGACCAGGAACACATACCCCGCCAGCCCGACCGACAAACCGTAGCAACAACGCATAGGATCCAGGACCACCATACCGGCGAAGGAACAGAGAAACCGTCGCAGGCATTGTAGTTGATCAGAGCGAAACCAGCAGGTCGAGCATCTCGCTGGCCGTCGAGATCACCCGCGAGGAGGCTTGGAAGGCTCGCTGGTAACCGATCAATTTGATGGCCTCCTCGTCCAGGTTCACCCCGGTGATCGAAAGGTGCTGGGCCTGCAGCGTGGTGTAGAAATCCTTGTGGCCCTCGGCGCTGCTGCGCTGCAGCGAGACGCTTTCGGCGATCGTGGCGACCTTCTGTTGATGCCACGCCTGCAAGGATTGTCCGTTCAGGACGTCGCTGGGACGAGCCACCAGATCGACCAGTTCGGCGATCGCGTCGGTGTCGTTGCCCACGCCACCCTTGCTGACCGACAACAGATGCGGGTTCTCCATCAGGTAGTCGTTCACGGCCAGGTCCTGGGCACTGCTGCCGGTGAACAGGGTATTTAAACCCGCGGCGGCCAGGAAACCGCTGTTGTCGTCGGCAAAGGTAAAGCTCAATCCATCCACATCGGCAACCAGTTCGACCTTGCCATCGCCGTTGACCCGGGCCGACACGCCATCGATGTCGTCGATTTGCTGGATGATCGAGTTGACGGTCGAATCGCCCACAATGCCCAGGTTCTGGACGGTGATCTGGTGCGAGCTGACCAATTGGCCCTGTTCGTCCAGCACCTGCACGTCGAAGGAACCGTTCTGCGGCTCGTAGGACAATTCGGCGCGTTCCAGCGGCACGCCGGGTTCGACGCTGATGGTGCCGACCATCCGCTTGTGTCCCTCCAGACCCTGACCCTGGGAATGCACCTCGTTCATGATGCGGGCCAGCGAGGCGGCGAACGTGTCCAGTTCTTCGAGGTAGGAACCGAAGACTTCATCGCGGGCGACCTGCACGGCACCGATCGTACCGCTCTTGGCCTTCAGCGGCGAATCGGTTTCCTTGATACGGATTTCTTGTCCGTTGGTCGCTTGGTTGTAGGCCATATAGACTTCGCGGTAGTTCGCCTCGGAGATCAGATAATCCCCGCCGACGAATACGCTGACCGATCCGCTGGACTGTTCCTGGACATTGATGTCGACGATCTGCGCCATTTCTTCGAGCAACTTGTAACGCTCGTCGCGCAGCCCAGTAGCGTCGCTGGACAGCGAGCGACCGCCCTCGAGGACCATGATCTCGATGTTCAGGTCCGCGATCCGGCTGGACAGCGAGTTCAGGGTCTGAGCCAGGATGGGCAGTTGGTCGTTGGTGCGGTTCTTGGCGGCCTGGGTGTCGCTGTGGGCTTGGTTGATCGCTCCGGAGAGCGCATTGGCCTGCATCAGGACCAGGTCGCGAGCCGCCGGGTCGGCCGGAGCGTTGGCCAGGTTGTGCAGCGATTCGTTGAACTTGGTCAATTGGCTGCCCAGGCCGGTGTCGTCCAAGCCGCCGACCATGTCTTCCAGTTCGCGGTAAGCCGCTTGCAGGGTCTCGCCGCCGGAAACCGCCGTGCTGGCACTCCACATGCGTTCGGCCAACGCCTGATCGATGACCTGGCGCGTGCCCCGCGGCAGCACACCCTGGCCGACGATCACCTGGCCGATCCGCGTGGTCGTCGCCGGGATCAGCTCCAGTTCCTGGCGGATGTAGCCCGGCGTATTGGCGTTGGCGATATTGTGACCAACGACCTGCAGGCCCATCTGCGAAGCTCGCAGGGCGGCGGCGGACTGATTGATCGAACTGAACAGGGACATCCAACGGTCACCCGAAGAAAGGGAAACGGCTTTGGTCCTGTTATCGACGCCCCAGCCGTCAAAGTTTACCAAATCCCTCTATTCGGAACCGGTGGCCCTCTGGAACAATGCACAGCCCTGTCGCCGGCGACCGCCCGACCCGGCTTTGCAATCCGGCCCCGGTGGACGCCAGGCGGGAACCGCGGACCGAACGAAGCCGCTTAAACGACCAGACTGTTATGAGCAAGCCGAACCACGGACCATCCAGCGCGGCCTCGCCCCAGGCCGCCAGCGACCTCGAGGGCAGCTCTGTGGCCGAGGCCGCAAGGGGACGGGCCTGGCCGCGGAGGATGGGCCGCGCGGCCCGGCGCGGGCTGCGCAGTGGCGCCCTGGCGCTGGCCGTGATCTGGGCCAGCGGGGCGCTGCTGCACTGTTCGCTGTTTCCGCGGCCGCTGGCGTGGTTGTTGGCCGCGGTGTACCTCGCGGCGGCCGGTTGGGTGTGGGGCGCTCGCCGACGCGGCCGCCTTGGCCGCCATCGCGCCGGCGGCTTGTGGGCCGGTTCCCTCGTGCTGGTATTTCTGCTGCTGCAGCTGATTGTCCCTTCGAATCAGCGGAACTGGGTGGACGGGCAACAACGCCTGCCCTGGGTGCAACGTGACCAGCAGCGGATGACTCTGCACGCGGTCCGCCACTGCGAGTACCGCACGGCCGACGACTACACCGTGCGCTACGACGGGCTGCAGTTCGATCGCAGACAGCTGGAATCGGTGTGGTTGGTCGTGCACTATTTTTCAGCCTTCGAAGGTCTGGCTCACACCTTTGTCAGTTTCGGCTACCGCGACGACGACCGCCAGCAACGCTACTTCAGTATTTCGGCCGAGGTGCGACGCGAAGTCGGCGAGAGCTTCTCGCCGGTCCAGGGGATGTACCGGCGATTCGAATTAATGTTGGTCGTCGGCGACGAACGCGATCTGATCGGTTCGCGCACCATCCTGCGGCCCAGCGATCGGGTCTATCTCTATCGCATCGCAGCCTCGGCCGAGCAGGTGCAGGTCTTGTTCGACCGCTTCGCCCAGCGGATGGACCAACTGCGCCGGCGGCCCGAGTTCTATCATACGCTGACCAATAACTGCACCAATACGATCGTTCGGCAGACCTATTCGTTGACGCCCGACCGCATCAACTGGCTGGACCCGCGCATCGTCATGCCCGGGTATTCGCCGAGATTAGCTTTCCAGCTGGGATTGATCGCAAAGACGCGTGAAGGCGAAAGTTTCGAAGGCCTGCAGCGCCGCGCCCGCATCGATCCGCTCGCTCGCGAGCTGGGGTTTGGGAGGGATTTCTCGCGGCAGATCCGCCGGAACTGGCAGAGCCACGACGCAGCTGGAGGTGTTGGTCGTTAAGCACGTCGGCATGAATCTTTCGGTGAAACCCCGCGACAACACCCTCCCGCGCAGCGGGAGAGTGATGCCGAATTAAAGGTTGCGACGTGCTTAGTTGCGCCACGTCGCTGAACTCGCCAGAGTTTGGTTGTTGGGCAGCGCGCAGGCCGTCGTACGGGGAACACTAATCTTCACTAATCAGCACTAATCTAGGCAGGAGAAGGAAGTTTTATTAGCGTCTGATTAGTGAAGATTCGTGGTTAAACCTCCTGGTCCTCGCCCAGCCGAGACCAACGCCGCGTTCAACCCGGTCTCCGAGATCGGAGCAACCACCAAGCTCACTCGGACGTCTCGAGTTCCGCTTGTTTGCGTTCGATCTCCTGCTGGACCGCGGTCAATTCCTCCAACAAGCTTTCGAACAGTTCGGGCAGCCGGTCCAGTTCGGACTCGCGAGCGGCCATCTCCAGTTGGCGGCAGCGTTCGGTGGCACAGGGGGCTCCGATCGCCGCCGATGCACCTTTGAGGGTGTGGGCGGCGCGGAACAGCCGCTCGGTGTCTTCGGCGTCGAGCGCCTTGCGCATGTCGGACTGCAGATTCTGCTTTTCGTTCAAGTAGACCGAGATGATCTCCTGCAGCAGTTTCGGGTCGCCGCCCACAATCGCCAGCGCCTTGTTCCAGTCGACGACCGGTTCCGGCGGCCGCTGCGAAGCGTCGTCGGAAGGACCTTGCTCGTTGGCCGTGGGATCGTCGGCGGCAGCGTGTGTGCCGTGAGGCTCGGCCGCGGAACCCGCATCGTCCATCCCCAGTTCTCCGTCGGAATCTTCGCCGCCTTCACTGCCGGATGACTGGGCCGGCCGCGTCGTGCTGTCCTGGCTGTGGGGGGCGGAATTTTCGAGCGGTGAATTGTCCGCCTGGTGCCCCTGGGGTGCCGGGTGGTCCTTCGAAGCGGTTTCTTGCCTTCGCTCGCTCGGCTCGGTTTGCGGATCGCGGGATTGCGTTTCTGCAGATGCGTCGGCAGGGTCGTTCATGGTAGCCCCCGAGGTGATTTCGAAATCGCGGTCGTCATCATCATCGTCGTCATCGTCATCGCCATCGTCGTCCGCCGTTCCAAAGCGTTCGATGACGTGCGATAATTTTTCCAGGATCGCCGACACGCGGATCGGTTTGGCGATGTACTCGTCCATCCCCGCCTCGAGACACTCTTCGCGATCGCCCTTCATGGCATGGGCCGTCATCGCGATGATCGGTTGGTGTCGGTCGCTCGCTCGCTCCTGTTCTCGGATTTTACGCGTCGCGGCGATGCCGTCCAGGATCGGCATCTGGACATCCATCAGGACCAGGTCATAGACGTTCTCGGTTAACCGCTCCAATGCCTCCTGACCGTTGCTGGCGACCGTCACCTGGTGGCCATGTTTTTGAAGCACGCCCAGAGCCAGTTTCTGGTTGACCAGATTGTCTTCGACCAACAGGATCCGCAGGCTGCCCAAATCGTAGTGCTGTAAAGGATCCGTTTCGCTATCGCTGCTTTCGTATTCCGGTGACGTCACCCCCAACACGCGTACGATCGAATCGAACAATTCGGATTGTTTGACCGGTTTCATCAAGCGGTCGGCAACACACAGGTGGTCGCGGCGGGCGGCGTCACCGGTGCGCGTGCCGGAGGTCAGCATGATGACGGGCGTGTGCGAAACGGCGGGGGTTTTCCGCACCCAGTTGACGAACTGGAACCCATCGACATCGGGCATTTGCACATCGCTGAGGACGAGGCCGAACGGCGCGTTGGCCTGTTGGGCTTCGCGGAGCATCGCGAGACCGGCTTCGGCATTATCGACCTCGGTCGGCTGCATGCCCCAGTTTCGAACCATCTCGCACAGGATCTGGCGGTTGGTTTTATTGTCGTCGACGATTAATACTCGCGTGCCACCGACCACGACGACATCCGCAAACTTGGGAGGATCGCTTTCGATGCGATCCAGTTGGACGGTGAAATAGAACTTGCTGCCGCGGCCCACTTCGCTTTCCATCCACAGGTTGCCGCCCATGATCTTGATCAGCCGCGAAGAGATCGCCAGACCCAGTCCCGTGCCCCCGAAGCGGCGGGTGGTCGACGAATCGACCTGTTCGAATTCGTTGAAGATGCGGTTCTGTTTATCCTCGGGGATTCCGATTCCGGTGTCGCGGACGCAGACCTGCAAGCGGACCTTGTTCTCGGTCGGTTCCAGACAACGGACGTCGACCACGACTTCACCGCGTTCGGTAAACTTGATGGCGTTGCCGACCAGATTGACCAGGATCTGTCGCAACCGGCCCGGATCGCCGATGACGTGTTGCGGGGTTCGCGGGTCGATTCGAAAGGCCAGTTCCAGATCCTTGGCGTGGGCCCGAATGGCCAGGGCCTTCATCGTATCGCCCAGGGTTTCACGGATCTCAAAAACCGACGCGTCCAGTTCCAATTTGCCGGCTTCGATTTTCGAGAAGTCCAGGATGTCGTTGATGATCGACAGCAGGCTTTCACCGCTGCTCTGGACCATCAACAGGTACTCGCGTTGGTTGTCGTCGATGTCGGTATCGAGCAGCAATTCGGTCATCCCGATGACCGCGTTCATGGGGGTGCGAATCTCGTGGCTCATGTTGGCCAGGAAATCGCTTTTGGCGCGGTTGGCTGCATCGGCGGCTTCCTTGGCCGCGCGCAATTCCTGGTCCGCTTTCTTGCGAGCCGTGATGTCGTGGCCGATGCAGACCAGGCCGATCACGCTGCCGTCACTGTCGCGCAGCGGCACCTTGGTGGTCAGCGACCAGATCTCGCGGCCGTCGTGCGTGATGATCGACTCTTCCTGGTCCAGCAGCGGTTGGCCGGTGCGCATCACGATCTGGTCGTCGGTGACGTATTCGCAGACTTTCTCCAAGGGCGAAAAGTCGTAATCCGTTTTGCCGATGATCTGGTCGACCGATTCCAGACCCATCAACTTCAGCAACGCCTCGTTGGCGGTGACAAAGCGGCCGACGCGATCTTTGACGAAGATCATGTTCGGTAACTGGTTGATGATGGTCCGCAGCAAGTCGCGTTCGCGAGCCAGTTCCAGTTCGGCTTTCTTCTGTTCGGTCACATCGCGCGAAATCCCGAAGGTGCCGATAATCGTGCCGTTGCGATCGCGGAGGGGAAGTTTGGTGGTCGAACACCAGGTGTCCTCGCGACCTTCGTAGGTTTCGCGTTCCAGCTTGTTCAGGATCGGCTCGCCGGTCGTCATCACCTGACGCTCGTCGGTCAGAGCTTCTTGCGCATGCTGGCGGGCAAAGAAATCCGCGTCCGACTTGCCGATCGCCTCGGAGATGTCGCGGATGCCCAGCTTGGTGGTCAGGCTATCGCTCAGCCGAATAAAACGGCTGTGAGCGTCTTTGAAATAGATGGCATCGGGGACGTGCTTGAGCAGGGTGTCCAGCAGGAACTTTTGGTACTGCGCCTCGGCCTCGATCTGTTTCTGTTCGGTGACGTCCCAGTACATGATCTGAACCCCAACGGTGTTGGCATTCGGGTCGCGCATCGGCGCCTTGAAGACTTCGACATAGCTCAGTTGATCGCCGACGTTGTGTTCTTCGATCGAGTGGAAGACTTCGCCGGCGTCGAGTACGGCTTGGTCGTCCGCGCGATATTTCTTTGCCAGGTGTGCGGGATAGAGGTCGAAGTCGGTTTTGCCGATCACTTCTTCCAGAGTCCGGTTGCACTGTTTGCAGAACCGCTCGTTGGCGAACTGGATCCGCCCATCGCAATCTTTGCGCGTGACACTGATCGGCAGACTGTCGACCAGTGACCGGTAGGCCGCGTTCGCATCTCGGAGGGCAGCCGCCGCGGTACGCCGGGAGGTGATGTCGCGGGCGACGCCTTCGATGTGATGGGGCTGGTCCCGCGAATCGCACACCATCCGCAACCGATCCGAGACCCAGCGGATTTCGCCATCGGGACGCAGCACGCGGTACTCGGCCTTGGCACTGCCGTCGCGGCGAAGGGCCTCCCAACGCTGCTCGACGATGTATTGATCGTCCGGGTGAACCGCCGAGACCAACGTCTTGGGATGGGCTTTCAATTCCGAAACCGGCACGCCGTAGATGTCTTCGGCGGCGGCGTTGATGAACAACAGTTTGCGATAGTCCGGAGTGGCGGCCCAGACCAGGTCTTCGATCGATTCCAGCAGCCCCTCCAAAACGCCTCCTTTGCTAAAGGCGTTTGACGGTGCGTCCTGGTCGGTTTGACTCATCGAATTCTTCTCAGCGGACCTTTAGATAAGCACTCATTGGCCGGTGCCGTGAGCCAATTCTACCTTAAAAGCACGGTTGCCGATTGGCAATCAAAAAGGCCCGCCGACCTGCCAAGATCCGGGCAATCCGGCGGCCCGCAGCAGGTCCGTGCCTCGCACCCCCCGGCAAAACCGCTGCGGCCGGTATCGCCGGCGCAGCCGCGGCGGCTTTGTCAGCAGCCGTGGCCCGTGGCCCGAGCCCCGGGCGCCGGGCGCCGGGAAGCTGGCCCGCTCAGCGGGATTGAATTCGGACCGTTGCCAAACCGCTGTTGTCGGCCAGTTGACTCGGATCATCGCCGACGCGAAAGAACAGCCAACTGTCCTGTTGGGCGACGACCGTGGCCTCGCGGCCAACGGCTTCGACCTGCACCGGCGGCAGCACGGTCGATGCGGTCTGCGATTCGGGCACCAAGGCGGCCAGGATCATGCCCAGCGGGCGGCCGCGATGGTACCGCACGGTGACGCCCTGGGGTTCGCAGGTCCAGGGCCGCGGCTGGTCGCCCAAGGAGTAACGGCCCTCGGCCGTCACACGCAGGTGGGTTCCTTTGCGGACCCGCACCCCGGCCGCTTGCCAGCCGCGATCGGCGGCCACTTCGACCGTTCGCGCATCTCCGTCCCACTCCGCCGGCGGCTGATCCAATCGGACGCGACCCCGCGCCGTGTCGTAGCCGTAATCGAAATCCACCAACAACAGTTGCCAACGCGCCTGCAGGATGCCCTCGCCGGCCGGCAGCCTTTCGCGAAAGCCGCGTGTGAACCGCTCGCTGCGATCCGCGCCCAGATCGCTGATCTCGATCAAGGCTTCGCGGTATTCCGGATACATCGTCAGCATCACCACGGCCGCCCAGCTCCAGGCATAGGGCTCGACGCTGCGATGCAGCGCCGTGGGCTGATCCAAAACGGCGGCAAAACTGGGGATACGTGCTTCCTCACGGCGGGCCGCGATCACGCGAAAACGACCCCAGTAGGGGACGGCCTGCCGCGTCGCGGGGATCGATGGAACCCGCAGCGCCGGGCCGCTGCCGCGATGGGTAGCCATCATCTCGGCCGTGCCTTCGGCGAACCACTGCGGACCGGTGCCGCCGAAAAACCGCTCGGCAAAGCCGTGGAAGGCTTCGTGCAGGACCAGGTGACGCGTGTAGTAGTCCGAGGGCTGGACCAGTACCCAGGCTTCGCGTCCGGACTGAAAGCCGTAGGGAAAATCAGGCAGCCGTGGCGGGAACAACCCCGCCTCTTCAAAGCGAGCTCGATCCTGCATGACGTAAATCGTCATCTTCCAGTCCGCGGCGCTGTTGGGCTGGCGTTGCCAAAAACGCAGCCACTGCGGGACCGCGGCGTCGACGTCCGCGGGCAACCCATCGACGGCCGCAGCGGCCGGCAGGTCGGTCACGACGGTGGCAAAGCGGCCTTCCAGCGAACGCAGGGCCGGCTCCGCGTGAGCCGCCCCACAGAACAGGCTCAGCCACAACCCGGCCGTCCAGCTCAAGCGGTAGGTAGAGATTGTCGATGGTTTCATCCACCCATCCTAACCTGCGGAGACCACTTCCCGTAGCGGAAGTCGCCAGACTTTGGGCCATGGCGATTTTCACCACGACGTTCGCCGCCCGCTATAAATAGGATTTGCGTCGTCCGTCCGAGATATCAGGGAGGAAAAGAGAACAATGCAGGCCGAGCTGAAGAAAATGCTGACTGCACAGCCTTTCATTCCGTTCACGGTCGTGATGAGTGACGGTACGCATGTGACCGTCAAACATCCTGAAAACGCGTTGCTTACCAAACACTGGCTCTACGTGACGACCGACGGGGGCGAGACGACCGAGCACCTGTACCTGTTGAACGTGACGCGGTTGCAGCGCTCCGAGAAGGCGGCCTAAGCAAGTCGCAACATTAACTTAGGCATTACTCTCCCTCCCGCTGCGCGGGAGGGTGTTGTCGCGGGGTTTCACCCAAAGATTTATGCCGACGTGCCTAATACGAAAAACTCTCGGCGTCTTCTTTGGGGGCCGGTTGATAGCCGTAGGGCTCCATGCTGCTGCCCGCTCGACCTTGGCTGAGGCTGCGCACGGCGCTGGAGTAGCCGAACAGTTCTTTCAGTGGGGCATGGGCGATGATGGTGGTCAATTCGCCGTGCACGTCCGTCTTGGCGATGACCCCGCGACGCTGCTGGAGGTCGCCGACGATGTCCCCCATGTAGTCTTCCGGCGTATTAATCTCCATCCGCATGACCGGTTCGAGCAGGGTTGGCTCGGCCGCTTCGAGGGCCCGGTCAAAGGCGTCGCCGGCAGCGATTCGGAAAGCCACCGGATCGCTGTTCTCTTCGTGCACTTCGCCTCCGGTCGCTTCGATTCGCACGCCCATCAACGGGAAGCCGGCGATCAAGCCACCCCCGTCGGCTCGATCCCGCAGTTCCTCGATCGCAGCGGTCCGCATATCGGGCGGGATCGGCGTATCGGGCGGCAAGCGGTCGAAGACTTGCACCGGAGCGGCGGGGTCGTCCAGCGGAGACACCGTCACGTCCAAGCGAGCGAACATCTGCTGGGCGCCCATCTGCCGATTGCACTGGCCGACCACGGTGGCCGGTTTGGCGATGGTTTCGCGGTAGTTAACCCGCGGCTTGTAGAATTTGACTTTCAGCCCGAAGTCGCGGGTCAGCCGGTGCTGGACGACCTCCAGGTGCAATTCGCCCATCCCGCTGATCAACGTCTGTCCGGTTTCTTCGTTTTCAACCGCGTCGAACGTCGGGTCCTGACGTTTCAGCATCTCGAGGACTTCGTTCAGTTTTTTTCGATCCGCGGTGCTCTCCGGTTCGATCGCCATCGACAACACCGTATCGGCGAACTTGATACTGGGCAGCTCGATCGCGTCCCGCGTGTCGCAGACCGTATCGCCGGTGATGGCAAAGCGGGGGCCGATCACACAGCAGATATCGCCGGCGTGGACCTCGTCGATCTGGCCGTCACGTTCTTTCTTGCTGGCGTGGATCTGCCACAGCTGGGCGACGTTCTCTTTTTTGTCGCGGTTGGGACAATGGACACGCGAATTCTGTTTGAGGGTCCCGCTGTAGACGCGGATCCAGTAGTTGTCGCCCGTTTTGGCGGGCAGGATTTTAAAGACCAAGCCGCAGAAAGGTTCTTTGACATCGGGCCCGCGCTCGAGCGCCTTCTCCGGTTTCTTGGGATCGACCCCTTGGACCGGTGGGCGGTCCAGCGGCGAGGGCAAGAAGTGGCCCACGGCGTCGAGCAGGGGCTGGACGCCGATACCGTGCAGGGCCGAACCGCAGACCAGGGGCTGGATCTTGCGCGTCAAGCAACCCTCGCGGAGCGTCGCACGGATCAGCTCCGTCGGGATCGGCTTTTCTTCCATCGCCAACTGCATCGCCTCGTCGTTCAGTTCATAGACGGTTTCGAGCAATTGTTCGCGGTACATCGCCGCGTCGTCGGCGATCTCGTCCGGGATGTCAACGACCGTCACCTGCTTGCCATCGGTTTCCGGATCGAACTGCATGCATTTCATTTCGATCAGGTCGACCACGCCGCGGAAGGGATCGTTGGTGTGGGCCGGGCCGAGTCCAACGGGCAACTGGATGGGCACCGGTTTGCCGTTCAACCGGCTGCCGATCTGCGCCACGACGGCCTCGAAATTGGCGCCTTCGCGATCCAGTTTGTTCACGAACACGATCCGCGGCACGTCGTACTTGTCGGCCTGCCGCCACACGGTCTCGCTCTGCGCCTCGACGCCTTCACGAGCCGAGAAGACGACGACCGCGCCGTCGAGCACGCGCAGGCAGCGTTCGACTTCGGCCGTGAAATCCACGTGGCCCGGCGTATCGAGCAGGTTGACGTCGTAATCGCCCCAGTGGAACTTGACGCAGGCCGAAAAAATCGTGATCCCGCGTTCCTGTTCCTCGGGATCGTCGTCGGTGTCGGTCGTCCCATGGTCCACCCGACCGACGCGATGCTTGGCACCGCTGAGAAACAACATCCGCTCGGTAACCGTGGTTTTTCCGGCGTCGATGTGGGCGATGATGCCAATATTTCGCAGCTGTTCTATGTCGGTGGGCATGACAAAAGGGGCCGAATCAGCGAGGTGGTTGCGGTGAAAGCAGTAAACAAGGGTCGAAAACCAGCGGATCGAACGCCCGAAATAGTAAAGCTGGACGTGCCAAACGGCAACGGCGCATCAGCCGATTCGCGGCCGCGAAGCCGACAGCCGAGCTGTGGACAGCCGAGCCGCCCCCGGGCTCTGTACGCTGCTTGGGCAAACGGTTTAAATGACGGCCTGCCCTGATTTACCCGCTTCCCGCCCCGAACTGAATTCCGGAAGGTGTTCGATGGCCCAGCTAGCCCACCACGTGTTCTTTACGCTGACCGACAGCAGCGAAGCGTCCGTTCAGTCCTTGATCGATGCCGCCAACAAATACCTCGATGGCCACGACGGCGTCGCCTCGTTCGCCGTCGGCCGCCGCTGTGAAGACCTGGTACGCGATGTGAACGACCAGGACTTTCACGTCTCGCTGCACGTGGTCTTCGAGTCCCGCGCCGCCCACGATGCCTATCAAGTGCACCCCCGGCATCTGCAGTTCATCGAGGAACAGAAAGGCAACTGGACGACCGCTCGGATCTTCGACAGCAACCTCGAATAACGGAAAAAGACCTCGAATAATGGAAAAAGGCAGCCTGGCTGTCCGGGGGGGAGCTGCTTTTTTCTCTCGGCTGGGGCAGCCGAGCTACTATTGCGGCCTATGCCACCGATGCTCCGGCCAGCACGCGGCCCGTAACCGATGCGGCGACCTCGGCGACTTCCTCGGGCGTGCCCTCGGCGACCACCTGGCCTCCCTGGTCGGCGGCCCCGGGCCCCAGGTCGATGATGTAATCGGCCGCCTGCATCAATTGCACGTTGTGTTCGACGACGACCAGCGAATGGCCGTCCTCCAAAAGGGCGTCGAAGCAGTCCAGCAGTTGGACGTTGTCGGCGAAGTGCAAACCGGTCGAGGGCTCGTCCAGAATGAACAGGGTCCGCCGCCGCTTGGCACCGGTCAGGAAGGCCGCCAGTTTCATCCGCTGGGCTTCGCCCGAAGACAGCGTCGTGGCCCGCTGGCCCAGGGCGATATAGCCCAGGCCGACGTCGATCAGCCGTTTTAATTTGGCTTGTACCTTGGCGTGCCCGCGGAAGAACCCATGCGCCGCCTGCACGGTCATCTCCAGCACCTCGGCGATCGTGCGGTCGCGATAACGCACCTCGAGGATCTCGCGGCGGTAACGGCTGCCGCCACAGGCCGAGCAGGTGATCGCGATGTCGGCCAGGAACTGCATGTCGATCTGCTGGATGCCGTCCCCCTCACACTCGCTGCAGCGTCCGCTCTCGTTGTTGAAACTGAAATGGCCCGCGGTCAGGTTGCGGGTCCGGGCCTCGACCGTATCGGCGAACACCGCGCGGATCGGATCAAAGGCTTTGACGAACGTCGCGGGGATGCTGCGTGCACTGCGGCTGATCGGCGACTGGTCCACCAGCATCACGTCTTCGATCTGGCCGGCTCCGACCAGGTCTTTGTAGGGCAACGTGGGCGGCACGCGCCGGCGTTTTTGCCGGCACAACGCTCCGTACAGCGTGTCGTGAACCAGCGAACTCTTGCCGCTTCCCGATACGCCGGTGACCAGGCACAACACGCCCAGCGGAAACGAGACGTCGATGCCCTGCAGATTGTGCCCGGCGGCGCCTTTCAAGACCAGTTTGCCACGCGGACTGCGGCGCGAATCACGGGCCGGCAAGTACCCGCGGCGACCGGAAAGGTATTGGCCGGTCAGACTGTCCGGGTCGGACGCCATTTCTTCGGGCGTGCCCTGAAACACCAAGCGTCCGCCGGAGGTGCCCGCCGCCGGGCCGATCTCGACAACCTCGTCGGCGTCGCGGATCAATTGCTCGTCGTGCTCGACGATCACCACCGTATTGCCGCGAGCCCGCAAGCCACCGATCGCATGGCTCAAGCGACGCACGTCGTCCGGGTGCAGGCCGGCCGTGGGTTCGTCCAGCACGTACAGCATGTTGACCAGGCTGCTGCCGAGTGCTCCGGTCAGCGCAACCCGCTGGGATTCGCCGCCGGACAGCGTCCGCAGGGTGCGTTCCAGTTGCAGGTACCCCAGGCCGACATCTTGCAGGTACCGCAAGCGGTCGAGTACCTGTCGCAGCATTTCCGCGGCGATGGTCGCCTGGCGTTGGTCCAGCGACAGGTTGTCAAAGAATTCGATCGCCTGGTCCACGCGCAGTTCGCTGACCTGCGCGATGTTCTGCCCGGCGATCTGGTAGGCCAACGCGGCGGGCTTGAGCCGTTGGCCCTGGCACTCGCCACAGCGGGTGTAGCTGCGAAAGCGGCTGAGGAAGACGCGGACGTGCATCTTGTACTTCTTGCGTTCGAGCCACGCGAAGAAGCCGTCCAGGCCGCCGAAGGAGCGCTCCGGGACGCCGTGCTGGATAATCTTTCGCGCCGCGGCCGGCAGTTTGCGGTAGGGCACGTCCAGCGGCACGTTGTAATCCTTGGCCAGGGCGACCAGCTCCTTCCACTCGTGGCGGTAGGCCGGCGTGTTCCAGACCGCGATCGCTCCCTCGCGAATCGTTTTGTCGGCGTCCGGAACCACCAGGTCCATATCGATGTCGACCTGGTCGCCAAAGCCCTCGCAGCGCGGGCAGGCGCCCAGCGGATTATTGAAGCTGAACAGTCGAGGCTGCGGTTGGGGGTATTCCAGATCGCAGACGTCACAGCGGTGGCGCGCGGAAAACTCGAATCGCTGCCAGGTGCGTCCGTCGATTTCCACCTCCGCCGCGGCCCCGGCCAGAGGTTGGTCGCTGGCGGCCCAGAGGATCGCCAGCGACTGGCCGGCGGCCATCGCCGTTTCCATCGATTCGGTCAGCCGCAGTGGATCACCATCGCTCGTCACGCGGTCGACCACCACGAATCCGTTGGTTTCCCCGCCGGCGATCGCCGCGGCCAGCTCACTGCGATCGGCGTCGCCCAGGTGATACGAGCGATCGCCCAGAATCAAACGCACATAACCCTGTTGCTGGAGGCCCAGCAGGATCTCCGACGCCTCGCTTGCCGAAGGCAGCTCGATCGCGAATCCGATCATGGCCCGCGTCCCCGGCGGCAACTCGCCCACCGCCGCGGCAGCCGACTGAGGGTCGAACGTGCGGACGGCTTGCCCACACTGGTAGCACACCAGGCGTGCGATCCGGGCAAACAGCAGCCGCAGGTGGTCGGCGATCTCCGTCGCGGTGGCCACCGTGCTGCGGTTGCCACGAACCGCGCCGGCTCGCGTGACCGCGATCGCCGGTGGAATGCCTTCGATTTTGTCGCAGTCGGGTTTGTCCAGCCGCTGTAGGAACTGCCGGGTGTAGGCGGAAAAGCTTTCGATGTAGCGGCGTTGGCCCTCGGCGTACAGCGTATCCAGAGCCAGGCTGGTCTTGCCGCTGCCGGAGACGCCGCAGACCACGATCTGTCGGCCTCGCGGCAGGTCGATATCCAGGTCGCGGAGGTTGTGAACGCGAACGCCCCGCAGGCGAATGGTGGGGGCGGAACAGGAGGGTTTCGGCACGAAAAACAAACTTCGCAAGAGAGGCACGGAATCGCACAATCGCATAGGATTGTCAGTGCACCGTAGCGATCGGGCAACCGCCAGTCTTTTCTCGAAAGTCTTCGTCATGGAACGCGAACCGCAGTCATTCAACCCCTATGCGATGCCCTCGGACGCTCCGCCGCCGGGCCTTTCGGACCCCTCGCAACCGCACTACTCGTCGCAGGTCCAGCAGATCATGCCCTGGGGGATCGTGACAATGGTCAACGGAGCCTTGTACAGCCTGCTGGGACTGGGGCTGTTGATCCTGCCTGTGGTCCTCGTAGCGACCGAGGAGATAGATCGCGATGAAGCCTGGATCTTGAGCGCCGTTTATGGCGTTTTCGGACTGGGGCTGCTCACCTGCGGCCTGTTGCAATTGTTTGGCGGCTGGCGCGCGATCCACTTCCGCAGCTACGGCCTGTCGATCACCGCGGCGGTCGCCGCCGGCCTGGGCGTGTTTACCTGTTACTGCGCACCGACCGGTCTGGGCGTGATTGTTTGGGGCCTGATCCTGTTGCTCAACTCAGACGTCCGCTACGCCTACGAACTGCGCAAGTCGCACTCGCGGGAAGAAGTCCTGCAACACTTCGCCTACCGCACCCAGAACTGGGCCCAGCCAGGAGGTCAGCCGGGGCCGGAGGCGGGGTCGGGGTCGGGGCCGTCAGGTTACCCGGGTCCGCCCGGCAACCCGTAGGTTGGTTGTTAGTTGATAGTTGTTAGTTGATAGTTGATAGTTGTTAGTTGATAGTTGTCCGCCCCCATCAACCATCAACCATCAACCATCAACTAAAAGCCAACCGCTAGGGGATGTCGACCAGGAACGAGCCGTTGTCGGCGACGTCGAACAGCGGTTTGTAGTAGCCGTCGCACTTGCCGGTGCGTCCGCACGGCCGCCAGACGACCGACATCGAAACATTCCAGCTCTCCTCGGCCGCGCCGAACGTGCCCGTGGTGTCGCCCGGGTTCATATAGACGAATCCGCCTCGCATGCCCCAGCTGCCCCGCATCGGCGTAGCGACCGTCACGCCGAACAGCGTGTCTTCGCTGTCGGTCGTGCCGACGAATCCGTCGACCAAGCCGTCACCGCCCAGGTCGCGGCGATAGAAAATGCGGTGTTGGTCGGTGGCCTGCAGCCCGATCTGGCCGGTCTGCACCACGCCGTTGGCGTCGATCAAGCTGGTCGTCGAAGACGCGTCGTTGACGCCGGCCATAAATCGATACCCCACCTCGTGACAGGTGCCCGTCTTCCAGCTCAACTCGCCGCGGAGCTGTGCCAGGTCGGCGTGGTAGTACCAGTCGTCGTTCAAGTAGTCGAAGACGAGGCCCATCTGCAGACCGTAATCGACGCGGCGCGAAATTCCCGTCGTCAGGAAGATCTGATTGCGTTGGTCGGCGCTGAAAGGCGTTTGTTCCAAATTGTTCTGCGTGGCTCGCAGACCCAGCTGTGCGGCCCAGTCGATGCCCAGCAGCGGCTTGAGCGAACGGCCCTCGTTGAAGCCTTCGTGGAAGCCGAAGCTGCCCGCGCCGCTGCGATCGCCCAGCAGGTTGCCGGCGGCAAAGTTCGGCGGTCCGCTGAAACCCTGCACGCCCGCAAAGAATTCAAAACGGCACCAGTCGATCGGCAGGATCGGCAGCAGCACCGGCACGCACTCGGCCAAAGCTCCGCCACCGTAAACCGGTTCGACCCCGCAGCCCGGTTCGCCGTAGACGCCACAGCTGTCACAGCCGATCTGGCCGCAGAAATAACCTTCGGCGCCGCAGGTCGCTTCCAGCACGCCACCACAGCTGCCGCCGCAGTGTCCGCCGCAGTGCCCCTCGGCACCGCAGGTCGGTTCGCAGCTGCACACCACCCCCTCGCATCCGCACGTGGGCTCCAGTGGATAATGCGGCTCCAGGCCACAACCCGGCTCCAGGCCACAACCCGGTTCGACGCCACAACCCGGTTCGACGCCACAGCTCGGCGCGTTGCCGTAGTAGGATGGTACCAGCGACGAGGGAATCGGTTCGGCCAGTACCTCCCCGTGAGCGGCTTGGCGGATCGCCGAAGAACGCCCCGAGGTGCCCAATTGCTGGAACAGCGGGCGAGAGGTTTGCGAGGCCGCCGGTTGGCTGGATCGCAGCCGGTTTTGCACCGTGGAGTGCGGACGCTGCCGCCCGGTCGCTGCCTGCGAACGGGTCCGGGCCTGAGCCGGGGAGGCATTGTTTGACGTCGAGGACGCGGGTCGGGTAACTTGCCGAGCGTGCCGAACGTCGATTTGACGAGCCGCGTACGGTTCGTTGCCCGCTCCGCTGGCAAACGACCCCGAGGCGACCACGACCACGGCCAAGCCGAGCCGGCGCCAGGGGGTGAGTACTGTTTTCGAAAGCCAATCCATCGAGTGCATTCCTATTCAGCTTTGATCGTACGTTCGCATCGAACGCGCACTTAGCCCCGAAACTCGGGCGTCTAGTCCGTTTCTATCGACCCGCAGAACCGACCTCATGAGAAAATTTTGCCTAATCGGAACACTTTGCCCGGCCCGGATCGCCGGCCCGACATATCATCACCCTCCCTCCGGGAGGGTCGGGCTCTCAGGCCCGGGGAGGGCTTTGCGGCAGGGTTTCGCCAAGCGATTTTCGCCGGGGTTGCTAGCACTGATCCTCTTCGCCGGCCTCGTCCCGATGGCCCAGCCCACGGCCGCCCAAGCCCCAGAAGAACAGCTGTCGCGCGCTCAGGCTGCGAAAGAACAGGCCGACAAGGAACCGGCTCCGGCGGTCGCGTATCCGTTGAATCTGGATGTGGGGCCCGGCGGCGCGGTGACGGTCGTGGACCTGGACCTGCCGGGGCTGTGGCGGCTGAGCGATGCGGGCCAGACGCCCGAATTGTTCTTTCGCGGGCCGGTCAAAATGCGCACCCCCATGAACCGCCCCCGCTGTGTGCTGGCTCTGGAGGGCGGGGATGTCCTGGTGGGGGATTCGGCTTCGCGAGACATCTATCGCATCGCCGCCGACACCGATCCCGCGCAGTTGAAGGGGCTGACCGACGGCTTTATCGGGATCCCGATGTGTCTGGCGCTCAGCCCCGACGGCCAGACGCTGTACGTGGGCGATGCCGAGCGACGCGCGCTATTTCGCGTCGATCTCGAGGGCGGCCAGCCGGAACTGGTGGCGCCGGTGAACGCCCGCGGTCTGAGTTTTGACGCTGGGGGCCGGTTGTGGGCGTTGACGCCCGATGACGCCGCGATCGTGACGATCGATGCCGAGGGCGAGGTGACGCCGCTGGTTACCGGGCGGCCGTTTCAGTACCCCGGCGGGCTGGTCCACGTCGCCGACGCGGCCTACGTGACCGACGGTTATGGCAAAGCGATTTGGCGGGTGGACGGCGAAGGGCAAGTCGGCAAATGGTTCGAGGGAGGGCCGCTGAAACACCCGGTGGGGATCGCCGCCGGGGACGGGGCCCTGTTGGTGGCCGATCCTCACAACAAACAAATATTTCGATTTCCCTTGACGGAAAAGCCAACCGCCGAACCATTGCTACCGTAGCAGATCGTAGATAGCCGCGCCCCTTGCTGCTATTCTGTTTGCTGCGGTGGGCCATGCGGTAGGTGTCGACCTTGCGCATCCCACGTGGAATAAGTTAGACAGACGTAAAGGAATCGGATGGACGCTGACGCCGCGCCGCTGGACACCGCCCAGGCCAGCAAGCTTCACGAAGCCCGGGACGCGATCCGGGAACAATTGGGAAAGATCATCGTCGGCCAGGATCAGGTGATCGACGAGTTGTTGATCTGTCTGTTCAGCCGCGGTCACTGCTTGCTCGAAGGCGTGCCGGGGCTGGCCAAGACGCTGATGATCAGCACCCTGTCGCGGGCCCTGGACCTGCGGTTCAGCCGCGTGCAGTTCACCCCCGACCTGATGCCGGCCGACGTCACGGGAACCGAGATCATCGAAGAGGACCGGGCGACGGGCCACCGCGAGATGCGGTTCATGGAAGGGCCCCTGTTTGCCAACGTGATCCTGGCCGACGAGATCAACCGCACGCCGCCCAAGACGCAAGCCGCGCTGTTGGAAGCGATGCAGGAGAGGCAGGTGACCGTGGGCCGCATCCGGCACACCCTGCCCGACCCGTTCTTCGTGCTGGCGACGCAGAACCCGATCGAGCAGGAGGGCACGTATCCGTTGCCCGAAGCCCAGCAAGACCGGTTCATGTTCAAGATCTTCGTCCGCTACCCGAGCTTTGACGAGGAATTCGAGGTGGCGCGGCGGACCACCGGCACCGACGTGGCGGACGTCCAGCCGATCCTCTCGGGCGAGGACATTCTGGCCCTGCAGGATCTGGTGCGTCAGGTTCCGGTCAGCGACCACGTGGTCCGCTTTGCCTTGTCGCTGGTGCGGCAAACGCGGGTGGGCAGCGAAGGCGTGCCGGACTTTGTCGACGAACTGGTCGGCTGGGGCGCCGGACCGCGAGCGGTGCAGTACTTGATCCTGGGCGGCAAGGCACGAGCCCTGCTGGAAGGACGATTCCACGTCCAGGTCGAGGACATCGCCGCCCTCGCTCCGCCGGTGCTGCGGCATCGGATGGTGGTGAACTTTGCCGCCGAGAGCGAAGGTATTTCCAGCGACGACGTCGTCCAACGGATCCTCGCAGCCACTCCTAAAACCGAAGATGAACTGACACGCGATGCCCGATTCCAAAAGATTTTTGCGTCCTGAAGCGACGCAGCGGATTCGGCGTTTGGAATTGACCGCGCGCCGCGTCGTCGAAGGCTTTTTGTCGGGCATGCACCGCAGTCCGTACTTTGGCCAGTCGGTCGAATTCCTGCAGCATCGTCAGTACACCGCCGGCGACGAGATCCGGCACATCGACTGGAAGGTGTACGCCCGGCAGGACCGGCTGCACATCAAACAGTACGAGGAAGAAACCAACCTGCGGCTGCACCTGTTGGTCGACCGTTCGGCCAGCATGGACTATGGCCAGGGCGCGGAGAACAAATTCGAGTACGCCGCCTCGCTGGCCGCCTGCCTGGCCTATTTGGCCCTGCGGCAACAGGACGCGACCGGATTGTTCACCTTCGACAGCGAGGTGCGCTCGAGCGTTCCGGCCAAGAGCAACCGGCATCAACTGGGCCGCCTGTTGACGGCCCTGGACGAGGTCGGCACGGGCGAGCGGACGGAGCTGCCGAGCGTCGCGCGGCAGGTCGCCCAGGCGATTCCCCGCCGCGGCCTGATCACCGTGGTCTCGGACCTGTTGGGCGTGGATGATCTGCTGGAAGGACTGCGCGTGTTGCGGGCTCGCGGCCACGACGTGGCCCTGCTGCACGTGCTGCACGATGACGAGCTGGACTTTCACTTCGACGGCGCCACGCGTTTCGAAGGCCTGGAGACGCCGGCCTTTTTGAACTGCAATCCGCGGGCCCTGCGGGAAGGCTACCTGGAAGCGATGAACGAGTTTCTCGAACAGACGCGGCAAGCCTGCGGACGATTGATGATCGATTACCTGCAGGTGCGGACCAGCGAGCCGCTCGATGCGGTGTTGGCCAAGTTTCTGACCGCGCGCAAGGGGTTGCCCAAGCTGAGGGGCTGAACGACTAGCGTATGTTTCTTTATCCCGCGCTCTCGATCGGTTTTTTGTTCGTGGCGGTCCCCTTGTTGGTCCACCTGATCAACATGCTGCGCCATCGTCGCCAACGCTGGGCCGCGATGGACTTTCTGCTGGCCAGTTACCGCAAGCAGCGCAAGTGGATCATCCTTCGCCAGTTGCTGTTGTGGTTGGCCCGCACGGCGGTCGCCGCGCTGTTGGTCGCGATGCTGTGCGGCTGGGTGACCGGCGGACGCTTGTTGGGCGCCCTCGGTGGCCGTACGACGCATCACGTGGTGATTCTGGACGACAGTTATTCGATGGCCGACACCAGCAGCGGCAGCCCGGCCTACCGGCGGGCGCTGGCGTCGCTGTGCTCCCTGACCGAACAACTGGCCGGCAACCAAGGCCAACACCAATTGACCGTGCTGCGGAGCAGCCGCGCGGCCCTGGTGCTGCGAGGCGGAGCGGCGGCCGGCGATGCCGCGGCCGATCTGTCGGTGCAGACGATCACCGGAGACGGTCGCTTGATCGATCGCGTGATGGCCACCGAAGCGAGTCCGATGAGCGTCGATATCGTGCCCGCCCTGCAGTTGGGCAGCGAGCTGGTCAGCAACACGCCGGCCGACGCGACCGTGGTGTATGTGATCAGCGATTTTCGCCGCCGCGATTGGCAGTCGCCCGAACGCATCGGCGAGATCCTCGAAGCCCTCGACTCTGACAAGGTCGAGTTGCGCTGCATCGACGCCGCGGCCAATCCCGCGGCGAACCTCGGCGTCACCCGGCTGGCCCCCCTGCCCGACGTCTGGGTCTCGGACGTTCCCGTGGTGATCGAGACGGCGATCAAGAATTACGGCAGCACGCCGGTGACCAACGTCAACCTGGCCGCTCGTGTGATCCGCTACGGGACGGCCGCGGCAACGCCCGATCCGACCCGGCAGTTTTCCGGTGCGGTCGAACCGCTGCCGGCGATCGTGATCGATCGGTTGGAACCGGGCGAGGAGGTCGTGCGGCAGTTTCAGGTGCATCTGGTGGAACCGGGGACGCATGCCGTGGAGGTGACGCTGCCCGACGACGCGGTGTCGACCGATAACACTCGCGTCTGTTCGCTGCCGCTCACCGCCGCCCAGCGCGTCCTGGTCGTCGATGCCGACCCCGAACAATCCGGGGCCTACTACGTGGCTTCGGTTTTGAATCCCGGCAGCCAAGTGACCACCGGGGCGATCCCCGAAATCCGCCCGCCCAGCTTCCTTCGCGGGGCGACGCTGGAAGACCTGCGGCCCTATCGAGCGATCTACCTGATCGATCCCCAGGACGTGACGCAGAACACCGCGACCGCGCTGTCGCAGTACGTCCAAGAGGGCGGCGGGCTGGCGCTGATCCTGGGCGACAACGCCCAACCGACTCGCTTGAACGATGTCCTGCTGGGCGAGCAGCGCAATCTGTTGCCCGGGGCACTGGGCCGCAAGTCGGAGCTGCCCCCGGGCGGCGCGGAGACCGGCGACATCGTGCTGGGAAAAACGCATCCACTGAACGAACCCTTCCAGCCGCTGGGCAATCCGGTCTTCGGCCGCGTCGCGATCGCCCAGAGTTGGCAACTGGACACCGAGGACCGTCGCTTTACCTTGGATAATCCGCCGCGCACCGTGCTGGAGCGTCGCGATGGGCTGCCGCTGGTCGTCCAGCACACGCTGGGGCGCGGCCAGGTGGTTACGGTTCTGGCCGGCCTGAGCGGAAAGCAAACCAATTGGCGGGGCGATCCGACGTTCGTCATCTTTATGCTCCGCGCCAACGCGTTCCTGTGGTCCGGCGTCACCGTGCCGACCTCGCGCTCGGTCGCGGCGCCGATCGAATTGACGCTCTCCGCCGACCGCTATGTGCGGACCGTGCAGGTGCTCTCGGCCGTCGACCAACCGCCCCGCGTACCGGTCGAGATGCAGGCCGAGCAAACCGAAGCGGGCTGGAAACTGAGGCTGGACCCCGCCGACGCGGCCATCAGTGGCGAAGCCGACGTGGCGACGTTGCTGACGCCGGGGATCACCGAAGTGTGGCTCTCGCGGCTGGACGGACAGACCGAGGTGCGGCCGATGGCCTCGGCGGTTCTGCCCGGCGAAGGCGACCTCAGCCGCGTCGATCGCAATCAATTGCAACGCGAACTCGCGCCGCTGCGGCTCGAGTTCTTCTCGATCGAAGACGTTCTCCAGCAGTCCACGGCCGCCGGCGGATCGGGCACGACGTTGATCCTGTTGGCGTTGTTGGCAACGCTGTTGGCGGTCGAACAAGCCCTGGCGTACTGGGCCAGTTACCATCCGCCACGCGGTGGAGGAGCGTTATGAACGGAAGTTCCCGCGAGGAGATCGTGTACTCGCTGCAGCGGGCCACCTGGCTGGACGGATGGTGGGCGTGGGCGTTCGTGGTCGCCATCGTCGTGGCGATCCTGTACCTGACGGTCCAACTGTACCGCCGCGATACCCAGGACCTGCCGCGGCTGGTCCGTGGAACGCTGGTGTTGCTGCGTGTGGCAACGCTGCTGGGCTTGGTGTTCTTTTTCTTCGGACTCACCCGCCGCGCCCAACAACGGGTGACGCGGCAGAGCGAAGTGGCCGTGTTGGTCGATACCAGTCAGAGCATGTCGCTGCCGGCCAGCAACGTCGTGGGCGCGCCGTCGCGGATCGATCTGGCGGCTCGCATTTTGAACGAGTCCGAGATGTTGCCCGAATTGGCCCGGCAACAACGCGTGACCGTATACGCCTTTGACGCCGGCGATGAACCGCGCGAACTGGAAGTGCGAAGCGACGGAGAAACCCTGCAACTGGAGGACGCCGCTGACGCTACGGACCCCGTCGCCGCCGCCGCGGAGAACGATTCTTCGGCCGCCGGCGGACCGCAAACGGTATCTTCTCGGTTGGCCGTGACCGGCGCCCTGACGCTGGCCGCCGCCGCCGTGCTGTGTTTGATCTCGCTGTATCTGGGCGCGACCGGCCGCGTCGCGACGCTGGGCCAACCGCTGTTGGGCGGGGCCGTGTTGGTCGTGCTCGGTGGCTGGGCCCTGGGGGCGGCGTGGTCCGTCCACACCGACCGCTCGCTGCCGTCGCTGTTGGGATTGGCCGAAGATGCGCCGGCCGAAGCGACGGGGCAGGACGCATCTTTCGACGACGACTCGACGCCCGACGACCAGGCACCCGAAACGCCTCGGGTCGAAGACTGGGGGCAGACGTTGTTGGCCCAGGGGACGCAAACCCATCTGGGCGACGCCGTCCGGCACGTGCTGTCGCGGCACGATGCGGCTACGCTGGCCGGCATCGTCGTGATGACCGACGGCCAGACCAATGGGGGGGCGCCCGCCGTTTCGGCTGCCGGCTTGGCGGCCCGCAGTGGCGTGACCATTTATCCTCTGGGATTGGGCTCTTCGGAGGCTCCGGTCAACGTCCGCATCGTCGACCTCGATGCGCCGCGGCGCGTTTATCCCGGCGACAAGTTTTCTCTGTCGGCCGTGTTGCAGGCCAGCGGCAGCGAGGACCTGACGGTTCAGGTTCAGTTGTTGGACGGGCCCGACGCGAGCGCCGATGGCGATGGCGAGGGCGAATCGGGGGCGTCGCCCGGTGAAGTGATCGACAGCCGGGAAGTCCGCTTGGCGGTCGACGGAACGCTGACGGCCGTGCCCTTTGAATTGGAACCCGAGGCGGTGGGACGACGTCGCTTGGCGGTCCGCATCGTGGCCCCGCCGGGAGATCAGAACCAAGCCGACGACATGCGGGACGCTCGTTATGAGGTGGTCGCGCGAAAGCTGCGCGTGTTGGCCATCGCCGGTGGACCGACCCGCGAATACCGCTTTGTCCGCAACCTGCTGTACCGCGATGATTCGACGCGGCTGGACGTTTGGCTGCAGACCGGCCAGCCCGGCATGAGCCAGGATGCCGACGGGCAGTTGAGTGAGTTTCCCGATACCGCCGAGGAACTGTTTCAGTACGACGCGATCATCGGCTTTGACGTCGATTGGTTGCAGCTGGACGCCGCCGACCTGGACTTGATGGATCGCTGGTTGAGCGAGCAAGCCGGTGGGTTGGTGCTGGTGGCCGGGCCGGTCTACATGCCGCAGTGGTCCGCCCGCCGGACCGATCCGCGAGTCGCCAAACTGGCCAGTTTCTTTCCGGTCAATCTGGGCACTTCCAATCCGCTGCTCCGCGGCGGCCGCTCCGGCGGCGATACCCAGTGGCCGCTGGAGTTTACCCCCGAGGCCCTCCGCACCGAATTCCTGTGGGTAACCGACGAGCCCCAGTCCAGTTTCGAAGCCTGGGAACAGATGGGCGGCGTGTACGATTTCGTGGGCGTCAAGGACGCCAAACCGGCGGCCAAAGTCTACGCGTATTTTTCGGATCCCACGACGGCTGTCAACGACGAGTATCCGGTCTTCATGGCGTCGCAGTTCTTCGGGGCCGGACGCGTGTTCTTCCAAGCCAGTGGCGAAATGTGGCGGCTCCGCGGCGTCGACGACGCCCTGTTCGATAACTACTACACCAAACTGCTGCGGTGGGTTTCCGAGGGACGCCTGCTGCGAGACAGCAACCGCGGTCTGTTGTTGGTCGATCGGCCTCGAGCGATGGTGGGCGAAACGGTGATCGTTCGCGCCGTGCTGACCGACGACCAATTCGAACCGCTGGACGTGCCGGCGGTGGAAGCCGATCTGTTGGCTCCCGATGGACGCATCGAAAAAATCCGTCTGCTGCCCTTGCCCGGCGAGCCGCGTGCCGGGACCTACGGCGGCCGCTTCGTGGTTCGCCAAGCCGGTAGTTACGAGCTGCGGCTGACGCTGGGCAACGCTTTGGAGGAAGAGGTGTTGCGGCAGAGTGTGCAGGTGCGGTTGCCGACGCTGGAGTTGGAGCGGCCCCGCCGCAACGACGACGACCTGCAGGCCGTCGCGGCGATGACCGGTGGCCGCTTTCTGCCGATCGACCCGGCCGGCGGGGCGTTGGACAGCGAGACCACCTCGGCCGTCGAAGGCCTGGCGGCCGCGATCGAACCGCAGCCGCAAACGACCGTCCTGCCGGGAACCCCGGACCGCGATTTCGCCCGCCGCATGCGGGCTTCGCTGCTGTGGTTACTAGCGACCTGTTTGACCTTTGAATGGGTCGTGCGTCGGCTGCACCGCTTGGCTTAACGCCCGAATCCGTAGACCTAACTAAAACCCCATGGCAAACCACCCTTCCCAAACGTATCTCGATCCGCAGCTCAGCAGTTTGCTGGGACGGCTGCGGTCTCGCATCCGTCGGTACGTTCTATGGGATGCCCTGTTGGCCGCCGGGGCGGTGGTCCTGGGCGCGTTCTGGATCGGTCTGCTGCTGGATTATGGTCCGGTGTTGCTGGGCGGCACCGAAATGCCTCGCTCCGCTCGTACGGTTTTGTTCTTGGTGGTCGTCGCCATCTTGGCGGTGCTGGTGTGGCGGTTGTGGATCGCCCGTTGGCGACGGCCGCTGCCGGACGACAGTCTGGCCCTGCTGCTCGAACGCCAGCATCCGCAGTTGGCCGGGCGTTTGGTCACCGCGGTCCAGCTCAGCGATCCGCGTCGCCAGGGCGATTCGCACGCTCCGGCGCTGCTCGAGCGCGTGCACCGCCAGGCCGCCGCCGAGGCGGACCAGATCGACGAGCGGCGTGTGCTGCGGCCCGAACCGCTGCGCCGCAAAGCCTGGTTGGTCGTGCCCCTGTTGGTCGCCGCCGGCGTGTTGCTGGCCGTCAGCCCCAGCGTGTTCGGACGCGCCACTGCGCGGCTGCTGCTGCTCAGCGATCAACCCTGGCCGCGCAGCGCCGATCTGCGGATGGTCGGTCTGGAGATTCCCACCGTCACCGCCCGGCAGGACGACACCGTGGCCGTGCGCCAGGTGCCCTTCACCGAGGGTGTGGCCCGCATCGGCAAAGGAGCCGACGCCACGCTGCGGATTCGCGCCCGCGCCGAAGGGGCCATCGTGCCGGACGTCTGCACGCTGTACTACCGCACGGCCGACGGCACTCGTGGCCAAGCGAACCTTCGCCGCGTCGGACGCGTGGTCGACGGCTTTCAAGATTTTGTGCTCGACGGGCCGCCGCTCAGCGGGTTGGCCAGCGACCTGCGGTTCACCGTCCGCGGCCTGGATGACCGGTTGGAGGATTTCGAGATTCAAACCGTCCCGCCGCCGGCGCTCAGCCAGTTGAAGGTCATCGCCTACTATCCGGAATACCTGCGGACCGATCGCGACAGTTCCCTGCCCGATCGCACGATCATCTATCAACCGGGGCTGCGGCTGCGTGAAGGGTCCGACGTGCAATTGGTCGCCACGGCCACCAAGCCGCTTTCGCCCGAGGTCGACATCCTGGTCACCCACGGCGAGGAAACGCGAGCGGTCCAAAATTTCGAAATGGAACCCGACGGCCGCACCTTTCGCTTTTCCATCTCCGACCTGCGAGCACCCACCAGCGTGGCGATCGTGCCGCGTGACCGGCAAGGCATCGATGCGGAGGCACCGTTTCAGTACTTCTTGGGCGTGGTGACCGATGATCCACCCGAGATCGAAATGCGGCTCAGCGGAATCGATACCGCGATCACCCCGGTCGCCCGGTTGCCGGTCGAGGGAACGATCCGCGACGATTACGGCGTGGAGGCCGCCGAAGTCTCGGTCGTGCCCGCCGACAATCCCGATCCGCGGCCGACCACCCAGCCGGTCCAGCCCGATCGCGATGGCCGGTTCGATGTGGTCCTGGACCTGCGCGAACTGGTCACCGCCGGTCGCCTCGCAGAACTGCAGCCCGGCGAAGCGATCAATGTGTTTGGCGAAGCGGTCGACGCCTACGACCTGGGGCCGGAACACCTGGCGCGAAGCGAGGTCTACCGCCTGCAGATCGTGACCGCCGACCAGCTGTTGGCCCTGCTGGAACGGCGAGAACTGGCCCTGCGAGCCCGGCTGGAACAGATCATCGACGAGACGCGGACGCTCCGCGACACGCTGGATCAACTGCGCCGGCAGGGCTGGCAGGATTCATTACAGTCGCAATCGCAGTCGCAGTCGCAGTCGCAGAGCACCGCGGTCCTGGCCGCGCAAAGCGAAACGGCCGAGGAAGAATCGTCGGCAGCTCTGGCCGACGATGGCGGCAGCGGGCCGCAGCGCCAGCTGCAGATCCTGCGGCTACGGCTCCAGCAAGCCGTGCTGCAGACCAGTAAAGCTCGCGAAGAACTCGAAGGCTTGGCCCATTCGGTCGACGACCTGCTGGCCGAAATGGCCAATAATCGCGTCGATTCGTTGGATCGCAGCGAACGGCTCGGTCAGGGGGTGGCCCAGCCGATCCGACAGGTGGTCGCCGGTCCGTTGGAAACCCTTGCCGTTCGGATCCAGGGCATTCAAGAACGCATCGAACGTCCGGAGGCAGCCAGGCAACAAACCGCTTTGGCCGTCGAATCGGCCGATGAGGTATTATTACAGCTGACCGCCGTGCTGGAAAAAATGCTGGACTTGGAAAGCTATAATGAAATCCTGGACCTGGTGCGTTCGCTGCTCGATTCGCAGGAAGACCTGATCGAAGACACCCAGGAGGAACGAAACCAACGCATTCGCGATCTATTCAAATAACCCCCATCAGCCGTTTGGGCGCTAGCCCTCGGTTCCCCATCAGCCGTTTGGGCCCTAGCCCGCGGTTCCGCATCAGCCGTTCGGGCGCTAGCCCGCGGTTCCGCATCAGCCGTTCGGGCGCTAGCCCGCGGTTCCGCATCAGCCGTTCGGGCACTAGCCCCCGGTTACACATCAGCCGTTTGGGCGCTAGCCCGCGGTTCCGCATCAGCCGTTTGGGCGCTAGCCCCCGGTTTTAGACATTCGCTTGCCGGCCATCAAATTCGTCCCCTGCCGCCGAGGTTGTTCGTGATTCGTTTTATTGGCACGTTCGTGTTGGCGATCGGGGTATGCTTCGCCACGGGCTGGGAAAAAACCGCTTTTGCCCAGACGCGCGGCGACGCTCCGCAGGCCGACGCGGGCCAGGCTGGCGGTGACCAGCAGGCCGCCGGGATGCCGCTGGTCGATCGCCAAAACCAGGTGTCCCAGCGATTCCAGCGGCTGGAAGAACTGTTGCTGCGGCTGGCCGAAGTGGAAGCCACCGAGAACCCGGAACGGGCGGCGTTGTTGCGGCGAGCGGCCAAACAGTCGCGCGAAACGTTCATCCTGGACCGCATGAGCAGCGCCACCGAAGCCCTCCGCAGTGCCCAGTTTCAAAAAGCCCTCGACGACCAACAAGCGGCTTCGGAAAACCTCGCCGCCCTGCTGAAGCTGTTGCTGACCGAGGACCGGCCGCAGCGGATTCGCGATGAAAAACAGCGGATCAGCAACTGGATTAAAGACCTCAAACGCCAGGAACGACGCCAACGCGGCACGCGAGCGCGGACCGAAAACGGCGCGGACCTGAAGGTTCTGGAAGCCGAACAGGAGGGAATCATCGAGCAAGCCGAGGCCCTCGAGGCCGAGATGGCCGAAGACAACCAGCCGATCGAAAGCGACGATGCTTCCAGCGAAGATGCCGATTCCTCCCAGCAGGCGGAAGAATCCTCTCAGCAAATGGAAGATTCCTCTCAGCAGGCGGAAGATTCCTCTCAGCAGATGGAAGAATCCTCTCAGCAAGCTGGGGAAGAGTCCGCCGAGGCGATGTTGGAGGAGCTGTTAGAGCGGGCGGAGGCCGAAGCGGCCGAAGCGGAGCGGCGGCAGGCCGAAGCCGAAAAGGCGCTCGCCGAAGCGGAGAAAAAACAGCAGCAGGCCCAGGAGTCGGGCGACGAGGCCGAGCAACAGCAGGCCGAACAAGCCGCGGCCGAAGCGAAAGCCGCCGCCGAGAAGGCTCAGGAAGAAGCTCGCCGGGCTCAGCAAAACCTACAAGCGGCCCAGCAAGCCCAGCAGTCGGGCGAATCTTCGCAGCAGTCCGGTGACGCATCCGAGCAGGCGGGCGAGTCGTCTCAGGACCAACAGCAACCGCAAACTCCCCAGCAAAACGCCCAGCAGCAGCTGGAAAAGGCGTTGGAAAAAATGCGGCAGGCAAAGCAGGACCTGGAGAACGCCAAAAGGGAACAGGCCACCGAGAAACAGCGGCAAGCGGAACAGGAAATTCGTCGAGCGATCGACCAGCTGGAGAAAATCCTTCGCCAATTGCGTGAAGAGGAGATGCAGCGCGAACTGGCGCGGCTGGAATCGCGTCTGAGAAAGATGGCGCAGATGCAGACCGCCGTGCTGGAGAAAACGCAGGAGTTGGCGGCGATTCCGGCGGAAAACCGTGATCGGCAGACCGATTTGCGGGCCGGCAATCTGGCCGGCGAAGAGAAACAGATCGTGTTGGAGGCGGACCGAGCAATGTTGCTGCTGCGCGAGGAAGGTTCCAGCGTCGCGTTTCCCGAAGTCGTTTCACAGATTCGCGGTGACATGCAGACCGTCGCGGATCGGTTGGCGCAAACCAAGGTCGACGTGGTCACGCAGGGCATCCAGGAGGACATCCTGGCGGCCCTGGAAGAGATGATCGCCGCCCTGCAGAAGGCGCAGCGAGATCTCGAAAAACAGCGTCAACAGCAACAGCAGCAACAACAACAGCAGCAACAGGGCCCGGGCGAGCAGCCGTTGGTCGCGGCCTTGGCGGAATTGAAGTTGATCCGCACGATGCAAACCCGTGTCAAAGGAACCACCGAACGCTACGACAACTTGCTTCGCGAGTCCGGAGACGCGGTGCCGGCCGAGATCCAAGGGTTGCTGCAAGACCTGGCCCAGCGGCAGAGGCGCCTTTATACGATCACTCGAGACTTGGTTCTCAAACGCAATCAATAACGTCGCCAGCGGCAAAGGAGTTGGGAGATGAATCGAGCCAGAGGGATAATCGCGGCGACGCTGGTGATGGGTCTGGTCTCAGCCAGCGGGCCGGCGCCGGTGGGCAGAGCGGCCGATGCCTTGCAGCGCGAAGCCGCGTGGCAGAAACCGTCGGCCGAAGTCCTCCAGCAGACGCTCCGCGATATGCTGGCCCAGCAGAACGTTTCCGAGCGGGCGATCGAGCAGGCGGCCGAGGTGTTTGCTGCGGCAGCGGAGCGACCGGGGACCGATTCGCTGGACGCCTTTGTCCTGGCCGCGGCGGACGTGACGCCGGCGGTCGAGCAGGTATTACAGACTTTGCAAGAACCCGGTGCCCAGCCCGAAGACGAGCAACTGAACAAACTTGCTGCCCCTCTGCGGGAGGTGGTCGAGGTGTACGCCGCCCGCCATCTGGTGCGGCAGCGTTTGTTCGACGAGGCGCTGCCGTTGTTGGTTGATGTCCAGGCGACGACGTTTCTGGACCCCGCCACCGTGCTGTTTTACCGGGCCGCCAGCCAGCATGCCCTGCTGCACAAAGACGCGGCGCTGGCCGATTTGCGGCTGTTGCTGGAGAACGACGCAGAGTGTCCGCTGCGATTTGCCCGAACGGCCAAATTAATGTTAGCGGATATCAAGCCCCTTAAACCGGACTCACTGGACGAGATTTCCCGCTTGATGGGCGATGTGCAGCGTCGCTTGGATCTGGGGCGGGTCAACGATCAAGTCCAGCAGCAGGAACAAGAGATAATTGATAAACTGACCAAGCTGATCGACAAGATCGAACAACAACAGCAGCAGCAACAACAGCAACAGCAGAGCTCGTCCGGCGGCAGCCCTGGCGGCCAAGGTGGCCAGAGCCAAGCCATGCAGGACAGCCAGGCCGCCGGCGGCAGCGGAGCGGGCGACGTCGATTCTCGTGATCTGGGCGACCGCGCGGGTTGGGGAAAACTACCGCCGGCCCAGCGTCAGGAAGCCCTCCAGCAGATCGGCCGCGATCTGCCCACCCATTATCGCGACGCGATCGAAGCCTACTTCCGCAAACTGGCCACCGACCAGTAGCCTGCTGGCATGCGAACCGACCCGTCCACGCGCGAACACGATTCGAACCTCGCCAAACCACTACAATGCCTTCAGAACAAGACATCTACGAAGAACACGTCCTCGATCATTACGAAGACCCCTACCACCGTGGCCAGTGCGACACGGCCACGCACGCCGAGGAGGGCAACAATCCGCTGTGCGGTGACGAGATCCGCGTTGAATTGCGGTTGGATGGAGAGGGTAAAATAAAAGAAGCTTGGTTCGATGGAAAAGGATGCGTCATCAGCCAGGCTTCGGCTTCGATGCTGATGGAAAGAATCGAGGGCATGACGCCGGAGGAGCTGAAGGAATTCTCGGCGACCGAGATGCTGGAATTGTTCGGTCCCCAGCTGACTCCGAACCGTCAGAAGTGTTGCCTGCTGTCTTGGCGAGTCGTCCAGCGAGCGCTGCATTCGCCCTTGGATGAAGACGACGACTCGGCCACGTTCGGCGGCCCCAGCCTGGGCGAAGAGTCGTAGGCTGGGCCCTTCCTGCCTTCCCCTGATACAACCTGCCCGAAACGCTTTATGGATCCTTCCACGATCACCACCCCGCCCGCCACCAGCTTCGATCCGCAGTCGTTGAGGGCTGATTTTCCCATCCTCCTTCAGAAGGCCGCCAGCGGCGAACCGCTGGCCTATCTGGACAACGCCGCCAGTACCCAGCGGCCGCGACAGGTCATCGACGCGATCAGCGATTGCTACCAGCGTTACTACGCCAACGTGCATCGCGGCATCCATACGCTCAGCGAATCCTCGACCGATCGCTACGAGCAGGCTCGTCGCTCGGTCAGTGTCTTCTTGAACGCCGCCTCTTCCGATGAAGTGCTGTTCGCCGCCGGGACCACCGCCGCGATCAACACGGTGGCCCGGACCTGGGGTGACCAGAACGTCGGCCGCGGCGACGTGATCCTGCTGACGATGATGGAACATCACGCCAACATCGTGCCCTGGCATCAGTTGGCCGAGCGGGTCGGATGTGAGGTCGTCTTTGCCCCGCTCAATGACAACGGACAGGTCGACCAACAGCAGCTCGATGCCCTGTGGCAGCAGCACGGCTCGCGCATCAAGCTGTTTGCCTTTACGGCCGTCAGCAACGTGCTGGGAACCATCAACCCGGTCCAGCAATGGGTCCGGCAAGCCCAGCAGCACGGGGCTCGGACCCTGGTCGATGCGGCCCAGACCGCGCCGCACATGGCCATCGACGTGCAGGCCTGGCAACCGGACTTTCTGGTCTTCAGCGGCCACAAGTTATGTGGCCCCACGGGGATCGGCGTTTTGTACGGTCGCCGCGAGTTGCTCGAGTCGATGCCACCGTTCCTGGGTGGCGGAGCGATGATCCAGAGCGTGACGACCGAAGGGTTTGCGCCCGCGGAACTGCCGGACAAGTTCGAAGCCGGCACACCGCCGATCACCGAAGCGATCGGCTTGGGCGCGGCGATCGATTACCTGACCGACATCGGTTTGGAACGCATCCATCGCCACGAGGTGAATCTCACCCAGCACGCGCACGCCTTGCTCGCCGACGTCCCGGGCGTGCGTTTGATCGGTCCACAGGACCCGGCGGACAAGAGCGGGATCGTCAGTTTTGCGATCGAGGGCGTGCACGCCCATGACATCGCCCAGTGGATGGACACCCGGGGCATCGCGGTTCGTGCCGGGCATCACTGCGCGATGCCGCTGCACAAATCCCTCGGGCTATCGTCCAGCACGCGAGCGAGTTTCTACTTGTACAACACAATGGACGAAGTAGAACGGTTCGTCGAAGCGGTCCGCGAAGTCCGAGCCAAGTTCGCGCCCCAAGGTCGCCGCCGCCGACGACGTAGCTAAGCGGCAGATGAATCCCCCACCACCATTTTCTCCCCTCTCCCCCGAATCCTGGCGAGTCTAAGCGAGTCAGGAGTT
>NZ_WIAD01000021.1 GCF_009618275.1 Roseimaritima sediminicola
CTGCCGCGACGAAGTGGGGATCAGTCATCAGCATGGTTTCGAATGGTCTGTTTGATATCGTCCAGGGTCCTTTCGCCCGCTTTGAGTGCGGCGAATTCTTCGTCGGTTAGCTCGTACGCGCTGGACGTGTTCTCGCGTCGTACGAGCCCCAAGTAGTACACCACCGACTTAGTCTTTATATGGCGACCCCTCAGGTCCACCGTTTTGTGCCCCCGCGAGGGAAATGGGATCATCCGATAGTTTCCGCTGGTCTGTTCGACGAAAATGAAGTTCTGTTTCCAGTGGTCGTTGTCGAAAGCGGTGGTCCCTGTCGCGTCCAGCTTGCGAGGCAATCCGGTTTGGCCGTCGATCACGCTGAGGTTTGCGGCCGGCACGCCGTCGATCATGATGGTTAGGCGGGGTCGCTCGCGAAAGTAGTCGAGGAGCATGCCCACGCCGATGAGGAAGACGACGGCGATCGCAACGATCTTCGAACGCTTCATGGGTAACCGCTGTGCGAGTGGGACGCGGCGATGTCGCCGGGCAGAGGCGGGCTGGTGAATTCAGCGAATGCCATATTCTAGCGAATTCGGCGGCGGACGCTGGAGTCCAGGCTTTAGCCGCTCGGGAGCACAGGGGAAATCGCCTGAAGGCTAGACTCCAGCGTCCAAACTCTGGCGAGTTCGGCTACGGCCTTGGAGCTACCGTGTTAGAGAGAGAGTACGCCCAGTAGGACTCGAACCTACGACCCGCGGATTAAGAGTCCGCTGCTCTACCAACTGAGCTATAGGCGCTTGAGGATGGTCGCGGGGGCGGCTGGTCGAGCTCGCACTTGGCGGCTCGCCGGTGGCCCTGGTTTGACCAGTTCAGCCCCAATCGTACCCGGTTCGAGCGGCTGTGAAAACCTGGGCTCGGGGGCAACAGATCCTGGGACAACAAAAAAACGCTCGCCCTTCCCCGGGGGGAGCGGCGAGCGTTTGGAGGTTGGGCGCGTGAGGCCTAACCGGGGTGGAGTGCGCCGCCGGCCTAGGGCTCCATCAGGTCGCCCGGCATGATGTTGGCATCGTTGTAGCCCTCTTCGTCAAAGTCCGGGTTCTCACGCGGGTCCGGGCGGCTGGAGCCGCAACCGGTCGTGAGGAACAGTGCGGCGCACAACAGGGTCAACATTCCAATCATTCGCATTCTGCAAGTACTCCCGTTTCGGATGTGGTGGTTAAAACCGTCTTAATTAGTTACGTGGATCTTCGAACGTGTGGTTGTCACGCATGGCCGTCATCTTCAGCCAGGTGCCGTAGTCCATGGTTTCGGTCAAGAAGGAGACGCTGCCGTCGGCAAAGACCGCCTGCAGCCCGCCCGGGTGGTAACTGCTGGGGCCGGGCCAGTTGGCGTTGGGACCCCAAGCCGAAATGAAGGTCGGCGGAAAGGCGTGGTTCTTCCACCAGCCATTGGAAGCTTTGTTGCTGCCATCGGGATTAACAACTCGCTGAGTACCGCCCTCGTTGCCGGCCCAGCCGTTGACGCCCGTGGCGACAAACGCGCTGCGGAAGACCGGCGTGCCGACGCGGCGAGCACCCGTGCCGACGGTGCGGATCGGGCCGCCCCCAAAACCCATCGAATCACACTCGGCCACCGCCAGCGTTTGCGACAGGCCGTCGGTTACCTCGGAAATTCGCCGTGTCCGGTTCACGGCAAAGATGCCCATGATGTCGGCTCGCTTGGTCAGCGGATCCGAGAACGTGCTCCACGGCGGAGTGGCGTCGACCGTCGCGGTTTCCCACCAGTGATATCCTTCGCAGGCACCGTAGTTGGTTACCGCGATGTCGTGCGTCTCGCTGAGGTCCCAGCGGCCGCCGTCCGACGGACAGCGCAGGTAGGCCACCTGGGTGCTGACGATCGGCTGTCCCCAGACCGGCAAGTCGCGGTTGGTCGCATCGTACAGCGGTTGCTGTTCGATGAACGGCAACACCATCTCGTTCCACGTGTGATGGTACGGCTCGGTGTACGGCGCCTTGCCCGGTCCGTAGATCGCTTGCGGAGGGAACGTGCCGTAGGTGTCGTGATAGTTCTGCAGGGCCAGGCCTTGTTGCTTGAGATTGTTGCTGCAGGACATTCGTCGCGCCGCTTCGCGTGCCGCCTGAACGGCCGGAAGAAGCAGCCCCACCAAAACGCCAATAATGGCAATAACAACAAGCAACTCCACGAGCGTGAAGCCGAAGCGCAGGGGGAGCCGACGGCTCCGGGGAGCAGGGTAGTGCATGGGGACCTCTCAAAGAAGGACGAAAAGGTAGGGGGCGAGAAAGGGGATTAGTCGCCCGATAAGGGACGCTGAAGTAGCGTTCTAGTGAAGCTATCGGCCGAAAATTGCCGCGTCAAGAAAATTGCCGCGCCGCAAACTACTTCTTTACGGATTTTTAAGCCCCCCGAGCTTGCTAACCGCCCGAAAGTACCAGGTGAGGTTTCGGGATTGGGAAAGCAGGTCCGTTTTATTGTAGAAGGTGATGGTTGGTGGGGGCTGGGTGGCTCAGTGGAGGGGGAGGGGCGGAGGACGGTTTGAGCATTTGCCCTGGGCGTTGTCCTAGGCTGACTTAGGACCGCGGAGGGCCACACAAAAACCCTCTCCGGGCCTGAGAGCCCGACTCTCCCAGAGGGAGAGTTATATCTCGTCGGTTATCAGTAGGTCGACACAGAACACGTTCTCGTCGTCTTCGGGGTCGACCAGGATTTGCACCGGAGCGGCGTCGCTGCGAAGCAGACGTGCTTTATCGGCTGCCGTGGGGTCGACCGTGCAGGTCGCAGTTTGCCATTGACCCCGGTGCTGAAACCGCAGCGTCACGCGGTGAAGGACGCGGTTGTTGACGCTGATCCCGGTGCGTTGGACGTCTTCGACGGTGCCGGTTTCCAAGCGGCCTTCGCGTAACATGCGAGCTTTGCGGCGGCGGTGACGCAGCGTCCAACCGGCCATGACGGCGCCGATCAGAGGCATCACGAAACCCGGCACGAGCATGAACAGACGAAATTCGTCTTTCAGGGCGACCAGGCTGATCACGGCGGTGATGATGCCGAAGACGATGAAGGCGAAACCGACCAGGACCAGTGGAAAGGTGTCGCCGAGCACTTGACGCTTCACCGTTGCCGGAACGCGACGTGGCACGGGGCTGGCGAGGAACGAGGTGAGTTGCTCGCGCGGTACGACCAGTTTCTTTAGCTGACGCTTGACGGCACTGCCGACCAAGCCGCCATACTGGCTGCCGATGTTCGCCAAGTCGCTCGCGTCGGCGCGGCGCTCGATCGAGGGCTGTGCATCGAGCACGGTTTCGGCGCGGCTGAGTTCGGCCAACAGCTGCAGCGATTCGGCCAGGAAGGCGTCCCGTTGTTCCGGCGGGCAGGTTTGTCGCTCGCGGTAAATCGCCAGTTGGCGATGGTTCGCACGGATGCTCCATCCCGGATGCGCTGCGAGGTATTCGCGGAGCTGAGAATCGAACATCGTTCGCACGGCCGGCTCGGGCATCCCGAACAGCAGGTACTCTCTGGCGAATTGCGGCGAGTCGGGGAACTGGATGCCTTTGGCTCCCAGCAGCCGGCTCATGATAAACCGCGAAGGGCCCCGGCCATCGGTGGCCACCAGCCGGAACTGTGGGTAGTCGAACGCGTCGGCTTGCATGAAGGCGACGGTCTGGTCGATGCGGCCCGCACGGGAACTGGATTGTTGCCGATCGCGGTAACGCACCTGGCACAGGGTCCACGTCACTTCGTCGCTGCTCTGTTGGTCCAGCACTTCGGCTTGGACGTCGTTGTCAAAGAGGTCGGACAGATGTTGTTCGAGCGTCGGCATGGTGGGTTCCGTCAGGGGTTGGCTTGGCCGGCACGCAGAAACGCCAACAGGTCGGCCAGCTGTTGGTCGCTGAGTGAGTCGCCCAGGTCCTCGGGCATCAGGGAACGGGCGGAGCGTTTGCGCAGCTCGATGTCGTCGGTCGCCAGGATATGTTGTTTGCCCTGGGCGTCGTAGAGGTGCACGACGTCGTCGTCTTCGTGTTGAACCAGCCCCACGAAGACTTCGCCGTCGATCGTGAGGATGCTGGTCGTGCGGAAGGCTTCGTCGACGTTGCGGTTCGGGGCGAGGATGTCTTCGAGCAGACGCTGCGGAGGTCGGGCCACGGCACCGTCCAGCTGCGGTCCCAGTACGGTGCCTTGGCCATCGAGTTGGTGGCACGCCGCGCAGTGCTGGCGGAACAGGTTCAAGCCGCGGACGGCGTTGCCGCGCAGTCGGGGCAGTTCGGTCGCCAGCCGGGCGGCGCGTTGATCGCGGGGAGAAGCCGCCGCGAGGGCTCGGCCGCGCAGCTCCTCGGCGAGCGTTCGGTTCGCGCCCGCGAGTCGAGCATCGAGTGATTGCCAGAGTTCGTCGTCGGCCAGCACGTCGATGGCCAACGTGCCGTGGTGCAGCAGGTCCAGCAGTCGCCGGGTCGAGCCGCCTTGCCGGGTCCAGTCCAGGGCGAAAGCGTGTTGCTCGGCCGTCGTCAGTTGTTCGGCCAGCATCGTCAGGGCAGCGCGGATCGCCGCTTCCTCGCCTTGGGCCAGCCGCCGGATGCCCGCGGCGCTGTGCAGTTCGTTAAAGGCATCGGTGGCGGGCCACGGTCTCTGGGCCAGGGCCCGCAGAACGCAGTGTGCATCGGCGTGGCCGCCCAGCGAAGCCAGCGTCACGGCGATCTGTCGGCGCTGAAAGCCGCTCAGCCATTCATGGTCCAAGCTCGCGTCCAGGCGGTCGGCCATGTCGTCGTCGCCCAGCCGTTGGCTCCACTGCAGCGCACTGGCCAGGCCGTCGGACATGAGTTCTCGGAGGCGATAGGAAACCAGGTCCAAGGCAAACGGCTGGAAATCGCCTATCGCGATCCAGGCGTACGCGTCCCCGGCGTCGCCATCGATGCATTCGATCCGTACCAACCGACCGGCAAGCCGCGACGTGTCCCACTGGATCTGAGCTGTCACGTCGCTGCGTGGCGGCAGGGCGCGAAACAATTCGTCGCCGGTCACGGCATCGACCAGGCGGACGAAGTTTTGATTGAGAGCCGGTTTGCTGGGCGGTCCGTCGTGACCGGCCAGCCGAAACCGGATTTCCTCGGGGGCGGCAAAGGGAGTGGACCACTGCCGGCCGGTGTAGCTTTCGCCGAGCGCAAAGCTGCTGGAGACCCTCGCCTTGTTGCGACTACCGATGACCGGACGTTCCTCCAGAGGCCACGCCGTCGCCTGCGAGCTGGTCCAGTCCAGGACAACGGCCTCGCCGTCCGGTCCGGCCAGCCTCGGAGACGGGGGAGACAGCAGGTCGAGGAAGTCTTCCAGCTGCGAGGCGGCCAGCGGTCGGGCCCAGGCCGCGATGGCCGCCGGGACGCGACCGGCGCGAAGGTTCCGAGCGGTCCAGATCCGCTCGAGCCACTCCCGTTGGTGGATGGGATGCTCGCCGGCGATTTCTTGGGCGAGCTCCACGCAGCGCTCCAGTTGGTCGTTGCTGGCGCGGGAAGCGGCCAGGGCGAACAGCTCGTGATGGGCGGCCGGGTCGTCGCTGGCCGCCACGTAATCCAACAGGGCTGCGGCCGCGGCCGGGTGGTCGACCGCCGGCAAGATGTCGAGGAAGGCCGCGGCCACGGGCGGTGGTTCGGTCGCGGCGATTCGCCAGTGCGGGCTGTCGGCCGGCGTGCGGCGAAGCAGCCGAGCGCTGGCGATCCGCAGACTCTGCCGCAGCACCACGTCCTCGTCCGGGACGTCGACCAGCCGCCGCAGCAGTCGCGGGATGTCACCGGGTTCGCCCCGCCTGCCCAGCAGCTCGGCCGCGCGGCGGACAACGTGCGGGCTGGGGTCCTGCAACGCTTCGCGAATCCTCTGCAACGCCGGGCTTGAAGCGTTCTCGGTGGCGGGGTTGGCGGCGCGATTTAATTCTCCCAGACGCCCGCGGGCGGCGGCGATGGATTCGTCCGCGCCGGCTGCGGTGGCGTCCGCGGCCGGCAAGCCGCCCACGTAGCGGATCTGCCAGATCCGGCCACTGGTCCGGTCCCGCTGTGGATGGTCCAGAGGGACTTCGTAATGACCGATGATCGAGTTGTAGAAATCGGCGACGTACAGGTGGCCGTCGGGGCCGAAGCGCAGGTCTACCGGGCGAAACCAGGGATCGTCGCTGGTCAGGAAATCGGGCATCTCGGTGCCGCGCGCGGTCGCTCCGGTGTAATCGACTGCGTTGCGGTTCAGGCGGCTGGTCATCACGTTGCCGCTGAGCATCTGGCCGCGGAGCGGTTGCCAAGCGGAACGGCCGGAGACGTAGGCGATGCCCGAGATCGCCGTGCTGCCGTGCAGGTGATGGACCATCGGAGGCAGGAAGCCGAGCCCGTCGTGGGGGCGGCCAAAGCTGGGGTAGCAGGCGCCGTCGATCAGCTGGGTGATCGGTTTGCTGTGGCAGTCGGCCGAGTAGCGATAGCCCCAGTCGTCGGTCGTGGTGCCGAACGGATTGACTTGACCCTGCGTGACCTGTTCGATTCGGCTGCCATCGGGGCGAAAGCGAAAGGTGTTGCCGGAGTGCAGGCGAACGGTGTGCCCGTCGCGGCCGCGGACTTCCGATTGGTTGTTGAACCCGTGGCAGGCATAGATCCAGCCATCACCTCCGTCGCGCAGCGCATTGACCATGCCGTGGGTATCACGCGTGGTATCGAAGGGGCCAAATAATTTCTCTCGACGATCGCAGCGACCGTCGCCGTCGGTGTCGCGGAGGTACCAGATATGCGGAATGCTGAAACACAGGCAGCCGTCGCCGTAGGGCAGGATGCCGATCGGGATGTTGAGGCCATCGGCAAAGGTGGTGACGCGTTCGGCCGAACCATCGCCGTCGGCATCTTCGAGGATCAGCACGGCGTCGGCGGCGGACCCGTCGTCGGGTGAGTCCAGGGGGCGGGGATGGGGATAACGCGTGGTCTGAGTGATCCACAGGCGGCCGCGTGCGTCGGGAGCGATGTTCAGCGGTTTGGCGATCTGCGGTTCCGAAGCGAAGCAGCGGATCTCGAAGCCGGGCGGCAAGTGGAAGCCGGCGCGCTGTTGCTGGGGAGACCGCCAGGGAGTTTCGCGAACGCCTTGGCCGTAGATCGCCGGATCGGTCGACGGCTCCGCCGCGGCGGGAAGAGCAGGGGGATTCTGAGCCCAGAGCGTGGGCAGGAGGCTGGAGGAGCAGAGAAGCGCCAAAGCGAATCGAATGAGCATCGGCAGGTGGGGGGCAAGGAGCGCGGCGGGGATGAGTCTGCTCATTTTAACCCGATGAAGGGGTTGGTTGTTGGTGGGGAGTGGGGAGTTTGATTCGTGCTCGATTTGCGGTTTGCTGGCTCCGGCGGAATCTATGTAGGGTTCGGAGGGGTAGAAAGCAATGTTTTCTCCCCTCTCCCCCGCTGCGCCGCGAGCGTCAGCGAGTGAAGCAGTGGTGGGAGAGGGGCCGGGGGTGAGGGGGCTCGGGTGCAACGGAATGACTCACGGCGTACGATCCCCAGGGCCGTGCACCGCATCCACATACGGCAATCGCGCTGCTGCTCTGCTGGTCCCCCTCACCCCCGACCCTCTCCCCCGGAAGCCTGACTCGCTTAGGCTCGCCAGGCTTTCGGGGGAGAGGGGAGTAAATGGTTTTCGTCTATTGCATCGATTCCGCCGGAGTCAGGCGATTTGCGATTTGCTGGAGTCTAGGCTTTAGCCGACCTCGTGCTGGCGGGAACCGGAGCTAGCGCTCAAACGGTTCAATGGATACCGCGTTGAGTGCATCGTCCAAAGTCTGGCGAGGAGTTACTTTCGGCGGAGCGAAAGGCGACACTCGCCTAGGCGGCGAAGAGTTTGAGGGTGTCCTCGGCGACGGAATCGTCGATCAGGGCGACGACGACGTCGCCGGGCAGCAGTTGATCGGTCGCTTTGGGGACCTTCACAAAACCGTCGCGTTCGATGGCCGCGACCAGGCAGTGGCCCGAGAGCGGCAGGTCGCACAGCGGTTTGCCGCTGACCGGAGCTCCGTCCAAGATCTCCAGTTCGTACACTTCGATCGACCCGTGCGGCAGTTTGGTGTGGCTGATCACGGCGCCTTCGTGCAGGTGGCCGAGGATCTGCCGGGCGGCGACGTCGCGATCGCTGACCGCCAAGTCGATCCCCAGTTTTTCGACGACGTTGGCGTAATCGGCTCGGCCGACGACCGAGAGCACGTGTTTGGCACCCAGCTCGCGAGCTTCGACGCAGGCCATGATGTTGTTTTCGTCGTTGCCGGTGCAGGCGACAAACCAGTCGGCTTTGCCCGCTCCTTCATCTTCCAGGATCATCCGCCGGTTGGCGCTGGCGTGCAGCAGCGTGACGTGTTTCAGCTGGGTGCTGAGGTACTCACAGCGATCGCCGTCCTTTTCCAGCATGATGATGTGGTAGTGGTCCTCGCCCAGCGACTGAGCGAGGTGGTAGCCGGTTTCGCCGCCACCGGCGATCATCACGACTTCCTTGCGCTGAAAACGTTTGTCGCGGGCGAACAAGCCGCGGGCGTCGACCACGTCGCCGTGCGTACCGAGCAAACTGATCTGGTCACCGGCTCGCGGTTCATCACCGGCGCTGGCGATCCACATCCGGTCCTCGCGAAGGATCGAACCGACGCGAACGCCGCTGGGCAGTTTCAGATCGCTCAGCTTGGTGCCGGCCGCCGGCGCCGCCGCGTCGACTTTCAGGTCGTAGACGACCAGTTGGCCGCGCGCGAAGTTTTCCAGCGGGATGGCGTCGGGGTTGCGGATGGTGCGCGCCAGTTCGGTGGCCGACAATTGTTCCAGACTGAGCAGCCGGTCGATTCCGAAGTGACGCTGGTAGTCGAAGGTGCTGAGGTCGCGCAGGGCCGGTGCGTAGACGCGGGCGACCGAGCGGCGGGCGCCCAACGCCTTGGCCATGCTGGCCGCCACGATGTTGACTTCGTCGTCGCCGGTCAGCGCCAAGCAGATGTCCGAGGCCGCCACGCCGCACTGAAACAACACGGTGCTCTGCGCGCCGTTGCCCTGGATCGCGCGAACGTCCAGTTCGGCGTTGATGCGGCGAACGTTCTCGGCGTCCAGGTCGACTACGGTCACGCTGTGGCGGCGGCGGCACAACAGGTCGGCCACCCAGGTTCCCACCGTGCCGGCCCCCAAGATCATCACGTGCATCAGGACACCAAATACCCCACGCCCCAGAGGATCAAAAAGATGATCCCCATGAAGCTGGTGATCCAGTAAGCGGTGTAGGCGGCGTGTCTGAACACCAGGCTCATGTCCTCGTGCCGGGTCGCTCCGTAGACCAGCGAAATCGCTACCAACAGCGGCAGGTAGTACAGCAGATAGGTCGGAGAAATCGGGATCACTTCGAAGCCTTTGAGCGTGCCGGTGCGGTTGTTTTGCCTGCAGGCGTTTTGCCTGTGGACGTTTTGCCTGTGGACGTTTTGCCTGAATCCGGTTTGCCAGCGTTGCGTTTGCCCGAGGTTTTGGGCGGCGCAGCGTCCGCGGGCTTGTCGTCCTCGTCGTCGTCCTCGGTCTTCTTTTTGCGGCCGCTGATCGGGATCGACAGGGGGCCGGAGAAGGCGTCGTAGATAACCAGGATGTTCAACAGGCCCGCGATCATCGTGTACCAGGTGCCCATTTCGTACCCCGCGCCATGGCGGGCGTACCAGGCGGAAACCTCGTCGGCCTCCTGCTCGCGGACCGGCCGGCGGGGCGGCGCCATCACGCCGCCGAACAGCGGTTCCCAGCTGGCTGGCGTGCGATATCCCGAGACTCTGCCCGCGACGTCCCGATCGACAATCGTGGCCTGCTTCATCCGCCAGCCCTCGACCAGGGCCGGCAGGGCGGGCACGCCCACGCCCAGCTGGCAGACGTAGTGCCAGCGGCGGTCCCCGGGGATCCAGGATGCGTACACGACGTGGGCCCCGCCGATCGCAAAGCCGACCAGGTAGGTGAACAAAATGCACACCATGTAAAGGCCCCCCTTGGCGTAGCGTCCCTGGTACAAATGTCCCGCGCCGGGCAGCAGCCAAGCCAGGAGAGCAGCCAGCGAACGGTTGCGGAGATCGATCTTGATCCCGTCAACTTCGATCTGACTGGGGTCGGTCGTGGGCATGGTTCGGGGGTTCCAGTCGCGGTGGCAGAGGCAAGGAGCCGAAGTGCGGCAGAGCAGGCGAAACGGTCAGGGCGGAGGAAGACGGCGTTCAATCTTAGCGATTGGCCGTATTCAAGCTAGACGCAGTCAAAATCCGCGAGGTGCTGGGGTCCGAGCTGGCGCCGCAGCGCACCGAGCAAAAATTCCCTAAAAGCTCGACTCCAGCGGCCGCCGGCCAGCGTTTCGGTAGGTTAAGCTATTCGCCGCCCGCGTGGCCAGATTGGATGCTGCCAACGAAAAACGTGGCTCCGGCTTCCAGTCCGTGCTGCTCCACCTCCGTTTCCAGGCCGATGAACCACATGGCAAACTCGCCCATCGACCCAGCCGAAACGCTTGCCACGCCCGAGGGCCGCCCGGGCCGGGTGTTTGTCCAGGACCTGCTGGACGGCCTGGCACGGCTGGCCGTCCTGGCGCTGGTGGCCGCGGCCGTGCTGCAGCGGCTGCGCGGCCTGCACTGGGCGGCGGATCTGACCACCCACATGCAGGCCCATCTGTTGCTCGCCGCGGTGGCCGTCACGCTGTACTACCTGTGGGCTCGTCGCTGGGCGTGGCTGACGCTGGCGCTTGCCCTGGTGCTGTTGGGCGCCCTGACGGTACGTCCCTGGCAGTTCTGGATGGGGCCCGCCGAGCCGCCGCTGGCCGCGGCGGCCGAAGCCGCGCCGACCGACGGTGTGCGGCCGCTGCGGATCCTGGTTTGGAACGCGTTTGTGCACAATCCCGATCCGCAGTCGCTGGTCCGCTTCGTCGCCCGGCGGGATGCCGACGTGGTGGCGATCTTGGAGTGGACGCCGGCGTTGGGGCGCGAGCTGGATGGGCTGCGGCAATCGCATCCCCACCACCGGGAAGTTCCCTTTGGTGGAGCGTTTGGGATCGCCATGTATTCGCGCATCCCCGGCGCCATCGAGGCGGTGACGATACCGGGGCCGGTGCCCGCGCTGCGTTTCCGGCCGCAGGACCCGCGGTTGCCGGTCGACTTGTGGGCGGTGCACACCCTGCCGCCAACCGGTCGCGAGTACCAGGCCATCCGCGACGAACAACTGCGATGGTTGGGGACCCACCTCCGCGAAGGGACGCAGCGGATGCCGATCCTGGGCGGGGATCTGAATATCACGCCCTGGGCCGATCAGTACCAGCGTCTGCTCGGCGAAGCGGATTTGGTCGATTCGCAGGCCGGTTTCGGGTACCACGCGACCTGGCCGAACCGATTGGGGCGGTTTGGCATTCCCATCGACCACGTCGCGGTCGATCGCCACATCGAGGTTACCGCCCGCAGCGTCCACTTCGCCTCGCCGGGATCCGATCACGCGGCCGTTTGGATCGAGTTGGCGGTGAGTGGTCGTAGTGGCATAGGCTTCTAGCCTGTGAAAGTAGCACGGCTGTCTCAGCCGTGAACAAACTGCCTCTCGGCTGGGGACAGCCGAGCTACTTTGTGCTGCCTCTCGGCTGGGACAGCCGAGCTGCTTTATGCCACTGGGTTCTTTAGACGGGGCTGGGGGTGAGGGCGGGGCGCCAGTCGACGAGGTGGAATTCGACGTTGCACTGACCGCGGAACTCGTTGATCACCGGCCGGTAGACGATATCCATCGGGCCCTCGTGGGCGTTCAATTCTTCGCACCATTCGCCGTGGCCAAACGCGACGCCGCGGACGGTGATCCCGTCCTGCACGATGCGGAGGGTCAGGTGGCGGTCGCCGCCGCCCATCTTGCGAGACGGTTCGGCCAGCCGCACGTTGCGGGCGCACAGGATGGGCCGCGGATTGCCTTCGCCGAAAGGCGCCAGTTGTTCGATCTGGCGGACGGTCTGGTGCGTCAATTGACCGAGGCCCGCTTCGGCGTCGACTTTGATTTCGATGCCGGCATCGTCATCGGCCACCTGGTTGGCGACCGCTTCGCAGAAGTCCTCGCGAAACGCGTCCAGTTCCGCTTCGTGCAGGGTCAGTCCGGCGGCCGCACGGTGGCCTCCGAATTTGACCAGCCGATGTTCGCACTCGCCGAGGGCGCGGTGCAGGTCGACGGAGCGTGAACCGGCTCGGCCCGATCCCGTGGCCGGCCGGCCGCTGACCGGATCCAGCGAGAGGATCAGCACGGGCCGGCCGTACTTCTCGGCCAATCGTCCGGCGACCACACCGATCACGCCCAGGTGCCAGCCCGTTCCGGCCAGCACCAGGGCCGGGTCGGATTCCGGATCGAACTCCTCTTTGGCTTGCTTCTGGGCGGCCAGGTAGACGCTGCGTTCAAGGCTGACGCGGTTGCTGTTCAACTGGTCCAGGTACTCGGCCAATTGGACCGAGCGGTTGTTGTCGCGGACGGTCAGCAGTTCCACGCCCAGTTGGGCTTGGCCCAGTCGGCCGGCGGCGTTCAGCCGCGGTGCGAGCGAGAAGGCGATGTCTTCGCTTTGCAGCCGGCTGCGTTGGTCGACTTTGGTCAGCCGCATTAACTGTGACAGACCCAGCGTGGGCTGGGCCTGCAGGCTCTTCAGTCCGTGGGTGACCAGAATGCGGTTCTCATCGACCAACGGTACGACGTCCGCCACGGTGCCGATCGCCGCCAGCGAGAGGGCCTGCAGCAGGTAGGTCCGCAGCGAATCGGTCACCCGTTTGGATTCGCAGATTTCCTGACACAGGGCCCAGGCCAGTTTGAAAGCGACGCCGGCGCCGCACAGTTCGCCAAACGGGTAGCTCGATCCGGGCAGCCGCGGGTGCACGATCGCGTCGGCTTCGGGCAGCGAGCCGTCGATGCGGTGATGATCCGTGATCACCAGCTGCATGCCCAGCGATCGGCACAGTTTGGCCTCTTCACAGCTGCCGACGCCACAGTCGACGGTGATGACCAGCCGTTTGCCGCGCTCGGCCAGCTTCTGCAGGGCCTCACCGCTGAGGCCGTAACCCTCTTCGAGGCGATTGGGCACGTAGTAGCTGACGTCCGCGCCCATCAGCGTCAGGCCGCTGTAGAGGATTGCGGCGGAGGTCATGCCGTCGGCGTCGTAATCGCCGTAGATGACGATCGGTTGCTTGCTGCGGATTGCCGGAGCGATCGTGGCGACGGCCGCTTCCACGCCCGGCAGTTCCAGCGGATCGCGCAGGTCCGACAGTTTGGCGTGGAGGAATTTCTTTACCGTCTCGGCATCGTACACCCCGCGGCTGACCAGCAGCTGGGCGACGACGTCGGGAATGCGAGCTTGACGGACCAGCCGCTGGACCACCGAATGGTCCTGCGGCAGTAATCTCCAACGTTTCTGCATACTCGCATCCTTGCCTGGAAACTAATTATTTCTTCTTTTCGACGTGCCAGGTGTGCTTGCGAACGCGCGGGCAGTACTTCTTCAGACGCAGTTTTTCGCCGCCGGGTTTGCGGCGCAGCGTGTAGTTGTAGTCGCCGGTTTCTTCGCAAGCCAGGAAGACGGTTTCGGCTTTTTTCTTGCTCTTGGCCATCAGAGGCACTCCCAGTGTGTGGTTATGGTATCAGGCCGCCAAGGGAACGGCGCAGCGGCAAAATCGGTTTTCGAGCCCCGGATTATGCAATAACCCCCGCCTTGCAGGCAAGACCCGAAGGAAGGGGGAGGATTGCAAACTGGAAAATGAACCCTGCAAATTTGGAATCAAGGATCTGAGATTCGAGATTTGGTGACTCCGGGGGAATCGATGTAGGGCGTGCGAAGCTCGGGCGCAGCAGCCACGGCAGTGGCGACATGCGGTAGCCCCAGACGCGAGCGTGGGGTGTCGCCCTTAGGCTTCTAGCGAGGCGAGGGCTTGGTTGAAGGTGTTGCTGGGACGCATCGCCGCGGCCACCTTGCTCTCGTCGGGGTCGTAGTAGCCGCCGATGTCGACCGGCGAGCCTTGGGCGGCGTTCAGTTCGTCGACGATGGCGGCTTCCTGCTCGCTCAGCCGCTGGGCCAGCGGGGCGAAGGTGTCGCGAAGCTGGGCGTCGCTGTTCTGGGCCGCTAGGGCTCGCGCCCAGTACAGGGCCAGGTAGAAATGGCTGCCGCGGTTGTCCAGTTCGTTGACCTTGCGCGAGGGCGATTTGTCGTTTTCCAGGTACTGGCCGTTGGCTTCGTCCAGCCCGGCCGCCAGAGCCAGCAGGCGGGCGTTGTCGGTTTTGCGGCCCAGGTCTTCCAGCGAGACGGCCAGGGCCAGGAACTCGCCCAGCGAATCCCAGCGCAGATGGCCTTCTTCGAGGAACTGCTGGACGTGCTTGGGCGCCGACCCGCCGGCACCGGTTTCGAACAGTCCGCCGCCGGCCAACAGCGGCACGATCGACAGCATTTTGGCGCTGGTACCGAGTTCCAGGATCGGGAACAGGTCGGTCAGGTAGTCGCGCAGGACGTTGCCGGTGACGCTGATCGTGTCCTGGCCGTCGCGGCTGCGCTGGCAGGTCAGGCGGGTGGCTTCGACCGGCGAGAGGATCTGGATGTCCAGGCCGGTGGTGTCGTGATCGGGCAGGTACTGACGGACCTTGTCGATCAGGTTGGCGTCGTGGGCGCGAGCGGGGTCGAGCCAGAAGATGGCGGCCGCGCCGGTCGCGCGAGCTCGGTTGACGGCCAGTTTGACCCAGTCGCGAATCGGTTCGTCCTTGGTCTGGCACATCCGCCAGATGTCGCCCGGTTCCACGTCGTGCTGGAGCAACACGTTTCCGGCCGTGTCGACCACTCGCACCGTGCCGGCTTGGGCGATTTCGAAGGTCTTGTTGTGCGAGCCGTACTCTTCGGCTTTCTGCGCCATCAGGCCGACGTTGGAAACGCTGCCCATGGTCGTCACGTCGAAGGCGCCGTGCTGTTTGCAGAAGTCGATCGTGGCTTGGTAGACGCCGGCGTAGCTGCGGTCGGGGATCAAGGCTTTGGTGTCGTGCAGTTGGCCGTCGCGGCCCCACATTTTGCCCGAGGAGCGGATTGCCGCGGGCATCGACGCGTCGATGATCACGTCGCTGGGCACGTGCAGGTTGGTGATGCCCTTGTCGCTGTTGACCATGGCCAGTTCCGGCCGCTGGTCGTAAACGGCTTGCAGATCGGCTTCGATCTGTTGCCGCTGGGCGTCGGGCAATTGTTGGATCTTGGCAACCAGGTCGCCAACGCCGTTATTGGGTTCGACGCCCAGTTCTTCCAGGGTCTGAGCGTGTTTTTCGAACACGTCGGCGTAGTAGACCGAGACGGCGTGACCGAAGATGATCGGGTCGGAGACCTTCATCATGGTGGCCTTCAGGTGCAGCGACAGCAGCACGCCCTGCTGGCGAGCCTGTTGGATCTGGTCGGCCAGGAACTGTCGCAGGGCCGAGGCGCTCATCCGGGCCGCGTCGATCACTTCGCCGGCTTGCAGGGGCAGGTCGCCCAGAAGGACTTTTGTTTCTTTGGTTTCGCCTTCGCGGGGAACCAGTTCGATCCGCACCGAACCGGCCGCGTCCATGACGTGCGATTGTTCGCTGCCGTAGAAATCGCCATCGGGCATCGAAGCCACGTGGGTCTTGGAATCGGCGCTCCAGGCGCCCATCGAGTGCGGGTTTTTCTTGGCGTACTGTTTGACGGCCGCGGCCACGCGGCGGTCGGAGTTGCCTTCGCGGAGCACGGGGTTCACGGCGCTGCCGAGCACTTTGGCGTAGCGGCTGCGGATTTCCTGAGCCGCTTCGTCCTCGGCGTCCTCGGGATAATCGGGCACGTCGTAGCCGTGTTGCTGCAGCTCGGCGATGGCCGCGGTCAACTGCGGGATCGACGCGCTGATATTGGGCAGTTTGATGATGTTGGCCGCCGGCGTCTTGGCCAGCTCGCCCAGCTCGGCCAGGGCGTCGCCGCGGCGCTGCTGCTCGTCCAGCCGTTCGGGAAAGGCCGCCAGGATGCGGCCGGCCAAGGAAATGTCTTTCAGTTCGACGCTGACTCCGGCCGTCTTGGTGAAGGCCCGGATGATCGGCAACAGCGAACGCGTGGCCAGGGCGGGAGCTTCGTCGGTGAGCGTATAAACGATTTGGTTTGCTTGCGACATCGAGGTTCTTGCGGTGAGGGGCTTGCGAACGTTCCCAGAGGATACCGCGATCGATTCTTCAGCGGAACGGGCGGCCCCGAAAGCCCCAAGACGGTTCGGCGGCGACCGGGACGGTTCGGCGGCGGGGAATCCTGGTAAACTGGTCGGGCCGCGGGCGGCCCATGGCTGCGTCGGGGGCAGGCTGGCCCGGCATGCGTGTATTGCTTTCCCTTTGCCCGAGCTTTCCTCCGTTCTCTCTGCGAAATGGCTGAACCACCACCGCTCGGCGTGCAGCCGATCGAGCCGTCCTTGGTTGTCGACGCGCCGCTCGCCGCCGGCGCTGCGCCCTGCACCCGCTGTGGCAACCCGCTCTCGCCCGGCGATCAGTACTGCGCGGCGTGTGGTCAGGAGACCGAACAGGCGGCCGGCGAGCAAGTCGCCAGCGAAGCGGCTGCAGCCAGATTCTTGCGCTGCGAGACCTGCGGGGCGGAGATCCGCACCGAGGCGCTCCAGCGCAGCTACGTCTGTCCGTTTTGCGATTCCACCTACGTCGTCGAATTCACGCCGGACGCTTCGCAGCGGCGGCGCCCCGAGTTCGTGCTCGGCTTTGCGATCACTCGCCAGCGAGCTCAGCAGGAATTTCGGCGGTGGCTGCGGACCAATCGTTGGCTGCGACCGGGCGATTTGACGCAGGCCGCGATCGAGGAGAAACAGCAGGGCGTGTACCTGCCGTTCTGGACGTTTTCGACCCATGTCTCCAGCCGCTGGCGGGCCTCGATCGGCGAATACTGGTACGAGACGGTCGTCCGGCGAGTGCGTGGCAGCGACGGCAAAATGACCACACGCACCGAACGCGTGCGGCACACCGAGTGGTGGCCGCTGACCGGACGCCATCAACGCTACTACGCCGGGTTTCTGGTTTCGGCCTCTCGCGGACTCAGTCAGGCCGAAGCCCAGCAGCTCCAGCCCTTTCCGTTGACCGCCCTGGTGCGCTACCAGCCCAGCTATCTGGCCGGCTGGATGAGCGAGGAGTACGTGATCGATCACGACCAGGCGTGGCAGTTGTGCCAGCAGCATTTTCAGACGCTGGAAAAACGCAATATCGCCGCTTTCTTGCCCGGCGATGAACACCGGCAGTTGCAGGTGCACAGCCGTTTCGAGCAGACCGGCATCGATCTGGTGCTGCTGCCGGTGCACGTCCTGTCCTACCGCTACCACGACCGCGTGTTCCGGTTCTTGGTCAATGGTTACACGGGACAATTCGTGGGACAGAAGCCGGTGTCGGGCCGCCGCGTGGCGGCCCTGGTGGTCGCCATCCTGTTGGGGATCGCCGTGTTGGTCGGTTTGTTTCTGTTGCTTTCGGCGGGGGCGTGATGAACGACGACGCGGAGAACACGGCCGGCAAAGACGACGCCGACTTCGAGCTGGAGGCGCCCGAGAGCGAGGTTCTGGACGGTCCGCAGCGCTGCGGGGTTTGCGGCGCGATGACCGACCCGGAGGATCTGTTCTGCCACAACTGCGGAACCGAAGTGGAGCACGGCGAAGGGGCGCAGGAGTCGCCTCGAGGCACCGCGGCGACGCACACGTTTCGCTGTCAGAGCTGTGGGGCGTCGATGCGTTACGACGCGTCGGCCCAGGCTCTGCGCTGTCCGTTTTGCGGGGCGACCGAATTGGACGCGGTGCAGACGCATCGCGTGCTCGAGGCCCGGCGGGTCGTGCCGATGAGGCTGGACCAGGCGGCCGCGGGCGGTCGCCTACGCCAGTTTCTGGGCAGCAGTTTTTGGCATCCCGGCGATCTGGGCCAGCAATCGAAACTGCAGCTGGCCACGGCGGTGTACGTGCCGTACTGGGTTTTTTCTGCCGATGCCGAGACGTTTTATACGGCCGACAGCAGCCGCACGCCGCCGGGGGCTCGCGCCGATTGGTACCCGGTCAGCGGCCAAAGACGACAGCGGCACGAGGGCGTGTTGGTCTCGGGCAGCAGCGTGCTGACGCCGGCCGAAACCAATGCCTTGTTGCCATTTGATCTGCGCGCCGCGGTGCCGACCGAGCAGGTGGATTTGGAGAACATCACGGTCGAAGAGTTCCGTGTGGCTCGCCGCCATGCGCGGCCGCAGGCCCGGGCGATGATCGAACAGATCGAGCAGACGCAGTGCGCAGGCCTCGTGCCGGGGCGAGCTCGCAACGTCCGGGTCAACGTGATGCTGAGCGGGTTGGCCAGCGAGGCGATCCTGTTGCCGGTTTGGATCCTGGCTTATCGGTATCGCGACCAGGTGTACCGCGTGTTGGTCAACGGCCAGAGCGGCCAGGTCGCCGGGCAAGCGCCGACCAGTTACTGGAAGCTGGCCGGGGTGGTGATCGCGGTCGCGATCGCCGCCGTGGTGATATTAATTTGCGCCGGCGTCGCTGGTGGCGGGTAGAAGCCCGAGCCGCACGCGCTGGCGCCGCGTCAACATTTAATACTAGGGCCTGGCCGGAGCTGAAGTCGCCAGACTTTGGACCTTTTCGTCACCAAGTAACCGGGGCGTTCGCCCAAACGGCTCACCTGAGCGATGCGTTTTCGAATAAATCAATAGGCCGCGAGCGTCGAGGTTCGCGAGCATGCCCCAATGTCCTTCGGTTCACAGCGACCGCAAGGCCAGTCCGAAGGACGACACAGCCCCTGCCGGCGGTGTCAACCGCCGAGCCACGTCTCACCACGGCTAGCGCCCAATGCCACTTCCTTTGTAGCGGAACGGCGCGAGCCGTCCGGTTTTGCGGTGCGAACCTTCACACACCGGGCGGCTTGCGCCGCTCCGCTAACGCTTCAATCGCAAGCGATGGTGAAAGTAGATGGCATTGGGCTTGCGCCGTCGGCTGGCGGGTGTCGGCTTAGGGCGTGACGGTGACCAGTTCTTGGTGGACGCCTTCGACGTGGGGCGTTTCGATGCGGTCGAGCTCTTCGGCGTAGCCGACCATCAAGGCCAGGTCGGCCAGGCGGTTGATGCGGCGCGGAATCCCGCCGCTGCGAACGTGCAGCGTTTCGATCGCTTCGCTGGTGAAGATTCTTTGGGCATCGCCGCCGGCGACCTGGATGCGATGTTGGACGTAGCCGGCGGTCTGTTCGGCCGTCATCCGGCTGAGCATGCATTTGACGTTCATCCGTTCGTCCAGAGCACGGTTCCGCTCGATCACGCTGAGCAACGTTGCGTGCCCGACCAGGACCAGCGTCCAGGCGGCTTCGGCCCGGGCCTGGCTGCGCTGCAGGTTCAGCAGCAGCCGCAGGGTTTCCAGTTGCTCCGGCGCCATCAACAGATGGGCTTCATCGACGATCAACACGGCGTGGCGGCCGGCTTCGACGTTGTCGGCAAAGAAGCTGTCCAGGCGGCGGAGGGCCGTCCGCGGCGTTTCGTCATTCGGGCCGGTCGTCCCGGTCAGCTCGTCGGTCACGTACCCCAGCAGTTGATCTCCGCTGAGCTGTGGAAAGGCCAGGCGGGCGACCGGCATGAACGGCTCGGGCAGCTGGCTGGCCAGGGCGTCGACGATCAACGATTTACCGATCCCGCTGTCGCCACACATGGCGACCGCCGCGCGGCGGTTCTCGACCGCATAACGCAGCTTCAGCAGCGCCGTCTGGTGGACTTCCGACGGGTAGTAGTACTGCGGATCGCTCCAGTTCTCGAACGGCCGCGCGGTCAGATTCCAGTGGCTTTCGTACATCGCACAGGTTCCGAAGGGATGGTTGATTGACAGGCAACGGGTTTTCAGCAGGCTCGGGGAAGATTCTGAGTTGCCCGCGACTAATCCACAAAATTCTCGGCGATGCCGATCTGGGCGATCCCGGCAGCCCGCAGCGTAGCGATGCTGGCCTCCTGGGCGGCTTTGTCGAAGCTGCGCAGGTCGCGGACCAGGATGGCCGATTGGAAGCAGTCGCCGGGGATCGAACCGCTGGCACAGGGGCCGTCGATCAGGATCAGGTCGAAGTGGCCGCGCAATTGATCGACCGTCCGGTGCAGCTCGTCGGCTTGCGGCGGCAAACCGGTGGCCGCCGGGACGATCGGGAACAGCGTCACGCCGTCGCCGATGCTGTGCACGGCGGTTTCGGCCAACGAGACGCCGCCACGGATCGCTTCGGGCCAACCGAACTCCAGCTCCAGCTGCAGGGCGTCGATCAGCGACGGGTTCTCGCCATCGCCGTCGATCAACGCGACTCGGATGCCGGTCGTCGCCGCAGCGAGCGCCAGTCCGACGGCCAGGGTCGAACGGCCCGCGCCGCGGCTCGGACTGCTGATCAAGACCGTCTGCATGCCATCGCGGGCTGCTTGCGCCAGGGGCACGCCCGCCCCGGTGATCATGCCGCCGCTGGTCAGCAGTTGGTTGATGATCGCCGGAACCTCGAACTCGTCGACTTCCCAGGCCGCCTCGAAGGGCTGTGGCGCCACCGGCGATGGTTCGGTCGCGGCCGCCGCGAGCATCTCCTCGGCGGCGGGTTGAACAATGTCTTCGATGGTCAGCTCCGCGCTCGGTTCCACGGCCGGACGCGCGGTCGCCGTCTCCTCGACTTCAACAGCCTCGGCCCGTTCTACTTCGGCCCGTTCTACGTCGGCCCGTTCTACGTCGGCCCGTTCCGCTTCGGCCCGTTCCGCTTCGGCTAGGGCCTCTTGGACTTGTTCGATCGGGGCACCGGCGGTGGATGCGGGTGCTGCAGCGACTGCCGCCGGAGCCGCGGGGGCGAAATCATCGTGCGAGACGGTGATGGGCGGAAAGGCGCTGGCGTCCAGCCGCGAAGCCGGGGCCAGGTGGGGTGCGGGCAGCGGTTCGGCCGCGTCGATCCGCAGCACCGGTGGCGAGGTGTCGGGTTCGTCCTGCGGCGCGGTCGTGGTGTCGGTGGGAGACACCGGTGGCTGCTGGGGCGGCATCGCCGGAGCCGTTCCCGGTCGCTGGCCGCGGCGACGTTCGGTGGCGGGACGCGGGGCAGCGGCCGGATGAGCGTTATCGGTGCGGAACAGTTCGTTGTTGGAGGGGTCGATCCAGAACGATGACATGCCCATCGCCACCCAGTCCACCACGGCCGGTTCGGGATCGGCCGGGGAGCTTTGCGGACGTTCCTTGGCGAACGCTTTGACAAACGCTTGGTCAATCTTGCTCATCGATTCATCGTCCTGTCCGTGGAATGCCCGCCTGGATTCAGACGGCCCTCTGCTGGGAGCCGGCAATGCGTTGCTTCCGGCGACGCGTTACTGCTGGGGATTGTCATAGGGGCTGAAAGGTCGCTCCGCCGGGCCGGGAGCGAGATTCGCCGGCGGCGGAACCGAATTCGCCGGCGGCGTGAACCCGGGTTCGTAACCGGGCTGTTGCGTCTGGTAACCGGGCTGGGGTTGGTAGCCGGGCTGGGGTTGCTGGTAACCGGGCTGAGGTTGCTGGTAGCCGGGCTGGGGTTGTTGGTAACCGGGCTGCGACTGGTAGCCGGGTTGTTGATTTGCAAAGCCCGGTTGGGTTGCTTGGTAGCCGGGTTGCGGAGCGCTGCGGTCGTGGTTCACGCCGCCGGGCAACTGAGCCAAGCGGGGATCGGCGGCCGCAGCGTGCTGGCCGGCGGGCGTGGCGAGGTCGCTCGGAGCCGCGTAGGGGTTGGCCGGGAAGCCATCGCCGGAGTTCGCCGGCGGCCGGTCCGCGGCGGCTTCGGGGGCCAGGTACCGGTTGAAGGTGATGGCGTTGGGCATGTCGGTTTGGCCCGGAGACGGCTGCGGCGCGGCGGTCTGCTCGCTCTCGATGCCGCCGAGGAAGGCTTGGCGATTGGCGGTGGTCGGTTCGCTTGCGGCAGCGCGGGTGGGTGCGTCGTCGTGGGAGTCGTAGGCCGAGTAGGGCGCGGCCAAATCCATCTGCTCGTCGCCGGCCGGTTCGTTGGTCATGGCCGGTTCGTTGATCAGGGTCGGTTCGTTGATGGTCGAACGGCTGTTCTGAAACGCGACGTTCGCTTCGCCGTCATTTGGAGCGGCTGCGGCGGCGGTATCAGGGTCCGCGGCGGGGTCGCCGGTCGCCGAGCCGGTGGGGCCGGCCAGATCGATCCGGTCGCCGTCGCCGCTGGGAGGCGAGCTGCCCCGTTCGGAAGCGGCCAGTTCGGAGGCGGCCCGTTCGGAAGCGGCCCGTTCGGAGGCGGCCAGTTCGACCGTGTCGGCCGCGGCGGCATCGGCCGCGGCGGGGTCCGCGCCGCTGGACGCCGGGTCCGGGGACGCGTCGTCGGCTTCGAAGTCCGCGAAGTCGAACTTCGGCTCGTCGTCGGTGTCTTGATTCGATGTCGACTCGGCGGCCTCCGGTTGCAGGCCGTCGGCCGATTCCGCCGAACCGGTGTCGATCCCCAGATCGGCCAGCAGTTGATCGGTGTCTTGTTCGGCCAGGCGAACCGCATCCTCGTCACCGCGGCGGCTGAACAGGATCACGGCACCGGCCGCCACGACCAACAGCAACACGACGACCAGCCGCGAAGCCATGGCTTCGGTCCAGGCCCGACCGGCCGGCACCCCGCCGAGCCCGGGCGCAGCCTGGTTCGGCGGCGCGGCCTTGGCGGTCGGGGTATGATCAGGGGTGACGGCATCGGGGCGCGGTGCGACGGCCGGCGGCGGCGGGAAATCCGCCCCGTTTCCGTGCAGCGTGGGCGGAGGCGGAAAATCATCGCCAGGCGCGGCCAGCGTATCGCTGGTCGGCAGCGGCACCGCTGGGGGCGCGGCCGACATCGGACCGGCGTCGCCCACGGGCGAAGAGTCCGCCGCGGCGGACGCATTACCGGCAGCGTGCCCGTCAGCGGCGGCGTGCCCGGCGGCAGGTGGGCCGGCGATGGGCGATTCGAGGTGGACGGTGCGCATGCGAAACAGCACCGGAGGCGCACCGCTGGCCGCCGCTTGGGGCGTGCGATCCGCTGCGGCTCGTTCGTCACGGGCAGGATGAACCGGTGCGTCGGTACCGGAGTGTGGGAAAGGATGATTGGCCATGTTCGGTCGTCCTTGACGGCGTGCTGCACGCTCTGGCTGCGGCAGGAATCTCGGTGCGGGGCCCGGCCGACGGGTCGCCGGGGGCGCATCTTGGGTCCGATCGTTCTTATCGGCACGGCGGTTTGACGATCTTGACCTATTTGCGGAATAGCGAAAGCTTGCCGGTGCGGCAAGGTGGATCGGCCCTGGACGGCTGTAATCTCTTGTGAAAAACCGCTCAAGCGGGAACAATCATCTTTATCCCGGCCACCGGGTTGCTGCCGCGATGATGCTAGCAGCGGCGGAAACGGGATCCTCGAAACACGCAATTACGAACGGTTTGGTGAACAAATGCTGCATGCCAGCGACACAGAAACAATCCTTCCTTCCCTGATTCGCGAACGGATCCTGGTCCTCGACGGGGCCATGGGCACGATGATCCAGCGTCTGAAGCTGGACGAGCAAGGGGTTCGCGGGGAGCGTTTCGCCGATCACCACAAGGATTTGAAGAACTTCTCCGACATCCTTTGCTTGACGCATCCGGAAAAGATCACCGACATCCATCGCGCTTACTTGGACGCCGGCGCGGACATCGTGGAGACGAATTCCTTTGGGGCTTCGCCCGTGGGGATCATGGAATTCGACCTGCCGCTGGAGTTGGTCGACGAGCTCAACCGGGCGGCGGTGGCCTGTGCTCGGGCGGCAACCGAGGAATACAGCGAGAAAACGCCCGACCGGCCGCGATTTGTGGCCGGTTCGATCGGTCCGACCACCAAACAGCTGGCCATCAGCACCCAGGACGATCCGGCGCACCGCGACGTGACCTTCCGTCAAATGGTCGACAGTTACCGCGTCCAGGTCGATTCTTTGCTCGACGCCGGCGTGGACCTGTTGTTGCCCGAGACGGCGATCGACACGTTGAACCTGAAGGCTTGTCTGTTCGCCATTACCGACAGCTTCAACGCGGGCTCGCGGCGCGTGCCGGTGATGGCCAGCGGCACGTTCAGCGACGGCGGCCGGACGTTTGTCAGCGCCCAGAGCGTGGAGGCGTTCTGGACGGCGATCAGCCATTTTCCGCTGTTGAGCGTGGGCATGAACTGCGCTCTCGGTCCGGACGTGATGCGCTCGCACATCGAAGAGCTGGCCCGCGTGGCCGGCATTCCGGTCAGCTGCCACCCCAACGCCGGACTGCCCAACGAGATGGGCGAGTTCGATCTGGGGCCGCAGGCGATGGCCGACAAGGTGGGCGAGTACGCCGAGAAGGGCTGGGTGAACATCCTGGGCGGTTGCTGTGGGACGACGCCGGATCATATCCGGGCGATCAGCGAGCGTGTCGAAGGCTGCCGGCCCAAACAGGACAACCCCGGGCCGGTGTACACGCGGCTGTCGGGCCAGTTGCCCTTTGCGATGCGGCCGGAGATTCCGTTCACGATGATCGGCGAACGGACCAACGTGATGGGCAGCCGCGCGTTTGCCCGCTTGATCAAAGAAGAGAAGTACGACGAAGCCGTAGAGGTCGCTCGGCAGCAGGTCGAGAACGGGGCGGCGATCATCGACGTCAACTTCGACGTCGCCCTGCTGGACGGCGTCGAGGCGATGACCCGCTTTCTGCGTCTGCTGGCTGCCGACAGCGTGGCCGCCGCCGTGCCGATCATGATCGACAGTAGTAACTGGGAAGTGCTGGAAGCCGGGCTGCAGTGCGTCCAGGGCAAGGCCATCGTCAACAGCATCAGTTTGAAAGACGGCGAGGAGAAATTCCTCGAGCGGGCTCGGTTGGTGCGCCAGTACGGGGCCGCCGCCGTGGTGATGGCCTTTGACGAAGAGGGGCAGGCCGCCGAAAAGGACGCCAAGGTGGCGATCTGCAAACGGTCCTACGACCTGTTGGTGGGCGAATTGGACTTCCCGCCCGAAGACATCATCTTCGACCCCAACATCCTGACCGTGGCCACGGGCATGGCCGAACACAATAACTATGCGGTCGACTTCATCGAAGCGGTTCGAGAGATCAAGAAGGTTTGTCCCGGGGCCAAGACCAGCGGCGGCGTCAGCAACATCAGCTTCAGCTTCCGCGGTAACGACCGCGTCCGCGAAGCGATGCACAGCGCGTTTCTGTACCACGCCGTGCGGGCCGGACTGGACATGGGCATCGTCAATGCCGGGCAACTGGAGGTCTACGAAGAGATCCCCAAGGAGTTGCTCGAGTACGTCGAGGACGTGCTGCTGAACCGCCGCGAGGATGCCACCGATCGGCTGCTGGAGTACGCCGAGAAGGTCAAGGGCACCGGCAAGAAGGCCGCGGGAGAGGACCTGACGTGGCGCGAAGCCGACGTCGCCTCACGGCTCAAGCACGCTCTGCTGAAAGGCATCGACAAGTTCGTCGTCGAAGACACCGAGGAGGCTCGCCAGCAACTGCCGCGCTGTCTGGACGTGATCGAAGGGCCGCTGATGGACGGCATGCAAGTCGTCGGCGACCTGTTCGGACAGGGCAAGATGTTCCTGCCCCAGGTGGTCAAATCGGCACGCGTGATGAAAAAGGCCGTGGCCTACCTCGAACCGTTTATGGAAGAGGAAAAGAAGGCGCTGGGGATCGAGATGAACGCCTACCGCGGCAAGTTCCTGATCGCCACGGTCAAGGGCGACGTGCACGACATCGGCAAGAACATCGTGGGCGTCGTGTTGCAGTGCAATAACTACAACGTGATCGACCTGGGCGTGATGGTCTCGGCCGAGAAGATTCTCGAAGAGGCCCGCAAACACGATGTCGACATGATCGGGTTGAGCGGATTGATTACGCCCAGTCTGGAAGAAATGGTCCACGTCGCGCGGGAGATGAAACGTCACGACGTCCAGCTGCCGCTGTTGGTCGGCGGGGCCACGACCAGCGCCAAACACACGGCCGTGCGGATCGCGCCGCAGTACGACCAACCGGTGATCCACGTCCTGGACGCCAGCCGCAGCGTGGGCGTGGTCGAAAAACTGATGAGCGACGAGCACCGCGGCGCGTTCATCGAGGAGAACGTCAAGACGCAGGAAAAGTTGGTGGCCAGCTACCGCGACCGGCGGCAGAAACTGGTCTCCTACGAAGACGCACTGGCCAACCGCTTTCCCACCGATTGGCAGTCCGTGCGAATCGATGAACCGGAGTTTCTGGGCGTGCGGGTGCTGGAAAACTACGCCTTGGAGGACATCCGTCCCTACATCGACTGGTCGCCGTTCTTCATGACCTGGGAGCTGAAAGGCAAGTATCCCAAGATCTTCGATTCGCCCGAGCTCGGTGCGCAGGCTCGCGAGCTGTACGACGACGCCAACCGGATGCTCGACGAAATCATCGCCAACGGCAGCCTGCAGGCGCGCGCCGCGTACGGTTTCTTTCCGGCCGCCAGCGATGGCGACGATGTGATCCTGTATACCGACGATGAACGTACCGAGGAGCGGACGCGGTTTCACTTCCTGCGTCAGCAGTGGGAGCGCAAAGGACAAACCCACTATCGCTCACTGGCCGATTACATCGCTCCGGTCGATAGCGGACGGCGGGATTACCTGGGCGCCTTTGCCCTGACCGCCGGCCTGGGAGCCGATAAGTTGGGCGAGCACTACAAGTCCCAGCAGGACGATTATCACGCGATCATGGTCCAGGCCGTGGCCGACCGACTGGCCGAAGCCTTTGCGGAACTGCTGCACAAGCGAGTCCGGCAGGAGTGGGGTTACGGCCAAGAGGAACAGCTCAGCACCGAGGAGTTGATCGCCGAGTCCTATCGCGGAATTCGTCCGGCGGCCGGCTATCCGGCGTGTCCCGACCACACCGAGAAACGGATCCTGTTCGATCTGCTCGAGGCCGAGAGCAACGCTCATGTGCACCTGACCGATTCCTACGCGATGACGCCGGGCGCGGCCGTCAGCGGGCTGTACTTTGCGCATCCCGAGTCGCGGTACTTCAGCGTCGACCGGGTGACGCGCGACCAGGTGCAGGCCTACGCCAAGCGTAAGGGCCTGCCGCTGGGCGACGTGGAGCGGTGGTTGTCGCCAAACCTGGCGTACGATCCGGAATAGGCGGGCGATCCGGAACAGGCGGGCGATCCGGAACAACTGGACGGACCCGCTGCGGCGGACCGGGTTTCTGTCCGGCGGGGGGAAGGGTGGCCGCAGCGCGGACGCTCGGCCCCCAAAGCGGAGCTATGTTTGCGAAAGCATCCGTTGAACCAGATGACTCGCAAGCCGCATGACCCAGCCGCAGGCAACCAATCGTCGCATCGTCGAACTCGATGCCCTCCGCGCCCTGGCCGCCATCAATCTGGTGCTGTTTCACTTCACGCACGTGTATGCGGTGAAGTTCGGCTACACCGCGCCGCTGGGCTTTGAATGGCCCTACGGCGCGTATGGCGTGGAGATGTTTTTTATTCTCAGCGGCTTTGTCAACGCGATGTCGCTGCTGCGACGCGGCCAGCCGGGCAATTTTCTGTTGGCTCGCTTGATCCGCATCGCGCCGATCTTTTGGGTCGCGATCTTTGCCAACATGTGGTTCCTGAGCATGGCTCCGCTGGACTCGCAAACCGTCTCGCCGGGTCAGTGGCTAGCGAATCTGACGTTGATGCCGCGGATCGCCGGCTACGAATGCGTCGATCCGGTGATGTGGACGCTGCAGATCGAGATGCTGTTCTATCTGATCCTGGCCGGTTTGTTCGTGTCCGGGGCCCTCGGGCGGCCGGCGATCACGTGGTCGGTGCTGGTCGGCATGTCCCTCTTGGTGTGTCCGCTGCACGACGCTTGGCAAGCGGCCGGCAGCGACGGCCTGTTGGTCGCTGCGGTGGGGCTGCTGCGGCGGGTGCTGCTGTTGGATTTCCTTCCGCTGTTCGCGATCGGGTATCTGCTGTACCTGGTCAAAATCGGTCAGGGCAATCGCTGGCGGAACCTGGCCGGCATGTTCGCCGCGGCGGTGGTGTTTCATCAGATCGACCACGGCAAACACAACCCTGTGGCGACGGCCCTGATCGTGGGGCTCGTCGCCGCCTCGGCGTACGGCAAACTGCCGGTGCTGCGGCTGCGGTTCTTCGTGTTCATCAGCACGATCTCCTACGCGCTGTACCTGTTCCACAACAATCTGGGCTGTGTGTTGATCCAGCGTTTTGATCATGCCGGCGTGCCGCCGGTGGCGGCCCTGGCCATCGTCCTGGCATTCACCTTCGCCCTGGCGACGTTGATCACGACGCGAGTCGAACAACCGCTGTCGCGGTATCTGCGAGCGAAGTTCCTGGACGCCCGCGTGGCAAAAAGCAAAGCGGCCAATGCACCGGCGTAGCCGAAGTCGCCAGACTTTGGAAAACTACGTTTCGAAAGCGGAATCGCGCCGCGTCGCCGCTGGTCGATTGGGACCGCCGGCGGTAGGCTCTGGGCATGGACTACCACCGCTTGATGAACGGCACGCGACGCGATCCGCTGGCATACCTGCTGCGCGGTGTTTTGCGCAGCGCGTCCGGGGTCTACGGTGTGGGCGTTCGTCTCCGCAATCGCCGCTACGACCGTGGGGGCGGCCGCGATCCCATCACCCGTTTAGAAGTCCCCGTGATCTCGGTCGGCAACCTGACCACCGGCGGAACGGGCAAGACGCCGCTGGTGGCCTATCTCGCGCGGCTGCTGCGCGAGCAGGGGCTGCGCGTCGCCTTGGTCAGCCGAGGCTACGGTCGCGGCGAAGCGGCCCTGAACGACGAAGCCCTGGAACTGGAGCAGCGTTTGCCCGACGTGCCCCACGTGCAGGACCCGGACCGCGTGGCCGCGGCCACGGTGGCCGTCGAGGAACTGGACACGCAGGTCGTGCTGATGGACGACGGATTCCAGCATCGGCGGCTGTACCGCGACCTGGACATCGTCGTCATCGATGCCACCTGTCCCTTTGGTTATGGGTACCTGCTGCCTCGCGGAATGCTGCGCGAACCCCTCTCCTCGATCGCCCGCGCCGACGTGGCCGTGCTGTCGCGAAGCAACCTGGTGACGGCCGCAGAGCGCGAGCGGATTCGTGACGCTTATCTCGGGCGGAATCCGGAACTATTGTGGGTCGAAGCCGAACACCGGCCGGGCCGGCTGGTCGACGATCGCGGCCGCAGCGAGCCGCTCGAAGCGATTCGCGGGAAACGTGTGTTGGCGTTCTGCGGGATTGGCAACCCGGCGGCTTTCTCGCAAACCATCGCTGACTGTGGGGCCGACGTGGCCGACCTGAAAACGCTGGCCGATCATGCTCGCTACGACGCCCCCGCGATGCAGTCCTTGCAGGAATGGGCTCGGCAACATCAGAATGCGGCTGGCCAAAGGATCGACCGAGTGCTGTGCACGCAGAAGGATCTGGTCAAAGTGCGGGCCGGGCAAATCGGCGGCTTGCCGCTGCAGGCGGTGCAGATTGAACTGCACATCGCCGACGCGGAGCCGTTGGTGCAGCGTCTCGAGCAAACCGTCAATCCAACGGGATGAAGGCTACCAACAACCAACAACACACCTCGCTTCCTCCCCTCTCCCCCGAAGCGCCGCGAGCGTCAGCGAGCGTCAGCGAGTGAAGCTTCGGGGGAGAGGGGGGCCGGGGGTGAGGGGGGGGGCAGCTCCGGTGCAAGCCCTCGTCGCGACCCATGCCGCAACCATAAGCCTATAGCCGACGAGCACGAGCACGAGCACGAGCACGAGCACGAATCAAACTCGCCACTCGCCACTCGCCACTCGCCACTCGCCACTCGCCACTTAGAACCAACCAACAACCAACAACCAACAACCAACAACCAACAACCAACAACCAACAACCAACAACCAACAACCAACAACCAACAACCAACAACCAACAACCAACAACCAACATGCGTACACGTTTTGCTCCCAGTCCGACCGGTTACCTGCACATTGGAGGCGTGCGAACGGCTCTGTTCAATTGGTTGTTGGCTCGTCAGAGCGGCGGCCAGTTCGTGCTGCGGATCGACGACACCGACCAACAGCGGAACGTCGCCGAAGCGCTCGAGCCGATCCTCGAAGGCTTCCGCTGGCTGGGCATGGACTGGGACGAGGGCCCGGGTGTCGAAGGGCCGTATGGTCCGTACTACCAGTCGCAGCGGGGCGAGCTGTACAAGGCGGCTGCGGCCAAATTGATTGCCGAGGGACACGCCTACCGCGATTACAGCACCACCGAGGAACTGCAGCAGCAGCGGCAGGAAGCCGAGAAGGCGGGGCGGACGTTCGTCTATGACCGCCGCTGGATGGCCGAAGACGACGCCGCGGCGGCTCGCTTCGAAGCCGAAGGCCGGACGCACGTGGTCCGGCTGAAGATGCCGCGCGAGGGCGAGTGCGTGATCCAGGACGCGGTCCGCGGCGAAGTCCGCGTGCAGTGGGCCAGCGAACAGGACCACGTGATCCAGCGCGCCGACGGCAGCTGTCTGTATCACTTGGCCAGCGTCGTCGACGACCACGCCATGCAGATCACCCACGTGGTCCGGGCCGAAGAGCATCTGCCCAACACGCCGCGTCAGGTCTTCATCGCCCAGTCGCTGGGGTACGAGCTGCCGGAGTACGCGCACCTGCCCTACGTGGCCGAGCCGGCCGGAACGGCTAAGCTGAGCAAGCGGAAGCTCGCCAAATACCTGAAGAACCCGGAGTTCGCCCAGCTGATGAAGCACGGCCAGGCGATCGCCGAGCGAAGCGGGATGACGGTCGACGAGGCGACGTTCAATCCGGTGATCGTCGACTTCTACCGCGAAGTCGGTTTTTTGCCCGACGCCGTGCTGAATTACCTGCTGCTGCTGGGCTGGTCGCTGGACGGCGAAACCGAACACTTCGACCGCGAGTCGATGATCAAGCTGTTTTCCCTGACGCGGGTGAATAAGGCTCCGGCCAGTTTCGACCCTCAGAAGCTGCTGGCCTTTCAAGCCAACTGGATGCAGTCGCTGGAACGCAAACGCAAGGTCGCCATGGTGCTGCCGTACCTGCAGGCCGCCGATTTGGTCAGCGATCCGCCGCCCTGCGACATCGCCGATCGCCTGGGTGGCATCGTCGAAGCGGCTGGAGACCGGATCAAAGTCGCCGGAGACATCCTGGACTTCGACTACATGTTCCTGCCGGCCGACCAGCTCGAGTACGAAGACAAAGCGTTCCAGAAGCGATTGGTGAAACCCGCCGAGGCGGGCGAGTTGTTGCAGAAGTACAGCCAGACGCTCGAGGATGTCCAGCCGTTTGAGGCCGATTCGATCGAGGTGGGGCTGAAGCAGTTCTGCGCCGACCAGGACATCAAGATCGGTCAGATCATCCACGCCCTACGGGTCGCGACGACGGGCCGAGCCGCCGGCTTCGGGATGTTCGAGACGCTACAGATCCTGGGCCGCGAAGAAGTCCAAACCCGCATCGACCGCGCCCTGGCCCAGCTCGAGGCGTAGCTGAACTCGCCAGCGTTTGGTTGATGGCGAGTGGTGAGTGGTGAGTTCGAATCGTGCTCGTGCTCGTGCTCGTGCTCGTGCTCGATTTGAGATTTGCTGGCTCTGGCGGAATCTATGTATGAGAAGAATCGTTCTCTCCCCTCTCCCCCGAAGCCTGGCGAGCCTAAGCGAGTCAGGGTTCGGGGGAGAGGGGTTGGGGGTGAGGGGGACCAGCAGAGCAGCACCGCTTCCGTATTTCGATGCGGTGCGGCAATCGGAAAGGCGTACGCAAATAGTCGTTCCGTTGCACCCGAGACCCCCTCACCCCCGGCCCCTCTCCCACCACTGCTTCACTCGCTGACGCTCGCGGCGCAGCGGGGGAGAGGGGAGAAAACATTGCCTTCTACCGCTCCGTTCCCCTACATAGACTCCGCCGGAGTCAGCAGATTTCAGACTTCAGACTTAACCGCCTCGACCGGCGACCGAACCGTTTCCCCTCTCAGACTCTGGCGAGTTCAAAAAGTGCTTGAAATCGAATTAAAATTCCCGCTGGACGATGCGGAGCGCTTGCGCCAGCAGGTGCTCGAACTGGGCGGCAGTGTGGCCGGACCGCGGCAGCAGCACCGCGATACCTACTACGCGCATCCCTGTCGCGATTTCAAGAAAACCACCGAAGCGCTGCGGATCCGCGGGATCGATGGCCATTACCATATCACTTACAAGGGGCCCAAGCAGGCCAGTCAGGTCAAGACGCGGCAGGAACTGGAGTGGTCGCTCGGGCCCGACGACGCCCGCGGCGAGAAGATGACTGCCGTGTTGGAAGCCTTGGGTTTCCGGCCGGTGGCGACCGTAGAGAAGTTTCGGGAAACGCTGGAAATCCACTGGGATGGTTTGGTCTTGGAAGTGACGCTGGACGAAGTGAACGGTGTGGGCTGGTATGCCGAGATCGAGGCCATCGCGGCCGATCAAGCGGCGGTTGCCACCGCTCGCGAGGCCGTTTTGTCGCTTGCCCGGCGGCTAGGGTTGACGCAGCCGGAGCCACGTAGCTATTTGAACCTACTACTAAATGCGGAAAATCTTGACGCAAAAGATTGACGCAGGCTGTGCCGGCTACCTAGATTGACGGTGTTTGCTTTCTACCTACTTTGGGAAAACTAAAAATGAAAAAGATGATTGGATCGATTTTCGGCGTCGCGTTGGTTGCCTGCGCCACGGTCTGGGCGACCGAGCCGAAATTGGACGACGTCAAGTGCGTGGTCGCTTCGCGGAACGCCAGCGCCGATAAGTCGGCCGACTATAAAGAAGGCAAAGTTTTCTTCTGCTGCAACGGTTGCAAAGGTAAGTTCGAGAAAGCTCCGGAAAAGTTCACCGCCAAAGCCAATCACCAGTTGGTCGCCACCGAGCAGTACGAAGAGACCGCTTGCCCGATCAGCGGCCGTGACCTGAATCCGGAAACCAAGACCAAAGTCGCCGGCGTGGAAGTCGCTTTCTGCTGCAACGGCTGCAAGGGCAAAGTGGAAAAAGCCGAAGGCAAAGAGAAGATCGAATTGGTCTTCGGTGAAAAGGCCTTCAAGAAGGGCTTCAAGCCCGCCGAAGCCGACGAGCCCTCGGAAGGCTAAGCGCTTCGAATCGAACAGCGTGCTCAGAACGAACGGGGATTGCCGAAAGCGAACCGCCCGGGTTCACTTTCGGCAAACCGGTTCGTTCGGTGCTTTCTTCTGCTCCGCGATCAATCGTTGCTTCTCGGCCTTGCTCAAGGCTTTGATCGCCAGCTCCCGCTTCAGCGCCGCACTGCGGTGAGGATGCGTTTCTTGATACAGCACGCGGACCGGCAGCCGGCTGCGGGTGTAGCGCGAAGCCTTGCCGGCGTTGTGCTGCGCTAGCCGCCGCGACATGTCGTTGGTGATGCCCGTGTACAGCGTGTTGTCGCCGCAGCGGAGAACGTACACCGTCCAGCGTTGGGCCAGTTGTCGCTGCAGCCGCAGCACGGCTTGCTCTTTGGCTTTGGCTTCCACTTCCACCGTGATCGCGCGATCGCGCCAGCACTCCGGAAAGTCGGTGATATCGATGTACTCGTGGTGTCGACGCGGTTTCGGGCCCTGCCAACCTTCGATCGGGCTCGATAGATGAAACAGCGGTTCACGGTTCCAGGTTTCCAGGGCCCCGTCGGTAGCCTGTTCGATGCTCAGCGAATCGGGCAGGCAGCGGTGATGGTGGACGTCGTAGACCAGCGGGATGTTTTCCGCCCGGCACAGCGGCAGCAGGTCTTCGGGCGTGTAGGTGACGTCGTCGTTTTCGACCGTCAGCCGCTCCCGCACCCGGTCGCTTAGTCTGGGCAGCGTCTGGGCAAATCGTTTCAGGGCGGCCGGGCGGTCGCCGTAACCGCCGCCGCCGTGGATATTGACCACGTCGGCGCCAACCCACTGCGCCACCTCGCACTGGTATTCCAGTTCCAGGATCGAACGTTCGACGACGTCCGAGTGGGGCGAGTTCAGCACCACAAACTGGTCGGGGTGGAAACAGGTGCGGATATCGTGGGCCGCCGCAAACCGGCCGCAGGCCTCGAAGGCTTCTCGGACCCGCTGGCCCTCGGGCAATTCTTCGATCGCATAGCCGCATTGGAAGTGCGTTTTCAGCGGCAGGATTTGGCTGCAGATGCGAAAGCAACCGATCGCATGGTCCGCACAGTATTCAAGAGCCGCTTGCAGGGCCGCCGCATTGGTCAGGCACAGTTCGCTCAGCCGCGCCAGGCCCTGCTCGCGAGGCATCGCACTGTTGGCCTTGACCGTCGTGTTGCGGAACTTGATCGGTTGCTCGAGGAACGTACAGCACAATCCGAGGCGAAGCGGGGCGGTGGAACGAGGAGAGCTGCGAGCCATACGATACAAACGGAAAAGGGAAGGGCAGAAGGGAGCCGAGGGGACGTCAGCGGCCGAGCCGCATCGTCCCTGAAGCACCATAGCCGAACGCCTACCCCGAGCCGAATGCCAAAAGCGGCATACCATTTGCGGTTTTCCTGCTGAGTCGCCTAGAGTCGCCTTTCGCTCCGCGAAAGTTTTGCGGTTTTCGCTGAGTCGCCTTTCGCTCCGCGAAAGTAGGGCCAACGATCCGCAACTTTCGCGGAGCGAAAGGCGACGCTTGTGCAACTTTCGCGGAGCGAAAGGCGACTCTTGTACAACTTTCGCGGAGCGAAAGGCGACTCTTGCGCAACTTTCGCGGAGCGAAAGGCGACTCTTGTGCAACTTTCGCGGAGCGAAGGGCGACTCTGGCGCAACTTTCGCGGAGCGAAAGGCGACGCTTGTGCAACTTTCGCGGAGCGAAAGGCGACTCTTGCAATCCGACATCAATGGGAGAGACCAGATATGTTCGCCGATTGTTTCCCGCTGGCGGCATCCAGCGTGGATCCGCTGCAGTATCCCGGCCCCGCCTGGTCGCCCTACCTGGTCGGTGCGCTGATTGGCGGGCTGTCGATGCTGACCTTCTACTTTTCCAACAAACCCTTGGGGGCCTCGACGGCTTATGCACGCGTCGCCGGTATCTTGGGACTGGCGGTGGCTCGGCGGCATACCGAACGGCTGAAGTACTATCGCGACAAGCCGCCGAAGGTTGGTTGGGAGTTGATGTTGGTGGTCGCGGCAGTGGCGGGCTCCTTCCTGGCGGCTTGGAGCGGCGGCGAGCTGACCGGACGCTGGCTGCCCGAGATGTGGCAGCAGCGATTTGGTTCCGACAGCCATGTGCTGCGCGGCGTGGTGGCCTTTGCCGGCGGCACGTTGATGGCGTTTGGAGCTCGCATGGCCGGTGGCTGTACCAGCGGTCACGGGATCAGCGGCACGCTGCAGCTGGGGGTCGGATCCTGGCTCTCGGCGCTGTGTTTCTTCATCGGTGGCATTGCCGTCGCCATGTTGCTGTACGCCTAAAGCACTGGAGAACGTTCACCATGACAACGCTTAACGATCCGGCGGCAACGGCCGCGAACGAAGAGAATCAACCCGAAACGCCCGAAACGCCCGAGGTGGCTTCCAGTAAAAAGCTGGTCCTGGGCATCGTGTTTGGATTGATCTTTGGTTTTCTGTTGCAGAAAGGGGGTGTGGCCAAGTTCCACGTGTTGATCGGCCAGCTGTTATTGGTCGACTTTACGGTGCTGAAGATCATGATGTCGGCCGTGGTCGTCGGTTCGATCGGGATCCACTTTATGCATCGCGCCGGACTGGTGGAGTTGCACGTCAAGCCGACGCGCTATGCATCGAACATCATCGGCGGGTTGCTGTTTGGGTTCGGTTTCGCGCTGGCCGCTTATTGTCCGGGCACGGGAGCGGCGGCCTTGGGGCAGGGGAACTTCGATGCGATCGGCATGATGACCGGGATGTTCGCCGGCTCGTACCTGTTCGCCGAATTGTCCGGATGGCTTTCGCGGCGCGTCGATCCGATCGGCGAGCGGGGCAAGATTCGCTTGCCCGACCTACTGCCGCTGTCGCCCACCGCCACGGTGTTCGCCACCGTGCTATTGATCTGCGCCGTCCTGGCCGCCGTCGAAGTCTACGCCGTCCGCTAACAGCGGCAGTGTCGCCTTTCGCTCCGCCGAAAGTTGCTTAGCGCAGCCCGAGCTACTTTCGGCGGAGCGAAAGGCGACGGGCTACTTTCGGCGGAGCGAAAGGCGACACTGGGCGGTATGTCATTTGCACGCTTGATGGGGGAAGGCAAGGCGGATCCGTCCTGCATTCTCCAGTTCAACCATCAAGCGGAGTAAACGCGTGGCCAAGGAACAAAAGATCAACGATCAGGTAACCGTCGCAGCCCAGCCCTCGGAGTCGGAGATCCGCCAGCTCGGACAACAGGGCTTCAAGACGGTGGTCAATTTTCGTACCGACGGCGAGGACGACCAGCCGCTGCCGCCCGATGCCGAAGCGGCCGTGGTCAAGCAAGCGGGACTGGAGTACCTGCACGTGCCGGTCTCGATGAACTCGATGGGACCCGACGTCGTGGACCGCTTCCGCGAAGCCTACGCCGATCTGCCCAAACCGGTCTATGCCCACTGCAAGAGCGGCAAACGCGCCGGGGCGATGGTGATGATGCACATGGCCGTCGAGCAGGGGATGAGTGGTGACCAAACGCTCGAGCAGGCCAAGCAGATGGGCTTCGAGTGCGATCAGCCGCAGCTGGAAAAGTTCGTTCGCCAGTACGTCGATTCCCACACCGCGTCGGCTTGAGCACCCCTGTGGCATAGGCTTCCAGCCTGTGAATGTCCCCGCACCCCCTGTGGCATAGGCTTCCAGCCTGTGAATGTCCCTCGGAACCCTTTCACAAGGAACTCGCCATGATGAATCTCTCGACACCCTGGACGCTGTTGTGTGCAGGCCTGCTCTGGATGACCCCGGTGGCGGTCTTGGGGGAAGACCCCACGGGCACCCCTTCCTATGAACATCCGATCATTCAGGAGCACGGCGGAATCGTTCCGCTGCCCGACGCGGCTCATCAGCCCCAGCCGGATTCGAAGGTCTTGCTGGACGTGACGTCCGACAAGAAGAGCGGCAGTGTGATCAAGGCTTTTGATCGGGCGGCATTGATTTTGAATCAGTACGCCCACGCCGGTTCCGGCCCGGACAACGGCTTCAAGATGGCGCTGATTCTGCATGGCCCGGCGACCAAAGCGGCGCTCACCGACGAGGCCTTTGCCCGCCATACCAATTCGTACCTGAAAGACAAAGGGGCGGCGAAGAATCCCAACTTGAAGCTACTGGGCGAGCTGAAGAAGGCGGGCGTGAAGATCTATGTTTGCGGGCAGGCGCTTGCCCATCACGGTTTTGCAACCGATGAAGTGGCTTCGCCTGTCGAGGTCGCCGTCTCCGCGGCCACGGTGAACATCAACTTGCAGATGGACGGTTACGCCGTGATTACTTTCAAGTAAAAGACGTCTGCTGAATCTTTCGGTAGCCAAGCCGGTGGGGCGCTGACGCGGTTTGGTCGCCCGAGGGTTGCGACCGGCGGCCTGGTCTAGCTAAACTTGACGTCATTGCCTTTATTCCTGCCTTAATGTGGCTGGGCTCCTCGTTGTCGTGGGAGCTTTCGCTGTGAACGGCGTGCGCGTCGTTGTGCCGATCCGGAGCGGAAGTTCCGTGTCGGGGGGCGATCTATTCTCAGAGGAGGTGCGTTATGTGCCGAACAACGCGGTGCGCTTCCAAGCGTGCTGGATTTACGTTGGTCGAACTGTTGGTGGTGATCGCCATCATCGGCGTTCTGGTCGGTTTGTTGTTGCCGGCCGTTCAAGCGGCTCGCGAAGCCGCTCGGCGGATGCAGTGCTCCAACAATATGAAGCAGCTGGGGCTGGCCCTGCACAACTACCACGACACCTTCGATCGTTTTCCGCCGTGCAGTCTGGACGGCTCGGGCAAGATCGGGATCTTCGTGCGGCTGTTGCCCTACATGGAGCAGAACAACCTGTACGAACAGGTGCGTTACGACGGCAACTACGTCCAGAACCTGCCGATGGCCAAGGTCCCGCTCAGTACGCTGCTGTGTCCGAGCGGACCGGAGCAGTTCTCGGTGTCGACCGCTTCGAACGAGAAGGATTGCTACACGACCCACTACTACGGCAATTCCGGGCCGGTCGGCACCAACGGGTTGACCAATCAGACCTACGCCCGCGACACCTCACGCGAGAGCACTTCGTTTGGCGAGTACGCCACCGACGGCGTGTTCCAGCTGCGCAGCAATCTGACCTTTGCCGCCGTCACCGACGGCACCTCCAACACGATTGGCATAGGCGAGTTGTCGTACAACAAATACCGCTTTTACCGCGCCTGGACGCGGGGGCTGTACTGGTATCGCGGGGTGGCTTTGTTGTCGAACAAGAATCACAAATGGCCGATCAACATCGCCAAGGACGGGAACTTCACGATGACCTTCAACAACGGTGCGTACGGATCGCATCATCCAGGTGGCTGCATGATGGGCATGATGGATGGTTCGGTGCGTTTTGTTTCCGAGACGTTGGACATGACCGCCTACCGTGCGGCGGCCAGTCGCAACGGCGGCGAAGTTGAGGGCCTGTAGGGATGCTGAAGCAGCAATGGATCGTTCTGCCGGTTGTGGCCATGACGCTCGCCGTCGTGGTCGGTTGTGGCGGGTCGGATGTCGACCGTTACCAGGCTTCGGGAACGGTGACCTACCAGGGCAATCCCGTCCCGCAAGGCACGATCATGTTCGAACCCGATACGTCCAAGGGCAACTCGGGCGCGGCCGGGATGGCGATGATCGTCGAAGGCCGGTACGACACGGCCAGCGAGGGTGGCAAAGGGATTTCCGGCGGTCCGCAGATCGTCACCATCCAAGGCTTCGACGGCGTGGATCCCAATCCGGAATACGCGCCGTACGGATCGCCGATCGGCGGAGGCAAGAGTTACATCAAACGATTCGACTTTCCCGAGGCCCAGGCCATCGAACAGGATTTCGAGATGGCGGATGTGGTCGACGGGCCCTAAAGCCGTTGCCGCCTGGCCGCTGACGATAGTCCGCTGTGATCCCCCGCGACTGGTACGACCTTCCTTGACCATGCTTCTCCGACTCTAGGCCGACGACTTGCCTCCTGATCCCGCTCTTCCGGCGGCCCGCACACGCTGGGTCCTGCTGGCCCTGTTGGTGGTTTCGATCCTGGTCAATTACATCGATCGCGGGGCGCTATCGGTAGCGATCCCGTCGATGGAAGCGGAGTTCTCGCTGAGTGATTCCCAGAAGGGAATGTTGCTGTCGGCCTTCTTCTGGACCTACGCGCTGTTGCAGTTGCCGGCGGGCTGGTTGGTGGATCGCTACGACGTGAAATGGGTGTACGCCGCCGGGTATCTGGTGTGGACGATCGCCACGGCACTGACCGGGTTGGTCAATGGGTTTGTGTTGTTGATTGCCGCCCGCTTGTTGTTAGGGATCGGGGAGAGCGCGGCGTATCCGGCGATCTCGCGATTGATTGTGGAGAATTATCCCGAGCATCAACGGGGCACGGCCAACGCTTTGATCGACGCCGGCACCAAGATCGGTCCGGCGCTGAGCATCTTGGCCGGCGGGCTGTTGGTGGACCAGTTCGGCTGGCGGGCGCTGTTTTTGGTTCTGGGCGTGGGCGGAGTGTTTTGGCTGCTGCCCTGGATCCGCTTGATCCCCAATCGGCCCAAGCAAGTGGTCGTCGACGCGGACGAAGCGCCACAGGATCTCCAGCGGCCGCCCACCGCCACGGTCCTGCTGCATCGGTCGGTGTGGGGGACGTCGCTGGGGATGTTTTCTTTGGGGTACGTGTGGTATTTCCTGCTGACCTGGTTGCCCTCGTACCTGATGGACACCCACGGATTTGACTTGAAAGCGATCGCGTTGTTGGCGGCGCTGCCGTTTCTGGCCATGGCCGTCGCGACCGTAATGGCCGGCATGGCGGCCGATCGGCTGATCACTCGGGGCGGTTCGCCGACGGTGGTCCGCAAAGGGTTTGCGCTCAGCGGTTTTGTGTTGGCGGCCGGTTGTCTGGTCGCCGCGTCGCTGGTCGATTCGTCGACGGTCTGTGTGGCGTTGCTAGTGGCGGCGTGTTGCGCGCTGGGCATGTTTACCGGCAACGTCTGGGCGATGACGCAAACCATGGCCGGTCCGGCCGCCGGCAGCTGGACCGGGATCCAAAACTGTATCGGTAATATGGGCGGCGTGACGTCGCCGCTGGTCGCCGGCTGGACCGTCCAGCAAACCGGTTCTTACCAGACGGCGTTTTATGCCGCCGCCGCTGTGATGTTGGTCGGCACCGCTGCCTATCTTCTGTTGGTCGGCCCGATTGCGCCGGTCCGCTGGTCCAAAGGATTGCAAGCATGAGTTCATCAAGCACCGCTTCGGTACTGTCGCTGTTGGCCGATCTGGTTCGCATCAACAGCGTCAATCCCAACTATGAGGGCGGCGTGCCCGAGGTCGAACTGGCGAACTTTGTGCAGCGGTACTTCCAGCAGCGGCAGATCGAAACCTGGCGTCAGGAAGTCTACCCCCAGCGTCCCAACATCATCGCCCGCGTGCCGGGCCGCGATGCTTCGCGGCGGATCGTGTTCGAGGCGCACCTCGATACGGTGTCCACGGCCGGAATGTCGATCCCGCCCTGGGAGCCCGAGATCCGCGACGGGCGGATGTACGGCCGCGGGGCCTGCGACACCAAGGGTGGCATGGCCGCGATGATGCATGCCCTGGCCAATCTTTCGGAAGAAGCGGTCCCGCCGCCCTGCGACGTACTGTTCGCCGCGACGATCGACGAGGAGTATTCCTATCGCGGTGTGGTGGCGCTGTGCGAATCGCTGCCGCCCGAAGCACAGCCGCTGCGCGCCGACGCGGCTATCGTGGCCGAGCCCACGGACCTGCGGGCGGTGATCGCCAGCAAGGGGCTGGTTCGCTGGAAGATCGAAACCATCGGGCGGGCGGCACATTCGGCGAAGCCGCATCTGGGCGTCAACGCTATCGAGGCGATGGCCCGCGTGGTCGCGGCCCTCGAAGCGGATACTCGCGAGATGGCCACGCGGACACACCCGCTGCTGGGGGCGGCGACCTGCAACGTGGGCGTGATCCGCGGCGGCGTGCAAATCAATTTTGTTCCCGACCGCTGCGAGATCGAGATCGACCGCCGCTTGCTGCCCGGCGAGACGCCCCAGTCGGCGCTGGTGCATTATCAAACGCTGGTGGACGAGTTGACCGGCCAGGATCCGGAACTGAAGGTCGTGATGCACGAGCCGATGTTGACCGATGTTCCCCTGGAGACCGATGCCGATTGCCAAGCCGTGCGGACGATGAGGCAAGTCCTGGAGACGATCGGGCTGGACGACACGCCGCTGGGCGTGCCGTTTTGCAGCGACGCCAGCAAGTTCGGCGCGCGGGGCATTCCCAGCATCATCCTCGGTCCGGGCAGTATCGACCAAGCGCATGCGGCGGTCGAATACGTCGATGTCTACCAGGTCGAACAGGCGGCCGAGGTGTATCGCCGCTTCATGCTCACTTTTGATCCCACTGCCGAGGAGTGATATTGTTATGAACGCCTCAATCAATCGGCGCCGGCTGTTGGTCGGCGGGGCCGCCTCCGCAGTCGCCACCGCAGGCTTGTTGGCCCGGCCCGCTGCGGCGATCGCCGCCGAAGCCGTTGCCGCGGCGGACGATTCGCCGGGCTGGATCGATGCCCACGTGCACGTCTGGACGCCGGACACCCGACGCTATCCGGTGGGCCCGAATTTTACGGTCGCCGACATGGTCCCGCCCAGTTTTACGGCCGACCAGTTGTTGTCGCACTGTCGGCCCGAGAACGTCGGGCGCATTGTTCTGATCCAGATGAACTTTTACGAGCTGGATCATCGCTACCTGTTGGCGGTGATGCGGCAACATCCCGGCGTGTTCTCGGCCGTGGGCCTGGTCGACCATCAATCGCCTGCAGTGGCCGCGGCCATGAATCACTTGGCCGCCCAAGGGGTCCGCGGATTCCGCCTGCACTCCCTGGGCGATGCCAAGGACTGGCCCCACAGCGAGACGATGGCGACTCTGTGGAAGAAGGCCGCCGCCGATGGGCTGGCCGTGTGCCCCTTGATCAATCCCGAGGACCTGCCGCACATTGACGTCCTCTGCAAACGCTTTCCCGACACCACGGTCGTCGTCGACCATTTCGCCCGGATCGGGGTCAGCGGCCGCATCGACGCCGAACGGCTGGACGCCCTGTGTCGATTGGCTCGCTTTCCCAACGTGCACGTCAAGACGTCCGCGTTCTACGCCCTGGGGGCCAAAGCGTCGCCCTACACGGATCTGACCGCGATGATCCAGCGGGTGCTCGACGCCTTCGGGCCGCAGCGATTAATGTGGGGCAGCGATTGTCCCTACCAGGTTCAAGATCCGCATACCTACCACGATTCGATCGCCCTGATCCGCGATTCTATGGACTCGTTGTCTGCGACCGAGAAGCAGTGGATCTTGCGCGATACCGCCGAGAAGGTGTTCTTTAGCTGATATGCCAGAATCCGAACCCACCGGCGCGTTGCTGGACGTTGCCGAGGTCCATGCGGCCGCTCCGCGGATCGCTCCCTACCTGCATCGCACTCCGCTGATCCGCTCGACGACCCTCTCGCAGCAATTCGGTGCGGAGGTGCACCTGAAACTGGAATGCCTGCAGAAGACCGGTTCGTTCAAGCCTCGCGGCGCGTTCAACAAACTGCTGGGGCTGAGCGACGCGCAGCGGGCCGCCGGTGTGGTGGGCGTCAGCGGTGGCAACCACGCCCAGGGCGTTGCCTATGCCGCCCGGTGTTTGGGTTCGCGGGCGACAATCTGTATGCCCAAAACGACGCCGCAGAACTACCTCGATGCCACGCGTGGCTACGGCGCAGAGATCGTCTTGGCCGACGACATCCACGCCGCGTTCGCCGCCTGCGAGGCGTTGCAGGAGCAGGGGATGACGATGATCCATCCCTTTGACGACTGGGACGTTATGGCGGGGCAGGGGACGCTGGCTCTGGAAATCCTGGAAGACGTGCCGGAGCTGACGCGCATCTATATCAGCATCGGTGGTGGCGGACTGATCGCCGGCATGGCTGCGGTATTGAAAGCGGCGAACCCCGCGATCCACATCGTCGGCGTGGAGACGGCCGGAGCCGACGCGATGACGCGCAGCATCCGCGCCGGGGAGATCATCGAAATGCCGGCGATCACCTCGATCGCCCGTACCCTGGGATCACCGCGAGTCAGTGAGCGAACGTATCGGCATGTCGAGCAATTGGTCGACGAGCTGGTCGTGGTCGAGGACGACGCCACCGTCGAAGCGCTCGTGTTCTTGCTCGAGCGGACCAAGACCTTGGTCGAACCGGCGGCCGCCTGCTGCTTGGCCGCCGCCTGGCAGCAGCAAGCGAGCATCGGCCAGGGCGAGCAGGTCGCCCTATTGATGTGCGGCGGCAACGTCTCGGTCGCGGACCTGAAGCAGTGGTCGGCCCGTTAGCTCGACAGGCCGCCTGTTGACAAGCGTTCGGAGAGAGCTATTGTGAGCTTTGTTGATTTTGATTCTCATTAGCGTTCGCAAGTAGCAAGCCAGTCGCCGATCTCGAGCGACCCAGCCAGCAATAGCGAAGCGGGCCCAGGAACCTGGGCACTTTGACTACGTTTCTGCCACCTCTGTTGAGGGGTGGTTGGCTGGGAGAACCTACGCATGGCTTGGATGAATTTTTGTGGTTCCGCGTCGCCGCGCCGCCGCCGCGCGGCCTTTACGCTGGTAGAGTTGCTGGTCGTGATCGCGATTATCGGCATGTTGGTCGCGCTGCTCTTGCCCGCGGTGCAGTCGGCCCGCGAGGCGGCACGGCGGATGTCGTGCAGCAACAACATGAAGCAGGTCGCTTTGGCGATGCACAACTACGAGTCGACTCACAACAGCCTGCCGCCGGCTTGGGTCGACCTGGACGGGCTCTACCAGGCTCCCATTCACATGGCCCACGCGAACGTGGCGGTGCTGCCGTTTCTTGAAGGCGGCAATGCGGAACGCCAGTACGACTACAGTCTCCGTTGGGATCATCCGGACAATGCCGACATGGCGACCAACATGCCGGAGTCCTATCAGTGCGCGTCGAATCCTGAAGCGGGTAGGACGGAGTCGGGCAAGGGCTTTCAAACGTCTGACTACGCGCATATTCGCAGTGACACGGGTTGGATTACGGACCCGGCGCCCAATCGAGCCATGTTCGAGCAGAACGAAGCCCGGCAATTCCGCGATGTCATCGACGGCCTGAGCCAGACGATTCTGCAGTATGAATCGGCCGGTCGTGCGGAGCTGTACGTTCGCGGAAGACGTGCGACAGCGCCGGCTTGGTGGAGTTCGGAGTTTCGAGCTTGGCCCGGTCACTTCAACTCCGGCTGGATCTACCCTTACCAAGTCGATGTGGATCCGAGCACGGGGGATCCGAGCGTCACTTGGTTTGTCGGCAACGAGATTATCAACCTGAGCAATCTGTACGGAGCGCCCTATGCGTTTCACCCCGGAGGGATGCAGGTCAGTCTGGCGGATGGCTCGGTTCAGTTCATCACGGAGCACATCGATATCGAGGTGCTCAGTGCCTTGACGAGTATCGATGGCGGCGAAGTCGTCGGCGATTACTAGAGGACGCATACCGTGAATTACGCATTGATGCTGAGCTCGGCTTTGGCCGTCTGCTTGTTGACGGGCTGCAGCGACGATTGGCGTGCCGAGACGTATCCGGCCACGGGTCGCGTGACGGTCAACGGCCAGGCGGCGAGCGGTGCGGTAGTCACCTTGCACCCGGTCGGCGAAAAGGTCGACGAGCGCAACTCGCGGCCGTACGCAATCGTTGGCGAGGATGGCAGCTTCACGCTCGAGACCTACGAGTCCGGCGACGGCGCGCCGGTGGGCGAGTACGACTTGACGATTACTTGGCCGGTCGATACGAGCAAAATGGAACTGGCCATGCTCGATCGGCTCGATGGCAAATTTGCTCGTCCCGAACAATCGCAGTGGAAGGTCAACATCACCGAAGGTGAGAACGAGATTCCCAGCATCGAGATCAGCGGCGTGAGGTTGATCGACAAGCAACGTGCCGCGCAGCGGCGTCGGGTGCCGCGTGGTCCCGAGCAGGGAGGCGGGTCGTGAACCAATCAGCCGACAACCGCAAAGAATCGATGAATAAGAAAAATGGGGCCAGTGTTCGCATGCGGCAGGTCTGGCTGAAGGTGCATCGGTGGCTCGGCTTGACGGTCGGGCTGGTGTTCGTACTGCTCGGCCTGACCGGCAGCGTGCTGGTTTTTGATCACGCGATCGACGAATGGTTAAATCCCGAATTGCTGCTCACCGAGGGCCAGGGACCGTCCCGCTCGATCGCCGAGATCATCGACCTGGCGGAAGACGCCTACGATGATTCCAGTCAAACGGCCATCGCGGTCAGCCGTCCGCGCGTGGAGAACGGCGTGTGGACGGTTTGGTTTGCAGCTGGCGAGCCGGAGCAGCCGAAGTTCGTCGGCGTCTATGTGGATCCCTATGCGAATGTCGTGACGGGGCAGCGCGTCTGGGGCGAGGATCTGATGGGGTGGATCTATCGGCTGCACTATCAGCTGGTTGCCGGCCGCGTAGGCTCGATCCTGGTGGGTTCGATCGGCGTGTTGGTGCTGGTCTCGATCGCCAGCGGGATCGTCTTGTGGTGGCCGCTGTGGCGGCATAGCTGGCGCGCGGCCTTTGCGGTTCGCGGCGGCCGGCGGTTCAACTACGACCTGCACAAGACGTTTGGTATCTGTAGCGCCGTCCTCCTGACGGTCGTCACCTTTACCGGCGTGTACATGGAGTTCCCCGATGCCTTTACCGCGGTTGCCAAAACGTTTGCCAGCGTCACCGACGGCGAGCCGGAGCTGGCATCGAAGAAGCCGTCAGCGGCTCAGCCGTTGACGCCCGACCAGGCCCTGGAAATCGCCCAGCAGACGTTTCCCGGGGCCACCTTTGATCACCTGCATCCACCCATCGGCGAAGATGGAACGTATGAGGTAGCCTTCCGGCAGGACGATGAAGTCCAGCAGAGTTTCGGACGCTCGCAGGTCTTCTTGGATCAGTACACCGGCGAAGTTTTGGAGGTGCGGAGCCCGGAAACCTTTACCGCCGCCGATGCTTTCTTCGCGTGGCAGTACCCGCTGCACAACGGCGAAGCCTTTGGGCTGGTAGGCCGCTGGGTCGTGCTGTTTCTGGGGCTGACACCCGCCATCCTGTACATCAGCGGTGCGATCGTATGGTGGCGCCGACGCCGGCCGAAACGGGCGGTGAAGCAGCAGACGCGGGACGATTCAAACACGCTTGAAGCCACCGACAGGCCCGCACCGCGGTCCGGCGGCCGCGTGACCGAGCCTGCCGCGCCGGCCCCGTCCGCCGAGCCGGCCGGATCCGGCGTTGGTTAACGAACTCGTTCCGCACGTGGCTGTTTGCAGGTCGCATCATTCACCGAGCAACGAGACCGCCAGTCGCGAGACCGCCGGATCGAGTTCTTGCTTTTCTCGGCGAATGCGATCGATCTCTGTATCCGCGCGGCCGCGCGGAAGGCGGTCGATGGCGTCGCTCAGAACCCGCCAGTGTTCGGCGATGACCTTCATCTCCTCGCGCAGCCGGTCTTCGTTGGGATCGGAATCGGTAAGCTCGTCGTGTAGGTGTTCGGCGTGACGAGAAACTTCGGAGGCCGACTCGCGAATCCGATCCGCAAAGGACCGCGGCTGGATCCTCCGGCTTAATTCCGCGACGCGACGCTCGAGCGTTCGGCTGCCGCCTTCCACCGTCGCGGCCGCGTCGAACCGCTCGACGATCTCCTGGTTGCTCAGCTGGGAAAGGTTATCCGCTTCTAACAGCCGTTGTTCCATCAGCACGCGTGTGCGGCGGGCCAAGCGACCCGAGCCATGGCGATCGCGCTCCATTTCCAGATCATCGATCAAGCCCTGCATATAGGTTGCCGCCGCGATCAAGTTCCGCTCCAAACGCGGACGTTCAAACTGCGAGGGCTGGTCGAACATCGCAATCAGGTCGTCGGCGGTTCGGTCCAATTGCCTCAGCAAGCGTTCGCGGGTGCTGTCCCGGCGTGCAAACGGCTCCATCTCGTAGGCCAGGGACCGCCAGCGGGCGTCAAAGTCCAGGTACGCTGCCCGCACCGGTTCCAGGGTCGCGCGGTCATCCATGCGGCGCACCAGTTCGGGTGCCGCGGCGGACAATTCGATCAGGTCGGGCAGGGTTTCTCGCAGCGGTCGAGGGGCCGGCCGAGTACGCAGGTCAGCGACCAGCTGGTCCAGGCCGCTGTGGAAATCATTCATGGAACGCACGAAGCGCAACGCTGTCTCGCTTCGCACCTGAATTGTCTGCGAGCGACCGGGATCGACCTCAAAGCGACGGGGATCCGAAAACCTTTCGACCTCAGCCGCTTGGCGGGCCGCTTCCTGAGCCCGGCGTTCTTCCTCCAGCCGTTTGCGGCGTTCCCGCTCCACGGCCGCTTCGCCAAAGGTCCGGATCACGTTCTCAAGAAACTGTCCTCGCTGCGCGGCCGCCGGGCGGGCGGGCAAGCTGGCGATCAGGAGGATGAAAGCCGTGGACCACTGGAGGGTTCGTGACATGTTTAAGTCCCAGGTTGATGGCAAAGTGGCGAACGGGCACAGGTTCGAGTTGATTCACCGCAAGGCATGTGCCGAAAGTTAACCGGACACCGGCGGTAGGGCCCCCAGCTCCCCCAGCGCGGCGCACGGTGCTTGCTTGGTCGAGGGCGTCAGGTGGTGCCGGTTCGTGCTGGGGAGGGGTGCAGCCGAGTGGAGTAGCGGCCGTCCTGCGATCCTCGCTGCTGCGCGAACCGTTGATCCTGTTACTAGACTTGCAGAGCGTTTATGATGCTTGCCGCGAGCGGGCGGGCCGCGGTGGCTAAGGCCCGGAAAGCGTGCTCGGCATGCTGGCAAGGAGATCACCCTGAGAACCGCAATCTATGGATCTGCATCCGCCCTGCTTTCAAAAGCTCTTTGAGTCCGCTCCCGGCTTGTATTTGGTACTGACCAGCGATTTCAAAATTGTGGCCGTCAGCGACGCTTACTTGCGAGCGACGATGACCGAGCGAGAGGTCATCATTGGTAAGGGAATCTTCGAAGTCTTTCCGGACAATCCGCAGGATCCCGTCGCCGATGGTGTCAGCAACCTACGCTCCTCGCTGCAGCGAGTCGTGCAGACGCGCTCGGCCGATGCGATGGCGGTCCAGAAATACGACATCCCTCGGCCCGCATCCGAGGGCGGTGGATTCGAGGAACGTTACTGGAGTCCGTTGAATTCGCCGGTGCTGGGCGAGGACGGTGAAGTCGAACACATCATTCATCGCGTGGAGGACGTGACCGAATTTATTCGGCTGAAGCACCGCCGGGCCCAGCAGGAGGAAGACTATCGAGAGCTTCGGCAGCATTCCGAGCAGATGGAAGCCGAGGTGTTTCTGCGGGCCCAGCAAATCCAAGAAGCCAATCGCAAACTTCGCGAAGCCAACGAGGAACTTCGCTCCGCCCATCGACGCCTGTCCGAAGCCGACCGCCGCAAGGACGAATTCCTGGCGATGTTGTCGCACGAGCTGCGCAATCCCCTGGCCCCGATTCGCACCGGACTGGACATCCTGGCCACCGACCCGGGTGAGCATGCCGACACGATCGGCCTGATGCAGGAACAGATGGAGCATCTGGTTCGCTTGGTCGACGACTTGCTGGACATGTCGCGGATCATGCAGGGCCGTATCGAACTGCGCCGCGAAACGGTGGAGCTGGCTGCTTTGATTGATCGATCGGTGGAGACGGTCAAGCCGTTGATCGAAAGCCAACAGCATGAATTGTCCGTTGCTCTGCCGGACCGTCCCGTCTGGCTGGATGTGGATCCGGTTCGGATGACGCAGGTCCTGGGCAATCTGTTGACCAACGCGGCAAAGTACACCGAAGCCGGCGGCCGGATCGCCGTCACGCCCGAGGTGGACGGCGACGAGGCGGTCATCAGTATTCAAGACTCGGGTCTGGGGATCGACGCGGCGCTGCTGCCCCACGTGTTCGATCTGTTCATGCAATCGCCCCGCTCGCTCGATCGAGCTCAGGGGGGGCTTGGCATCGGTCTGACGTTGGTCCATCAACTGGTCACCTTGCACGGAGGACGCGTTACGGCCGAGAGCGCCGGAGAAGGGCGGGGCAGTACGTTTCGGATAAGGCTGCCGCTGGTCGCTGCGCCGGTGGCCACAGAAAACGTAAATGATTCCTCGCCCCAGGAGGCACGTCGTCGTATCCTCGTCGTCGATGACAACCAAAGTGCCGCCAAGATGCTTTCCATGTTGTTGGCCAAGCTGGGCGATCACGAGGTGAAAACCGTCTTTGAGGGTCCGGAAGTTGTGCCCGCCGCGGAAGCATTTCGGCCCGATATTGTGCTGCTGGATATCGGTCTGCCGCGGATGAACGGCTATCAGGTGGCCCGAGCGCTTCGCGAAAACACCGACTTCGACAACGTCCTGCTGGTGGCCTTGACCGGTTACGGTCAGGAGGAAGACCGGCAGAAGTCGAAGGAGGCCGGGTTCGACGTGCATCTGGTGAAGCCACCGGCCCTGGAGCAGATCGAGAGCGTGCTCGCCCTTCCCAATCGCAAGTCCGTGTCCAACGTGGACGACACGCGGTAGCTCGGCACGCCTTCAGTCGGCGATCGCCTCTCGGAGCTTGGCTTCGTCCTCGGCCGTCATCCGAGGCAGGGCGGTCTGGCACAGCAATTCCATGAATGCCGCGTGGTTTTCAGCAGCTCCCGACGGGATCGCGATGGGCTCGGACAGCTTCGTTCCGGAGTTCGCCAGTTCGTTGCCCGCCGCATCGACAACCACGATATAGGGCACGTATTCCGGATGCGTATCGGTGACGTCTCGGTACCGGCGGGTGACATCCTCAAAGCCGGACATCGACGAGTGGATCTGGGCGATCGCAAAGTACTTTGTGATCGTGTCCTCGTTGGCTTGCAGAAACCGATCCAGACGGACGCATCCGGGGCAGTGGTCGCTGGTAAAGATCAGCATCCCGCGTTTGTCTTCCTGTGCGGCTCGCGTGGTTGCCGTCCGCACCGCGTCCTGGGCCGTGCCCGCCAACTGGTCTCGCAGCGCGATATCGCACCACACGGCCGGGGCGAAGACAACCTGCAGCAGTTCGCGATCCAGCGAGCCGAACCGCATGGGCAGCGGGTTCCGGGATCCAGGCTGGCGAATCCATCCATAGCTGCCCACGTACGCAGCCACCAGGATGGCCAGCAGCGGAAGCCAGATGCGGCTTGGGCATCGCGGACGCACGATCGGCCGCTCCATATCGACACGGTTGGTTGGGTTATGCATGAGCAATACGCGTAAGAACGTCCCGCAGGCTTGGAAAAGTGCTCGGGAAGAGAACGTTAGGGTTGGCGGAGGTCGGCGCCGGTCAAGCGAAGGTGTTGGGTTTGCCGACCGACGATCTGAAAATCTTGCACGGCGATCGGACCTCGCCGGTTGCCGACCGTGGGCGTGGTCACCGTCAACCGATAGCTGCCTTCCGGCAAACGGATGCGCTGGGCGGGCTGCGCACCACGGGTGAGGCGATCACCGTCGGCGCGAACGGGTGTCGCCTGGATGGTCAGAACGCATCGATCGGGCAAGTTTTCCAGTTCGACAATCGCCTCGCCGTAGGTGCCGGCCTGGAATCGCGCACCGGCAATGGCCACCACCAGCAAAGCGATGAACGCTGTCGTCATGATTGCTAGGCGTCGTCGGCGTTCCCAAGCGGCCGCCGGATAGTTCAGCTTGCGATAGACGACCCACACCACCACGGCCAGAGTTGCGACGGTAACGATCAGCAACCACCCGGTGACAGCCGTTATTCCTGCCAGCGAATCGGAGACGATCCTCAGTGCCCCGGCGGCGACGGCCAGCAACAAGGAACCGCCGAGCAGGCGTCGCAGCGAGATGCGAGGAAACAGTGGGCGGGCGACGCGGTTTCCCAACGAGTCGAACAGTGCGACCAGCCCTGTCGGTGCTGCGAGCAACTGAAACGCGAAGGTCGCCAGGACCATTTCTCTGGTCATCGATCCGTTAAAGGACAGGCTTCCCAACCAGATCAGCAGTATTCCCAGCAGCGAGAATCCCATCATCCCCAATCCCAGCGACACGGCTGCAAAACCGCAACGCCAGCGATACGCACCTCCCCAAACCAGCCCGCCCAGCGGCAACATGGCAACAAGCAAGACGGCCGCCCCACGCAGGTTGTCGACCGCCACGAGCGGTAGCGCGGCGATGGCCACCAAGGCGAGAACCAAGGCCAGAATGAACGGATCGAGTCCCCATTTGGGCAAGGCAAACGTCGGGGAGCGTTGCTGGCGAAGCTTGCCACAATTCGGCGGAGGCGCGCCGGAGGGGTCGTGCAGATGAGCGATGCCCTGGGTGAAGACACCCGCGATGGCGTGGGCGGATTCCGGTCGCCGCTGAGGCGCCTTCTCCAGCATGCCGTCGATCAGGGTTGCCAGCCAAGGCGGGATGTCGGGGTTAAGCTTGCGAACCGCCGCGGGACGGTGTTCGCAAACCGAACGCATCACGTCGAGGATCGATTCGCCGGCAAAGGGGGCTTGGCCCGTGCACATCTGGTACAGCACCGCGCCAAAGCTGAACAGGTCGCTGCGATGATCGACCGTTTCACCTCGGGTTTGTTCGGGCGACATGAACGGAGGCGTTCCCGCGAAATGACCGGTCAGGGTTAATTTCACATCGCCGGAAACCTGAGCGATGCCGAAGTCGGTGATTTTGACGCGGTCGAGGCCGTTTTCCAGCAGGATGTTTGCGGGTTTGATGTCACGGTGCACGATACCCCGACGATGGGCGGCCGCGAGTCCTTCGGCGATCTGCAGGCCGATACTCAGGATCTGCTCGAGCGGCATCGGACCCGCTTGGTCGATCCGCGTTTGCAGCGTCGGGCCCTCGACAAGTTCCATGCAGATCAGGGGCGTCGTCTCGGATTCGATGACCGTATGGATCGCGACCACGTTGTCGTGGGCGATGGACGCGGTCGCTTTGGCCTCGCGCACGAAGCGTCGAACAGCAACCGGATCCGCTCCCAACTGAGGCGACAGCATTTTCAGCGCGACCAAGCGGTTCAGTCGGGCGTCCTTGGCACGCAAGACCACGCCGTAGCCGCCTTGTCCGATGATTGACAGAATCTGAAAACCTGCCAGCGTCCCCAAGCCGTGCTCGGTTTCGTCGGGATCCAACAATCGGCGAACGGCTTGTTCGTCCAGTCTTTCCGGCCCGCTTCGGTCCGCAGTCGTCTCAAGCAATTGGGGAGCGTGACTGAGGTGGGGTAGGTCCGACCGCCGGTGCGCGGCCAACAGCTGTTCGACAAGCCTGCGAAGGGTGTCGTCCGCCCCGCAGCGTTCGGAGACGAATGCCTGTTGCTGATCCTCGCCGGTCAGTTCAACCGCACCGTGAAAGATCTCTTCGGCTCGCTGGATGGTGCTCATGCTCGTATGCCGTCTCGCATCGGGCCTCGATCGGAAAGAAAGCCTCTGTATGGGATCAAGCGAGATTCCGCGCAAAAGCGCCTCACTGATCTCGCAAAACTTCCACTGCCAACCAGGCTTTGGCGAATTTCCAGTGTCGGGAAGCGGTGGCTCGAGAGATGTTCAGGGCCGTAGCCGCCTGCTCCAGCGTCAAGCCGGCAAAGTAACGCAGCTTGACCAGTTCGGCCTGCTGGGGGGCTTCGGCGGCCAGCCGATCAAGCGCTTCGTGGACGGCCAGGATCTGGTCTTCGTCCGCGGTGACGCTCGGCAGAGCGTCGGGCTCCGCCGCCACGCGCCGCAGGTCGCCACCCCGCTTGGCGGTCGCCCGGCGGCGAGCGTGATCGACCAAAATCCACCGCATCGCTTCGGCGGCGGCGGCGAAAAAATGGGCTCTCGTTTGCCAAGCATTCCGTCGCTCGGCATCGATCAAGCGAATGAAGGATTCGTGAACCAGGTCGGTCGCTTGCAAGCTGTGGCCGGATCGTTCGCCCGCCATTTTGCTGCGAGCCAGCCGGCGTAGATCTTCATAGACAGCCGACAACAGCTGCTCGGCGGCCTGTGCGTTGCCCGACGCGGCCGCGGTCAGCAGTTGTGCAACGTCGGACATAGCAGTCATTCTGAGAGAGCAAGCGGCACCGACCACGGAGCCAGCCGGCAACCGGCGAATCAAACCAACAGGAAAATCCCACCGGCAAATTATAGCCAAGCGATTGGGGCTTCCGAAGGATTTTTCGAACCGGCGGCGAGCTGCTGTTTCAGGGCCGCACACTTCGCCCCTTCGCCGCGACGCGCCGTCTGAGCTTCGCGCAGCATCGCTTCCAGCTTCCGCTTCGCACGCAGCCTCTGCTTGGCCTGCATCAGTCGTTCGTCGAGGCGGCGGCCTTTGCCCGCCGCCTGTGGACAAAGGCTCAAAATAACCGCCGGAGGGGCGGCACTGGTTAAGAGGATTGATCTTCGTGTCGTCCGTTTTCGACCGCCGTTTCGTACACCGTCACAGCCGCTTTGGACATCAGGTGCATGGTCTGCTTGTCGGGAAGCAAGGGCAGTGATTTCAGGCCCATTTTGAAGATGACTTCGACAATTGCTTCTTCGATTTTCTTTTCTAGTCGCTTGACGGTTTTGGGGTCCATGATTTAACCGCTGATTGAGTATATAGGAACACTTGCTCAAGACGTCCTGGTTTCAGGGTTGCAGATGCTCTTCGAAAAAATCCCACATCGCCTGCATGGCACGTTGCTGGTGTTCGCCGCCGAAGCCGTGGCCTTGCCCTTCTAGGATCACCAACGTGTGATCCGCCCCGACTGCTGCCATCCTCTCGTCCAGCTTCGTCGCCTGCGCGACCGGCACCAGGGCGTCTTGGTCGCCGTGCAGGGTAAGCACGGGCGGGTCATCGTCGCTGACATAGGTGATTGGGCTGGCGGTTTCGTAGGTTTGCGGGACTTCTGTTGGCGTGCCGCCCATGAACGCGCGAAGCATCCAGGCGACGGAGCTACCGCCGTGACAAGAGGCCATCTCTGTAGGCCCGAAGAAGTTGACGACGGCCTGCACCCGGCTGGACTGTTCTGGGTGCCCGCTTTCTCCTTCCAGCTCGCAGTCGGCATCGGTCAGGCCGACGAGCAGCGAGAGGTGACCGCCAGCAGAGCCACCGGTGACACCGATTCGATCGGGATCGACGCGGTATTTTTGGGCATTGGCGCGGAGCCAACGGATGGCTGCCTTTGCGTCGTGGATCTGAGCAGGGAAGTTCGGTTCGGCCGGGGCGGTTTCCTTGTTCGCTTCGTCGACTTGCATCAGCCGGTAGCTGATCGTCGCGGCCACGTACCCCCGCTCGGCCGCTTGTCGGATCTGCTGGCTATAAGCTTGACGGCTGCCCCGGCACCAGCCGCCACCGTGGATAAAGACGATTGCCGGGAACGGACCTTCGCCGGCGGGCCGAGCCAGATCCAGTTTCAGATCGGTGTCGTCGGCAACGCCATAAGAGATACCTTGCTCGAGGGTAACTTCCCCGCACCTGGCGACCGGCGCCAACAAGCCCAGCGCAAGAAACGGTAAAATAAGAACGCAAAGGATCCGCATGGCAAGGGCTCCGGGCTGGATAAGAAAGCGTAGGTTTCTGAGATTCTAGCCTGCGGCGTGTGTGCTGTGCTGTAACAGCGATCGCATCTGCGGAGAGTCCGATACAGCAGCCACGTGCGTGGCGACAGGATGTAGCCATGGGCGCGACCCCATGGTATGGATACCCCAGCGGCGTTCCGTCCCGAAGAATCCATGATGCAATACGTTGACTATGCACCTCCGGCTGTACCTTCGCTCAAGCAGCAGCGGGACGCCTTGCAGAAGGGCCTGGGCCGGTCATGGATGTGGGCGTCGGCGGGTGTGCTTGCCGATGCGCCCCTTCTCGAATCCTGTCTTCGCGACATGCGCTTTGACCAACAGTGCGAAGAACCACGAAGTGCGTGGCTCTGGAAGATCGTGCAGCACGCAGGAGCTGAGGATCGCTTGCGAGCCCCGATATTCGGGGCACTCAGTCGATTACCAGACGAGCGGAGTGCACAGCAACTGTGCGAGCTTGCCTACCGGTACGCCCAGGCGGGGCACAAACTTTTTCGTTCGCGGCTGGGAAATGCAATCCGCGAGCCGATGGTTCTCGGCTGGCGGTCGTCGCATACGGTTTGACGCCGTGCCAGAACTGCCGGTTCGATGCGGCGAAAGTACTTTGCCGGCAAGACGCCGCCCCCGAGTGGCTCCGCGAAGAAGGTCGCTACGACGCGGACGAAGGTTGTCGCCAGTTGTTTGCCGGCCCGTCGATTTAGTGAGCCGTTTAGGCGATAGCCTCGGTTTCGTCAGCACAGAACCGGGGCTATCGCCCAAACGGCTCACATAAGCAATGCGTTATCGAATTAATCGGCAAGCCGTTGCAGGACCGGCAGGCGAGAAAGTTCACGGTAACGACGAGATGAACCGCTCACCTCTTCACCTCTGATCGTTGACGACCGGGTGGTCGTGCTGGCGGGAAAGTTGACGGGGCCGGAAGACGACTTCCGCGGCAACGCTATTGGTGAGACAGGGCGTGGGCCGGTTCCTGATCTCGGGATTCGCTGAGCGATTTGATGGCCGGTGGAGGTAGTGCTCCCTGCCACACGGTGAGTTCGTCGATCAGCCCATCGTAATTGCGTCCCGTGCCGGCTCGATGGCCGCCGATGACCAGACCGCCGAATTCGGAAGCCGGTCCCTGAACCGGCAACACGTGCTTCGCGACCTGCTCGCCGTTGAGGAACAGCGTGAGTGATTTTGAATCGAAGGCGACCGCCACGTGGTTCCAGCGATCCAACAATTGGCTTCGATCGACCAGCGTGTTGAACGGACCTTGCGCCGCGGGCGTGGGGGCGGCCTCCGGTCGGTCGGCTGGTCGGAGAGTGTGTGTAAAGAGCTGCAGATTAACCTTGTCGGGGTTCGCGCCCGCTCGCAGCCCCAACGACAAATGGTAGGCACCCTTCTGGGATGGTCTTCCTTGGGCAGTGCTTTCCAGCAGAAAGGACCGTGCATCCGAATCGTGCTCGGGCAGGCTGGTTGGCTTGAACCATAGCGATAGCGTATGAGCGGCCGAATTGTCGTCGAGGAAGCTGCGAGGGACGACCAGGTACTGCTGTTTCGAACGGTCGAACCGTGCAGCGCCTTCCGAGCCGTCGCCATCGTGGACAAGCGCCGCACCGTTTACGGGTTCGGCATCGATCCGGTCGCCAAGGAGTGAACGGTTGGAAAAGTCGCTGTCAAAGGACCAGTGGCCACGAAGCTGGGCGTCGCTTTCTGGCTCGACTGCCGCGTGCGTCATCTCGGCAAGCGGAATCACGACCTTGCGGTTGAGCTTCCCGTCCGGTTGCCGGAACTCAGCGATCAAGGTTGCTTCGTCTGCTTGGCCGTCGGCAGTCAGCGTAAGGAACTGATTGCCTTCGACGAGCGACCACTCGAGGGACGGGTGGTAGACATCAAGCTTGGTGATGACGTGCTGGTGTCCCGGCGAGATAATAAAATCGTGCAGGTCATACCCGACTCGCTGCGGGTGCATCAGGTGCCGAGCCACATGGATATCGCCGCCCAGCAACACGACCCCGCTGATCTTCTCCGCCTTGATATAGTCCAACAGAGCATCTCGCTCGTACCAGTACGTGAACATATCGTCGGTCTCGCTGTTCTTCTTGTCCTGCCAGATGGCTCCAGAGGCCAGCACCTTGAACGGCGCCTTGGACTCCCGCAGGCTTTTCAGCAGCCACTGCCACTGATCAGAACCGAAACACGTCGGCTGGGTGTTGTCGACCGGTGACGGCTGCGTCTGCGAAAAGTACCGAGGGTCGAGCAGGAAGACTTCGATCATTCCGAGATCGACTTTGTGATAGACGCCCTGCTTGCCGTTGCCGAACTGGGCATGAGCGCGGTACTCGATAAAGCCACGGCGTGTTGTGCTCTTGCCCGCCTGCATGTTCCGGCCGTTGCCGTTGTTGCGTCCGAAGTCGTGGTCGTCCCAGGTTCCGACGGTTGGGGTGTGGGCCGAGAGCGCGGCTAAGGCCGGCATTTGCAGGAAGTTGCGGTGCCGGGTGCGGACGACGTTCAAGTCGGAACTGTCGATGTACGGCGTGTCTCCCATCAAGCACACCATGTCGACTCGCAGCCTCTTCAGCTCTTCCCAGATCCCGCTGGGTTCCATATCGACACAGGACACAAAGCTGACCGAGACGCGGTGATTCTCGCGAGCGGGGTTGGCCGTCTGAAAGGAATGCTCTTCATCGGCGGCACCGAGCAGGCGACCGCTCGCGTCTTTCACTTGGTAGGTGTATCTCGTTGCCGGCTCGAGTCCGGTTACCGCAAACTTTGCGACGAAGTCGTTCTCGCTGCGGGCTTCGGCCGCGACACGCTGCGCGACCTGTCCATCGCGAAACACCTGCAGTTGAAGCTTGGTTTCCTCTGCCGCGGGACGATACAGAATCCGTACTGCCGTGGGCTCGACAGCCCCGACGACCGGTCCAACCACATCCTGCTGCGCCAGCGCCGGCGAGGTGGCGATGCTGAGATTGACTCCAAAAAGCATGACGGACAGCTGGAGAAAGTTTCGTCGGTTCATGACTCGGACTCACCTTGTTGGAGGGGCTGCAGGATGCTGAGGTGCTGCCGTCGGCTTGTGCGGTGTGGATCGTTCGGCAGTCGCGCGACGTTGACCGAATCGACGATGGTTGCCAGCCTGAGCGAAATGAGTGGCCGTGTACTTCAGGATAGCCGTAGCTGAACGGCGGCTCCGCCCTCGGACGCCCGCTGTGCGAAGTTTCGCGTTTGGCCGGCCACTGTCCAGGTCCACGAAAAGTCCACGAAAAAAGGCCCGGTGCGATTTTAATTCGCAACGGGCCTTTCGGGGCTTCGAAGTGGAGGATAGGGGACTTGAACCCCTGACCTCTTGCATGCCATGCAAGCGCTCTCCCAACTGAGCTAATCCCCCGGCTGACGTTTCCCTCGGCGGCTCGTTCCACGCCTTGCTGGAGTGGGCTGCTTGGGATGTCTGGCTGAGAAGAAGAAAACTAGCAGGTAGCCGGCTGGTTCGTCAACCGTGGTTTTTGAGGGTTTGGGAGGGTTTTTTTGGGGGGGACGCTGGAGTGTAGCCTTTAGGCGATTGGGGGCTGCGCTGGCGGGCGGCTGAAGCCTGGACTCCAGCGTTTCCAACGTCTGGCGACGAGGGGCTACGGGGGGGATGGGGCGGGGTGGTGGAGGCGCCGGATTGGTGTTTCCTGCCGTGGCGACTATCCTGCCTTAATTCGCCCGACCGTTTGACGCCGCCGTAGATTGCTGATGAACGCTGCTGATCCTTCGCCACCCGCTCGCCCGGCTGCGGGCCGCACTCGGCGAATGGCGATGGCGGCGCTGAAATTCCTCGTTCCCGTGGCCATCCTCAGCTTTCTGCTGTGGAAGATCACCCCCGAGCAGTGGGAGGCCCTGCGGGAGCAGCCCAAGAACTATGGGTTGCTTTTGGCCGCTCTGGGAGTGGCTCTGATGGCGATGAGCCTCTCGTTTGCTCGCTGGTGTTTGCTGGTTCGTTGTCAGGGCATTCCGCTGTCGATGCTGGAGGCGTTTCGGCTGGGCGCGATCAGCAATCTGCTGAGTTTTATTTCGGCGGGCAGCGTCGGTGGCGACCTGTTCAAGGCCATCTTTTTGGCTCGCCGCAGCCCCGGAAAGCGTGTCGAAGCGGTCGCTTCGGTCGTGGTCGACCGGGCTTCGGGCCTGTACGGCTTGCTGGCGATCGTTTCGGTCGCACTGTTGTTGATCGCGCCGACTGCCGAGGGCGAAGGCGGCGAGAATCTGGCTCGCATCGCTCAGGCCGCCGTCACGCTGTTGATCATCGGCACGGTTCTGACGGCGGTGTTGATCGTGGGCGGCAAGCCGATCGACCGGCTGATCCACCGCAGCGAAACCATTCCCAAGATCGGCGAGGTGGTCCGCCGCGTGGCCGAACCGCTGCGAACCTTCCACACCCATCCCTGGGGGTTTTTGTGGTCGTTGGTGATGAGCGTCGGCGTGCAGTCGATGATGGTCGTCAGCATGTATCTGGTGTGCCTCGGGTTGTACGGTCCGGACGCCAACCCGCCGACGTTCGCCGAGCATTTCGTGATCGTTCCGGTGGGGGTGCTGGCCTCGGCGCTGCCCATCGCTCCGGCCGGTATGGGCGTGTTGGAGGCAGCCGTGGAGGGCATGTACAAGGTGGTGCCCGCGGTGCCGACGGCCGCCTCGGGGACCCTGGTGGCGCTGGTGTTCGAAGTCGTCAAGATCGTGATGGCGCTGGTCGGTGTGGTCTTCTACTGGACGGCCGGCCGCGAAGTGCGTCGTTCGCTGGAAGCGGCCGAGGCCGCCGAAGAGGGCCAAGAGCCGTAAGCGGGCGTTGGAGTCTAGCCTTTAGGCGATTGGGAGCTTGGGCAGCGGGCGGCTAAAGCCTGGACTCCAGCGTCTGATGAGCTTCGGCCGCGGGCGTGAAACGCTTTGGAATCTTCCCGGGGGCTGTGAATCAGCGGTCGGCAAAGTGCTCTTTAGCTTCTAAAATGCGCGATCGCTTCGGGCGGCTTCGGTGTTGCCCGATCTTTGTTTTTCCCGCCCATTTAACCGTTGAAGCCCTTTATGGAAGCGACCCTGGCGGACTATTGCGAACCCCGTTTGGCAGACCGTGAACGTATGGCAGGCGAGCACCTGGCCAGTCGAGGAGGCGTGCAAACGCTGCAGCTGGGCACCGGCGGGGTACGGGCGTACGTGTCCGAGCAGCGAGGCAATTTCCATAAGGTCGAGATGTCGTTTGGGTTGACCCTGCAGGGGTATCTGGAAGCGGGCTGCGAATGTTCGACTTGGCAGCGCGGGTATACCTGCCGCCATGTGTGGGCGGTAGCCAGTCATCTGCCGCCGGTGGATCCTGACTTGGTCAAGCGGGGCAGCCTGCAGATCGTAGAAATTCTGGGCGGCAAGATCAGCATCGGCGATCCGATCGTGAACAACACGAACGGGTCGGGCAAAAAGAAGAAGGGGCGATCCACACCGCTGTGGCAAAAGCAGCTGCAGAAGCTGGGCGAATTCGCCGCCCCCGATGAGGAGGACGCTGCGGAGCGGTTGCAGGAGGTCCTGCAGGTGGGCAGCCGATGCTGGTTCGTGCTGAACGTGCCCGACCACTCGGACAACGAGTGCCTGACAATTAATCTCTATCAAGCTTCGCGAAAGCAAAACGGCGAATGGGGCAAGCCCACCTCGGCGACTCTGGACATCGACGACATGGACGAGATCGTCGATGCGGCCGATGCGATCGCCGTGCGGCTGCTGGAGCCGGTCCAGGAAAACGCCTACGGCTATCGCTATCACATGCGCTCGCGGGTCGGCAAGTTCACGGTCCGTCCCGAAACAGCAGCCTTGGCCATGCAGGCCATGTCGGCGACCGGTCGCCTGGTCTGGGATATGGGTTCGGGGCGGTCGTTGGTCGAGCCGCACGGGCTGAAGTGGGACGGCGGTGAGCCGTTCCGTTTGGTCGTCCGGGTCGCGCCGCACACCACCGAGGACGGCAAGAAGCGGATCCGGGTGTCGCCTGTGTTGGTCCGCGGCGAGGACCGTGCGGAGCTGGACGACGCGTTGCTGGTCAGCGAAAGCGGTGTGGTCGTGTTTCCGCAGCGAGCCTGCCCGCTGGATGTGACTCACACCGAGTTGATCCAGCAGTGGCGTGGTACCGGCGCGATCGATGTCCCCTCGCGAAGCATCTCGAAATTGATGGAAACGATCGCTGGGTGGGGCAGTGTACGAGTCGAGCTGGATCCGGAGTTGCCGGTCAGTCTGGATCGGCTCGAGCCGCGGCCACGCTTGCATCTGTCCAGCGAAAGCGGCAAGGACAAGCACTTGGTCGCGGCGGTCCAGATGTGCTACGGCGAGCAAGTGTTTGCGTTTGGCGGCGGGCCGGCCGCGGTGTGGGACAAATCCAACAAACAGTTTCAGCAGCGAGATCTGGATGCCGAACAGCGATTGGTCGACCAGTTGCCGCGCGAGCGATTCTTTGATCACGGCTACAACGACATCAAAGTCTTGCGGAAAGCCCTGCCGGCGCTGGTCAGCGAGCTGAGTGAGGCGGGCTGGGACGTCGTCGCCGACGGCAATGCGCTCCGCCGGGCGGGCAGCTTCCAGGTCGCGGTCAACAGCGAGCAGGACTGGTTCGATCTGGATGCCACGGCCGATTTCGACGGGGTCCAGGTCGCGCTACCGGAGCTGTTGTCGGCCGCTCGCAAGGGACAGAACTTCGTCGTCCTGGACGACGGGACCCACGGCATCCTGCCCGAACAGTGGCTGTCGCAGTTTGCCGGCCTGGACAAGACGGGCGAAGTTGCCGAGGACTCGATCCGCTTTACCAAAACCCAGGCGCTGCTGCTGGACGCACTGTTGTCGCAGCAAGAGGAAGTGGCCCTGGACCGCGCCTTCCGCGCATGGTGCGAAAAACTAAATTCCTTCGAAGGCATCCGGCCGGTGCCGGCGCCGGCCGATTTCCAGGGCTCGCTGCGCGACTACCAACAACTGGGACTGGGCTGGTTTCAGTTCCTGCAAGAGTTCCAGCTGGGCGGCTGTTTGGCCGACGATATGGGGCTGGGAAAAACGATCCAGGTCCTGGCGATGCTGGCCCAGCGGTACGGCGCGGCCAGCGGTAAGCACGACGGCAAGGCCAGCAAGAACGACGACGCGGCCAGCAAGAACGACGCCAAGGCCAGTAAGAGCGGTGACGCGGCCAGTAAGAGCGACGCGGCCGGTGACGACACAGCCGACGAGCGGCGGCCGTCGTTGATCGTCGTCCCGAAGAGCTTGATCTTTAACTGGCTGGAGGAAGCCGCGCGGTTCACACCCCAGTTGCGGATGTTGAACTACACCGGCACCGGCCGCGGTGAGCTGCGCGAGCAATTCTCCGAGGTCGACTGCATCGTCACCACCTACGGCACGGTCCGCAACGACGCCAAATTCCTGCACGAGCAGGCGTTCGACTACGTCATCTTGGACGAAGCTCAAGCGATCAAGAACCCCGCCTCGCTGTCCGCCAAGGCCACTCGCGTGCTCCGCTGCGATCACCGCTTGGCGATGACCGGAACGCCGATCGAAAACCACTTGGGCGACCTGTGGTCGTTGTTCGATTTTCTCAATCCCGGGATGTTGGGCCAAGCGATCGGCGATCCGTCCAAGGCCGGCACCGACCGGCAGCGGCTCGAGCATATTTCCACGGCGCTACGGCCCTTTATCCTGCGGCGGACCAAGGAGCAGGTGTTGACGGAGCTGCCGGCCAAGACGGAGCAGACGCTGTACTGCGACATGCATTCCAAGCAGAACAAGTTGTACGGCGAGCTGCGGGATCACTACCGCACGATGCTGTCCGATAAGATCAAAACCGAGGGGTTGGCCAAGAGCAAGATCCACGTCCTCGAGGCGCTGCTGCGGCTGCGTCAGGCGGCCTGCGATCCGCGGCTGGTCGATCGCAAGTCGGACGTGCACGGGGCAAAGATCGCCCGCCTCTTGGAACAGCTCGAGGAGGTGGTCAGCGAAGGGCACAAGGCGCTGGTCTTCTCGCAGTTCACCTCGCTGCTTGCCCTGGTTCGTCAGGAGCTGGACGAGCGCGGGTGGAAGTACGAGTACCTCGACGGCAAGACGCGCAAGCGGGCCGAGAAGGTCAAGCGATTCCAGGAGGACGACGAGTGCCCGTTGTTCCTGATCAGTCTGAAAGCGGGCGGCCACGGACTGAACCTGACGGCGGCCGACTACGTGTTCATCATGGACCCCTGGTGGAATCCGGCGGTGGAGTCGCAAGCGATCGACCGCGCCCACCGCATGGGCCAGACCAAGCCGGTCGTGGCCTACCGCATGATCTGCCGCGACACGGTCGAAGACAAAATCGTCGCCCTGCAGTCCTCCAAACGCGAGCTGGCCGACGCGATCATCTCGCAGGAGAAGAGTTTGATCAGCGACCTGACCAGCGACGACCTGCGGATGTTGTTTGAGTAACGGGCCGCGAAATGGTAATGCTTGCCCTGTCTGGGGTATTGTGAAAACGTCACCACGCGTGAAGCGTTTCTTACCATTCCACACCCTCCCGCTCCGCGGGAGGGTCGGCCTCTCAGGGCCGGGGAGGGCATCAACCATGTCTGGACGTAAAACCGAGCGAGCACGAAGGCTGCGCGAACGAGCGACGAAATCGGAAAACTTGCTTTGGGGCGTGCTGCGTGCTCGGCAGCTGTGCGGTTTGAAGTTTCGCCGCCAGCATGATATCGGGCCGTTCTACGTTGACTTTGCTTGTGTATCAAAAATGCTAGTTGTCGAGATCGATGGGGGATACCACGATGCGATCGGGCAAGCCGACCTCGATCGTGAAGCGTTCTTGCGTGAAGCGGGTTGGGATGTCATCCGATTTCACGATCGGGATGTTGAGCGGGATGCTGAATCAGTGGCCCGGGGCATCGCTCGCCATTTAGGGTTGGAGTATCGATTTGCGAAGAGAGCGCAAACGGGGTCGGGGATCCGCCGGATGAAGTCAGCACGGCGGAATATCGGCCCTCCCCGGGCCTGAGAGCCCGACCCTCCCGCTCCGCGGGAGGGTGTAGGCGCGGGAGGGTGTAGGCGCTCAACCGATTCTTTCCTTGCCCATCCAGGGCTGGAGCACCTTGGGGATGTTGATGGTGCCGTCGGCCCGTTGGTGGTTCTCCAGGATCGCGATCATGGCTCGCCCGGTCGCCACGGCCGTGCCGTTCAGGGTGTGAGCGAACTGGGTGCCCTTCTGGCCCGCGGTCTTGAAGCGGATGTCCAGGCGTCGCGCCTGGTAATCGGTGCAGTTGCTGGTGCTGGTCACTTCGCCCCACTGTCCGCCGTCGCCGCGGCCCGGCATCCAGGCTTCCAGGTCGTACTTGCGGTAGGCCGGTCCGCCCAGGTCGCCGCTGGCCGTGTCGATGACGCGGTAGGGCACTTCCAACGCGTCGAACAGGTCGCATTCGATCTGCCGCATCTCCTCGTGCAGGTCGTCGCTTTGATCGGGGCCGGCGAAGGCAAACATTTCGACTTTGGTAAACTGGTGCACGCGATACAGTCCCTTCGATGCCCGACCGGCCGCCCCGGCCTCGGTCCGAAAGCAGTGGCTCAGCCCGCACAGCTTTATCGGCAATTGTTCGGCGTCCAGCGTCTGGCCGGCCAGCATCCCGCCGAGGGTGATCTCGGCCGTGGCGACCAGATTCAACTCGGTGTTCTCGATCGCGTAGATCTGCGTTTCCGGGCCGCGCGGGTTGAAGCCGGTGCCGTGAAGGATCTCGGTCAGGGCCAGGTCCGGCGTGGTGACCGGCGTAAAGCCGCGCTCCGACAGCAGGGAGACGGCGTATTGTTGGAGGGCCAAGTCGAGGCGGACCGCGTCGTTTTTCAAAAAGTAGAACCCCGCTCCGGCCACCCGAGCTCCGGCTTCGAAATCGAATAGGTCGTGCCGCTCGCCCAGTTCCAGATGGTCCAGCGGCTGGAAGTCGAAACTGCACACGGGCGTCTTGCCCAGCCCCAGCTCCCGGGCGTCGTCTTCACCACCGGTGGGCACGTCGGCATGGGTGAGGTTGGGAATCAACCGCTGGATCTCCAGGATCTGCTGTTCCAGCTGGTCGTGTTCTTTCTGAGCCGCGTCTTTGGCATCGCGCAGCTCGCGGCCGCGGGCGATCGTCTCCTGACGCTGGGCATCATCCTTGGCCTTGCCGATCTGCTTGCTGACCTCGTTGGCCTGGCGGTTCAGTTCCTGGGTCTGCTGGAGTTTGGCGAGCCGCTGCCGTTCCAACTCGACCAGCGAATCGACATCGCAGTCGACTCCGCGGCGGTGGCAGTTCTCTTTGACAGCGTCGGCGTTTTCAACAATGGTTTTGCGATCGAGCATGCTGGTTGGTTGTTGGTTGTTGGTTGTTGGTTGTTGGTTGTTGGTTGTTGGTTGTTGGTTGTTGGTTGTTGGTTGTTGGTTGTTGGTTGTTGGTTGTTGGTTGTTGGTTGGGGGCACCCGTAGCTGAACTCGCCAGAGTTTGGAAGTGGCGAGTGGCGAGTTTGATTCGTGCTCGTGCTCGTGCTCGTACTCGTACTCGTACTCGTACTCGTACTCGTGCTCGTGCTCGTGCTCGTGCTCGTGCTCGTGCTCGTGCTCGTGCTCGTGCTCGTGCTCGTACTCGTCGGGTTCGTACTCGTCGGTTGCGGCATGGGGCGCGACGCGTGGTTGCACCGGAGGCCCCCTCACCCCCGACCCCTCTCCCCCGCAGCTTCACTCGCTGACGCTCGCGGCGCTGCGGGGGAGAGGGGAGAAGAAGGGAGGGGCGATGCGGTTTCGTATGGTTCAGGGAAGGATCGGGCTCCGATTTGCGATTTCAGATTTCCGCTCACGCCTCAGCTTTGTTCCGGTTTCAGTTTTCCGAGTTCTCGCCACAGGTGGGCGCTGGCTTTGATGCCGCGGTGGTAATCGGCCAGGCAGAATTTCTCGTTGGGGCTGTGGGCGTTGTCGTCGGCCAACCCCCAGCCCAGCAGCAAGCAATCCGCGCCCAGCGTCTCCTGGAATTTTTGCACGATCGGGATCGAGCCGCCTTCGCGGATCATCACCGGCGGTTTGCCAAAGGCCGCGCCGAGCGCGGTTTTGGCGGCGGCCACGTAGGGGCTGTCCAGCGAGGCGACCAAGCCGGGCGCGCCGTGGTCCCGCTCGACGCTCGCTCGCACGCCTTCGGGGCAATGCGCCGCGACGTGTCGCTCGAGCGCATCGGCGATTTTTTCCGGGTCCTGATTCGGCACCAAGCGGCAACTGAGCTTGGCCGAGGCGACCGCCGGGATGATGGTTTTGACGCCCGGGCCCTGGTGGCCGCAGGTCAGGCCGTTGACGTCCAGGGTGGGGCGTGCCCATTTGCGTTCCAGGGCGGTGTAGCCCTCTTCGCCCGCCAACGCATCGACGCCCAGCGAGCGGGCGAAGTCTGCTTCGGAGAAGGGCAGGGCGGCGAACTGCTCGCGTTCTTCTTCGGAGAGCGGCAGCACGTCGTCGTAGAAACCGTCCAGCTGGATGCGGCCAGAATCGTCGATCATGGAAGCGATCAACTGGCACAGGGCGACGCCGGGATTGCGGACCGCCCCGCCGAAGGAGCCGCTGTGGAGGTCCTGCTGGGGGCCTTGGACGGTCAGTTCGAAGGTCGCGATGCCGCGCAGGCCGTAGGTAATCGCCGGTTGGCCTTCGGCGAATTGGCTGCTGTCGCTGATCACAATCACGTCGCAGGCCAGGCGATCCGCCAATTCGGGCAGCATCCGTTCCAGGTTTTCGCTGCCGACTTCCTCCTCGCCCTCGATCAGAAACTTCACCTGCAGCGGCAGCGGTTGGCCGGTTTCCAGCAAGCGTAGCACGGCCTGGATGTGGGTCAGAACCTGGCCCTTGTCATCGGTTGCGCCGCGAGCGTAGATGTTGCCGTCGCGGATATCCGGCTGGAAGGGCGGGGTGATCCAGTGGTCGAGCGGTTCGGGCGGCTGGACGTCGTAGTGCCCATAAACCAGGGCGACGGGGGCGCCGGGCACCGCAGGCGTTTCGGCATAGACCATCGGGTGGCCCTGGGTTTCGATCCACTGCACCTCCAGTCCGGCGGCCTGGAAGCGATTCTCCACCCAGCGGCCGGCCTCACGCACCCGGTCGGTGGCCTGCGGATCGCTGCTGACGCTAGCAATACGCAGCCATTCCAGCAGGTCCTCGGTATGGGCCTGTTGCTTCTGGTCCAGCAGGTTTTCGATGTTCTTGATAGGCTCGGTGGAGGGGTCGTTCACGTCGTGATTGCCGTTTGCGGAAGGGTTGCGGGATGTGCCGGCGATGCGCCGTGCACCGGTTATTTTCTGCAAAACGAAGTTGCGGAAAAGACCATAAGTGCTGGTCGGTCCGGCGCCGGTGGCGCTACAATATAGCCAGGAAACCCGTTTTCGTAGTCATGCGTCGTTATGCGAGAGGATTCAGTCGGATGGCAGAGCTTCAAACAGCGGTCGTCGAACCCACCACCCGTCCCGAGCAGGACGAGAAGCAATCGCAATCGCGGCCCAAGCGTCAGCCGCGTTACAACGTGATCCTGTGGGATGATCCGGACCATTCCTACGACTATGTGATCATGATGTTAAAGGAATTGTTCGGCCATCCGCGCCAGCGCGGCCATCAAATGGCCGAGGAAGTCGATACGACCGGCCGCGTGATCTGCTTGACGACTACCATGGAACACGCTGAACTGAAGCGTGACCAGATTCATGCCTATGGCTCCGACGAAGGCATCACCCGCTGCAAGGGCAGCATGAGCGCGTCGATCGAGCCGGTGCCCGAGTAAGCAGCGAAAAGCCATAAACTATGTCGGCAAAGATTCGAACCGTAACGCTGGGCTGCAAAGTCAATCAGTACGAGACCGAGCTGGTCCGGCAAGGGTTGACCAGTATCGGGTTTGCCGATGCCCAGAACCAAGAGCCGGCCGACGTGTGCGTGGTGAACACCTGCACGGTCACGTCCGAGGGGGACGCCAAGAGCCGGCAGATGATCCGCCGCCTGGCCCGCAAGAACCCCGACGCCAAGATCGTCGTGATGGGTTGCTATGCGACGCGAGCTCCCGAGGAAGTGGCGGACCTGCCGGGGGTCAGCGAGGTGGTGACCGACAAACGCGAGTTGCCCGACTTGATGACCCGCTTCGGCGTGGTCGATGTGCCCACGGGCCTGGATGGATTTTCCGGACGTCAGCGGGCTTACGTCAAAGTCCAGGATGGCTGCCTGCTCCGCTGCAGCTACTGCATCATCCCCAAGGTGCGGCCCGAGCTTTCCAGTCGTGATTCGCAGCACATCGTCGACGAGGTCCAGCGGTTGGTCGCCGCCGGTCATCGTGAAGTCGTGTTGACCGGGATTCACCTGGGCCATTACGGCGTCGATTGGAACCGGCACAAGCCGCGTGAGCAGTGGGTGCGGCTGTCGCACCTGGTCAAGCAATTAGCGGAGTTGCCCGGGGAGTTCCGGATTCGCTTGAGCAGCATCGAAGCCACCGAGGTGACGCGCGAGTTGATCGGCGTGCTGAAGGACTTTCCCGAACGGATCGTGCCGCATCTGCACGTGTGTTTGCAGAGCGGCAGCGATTCGGTGCTGCGGCGGATGCGACGTCGCTGGGGCACGCGGATGTTTCTGGACCGCTGCGAGATGCTCCGCGAAGCCCTCGACCAACCGGCGCTAACGACCGATGTGATCGTCGGCTTTCCCGGCGAGACCGATGAGGAATTCGAACAGACGCTGGAAACCTGCCGGCGGGCGCGGTTCAGCAAAGTCCACGTGTTTCCGTTCAGCCGCCGCCGGGGCACGCCCGCCGCGGAGATGGAAGACCAGGTCGACAAGGACGTCCAGGCCGATCGCGTGGCCCGGCTGATCGAGCTGGAAACGGAACTGCGCCGAGATTATTTCCGTTCTCTGGTGGGCCGCCGCGTGCAGTTGTTGGTCGAAACGGCTCGGGGGTTCACCGGGATTGGTGACGGTTCCGCCGGCGGCGTAGCTGGCGGCGGGTCGCAGTACCTGATGCGGGGCACCTCGTGCCGGTACGCGCCGGTCGAGCTGTTTGCCGACCAGCCGGCCGCACCGGGCACGCTGATCGACGTCCAGGTCCAGGCCGCCGACGACCAGCGGCTGTTGGGGCGATAAAGTTTTCGACCGGGCCGCTCAAACTCCCTGGGCGAGGTAGAATCGGGTGTGCTGGATAGGCATCGGTTCTCTGGGAATGTTCACAGGCGGTTTTTCATGAAGCGGTTTGGTGCGTTGGTATGTTGGGCAGGGTGGGGCATGGTCTGCTGTGTGGCTCAGGAACCGGCCCCGGCGCCGGTGATCGTCGCGGAGGTGTTCGAACGTACGGTCCAGCCCCAGGCGACGTATGTGGCGGAGATCCTGCCAAATCGCCGAGCCGTGATCGGCAGCGCGGTCGATGGGCGTGTGGAAACCTTTCAGGTCGATGCCGGCCAACCGGTCCAGCAAGGCGATACGCTGGCCACGATCCTGAGTGCCACGATCCGGATCGAGCTGGCCGCGGCCGAGGCCGAGCGGGATCTGCGAGACGCGGAGCGGAAAGAGCTGGAGAACGGTTCGCTGCCCGAAGAGATCGCGTTGGCCAAGGCACAATTGGCCGCTGCCCAGGCGGCGGCGGAGTACGCCAAGTCGCGGCTGAGCCGGGCCGAGACGTTGTATCAAGCCCAGGCCGGGTTGTCGGCCGAGGAATATGGCGCCGTGCGGTCGCAATCGCTGCGGGCCGCGGCCGCCCTCGACGAAGCTCGCAATCAGTTGCAATTGGTCGAAGACGGGCCGCGAGCCGAAAAGTTGGCGCAGGCCGAAGCCCGCTTTCGGATGCAGGAACAGGTGGTCGCGGGGATCGAAGATCGGATCCGGAAATACACGCTGCGGGCCCCCTTCGAGGGATTCGTCTCACGCGAACAAACCGAGGTCGGTGCCTGGCTGAAGCAGGGCGACGCGGTGGCCGAAGTGATCGAGATCGATCCGGTAGAGGTCGTGGTCAACGTCCCCGAAACCGCGATCTCGCACGTCCGGCTGGAGCACGAGTGTGAAATCCAAGTCGCCGCCCTGCCGGGGCGCCGCTTCGTCGGCACGGTCGCTTCCATCGTTCCTCAAGGCGATTCCCAGTCGCGTTCCTTTCCCGTCAAAATTCGCGTGCCCAACCCGACCGAGGATCCCCAGTCGCGGTTGATGCCCGGCATGCTGGCTCGGGTGACACTGCCCACCGGCCCCGAATCCACCTCGCTGTTGGTGCCCAAGGACGGGTTGAATCTGGCCGGCGATGCGGCCACAGCCATGAAGGTTGTCGGTGATAAAGTCGTTGCCGTGCCGGTTCGCAAGGGCGCCGCCTTTGGCGAACTGATCCAGGTCACCTCGGTCGACCCCGATGCGCTTCAGGCCGGTGACACGATTGTCGTGCGCGGCAACGAACGCCTCCGGCCCGGACAAGCCGTGGCGATCCGCAACACCATCGATTCCGCCGAATTCCTTCCCGAAACGAAAAACCCCGCCCGGACCCAGCCATGACGTTCATCGAAGCCTGCGTGAACAACCCCGTAAAGGTCAGCGTCGGTGCTTTGTTGGTCATCTTGTTCGGCTGCATCGCTCTGGCGCGGATGCCGATGCAGCTGATTCCCGAGGTGCAGACGCCCACCTTGACGGTCGACACGCTGTGGCCGGGGGCGAGCCCGCAGGAAGTGGAACGCGAAATCACCCAGGAACAAGAGGAACAGCTCAAGAGCGTCGAGGGGCTGACGAAGCTGAGCAGCGAGTCGATGGATTCGCGAGCTTCGATCACGCTGGAGTTCGCCGTCGGGACCGACATGGAGGAATCGCTGCTGAAGGTGAACAGCCGCCTGCAGCAGGTGCGGGAGTACCCCGAGGATGCCGACCAACCGGTGATCTCCACCAGCAACGCATCGGACCGGCCGATCGCCTGGTTCATCCTGAGTGCCATTCAGCCGACGCCCGAGCAGATCCGGCAGTTTGCCGAAGGGCCCGAGGCCGGTGCCGCGGCGGAGCAGCTGAGGAAAATCGCGGCCACCGACAACCCGGGATTGCGGCTGCTGCGGCTGCGGCGGTTGGCGGAAGAACACCCGCAGATCGACGAGCTGTTGCCGCCGGACCTGAACGTGCCGGGCATGCGACGGTTTGCCGAGGACACCATCGAGGCACGCTTGGAACGCGTCGGCGGCGTGTCCAATGCCAACGTTCTGGGCGGCTTGGAGGAGGAGCTGCAGGTGATGGTCGATCCGGATCGCTTGGCCTTCCAGCGGCTGACGATCGATGACGTGCGGCGGGTGCTGAGGCAGCAGAACCGCGACACATCGGGAGGCGATTTCTGGGAAGCCAAACGCCGCTATGTCGTGCGCACCATCAACCAGTTCGATTCGCCCGAAGAGGTCGCCAGTCAAATTCTGACCACCCGCGGCGGGGCTCCGGTTTATATCCGCGACGTGGCGGAGGTGCGGATGGGATTCAAGAAACCCGACGGCTTGGTCCGCCGCTTTGGCGATAGCGCGATCGCCGTCAACGCTCTGCGAGAGACCGGTGCGAACGTCTTGGACGTGATGCAGGGCTTGCGCGAGGGTGTCGAGGAGCTGAATCGCGAGGTCTTGGCCGAACGCAAGTTGCAACTGACCCAGGTGTACGACGAAACCGAATACATCTACGCCTCGGTCGGCCTGGTGAATCAAAACATCATCATCGGCGGTTCGTTGACGATGATCGTGCTGATGCTGTTTCTGCACTGGCAGGTGCGGTCGCTGCTGGCCGTACCGATCCTGGTCGTCACGACGCTGGCCGCCATTTTCATTTCGCCCTGGTTCTTCGGCCTGACGCTGCTGTGCATCCTGGTGGCCGGGTTCTGGTTCGCTCGCGGGGCGATCGTCGTGGGGGTGGCGATTCCGATCAGTATCATCGGCACGTTCTTGATGTTGAACCTATGGGGCCGATCGCTGAACGTGATCTCGTTGGCCGGAATGGCGTTCGCCGTGGGGATGCTGGTCGACAACGCGGTCGTGGTGCTGGAAAACATCTACCGCCATTACCAGGAGGGCAAACCGGCGCGGCGAGCTGCGATCGACGGCGGCAAAGAGGTCTGGGGTGCGGTCCTGGCATCGACGCTGACGACCTTGGCCGTGTTCCTACCCGTGTTGTTTGTCGAAGAGGAAGCGGGCCAGTTGTTCCGCGACATTGCCTTGGCGATCAGCGCGGCGGTGGGTCTGTCGTTATTGGTCAGTATTACTTTGATTCCCACCGCGACGGCGCGGCTGTTGAGCGGTTCGCAGCGGACGCGGCGAGCGCGCAAAACGCCGTCCACCGATGGCCGTCCAGAACGGGCTCCGGGCGACACCGTCTTGGTCCGCGGCATCGTCGGCATCAATCGCTGGATCCAGTCGCGTTTGCTTTGGCGGTTGGCGGTGGTCGGTACGTTGGTCGCCGTCGCCCTGGGGGTCAGCTACGTGGCTTGGCCCAAGGTCGAATACCTGCCTTCGGGCAACCGCAATCTGGTGTTTGGGATTATTCTCCCGCCGGCCGGTTATAACCTGGACGAATTGTCGGGGATCGGCGAAGTGGTCGAGCAACACCTACAGCCCTACTGGGATGTCGACCCCGATAGTCCGGAGGCTCAGCAATTAAAGTATCCGCCGATCTACGACTTTTTCTATGTGGCTCGGGGGCGTCAGGTTTTTCTTGGTGTCCGCGCGGTCGATGCCACGCGAGCCGCTGAATTGGTGCCGTTGATTCAGGAGGTCAAGGACAAACTGGAAGGCACCTTCGTGGTGGCCAAGCAGTCCAGCTTGTTCGAGCAGGGATTGACGGCGGGCCGCACGATCGATGTGGAGATCACCGGGCCGGAGCTGCCGCATTTGGTTCGCCTGGGCGGCCAAGTGCTGGGTAAGACGATGCAGTTGATGCCCGAGGCCCAGGCCCGACCCGTGCCCAGTTTGGACCTCAGCAGCCCCGAGTATCACCTGACGCCGCGGTTGCTGCAGTGCGAACAGTTGGGCGTGGACGCGACCACGCTGGGATACGCGATCGACGCCCTGGTCGACGGGGCTTATGCCTCGGATTACTTCGTCGGCGGCGACAAGATCGACCTGACGATCATCGGCAGTCCCGCGGCGATTAATTATTCCCAAGACGTCGATTCGTTGCAGGTGGCGACGCCCACGGGACAGTTGGTGCCGGTTTCGACACTGGCCGAACCGACGTTGTCCAGCGGCCCGGAACAGATCAATCATCGCGAACGGCAGAGGGCGATCACGATCGAAGTCTCGCCACCGCCGGAGGTGGCTTTGGAAAACGCGCTCGAGACGATTGAAAGCGAGATCATCGCGCCGCTGCGGGCATCGGGACAGCTGGAGGGCGGTTATCAGGTGAACCTCAGCGGCACGGCCGACAAGCTGCGGGATACCTGGAATGCGCTCCGCTGGAACGTCCTGCTGGCGTTGTTGATCACGTACCTATTGATGGCCGCCCTGTTCGAGAGCTGGATCTATCCGTTGGTCATTATCCTCAGCGTTCCGCTGGGGGCGGTAGGCGGCGTGCTGGGCTTGCGAGTCCTGGGCGTGTACCTGCATGCCCAAGGCATGCCAGCCCAACCGCTGGACGTGTTGACCATGCTGGGGTTTGTGATCCTGATCGGAACGGTGGTCAACAACGCGATTCTGATCGTGCATCAATCCTTGAACCTGATGCGCGATCACGCCATGGAGGTGCAGGAGGCGATTTTGGAAAGTGTCCGCACGCGCGTCCGGCCGATCGCCATGACCACGGCGACGACGGTCCTGGGACTGTGTCCGCTGGTGTTGTTTCCCGGTGCGGGCAGCGAGCTGTATCGCGGTCTGGGCAGCGTGTTGTTGGGCGGCCTGCTGGTATCGACCATTTTTACGCTGTTCTTCGTGCCCGCGTTGTTTCGGATCCTGATGGACGTCCGCAACCGCTTGTTGCCAGCCTTTGCCGAGAAGTCGCGCATCGCCACCTCGGATGATTCCTCGGAGCCTCCGGCTCCGCGGCCCAGCCGCCAAGCGGAAGTGGTGCACAGTTCGTAGGTGAACCCGCCGGTTGTTGGTTGTTGGTTGTTGGTTGTTGGTTGTTGGTTGTTGGTTGTTGGTTGTTGGTTGTTGGTTGTTGGTGTTCGAGTTGCGCAGCAGCCCAGAGGGCGACATAGCGGTGTGAATTGTTTTCTCCCCTCTCCCCCGAATCCTGGCGAGCCTAAGCGAGTCAGGATTCGGGGGAGAGGGGGATTGCCGCGCGGCGCCTTCGTCTGTGAGTTCTGCTTGGTGATAGGGGATGTGTCAAACCTACATGAAGCGTGCGTTCCATGCCGTTGCGCCGGAGGCCCCTCACCCCCAACCCCTCTCCCCGCCGGCCTGGGCAAGCACCACTTGCCCAAACCGGCGGGGAGAGGGGAGAAAACGTTCGTCGGAATTATCCAAAGTCTGGCGACTTCAGCTACGTTGCGACGGTTCAGCTCCTACTGAGCCGGTTCCAATCGCACGTAATCGATGCCCACCATGTAGGCTTTCTGGGCGGCCGGGTTGGCTCCGACGATCTCGATCGACAGCGTATGGCTTCCGGCCTCCAGCCGCTGGGTCTCAAAGCTCAGCACGCCGGTCGTGATCACGTCGGGGCTATTGAACAGGTCGATCGGTTCGCCCAGCGGCTGGCCGTCCAGTCGCAACTGGACGACCGCGTAGTCGCGAGCTTTGGTCATCACGATCTGCAACTGATACGCGCCCTCGGCCGCTACCTCCAGTGGCAGCTCCAGCTGGTCGCCGGGCTTCGCACCGGTCCACCACCGCTGGGCGTTTCCACTCCAGCGGTCTTTGCGGAAACCGCCCATGGGTTGAGCGCGCGTTTGGCCGGGAGCATCTTTCGCCGGCTCGAGCGTCTCGCCTTCGATCGCCCCTTCGACGCGGCCCGTGGTCTCGTCGATCGGGGCCGGCGGGCCTTTCAATGCCACCTGCGTGGGGCTGCGCAGGTAGGCCACCAGGTCGCGTCGCTGTTCGGTCGATAGTGCCTCGAGCAGCTGCTCGGGCATCAGCGACGAAGCGGACAACTCGCGAGATTCGATGTCGTCCTTGGGAATCACGACCGTGTCGTTGACCGTTCGCACGGTCAGTGCCGTGTCGGTTTCCTTTTGCACCAAGCCGTTGATGACGCGGCCATCGACGGTCAGCAGGACCGACATCTGGTAATCCTTGCCGACCAACGCGTTGGGGTCGACGATCGTGTCGAGCAGGTAGTCCAGATTTGCGCGATTGGAACCGGTGATATCCGGTCCGATGTTGCCGCCGTTGCCGAACAGGACGTGGCAGGAAGCGCAGGACTTTTCGAACAAGCGGCGGCCATTGGAAAGATCCGCCGCCGCCAGACGAGCCGCGGTCAATTCGGCTTTCAGCGCCTCGATTCGCTTGCGTTTATCCTCGGAAGATTGCCGGACCGTGCCCCAGCTGGAAGCGATCCGCCGGTTCAGTTCCTCGTTGCCAAAGCTGCGAAGCTGGCGGATGGTGTAGGCGTGCAGGTCGCCGGCGGCAATCTTGTCCTGCTCCACGGCCGCCAACAGCCGCAGCGCCGAAGCGGGACGTGAGGCCAGCGTGTTGATCACGTCTTGCCGCATGTCGACCGACAGGCTGGGGTACAGGCCGATCAGCCGCGGGGCGATCTGGGGATGGTCGTAGGCGGCCAGAGCACGGATTGCCGCGGCGCGCAGCGGCGGGGCATCGAGCGCCGTCAGCAGGGCCTCGGCCGCGTCGGGGTCCTGCACACGCAGCAGGGCCTCGAGGGCTTGGCGGCGCTGCGGCAGGTCCGCCTCGGCGTCGGCCAGCTGGGCTCGCATTCGAGGCAGGATCCTGCGGTCGCCCAGCACCAACGCCAACTGGTCGGCCTTGGCGACGGTGTCGGCATCGCCGCTATCGAGCAAGGCTTCGTAGGCCGCTTGCCAGGACTCCGGCATGGCGACCTTCACCTGGCCTTCCAGCGATCGCAGGATCTCGTCCAGGATCAACGTCTGCATCTCGGCCGAGGCGTCGGTCAATTGCTGGACGGCCGCCCCGCGGGTGCGTTCTTCACTGGCCGCGCGGCGAATCAGGAATCGCGTGACCCGCGGGATGTGAGACGCTCGCGCCAGCCGCATCGCCCGCTGGGCGTCCAGCGTCACCAGCGGTTCGGCGGCGTACCAGACCAACAGCGGCAGGTTGTGATCGTCCGCGTCTTCGCCGTGGGACAACAGCACCTCGACAACCGCCCAGCGCTGTTCCGCCGGCAATCGCTGGAGGGCCGAAGCCACGGACAACCGCACCAGGGCCGAGGAGTCGTTGCGGGCCAGTTCCGTCCAGCGCTCCAGCGGCGGCGCGGTGTCGCTTTCGGCCGACAGCCGCACGGCCCAGCAGCGAACGTGTTCGTCGGGATCCTGCAGCAGCCGCAGCAGGTCCGCCGCGGGGACGCCGCCGGTCACGTGCAGGCACCACAGCGCGCGCAGCCGCCGCGTCGCCTCGGATTGTTCTCGCATCATCTGCCGCAGCGCCTCGCGAGCCGCCGAGATATCGCCGGCGGCCGCCCGCTGTTGCAGCAGCCGCCGAGCGGTGCGGACGTACCAGTCATTCTCGTGCAGCTGCAACGCGACCAGTTCGTCATCGGGCAGGGCCGCCAAGTCGACCTTCACCGGACGACGATCTCCATAGCGGACGCGGTACAGCCGGCCGTTGGAGCGGTCCCAAATTTCGGGCGTCGCGCGGTGGCAAGCGTTTTTGTCGTACCAGTCGATCAGGTAGACCGATCCGTCGGGTCCGTAGCGGAGATTGATGCCGCGGAACCAGTGGTCGTTGGCAAACAGAAAGTCCTTGCCGTGACGACCGACGAAACCGCTGCCCTCCCGCTCCAGTACGTCGTTGTTGACGCGGTTGCCGTGAATGTTGTTGAAGTAGATCGAATTGCGATACTCCGCCGGCCAGTTGTCGCCCAGGTAGATCATCGCGCCGCAGTGGGCGTGCCCACCACCGGCGTCGCTGGTGGCGTCGGGAATGTCGGCCGGTTCGTGTCCCCACCAAGCGTGATCGCGGATGTTGCCGCTGAAGTGAGCGTGGTCGGCGATCGTTTTCAGGTCGTCGTAGGTGTGCGGGTTGAAGTGCCGGCCGGCTTGGCGGTGGTAGCGGCCACCGGGGATGACATGGAACAGGTGCGGGATCACACAGGCCGTGATGAAGGCGTGTCCGTGGTCGTCAAAATCGACGCCCCAGGGGTTGCTGGTACCTTCGGCAAAGCGTTCGAAGCGGTGCTCGGTCGGATGATAACGCCACACCCCGGCATTGATCCGCACCCGATCCTCGTCCGGCGTGCCGGGCGGTCCGACGGCGGAGTGGGTGAACACGCCGTGGCAACCGTACAGCCATCCGTCGGGTCCCCAGTTGAACGCATTGAGGGTTTCGTGGGTGTCCTGGTAACCAAAACCATCCAGCAGGATCTGCGGCGGGCCATCGGGCGTATCGTCTCCGTCGGCGTCGGGGATGAACATCAGGTACGGCGCCGCGCCGACCCAGACGCCGCCGAAACCGACTTCCAGACCACTGACCAGGTTCAGGCCCGTGGCAAATTCCTTGCGGGTTTCGAATCGTCCATCGCGATCGGCGTCCTCGAGAATAATAATTTTGTCGCGGCCCTCGCCTTCGGGCGCGCGCTGCGGGTACGTATAGGCTTCGGCCACCCAGATCCGGCCGCGGGGATCCATCGCGAGCGCGACCGGCTGGTGAACCTGCGGTTCGCCGGCGGCCAATTGAACGTGGAACCCTTCGGGCACGGTCATCCGCTGGGCGGCTTCCTCGGGCTCGAGGCCGGCGGCCATGGCAACCTTGCGTTTCGGCTGGGCGGCCGCCCAGGTAGCCTGATCCACGCTCTCACGCTGCTGCACCAAGACGTGGCAGCCTTTCATACCGCCGCAAACAAAGTCGGGACGGTCATCGCCGTTGACGTCCGCGATGCACAGACCCCGGCCGATTCCGGCCTGGTCGTCGATTTTATGCGGCACCCAGTCCACGCCTTGGGGACCGCGTTGCAGTTCAAACCAGTAAACCACCGCGCCGGCGTCCCACAGCGGGCTTTTGCGGTGATGCGACCAGTAGGTTTTGCCGGTGCAGATATCCTTCAGACCATCACCGTCGATATCCACCAACTGCACGCCATGAGGTTCGGTGAACACGACACCGTAGGGATTGTCCGCAGCGGTTTCGCCCATGATCGTATGCCGACGGAAATCGATTTTGCCGTCGGTTTGAATCTGTTCGAACCACGCCAGCCCATAGGCGTGGGCGTTGATGCTGGTGATCACATCGTTGTCGCCATCGCCGTCGACATCGTAGGCATACATGTCCGCGCCGCCGGGGGCGGAGAACGTGTAGGGATGAAAGGTCCAGGCCGCCGCATCGCTGGGCTGTTCGGGTTGCTGATACCAACCGTTATGCACAATCACGTCCTGGCGACCGTCTCCGTCCACGTCGCCCACGCCGAGGCCATGACCAAACCGCCGGGCGGCCACCTGCGGCGAGATGCGATGGAAATCCCACGAGGTCCAGGGCCGCTGCGAATCGAAGGTGGCGTATCCATAGAATCCGTCACGGGTGCAAACCAGTTCCGGCTGTGAATCGCCGACCAGATCGACGAACTGGGGCGATTCGTTGGAAACCCAGTCGAAGACTTCGTGCCGAGGCCAGGGCGCATCGAGTCCGTCGGGACCGGGGTTTTGGTAGACGACTGCCGCGGTGCCCGGAAAGCCCACGGTCAGAACGTCGGCGTGTCCGTCCTGGTCGAAGTCGTAGACCCAGTGAAAGAAACGATCGGCGTAGCCGTTGCGGTCCTGAGGCGAAGCGGGGGCCAGGGGACGAGCCGTTTCGAAATCCGGGCCGGCGTACCACAACGGGCCGTAGACCACGTCGGTGTGGCCGTCGCCGTTCAGGTCCCCGGCCGCCGCGCCTTCGCTGTAGTACTCGTCACACAGCTGCTGACGTGCGAAGCGAATCAGCGTGTGGGATCCGTCGGTGTCGGCGGCGTCATCGGCGTGGGTGTGGTCGGCGTGAGGCGGCTCGTGAGCGGAGACGAGTGGACCGAGCAGAAGCGTCCCAAGTAGGGCAAGGAAGAGGCGGTGGGAAAGCATGGAGGAGGCTGAGGTGGAACGAGGAGGGGGCGGATTGGGGATTTGAGGATTGGGGATTTGAGGATTGGGGATTGGGGATTGGGGATTTTCTGACTCCGGCGGAATCTATGCATACGAAGAATCGTTTTCTCCCCTCTCCCCCGCTGCGCCGCGAGCGTCAGCGAGTGAAGCAGTGGTGGGAGAGGGGCCGGGGGTGAGGGGGCTCAGGTGCAACGGAATGACTCATAACGTACGATCTCCAGGGCCGTGCACCGCATCGAGATACGGCCCTGGTGCTGCTGCTCTGCATTCCCCCTCACCCCCGACCCCTCTCCCCCGAAGCCTGGCTCGCTTAGGCTCGCCAGGCTTCGGGGGAGAGGGGAGAAATCTTTTCTTATCGTACATGGATTCCGTTAGAGTCAGGAGATTTGAGATTTCCGCTATACAGGATACTCCAGCGCGGCAGCCGGGTGTGGAAGTCATCCACTCACCCCTCGCTTTCCTTCCCGGGGGTTTCGCCCGGCCGCGGCAGTTACGACAATCCTTGGTTGGATCCGTGTTTTCTTGGCGAGCGGAAGGCAGCAGCTGAATGTGTGGCATCACCGGTGCGGTTTGGAATCGTCCTGAATTGGCGATCGATGCGCCGCGGCTGCGGGCGATGACCGATGCAATCCGCCATCGCGGACCCGATGAGGAAGGTTTTCATAGCGACACGCTGCGCCGTGACCCGGCCGGCGACGTGCCGGGCGTGGCGCTGGGGTTTCGGCGGTTGAGCATCATCGATCTCGAAGGAGCCCACCAACCGCTGGCCAACGAAGACCAGACCAAGTGGATGGTGTTCAACGGCGAGATCTACAACTTCGCCACCCTGCGGCGACGTTTGGAAGGCGCCGGGCACCGCTTTCGCACCGACGGCGACGGCGAATCGATCCTGCATCTGTACGAAGACCTCGGCACCGAGTGTTTTGCGCACCTGAACGGGATGTTCGCGGTCGCGATTTGGGACGCGACGCGCCGGCAACTGGTCCTGGCCCGCGATCGACTTGGCCAAAAACCTTTGTACTACGCTGTCCACGAAGGACGGCTGCTGTTCGGCAGCGAACTGAAATGCTTTGCCCAGATCCCCGGCGTGCTGCAGTCGATCGACCCGGCGGCGATCGACGAGTTCCTGACTTACCAGTACGTGCCCTATCCCAACACGATCTGGAAGGGGGTGCACAAAGTTTCGCCGGGCCAGTTCGTCGTCTACCGCGATGGCCAACTGCGCACCGAGGACTACTGGGATTTTCGTCCCGACCGCGAGCTGCCCATCGGCCGGGCCGAAGCGGCCGAGCGGCTGCGGGAGTTGTTGAGCGATTCGGTGCGGCTGCGGTTGCAGGCGGACGTGCCGCTGGGCGCGTTCCTTTCCGGCGGCATCGATTCCTCCTTGATGGTGGCGCTGGCCCAGCAGCAACGCAGCGATCCGATCCAGACGTTCAGCATCGGGTTTCCCAACAAAGAGTTCGACGAGACGCATCACGCCCAGGCCGTCGCCGACGCCCTAAAGACGCGGCACACTCGCTTTGAAGTGACTCCCGATGGCGTCGACATCATCGACAAACTGGTCTGGCATTACGACGAACCGTTCGGCGATTCCAGCGCGATCCCCACCTGGTATCTGTCGGAGTTGACTCGGCGCGAAGTCACCGTGGCGCTGTCGGGCGACGGCGGCGACGAGCTGTTCGCCGGCTACGAACGCTACCAGGCGTTGTGGCTCAGCCGAAAGATCCACCAGTGCCTGCCGCTGCACCGCATTCCCGGCATCTCGCTGATCCAGCGGCTGCCCGATTCGCGTCGCCGCCGCAGCGTGATCCGTCGCGGCAAACGCTTTCTGGAAGCGATCAACCAGGAGGACGCGCGTCGCTATCTGAACTGGTTGCAGATCTTTCCGGAGTCGCTGCGGGCCGAGCTGTACGCCGACGATTTTGTGCCCGAGTTACCCGACGAGGACCCCTTCGAGTTTCTGCATGCGGCGTGGCAACGCTCGGCGGGCCGCGACGTCGTGACCCGTGCTTCGCTGGCCGACCTGTTGACCTACATCCCCTGTGATTTGATGACCAAGGTCGACGTCGCTTCGATGGCTCATGGGCTGGAGGTCCGCCAACCGATGCTGGACTATCGCGTGGTCGAATGGGCCGCGTCGCTGCCGGTGAAGCTGAAGTTTCGCGGCCGTCGCGGCAAGCTGTTGCTGCGGGATGCGTTTGGATCGGAGATCCCCAAACAGATCTGGACGCGGCCCAAGATGGGGTTTGGGGTGCCCATCTCGGATTGGTTCCGCAACGAGCTGAAACCGATGGTTCACGACCTGTTGCTGGATCCCGAGGCCCGGTGTTTGCAGTTTTTCCGCGGAGACGCGATCGGCGAACTGGTCCGCCAGCACGAGACCAACCAACAGAACCACGCGTATCGCCTGTGGAACCTCTTGTTCCTGGAAAAATGGCTGCGACGGTGGGCCAGTGAAACGTCGGGGTAACCGTCCTCGTCCCACCCCCTCAGGTCTTTCGGCGACGCCACGGCGGTGATGTTTTACGGTTGCTTTTCTGGTATCAATGGTGGTTGGTAAACCTGCTGGCCGATACCAGTCGTCGAGACCGGTTTCGTCTTCGGGCTGGTTTCGCCATGAGATTTTGAGCACGGGTAAGACTCTCAGAGGATCATTCCAAGGATCGGCCATGCAGGACACCGTGACGGTCATTCTGGCGGGCGGACGCGGATCGCGTTTGGAACCGCTGACCCGGGATCGCGCCAAACCCGCGGTCCCCTTTGGCGGTTTGTACCGCATCATCGATTTCGCGCTCTCCAATTGCTTGAACAGCGGGATGCGGAAATTGCTGGTGCTGACCCAGTACAAGGCGCAGAGCCTGGACCGGCATATCAGCGTCGCCTGGCGAAATTATTTTTGCCGCGAGTTGAATGAGTTTATCGACGTGGTGCCGCCCCAGCAGCGGATCGCCGATACCTGGTACAAGGGCACCGCCGACGCGGTGTATCAGAACATCTATGCGATCGAACGCGAACGGCCCGAGCACGTGGTCGTCCTGGCGGGCGACCATATCTACAAGATGAACTACCGCGCGATGGTGGACTTTCATCGCTCTCAGAACGCCGACATCACGGTCGGTGCGCTGCGGGCCACGGTCGAGGAGGCCAAGCAGTTCGGGGTGATGCAGATCAATGAAGACCAACGCATCGTGGGTTTTCAAGAAAAACCGTCCCAGCCGCGGAGCATTCCGGGCGAGCCCGACGTGTGTCTCGCTTCGATGGGCATCTATGTCTTCAAAGCCCGGTTCTTGTTTGAACAGTTGTGCCGCGACGCCACGATCGAAGACAGTCGCCACGACTTTGGCGCCGACCTGATCCCTTCGTCGATCGATACCCACCGTGTGTTCGCGTTTCCGTTTCGCGATGAGAACCGCGATGCCACGGGCGACGTGAAACGGGATGCTTACTGGCGGGACGTGGGCACCTTGGACGCCTATTTCGAAGCCAATATGGACCTGATCCATGTGGATCCCCAGCTGAATCTGTACGACACGGCTTGGCCCATTCGCGGCTTCCAGCCCAACGTGCCGCCGCCGAAATTTGTGTTCGGCAGCGAGGAACCGGGCCCGGGCGGCCAGCCGCAGCGGCGCGGCGAAGCGCTCGATTCGATCGTCTGCCAGGGAGCCATCTGCAGCGGCGGCAGCGTCCGCCGCAGCATCATCGGGCCCGAGGTGCGCGTTAATAGCTTCGCAACCGTCGAAGACAGCATATTGTTCGAAGGCGTTAATATCGGACGCCATGCAAAGATTCGCCGAGCGATCATCGATAAAGGAGTGCGTATCCCGCCGGGCATGGAAATCGGCTACGATCTGGAATTGGATCGCAGCCGGGGTTTCGGGATCAGTCCGGGAGGAGTTGTCGTGATCGCTCGTGGAGAACGCGTCGATTAGCGGTGGCTGTAGGCGACCTGCTCGCTCCTGTCCAACTTGAATGACCAAGGCGAAGGAGCACGCTCGTGATCACAGGCAACCTGATTCTGTTTGCGGTCGGTGCCGGTTTGGCCGCCGCGCTGTTGGCCGTCGGTGGGCTGGCCGGGTTTCGCCTCGGCGTGCGGCGGCAAGCTCAAGACGGCGGGGTCGACCGCCAGCGGTTGTTGAGGTTGCTTCAGGAACTGGGCACGTGGACCAGCGAGTACTCGGGAAACGTGTCGCGTTATCAGGACCAGTTGGGCGCGCTTTCCAAGGTGGTCGACAGCGATGACGGACCCTCCAGGCCCCAGGTTATGGTGGTCCTGGAAGAGATCATGCGAACCAACCAGGATCTGAAGCAGCGTCTGGATGCGGCCGAGCTGCAACTGGACAAGCAGACCCGGCAGATCGAGAGCTATCTGAGCGAAGCCCGCACCGACGCGTTGACCGGTTTAGCCAACCGCAGGGCATTTGATCAACGTTTGGAAGAGTTGTTCGGCGCTTACGTCAAAGGCAACGGTCGATCCTTCGTGTTGGCCCTGATCGATATCGATCACTTTAAAAAGATCAACGACCAGTACGGGCATCAGGCCGGCGACGACGTCCTGCGACAGGTGGCTTCGGCGATCGCCGCCCAGATCGAAGGCAGCTATCTGGTGGCTCGCTTTGGCGGCGAGGAGTTCGCGGTGCTGCTGCCCACGCCCCTGCGGCTGGCAGCCGAGCGAGCGGACAAGATGCGCAAAGCCATCGCCGCGGAAAGTCTCGTCGCCGACGGCCAAGCGATCGGGGTGTCGATCAGCGTCGGGCTGAGCGAGCTGCGCGAAGACCCCAGCACCGCCCCGCTGGTCCGCCGCGCCGACGAAGCCCTCTATGCCGCCAAGGACATGGGCCGCAACCGCGTCTACTATCACGACGGAACCGCCCCCGCCCTGGTGGGCGCCCCGGAAGTCGCTTCGGAAGCTTAAGGCATGTGCCCGTAGCCAAACTCTGGCGAGTTCAGCTACCGTACGGTTTGCTTGATCCACTTGAGCACCTCGGTTTGCCAGGCGTCCCACATGGGGCCTTGGTAGCCGTTCAGGCCGTGGCCGCCCGAGGCCAGCTCCAGCAACCGGCTCGGTACGCCGTGCCGCTCGAGCGCCGCCTGCATGCGGCGGCTGTGCTCGATCACCACGACTTTGTCGTCGATCGCGTGCGTCAGAAACATCGGCGGTGTGGCGGCCGTGACCCGCAGCTCGCTGGAGTAGCGTTGGCGAAGTTCTTGCGGCGCGTCTTCGCCGAGCAGCCGCGTGCGCGAGCCCGTGTGGGCCAGCTCGCCCATGCTGATCACCGGGTACACCAAGACCGCGAAATCCGGACGGCTGCTCACTCGAGCGATCGGGTCGGTCGCCGCCGGGTCGCCGTCGTCGAACTGGGTCGCTGCGGTGGAAGCCAAGTGGCCGCCGGCGGAGAAGCCGATGATGCCGATGCGGTTGGGCCGAACGTCCCACTCTTCCGCCGTGGCCCGTACCGTGCGAATCGCCCGCTGGGCATCGGCCAGAGGGACCGCCGCTCGGCCTCGGGGCAGACGATACTCCAGCACCACGCCGGTGATGCCATGACGGTTCAACCACCGCGCGATGCCGTGGCCTTCCTGCTCGGTCACCAGCCCGCGGTAACCGCCGCCGGGACAGATGACCATCGCCGTCCCGGACGGTGCGTCGGGGTGGTGGACGGTGATCCAGGGGCCGGCTCCATCGGCCGCTTTGTCGAACTGCGGCCCAGCACCCTCCGGCCACAGCGGCACGCGTGACGGCGACGACTCCGCCGCCGGCTCCGCGTCGGCCGACCAAGCGGATGGGACGAGCAGCAGCACACACGCCAGGAGGGCAAAACGCATGACAGGATTCCAGGGCAGGGCAGACGGGGGGTTCAGTCGATGCCGTGCATCATGCGATGCAGGACACCGTTCAAGAGAATCAGGATGACTCCCGCGCCGATCGGAATCAAGGTAAAGATCATGAAGAAGCCCCACAGGGCATACTGTTCGGCAATCTGGTCGATGAAGCTGCCGGTCAGGCCGGCGGCGAAATTCGCGATGAAGTTGGCGACGAACCAGATGCCGAACATCAGTCCGACCAACCGAGCCGGAGCTAGTTTGCTGACATAGGACAGACCCACCGGCGAGATGCACAATTCGCCCAGCGTGTGGAACAGATAGGCCAGGATCAACCAAACCATGCTGACCTGCGCCACCTTGGCTCCGGCTTCGATACCCAGCGATCCGAACGACAGCGCGCCGAACCCGATGCCCAACAGGATCAGGCCGAGGGCAAACTTGATGGGGCCGCTGCGGATGATGTTCATTTCCCAGAACCGCGAGAAGAACGGCGCGAAGACGATGATGTAGAAGGAATTCAGGATTCCAAACCACGACGCCGGCACCTCGACTTCGTCGTCGGCCAGGCGTTGGACCGTGCCCACGACTGTTTCTTCTTCCGTCCCATCGGCCAACTCGATCTGGTCGGTGACCATCAACTGCACCCGTTCACCCTCCTTGAGTTCGCTTTCCGCCGGCAGCAACAGGTGATGCGTCAGTTCGGTGCCGTCGAGCGCCTGCATGCGAAGTTCGGTGCTGCGGTTGGTTTTCCAGAACAGTCCCCGCGCCTGTTCTTCTTCGATCGGAGCGATTGTGGTTTCGAAATGAGCCGCGATCCGGTTGCCATCGCCATCGCGAATCATGCCGTCGGCAACCCGGTGGTCGCGATAGGATTCGGCTTCGGGATCGTACAGTTCCACGTTCTTGTTGTAGGTCAACCGAATCTCGTCGCCCGAGGCATAGGTCTGAGTGGTTCGTACTTTGGTCGTCTGAGCGATGCCCGTGATGTCGGTGTAGCGGACGATGTAGCTCTTGGTTTTAAAGTCGTTTTGAATCAACCAGATGGCGATGCCCCAGATGATGACAAAGCTGAGGCCCAGGCACAGGTTTGACAGCGTGTACTGCGAAAACGTGACGCGAAACAGCAGGAACAGCACCCAGGTGACAACCATCAAGGGCAGGACCGTCAGCAGCGTGTTGGCGATCTTGTAGGTGGTCGCCGCGCCGCCCTCGAGCACGCGATCGGTGTAGTCGGCGGCGAAGATCGTCATCGAACCGCCGGCCTGCTCGAAAGCCCACCAGAAAAAGATGGTGAAGAAGGCGAAGACCATGATCACAAAAACCCGGTCTCGCTGGACGTGCCGCGGCGCTTCCTCGACGCCGTCTTCGCCCGCCTGCTCCGGCTTCGCGGCGGCTTCGGCTCGGCTTTCCTCCGCGCTCTTGGGACGCTTGCCCAGTTCACCGAAGATGTTCTGAGCAAAGTAAAACTGCACCATACCCAGGAACATGAAGATGCCCGCCAAGCCGAAGCCGTAACGCCAACCCACTTTCTCGCCGATGTAGCCGCACAGCAAAATCCCCAGGAAGGCTCCGGCATTGATGCCCATGTAAAAGATCGTATAGGCCGCGTCCCGCTTGTCGCTATCGCGCTGGTACAACTGGCCCACGATCGACGAGATGTTGGGTTTGAATAGGCCGTTACCGAGGATCAGGCAAACCAGCCCGGTGTAGAAGCTCAGCACCGTCTCCAGAGCCATGCTGGCGTGACCGATCGTCATGATCAGGGCTCCCAAGACGACGGCCAGGCGATAGCCCAGCAGTTTGTCCGCCAGGATGCCGCCGAAAATCGGCGTCACGTACACCAAGCCGGTATAGAACGCGTACAGCTGCAGCGCTTCGGCACGTCCCCAGCCCCAGCCTTCTTCGAACAGACTGGCCGTCAGGAACAGGACCAACAAAGCCCGCATCCCGTAGTACGAGAATCGCTCCCACATCTCGGTAAAAAACAGCACGAACAGGCCGGGCTGGTGATGCAGGATCAAGCGATTCTGGGAAGCGATTTCCGGCGCGGAAGCAGACGTACTCATAGCAAACCTGTAGCGACTGCCGGCTGCGAACGCAAACAGGCCGTCTGAGACGAGCGAGGGCTCGTCGAACGGCCGTCGGCAGAAGTTAAAAGACGGGAAGTGGGGTGTGGGGCGACTCAGTGTACCTCAGGCAAAGCTTTGCCAGGTAGACCGATTCGCCGTGGCTCACCTTGGGGGCAAAGCCCCTGTTTCTCGGGGGAAATGGCGGGGTGGAGGTGTTCTGTGAACAACCACGCTGTCCGGATTGCCACCAATAAGGGGCTGCTGTACAGTCTGGTTTCCGCCCTTAAAACCACAGGTTACGGCCATTGCGTTTTTTTGGTCCGGCCTTTGCATCTATAGGCATCGTGTCGATTGGTGGTCGCCGCCTCGATCACCTTTCGGCCCGCGGCGGCGTCTGCGGACGCCGTCGCGTTTTTTTTGCGCTCCTCCTGCGCAGCAAACCCGTCAGTAAACGCTCATAATGGGCGACTGATCACGGACGTTTGCAGCTCGATTCCCAATCGCAGGTGAAGGTGTGAAAATCCCCAAGCGATACCAGCAGATGCATGAGCACTACCCCCAGTTCATGCAAGCCTACGAAGCCATGGGGCAAGCCGCGCGCGAGGCCGGGCCACTGAATGAGCGCGAAGTCGCGCTGGTGAAGTTGGCCATTTCGTTGGGCGCCGGCCTCGAGGGCGCCGCCCACTCTCACTGCCGCAAAGCCCTCGAAGCGGGCTGCACGCCGGACGACCTTCGGCAGGTGGCGCTATTGAGCGCGCCGACGATCGGTTTTCCGACGATGATGCGGGCGCGGTCGTGGGTCGAGGACGTGCTGGAGAAAGCCGAAGCGGATGGTTGATCCGCCCTGCGACTTGCCGGCGGACGCGGCGTCGATGCGGGCGACGGTGGTCGGGGTCATCCTGGCCGGGGGCGGATCCCGGCGAATGGGCCGCGATAAAGCGGCTCTGCGGCGGCCCGACGGACGCTCGTTTCTCGAGTACTCGCTGGATCTACTCGTCCCGCTGTGTGGCCGCGTCATCGTCGCCGGTCGCGATCCGGATCCAGCGATCGCAGACGCGTCGACGGTTTGGCTGGCCGAAGACCCGCCGCGACAGGGTCCGATCGCCGGTGTACTGGCGGCCCTGCATTACGCCGCGAGCCAGTCCGGGGTGACGGCCGCGTTGACGGTGGCCGTGGACATGCCCGGGGTGCGAGCCGCCGACATCGCGGCGCTGCTGCGGTGTTACGCCGATTCGCTGGGCGATTTCGCCGCCGGCCGAGCGCGACCCATCGCGGCCACCGCCGATGGTCACTTTGCCGAGCCCCTGTTGGCGATCTATCCGGTGGCGGCCCGGGCGGAGCTGGAAGCTTGGGTGGCCGCCGGCGATCGCAGTCTGGCACGATGGCTCCGGCGCCAGGACCCGCGTCTGGTGCGGCTGGACGATCCGGCTCTGATCAACGTTAATACACCGGACCAGCTGCAGCGCTGGCAGCCTTCCCATCCAAAACATCCAACGCGGTTTGTCATGACCCCGTCTCGTTCGTCGTCCCCGTCGCTTTCGTCCCTGTCGCTTTCCCCGGAGCGGGCCATCGATCGTTTGGCCCAGCGCCTGATGGTGGTCGACAGCGAAGCCGTTCCGCTGGGCGACGCGTGCGGACGTGTGCTGCGAGAATCGATTCAGGCCGATCGTGACAGTCCCGCGGCGGACGTGTCGGCCATGGATGGCTATGCCGTGCGGATGGCGGACTTATCGGCCACGGCCGAACTGGAAGTCCGGGGCGAAAGCCGTCCTGGCCACCGGCCCGCCGCGGCGGATCCCGCGGCCGTGATGCGCGTGTTCACCGGCGGCATCGTACCGGCCGGCTTCGACGCGGTCATTCGCCGGGAGGACACCGAAGAGCATCCACAGCGGGTGCGGCTGCTGGACGCGGCCAAGCGGGCGGCGCTCGGGCAGAACATCCGCCGCCGCGGCGAAAACATCGCTCAGGGCACAACCGTGGTAGCAAGCGGCGACAGCCTGACCCCGGGCCGGATCGCCGCGGCCGCCAATTTTGGCGCCAGCCGACCGCTCGTCAGCCGCCGGGTTCGCGTCGCGGTGATCGTCACCGGCGACGAGTTGTTGGGCGTGGACCAGGCGGTCCAGCCCTGGCAGCTGCGCGATTCCAACGGATACGCGCTCTCTGCAATGCTGACCGGTCACCGCTGGATCGAACTGGTCGGCGTGCAGACGACCGGCGATTCGCTGAAGACGCTCTCGGCGACCATCGCCCAGGCGCTTAGTACGGCCGACGCCGTGGTGCTCAGCGGTGGCGTGTCGATGGGCGACTACGACCACGTGCCGGCGGCGGTGCAGGCGTGTGGCGCGGAGACCGTTTTTCATCGCTTGCCGCTGCGCCCGGGCAAGCCGATTCTGGGAGCCGCCACGCCAGCGGGGCAATTGATTCTTGGGCTGCCCGGCAACCCGGTCAGCGCGGCGGTTTGCGGACGCCGGTTTCTGTTGCCGTTACTGGGGCGGATGGCCGGCTGTGCGCCGAGTCCGCGGTTGCGGGTTCGCTTGGCAAACCCTTCCGAGCGGACGTTGCCGCTGTGGTGGATGCAGCTGGTGCAAGTCGCCCCCGACGGCCGGACGGCCCAGTTGGTCGCCAGCAAGGGATCGGGAGACCTAGTGTCGCTGGGCCGCAGCGACGGCTTTGTCGAAGTGCCCCCGCACGATGGCGAGCCCCGCGACGCAGCCGGCCCCTGGCCGTTCTGGTCCTGGCTTTAGTCCGGAGGACGGCAGAGCCCCTGCCGGGGCACTGGAGCTGATCGTTCGCTCGGTCGATGGCGTGCTGCGCAAATGTCGGAACCTGTGCTTGGCGTCGATGCTCGACACGGTCCGGGCGTCTAGCGGGACGACGATCGACATCGACGTCGTCAATCGCGTGCTACTTCTCTTCCTTCAGGGAGCCCAAGCAACGATGATCACGAGAGAATGACTGCGGGCGATCCGCAATGACCTGCCGATGAAGCTGACGATCGGGCGGTTTCGCCAGTACGGTCCGATCAGCAAGCAGAGCGACGGTACCTTCCGCTTCCAATGTCCCGGTTGCGGCGAACTGCGAGCGACTGTGAATCCGAAAAGCAACTTGGCTCATTGCTTCAGCTGCGGTGAGAACTACAACAACATCGACCTGATGCTGACGCAGGGCCACGACTTCCTGCCCGCGGTGGAGATCCTCCGCCGCTGGCTGGAAGACTACCAGCGAGAGCTGGGTCGAGTGAAGCCATCGGCCTAATCGGCCCACCAAATCGAACCCATCTATCAAAGTGTGATCGCTCAGCCGCAGCGGTCGCACTTTTTTGTTTGCGCGGACCGTTCACCCGGCCCGCCCGGTCGCACCACGGGAAAACGCTTCTCCAAAATTCTCAACAATTCGGTACACGCCCCTTCAGAGCCCCGAAATCCCTACAGTCATAATTTCGCCAGAAATGCGACTGTAATTCGGTCGGTAACAGCTAGGCCTTGTATTCCGTATTCGAAAATGCACTTCTGCTTGACCACTGTTGTGAACACCGAACACCGGGTCTGACCCCGGCGAAGCCTTCCCGAACATCGTCAAGGGATTCGGAAATCTTTTTCCGAATCAGTGTTGACCAAAAGTAAGACCGTCGCTGACCCCGGCCAAGCCTTTCCCTGCATTTTTGAGCTTCACGCCGCGTGCGTCGTGCCGAAAAACGAGCCTTGGCCGCCCTTCGACACCACCGCCATGCTTCCGAACACCTCCACCTGCCCGTCACACCCGCCACCCGACCGGAAAATAGCCCTGACCGGGAATCGCTGCAAGAAATGCGACTGTAATTCGGCCGGTAACAGGTAACAGCTGACCCCCGTGGTTTATCCAGAGGGCGTTCGTTTAAGAACAGGATTCCTCAACGTAACACCGTGCAAGAAGTTCATTCGCATCAGCCACGAACTTCGAGGCCAACTGTTCATCGGCAAGCGTCACTTCAAAATGCTGTCCTCGTAGCAATCCATCAATCTTTCGCTTTGCTTCTGCAAGCCCCAAATTGGTTCGTTCGCGAAGAAATTGGTTAAACCGGACTGCAATGAAACCCGGCTCCCAACTTTCGACAATCACTTTCACCATTTTTTAATCCATTAGAATGATAATCGGTCGAGGCTGC
>NZ_WIAD01000022.1 GCF_009618275.1 Roseimaritima sediminicola
GAAGTTCATGCCTGGGATCTGCCGCCCGACGCTAGCGCGCGTACGGCTCAAGGGTTCTGCGTCGCCGCCAACCTTCGCGGCGCCCAGGATCTGGTGCCGCCGACGCGACCCCCGACCCTACCCTGTTTGATTCACGGTGGTGAACAACGCTCCGGCGTAACCGACGACGCGGCGGCTGTCGCCGTTGACCGCTGCCGACGTACCGTAGGCGACTTCCCGGCAGGCAAACGTGTGGCCCAGCCGGTGCAGCGTTTCCAGGACCAACGCCGCGGGAATCTGACCGCACATGCTGATGCTCTCGCGGCGACAGACCTCCAAGAGCGCTTGTGGGTCGCCGGCGGCCAAACGCTCCAGTGCCAATCGGTCGCGGCGATGCGTCTCGTGTTCGTCGGCGAAATGGTTCATGTCGCTGCTGATCACCAACAGCGGCGGCTCGTCCAGACGCCCGATCCATTCCGCCAGCTCCGCGGCCGTCTGCTGAATTTCAGGCCACTGCGCCGCGCCGATCGCCAAGCAGACCAGCTGCGTCTGAGGTGCCAACCGATACAGCAGCGGCAGCTGCGTCTCGAAGGCGTGTTCTCGGCGATGGGCCTCGGCGTCCAGCGCGGCGAGGCTCAGCGAATCCGCCAAGCTTTCCGCCAGGGACGCCTCGCCGGCGAGAGAGGCCGAAGATGACAACTGCCACCGCGTGTGCGGGGCGACGGCCCAGTTATCGCCCAGCGGTGTGTGTTTGGGACCGAGCATCACGACGCGGCGCGGAACTTCGATGCGTCGCCAGACGTCCGCGGCGATGCGCCCCGAGTAGCGGAGTCCGGCGTGCGGAACCATGGCGGCCAAACAGGGTTGCTTGGCGGCCGGCGGCAGCCCAGCGAGCAGTTCGTCGACCAGACTTTCGCGGCCTCGGTCATCGGCCGGATAAAACGTGCCCGCCACCGCGGGGGGCCGAACATCGGCGAGGGCGGCCGGCGCCGTGTGAAATTCCAGCGGTTCCACCAACGGCTGGCCGCGAGCGTCCAGGACCGGTCCCCCGAAGTACCGGCCTTCGAAGCGTTGGACGTGAGTATCGGCCAATCGCCAGTCGCCGATGGCTAGGCCCGCCTTGCGGCAGACCGCGTCGAGGAACTGATAGGCGTCCCAGTTACGTTCGACGGCGACCGAGGGCAACAGCAGACCCCCGTGTTGGCCACGGCGGATGCGAATGCCGTGGCGTCCGATCTGGATGGCCGCCGCCAGGTCGTTGGAGTTGTCGGAGGGCGGGAAATCTTCGGCCGGCCCGATCAGAGAAACCGACAGATCCAAATAGGGCAGTTCACAGGCCTGGATCGGCGGCATCCGCGGATCGGCGGTCGCGGTGCGGAAGGCCGCGTCGGCGATCGCTTGATACAGCGGCACGGGCGGACCCTGTCGACCGCAACAGCCCCGCAGCGTCTGGCCTCGTTTCAGCGTTACGTACACGCCGGCGACCGGCTGGTGTGCCCAGGGGCCGAGGACCGCCTGGAGATCCGCGTGTTGCCCGGTTTCGACCGCCTGGCAAACGGCGACGCCGGCGGCCGTACGAATGAGCGTTTGGGCCTCCTCGTTCAGATCCGCGGCAAACAGGTCGTGCGTTTGCGGTGTGGGAGCATTCATCTCAGGCGGTTTAAGCGATGCGATTCGAATGGGTTGACGTTTGGGACCCCAGGATCCGGGTGCGGCTTCAAACACTCCGGCGATTGTGGTGCCACAGCGGCTGCAGGCGTTGCCCGAAAGGGCATAGGTGCCCAGCTGATACCAGTCTCGCTGGATCAGCAGTTCCCCGCAGCCCGGACAGTAGGTGCTGGAGCGGTCGCCGTCGTGGACGTTGCCCACGTAGGCATAGTTCAGTCCGGCCCGACGCGCCACCTCGTGGGCTCGGATCAGCGTTTCGTGTGGCGTGCGCGGCCGGTCTTGCATGCGGTAATCGGGATGAAAGGCGGAAAAGTGCAGGGGCACATCGGGCCCGACCGCCTCGAGGATCCAGTCGCACATCCGCCGCAGTTCGTCCTCGGAATCATTCTTGCCGGGGATCAGCAAATTCGTCAGCTCAACCCAGCACGGCGTTTCGTTGCAGACGTACCGGATCGTATCGAGCACCGGCTGGAGGTGCGAACCGGTGACTTTGTAGTAGAACGATTCCGTAAACGCTTTCAGGTCGATGTTGGCGGCATCCAGCGGGGCGAAGAACGCTTCGCGAGCTTCGGGAGTCACGTAACCGGCGGTCACCGCCACGGACTTGATGTCACGCCCGCGGCAGGCCGCCGCGACATCGATCGCGTACTCGGCCCAGATTACCGGATCGTTGTAGGTAAAGGCCACGCTGCGGCACCCCTGCGCCGCGGCCGCATCCGCGATCTGTTCGGGCGACGCCTGATCGCTCAACCGGGCCACTTCGCGACTCTTGCTGATGTCCCAGTTCTGACAGAACTTGCAGCCCAGGTTGCAACCGGCCGTCCCGAAGCTGAGGATCGGCGTGCCGGGCAGGAAATGATTCAGCGGTTTCTTTTCGACCGGATCGATGCAGAAGCCGGTACTGCGTCCATAGGTGTCCAGGATCATGGCATCGCCGGACCGCCGGCGAACGAAGCAGAAGCCGCGATCGCCTTCGTTCAAGCGGCAGGCTCGAGGACACAGCTGACACAGAATGCGACCGTCCTCCTGCAGGCTCCACCAGCGGCCCGGATGACCCGCAGCATTGGCGGGCAGTGTGGGCAATTGACCAGACATGAAAACAGCACGTGCGGTTGTGTCGAGCGAAAAGCCGTCGTGGCAAGGTACGAACCCTTATTATAGAGGGATACCTACCGCCGAAGGAAAGGGAAGCGGATGTTGGCACTGCTAGCGGCGTACGTTTCGATGGGCCTGTTGTTCGTCCTGCTCAGCGTACCGCTGCTGCGCGGCCGCGTCGGACCAAACCGCTGGTACGGCTTTCGAACGCCCCGCACCCTGCGCGATCCCGCCGTTTGGTATCCCGCCAACCGGTACATGGCCAAGTACCTGTTGGGGCTGGGGATCGTCCTGATCGTCGCCGCGATCGCAACATTTGCGGTCCCCCACGTCACGCCCGGCCAGTACGTGATCGTGATGACCGTCACCGTGTTAACCGGAACGATCATCCTTTGCGTCCAATCTTTCCGCTACCTATCCAAGCTTTAAGGTGTCAGGCCACTTCTTCGTTCGGTCGACAAAAAAGAGTCCTGGCACCTCAACGATGACAGCGTCTGACCCTAACGGATTCTATGCACGACGCAGGGCGGCCAAAAACAGTATTTTCCCCCCTCTCCCCCTCACCCCCGACCCCTCTCCCCCAAATCCTGGCTCGCTTGGGCTCGCCAGGCTTTGGGGGAGAGGGGAGAAATCTTTTCTTTTCGCACATAGAATCCGTTAGAGTCCTGACACCTTAAAGATCGGTGAAGACGGCGTCGTGGGCTGCTTCGTCATGGGTTGGCTCGGCCAGCATCGCTGCGGTGATCGGGTTGCCGAACATGCTGGTTTGCCGAGGTCGGGCCAGGAACCGGTAGCGGCTGGCCGAAGACGCGTCCAAACCGAGTTCGGCGAACAGGTAGTCTCGGCCCTGTTGCGAGGGGCTCACGCTGATCTCGGAAATCGTGTCCGCCCCCGCTCGACCGCTGCTCACACCGCCGATCCGGCCGACGAGCTCTGCGCCATCGAGCAACCCCTCAGGTTGCACCTGAGTGAGCGCGTAGGTGCCGGCCGGCAGATCGGTGAACCGGTAGACGCCATTTTGGTCCGTCGTCAGCGTTCGCTCGATGGTCTCGCCGCCGAGCGTTGTGCCGCGCAGACGGATCATCACACCGGCCAGCGTCATCTCGCCCACGTCCGTGGTTCGATTGCCGTTGGCATCGACCCAGACTCGCCCGGCAAGGCTCGCGTCCATCGCGTCGTCGATGACCGTCGCCGTATGCAGGGTTTGAGTACCTAAAGTGACTGCCGGCAGTTCGTTCGTATCCCGCTGCAGGGCCAACACGATGGTCTCGGCGTCTTCGATCAAGCCATCGTCGGTCAGCGTCAACACGACGTCGCGAACCGTGCCGTCGGTGCTGCCGGCCGGGAACGTTACCGTGGCCGTCTGCAGCACAAAGTCCTCGGCTTCGGCCGTCGATCCGCTGCGAACGATCACCTGAGTCGAAACCGCTTGGCTGATCGAGCCGCCGGCGTCGACGTCCAGCCGCACGCCGATCCGCAGCGTGCCGTCGGCTTCGAGGACCGTCGACGCATCGGTAACGAAGCCGATTCGTGCGGTATCGTCGTTGGCGATTGTCGCGGTGGCGGTATCCACGGCCAGCTGAACATGCGGCTGCAAGCTCGGTGTGAGACCGTCGATCGCGGTCAGCCGTACGGTCAACGTCTCGTCGTTCTCGACCACGGCGTCCCGCCGGATCGGAACGCGAATCGTCTGCGTTTCGCCGACGCCGCCGACGAACTGCAGCTGGCCGGCGGTACGCGTGTAATCGTCGCCTGCAACCGTGGCGGTGCCGTCGACGGTCTCATAAGCGACCGTGAATGCGGAAGCGACCGGGTGGTCCAGCGTGACGGCGAATTCCATCGACGAGCTGCCGCCACCGGTGCCTTCAATCACAGTGCCGGGACCCACGATTCGCAGCGACGCCGCATCGTCGTTTCGAATCGTCGTTACCAAGGGCGTGGTCAGGACCGTCAATCGCTCCAGGGCCGCAGCATCCAAGCCCGATACGGTCCCCAGCGAAACGGCGAACGTTTCGTCCGCTTCGACTTGACGATCCCCGTTGATCAGTACCTCGAACGACTGGCTTTCGTCGGCCTCACCCAGAAAGGCAAGAACGCCATCGTTATCGACGTAATCTTCATCGGCTACGCTTGCGCTTTGATCGTCGCTTTGATAGGCGACCGTGAACCCGCCCTCGATGGCCGCGGACAACGAAGCGGTAAACCGTGCGGCGGTCGTGCCCTCGTCTGCTTCGGTCACCCGATCCGCGGCCGCTTGCAGCGTCAGAGTGGCGGAATCGTCGTCACGAATCGTGGCGGCAAGGTCAGGGGTCGGAACGAGGACGGTCTGTCCAGCGGCCAGCCCCGCAATCTCTCCCAATGCCACTTTGAAGGTTTCGTCGCTTTCCAGAACGGCGTCCTGACGCACTCGCACCGTCACGATCTGCTGCTCGCCGGCTTGACCGCCGAACTGCAGCACGGTGTCATTGTCCAGATAATCGCCACCGGCCACCGTGGCGGTGCCGTCCTGAATTTCGACGGGGACCTGAAAGCCGTCGACATCGTCCACGTCGTCGCTTAACGTGACCGCAAAGCGAAATTCGGTAAAGCCATCGGGCGACGTGCCTTCGACATGGCTGGCCGTTACGTCGGTCAGCAACAACCGCGGAAAGTCATCGTTGAGGATCTCGGCAACCGCTACGGGCGAGACCACTTGTACCGCATCGATCGCCGATTCGGGCAGACCGGTGATCTCGCCTAACCGCAAGCGGAACGTCTCGTCGGATTCCACACGCTCGTCGGCCGTAACCAACACGTCGACGGTCTGTGTTTGCCCCGACACGCCCGAGAAAGTCAGCGCTGCCGAGCGAGCTAGGTAGTCGCCATCGGCCACGGTTGCCGATCCGTCGCTGGTGGCGTAACCCACGCTGAAACCGTCCTGGACCGCTCCTTCCAAACGAACCGTAAAACGAAACGCGGTGGCAGCGTCGGACGTACCTTCCAGTGCGGCCCCCGGACCCACCAGCGTCAGCGTTGCCGTATCATCGTTCTCAATCGAGACGACCGACGACCTGTTGCCGAAGGAAACACTGTCGGCCAGACCGTCCAGCAGCCCCTGCAACGCACCCAATCCAAGCGAGAACGTTTCGTCGCCTTCGACCACATCGTCGCCGGCAACTTGGACGCGGATCGTGCGCGTTTCCGCGGTGCTGCCGGAAAACGTCAGCGTTTCGTTGATCGCGGTGTAATCGCTGGCCGCGGTCGCGGTGCCATCGGTGGTGGCAAGCGGAATGGAGACGCCGCCGTCGATCGCCGCGGAAACGCTGACGGTGAACTCCAGTTCCCGCGTGCCGCTGTCGCCTTCGACGATGGATTGTCCCGGCGACAGCGTTACGGTTGCCGAATCGTCGTTACGGATTGTCAAAGCCAATGGCGAATCGAGGGAAACCGCATCGGTCAACGCCGCTGGTAACCCTGCCAGGTTTGCCAGCGCCACCTGAAAGGCTTCGTGCCGTTCGACTTTGTTGTCGTCGCCGGTTTGGATCAAGAACGTTTGTTGCTCGCCCGCCGTACCGCTAAACGCCAAGGTGCCCGTGGCGGCACTGTAGTCTCCGTCGGCGACCGTGGCCGTCCCATCGGTCGTCACATAATCGACCTCCAGCCCACCCTGCACCGCTGCGGAAAGCGTTGCGGTAATCCGGTACTGTCCGCCCTCATCCACCGAAACGGCCTCGGCCGCAAGGGTGACGGTCGACGAATCGTCGTCGACGATCCGAGCTTGCAGCGAAGTGGTCGGCACGACCACGGTCGAACCCGGCGCCAACCCCGAAATCGTTCCCAGAGCGACCGTGAACGTTTCATCGGTCTCGACCACCGTATCCTGCTGGACCAGCACCGAAACCGTTTGTACTTCGCCCGCCGTACCGGCGAATCGCACGGTGCCGCTGCGACTCTGATAATCGCCTGCCGCGGCCGATGCTGTGCCATCGATGGTTTGGAAGGGAACTTCGAATCCGTCGGGATCGTCGACGGGGTCGCTGAGCATCAGCTGGAAGCGGAATTCGGTTGTGGTCCCGCCACTGCCCTCGACGGAGCTGGCCGTCACGTCGCTGAGCAATAGCCGTGGGAAGTCGTCGTTGGTAATGGTTACCTGCGCCGGTGGAGGCAGCGTGATCGCATCGGCGACCGTTGCCGAGACACCACCGATCGATTGCAGGGCCAGTTGAAACGTTTCGTCCGGCTCAACACGGTCGTCGGCCGCGACATTCACCGTGATCGTGTGGGTTTCGTCTGCATCGCCCGCAAAGTTCAGCGTCCCCGTACTGGGCACGAAGTCACCATCGGCAACGGTGGCCGAGCCATCGACCGAGGCATAGTTCACCGAGAAACCATCCTGGACCGTGCCGACCAACCGTACGGTATAACTCAGCTGCGTGAGGGCTTCGCCGGTGCCCTCGACGACGCTGGCCGGACCGTCCAGCACGATTGCGGCGGTGTCGTCGTTGGCGATCGTCCCCACGGCAGCTTGCCTGGGCAGGTCGATGCGCTCGCCCAGGGTGGTTTCGCCGACGTTCGCAAAGACCAGCCGCAGGGTCTCGTCCGCTTCGACGACGCCGTCCGCAGTGATCGGTACGCTGATCGTTTGTGTCTCCCCAGCCGTCCCCTGGAAACGCAACGTGCCGCTCCGAGCGTCGAAATCCTCTTGCGAAGCGGTGTCCGCGGCGGTGGCGAAATCCACACTGAAACCACCGGCCACGGCATGCGAAACCGCTGCTGTGAAGACCAACGTCGCCGCAGCCCCCGGATCGTCGCCTTCGCTCACACGCACGTCGGCCACCGACAGCGTCGCTCGATCGTCGTCCAGGTTGCGGACGGCCACATCCGTCGCATCGATGCCCGAAAAGATCGGATCCGCACTAACGGCCGCTGCGGTTCGGACGCTCAGCTGCACCGTGCCATCCACCTGGTCGTCGTCGACGCCGGTGACGGTGATCCGCTGGGGCGTGTTCCAGTTGTCGGGTGTGAAGGTGACGGCAGGCGTCGACAGCGTCGCTTCGCCCGAGTCGCTCGAGGCCAAGGGGATGGTCACGTCCGCGGTGGGCTGGCTGGTCAGCACGATGTCGAACGTCGCGTTCTGGCCCGTCTCGCTGACCTCCAAGCCTGCGGTGGGTACCACGGCGATCCCCGGCACGTCGTCGTCCAGATTGGTTAGGGATACATCGTCGGCGTCCAGGCCTGCGTATCCCGGATCATCGCTGCCGGCCGCTGCGAGGATGATCGTATACGCCACATCACCGTCGTCGACCAGATCGTCCTGGCCGTTCACCACGACCGTCTGCGGCGCGTTCCAGGTCTCCGGTGTAAAGACAAGTTCCGGTTGGTCCGCGGTTCCTTCGTCAGGATTGCTGCTCGAAAGCGCGATCACGACGTCGGCCGTGGGTTGGCTGCCCAGCACCACGCTGAAGGTGGCGGTTCCGCCCGATTCGGAAGTTTCGGGGGTGGCGGGTGGCGTGACCAGGATCGCGGCGGTGTCGTCATTCTCATTCGTTCCCAGCACATCTTCGACCGCCAGCCCATGATAGGCCGGGTCGTCGCTGCTGGCCGTGCTGGTGACGATGCGATAAGCGACATCGCCATCATCGACGTCGTCGTCCTGGCCGGTCACGGTGATCGTTTGAGCTTGGTTCCAAGACTGGGGCGTGAACAGGATTTGCGTCACGTCCACCAACGCTTCGCCGGGATCGCTGCTGCTTACATCGATCGTTACGTTGGCCGTGGGGCGGCTGGCCAGGCGGACGGTGAACTGGTCTGTGGATCCGTCTTCGCCGGTAATCAGGCCGGTCACGGGGGCAATCAGTACCGCCACCTCGTCGTCGTCCAGGTTGGTCACCGAAACGTCGTCGACGGTCAAACCGTTGAATGCCGCATCGGTGCTGGTCGTGGTGCCGGTTTGGATGGCGTAGGCAACATCCCCATCGGCCTCGTCGTCGTCCACTCCGCTGACCGTGACCGTTTGCGGCACGTTCCAGGACTGGGGCGTAAAGGTCAATGCGGTCGTGGAAACGGTGCCTTCGCTGGGGTCGCTGGAGGCGACCGGGATGATGACGTCCGCCGTGGGTTGAGCGGTCAACCGGACGGTGAACGTCGCCGCACTGCCGTCTTCGCCCGTTACCAAGCCGGACGTCGGAGCGACGATCGCTGCGGCGGTGTCGTTGTCCTGATTGGTGACGGAGACGTCGGCCACGATCAGATTGTTGTACAACGGATCGGCACTGCTGGTGCGCGAGGTCAGGATGGCATAGCCGGCGGCTCCGTCAACGAGATCATCTTCGACGCCGCTTACGGTAACGGTTTGCGGGGTGTTCCAATTGGCCGGAGTGAAGGTCAGCGTATCGACGCCGGGAACGCCTTCGCCGGGGTCGCTGGAGGACAGCTGCAGCGTCACGTCGGCGGTGGGCGCACTGGTCAATACGACGCTAAAGCTGGCCGTCGGCCCCGCCTCGCCGGTGACCAGTCCCGAGGTCGGGTCAACTCGTACACCCACCACGTCGTCGTCGGTATTGGTCACGACCAAGTCGTCCGGCTTCGTTCCTTGATACACGCTGTCGCTGCTGGTGGCGGCGGCAAAGCGGACGCGGTACTGAACGTCGCCGTCGACCGAATCGTCATCGACGCCAGTGATGCGGACGGTCTGAGGAGATTGCCAGTTTGCCGGCGAAAAGGTCAGTTGCGCTTGGTTGACGCTCCCCTCGCTGGTATCGTCGACGCTGACACCCAGCGAGACGTTGGCCGTCGGCTGGCTCTGCAAGCGGACGGTGAAAGTTTCGGAATCGCCATTTTCGCCGGTCGTCAGTCCGCTGGTCGGATCGACGACGTACCCGGCGACATCGTCGTCCTGGTTGATCAGCGACACATCGGCCGCATCGAAACCGTCGTAGGACGCATCCGCACTGGTCGCCGCAGCGGTGCGGATGGTGTAGGCCTGGTCGCCATCGGCAACCGCGTCGTCGACCCCCGTGACGGTGACGGTCTGTGTGACGTTCCAGTTCGAAGGAGTGAAACGCAGGCTGGTGGGGCTGGGCGTGCCCTCGCTGGAATCACTGGACGACAATCCGATCACGACGTCGGCCGTCGGCTGGCTGCTCAGGCGAACGGTGAAAGACTGGCCGAGGCCCGCTTCGGTCGTCGTCAGTCCGGTCGCCGCATTGATCGTGATCCCGGCCGTGTCGTCATCGATGTTGACCAGTTCCACATCGGCGGCGTTGCGTCCGTTGTAGTTGCCGTCGCTGCTGGTCGCCGCGGCGGTTACGACGCGGTAGGCGACGTCACCGTCATCCAGATTATCGTTCAAGCCCCGGACCGAAACGGTTTGAGCCACGTTCCAGTTGCTGGCGGTGAAGACCAGGTTGGTGGTCGAAAGAGTGCCTTCGGTCGTGTCGCTCAGACTCAGCGGGATGTTGACGTTGCCGGTTGGTCGGCTCGTTAACGATACCTGAAAGGATGCCAGTCCACCGGTTTCGCTGGTCTGCAGGCCGGAGGTCGGCGTGACGAGGATGCCCGCGGTGTCGTTGTCTTGGATCGAAACCTGTGCGGTCCGAGCCGAAGGGCTGAGCGACGTCTGCGGGTCGCCACTGGTGATCGCCGACAACGTGACCACAACCGTTTCCGAGGCTTCGGTTACGGCATCGTCCACGACCGGAACATTGATGACGGCCGACGTTGTACCAGCGGGGATCGTGACCGAGCCCGAAAGCGGCGTGAAGTCGCTGCCCGAAGTGGCCGTTCCGCCGACCGTATACGAAACGACCGTAGGCGTCGCGGTCGCGACCGCTTGACTGACGGTAAAGCGGCCGGCGGTGGGGCCGTTTTCGCTGCCGCCCGTGGTCGCCGCGATACTGACCACCGGCGTCAGCGGTTGACGAATCGGGATCGCATTGCCGACGTAGCCGATATCGGTCGCTTCGCCGTCCGGCGGGAAGAACTCGACACGGTTGCTGGGGTTGTTGTCAGGCGCAAAGTCCAGCGTCAACGTGCCGGTCGCATCGGTCTGGAACCCAAACTGAAACAGCAGATACGACGCGTCGCGATTCTCCGGGATGCCACGGCTGGTACCGCCCGCGGCGTCGATCGATCCGGCCGTCGACGCGTCGCCCAGCTGGCGGACGCTGTACTGTGACCCGTGCTGGATATCCGCCGAGGGCAATGTGATCAGGGCGGCGTCGTAGAGGACGTCGAAGTAGGCTTGGAAGATTCCCGCCGCGTCCTGGCCCCGGTCGTCTTGAATCGAGACGCGTGCCTGGTAGTCGCGTCCGGGACGCAACACTTCTAAAGCGGTTTGGGGCGACGCCGGATCGACGAACTGAACGTCCACGCACACGTCCGCTCCACAGGCCAGCAGCCGACGAGCTTCCAGGTTTTCGCAGGTCAACAACCTTCGGGCGAGCCCGCGGCGACGAGAGCGACGGCGTTCCGCTCGGACACTGGAACCTTCGGCGATCGACCGATGCCGCGCGGGACGCTGCGAACGTAGCTTCCACATAAAGACAGCAGCCTTTGGGGTTGGGGAGATAAGTTGGATGGTAGTTTGGAGACGAAGCCTGTGCCACTGCTTTCACAGGCTGGAAGCCTATGCCACTGGGTATGAAAAACACCCGGCCGTTTGCGGGGGGCTGGCCGGGTGCTGGAAGCGAGCTTGCCGATGGGGCGGCGGTGATTAATTGTTGACGAACTGATGGTCTTCGAATTCCGTCAACAGCAGCAAAGCGATGTCGACCGCTCCCGGAGCCAGTTCGCGCGTGAACACATCGACGTCGATGCCGGCCCCGCCGGACAGGGTACTGATGCCTTTCAGCTGAGTTCCCGCCAGGACGCTCAGGCGGTCGATGCCGGCCAGCAGACTGATGTCGGCATCGCCTTCTAGTACGGTCGATTCCAGAGTCACATCGTCGCGATGCATGCCGCCCAGGATCGCCAGGTCGTCGCCCAGATCGGCCCCCAGGAAGGAGACAAAGCTCTCACCATCGCCAAAGGTCAGGGAGACGTCATTGCGGATCTGCGAGTTGGCGACATTAAAAATGTCCACGCCATCATCGGCGAAAAAATCGAAATCACCACGGATGTCGCTGTCGACGATGTCGGTGTCACTGCCAAACATACCGCCTCCGTTCGCCACGATCACATCATCGCTGATCACGGTGTCGCGAATCGATAGCGTGTCGTGGCCAGTACCGTTGGCGATGTCCAGAACCGTACCGGTCACGCTGACCCCGATCGCGCTCTGCTCGATGTCGACGATGTTGTGACCGTCGCCCCCGTCAATCGTGACGCGGCGTCGGGCGTCGGTATCGTGGATGATGGCTCGGTCATTGCCAGGACCCAAGCTGATCGAGATATCGCCGCCGACCGTGGGGTCGGTCGACATTCCGAAGACGACTTTGTCATTGCCGTCGCCGGTTGCGATCGACACGATGCCATCGATTTCGGCTTCGACGACGAACACGCTGTCCTCGGCCGCACCGCCACTGTAGATGAAATCGCCATCCAGCACGGTGTTGTTAAACAGCATCGCCGAGTTGTCGCCATCGCCCAAGGCCAAGCTGGTGATTCCGATAATCCGCGAACCGTCGACTTGGACGTCATCTTCATCGACGCCACCGGATACTGCGAACGCGCCAGAGATGCGCGCATTGATCACTTCAAAGGTATTCGCGCCCGACGGGTCGCTGATGCTGACTCCACCGTGCACAGCCAATGGGGTGGCTGCGCTGAGGCCGCGAATGGTGAAGGTGTCGCTGCCGCCGCCCAGGTCCACGACGACATCGCTCATCGGATCGTCGATGAAGACGCCGGTGCCGGTGACCTGCGTCATCGCGCCGTTGACGTCGGTGCCGATCACGCGGTATTCGCCCGGGTTGTCGCCGGGAATCAATTCGACGCCGTTTCCGGATCCATCACCGGTGATTGTCAGCACACCACCTGCGAAGTCTGCCATGACATCACCCGCGAGCATCTGACGCGGTTCCAGACACTGCGCCGACAACCGCCGGCGCTTTGACAGCGATCGTTGGGAGGGTCGACGCTGTTTGCTCGAGCTACGTTTCACCGCACGCATGGTCCTACTCCAGGGAAGGGATCAAACTGGTAACCGATTGACAACTCAAACACGTACCTTCCCTGGTGTGACGCCGAGCCACTGTGATGTCTCGGCGATCACGCCCTGCCGCAATACGTCGGCCTGTGCCGATCATTCGGCTCGTGACGCTTCTTCCACTTATACCGCTGTGGCCACACCGGGGCAACAAAATAGATCTTCCCGTCTGAACTCCAGCGACCAGACAAGCCTTGTGCGAAGTGTCCGGTAGTGGCGAGCCACCGAGGACCGATGCCCGCCAAGCGTTGCAGAGGAACCGTCTGTGGCTTGAACCGTCCGCCCTCGCAGGCTGCCACGCCCATTCTTTTCTGGCTCCGCGATCGGCCGGAGAATATATTGAAGCTCTTGCAGTTCTTCTGTCGAAAGGATGGTCCTGCCCGTGATTCGTCGTCATTCGCCACATCGTACGGGTGTCTTGCGTTCGCGGCGGCGTCGCAGCCGTTTAGAACGCTTGGAAAACCGTTTGCTGTTGGCCGCCGATCCGCTGGGGAACGAAATCTACTTCGAAGATTTCGAACCCGACGCCGGCGGCTTTGTGGCCGACAACCAGGGCGGCACCATCACCGGGTTCTGGCACCATTCGATCGGACGCCGCAGCGATAACCTTCCCGGACATTCTCCCGGACACGCGTTTTATTACGGACAGTTCGAAACCGTTCTCGGTGGCGGTCGCTATCCGGTGTTCGCCGATCACCAGGGCGTGCTGAAGTCGCCCGAGGTGGCGTTGCCCTGCGGGTCCAGTACGCTCCGCTTCAATTACTTGCTCGACACCCGTCCGGCGCTGGACCGCGATTTCGTCGAGCTGCGCGTCCAGGACGTGGCCAGCGGGACGGTCGACGTGCTGCTGTCGCGTGCCGACGGAACCCTGCCCGAAACCGACCAGCAATGGCGCGAGGCAACCGCCGATCTATCGGCCTACGCCGGACGAACGATCCAGTTGCATTTCTCCTTCGATACCGGTGTGGTCGAACCCATCGATCCGGAAGGCTGGTACGTCGATGATGTCCGCATCACCAACCAGCCCTGCACGGTCGACCTGGTAACGATCAAGTACGTCGATGATGCGATGCCCAACGCCGGACAACCGCTGGAGTTCACGATCGGCGTCAAGAATGAAGACGCTGCCGACAAGGCCGCCACCGACGTGGTCGTCGTCGATACCCTGCCGATCGGTGTCACCTACATCGGTTCTAGCGATGGCGGTGTGTATGACCCGGCGGACCACACGGTTCGCTGGACCATTCCGCAAATCGATGTCGGTCAAACGGTGGAAAGACGGATTCAAACCACGGTCGATAGTGACACCTGGGGAGCGATGCTGGAGAACGTTGCGGTAGCCAGCGCCGAAGAACCGGATTCCAATCCTGACAACAATACCGGACGCGTACCCTTCAAGGTCAACCGTGTTGATCTGTCAACGACCAAAACCGTCGTTGACGCGACGCCCAACGAAGGCCAACGCATCACCTTTACGCTGGACGTGACCAATGCGGCCGATTCGAACGCGGCGGCGACGGCGGTCAGCGTGGTCGATACCCTGCCCGCAGGCGTAACGTTTGTCTCCGCCACCGGGGGCGGCGTGTACGATCCCGCCGCCCGCCAAGTGACGTGGGCGATTGCCGAAATTGCCGCCGGCGGGACGTTGTCGCTGCAGGTCCAGGCGGTCGTCGACGACCAGACCGCAGGCCGGTTGCTGGAGAACGTGGTCGTTGTCTCTGCCGACGAGTCCGATCCGGAACCCGACAACAATACCGGTCGAACGTCCTTGACGGTGAACCGTGTTGATCTGTCAACGACCAAAACCGTCGATGACGCGACGCCCAACGAAGGCCAACGCGTCACCTTTACGCTGGACGTGACCAACGCGGCCGACTCGAACGCGGCGGCGACGGCGGTCAGCGTGGTCGATACCCTGCCCGCAGGCGTAACGTTTGTTTCCGCGACCGGGGGCGGTGTGTACGATCCCGCCGCCCGCCAAGTGACGTGGGCGATTGCCGAAATTGCCGCCGGGCAGTCGCTGTTCCTGCAGGTCCAGGCGGTCGTTGACGACCAGACCGCAGGCCGGTTGCTGGAGAACGTGGTCGTCGCCTCTGCCGACGAGTCCGATCCGGAACCCGACAACAATACCGATCGAACGACGCTGACCGTCAACCGTGTCGACTTGTCCTTGCTCAAGGCGGTCGATGACGCGGCGCCACGTATCGGTCAGACCGCTTCCTTTACGATTACGGTGACCAACGACGCGGCGTCCAATGCGGACGCGACGAACATCGTGATCGAAGACGTGCTGCCGGCAGGGCTGACCGTCGTCTCGCCCCAGCCCGCCCGTTGGACGATTCCCCGCCTGGCACCCGGCCAATCCGAATCGTTTTCCGTGGACGCTGTCATCGAGGCGGGAACGTGTGATGAAACGCTGACGAACCAGGCGACGGTAAGGGCCGATGAGTCCGACCCGAACGCCGACAACAATACCGCGGCGGCCTCGGTCGTTGTGGCGTGTGCCGCAGCCGAGTTGGCGGTGGACAAGCAGGTGGACGATGCCACACCCAACGAAGGACAAACGCTGACGTATACCATCGACGTCAGCAACGCGGCCGCCTCCGATCGCGATGCTCAGAACCTCACGGTCATCGACACCCTGCCCGCCGGCCTGCAGTTCGTCGATGCGACGCCCGAGGCTGTGTACGATCCCGCAGACCGCACGGTCTCGTGGACCATCGACACTTTGGACATCGGACAGAGCCGCTCGCTGCAGCTCCGCGCGGTCGTCGCCGATGGCACGGCGGGGCAACAGCTGCAGAACGCCGTCGAAGTGGGCGACGTCGGTGCCGTGGTCGGCGTTGCAGTGAACCGTGTCGACCTGGCTTTGGAGAAAACCATCGACGTCGCGGCCCCGCTGGCCGGACACCAAGTCGTGTATACGCTGACCGCCGCCAATGACGCCGCCTCTAACGCCGAGGCCAGCGGAGTGGTCGTTCGCGACGTTCTACCGGCCGGGGTGAGCTATGTCAGCGACGACGGGGACGGGGCGTTCGATCCTGCCAGCGGCCGGTGGGACGTGGGAACGTTGTCCACTGGGCAGCAACAAGTGCTGAACGTGACCGTCCTGGTCGAACAAGCCGCGGCCGGTGGCGTGATCACCAACGCGGCCACGGTCGAAGGCGTCGAAACCGATCCCGATCTTTCCAACAACACGGCGTCGGTGACCGCCACGGTCGCCCAACAGGTGCAGTTCATCACGCCGCTGGCCGTGTTTCGTCCCGGACCCTTCACGCTGCCCGCCGAAGATCGTCTGGCCGTGCTGGGACGGGTTTGGCACGACCAGAATGGCAACGGCAGCTGGGACGACGGCGAAGTCGGCCTCGACGGCGTCGACGTGGTACTCGATGGAGTCGGCGTTGCGCAGAGCCGTGCGGTCGACCTGGATGGCGATGGCGTCATCGACCCGGTGCGAGAACGCGGCCTGTACTGGTTCCAGCAGCTCGGACAAATCGCGAGCGGACAACACACCGTCCGAGTCCAGCTGGCCGGCGGGACGACGGCGAGTTTTCCGGCCGGCGACGTGTCGCACTCCTTCACGCTGGATGCCAGCCAGCCGTCACTGCTGGGGGCGGCACTGCAAACGGTGGCCCCGAACTTTGGGCTCTCCGACGACTTCATCAGCCAGCCTGACGCGTCGCAGGCCACGATCATCGGATACAGCTGGTCGGATTTCGATCTGGATGGCAGCTGGGACGCGGGCGAGCCCGGCCGCTATGGCACCCAGGTGTATTTGGATCTGAATGACGACGGGTTGTTCGATCCGCAAGCCGAACCCAGCGCGCTGACCGGCCAGGACGGGCAATACGTGTTCGCCAACCTGGCCGCGGGGACGTATCGCGTACGCTCGGTCGAGGAAGGCCTTGGCGGCCGAGTCGTGCACACCTTTCCTGCCGAAGACAGTGATGGGATCCGCGTCGCGGCGGGCCAAGTGGTCCGCGGCGGCTTTGAACAAACCAGCCCCACCAACCTCGGTTCCTTTACCTATGGCACCTGGGTTCGACCGGCCGATCAATTGCTGGGCCGACTGGAACACCTGCAACAAACCGCTGCCGAGGATCCGGTGCCGTCGCAGGTGTTGGCTGCGCTGCGGCCCTGGCAGACCTTTACCGTACACAACACCACCGACGCTGCGTTTCAGATCACGGGCATCGACGAATCGTTGGTGTCCGGCCGCGGCGCGGATTATTTACAGGTCCGGCAGGTGGCCGACGACGGCCAATTGGAATCGCCCGTTTGGCCGCGTTCGCTGGACCCCGGCCAGTCGGCCGAGTACTACGTCTTCTACGATCCGGTCATTCGGTCTGGGGACGAAGTCGTGCAGGCGTCGCCGGATTGGTTGACCGCGGACAGCGAGTCGCATTTCTTTACGGCCAGCGACCGCTTGGTGGTCGAAACCGACGGACCGTTGCGGTTTCCGATTCGTTTGGTGGGCGGATCGACGTTCGACAGCGACGTCAGCTACGACGGTGCGGTCGACTTCGAAGACTTTCGGCTGCTCGACGATGCGTTGCTCAGCGAGGCCGTTATCGTCGATGGTGTTTCGCCTCGATTCGATCCCACGAGGGACATCAATACACGTTGTCCCAACGGCGCCGGACAACAGGTCGGCACCTGTCGTTTTGCCCTCGGCGACACGCCGGCCCGCGAGATCGGACTCGGGGACATCGCCCCGCTGAACGCCGAGTTCGGGCGTCAGCTGTCGGCCACTGCGACCGACGCCGTGTTCGCCGCGGTGGGTGCGCGGGCGCGGGCCTCGACCCGTTAAGCACGTCGCAACATCTAATTCGGCTTTACCCTCCCGCTGCGCGGGAGGGTGTTGTCGCGGGGTTTCACCGAAAAATTCATGCCGACGTGCTTAACTACCGCCAACCACTAACCACTAACCACCAACCACCAACCACCAACTAACAACTAACAACTAACAACTAACAACCACCAACCAAAGTCTGGCGACTTCAGCTACGGTTTTTTTGCTTTCTCTTTGCTCTTTCGCCTCTTCTGAGTTTTTTCAGATTTTTCCTCAAGTTCGACGAGGGGGCTGCCGGGATCGGTCTTGACGCCGCCGGCCGGCTGGATCGACACTCCGTCCGGCTCGTCACGGCACGCTCACCACTTCGGCGGGGCGACAGGGTCCGGATGACCTCTGCGGCAGAGCCTCGCTATGGATAGCAAGGAATTCAAGGATGAGACGCACAGGATTGACTCGCCCGGCAACGCGGTTGCGCCTGCAATCGCTGGAGACGCGCCAGTTGATGGCGGCGGCGGCGTTCGAGCTGCAGTTGTACAGCGACGTCGATGGCGCTCCGGGGGCTCCGATCGAAAGTGTGGTGGCCGGAGAGACCTTCTTCGTGCGCATCACGGCCGAAGAGTTCGATCCTCGCCGCTTCGGGCTCGGTTCGGCGGCCGTCGATGTCGACTGGGACGCGGGCTTGCTGCAGGTGGTCGAAGGCGATTTCGTGCTGGCAGACGTGCTGACCGAAGACCTGCCGCTGGGGCAACAGGGCGAGCTGGACAACGCTGCGGGACGCATCGATGAACTGGGCGGATTAGCGATGATCTCCGCCGGTGCCGGCCGCGCGATCGGCAACATGCAGGCCGATACGTTGGCGATGATCCGCATGCAAGCCGGTTCGCAGGCCGGCTCCGCTACGATTCGATTGAGCGCCAGCGACACCAAAACCATCACGGTTCCGTCCCGCGTGCTGCCCGAGTCCTTGGTGGACTACGGCACCCTGACGCTATCGATCGACGCTCCCACTTTCCGCGATGCCGCGGAACTGGCCACCGCCCCGCCCCATTTCGATCCGCCGCCACTCGACCCGCCAGCGGTTGTCGTGGAAGCCGAACCGGACGTGGACGCTGTCGAAACCGTCGAAGCCGCCGGCGACAACTCGGCGTCCGGCGACTCGCTGCCGCCGGCACCGGTCGCCGTCGATGACGCGCTGACCATCGATGCCAACCACGACGGCGTCGTCGATCTAGCCGATTTCGGGGCGTTGAACGTGCTGTCCACCGCGGACGAAACGTCTTCGCATTCGCCGAGCGTTTGTACGCCCAGGCCGCAAGCGGCGGCGGACGTCCAATCCTGGCTGGATGCCCTGACGCAGGCTTGGTTGGACGATGCCGAGCGGCGCCGGCAACGTGCTGCATAGCGATCGTGTTCTCTCCACGGCCATCCGTCCCAACCCGTCAAAGTTATATGCACGCCTACTGGCTTTCCACGTTTCCCTCCTCGCAGCGCCGGGCAATCGGAATGCATCTACCGACGACGATGAAGACCGCTCTGGTCCTGTGCGGGTTGGCTGCAGCCTGTGCGCTGCCCACCGCTGGAAGCGCTCAATCGGCTTCCGAGACTCAGGCCACCGCCGCAGGCTCGGCGGAGCCGCACCGCAAGGCGTCGCTGTTTGCGCCGCGGGGAAGCCGCAAGGCGCGTTCCGCGGCGTCCGCGCCCGAAGGCTCGCGCGAGGATTCCCGTGCGGACGCCCGCGAGGAAGCCTTGGTCGTCCCGACTCCGCCGCCGGACATGTCGGACGCTGTGCCTCTCGGAATGCTGCCGCCGTTACCGCTGCGCGATCCGGCGATCTCCGAACGCGCCGCCGTCCAACCGGTCCAGCATGTCGAACCCTTGCCGCCGCCTCGATCGATCGTCGTCGATTCACCCAGCGATGCGGAACCGCTGCCGGCCGGTGAGTACGTTCGCGGTGAGTACGTCGAGGGTGAGTTTATCGAAGGCGGCTTTCTGGACGGCGAGATCGTCGATGGAGAGTACGTCGTCGATGGGGAGTACGTCGTCGATGGGCAGCCGTACCTCGACGACGGCTTCGACGAGCGGATCGTTGGAAGCATTCCCGCTTGGGAAGAGGCTCAGGTGCTGGGCCCCGCTCATGGGCATCCCGGCCGGATGTGCGATGCTCGCTGCCGCGTGCATCGCTACTGGGGCCGAGTGGATTACATGTACTGGTGGTTTTCCGGTGCGGCGACACCGCCCCTGGTCACGACCAGTTCGGCTGGCACCGGCCGGGCAAACGCCGGCATCTTGGGGCTGTCGACCACGCGAACACTGGTCGGCAACGCGGATCTGGGCGCCGGCGGAGCGTCGGGGGGACGCGTCGAGTTCGGTCGTTGGTTTCCCGAACGCGGCAATCTGGGCTGGCACTTTGCCTACAGCGGGATCGGCGAAGTCGAGGACCACTATCGCTATGACAGTGCGGCCACCGACATCCTGGCCCGTCCTTTTTTCAGTGTCGAACCCGGAGCCACCGGTCCCAATGCGGAGCTGATCGCTTTTCCGGGCGAGCTGGACGGCAGCGTGTCGGTCCAGCACACCGCGTCGCTGGACGGTTTTGAATTTATGTTTCGCAAGATGCTGGCCAGCGGCCCCCGGCGCCGGCTGCAAGTGGTTGCCGGATACCAGCACAATCAACTGGACGACGCGCTCTCGATCCGCGACTTCAAACGCGTGACCGGTGGCGGCGGCGGTTTGGCCGTCGGCAGCACGCTGACCGAGTACGACTCCTTTGCCGCCGACAACCGCTTCCACGGCGCCGCCATCGGTGTGCTGGCCAGCAGCCGCAACCGCTGCTGGACGATCGATATGGGCATGCAGTTGGCCCTGGGCAATACCTACACAACGGTCGACATCGATGGATCTACCACATCCAGCGTTCCGCTGGCCGGTGGTGGCGTGTCCACCAGCGCTTCCAGCGGCGGACTGCTGGCCCTGGGGACCAACCGCGGCAGCTACGAAAGCGACTCCCTGGCCATGATCCCCCAGCTGCACATCGGTGTGGGTTACGACCTGTTGCCTCGGCTGCGGCTGTCGGTCGGGTATCGCTTTCTGTACTGGAGCCAAGTCGCGCGAGCGGCCGAGCAGATCGATCCCGGCTTGAACCTCAGTCAGTTGGATCCGGCGGGGCTGAGCGGCGATCCGCGGCCCCGCTACGCCCTCCGCTACGCCGACTTCTGGGCCCAAGGCATCAACCTAGGCCTCGACTACCGCTACTAACCAGTGGCATAGGCTTCCAGCCTGTGAAAGTAGTGGCATAGGCTTCCAGCCTGTGAAAGCATTTGATCTCAGGTTCTGGCCGTAGCTGAAGTCGCCAGACTTTGGACCTTCTCACCGCTTCCGTCCAATCTCTGGCGAGATCAGCTACCCTGAAATGAAACCTGCCACTGGGCCTACACCCAGGTGCCGCCGAGCCGCAGCACGAAATCGATTGCGTCCACTTCGGCTCGGTCGTCGCGGTCATCTTGCGAGGCGATGGCGACCAGGGTTTGCATGTCGATCATCTGAATCCGATCGCCCGCCGGCGACTGGAGCACGGCCGTGCGACCGTTGGCCGTCAACGTGTCCGCTCCGCTCGAGTCGCGAAGGACGCCCAGGTCGCTGCCGCCCCCGCCGCGGATTTCGACCTGTCCGGCCCCAAACACGCCGACCTTTTGCCGAGCGGTGGTCAGCGTCGCGGCCGCGGGCCTGGACGCCGTGGCGGTTGGGTTACTCGTCGCCGCGTCGCTGGCGAGATCGGCGGTGAACGTTTCGGTTTCGCTGCTGCCCACGATCGTAACGTTGTCCTGGCCGCCACCGCCTTCGACCAACACCACGTCCGCCTGGCTGGCTGGAATCCGCACCGGCGTTTGATCGTTGACGGTCACCTGCACGGTGTCGTCGGCCGTGCGCTGGACCAGGATGTTGTCGTCGCCGGCGGTCCCGGCAATGCTGCGGCACGAGCCACCCGACGCCGCGCACAGTTCTCGACGTGGGTTGGTGGTGGAAAGGAAGAAGCGTTTATTGATCGCGGCCAGGTTTTCGCCAAAGTTGTATTGGACGGCCGTTTCTTCGCCGCTCAGTTCGATGCCGGCGAAGACGTTGAACCCCTCGGTCACGCCCCGGCTCTGGCCGCTCGGCAGCACTCGGCCCAGGGTGATCGAGGCATCCACAAAGGTCGGCTGCTGCGACTGCACGACACGGTACGAACCGCCCGGCAGGTCGCCGAAGAAGTAGCTGCCATCGGCCGCGGTGGTCACGGTTTGCAGAGGTGTCGCCGCGCCGTTCTGAAACAATTGGATGGTCCAGTTCGGTAGACCAACTTCGTTTGCATCCTGTACGCCGTCCCGATCGGTGTCGGCGTACACAAACCCGCTGAGACTGCTGGCGGACAACTGGCCCGGAGTGAAATTGCCGAAGTCGAGCCCGGCGATCGTCGGCGTTGCATGCGACAGCTGCACGTTGTAACGGTTGCCAGCCGGCAGGGTCACGATCGCACCGCCGCCGTCGACTTCGCGAACCGTGTACTGCCCAGCCGCCAAGTCCGTAAACCGGTAACTGCCATCGGCGGCGGTTTGGACGGTAACGCTCGGCCCCGCGGGATCGACGGGAGTGGCTTCGATGGTTACGCCGGCGAGTCCTGGTTCGCCGGCATCCCGCACGCCGTCGCCGTCAAGGTCGTCGAATTTGACGCCGCGGATCTGTCCGCCGACGATCGACAGCGTGGCTTCGACCGTGTTGGCCAGTGCCGCGACGTCGGCGGCGTTGCCCACGGCGACGACGTCGTCCAGCGGGTCCGCATCGGCGAAGGACATCGATCCATCCAAATTGACTGTAAAGGGTGCCGCATCGGCATTGGCGATGGCCACGAAACGCAGCCGGCTGAATGTTTCTGCCGCGCCGCTGCCGAGGGCTTGCCCCACACTGTTGTTGGGCAGTGAGGCACCGCGAACGCCGCGAAGATTAAAAAAATCCAGCAACGATCCGCTGGCGTCTGGATCGAATGCCGCGGCCGCCGCGTCGTAGGTATCGACCGCTCGCTGCAGCGGCAGCGCGCCGCTGACCAAGGGATCGTTCAGTGGCAAGGCCGGGTTGCCCTGCGGCGTCAAATTGTCGTCGCTGGTCAGGGCAAAGGCGGCGGGGTCCCAGGACAGGTTCAGGGGCAAAGCGATCACGCCGGCGGGGGCTGCGCTGCGCACGTCCTGGACGCGGACATCCACCCAAAACGCTTCGCCTCGCAAGACCGGCGTTTGCAATTCCGCTGCTGGTACGCCCGCGTCATCGGCCAAGAAGCGGACGTCGATGCCCAGCGTGGCCAACAGGCGGCGATCTTCCAGCATCTCGATACGACATCGCTGGCGACGCTGCAGAGAACGACGTGGTGGGCGGCGGAAAGCGGACGACACGGGCACCTCCAGAAGGACGATCGGGTCCTTTCAGCATAGACAGCCGCGCGGCGCAATGCCGCAGGAAACCGGCGGATTGACGGGGGAATCGCCGGCCGGCGACGGCGGCAAAATCAGGGTAGGTGGCAGCGACGAGAAACGTTGTCACAATCGGAGGGCAAACAGGCATGCCGAACCGTGCCTGGTACCGTCTTCTTTCCCCACCATACCGGACAAAAGATAAGTGGAAATCTGGCCAGCGATTGATCTTCGGCACGGCCGCTGTGTGCGACTGCAACAGGGCGACTACGAACGCGAAACCGTCTTTGGGGAAGACCCCGCCGCGATGGCCCGCCGCTGGGTCGTCGCCGGCGCTCGGCGATTGCACTTGGTCGATCTGGATGCCGCCCGCGGCGACGACCCGACCGAGAATCTGGCCGCGGTCCGCGCGATCCTGCAAGCGGTGGATGTGCCCTGCCAGCTGGGCGGTGGCGTCCGCAGCGAGGCGATCATCGAAGAATTACTGGACATGGGCTTGGCCCGCCTGGTCGTCGGCAGTGCGGCCCTGAAACGTCCCGAATGGTTCGCCCAGATGTGCGACGCCCACCCCCGGCGCCTGGCCGCCGGCATCGACGCTCGCGAAGGCATGGTCGCGACCGACGGTTGGTTGGAAACCAGCAGCACGCCGGCCGTGACTCTGGCCAAAGACCTGCGCAGCCGCACCGAGAACATCGCCGCGATCATCTACACCGACATCGCCAAAGACGGCATGCTCGAGGGACCCAATCTGCAAGGTTTGCAAGAGATGGCCGCTGCGACCGATATCCCGCTGGTGGCCAGCGGCGGCGTGACCACCCTGGACGACATCCGCGCCCTGGTCGATGTGGACATGCCGGCGGCCATCATCGGGCGTGCGCTGTACGAGGGACGTCTGGACCTACCCGAGGTGTTGGAAGTGGCCGGCGAGCAGTAGCGGCGCGGCCGGGCTCGCGCTGCTGAGCTGCGGCTTGCTTGCGGCGAATCGTACGATCCGCAGAATCGTTATCAGTGGACCGGCGGCGGCCGGCGGCGGGAGTTTCTGGAACCGACCGGTTTGCCTTGTCCACGATCGTCAGCCGGCCCGTGTACACTGCGGCCAATCGCCCCGCGATGCGGACCGCCGCTGGGGGTGCCGCACAGTCCCGCCGCAAGGGGCTGCTGTCGAACAATCGCAAGGTCGGGTTATGCCGCTGTATTGGTTCCTGTTGGTCGTCGTCTCGCTGGGCTGTGGTTCGGTTGCCGGACCCGAGGTGCCGGCGGTGCGAGCGGTGGTGGCGACCCTGGGCGTCGTGCTGGCGTGGGGGTTGTTGGGCAAAGTCGCCGCGGCGGTGACCACGCGGCAGCTGGACAGCGGCGACGACGATCCGGTGACCGCGGTGCGGATCTACGAGCGCCAGATCAGTATCCTTCGCTGGGCGGGGATTGTGGCTGCGGCCATGTGTCTGGTCGGTTTTGGTTTGGCTGGGCTGATCGATTCGTTGACCGTGTGCCGGTGGTCGATGGCCGCCCGCGCCACCTTGTTGATGTTGCCCGCCGCGGCCATCTCGACGCTGCTGTGGTGGGTGGATCATCAGTTCGGCGTGGCGCATCAATGGGTGCCGCGAGGGGTGCGGTCCCTGTTGCAGGAAGCTTGGGCGGCGTTTCGCATCCAAGGTGCCTGGCTGGTCTTGCCGGTATTGTTGCTGTTGGCTTTGGTCGACGGCGTGCTGTTGATTCCGGGGTTGCCGGTGGTTGCCGGTGGCGCCATCGCCGCGGGGGTGACGTTGGTCTGCGTGCCGATCGGGCTGCCTTGGTTGGCGCGGCGGATTTGGAAGACCGAATCGATCGCCGATTCGCAGCACGCCTGGTTAACACAGCTGGCGGCCGCCACCGGGTATCCGCGCCTGTGCATCCGCCGTTGGGACACGGGACACAAGACCAGCAACGCGCTGGTGGCGGGGTTTCTGCCCGGCTGCCGCATGATGCTGCTGAGCGATCGGTTGTTGGATCGGTTGCCGCGGGAACAACTGGCGATGATTGCCTTGCACGAAATCGCGCACCTGCGTCGCTGGCACGTCCCGCTGCGAATGGCCGCGGTGATTCCCGCTTGGGCCACGATCTACTGCGTGGAACAGGTCTTGGCGGGATATGCCTGGACGGAAGTTTTGGGAGTCGCCAGCGGGATCACTGCGTCGCTGGCCTTTCTGCACGTGGTCTCGCGGCGTACCGAGCTGGACGCCGACGCGGTGGCTTGTCGGCTGGCCGTCCGAGCGGCCGCCGAGGTGGAAGGTCTGCCGGGCCGCTTGTCCGAAGCCGCCGCTGCGATGTCAGCCGCACTCGACGCGGTCACCGCCGACAGCCCGGCCGCGCGACGCGGCAGCTGGATGCATCCCAGTTTGCCCGCTCGCCAAAACTCGCTGGCCCGTCTGGATGCCCACCGCTGCGTGCCCGGCATAGCATCCGCTGAGCCGTTTGGGCGCTAGCCCCGGTTCTGTGGGCTGGAAACCTCTGCTGCGCGGGAAATTCGCTACAAGCGTTGTCACCTTATGGCCTGGGCAGGCAAGGCAATCTATTCCGCCTGGTTCCGCTGATCCTCGCTTGGGTTGCGGATCGATAGCGACATTGGTTCCTTCCCTTCCTCCCTTCCGAAGGTCTCCCACCGATGCAATCTGAAGAAACTATTCTGGCCCGAGTCGATTCCGCCCTGAAGTCGCATCCGCACCTCAGGCGGGTGATTGTGAAAAGCAAACAGGAGCAAGATCGTTTGGTGCTGCGCGGCAGCGTCGATTCGTTCTTTCAGAAACAGATGGCGCAGGAAGCGCTGCGTGATATCCCCGGTGTCGACGAGATCGACAATCAGTTGAGCGTCGATTACTGATCCGCCGGATTCAGGTGATTTGAGATTTGTGACCGGCCGGCCGAGATGGTTTCGGCACCACTAATCAGCACTCGATTTGCTTTGGTGTTCGATTCGTGAAGATTAGTAGTCCAACATCCTGGCTCTGGCCCGATCACGCTTACGGTTTCGGTGCCGCGGTGTCCTGCCGCGGCACGGCGAACGGCTGCAATTGTAGAGGTTCCGGGGCGGCGGCTCCTTCGACGATCCGGTAGGCCCGATCGACCGGGACGTTCGTGAACTCCTGGAGCTGGCCCGAAGCCGGCCACTGCACCCGCAGCGATTTGACCACCTCGGCGCTTCCCACGCCGATGGCTTGCCGCAGCGGGTTGCCGCCGAAACTGCCACCGCTGCCGATGGTGTGGAAGATGGACCGCTCTTGACCGTCCGCTTCGATCACCAGTTCCAGCCGGGTGCCGATGGCACAGCGATTGGACTGTTCTCCCACGGCTTGGATCGTCACGCTGTTGCCGGCAAAGCCGGGGTTGATGAACAGGGCGTCGTTGAAGCGGTCGCCGGGGTAGGCCCCGCCCAACTGGACGTACACGTCTTGGTCACCATCGTTGTCCAGGTCGGCGAACGATACGCCGTGGCCTTTTTGCAGGTGCCCAAATCCGCCCGCCATGGTGACGTTGGCAAAGCTCTGTCCGGCTTGATTGAGAAACATGACGTTGGGCTGGATCTCGGAAAACTGGGTATTGCCGGTGGCCAGATAGAATTCCGGATAGCCGTCTTGGTTTAGGTCGCCAAAGTTGGCACCCATCGGCGAAGCCGGATAGTGCAGCCCGGCTTCTTCGGCGACGTCCTGGAATGTCCCGTCGCCGCGATTCTGATACAGGTGCATCATTTCGAAACGGATATCGCTGGCCAACACGCCGACCGGACCGGATGTGCAACCGACAAAAATGTCCAGATGCCCGTCGTTGTTGTAGTCCCAGAACCAGGTGGGAAAGCTGGCCAAGGGCAGGTCCACACCCAGTTCCTCCGCCACGTCGGTAAACGTGCCATCGCGGTTGTTGTGATACAGCTTGTTGGGGCCGTCGACCGACAGATACAAATCCGGATACCGGTCGCCATCGAAATCGCCCCAGGCCGCTCCCATCGAAAAATGAACGTCCGCAATGCCGGCGGCCTGGGCTACGCTGGTGAACGTGCCGTCGCCTTCGTTACGAAACAATTGGCACGGCGCCTGGACAGCTTCGGAAGACTCGTTGCCCACGTACAGGTCCAGGTCCCCGTCGAGATCGTAGTCCGCCCAGGCGGCCGTTTTGGTCGGACAGTCCATCTGTCCCAGGCCGGCTTCGAACGTCACGTCGGTGAAGCGGAGGTCGCCGTCGTTGCGCAGCAGGGAATTGGGATGCATCCCCTTGCTCCGCAGCCAAGCCCCACGCATCACATAGATGTCCAGGTCGCCATCGTTGTCGTAGTCAGCGTGAACCAGGTTCAAACCACCATAAAAACCTTTTAGGCTCGATTCCTCGGTCACCTCGTCAAAGGAACCGTCGCCGTTGTTGCGAAACACCTGCATCTGGCCGGTCACGTCCCAGGTGCAGGTGATGATGTCCAGGTCACCGTCGTTGTCGAAATCATCGACCACCGCGCCGCCACACAAATTAAATGTATCCAGGCCCAGTTCGGGATAGACGTTCCTGAATCGCGGAAACTCCACCGACGACTGAAAGAACTCGGGATCCACGCGATACGCTTCCGGGACGCCCTGCGGGTATTCTCCCAGCGTCATATAGGCGATGTTCAGCAACCAGCGGGCGGTGGCGTCGTAGTACAGCACCTCGTCCGACTCGCCCTCCGCAGCGGGACGCTCCAGCACGGCCGTGAAATGCTCGATGGCTTGTCGCGAACCTGCGGGACGTTGGTGCAGACCCTGGCCGCGGATCGGCACGATGCAACTGTCCGAGGTATTCAGCTGGCAGCAGTTCTGGGTTTCGCCAAAACGCAAACTCGCCAGCCCCAGTTCGAAATGCGTGCGTTTCCGATCGTAGGCGTTGTTCTGCGGCACCACGTCGAGGGCCTGCTTGAGCAGACCCAGTGCCTGTTTCTCGTTTCCCAAACGCAATTCGGCTCGGCCCGCTTCGTAGAACAGTTCCCATCGCTTTTGAGCCTGCAGGCCGGCAACGTATTGCTCGTCGGCCAGCAGGGAGCGGAGCTGGAGAGCGTGGCCATCACCAACAAAGTCGTTCTCGACGTTGCTGCGAGCGGCGATTTCACGCAGTGCCTGCCGCATGCGGGCATGACCCGCTGGAACCGCTGCCACCTCGGACCGGACCTCTGCGGGATTCGTCGCGCTGCCGCACCCCGTGCTGTTCGCTGTGATCAAGCCGCCAAGGCAGACCGCGACGACGCCGAGCAACGTGCGAGACGTACGACGAGGCCAGAGAGCGGGCGAAGCGGTCGGCATCGGAGAAAGCCTTTCGGCGAAGGGCGATCGGGACGGGGAGGCGAAAGGCATCAGTTCAGTATAAACCCTTGTTCCAGCCCTTCGATAATCAACAGCCGACTGTCCAGCGGCGGGGCGACGATTCGCTGCTCGGTGCCGCCGGGCCAGCGGACGAGGACTTCGGTAATCTGTTCGCTGTCGCCCAGGCCGAAGACGCGACCGCTCTGGTTGCTGGCCATGTAGCCGTCGCCGGCGGTGAAGGATTTGGTCCACGAACGACGTTCGGTGGTCACCGTCACGCTGGTGCCGATCGCGTCGCGGTTGCTGCGGGTGCCGACCAGGCGCACGTCCAGGTAGTGCGCGGACGTGTCGGTCGTGTTGCTCAGCAATCGCGCCGGGGACCGAAGATTGGAAATGGCGACGTCTTCGCGGCCGTCGTTGTTGAAATCCACACGAACCAGCGAGCGACCGATGGCGGCCCGATCGAACGCTGGCCCCAGCGTCCGGCCGTTCATTTCAGTAAAGTGTCCACCGCCCCGGTTATGCAGAAACTGCAGCGGTTGCGCGTACAGTCGCCCGGGCGTGTGGGTGGAAAAATCGACCACGTCGCCGTTGGCCAGGATCAAATCCGGCAGGCCGTCCAGGTCCGCGTCCAGGCTTTGCGTACCGAATCCCAGATGCAGCCAGCTGACCGCTTGCAGTCCAGCTCGCTGGGTTGCGTCTTCGTACAATCCGCCCTCGTGCCGTACGTACAACGTGTTGTAATCGGCGTAGAAGTTGGTGATGAACAGGTCCAAGCGGCCGTCGTCGCTGAAGTCGTCGGCGGCCACACCCATGCAGGCTTGTGCGACGCCCTGACCGCTGTAGGCCAAGCCGCGCAGGACGGCCTGCTCGCGGTATCGCGGGCTCTGGCCCGCCGGCGCTTCGTTGACAAACAGAAAGTTCTGCCGGGCGTCGTTGGCGACGAACAGATCGATCCGGCCGTTGCCGGTGAAGTCCGCGGCGACAACGCCCAGGCCGATGCCGGCATCCGATTCGATCCCGCTGGCGGCCGTCCTATCCTCGAAGCGACCGTCCCCAAGATTGATCAGCAACCGGTCTTGGCCGGCCCGCAGCGGATGCGCTCCGTCGCAGGGCACCGAGGCCACGCCCGATCGACACATCCGCAGATGAATCATGTCGTTGGGCGCGTAGCACACGTCGTACAGATCCGGCAGCCCATCTTCGTTCAGATCCGCCATCAGACAGCTGGTCGTCCAAGCCGGGGCACCACCGCCGACTGCACCGATCGCGATTTTGCGAAAGCTCCCGTCACCGTTGTTGCGGTATAACACGTTCTCGCCGATGTTGGCGACGTACAGGTCGGCAAAGCCATCGCTGTCGTAGTCGCCGACGCTGACGCCTTGACCGTATTGCCGATCGGCGACGCCGGCGGCCGCTTCACAGCCGGCGAAGCGTCCCTCGCCCAGGTTGCGGTACAGTTGATCGCTGGGCCGGCTGACGACCGCTGCCGACGACGTTCCCAGAGAGGGCGCTGCGCCGCCCTGGACGAAGAACAGATCACAGCGTCCGTCGCGATCAAAGTCCAAGGCGGCCGTCCCGCCTCCGGTGAATTCGAACAATCGCGTCGTCTGGGCCTCCGGATCGGCGCCATCGGCATAGACGAAATGGATTCCGGCCGACGCCGTTGCGTCGGTAAACCGAATCGGCGACGAATTGGGGTCCGCCGCCGCGGACTCACCGCCGACACGTTGGCCAGGCCGGCCGTCTGACGACTGCGCCACCGCGGGCGACTGCGCCATCGCGGGCAGGGGCGGGACAGACAGCGACGACAGCCCGATCGCCGCTCGTTCGTCTTGCAGTCCCGCGCAGCGTGCGCCGCCGGCCGCGAGTTGGGCGTCACTTAGTCCGCGCCGCATCACGATCGCCCACCGCTGCTGCGGATCCACCGCCAAGGCCGCGCTGCACCAGGCCGCCGCATCGAGGTCGCAACCACAGTGACGGGCGCTGTCGGCCGCGGCGCGAAGGTCCGGCAGATGGATCGCGTCCTTTAAATGGATGATCCGGCAGGTCGCGGCGTAGGTTCGCAGGTGGTTGCCGCGTTCGGCAAGTCGCTGCGCGGCCTCGTCTTGCTCCAGCGCGAACAGACTCTGCGCCAGTTGCTCGTTGGCCACCTGGTGCAGCGGATCCCGCTGGAACGCTTCCCAGTAACATCTCGCTGCACCGGAGGCGTCTTGGTTTGCCCGGCAGAAGTGGCCGCGGAGCAGCCAGATTTCAGGGTGCTGCAGCAGGCGGGAGTCCAGCTCGTCCAGCCAGCGAATCAATTCGGCTCGACGGCCGCTCTCGTACAGCAGTTGAGCCAAGCGGATGGCGGCCGGTTGCAGGGCGGGATCGATGGTCAACGCGGCTCGCAGGTAACGTTCGCTCCCTTCCAGGTCTTTCTCGATAAACGCCCAGTGCCCGAGGCCCTGCAAGACCAGCGGGTCGTGGGGATCCGCCGCATGGCCGGCCTCGAGTGCCCGGTCTTCATAAGCCCAACGCAGCCGCCGATTGCCCAGCAGCGGCAGGCTGATCAAATCCATACCGCCCTCGCGCAGCAGCACTCGCCAGTGGTCTTGGGCCCCGTGATAGTCGCCCGTCACATACCGCAGCAGAGCCAACCGCGAGCGTGCCGGACGGTGGGCCGGGGCGACTCGCAGAGCGTGTTCCAAACACCATGCGGCCGGGTCGCAGCGTCCCTGGTCCGCCAGTAACCGTCCGGCTTGGAAGAGCACGTCGGCGTGGGCTGGATCGGTGAAGCGTGCCGGGGGAGTGGCCCGCCGCAGCGCCGCGACCGCCGCGGCCAACTCCGGCACGCTGTCGCCGCGAAGCGAAGCCAATTGTTCCGCGTGTCGTTTCGCTGGACTCACAGCGGCGGGCTGCCGCGCCGAGCCGCTCGTTGGGGACCGCAGCCACACAGCGACGACGCCCCAAATGCTCAACACGCCCACCAACAGGGCGGAAAGCAGAATCGGTCGAGACAAGGGCATGGGGCGTGTTTCCTCAGCGACAAAGCGGAGCGGTCAGCTTACCAGATCCGCCCCGCTGCTCAGAGGTCGAGATCTGAGATCTGAGATTTGCTCGCTCTATCGGATTCTATGTACGAATAGAATCGTTTACTCCCCGCTCCCCCGAAGCCTGGCGAGCCTAAGCGAGTCAGGCTTCGGGGGAGCGGGGTTGGGGGTGAGGGGGACAGCAAAGCAGCACTGCCAGCATCAACTTTCCTCACTTTGATGTCGGACGCGGCAGATGGGTCTAATACAAAGATGGATCCAATACAAGGAGTCAGGCCATTGCATCGGCGGCCCCTCACCCCCAACCCCTCTCCCCGCCAACCTGGGCAAGCTCCACTTGCCCAGGTTGGCGGGGAGAGGGGAGTAAACGTCAGGATACATAGATTCCGTTAGAGTCAGGAGATTTGAGATTGGAGATCTGCGCCGCCCCTGCGTGGGGGCCGGATCCGCGATAGATTGGAAGCGGCGAACCTTGCGTTCGTTCTGGTGTCGCTGTGGTGTGCATCCTTTGTTGGCTCCCTTTGGAAAAATAGTGTTTTCATGTCGGCTCTGCCCTCCCCTCGTTCCGTCAGTGCTCCCCTCCCGCTCAGCCGCCAAGCGGCCGCCGCACCCGAGCAACCGATCAGCCGCTTGATGGCCGATGCGCTCGACAATCCCAAACTGATTTCGCTGGCTGCGGGCTTTGTCGATGAGCGGTCGCTGCCGCGAAAGCTGGTCCAGCGGTATGCGGGCCGGTTGCTGGACGATCCGCACTCCGGCGGGCAGGCGCTGCAGTACGGGCTGGCCGCGGGCGATCGCCAGCTGCGGCAGGCGATTGCGGCACGCTACTTCGCCGACCGTTGGCCACAGCGCACCGACGCCATGATCCTGACCACCGGCAGCAATCAATTGCTGCATTTGATCAGCGAGTGTTTGCTGGAACCGGACGACATCGTGCTGTGTGCGGCTCCCACCTACTTCGTCTATCTCGCGGTGCTTCGTGATCTGGGCGTGCGGGCCGTCAGCGTCGAAAGCGACGAACACGGCGTGTGCCCCGAGGCTCTGGAGCGGACGCTGGATGATCTGTCCGCTCGCGGACTTCGCGACCGCGTCAAAATGCTGTACCTGGTGCCCTACTTCGACAATCCGGCCGGCGTGACCATGCCCGAGCACCGTCGCCGAGCCATCATCGCGGCGCTGGGCGAGCAGGCGGAGCTGGCGCCACCGATCGCTCTGTTGGCCGACAACGCCTATCGCGACCTCCGCTACGACGGCGCCGACGTACCGTGTTTTGTCGATCTGGGAGCCGAACCGGACTGGACGATCGAAACCGGCACGTTTTCCAAAAACCTCTCGCCGGGGCTGCGCGTCGGCTGGGGCGTCCTGCCCGAACCGCTGCACACGGCCGTGCTGCGCCGCAAATCCGTGATCGACTTCGGCTCGCCGCATTTCAGCCAGTGCGTGGTCCGCGACATCGTGGCCGATGGCCAACTGGATGAACACCTTCAAAACGACCTGTTGCCCACCTATCGCAGCAAACGCGATGCGATGATCGACGCCTGCCAGCGGTATCTCAGCCGCTTCGATGGCGTCCACTTCCAGCAGCCCGGCGGTGGGCTGTACGTCTGGTTGCAGGTCCCGGAACCGCTCGGTACGGCCGCCGGATCGACGCTGTGGGAAACCTGCGTCCGGCACGGCGTCCTGTATGTGCCGGGCGGCTTCTGTTTTGCTAGCGAAGGGGCTCCCGTGCAAAACAACACGATGCGGCTGAGTTTCGGCGTCCAGCCCGAACCGCGGATCGCTGAAGGAATCGAGCTGCTGGGCCAAGCGATCGAGGAGGCGTTGCGGCGGGTCTAGGGCTGGCTTTCAATTCACAGGCTGGAAGCCTATGCCACAGAGTAGCTCGGCTGTCCCAGCCGAGGGTCTGGTTTTCTACGGCTGAGACAGCCGTGCTACTTTTCACAGGCTGGAAGCCTATGCCACAGCGTAGCTCGGCTGTCCCAGCCGAGGGGCTGGTTTTCTACGGCTGAGACAGCCGTGCTACTTTTCACAGGCTGGAAGCCTATGCCACTGGTTTCACTGTTTGGTGAAAATCCGGTGGCGAACGAAATAAAACCGCCAAATTCACGTTGCCTCCGACGGGGCTGGCGGACGATAAATGGGCAATCTCTGCCCGCTCCGTCCCTCCGCTGATTTGCTATCGCACCGTGACTCGCATCGATCGCTACATCCTGATGCTCTACATGCGGACGCTGCTGATTTGTTTCTGCAGCCTGGGCGGCATCTTTGTCGTGTTTCACGCGTTCAGCAACCTCGAAGCCCTGGCGGCGCTGGCCGAGGCCAAGGGGGGGATCGTCCAGGCGATCGTCGATTACTACGGCCCCTATCTGTTGGTCATCTTTGATGCGACCAGCCCGATCCTGGCCTTGATGGCCTTGTTGTTCACGATCGGTTGGCTGCGTCAAAGCGGCGAATTGACTTCGATCCTGGCGGCCGGCGTGCGGCACGGTCGGTTGCTGCGGCCCATGCTGGTGGCGGCCTTGGTGATTGTCGTTCTGGGACTGCTCAATCGCGAATGGGTCCTTCCCCACTACCGGGCCAAATTGGGAAATCGACCGGACGTCGATGCGGCGTCGGCCGAGCGTCCGCTGTTGCCCTGTTACGACCGCCAGGCGGGGGTATTGATCGAAGGACAGAGCTTGATCAATGAAGGCAAACAACTGGTCAATCCCGCTTTTCATCTCCACGCGGCCTATCCGGGCTTCGGCAATCAGTTGACCGCCCAGCGAGCCGTTTGGCGGGCGGCCGACGACCGGCATCCCGCCGGTTTCTTGCTGGAAAACGTCGGCCGGCCGGCCGCCATCGATTCGTTGGCTTCCCGCGGCATGAACGGCCGCCCGGTGCTGTTCACCGCCGCCGACACGCCGTGGGTCGAGCCCGGGCAGTGCTTCGTGGCCACCTCGGTCGATCTGAGTATGTTGGAGGCCAAAGGAGCTAGCAAAAAGTACACGCCGATCGGGGATCTGATGCGACGGGTCCGCAATCCCGCCGTGCACACCAGCAGCAAGGTGCGGGTGGATTTGCACAGCCGCTTGCTGCGGCCGCTGCTGGATTTTTCGCTGGTGCTGCTGGGATTGCCGTTGGCCGTTTCTCGCGGCGACAAAAATCTATTCGTCTTGGTCGGACACGCCGTGCTGTTGGTCGGGATGTTCTTTGGAATCAAGACCTTGGCCGCCACGATGGGCAGCAGCGGGTACGTGTTGACGCCCGCGATGGCCGCCTGGGTCCCGATTCTGATCCTTTCGCCGTTGGCCTACGCGCGTTACCGCAGCGTCCAGTACGTTTAGACTCGGTACGTTTGACCAGTCCATCGCTGCCGTCTACCGAATCCTTTTGAGCCGCTTGGGCGATAGCCCCGGTTTTGTTCTTTCGAGCCGCTTGGGCGATAGCCCCGGTTCTCGGACTCGCCGGGTTTTGTGACGCCGGTTCGAGCGAATTCGACAAGGAACTGGGAACTCATGTCAGACAAGGGCGACGCGACGGTATCGGTCATCATCCCGGCCTTGAATGAGGCGGCAGCGGTCGCGGCGGCCGTGGAATCGGCCCTCGAGCAGCACGCCGACGAGGTGATCGTCGTCGACGGCGGCAGCCGGGACGCCACGATCGAGACGGCCGAGCGAGCCGGAGCGAGGGTCTTGTCCAGCTCGGCCGGACGGGCGCGGCAGCAGAATGCGGGTGCGGAAGCGGCCGGCGGCGAAATGCTGGTCTTCCTGCACGCAGACAATCGCCTGGGCGCTGATCCGACGGGCCGAACCTGTCTGGAGCAGCTGCGCGAAGCCGCGGCCGGGGACCGCGGTCTGTGGGGAGCTTTTCGCCACCGGATCGAATCGGCTCGCTGGGGTTTTCGCGTGATCGAGTGGGGCGACAGCCGCCGCGTCCGCTGGCGGGGGATTCCCTTTGGCGACCAAGGAATCTTTGTGCCGCGAAGCCGATTCTGGGCGACCGGCGGTTTTCCGGACCAGCCGCTGATGGAGGACGTGTTGCTGGCCAAACGACTGCGCCGCCAGCGCTGGCCGCGGCTGCTCGCTGGTCCGGTGTACAGCAGTGCGAGGCGTTGGGAGAAACACGGCATCGTGCGGCAAACGGCTCGCAACTGGACGTTGCAGCTGGCCCACGCCGGCGGCGCCTCGCCCGAGCGACTGGCCGAATTCTACCGCCGCCACGACCAAGCCTAAGCACGTCGGCATGAATCTTTCGGTGAAACCCCGCGACAACACCCTCCCGCGCAGCGGGAGGTCGGGCTCTTAGGTCCGGGGAGGGCCCTACGAAAACCCTCTCCGGGCCTAAGAGGCCGACTCTCCCAGAGGGAGAGTAAAGCCGAATGAAATGTTGCGACGTGCTTAGTAAGCTCGGCTGTCCCAAAGTAGCTCGGCTGTCCCAAAGTAGCTCGGCTGTCCCAGCCGAGAATGCACTGCTTCGTCTCGGCTGGGACAGCCGAGCTACTCTTTTCGGCTGCTTCCCGCGGGGGTCCGCGGTTCCGGATGCGGGACCCGAGGGAACTATTGGCACTGCGCTTGCATCGAACTAGCTGAGGCGGACTTCTATCTGACAATCATTAGCCACTGGGAAGCCCTGTTTGTGAGCTCGCCTGAAGAAGTACCACAGAATGACGCCGCGACGTCCGTGCCGCCACACCGGATTGCTCAGGTACGGCAGGCCCAGTCGATAACGCTTCGCACCGTTTCGCGGCGCTCGGGCGTTCCGGTGCGGCAGCTGCGAGCCGAAGAGGAGTCAGGCGGGGGCGAGTTGACCCTTTCGGCCCTCCACCGGTGGGCTCGAGCTCTGGACGTGCCGGTCACGGAATTGTTGACCGAACCCGAGGGCGGCTTGACCGATACGATTGCCCAGCGAGCTCGATTGGTGCGGGTGATGAAGACGATCGAAGCGTTGCGAGCCCATGCCGAATCGCCGGCCATGCGGCGGATCGCCGATCGGCTGCGCGACCAGTTGCTGGAGATCATGCCGGAGCTGGACGAGATCACCGCTTGGCCGCGTGAGGGCTCGCGTCGCCAGCCGCACGAGGGCGGGCGGGTGGTCGAACTGCCGTATCGGCTCGACCGCTTCGAAGCCGGCAGCGATTCGCTGCTGTAAGCCGGGTCCTGAGCCGGGTTGAAAGCAAGTCTTCTTAATTGGCGCAGATTTTGCCGGAGCCTTTGCGGATGCGCGGTCGGCTGCAATCCTGGCAGATCGCATGTAGAAGTTACATCCGTGAAAGGAAGATTTTACCATGCAAAACGCTTGGAAGACGCTCAGTCTCACCCTCGGTGCGGCACTGGTTGGCTGTCTCTTGACCGGGGTCGTGCTCAGCTTGCCCACGGCCCTGCAACATGACGCGGTGGCCAATCAGACGCAGACTCCCGCCCAGGATCGCTCGGCTCAGGTCGAGAACCAAAACAATTCGACTGCCCAAGATCTCTCCTCGTCGTTTCGCAATGTTGCCGAAGCCCTCCGGCCGGCGGTGGTCAGCATCCACACCCATGCCACCGAACAGGCGGTTCGCCGGGTGCCACGCGGTTTCGAGGACTTTTTCGGTGGCGGCCGCGGCGGACTGCGCGAGCGAGTGGGACTGGGCAGCGGCGTGATCGTCCGCCCCGACGGTTACATCCTGACCAATAATCACGTGGTCGCCGGCACCGATCAGTTGGAGGTCCAGCTCAGCAGCGGGCGGCGGGTCTCGGCATCGATCGTGGGCACCGACCCCGAAACCGATCTGGCGATCATTCAGATCGAAGGCGACGACCACCCCTTTGCCAAGATGGGCGACAGCGAAGCGATTCGCGTGGGCGAGTGGGTCCTGGCGATCGGCAGCCCGTTCGGGCTGGAGCAAACGGTGACGGCGGGAATCATCAGCGCCAAAAACCGCGTGCAGGGGATCGTCGGCGAAGGCGAAGGATTCGAGGACTTTCTGCAGACCGATGCGGCCATCAATCCCGGCAACAGCGGCGGTCCGCTGGTGAACCTGCGCGGCGAAGTCGTGGGGATCAACACGGCCATCGAATCGCGCAGCGGCGGATCCAACGGCATCGGCTTTGCCATCCCCAGCGCGATGGCGATTCCGATCGTAAATAGCATCATCGAATCGGGATCGGTCCAGCGCGGGTTTTTGGGAGCCCAGGTCAGTGACGTGACCGAAGCGGCCAGCGACGAATTCGGCTTGAAGGTGCAAAGCGGAGCCTTGATCCGCGGCGTCCTGGAAGACCAGCCGGCCGCCGAGGGCGGCCTCCAGCCGGGCGATGTCGTGCTGCGGATCGACCAGCGCGAAATCAAGAACAGTTCCCAACTGCGAAACTACGTCGCCTCCCGCCGTCCGGGCAGCGTGCTGCAGATGCAGGTCGACCGCCTGGGCCAACGACTGCAGTTGTCGGTCACCCTGGGACAGCGCAGCCGCGAAGCGATGGCGATGTTCCGCGCCGGCGACTCCGGGATCGGAGCCGACCTGGAACCGCTGGACGAACGCACCGCCCGGCAGCTGGGCTATGAAAACCTGAACACCGGGCTGGTGGTCACCCAGATCGAACGCGGCAGTTTGGCCGAACGATCGGGGCTGCGGATCGGAGACGTGATCGTGGCGGTCAACGGCCAGGATGCCGACAGCGTGGAGGTGCTGCGCGAAGCGATCGAGCAGACGCGAACCGCCGGCAAGGCCAGCCAGTTGGTGGTGTTGACCGGCAACATCCGGCGGCTGATCGTGATTCGGCCGTAGGCAGCCGAAGTTTGGGGTAGCGCCGAAGTCCAGGCTTCAGCCGCCCGGTGCGCCGCAGTGAATCGCCTGAAGGCTAGACTCCAACGATTCGCGGCCCGTCAAATCGCGGGAGTCGGGATGCGGCTTTCACAGGCTGGAAGCCTATGCCACTGGAACCCTATGCCACAGCTTGGGCGTTCCTTGCTTACAATGGACGCTCCCACCCCGCCCTACCCCTCCCCACCTTCGCCTTCGAGCCCTCTGTGAACGAGAATCCCGTTTCTGATCCTCCGAGTGTATCCGTACCGGCTCGAGGCGATGCGGACGCGCCCCTCGAAGCGGCTCTGCGGCAGTGGCGCGAGCATCTGCTCGAGCGACGTGATCCGGCCGGACACTGGGTGGGAGCCCTTTCGCCATCGGCGCTGTCGACCGCCACGGCCGTCAGCGCTTTGGTCACGGTCCTGCGAAGCGGTGCTACGGCTCCGGGCGAAACCGCAGCCCTCCGCGGCTTGGTCTCGGGCGGGCTGAAGTACCTGGCCGCCAACCAGCGGCCCGATGGCGGCTTTGGCGATACCGATCGCAGCCATTCGAACATCGCCACCAGCTACCTGGCGCTGGCCGCCTGGCATCTGGCTACCGAGGTGCTCGCGGAAGGCGCGAGCGGCACGGAAGCCGGACCGCGCAATCCAGCCTCAGAAAACCCGCCGGACCCGGCGTTGGCTCGCCGCGTCGAGGCCTACATCGCCCGGGCGGGCGGGCTGGACGGACTGCGGCGCCGCTACGGCAAGGACAAAACGTTCGTCGTCCCGATCATGACCAACTGTGCGATCGCCGGGATCGTTCCCTGGCGCGACGTACCGCGCTTGCCTTTCGAGGCGGCCGTGTTTCCGCAGGCCATGTATCGGTTCCTGCGGATGCCGGTGGTCAGCTACGCGATTCCCGCTTTGGTGGCGATCGGCCAAACCCGTCATTTTCACGGACCGCGAACTTGGCTTCCGGTACGGCTGGTGCGAGCGGCCGCCGTCGAGCCGACGATGAAGGTGCTCGGGCGGATGCAGCCCGACAGCGGCGGTTATCTGGAAGCCACTCCGCTGACCTCGTTCGTCCTGATGAGCCTCGCGGCGACCGGCCGTGGCGATCACGACGTGGCCCGCAACTGCGTTCGCTTTCTGGTCGACAGCGTGCTGCCCGACGGTAGTTGGCCGATCGATACGAACCTGGCCACCTGGGTGACTTCGCTGGCGATGCACGCCCTGGACCACGCCGACACGGTGCTGGAAGAAGACAGTTCGCAGTGGTGCAGCGAGAGCTTGATCGCGTGGCACCGAAATTGTCAGCATCGCGAGCGCCACCCCTTCACCGGGACCGATCCCGGCGGCTGGGGCTGGAGCGATTTAAGCGGGGCGGTGCCCGACGGAGATGACACGCCGGCGGCGCTGTTGGCGCTGGCCGCCGCGCGGCAGCGGCCCGCCGGCCAGCTGCAGCGGGCATCGCTGGGCAAAGCCTTTACCGACGCTCGCCGCTGGTTGCTCGGGCTGCAGAACCGCGATGGAGGCTGGCCCACGTTCTGTCGCGGCTGGGGCAAGCTGCCCTTTGACCGCAGCAGTGTGGATCTGACGGCTCATGCGATCCGGGCCCTGACCGCCACGGCCGGCGACGAGTTGGATCCGGCGGCCGAGCGAGCGATCCGCCGCGGCTACCGGTTTCTCGCCGCCGAGCAAACGAGCGAGGGAGCTTGGATGCCGCTGTGGTTTGGCAATCAGGACGAAGCTCAGGAGGACAATCCGTGGTACGGCACCGCCCGGGTCCTGCTGGCCCTGGCCGAAGCGCCGCCCGGTGAGGGTACGGAGGCCTGGACGCGGCGGATCGCCGCCGCGTGCCGGTACCTGCTGGAGCATCGCAACGCCGACGGCGGCTGGGGGGGCGGGCCGTCCCTGACCGACTGGTTGCGGCGGCAGAATCTGGCGGATCGAGACGAGGATGACCTGGTGATCCGCAGCAGTATCGAGGAAACGGCCGTGGTTACCGAGGCGTTGGCCGCCGTACTGCTGGCGGCTCAGCGAAACTTGTGGGATTTGGGGCGGTTCTCCGCGGCGACGCCCACGGAGCGAGGTGAGGCAGATAAAATGGAGGCGGCCTTGCGAGCGGCAGTGCTCCGCGGCGCGGGGTTTTTGCAGCAGGTCATTCGGTCGGGCCGGCACCACGAGCCCTGGCCGATCGGTTTTTACTTTGCCAAACTCTGGTATCACGAATCCCTGTACCCCGCCGTTTTTGCGACTGCCGCCCTGTCGCGGGTTCTAAAGCTGTTACGCTGTAACGCCGCCACGTCGATACTGCCCGCCCATCCATTGAATTGAGGACCTTTGACTTGTCGACCGCGCCGATTCCCGCTACCGATGCCGGTTCCCCGTCGCCTGCCGCCACGGCCGAGACGCCGCGCCGCAGCGCCCGCCGTAAGACCAGTCATCTGAAGGAAGTGCCGCAGTCCCGAGAGCTACGCGACAGCCTCCGCCGCCGCTGCGAAGAGGTCGCCGCACGGCTCGATAAATCGGTGCCGCTGACCAAGGACCAGATGGAACAGGTGGCCCGGCGAACGCTCGAAGAAGCCGGCTTGCCCGAAGGCTACGTGGGCTGGGCCATGGTCATGCTCAGCACCGCCTTCTGGAAGGACTCGGTCGCCGCGACCGACCCCTCGCGGCGGCTGTTCCTGTTGCCCCACTGCTTGAAGCACGCCGAAGGTTGTCCCGCCGAATACGACCAATTCGGCATGGACTGTAAACGCTGTGGCGCCTGCTCGATCGCCGACTTTCGCAGCGAAGCCGAAGCGCGTGGGTACCGCGTGCTGGTCGCCGAAGGCTCGCCCGTCGTGATGAAGATCATCGTTTCGGGCTATGTCGACGCGATCGTCGGCGTGGCTTGCCTGAACGTGCTGGAAAAAGCGATCGACAAAATCCTCCTGGCCGGCATCCCCTGCATGGCCGTGCCGCTGCTCAGCAGCGACTGCCGCAACACCAGCGTCGACGAGGACTGGGTGGCGGAAATGATCCGCACCGAGTACCGCCCGGCCAAGCGGCGCACGCGAACCTACGTGCATCTGATGCGGGCCGCGGCGGACCTGTTCCAGCCCGAGTCGCTGCAGCGGATCATTCCGCCGCTGCGCTGCGAGTCGATTCCCGAATTGCCCGCCGGCGACGATCCGCTGGCCGGTGTCGACCCGATCGCGGCCACCGAAGTCATCGCCTACGACTTTCTGGCTCGCGGCGGAAAACATTCCCGGCCTTTCATCACACTGGCCGCTTACGACGCCCTCACCGGCGACCGCTGCACCGGTGAAGGGGGCGAGGAGCACACGGCGGAGATCTCCGACTCGGTGCGCCGGGCCGCGATGTCGATCGAAACGTTTCATAAAGCCAGTTTGGTTCACGACGACATCGAAGACGACGATGCCTATCGCTACGGCCAACCCGCCCTGCACCACCGCTACGGGTTGCCCACGGCGATCAACGTCGGCGACTATCTGATCGGGATGGGGTACCGGTTGGTCAGCCGCGAAGCCGGCACGTTGGGTTCCGAAACCACCGCCGACATTCTGGACAACCTGGCCGCGGCCCACATGCGGCTGGCCGAGGGGCAAGGAGCGGAATTGATTTGGCGGGACGCTCGCGACAAACGCCTCAAGCCCATCGATGCCTTGAAGGTGTACGCCCTGAAGACCTCGCCGGCGTTCGAAGCGGCGTTGTACAGCGGCATCCGTTTGGCGGGCGACGCGAGCGGTTATGTCGAAGCGATCCGCAACTTCAGCCGTAACCTGGGCGTGGCCTTTCAGATCTTAAACGACCTCGGGGACTGGAGCGGCGACAGCGACAACAAACTGATGGCGGCCGGTGACGTGCTGGGCGGTCGTCCGACGGTGCTTTGGGCGCTGGCCCTGGCGGGACTGGACGAAGACGGCCAGAACGAATTGCTGGGGACCGTAGCCGAAGACAGTCCGTTGTCCGATGCCCAGCAAGTGGCCACGGTGCGGCGGTTGTACGAGCGTTCGGGCGCCTTCGATGCGGCTCGGCGCCTGGTCGACAAACACCAGCAGCGTGCCGAAGCGGTGGCCGACGAAATCGACAACGAACCGCTCCGCCGGCTGCTGTACTTCCTGGTCGACACCGTGCTCGAGCGGCCCAGCGAAGCGGCCCCGCCGGTGGTCCCGCTGGCCTTGCCCAGCTGAGCATCTCCCTTTCGCCGGTAGGTTCGGCCCCGCCTTCTTCACCCTCCCTCCGGGAGGGTCGGGCTCTCAGGCCCGGGGAGGGCTACTTGCCGTAAACAACGCCAACCCGCCTCCCATCAAACCCACCCCATCCCGGACCTCAGAGCACGACGCGTGAATCCGCTGATCGAACTGGAAGAGTTATGTGGGTTGTTCCCCGAAGCGGACGGCCAACCCTTGTACGCGTCGGCCGAACACGTGGCTCGCGAATCCACGCCACCGCCCTACCATGCGATGTTGGTCCACGAGCATCACATGACGGTGACGATGGAGCGGTACCACGACTGCGCGGTGGATGTCGACGTGATCGCCTCGCGCTCTGTCGACGACCTCTATGCCCGTAAGATCGTGTTGCGAAAGCATGGCCGCGAGCAAGCGGTTCAGTTCGGCATCGTGCGTTTTAATTTTCAGTACGTCACGCAGCGCGTACGCGAGCAGATCGAAGCCGGTCAGATTCCACTGGGCCGGGTGTTGATCCAGCACAACGTACTGCGCCACATCGACCTCGGAGCGATCGTGCGTTTCGAAGCCGGTCCGGGGTTAGCGCGTTATCTGCAGATGAACGAAGGCGAAGAGACCTACGGCCGGATGGCCACCATCTTTTGCAACGGAGCCCCGGCGGTGGATCTGCTGGAGATCTCGGCTCCGCTCAGCAGGTAAGCGGCTTCATCGAGTCGCTGGTCAGGAAAGGTGCTTCGGGCCACACAGTTAAAAACTAGCAAAACCACCCCACCCGAATGGGCTAATCGAGTTATTGCACGGCTGAGCCGGTAAAAACTCCCTATAATGCCCTACTGACCCGCTAATAATTCATTGTTACCCCCAAACAGACAAGCTATACGTTGAACGATGCGTGCAAACATTGCGGTGTTTCCTACGCTGACCTCCAGCACGCCGGACTAAATGGCCTTCACCGATGCCGCGCTTGCGACTCGGAGTCCTGTGACAAATGCGTTATTCACGAATACGTCAGTTCGCAAGTCGCATTTCTACATTGCCCTATGTGTGGTTCAGATCGTCTGGATGAACTTGATTCACGCGACCGTTTTACGATCTTCACAAGTTTTGCCGACTTGATCACCAAATCCGACGCTGTTGCGATGTTGTACGTTCCATGGTCAGCGTACGCACGACGAAACGAACCGATCACAATTGCAGCGTTGGAAAAACTCGATACCTGTCGCCCACATTTTGCGCTGCTTGACGAAGAAGACTCCGGCGTTCGGACCGCTGTCGCCGATTGGTTTCCCGAGATTACGAACGCTGACGTGCCGCTCGGAAAGGGATCCCTGATTTGGATTGCGAATGGAAATCCGGTAGTCTATCGCCATGGTGGTCCGTACTTGGCATTGCTTGATGTCCTGGAGACGTCACGGCAAGTATGGGGTAACAACGCGATGCACGACGAGTCGCCGAGTCGTGATTATTGAAGTGGATGATTACTCACGGCGCCCGCGTGATCGCCACCGTTACCCGAGATCGCAACCCGTTCGACGCACACGCGAGTTTTGATTCATGCCGTTTTGGAAACGCAAACCGAAGGAACCCGGCCCTCCCGCAACGGGACCCGATTTCTCGAATGTTGACTCACTTGAGAAGGCGATCGCTCTGGTCGACGAGGGAACGCTTGAGCCGCTTTACTTGATGCCCCTTGAATTCGGTGGTCCCGAACATCCACAGAACACCGTATACGTTCCGGTCGGTGTTGTTGATATCAAACGCAGTACCGACTTGAATATCATTGCCCCGCTAATCAAATCCGGTGACGTCAAGGATTACTCTGCTGTGCCGGAATATCGTGGGCGTAGCTTCGTCCCAATGAGCATTCAGATCGAGGCGACCGATCCCAAGCAATTCAAAACAGAGATTGCTATTTGGGGCGAATCACTTGATCAAAAGGGTGATTGATCGGATAGATCGGGTAACAATCGGATGCACGACGAGTCGGCGAGTCGTGGTTTTTGAAGTGGAAGATCTCGCGCGCCGACCGCGTGATCCGTTTCGTTCTGTCGCTAAACCGCGACGCTACCGCCGCTAAGGGGTTGCCATGACTGCCTCGCCCAGTCCTGAAGACCTAAGCAAGTGTCATGCTCACTGGCGACGCGTCTACAACCGCCTGTGGCTCGCTGTTGTTGCTGTCCTGGCGGTCGGCGGCGCGATCGTTTGGGCTTTCACCCGAAACATCGACCACCTCTATTCGGCCCTGTTCCTCGCGGTCTTTCCGTTCGTGGGCCAGCTCTACAACCACTTTTATTTGTTCAATCCACGACACGATCCCCTCAAGACGCAACAGCGATTAGAGGATCTCGCTGAAAAACAACAGAAGAATGTCCGAACCGTGTCGCTAGTGAATGGCTCGATTCTATTGATTGCTTCGCCAATTTTTATCGTCATCGGTGTTGCGGCAGGCGCTGAATACGGTGTTGTGGGGGCTGTGGTTGGTGGTATTATTGGATCGGTCTGGCTCGTTAGCGGGCTCCTCGGCATCGGAAAGTGAAGGGTCGGGGGCAGTGGAGGGTCGTTGCTGTGCTAGCAGCTAGCTGTTGGGCGGAGCAGTGACTGTCCCCGCTCCGGGTTTCGACCCACACGATGGGCTTGGCTGGGCTGGACAACCGCATTGATCCCCGTCGCGATCCTGGTGCACTACTTCGTGTTTTGGCCTTTGCTTCGAATCCCGATCGAAATCTAGCGTTACGTGAACCCGCTGGGTATATGCTGCTTGTAGAGGACATTGTGTACGGGCTGGGGGCGAGCGGGCTCAGGTGCAACAGAATAACTTAATGCATCTGTTTTCCGGCCGCGCACTGTATCGGGTCGCGGCAACGGTGGTGGTGCTGCTGTGCAATCCCCCTCACCCCCGCCCCCTCTCCCCCGAAGCCTGACTCGCTGGGGCTCGCCAGGCTTCGGGGGAGAGGGGAGAAAGGTTTTTTGTTCCTACATGGACTTCAAAAAGCTTGGTTGTAGGATTTTGACGAAACGCATCATTAAAATCGTTGTTTTGCTTGTCGTCTCTTGGGTGGTGATGGCGTTCACGCATGAAGCGGGGCACCTCCTCGGCGGGATGGTTTGCGGAGCGACGCTGACGGATTTTGACCTGGCGCCCTGGCGGATGCCGTACAGTCTGCACGCTCCCGATCCACACCCGTTGGTCACGCTGTGGGCGGGGCCGCTGTTCGGCGTGGCAGCACCGCTGTTGGTTGCGGCGATCCTTCGCAAAAGCTGGGGGTGGTTCGTTGCCGATTTCTGTCTGCTCGCCAACGGTGGCTACCTGGCACTCGCCTGGGTGTCGGGCGATCCGTTCCTCGACACCCCGCGTTTGCTCGATGCCGGAGCCCATCCGGCCACGATCGTGTTGTACTGTGTCGCGACCATCGGCACCGGTTACGTTCGGTTTCGCTCCGACTGTAGGCAGGTGCTGTCCCCCTCACCCCCCGGCCCCCTCTCCCCCGAAGCCTGACTCGCTGGGGCTCGCCAGGCTTCGGGGGAGAGGGGGAGAAACGACCAACGGAGAAACGATCAGGGGAAGAAACCGCTAAGCACGTCGGCATGAATCTTTCGGTGAAACCCCGCGACAACACCCTCCCGCGCAGCGGGAGGGTCGGGCTCTTAGGCCCGGGGAGGGCCCTGCGAAAACCCTCTCCGGGCCTGAGAGCCCGACTCTCCCAAAGGGAGAGTGATGCCGAATTAAAGGTTGCGACGTGCTTAGTGGTTGGTCCAGGTTTCCTTCTAGGGGTAGCTGATCTCGCCAGAGATTGGACGGAAGCGGCGAGCAGATCCAAAGTCTGGCGACTTCAGCTACGCTCAGATCTGTGTTGTTTCCCGTGGGCGTTCGGCGTTACACTTCCGTTCGAACCCTCGTTCCCTTTCCGCACCGAAGGCGCGTCACGGATGACTCAGCCCCTTGCCCAGAATGCCGCCCCTGCCGGCTCGCTGCAGACGCCGCTGGAGCGTTTGCGCTTTGTCCGCGAGATCGTGGCTCGCGAAGCCGACGTGCTGCGACAAGTCGCTGCTAGCATGACGCTCGACGCCGTCGAGGCGGCGCAGCGCACGGCCGAAACACCGGGCAGCGTTATCTTGACCGGAATCGGCAAAGCGGGGTTGATCGGCCGAAAACTGGTCGCAACGCTTGCTAGCACAGGTACTCCGGCTCAGTTCCTGCACCCTTCCGAGGCGATTCATGGGGATTTGGGCGTGGTCCGCAGCGGCGACCTGGTCTGGGTGCTTTCCAACAGCGGCCGCAGCGACGAAGTCTTGCAGATTTTGCCCGCTCTGCGGCAACAAGCCCAAGCTTTGGTGGCCCTGACGGCCGATAAAGACAATCCGGTGGCGGCCGCGGCCGATTGCGTGGTCACCCTGGGCAAACACGACGAAGCCTGTCCGCTGGGACTGGCCCCGAGCAGCAGCACCGCGGCGATGCTGGCCGTGGGTGATGCGATCGCTTTGCTGGCTAGCCAGCTGCGCGGGTTTTCCCAGCACGATTTCGCTCGCTTCCACCCCGGTGGCAGTTTGGGCAAAAAACTAACGCGGGTCGAACAATTGATGCGGCCCTTGCCGCAGTGCCGGGTCGCCCGGCAAACGGCGACCGTGCGGGAAACCATTTCCGCGGCGGCCGACCGGACGCGGCGGACCGGCGCGGTGATGTTGGTCGACGAGAACGGCTGTTTAACAGGATTGTTTACCGATAGCGACTTGGCACGTTTGTTGGCCGCCCGCAGCGATGACCGCCTGGACGATGCGATCGACACGGTCATGACGCGCGGCGTGCGCACGGTGCAGGTGGGCGATCGTCTGGGCGACGCGATCGCGGTGCTGGCTGGACGCAAGATCAGTGAATTGCCGGTCGTCGACGCCCAGGGCCGCCCGGTGGGATTGTTGGATATTACCGACGTGGTTTCATTGTCCGAGCCTTCGCGAGCGGCGATCCCGCTGCGATAACGACGACCCGAAACCCGAGCGAATTGGACTTTTCACGAGCACCCCTTGATGACGCACCCCGCACTGGCCAGCGACGCTTCGTTGGCCGCCAAGATCAAACTGATCCTTTCCGACGTCGATGGCGTTTTGACCAACGGTCAAATCATCTACGACAACAGCGGTGTGGAAACCAAAGCCTTTCACGTTCGCGACGGGCTGGGCATCAAGCTGTGGCAGCGGGCGGGCCATCAGTTCGGGATCCTGACCTCGCGCAACAGCCAGATCGTGCGAATGCGAGCGGCCGAGCTGGGGATCGAAACGGTCCGCCAGGGGATCGAAAGCAAATGGCCGGCGGCCGCAGAGATGATCGAGGCCCTGGGGCTGACTCCCGAACAGACCTGTTACATCGGCGACGACCTGCCCGACCTGTCGGTACTCCGCCGCGTCGCCCTGCCGATCGCCGTTGCCGATGCCGCGGCAGATGTCCGCGCGGCGGCCACCTGGATCACCAAGGCGGCCGGTGGCGAAGGCGCGGTGCGTGAAGTGATCGAGCGATTGCTGCGGGCACAGGATGTGTGGGAGGAAGTGGCGTCGGTGAAAGTCAACTCGTAAGCGAACTGCGCCGATGGCTGCCAGGCTGCTGAACTACACGATCGCGTTCGCCGTGTTGGCCGTGGGAGCCCTGCTCTATCACGTCACGGTGGTGCGTTGGCTCAAACCACCCGACGTGGTCCTGGCCGAGATCGTGCATGTCCGTCAAGCCGCCGAGCCGTCGCCGCTGGACCAGATGTTTCCCGAAGGCTCCTGGCAGCGCAGCGCCGGCAAACGCCTGATCATCAAAGATCAGGGCTATGTGCTGTTCAGCGAACGCAAGCAGATCACGCCCAGCCAGTGGCGGGTGTGGCCGGTCACCGTGGTGATGCAGCGACACGGCCAACCCTCGATCGTGATGGACGCGCCGGAGGGTGCCGAGGTGACGTTCGCCGAAGCCCTGGACGTGGTGGGCAGCGAAGCTCCGCCGATCAAAGGCGGCCAATTAATCGGCAAGGTCTCGATCCGCAGCACGGCCGCTCGGGCCGGTGAGTCGCTGCCGATGCGGGACCAGCTGGAAATCCAAGCTTCCGACGTCGGGATCGACAGCCGCCGCATCTGGACCAACGAAGCCATTCACCTACGGTGGGGACAAAGCGTCCTGGACGGCCGCAACCTGACGATCCGCTTGGCCGGCGGGGGAGCGATTCCGACCAGCGGCGGCCAGTCCCCGTTGTCGGTCCTGGACAGCATGGAGCTGGTCTATCTGGAACGTTTGCAATTGCCCGTGCCCGGACGCGGCCGCATTCACGGCGGCGCCGGACCGGCGGGTACGAAAGCTGCCGGTGCAACTCCCCCCGATGTCTCCGGCGACACGGCCGATGTCTCCGGCGACACGGCCGATGTCTCCGGCGACACGGCCGATGTCTCCGGCGACACGGCCGATGTCTCCGGCGACACGGCCGAAGTTCCTGACGGCACGGCCGAAGTTCCCGACGGCACGGCCACGTTGACCTGCAAGGGCCGCGTCACCTTTGACTTCGCCACCGACCTGCTGCAGCTGCGCGATTCGGTGCGGCTGGTGCATCAGCCCCACGAGGGGCCTGAGGACACGATTCGGTGCGATCGGGTGACCTTGGAATTTAACAACCCGTTGGCGTCGGACCTGGCGCGTGAGTCGGTCGACGATTGGCTGCAGGAAATCGAAGCGGTGGGCCGGCCGGTGTTGATCAAACTGCCCTCGGTCGAGGCCGAAGCCGTGGCCGAATCGATCCGCTACGACGCCGAAGCCGGGACGCTGCATGTGCAGGGCAGTGCCGGAGTGCGGCTGGCGTACCGCGGTGTGAATTTTCAAACCTCCGACTTCGTCTACCAGTTTCACGCCGACGATCCGGAGCGAATCGGAGCTCTGGATTGTGCCGGCAGCGGCTTTCTGGATTTTCAAAACGACCCTTCGCTGGCCATCAAGACGTTGCGGTGGAGCAAAGGCCTGCGGTTGCAGCCGTTGGCTGACGCGGATCGATACGAGGTCTGGATCGATGGCAAAGTTACGACAACTCTGACCGACGGCGGCAAGATCCTGGCCGATACGCTGCGCGGCAGCTTTCGGCGCTTAGCTCCCGATCCCAAGAAACCGGCCCAGCACGTCCAGGAACCCCGTTCGCTGGCGACGCTGGAGCCCGAACAGGCGTCGGCGACCGGGAATGTGGTTTTTGACACGTCGTTGATGTACGCCGAAACCAATCTGTTGCAATTGTTCTTCGACGTGTTGAAACCTGGCGACCAGCCTGCCGGAGAGCCCGGGGTGGCGTTGAATCCGGCATCGGGAGCGGCCAAGCGGTTTTGGGTGCGGCAGCCCGAGCAGGCCGACACCGTGACGCCGGTCGCGCGGCCGCGTCCGACTCTGACCGCCGAATCGGTGCACGCGAATTTGACGTTGGCCGGTCGTGAAGTGGTCGGCAGCGATTTGAGTGTCGTCGGGCGGGTGCGTCTGAAACATCGCATGGCGACCGAACGGGCCGTCCTGCCGCTGACCGCCGCGGGCGAGAAACTGCGCGTGGTCAGCAAAGGCGGCCATGACATGATGCAGATCACCGGCGGCCCCGAGCCCGCTCGGTTCGACCTGGGCGACGGGTTCTTCGTCGGCCCGCTGATCCGCGTCAGTACCAGCGACAACTATGTCTGGATCAACCGGCAGGGGCACCTGCAGATCCCCACCGCACTGTTGCCCGGCGGCGGCGTCGACGGCGGAGCTCCGAGCGGCGCGTCGGTTGCCCCAAACCCGTTGGCGACCGGCCGCGGCGCCCGCGCCGAGGCGACGATGCACTGGGCTGCGCCGCCGAGCTGCCGCTGGGGCGGAGAGATGTTTTTCGACGGGCGGACGGTCGAACTGGCCGGCGGCGTGCAGCTGGACGCGGACCTGCGGATGGGCCAAGAACAAACGCCGTGGAAATTGGTGGCCACGGGCGGCCAGATGCAGATCGCCCTGGACCGGCCGGTGCAGATTCGTCAGAGCGACGCGGTGCGGGAAGCGGCCCTGGATGCGATCACGCTGCGGGGCACGCCCGAGCAGCCGGTTTTCGTGACGGCCGATCAGAGCAACGCCCAGGGAACGGTTCAGGCTCGGCACGTCTTCAGCGCTCCGCAATTGGTGGTCCAGCCGCAAAGCGGCCAGTTGCACGGCCCGGGGCCCGGATGGTATCGCCAGTGGGCCGTCGCCCAGCAGGACAGCGCGTTCTCCGGGCTGGTCCCCGAAGGCCATTTGATCGGAACGCATTTGACGTTTGCCGATCGGCTGCACGGCGATCTGGCGCGAAAAGAGTTGCGCTTTGAACAGAGCGTCCGGATCGGCGTCCGGCCGGTCCGCTCGTGGGAGGAAACGTTCGACGCCCTCGCGATGGATGCGCTGGATGTCGGCCAAGCGACGGTCGATTGCCAAACCCTGCGGTTGGCTCAAGCTCCGCAGTCGCCGGCCCCAGTGACCGCCACGGCACCGGCGGGATTCAGTGCCTTCCCGGGTGGGCAAGACCGCGATGCGCACGGCGGCGGAGCGCTGCTGGACGCCTGGGAGATCGAGGCGCTGGGCAGCGTGGCATTTCGGGTGCGAAACGAGCGCGGCTTGTTCGAAACCACCGGCAACCGAGCGTCCTACGCCACGGCCAAGGACCTATTCATCATCGAAGGCGACGGCCGCCAACCGGCGCGGTTAAAGCAGACGCATCCCAGCGGTCTGCCGGGAGCGAATATCGCGATGGGGATCATCAAGATCCGTCCGCAGGCGATGGAGGTCGACGGGCAATTGCAATCCGCTTCGCCTGGAATGCTGCCGGCCAGCATGCGAAAAAGGCAGCCGCTTGCTCGTCCGGGTCGCCCTTGATGAAGTTCACACCCATCACGAACAGAACCGACAGGATGACCAAGCCGATCAGGATGATCAGCAGGACCCACCAGGGCAAGCCAGCACTTTGCAGTTTGCGCTGCAGTTCGTCCTCGGTCAGCATGTCGCTCTGAGCTTTGCTGAGCAGGCCCTCGCCGGCCATCTCCCGTTCGGCTTCGCTCCGGTGTCCGGCGATGACTTCGCCGGTCTGGGTGTTGTAGCCGCATTCGATGCAGAGGATCGCCCCGGGTTTCATATCGCTGGTGCAGTTCGGGCAGGTCGCGCCCTGGCGTTGTTTCAGGCCGACTTCGTCGAACAGGTCCTCCATCCCGCTGTCGGCGCCGCCGAACCCACCGGCTGCCGGGGAGCCGGCCGCCGGAGCGGCGGCTGCGGGGGCGTCGGGAATTTTCAGCGGCTGTTTGCAGTTGGGACAGCGGACTTTTTTGCCGGCCAGTTCATCTTTGACCTGAAGTCGCTTTCCGCACGCACACGTGGCGGCAATGGGCATGGTGGTGTTGTCGGGGCTGAGAGAAGGGAACTCGCTATGTGTGTCAGTGTAGCCTGCAAACAGGCCGCTGCCACTGTGACAGCGTGCGAATGCTGGGACCAATCGGTTCTGCCAACCTGCCGAGCCTCTGTTCCCGCGGGCATCGGTGAAAAAGTCGCAAGTCTTTATCTGGTAGTGGTTTGTGGCGCAATCTTGGTTTTTCGGCACACGGCTTGCTTGACGATGCAACATCATCGATCGGACTGTCAGGTCCGATCCATACCGCATGCAAACCAATTTACCCCTCTGCGTAACGCATCCAAATTTTCCATCGGAGGCTAGAGACACATGGCAACCGCCACCAAAGCAAACACGAAGATCCGCTTGCAACCCATGGGCGAACGCGTTGTCGTGCAGCGAGACCAGGGCGAGGAAACCACGGCCGGCGGCATCGTGTTGCCCGACTCGGCTCAGGAAAAGCCGGCTCGCGGCACGATTGTAGCCATCGGAACCGGCAAATTGCTCGACGATGGCAGCCGCTCCACCCCGCAGGTCAAAGCTGGCGAGAAGGTGTTGTTCAGCAGCTATGCGGGCGAGACCGTCGAGATCGACGACGTGGAATACCTGCTGATGCGTGAAGACGACATCCTGGCGGTGATCGAGTAAGCCCGTCCGGCCGGGACCGACTCGACCCCCCCCTCCACCGTTTTGCTGTAAAACACTCACCTCCACCTCTACCGAAACAACAATAGAAACATGGCAAAAATCATTGCTTTTGATCAGGAAGCTCGCGAGTCGATTCGACGCGGCGTCAACCAACTGGCTCGTGCGGTCAAGGTGACCCTGGGCCCCAAGGGACGCAACGTCATTTTGCAGAAGAGCTTCGGCAGCCCGACCGTGACCAAGGACGGCGTGACGGTCGCCAAGGAAATCGATCTGGAGGACGTCTACGAGAACATGGGCGCCCGGATGGTTCGCGAGGTCGCCAGCAAGACCAGCGATGTCGCCGGTGACGGCACCACCACGGCCACCGTGTTGGCCGAAGCGATCTTCAACGAAGGCCTGAAGGCCGTCGTCGCCGGGGTGAACCCGATTCAGATGAAGAGCGGTATCGAGAAGGCCGTCAGCGACCTGACCGACAAACTGCACTCGATGGCCACCAAGGTCAAAGACAAATCGGCGATGGCCAACGTGGCTTCGATCGCCAGCAACAACGACCGCGAAATCGGTGAACTGTTGGCCGACGCCATGGAAAAGGTCGGCAAAGACGGCGTGATCACCGTCGACGAAGGCAAGAGCCTGAAGACCGAGCAGGAGTGGGTCGAAGGCATGCAGTTCGATCGCGGCTACCTGTCGCCCTACTTCGTCACCGACCCGGCTTCGATGGAAGCCGTGCTGGAAGACGCCTACGTGTTGGTCTTCGAAAAGAAGATCAGCAACATCAAAGACCTGGTGCCCCTGCTGGAGCAGGTCGTCCAGCAAGGCAAGCCGCTGTTGATCATCGCCGAAGACGTCGATGGCGAAGCCCTGGCGACGCTGGTCATCAACCGCCTGCGTGGCACCTTTACCTGTGTGGCCGTCAAGGCTCCGGGCTACGGCGATCGCCGCAAGGCCATGATGGAAGACATCGCGATCCTGACCGGTGGACAGGCCATCTTCGAAGCCCTGGGCACCAAGCTGGAAAGCGTCAGCCTGGCCGACCTGGGACGCGCCAAGAAGGTCATCGTCGACAAGGACAACACCACGATCATCGAAGGTGGCGGCAAGAAGAACGACATCAAGGCTCGGATCGATCAGATCCGCCGCGAGATCGACAACGCCACCAGCGACTACGATCGCGAGAAGCTGGAAGAGCGACTGGCCAAACTGGCCGGCGGTGTCGCCAAGGTGAACGTCGGTGCGGCCACCGAATCGGAAATGAAGGAAAAGAAGGCTCGCGTCGAAGACGCCCTGCACGCCACGCGTGCGGCCGTCGAAGAAGGCATCCTGCCCGGTGGTGGCGTGGCTCTGCTGCGTGCCAGCGGCAACGTCAAAGCCGATGACTCGCTGACCGAAGACGAACTGGTCGGTTACAACATCGTGCTCCGCGCTTGCCGTGCACCGGTCACGATGATCAGCGAAAACGCTGGTCAAGACGGTGGTGTGGTCTGTGAAAAAGTGTTGTCGATGAAGAACAACGAAGGCTACAACGCCCTGACCGACACCTACGAAGACCTGGTCAAAGCCGGCGTCATCGACCCCACCAAGGTCACCCGTACCGCTCTGGCCAACGCCGCCAGCGTCGCCACGCTGCTGCTGACCAGCGACGCTCTGGTTGCCGACGCTCCCAAGAAGGGCAAAGGCGGTGGCCACGGTGGCGACCACGACATGTACTAGGACCTCGAACGTCTAGTCGATCGATAAAAAAAGAACCTCGGCAAGCCAGGCTTGTCGAGGTTTTTTTATAACGCTTCCAGCGTCTTCCAACACTCCAGCTGCATCCGGGGAATGTGGAAGGGCCCCTTCCAGTAGTTGCCTTTGGCGGTGGAACTGAGCGTGCCGTCGCGGTGCAGGTAACCGAACCATTCGCCGTGCTGGGCGTCCGGGAAATGCGCGTGCGTCCAGTCGTGGATCTGGGTGTGCCACTCGGCGTACTTGGGGTCGCCCGTCAGCTGGTAGGCCAGCAGGCAGGCGATGATGGTTTCGTTCTGAGGCCACCAGAACTTCATGTCGTGCCAGTACTCCTGCACGGGCAACCCCTTAAGGTCGGTGAAGTACAGGATGCCGCCATGGCGGGCGTCCCAGCCGCGCTGCCACATCCAGTCCAACATCTGGCATCCGACGCGAATCAATTCCTGATCGCCGCGAAGCTTGCCTTCGTTCAGGATGAACCAGGCGCCCTCGATCGCGTGTCCGGGGTTCAGCGTCCGCCCGTCAAAATGGTCCAGCACTTCGCCGTCGCTGCCCACCGTTTCCATGACGCACTGTAGGTCAGGCTTGATGTGGTGGCGGCGAATCGATTCGATGCTGCGGTCGATCCAGTGCTCGGCGTCCTCCAAGCCGATCGCCGCTCGCAGCTGCTGGGCCGTGACGATCGTGATCATGGGCACGGCCAGGGAGCGGGTGGGACGCACGTCGGTAAACTTGGGTTCGACGTTCTGCGGGTTTTCGCTGTGGTCGACGAACCGCCGAAACGCGCGTCGCGCCTTCTCGGCGTCTTCGGGGCGCCCGGTGATGCGTGCCAACCCGGCGTAGGCGACCGCTGCAAAGCTTTCCGAAAACGCGTAGCGGCGTTTGCGCAGCGGGCGGCCATCGCGGGTCAGCAGGAACCACATCCGGCCGTCGGCCGGATCGAAGCAGTGGGCGTCCAGGAAGTCCGCGCCGTGCTGGGCCAATCGCAACCACTCGTCTCGAGCTTCGACGCGGTGGTACAGCTCGGTCAACAACCACGTAAAGCGGCCCTGTTGCCAAACGGCCTTGTCGGTATCGATCACCCGGCCTTCACGGTCCAGGGCGGTGAGGAAACCGCCGTGCTGGGAGTCGACCCCGTGAGCGGTCCAGAACGGCAAGACGTCTTCCAGCAGCCCGTCGCGATAGACGGAAATTAATTCGTTGATGCGGTTGCGGTTCATATGGTTCCCAGTGGCATCGGCTTCCAGCCTGTGAAGAGTAGCACGGCTGTCCCAGCCGTGAACCAACACACGGTCTCGGCTGGGACAGCCGAGCTACTATTTGTGGCATCGGCTTTGAGCCTGTGCCGCTTTAAGAGCCATCAGGCATCTCGATGGCCTGGACCATTTGCGCCAAGACAAAGGGAATGTAGATGGCGCCGGAGTAATGGTTGGCTCGCATCCGCACGTGATGCGGCTCGGGCAAGCCGATGCACTGGGCCAGCAGCATTGCGTTCTTGATCGGCACCACTTCATCCTGCAGGGCGGAATACAGCCAGGTGCGATTGCCGTCCATCCGGTGAGCGATGCGGGTGGGTTCGACCTGGGCGGCCAGGGCGGCGATTTCGTCGGCGGAAAGTCCGGATTGCCGGAGGGCGCGGCGATAGCCGGCCGCGTCCTTTTTGCCGTTGCGAATAATGTCCAACAGATCGCCCCCGGCCAGCATCAGAAAGACTCGGTCATAGCCGCTGTCGGCCGACCCGCCGTCCAAACCGGCGACCGTCGCGGCGACGATTCCGCCCAGGCTGGTACCCTGCAGCGAGACCGATTCGGCGTCGACAAACGGCAGGACGGCCACCGCGTCGCGAGCCCGCCGGACATCCGCCACGGCTTGCCGCATGGCCCGCACGACCTGAGTCTTATCGAGGCTCTGTCCGGTCGGGCGGCGGGCGCCGTAGTAGGGCAGATGGACCAGGAACGCGTGCACTCCGGCCGCTTGGAATCCACGGGCAAAGACGCGGCCGGCCGTCATCCGCGATCCCGTCTCGTGGACCACGACCACGGCCGGTGCCCGTCGCGGCCCGCCCGCCTCGTCGCGGGCCAGGTACCATTCCATGCTGACCCGGTCGTTGTCGGCGTCGCCGCTGGGAATCGGCGAGGGGAACGTGACCAGGGCGTCGCCGGGATGGGGCAGTGGTGGTTGACAACGGACTTCAAAGCGGCCGCCGGTCCAGCACAGGTCGTCCAAACACCGCTGGGCGTCCGGCTGGGGGTCCGGCGCCGGCGCCAGGGTGTCCCGGGCCTCGAAACGGGTTTGCGGCAGGAACGATACTTTGGCGGCATCGGTGCCGTCGGCCTTTTCGCCGATCTCGGCCAACAACTGGGTCAGATTAATTTCGGCGTATGGTTGATTGGCCGCCGGTTGGTCGTGGGTGGCGTTGGCGACATACAAAACCCCGTCCTGGGGCACGAACAGTACATTGTGCAGGTTCGATTTCATGGCCACCGGTCGAGTCATCAACCACTTGGCGACCTCGGTATCGACCTGGCCATACTTTTCCTGGACGCGCGCTCGCAACGTCTCCAGGCGGCTGCCGGCCGACAGCACGACGGCGTCGGCGATGCCTTCGCCCAGTCGCGGATGCGTCTGACCGGGCTGGATGAAGGTGACCGATTCGGGCACGGCCATCACGCCCACCGCCTGCTGGCTTTTGCCATCGGCGAACACATAGTAATACTCGCATGTCCGCGGGCTGTCTTTCCATAACTGTTGGACTTCGTCCAGGGTCGAGCATTCTTCCAAGGCGCGGCGCATCAGCGTGGCCATCGGCACGCCGTCCCACTGCCCTTCGCCCTTGCCGCCCATTTCACCCAGCGAGATGGCTTGGTCATTCATGCCGCTGACGCTGCCGATAAAGCCGGCGTAGCCGATGTTGGCGAACGCGTGCTTGCCGTCGATCGCGACGACGAACGTGGTCGCGGCGTCCTGCAGCCCGATCGTGGTCATGTAATCCAGCACGCGGCCGTGGTACAGCTTGCCATCCACGGTGGCGCGGCCGAACAGGGCAAAGCCCGAGCAGTGGAACAGTTCGGGAAAGACATTCAGGATCTCGGCGGTGTGCGGCTGCACGCCGGCCGCGGCGGCAAAGGCAACGGTCTCGCGCCGGTGATCGGCGGGAATGAAGGGCGCGAGCCGCTGGTAGGCGGCGTCGAGGTCATGGCGAAACCAGCGGCCGGTTCGAACGGTATTGACCGTGCCGAAGGTGTAAAGGACCGAATCGATGCAGCGCGTCGCTTCGCGAGCGAGCAATTCGCCGTGGGCGCGGCCGACCTGCTCGGGCGTCCCGTGCAGCAGGGCCACCCGCTGGCCATCGATCCAGCGCAGTTGCCCGTGTTCCACGATGCGCTCACGCTGCGGCGGATCGGTCAACAGCCGCGACGGTGCCAGGATCTCCAAGGCCCGCCGCGTGCCCCGGGCCAGCGTCCGTTCCAGTTCATCGCGTGGCACTTCGACGCGTTGGAACTCGGGCCAGTCGTCGGCCGCGGGGGGCGAAGTTTGCGGGTCGCTCAGGCGCAAAGACAGTCGATGTCGGCCATCGATCGAAACGTTCCAGCGGCCCTCTGCCGGGTCGCAGCGCAAAGTCGTTTGTTCGTCGGTCCGCCATGAATCCGCCCGCTCGCCGGCTCGCACCTTCAGGGCCGAGGTCAGCAGCGCAGCGATGGCGTCACTGTCGGCGTGCTCGAGCATCGAAGCGGCGAGCCAGATCTGGGATCCCGTGCTGACCAGCCGCTGGCTGAGGCCTCGCGGAGCCAGGTGGTCGACCGAGTCGACATCGCCGCTGCCGTAAAAGAAGGTGCGGTGGTGAGGCAGCGCAAGGGCGGTTGCGTGGTCGCGGCGACGGATTCGAAGACTGTAATCGTTATGGAGGATGTCCAGGTCGAAGGCAGTCGCATCGTAACGAACCACTTGGCCCCGGACCTCCTGCGACTGGTCATCCAGTTCGATTTCAGCTTCGAACGCCACAGCAAACGGTTCGCTACTGTCGGTCAAGCCTTGCCACAGCGGGGCCAGTTGGGCGGCCAGCCGCTGGGTGTCGGTCGGCGACTGTGCGACCGCCGACCAGGGTGACACCGCGAAACACAGCAGCGCCAGCATCCAAAATCCGCTGCGAAGTCTGACATTGATCATGGAGGTTGCCTCAGAATAAAAACGCGGAGACGAGGTTTTTCGGGAACGGCCGCAACCCGCTGGCAGACCTGGCGGCCCGGCCGGAGGATTATACTGCAAACGCCGCTAAGCTTCCGCCGCCGGAGCGGGAAACCGAATCCGCGGAGTGTGAAGAAAACCCCGCAGAGGGTGGTTAGAATGATTCCCACTCTCCTGCTCCTCCCTCCTTTTTGGTTCCGAGACAACCCATGTTCCGCCTGCTCTTTTCCGTGTGTTTGCTGTTCGCATCCGGCTCTGCCGTCCGGGGCGAAACCCGGCTACCGAACTTTGTCATTATCTTTGCCGACGATCAAGGCTACGGCGATCTGGGCTGCTTTGGTTCGGAAACGATTGCCACGCCGCACATCGACCGGATGGCCGCCGAAGGTCGGCGGTTGACCAACTTCATGGTCGCTTCGCCGGTGTGCACGCCTTCGCGAGCGGCCCTGTTGACCGGTTCCTATCCCAAACGTGTCGGCCTGCATCAACACGTCCTGTTTCCGCAGTCGACCAAGGGCTTGCATCCCGAGGAACACACGATCGCCGACCACTTGAAGGCGGCCGGGTACGCGACCGGTTGCTTTGGCAAATGGCATCTCGGGCATCACCCCGAAACCCTGCCGCGTCAGAACGGCTTTGATGTCTACTTCGGCATCCCCTACTCCAACGACATGAACCATCCCGACAACAAACGCAAGCCGCGGATCAGTTCGGACAATCTTTGGAAGGACCAGGAAAGTGCGGTGAAGTATTGGAACACGCCCTTGATCGAGAATGAAGAGATTGTCGAGTTGCCCGTCGATCAACGCACCATCACCCGCCGCTATACCGACCGGGCGATCGATTTTATCGAGCAGCATCAGGACCAGCCGTTCTTTGTGTATCTGCCGCACAGCATGCCGCACATCCCGTTGTACGTGCCCGAGAACGCCTACGATTCGGATCCGCAGAACGCGTACAAGTGCGTGATCGAACATATCGACGCCGAGGTCGGCCGATTGATGGACACGATTCGCGAACTGGACCTCGCCGAGGACACCATCGTCATCTACACCTCGGACAACGGTCCCTGGTTGCAGTTCAAGAACCACGGCGGATCGGCCGGACCGCTGCGAGCTGGAAAAGGGACGACCTTCGAAGGCGGGCAACGCGTGCCCTGTGTGGTCTGGGGACCGGGCCGTGTGCCGGCCGGCACCGAGTGCAGCGAGTTGGTCGCGACGATCGATCTGCTGCCTTCGATCGCGTCGCTGATCGATCGGCCGCTGCCCGAAGATCGTCAAATCGATGGGCAGGACATGTCCAGTTGCCTGGTCAGCGAAACGTGCCAGAACCCGCGAGAGGAGTACTTGTACTACACCTCGCACGGACAGATCGAAGGTATCCGCCAGGGCAAGTGGAAGTTGTTGGTCAAGTATCCCCGGCGGCGCGGCAACCGCGCGCGCGGCGAGAAAGTCGCGCCCGAAGTCCTGCTGTTTGATTTGGATCGGGACGTTGGCGAGGCGAATAATTTGGCGGACGAGCATCCGCAGTTGGTGCAGTCTTTGCAGCAACGCATGCTCCAGCGAGATGCCGAAATCGAAGCGGCCGCCCGTGCACCCTGGACCAAGTAGCCTTGTCATCATCTGTACCCTCTCAGGAAACCACCACCCAAGCGTCTCCGCCGACGACTCCCTCGTTGGTGGAGATCGGGGTCGTGATCGCCGGCACGTTGGACTCGGTCGATTCGCTGGCCACCAAGCAGGCGATGGAACTGTTGCGGTCGTTCATGGCGTTGCACTTTCCGGACTTCAAGTTCCGCATCGCCCGCGTCCGGCGGCCGGAACTGTCTTCTGAGGGACGGGTGCAACCCAGTGTGTTGTTGTTGCAGGCGGTGGAGGATCGCGACGCGAGTCACTGGGATTTTGTGTTCGTGGTTACCGCTGCGGAATTGGCCGGTCATTATTCGCCGTTTTGTTTTGCCGCCCTCAGCCGGCCGCTGGATGCGGGCGTGTTTTCGCTGTCTTTGATCGACCCGATCGTGGCCGGCGTGGAAATGGAAGACGAGCAGCGCGTGGAATTGATCGCCAAGCGGTTGAGCCGATTGATGCTGCATGCCCTGGGCCATCTAGCCGGATTGCCGGCCAGCCAACGGAGGGACGAACTGTTGTTTCATCCGGCCCATGCCGGCGACCTGGACAAGATGCGTTCGCTGGACGAAGAGTCGGTCGAAACCCAGCGGATGGCGTTTGCGGAAGTGGCGGACCAGCGTCTGGAGGAGTACACCCGGCGTCCGACCAATCGGTGGATGTTTTCGCTGCGGGCCGCCTGGATCAATCGTCGCGAGATCCTGCAGGCGATTCGGGGGGCGCGGCCTTGGCAATTTCCGCACCGTCTGAGCCGTTTGACGATCGCTTCGGTCAGTACGGTGGCCATTTTGTTGATGACCGCCGAAGCCTGGGACTTGGGGCTCTCGCAGGACGGACTGCACCTGGCGCTGCTGGTGCTCGCGGCCCTGTGGGTGACGACCGTTTATGTGATCATTCGACAGCAGTTGCTGATGCGGCGAAGTCGCCGGATTACCGAGCAATCCGTGGTGACCGCCGTGTCGGCCCTGGGCATCGTGCTGGTTGGCATGGCGGTGACCTGGACGGCGCTGTTCGGACTGGGCAGTGTGGTAAGTTGGTTATTGTTCGAACCGGAATTGATCGTCGCCTGGGCCGGAGCCTCGGAACTGAACGCGTCGCGGGTGGGCTGGGCGACGGTTTTTCGGATGAATCTGTTTACCGCTTCGATTGGGCTGCTGATTGGCGCGCTAGGTGCAAGCTTTGAATCTCAACATTACTTTCGCCACATCATTTTTGTGGACGAAGAGATCTGAGTTTCACGACGTCGTGTCCCCTGCACGACGTCTTGGCCCCCATGCAAGAGAAGGCCCGTCATGGATCAATGGATCGAAGGGATCCTGGAGCAGTTTGGACCCACCGGGGTCGCCCTGCTGATGTTGTTGGAGAACGTCTTCCCGCCCATTCCCTCGGAGGTGGTCATGCCCTGGGCCGGTTATGCGGTCAGCCAGGGGCGGATGTCGTTCTGGGCCGCGGTGCTGGCCGGCAGCATCGGTTCCTTTGCCGGGGCGTCGCTGTGGTACTGGTTGGCCCGCTGGGTCGGCCAGGAGCGACTGGGCCGCTGGGTCGAAGGGCACGGGGCATGGCTGACCATCACGCCACGCGATCTGGAACAGGTCGACAAGTGGTTCGAACGCTGGGGCGCGTGGGCGGTGTTGCTGTGTCGCTTGATCCCGGGGTTGAGAACGCTGATCAGTGTCCCGGCAGGCGTCGCGGAGATGCCGGTCGGACGATTTCACCTCTTTACGGCTTTGGGCACGATCGCCTGGACCGCCCTGTTGGCCGGTATCGGCTGGTACCTGGGCGATCAGTATGGCGATCTGGCCGGACCGCTGGGCTGGGTCAGTACGGCCGTGGTGTTAGGACTGCTGTTGTGGTGGCTCACGCGATTGGTTCGCCAGCACCGCCAACGCCCCTCGGCAGCGAAAACTTCGTAACCGAAGTCGCCAGACTTTGGCGGGGCGGGTTTGAGATTTGCTGACTTCGGCGGAATCTATGTATGAAGAGAACAGATTTCCCCCCCTCTCCCCCGCTGCGCCGCGAGCGTCAGCGAGTGAAGCAGTGGTGGGAGAGGGGCCGGGGGTGAGGGGGCTCAGGTGCAACGGAATGACTCATTGCGTACGCCTTTCCGATTCCCGCACCGCATCGAAATACGGAAGTGGTGCTGCTGCTCTGCAATCCCCCTCACCCCCGACCCCTCTCCCCCGAAGCCTGACTCGCTTAGGCTCGCCAGGCTTCGGGGGAGAGGGGAGAAATCTGTTCTCTTCAACCTTAGATTCCGCCGGAGCCAGGAGGTTTGAGATGGTCACGGGCCGATCATGAGTCGGCCCCCGACCTACAACCAAACTCTGGCGAGTTCAGCTACGGGTGTGTCCTTCTTGGACATGAGCGCTTCATTCGTTTAGTACCGGAAGATGGCGGCGACCGCGTGCGGTGGGTTCTCGCGCTGGTACTCCAGCACCGTGCCTCCCGAACGCAGGGTTTCCCGGACGGCGAGGTTGATCAGGTCCGTTTCGCCGCCGGCATCCGCTTCGGCTTTGCGCTGTTGGGCGTCAAAGCGACCGGGCTGCGCTTCGTCGGTGCCCAGCAGCAACGTATCGATGCGTCCGTCGACTGCGGCGGGCACCAGTTGCTCGAGTTCGGTGGTGGCCTGTTGGTTGGCCAGCGCGGAGCCCAGGCGTTCGCCCACATCGCTCATCGACTGGGCCGTGATCTTGCCAGCGGTTTCGACAAGTTTGGATTTAAGACTCTCGTCATCCAAACCGTCGGGACTGGCGTGCAGCACTTCTTCCACATCCACTTGTGGATTGTTACTGGCGAAGTGACCGGCCACCTCATTGGTGGCGATCAGGATCAGCGGCGCTTCGACGTCCAGCATCGCGTCGGCGACCAGTTTGCCGACCTTGTTCAGATACTGCCGGCGGTCGGCTTCGATTTTGTCTTCACCCTCACCATGCCCGTGGTAATTCACGTTGCCACCGCCGCCCCCTTGGTTGGGTGCGCCCTGGGACGAATACTGCAGTTGCTCTTCCGGATCACGAGGCGTGACCAATTCTCGCATCGTGACCGGGAACTCGCCCGAGGTCAGCTCAAAGGCATCGTGTTCGTTGCACTGGAACATCCTCGCTCGATCCCACGTCAGGGCCAGCGCCCGCGCGTCGCCTCCACCGCAACTCGCTGCGGCGATCGAACGCAGGTAGAACTGCGAACCAACGACGACTTTCTCCTCCGGTGCAAAGCTCAGTTTGAAGGCGTGTTCGCCGTTCTCGGAAACAAACAGGGCAAAACCGACCGCTTGATGCTGCCAGAACGTAAAGTCGTGCTCCAGTTTGGCCAGTTCCTGCAGCCGTCCAGTCAGGGCGTCGCTGCGATCGCCCACGCGATCGATTGCCTCGGTGATCAGGTTCTTGAAACGAATCGGGTTCTGGGTGGAATCGCGACCCGATTGGTGGGTTCGCATCAACAGCGACACAGAGATATCGGATTCGTGGCTGAGCAGATCAACCAGTTGTTGCCGGGTCGGGTTTTCGATTGTTGATAAAGGCATAGCAGGATCTTGGCGTACGGGTAATCGGATTCCTCGTCCAGCGGTTGCTGATAACGAACGGGTACCACGAAGACCGTGCAAATCCAATGCCGACGTGTTTACATCATCCAGTAACCGGGCCGATCGTAGTGCTCGTGCAAGCGTTGTTCGTACTCCCGTTCGATGGGCCGAGAGGGATCGAATTTGGGGGAATCCAGGATTTGCTGCCGCGTCATCGCGATATGGACGGCCGCTTCGGTCCAGGAGATGCGTTCGATCCACTGTGGAGCGACCATCACCTTGCGTCCCGGCAGCCAATTGCGGGTGTCGATCACCAGGTACCGGATGCTCCAGCTGTGGTCATCGAGGACGAAATCTTCGACATGTCCGATGCTGTCGTCGTCGGCTTCGATCGCGTAATTGATGACTTCGCTGCAGCTGCGCAAGTTTGGCGAGTCGGTTTCGGGGGTGGATTCGGGCCGCGCCGCGTCGACCGGAACCGTGGTGCCCAGCGGGATCGGCGGTGGTTCGCCGCCGGCCAAGGGCTGGGCGATTGGTCCCCAGTAAAACGGCATGTCGTAGTACTCGAACAGCTCGACTTCCTTTTGCCGCGAAACGGGACGGTCCGATTCCACGCCGGGGCTGTCCTCGACCTGTTTGCGCGACAGCGGCACACTGGCCATCCCGGCGCTCCAGTCGGCCGATTCCAAAACCGCGGGCGGCAGCAGAACGCGGCGGCCGGGCAACCAGCGACCAACGTCCACCACCAGGTAACGGACGACCCACTGCGGAGCGTCGAACAAGAGGTCGTGGAGGGAACCGACCGAGTCGTCCGTGCCGCTTAAGCTGGCACCCTGCATGTCCGAGAATGTCGACAACATCGTGGAGTCCTCACCGGTTGAACGCGATAAAACGATTAAAACGAATCGGTCTGCCGCCGCAGCCGCTGGGAATAGGCCAGAGGCGGTTCGGAGGCATAGTTGGGGATCACGGCGATCATCAACAAAAACAGTCCCACGGCGATATGGTTCTGATGCCAGGGAGGCGGTGGGGATTCGGCAAAGCGTCCGTAAAGGACCAGGCCTGTGGCGATCAGCAGCGTGAGGATATGGGCGTGACGGGTGGGCCGCCAGTAGGACAACCCGGCCAATACCGAAATGGCCAGTGCCGTCAGGGAGTCGAACCAAACCGTGTGGTCCTGATGCTGCACGCCGAAGATGTAGGGGCTGAGCGCCAGCCACACCGCGGTCATAACTTCAATCACGCGTCCCCACATTATTTCACCTCCCGTGCCAGCAAGGATTCGGCCGCGGCATCGCCTTCGTCGGTGGGCGTGCCCCAAAAGGCTTTCCACAACAGTGCCGGGCTGCGGTTCTGTTTCCAGACCAACCACAGAAACGTCAGCGAGACGCGGACTTCGTCCCAGGCCCAGTAGACCAGGATCAGCGAGATCACCGCAGTGATCAGGCATAGGAAGCACCACGCGCCGACGACCATGCCCTGCAGGATGACCAGAATCACGCTGACGATCCCCAGCGGAATCACGTCGATTCCGAACAGGATGACCAGCCAGGGGCGGTACTGCCAGCGGCGTGTCGAACCGGCAAAGCCCAGGATCGCGTCGCCCAGGTAGGCCAGCGTCCCCAGAGCGGCGTCGTGGATACCGATGATTGCGAACATGCGTTTGGCCGTATCGGAGGTCACCACTTGGCTGCTCTGATTGCCGAAGACGGGGTCCCAGACACCGTCGATAAAGCCCCACTGGTACAGAGACAGGTGGGTGGAGATGGCCGCCGCGACCATGGCCAACACACAGATCGGAATCCGTTGGCTCCACGCCGAGGGGTTATGTGGGTAGGGAGGAACCGGGCGATGCAGTTCGTCCGGTGCGGGCACGGTGCGTGACATGGCAGGTTGCTGCTTACTTTTCGAGGCCGTTCTTGCGGTACCACTGATCAGGGTCGTCCAGCAACCGCTGGACGATTCCTGGCAGGTGGTCCAGCAGGTTGTGCTGGGGTTTCCAGCCCAGCAGTTGTGTCGCCCGCGAGATGTCGAGGGCGTAATGATCGTCGGCCATCGCCACCATGAACGGTTTGATGAAGGCTTCGCCGCCGGAGACCTTGTCGGTCACCGCCGCGCCGACTTTGGCCACCGTCGGCGGGACGTACATCGTGGCCCACTGCCTGCCATGAATCAGTTCACCGATTTTGTCCTGCAGCGTGCCATAGGACGGCGGATCGGGTTCGCCGATCAGGATCGCGGTCTTGGGTTCGATCTCGCTGCGCCGCTGGACGGTGCGCACGATCGCGTCGACCACATCGTCGAGATACACCGGAGACTGGCCCGCGGTGCGGTCGCCCGGAAAGAAGTGGCTTTGAAAATCCTTTTCGTAGATGCGTTTGATCTGCTGGACCAGCGTCGGTTGTTTGCCCCAGTCGGTGTAGACGCCGGAGATGCGGAGGAAAACCGAGCGGACGTCGGGATGGCCGTCGCGGATCAGCCGTTCCGTTTCGATCTTGCTCTCGGGATACGGCCATTTGGCTTCCAACGGGTCCTCTTCGCGGATGTGCTGGCCGACCTCGCAGGGTTTGTGGATCAGCATGGTGCTGGAAAAAATAAATTGATCGACCTGAAAATCGTCCAGCGCGTTCAGCAATCGATCGGTCCCGTTGATGGTCACCGTCTCGTACAGCGGGCTGTCCTCTCCGGAAAAATCGTAGTAGGCCGCCAGATGGACCACCGTGTCGAGGTGAGCATCGACGCGTTTGCGGACGTCGTCGATGGCCAAATGAACATTGGCGTAATCGGCCAAGTCGCACTCGATATCATGGACCTGCGGGTGCGCCTTGGGAGGTTCCGGCGGTCCCACACGGTCGAGCGCAAAAACTTCGAAACCTGCTTCGGCCAGAGCGGTACAGACCTGTTGGCCCAGCAGTCCCGAACTGCCGGTGACCATTGCGGTGGGGCGAGGCTTATCCATGGAGTTAGCGACCTTGTTGGGAAGAATTAATCTGCGCAGCCAGCGGCGGCTGGGCAAACGGCGACTGATTAAACGGCGACTGGGCAACGAATCAGCGCCGTTGCCAGAGCAGTGATTGCAATTCGCATACCAGCCACGCGAGCCTGGAATTCACCGTGTCTACAGGGTCCAGTACACGGCCAAACCCAGGATGTACACGACCAGCACCGCCAGGGAGTCCTGTCCCATCCCCAGGATCGTGCGGTCCCGCCGTTCGAGGATGCCCCACAGATACAAACTGGTGGTGATGATGCCCATCGCCCCGAGGAAGGCTGCCGACGGGGGCACGGCGTCGAAGATCGGTCCCTCGCGGTAGGCGATCTCCGCCGGCAAAAACAGGGCGATCTCCAGGCTGTTGGTGCCCAAGATGTTGGCCGCGGCCATGCTGTAGGCGCCGAACCGCACAGCCGAATACGTGGTGCTGACCTCCGGCAGGCTGGTCGCCAACGCGACGAGGGTGGCGCCGATAAAACTCTGCCCGATGCCGCTCTGCGCGGCGATCGCTTCGCCGGTCATGGCCACCACGACGCCGCCCATCAGGACGACCAACGAGGCGAGGGAGAAGTATCCGACCAGCCCGCCGGTGGAGACGTCGGAGTACGCCTGTTCATGGGCGTCTTTGAGGTCGCGCGCCGATTCCGGCGGCTCGGCGACTTCGCCCTCCGGCTCCCACCGTGGATTGCCTTCATAGCGATAGGTGATCCACAGCGAAAACAGGTAGGCCGCGGTCAGCACCAGCGGCCACAGCCCGATGCCGGCAACCGAAGCCAGTTCGCCGCTGACCACGGCCGCCGAGGCGAAAGCCACCAGAGCGATCAGCATCACGCCGATCATCAGCAGCGAAGACCGCGGAGAAAACAGGGTCAGCGGGCGTCCGCGGAGCACAAAGGCGTCGATAAACGCCAGCACCGCGATCTGCATCACCACCCCGCCCAGCAGGTTGGTCCCGGCCAGCTCCGCCGCCCCGCTCAGCGACGCCGTGACGGTGGTCGCCAGTTCCGGCAGACTGGTCGCTCCGCCCAACAACAGGGCCCCCGCAAAGGCTTTGCCCAATCCCGTGCGATCGGCGAACAGGTCGACGTACCGGCTCAGCTTCGTGCCGGCCAACCACACCGCCACCGCTCCACAGGCGAACATCAACAGGTTCAGGGGCAGCGAAAATTCCTCGAAGTTCGGCATCTGACGGCAACCCCTAGCGCGACTGGTCGGAGATCCATGCTCGAAGACCAGCGAGGGGATACTGTGTGGCGCCCCTGCCGGCCCTGGCGAAACATTTTTGAATTCAATGCATTCAAAGCATCAAAAGCAATTCGCAGACGGATCGGAGCAACGTTCGTGCCATTGCTGCCAGCCGGGGAACGGCCTGCTAGTTCTGGAAACCGTGTTCGCTGAGGAAGCTGGTCGGGATCTCCTGACGCAGCTTGGCCACCACGGCAAAGTAGTACAGCGGCGTGCCTTCCATCGACAAGCGGTGTCGATACTTCTCCAGGTGCCAAACGTCCAGGTACTCCGAGAAAATCAGCTCGCGGATAAAGCGGGAAAAGCCGGAGACGTCGGATTGATCGAGAAAGGTTTCCTTGATGTTAAAGGCGACCCAACCGCCGGGCTGGACGAAACGCATCGCCGGCAAGAAGGCTTCCAGAGGGATGTCACCAAAGCCCAAGGCGGCGACCGACGTCAAGCAGTTGATCGACCAATCGTTGATGCCGGCGACCTGTTCGTCGCTCAAACGGGTAAAGTCGGCGACGTAGTAATCGTCGTAGACTTCGGGACGATCGCGAAAAGCCGCCTCGCGGGCTTCGGGGATCAGGTCCGCGCCGATCATCCGCGACACGCCGTAGTCCTTCAGCACTTCGCCCATCATGCCGTTGCCGGCCCCGAAATCCAGCACTCGCAACTCGGTAAACGTCTGCTCGGCCGCATCGAGGGACTGTTTCAGGATCTGTCCCACCTTCGCCGGCGACGCGCACTTCAAGCGGTCGTAGAACACCTGTTCGTAGAGGCCGGGGCGAAGGTAGATCTGATCGTAATCATGAAACCGAAGCCGTGTCTGACCCTCGGGTTCGATCAATAGAAAGGAGGCCTCGTCCTGTTGCAGCGAAGCCGAGTCGGCTTGGGGAAATTGGATCCGGTAACGTTGACGCATGAATCTGCGGGCCCTGAGTTGTGTGGCGAGAAACCAAGGCCGCGATGAGCACCGGCGGGACGCATCTCAAGCCGATGCCCGGCGCCGTGCCAATTGTCCGAATCCGAACGTGGCTAACAAGCCGACCAGTGAGAATATTGCCAACACGCCGAACAGCTGTTGATGGCCGCTTCTACCCGGCGCACTATCCAGCAAATAACCCATCAACGGCCCCATGAAAACGTCGGGAGTGTAACCAATTACCGAAACGATTCCCACCGCACTGCCGGTGTAGCGCAAGGGGATGTGACCCTCCTGCATGATCGCAAAGTACAAACCTCGCAGCGCGAACACCGCGGCACTGGTCGAGAGAATGGTCAGGAAGAACCAGACCAGAGCGTGTCCGTACAGGCCGCCACTGGCCAGGACCGTCGAACCGATCCCCATCAACAGAAAACTGATCCAGGTCGCGCGGACGGCGCCGATGCGGTCGGCCAGCAACCCCGCGGCGATCGCCGCCGGCGGACGCATCCACATCGAATAGGTCGAAGCCTGGGCCGCGGCGATTTCATCAAACCTCAGCACGTCGCGGGCGTACAGCGAGACGTCGTCCAACCCTTTGTAGGCCACGTAGGCGCAGACCACGATCAACGCCTGCAGCCACACCACGGGCATCCGGCCCGCTTCCCAGACGCCGCGGCCCAGCGGTGCTTTGGCCGCCGAACCCGCGGCGGGCAACATCTTCGGCAGGGCCACCATCAGCAGCACCGCGGCGAGAACCGTGACGACGGTGAACAGGCCGACCACGTTGGCAAAGGCGTCGGCCCGCTGGGCCAGCGTCGACTCGGCCTCCGAGGGCAACCACCAGGCGTAGGCTTCGACCGCCAGCGAGCCGATGACCGCAGCCACCAGCCCGCGTCCGCCGTCCAGCAGCCCAAACGCACTGCCCTGCAGCGCGGGCCCGCCCAACTGGCGCGTGGCGCGGATCAGGGCAGCCCAGAAGATCAGAATCGTCGAGGCGCCCCAGTATCCGTACAGCCACAGCAGCGCGCTCGGGCCCGGGATCTGGCTCAGCACGAGGCCGCCCGCGGCGGTCGCGATCAGCGCCGTACTCATCAACCGCCGAGGTTCAAAACGATCGGCCAGCGGTCCGCCGAAAAAATAAGCCACCACGGCGACAAAGCCGTACGCCGAAAAGGCCACGCCCAGCTGGAGGTTGGTCACGCCGAACACGTCCAGCATGGTCGGCCGGAACACGCGCGGGACCACAAACGGCAGGAAAAAGATGGCCTCGCCAGCGAGGATCAAGGCGGCCAGCGGCAACCAGGAAAGGAAGCGACGGGCCCCGGCGGCAGCGGAGGATAGAAAAGACATCGCCGATCATCCTAACGGGTTTTCCGCCGCGGCGGGGAGCCCGTGTCCGGATGCGGCCACGACTCAGCGGTGCGCTCCGCCGCCGAGACCGGTTTGCTGGGCCAGTTGCCAGTACACGTGCCCTTCCAGGCGACGGCTGATCAATTGGTTTCGCTGTGGCGCCGGCAGCCGAGCTCGGATGACTTCGTACAGCTCGCGGAGCATCGATTCGTTGTCGCCGTAGTAGCTGTGTCCCAGCAGCGTCAGGTCGATGCCGCTGACGTCGATCGTCTCCACGCCCGGAACGACGACGATGTTCTGACCCCCGTCGCCAGCGCGAGGATAACCGTGTACCTGTTTGGAGACCTGCAGCGCCGCATCGTCCGACGAAGCGTACAGGGTGACCTGATCGGCGATCCGCATCAGGGCCGGCGCAAGGTCGCGACGAAAGTGGTCCGCGTCGACATCCGGCGCCGCCAGGACGACGCGGTCGAACAGCGGAGCGGATTGGCCGGGCCGGCTCAGCTGCATCTGATGCAGGGCCGAGGTCATCGCGCGATTGCCCATGCTGTGGGCCACGACGTTGATCGACTTGGCACCGCTGTGCTGGGCCAGTTCTGTCAGAAACTGTTTCAAGTGCGAGACGGTCCAGCCCACGTTGTTCTCGTCGATCGAGTAACCCAGCAGCGACCCCTGGCTGGGCCAGCTGTAGCAGACCGGGACGCCTTCGAAAGGCAGGTCGACGGCGATCTGGGCGGTTCGCCGCACCGCCGACTGGAAGTCGACGTTGTAGCCGTGGATGAAGACCAACAGGTCTTCGGCCGGCGACTGGGCGACCGTCGCGGCCAAGCGCTGGTGGAAATCGTCGGCGTCCAGTTCGGTCGCTTCGGTCAGGACGATGTGTTTGGTTTGATCCTCGTGAACCTCGAACCGCAGCAAACTGGGCCGTTCGACCTGACCCCGGCGGTGCGAGTTCGGCACGGTCACTTGGCAGACGCCGCGGCTGAGCACGCCGCGGTTTTCGGTGTACGTCACGCCGTGCTTCTCGATGTTCGCCTGGCCGCTGAACAGCAGTGCCGCCGCCGCCGCTCCGCAGACTCCGGCCAGCGACACGGCCGCCGCGCTGGAAACCGTGCGGCTTCGCAAACCCTGAAAGGCTGCCAGAACCAACATCACAATCGCGATGCCCGCCAGCACCATGAAGATCTGGTCCTGACCACCGATCTCATACGCCGAAAGAGACAGGGCGTCCCGCTCGCGGTCCGTTGCGTAGAACACCTGGACGGTCGCATAGCCCGCGCCGGCGTCCCGCACGGTGCCGGCCGGATAGGTCATCGGCCCACTGCGGGCCCCGGTCGGCGGGATGGGCTCGTCCGCCGCAGCGACCCTGTCCCGCGGAGCCGCCATGGTTTGTGGGGCCGCCATGGTTTGCGGGGCCGCCATGGTTTGCGGGGCCGCTGCGTTCGGAGGGGCCATCCTGGCCTGCGGGGCCATATTCGGGGCCATGCTCGGGGGCGCGGCCGCGGTTTGCGGGGCGACCATCGGCGGCGGTGCCGTCCCGGGGGCCGGTTGCATCGGCGGCGGTGCGATGGAAGGTGGCTGGGCAATCTCCGGACGAGGACTCGCCGCGGTGCCGTCGGCGCTGGGCGGCTGCACCGCAGGGCTTTCGGCGGCCGGTTCGGCGGCCTGTTTGGGCTTGTCACAACCTCCGGTGCCGCCCAGCACGACCCCGCACAGGACGGCCGTGACGGTCAACGTCAACGAGTGAAAGCGAGCTGGCAAGAAGGGGCTTTTGGTTTGCATCCGCTGCGTAACTCCAGCCACGGGGCGCAAGGGGAAAGACGGCGCATCGGAGCGGCTATAGCAGACGGGACGCAGCGGTGTCCAGCCGAATTGCTCACTTTCGGCTTTCTTGAATCCGGCGGAGTCAGCGGATGATCAACAGGCTGCCGAACCCGCATACCAGGGCGGCCAACACCACACAGCCTACGCTGGCGATGACGTTCAGTGCACGTCGATACAGAGGGTGGCCGGACAGACGCATCGCCATGAAATGCAACACGCCGCAGATCGCCGCCGGGACGAGGGCCAGCAGCAAGGCGAACAACGCATAGCCGAAGACGCCCAGCAGGGCCGGACCCGGGATGAACTGCGGTACGGCGATCGGCGTCGCCGGATCGGGGGGAAAGGTGATCGAGCCGGCGATCCAGAAACCGGCGACCGCCGCGATCCAGCCCATCGACGCGGTCCGCTCCCAGTCCGCCGGCGGGCCGTCGTACCAGGGGCGTCCGCGGCGTCGGCCAGCCCGCAAACCGGGCGGCTGATAGGGATTGGTCGAGGTGCTTTCGGCGTCCATTGCCGCATTCTACCAAACCGCCGAGGGCCGGGCGGCGATTGGCGAAGGGACCCACCGGCCCTATACTCTGGCCTTTCTCCACTCCAAACCATCTTTGGCTGCAGAACAATTATGCTTGACGTATTGGGCATCGGAAACGCACTGGTCGACATTCAAACCCAGGTCAGCGAAGCCTTGCTGGCCGAGTTCGGTTTCGACAAAGGCATCATGACGCTGGTCGACGATTCCCGCCAGCAGCAGGTCCTGGGCCGTTTGACCGATCATACGCTGTATCGCTGTGCGGGCGGATCGGCGGCCAATACGATCGTGGCGATCGCCGAATTCGGCGGCCGGGCCGCCTACATCGGCAAGGTCAGCAGCGATGAGGTGGGCGAATTTTTCTTGCAGGACATGCGCGAAAATGGCGTCAAGATCGACGTCGATCAATCCAGCGACGGGCCCACCGGCACGTGCGCCGTATTGATCACCGACGACGCCCAGCGAACGATGCTGACCAATCTGGGCGTGTCGGCCACCTTGGGGGTGGCGGACGTGAACGAAGAAGACATCCGTCAGGCCCAGTACCTGTACGTCGAAGGGTACCTGTTGACCGGCGACACGGCCAAAGCCGCCGCGCTGCGAGCGATCGAAGTCGCCAAGGCCCATGGGGTCAAAGTCGCGCTGACCGCTTCGGACCCGTTTCTGGTCAACATGCTTCGCGACGAACTGCTGGCCCTGATCGAAGGGCCGGTCGACCTGCTGTTCTGCAACGAAGAAGAAGCCAAGAGTTTGACCGGCGAGTCCGATCCCGAAGCCTGTGCGTGGCGGTTACACGAGCACGCCGAGAACGTCGCCATGACGCTGGGCCCGGCCGGTTCGATCGTCATGCATCAGAACGAAGTGATTCGCATCCCCGGCGTTCCCTGTCAGGCGATCGATACGACCGGCGCCGGCGATATGTACGCGGGCGCTTTCCTGTACGCGATCACCAATGGGATGGATTGGCAGCAGGCCGGCACGCTGGCCTCGCACGCCGCCTCGCGGATCGTTTCGCAGATGGGCGCCCGCTTGGACCAGAAATTCACGCCCCACGAAGTCGAAGAACTGGTCAGTAGTTCCAACGCAGGCCGAAGTTAATTCCCTGCACCCAGTGCGTGCTGTAGCTGAAGCTGGCCAGCGGCCGGGTGGCTTGGTCGTTGGTATCGACCGGCAGGTTCGGGTCGATCGTCCGCCAGGGCTGGAGGGCTTCGGTCAGACCGATGACGCTGTAACCGACCGTCAAGTCGACGCCGGGACGCCAGCTGTAGCCCACGTTGACGTTCAGCTCCGGCACCCAGGCAAAGGTGCTGTCGGAAAACGTGCCGCGGTTACTGCTGCGAACCAATAGGCCGTCCGGGCTGGTCGCCGTCTGGCCGCCGCTTGCCCGGAATGTTTCACCGATCAAGGCTCCGCGACGCGACAGGTTGCCAAAGCCGAACTTGATCAACCCGTCCAGCGTCCAGCAGCCTTCGCGATGAAAACCGTTGAAGCCGACCTGGCCGCCGTGAAACTCGTTCTGCACGTCGAACTGATCGCGAATGGCAAACATCGATCCGATCGGCAGGGCCGTGCCGCCGACGACGATGCTTTCGCCGCGAATGTCCAGGCTCTCGTTGATCCGCAGGTACTGGTATCCGTACAGGAAATCGATGCGGCCGCCCAATCCTTCGCGGTGCAATTGGCGGAGGCTCACGTCGGCACCGTAGATGTCGCTCGTACCGCTGACCGAAACGTTGCCGTCGAACTCGCCGGGAAAGGCGATCAATGCCGCGTCGGCTTCGATATTGTTCGGGTCGGTGACGTTTAGGAACGGCCGAGCGATGATCGGAGTGACGACGCTGTTGGTGTCGAAGCCGTAGTTTTCCTCGCCGGTCAACCAAAACCGCATATTGAACGAATGGTGCCCGACCGGATCCAGCCAGCGGCCCAGCGTGAACCGTCCACCGGCCGACAGCGTGTCGCCGTAATAATCGTTGCCGAACAGGATACTCGTGTCGGCCTGGTCCAGTTGCCCCGCCAGATCGCGATCGGTGCCGTCGGGGCTGGTCGTCACCAACGGTGGCAGGGCCTGGGGGCGACGCCACCACAGCAACAGCTCGGCCGAACCGAACCAGGGACTCGTGGGCCCGCCGAACAATCGATGCACCGGTCCCACGTGACCGCAGCCCAGGCCGCCACAGCCCGACACGTCGCAGCCCAGCGAATCACAGCCGAGAGAATCGCAGCCCACCGAGTCGCACACCACGGACCCGCAGCCGCAGCCGCCGCCGCCGGGGTACCCGCCTCCCCGGTACCCGCCGCCGACATAGGATTCGCCCTCGAGCAGGATCGGTTGTTCGATCGACTCATATCCCACCGGCGCGACCAGGCCATCGGCAGCCGGCCCATGGGCGGCTTGTCCGGCGACAGCGATCGGTTCCCAGCCGCCCGCTGCGGTCGCCGTTTCGGATGCGGCCGCCGTTTCCGATAAGGTGGGGGCCGGCGAAGCCGAGCGTTGGTGGTCAGCCAGATCCGGCGGCTGGTAGGAGCCGCGGTCCTGGGATTTGATTCGCACCTGAGCCGCGGCCGGAGCGGGAGCCACCGCCCAGCTTGCTAGCAAACCCAGCAGCAGCAGCGGAGAAGAATACGGAACGGTTCGCAAGATTTGCAGACGCACGATTGGTTGGCCTCATTGCCAGAACGTCGGGGGGAAAGAACGTCCAGGTTCACATTGCACCGACAGGATCCCCCGCGGCTACAACGCTTCCGGTATCAACATCGACCGTGCGGCCCGTTCCGGTTAAATAAACTCGGCAAGATTTGACGGTTGTAGCGGCGTCGCGCTGGAGTCTAGCCTTTAGGCGACTGGGTTATTGGTGTCGCAGGCAACAGCGTTCTGGACGGCTAAAGCCTGGACTCCAACACTGCGGCCTACACCGCTTCGCGGCGGTGGTGGTTGTGCCGGACCAGACGGAGGCGTTCGATCTGGCGGTTGGTGGCCTTGATAATTTCCACCCGCACCGAACCGATCTCGAACTGCTCGCCGTCCTCGGGAATCCCGCCGCTGTGGTGCAGCACGTACCCGGCGATCGTTTCGTAGTCTTCGCTCTCGGGCAGGTCCCAGCCCAACAGGTCGTTGATATCGTCGACCATCACGCGGCCAGCCGCTTCGGCGGTGTCCTCATCGATCACCACGACGCCGGATTCCTCTTGCTCGTCGGATTCGTCCACGATCTCACCGACGATCTCCTCCAGCACGTCCTCGATCGTGACCACGCCGACGGTCTGATGGAACTCGTCGACCACGATGGCCATGTGGCTGCGGCAGTGCAGGAACTCGCGGAGCAGTTGTTCGACGGTGCGGTCGACCGGGACGCTCCAGGCGTTGCGCAGCAGTTGCCGCAGCGGCACCTTGGGGTTACCGTCCTCGATCAACTCTTCCATCAGATCCTTGGCGTACAGCACGCCCACGATCCGGTCCAGGGTTCCTTCGTAGACCGGCATCCGCGTGCGGCCGCACTCGGCGACATAGTGGAGCACTTCCGGCCAAGGCGTGTCGACCTCGATCGCATTGACCAGGCTCCGCGGCGTCATGATGTGTCCGACCGTGTCGTCGTTCAGGTCCATCACGCCCTGAATCATCTCCCGCACTCCCGGCCCGAAGTAACCTTCGCGAGTGCCGGCGGCGACCATCGTGCGGATCTCGTCCTCCAGCAGTTCTTCTTCTTCGTCTTCGTGCTGCTTCTTGCCGGCCAGACGCCGCGTGAGCAACGACAACAATTCGTCCGGCGCCGACAAGGGCCGCATGACGATCGACAGCGCATTCCAGAACGGCCAGGTATGGTACAGCAGCGGTGAGGAGGCAAAACGGGTCACCGCCGCGGGCAGCCACAGGTGCGTCAGCATCATCAATCCGGCCGAACTGAGGCCCCAGGCGACCAACCGTGTCGTACCCGGCCAGCGGCCGTCGGTGTACAGCATCGACGTCCCGGCGATCAGGAACACGACGGTTCCCAGCACGCGCAGGTACTCCGCCGCCCGCATGGCTTTCTCGTATCCGTCCAGCACGGCGCCGAAGCGTTCGCGGCGCCGCCGCAGCCGGCAGTAGGCTTCCAGCGAACGCCCGGCGAAACGATCCAGCAATTCGGCGCCCAAGCCGCCGGCGGCACCCGCCAGAAATCCGATGCCGGTTACGACCAGGAACGTCAGCATCACGAAGTGGCCTCGGAACCGGAAGCGGGCGGCGAGCGATCGACCGGCTGCGGGTCGGGGCTGTAGCGCGCCGCGTCGGCGACGCCCAGCTCCTGCAGCACGGCGTGTTCGGCCTGCCTCATTTCGCGGCGCTGGGCGTCGGTGCCGTCTTCCAGGCCGCAGATATGCAGCGTGCCGTGAATGGCGTAGAGCAATAGCTCGTTTTCCAGCGTCCAGCCCAGTTCGTCGGCTTCGCGGCGGGCCGTATCGACACTGACGACCAACTCGCCTTCGACCGTCGGAGAGGCGCGGTGATAGCCGAAACTGATCACGTCGGTGGGATAGTCGTGATCGAGGTGCTGGCGATTGATCTTGTGGATCGCCGGATCATCGACGACGGCCAGGCCCAGGGACCCTGTGGTATAGCCCAGGTGGGCGGCGGCCCGGCGGATCGCCAAGTCCAGACGGCGGTGCAGAGCGGCCGGCAGTCCGGTGGCGTCGTGAATATCGATTTGAAGGTTTGCGGACGAAGGGGCGTTCACGTTAGGCGGATTGTTGACCGGGGTATTTGACGCGAGCATGGTAGATCGCCGTCAGCGACTTGACGAGACTCTGCTTGATGCGATCCAGTTGTAACAACGTTAGCCCGCATTCATCGAATTGGCCATCACTTAATTTCTTCATCGCGATGGCATCGACCAAGCTTTTGATTCGCGCCGGCGTCGGATCGACCAACGTTCGGCTGGCGCTTTCGACCGTATCGGCCAGCATCATCACGGCGGCTTCGAGCGTTTGCGGTTTGGGACCCGGATAGCGGAAGTCCTTGTCGGAGACCTCTTCGCCGTTGGGATCCTCCTCGCTCCGCTTGGCCGCTTCGCGGTAGAAGTACTCGACCAGCGTGGTGCCGTGGTGCTGGAGGATGAAGTCGATGATCGGTTCGGGCAGGTGATGGGTGCGGGCCAGGTCCGCGCCGTCTTTCACGTGCGCGATGATCACCAACGTACTCATCGCCGGTTGCAGCGAGTCGTGTTGGTTGGGACCCTGGCCTTGGTTTTCGATAAAATAATTCGGCTTGAACATCTTGCCGATATCGTGGAAGTAGGCGCCCACGCGGACCAACAAGCCGTTGGCACCGATCGCGTCGGCGGCCGCTTCGCCGATCGAGGCGACGTTAATCGAATGGTTGTAGGTGCCCGGTGCACGCTGGGCCAATTGACGCAGCAGCGGATGCCCGGCGTCGCCCAGTTCCAGCAAGCTGAGGTCGGTCTGGACGCCGAAGACGCGTTCGACCAACGGTAACAGCCCGGTCATCGACAGGCAGGAAACGATCACGCATCCGCCCACCCACACCGCTTCGCGAAACAGGGTCCCCAGCAGATCGTCCAGGTGTGTCGAACGTATCAGGGCTTCCTGGCCGGGACCGGCGTTTCCGGCCGACAGGCTCTGACCGGTAACGATGCCCACGCCGACCACGGTTGCGGCCACGACCGCCGCCACCGAAACGCCCAGATACAACAGCCGCGTGCGGCTGCGGAGGCGTCCAAGCAGGAGGATGCAACTGGTCGCTGCGGCGGCCAAGCTGACCAGGTCCGCCAGGTCGCTGCCGTTGAACAAGGTGACGGCCAAACACACCGATGCCAACAGCAGCAGCGCCAGTTCACGGCCGTAGACCACCGCCGCGGTGATCGCGCCGATGACCAACGGGATCGTCGTGGCTTGCCATTGTTCGCGAGCGGTCCAGTGGCAGAAGGCCACGATCATGACCATGAATCCCAACAGCAGAGACAGCCTGTAGGGATCGGTCAGCAGTTGGCGGTCGTCGATGAAGTAGATGTAGCAGCCGCACAGCAGGTACAGGGCGATGATCATGCCCAGGTAGGCACCCATTCGCAGCAGCCGATCGCCCCAGCTCATCTGGTCGGTCAGCACCGACCATTCGGCGCGGAGCAATTCCAGTTCGGCGGCCTCGATCGGACTGCCGGCCTTGGCGATCGGCGTGATCCCGCTGCGATAGGGCGTCATCACCGTACCGACTTCGCGCGCGGCTTGTTCCCGAGCCTGCTCGCTGCGGACGGCATCGTAGATCAAGGTGACCGGCAAGCGCTCCTGCAGCCAGTGCGTGACCATCTTGGCGGCCGTCTGATACCGCTCGCTGTTCTCGGCGAATTTCGAGCGAAAGCTGTCGTCCAGTTCCGAGGCCAGTTGTTCGCGGGCTTCGGCGATCCGCACCGCCGAGACCTCGATCTGTTCGGCGGCCTCCGGGCGACCGACCGGATAGACGTACAGGACGCGTTGATTGCCCTCGTCGATCTTGTGGGCTGGCACCTGCAGCAAGCCATGGGCGTACATGTCGGCCATCGCCAGTTTCACCGCGGCATCCAAGGCGGTCAGCCCCGAATCGGTGGCCAGCGAAGATTTTAATGCCGCGAACTGGGCGGCCGCCGACGCCGATTCGTCGGAGGTTTCGTCGCCCAGCCAGAAATCTTCGAACACCTGCCGCTGTTCGGGCGTCATCTGTTCGTGCGACGCGGCGTCGAGGATCACGAACAACTGGTTCTTCAGCGTCTCGCGCAACTGGTCCAGTGGTTGGCTGTCGTTGCGGTAGTAGGTGACGACTTCGGCACGCTTGCGGGCCTGGGCCAGTTGGGTGCCGTTGATGTCGGGAAACTCAAAGTCCACTCGCGCGACCATGTCTCGCGGCGGGATGAAGCCGATGCGGTAGGCAAACGGCGGCTTCCAGGTCTGGCAGACCAACAGCATCAACAGGGCCGCCGCGGCCGCGATCGACAGCCGTGTCCAGACCGCCAAGTCGAAGAAGTCATGCAACCACTGACGCAGTCGTGGCGGCTGGGTGCCTAGCGACTGGGCGCGTTCGGATCGGGTGCGTTTGGGGGGATTGCCGTTCATGGCAGACGAACAAGTTGCGAGCGCTCGCTAAGCTTTGCTCTCGTGTTCCTCGTACGCGTTGACGATTTTCTGCACCAATTGATGACGAACGATATCACTGCTGCCCAGTTTAACCACCCCGATCGACGGAATCGACGAGAGCCGTCGCAACGCGTCGGACAAGCCGCTTGTCACCCCCCGCGGCAGGTCCAACTGGGTGATGTCGCCCGAGACGACCATCCGGCTGCCCTCACCCATGCGGGTCAGGAACATTTTCATCTGGGCGACGGTCGTGTTCTGAGCTTCGTCTAAAATGATGAAGGCATTGTTGAGGGTTCGGCCGCGCATGTACGCCAGCGGGATCACTTCGATCACGTCCGCCTCCATCAGGCTGCGGGTCTGGTCGAAGTCGATCATCTCGCTGAGCGCGTCGAGCAACGGACGCAGGTACGGGTTCAGTTTGGCTCGCAAGTCCCCGGGCAGGAATCCCAGACTCTCGCCGGCTTCCACCGCCGGACGCACCAGCACGATCTTGCGGACGCGTTGACTCTTCAAGGCTTCGACCGCCGTGGCCACGGCCAAGAACGTTTTACCCGTGCCGGCCGGGCCGATACAGAAGGTTAGGTCGTGTTCGCGAATCGCGTCGATGTAGGCCGCCTGGCCGCGGGTTCGCGGTTTGACGCGGCGGCCCACGTGTTGGATGTCCACCTCGCCTTGAGCACCGGCGGGACGCTTCGATGCGTTGCCGTTGCCCTGCGGCAGCGCCCGGATGACCGGCGGTAACGCTTCGCCTTGCGCGACCGCTTCGATCTCTTCAATCGACAGCATCCCCCGGCGCTGAGCCAGCGCCCGCAGCTGCTCCAGCACGCGGGTGGCCTTTTTCACGTCCTCCGATTCACCCTGGATACGGATGCGACCATCGCGATGCGTGATCGAAACGTCAAACATGCGTCGCAACATCTTCAGGTTCTGGTCACGCGGACCGAAGATATTCAGCAGTTCGTCGGGTTGGGTGCCGGGCAGAGTGGCTTCGGTCATAAACCTAGACAGGGTGAAGGACAGTAACGGGCGTTACGCAATTATAGGGTGCTTTCCAGTCGGCAAGCTACGTTCCGGCCAATCCCGCGGCAAAGCACAAAAAGCCCGGGACGGACGCGGCAATCAACGAATCGGTCACATCCCAGACCCCTCCCAAACCCGGCAAGGTCGTGCCGCTGTCCTTGGCACCGGTGTCGCGTTTGATCAAGGATTCGGCCAAATCCCCCGCCATTCCCGACAGGGCACACACCGCACCGAGAACGCCGGGGCCCCACCATGGGGGGCTGGCAAAAAGTTTAGCTCCCATCGCCGGGAACAGGAAGTGGACACATCCATAGGCCACCACCACCGACAGCAGCACGCCGCCGATGGCGCCTTCCCAGGTTTTTCCGGGACTGAGCCGGGGAATTAATTTGTGTCGCCCCAGCAGTTTGCCGGATCCGTAAGCCCCGGCGTCGCAGGACTTGGTCGCCGCGATCAGGGTGATCAGGGCCGCCAGTCCCCAGCCGTCGCCGTGGAGGTTGCGGACTGCGACCAGCATGGCCATCGGCAGACCTGTGTAAAGGGCCACGAATACGCCCGCTTGGACACGGTCGATCGCCCCGGCGGGGCCGCGTCCATAGCGACGCATTTCGGCCACCAACACGATCGCGATCGCCGCAAAGGCGCCCACGGCAACCCAGCCCAAGCGGCCCACCGGACAATCCGCCGGGTAGTCTAGCGCCTGGACTTCCCAGAGGTAGGGAACACAGGCAAACACCGGAACGACCACGGCGGCCAGGATTGTGACCCGGGAATCGACCAGGCGGTTCGCGCCCTGCAGCAAACGGCAGATGTCGGCCGCCGTTCCGATCGTTAAAGCCAACAACAGTGGCAACAGCCACAGGCCGCCCACGCCCCACAACGGGTAGCGCAGGTCCAGCCACAGCAGGAGGCCCACGACCGACAACAGGACGACCGAAGACAGCAGGCGGTCCTTCAACATCCTGCCGGCCTCTTTGCGACGTGTCGTATTGGCGTATTGGCCACTGCGTTCCTAAGGGTTATGAGTGCCGAGCGGCCGGTTGGTTGCGTTGGATCATCCACAGCAATACCGGGCTGGCGACAAAGATCGAACTGTACGTACCGACCATCACGCCGATCACCAGGGCAAATGCAAAGGCGTGAATGCCTTCGCCGCCGAAGGCGTACAGCACGGCCACCACGAACAGCGTCGTCAACGAGGTCAGCAACGTTCGGCTGAGCGTCTGGCTGATGCTGAAGTTGACCATGTCCGGCGTCAGTCGAGGACTCTTGCCCTTGGTCTCACGAATGCGGTCAAAGACCACGATCGTATCGTTCAAGGAGTAACCGATGATCGTCAGCAACGCGGCCACAACCGTTAGGCTGATCTTAAAGCGGTCGATCAACAGGAATCCAAGCGCGTCGGCAACCCACCAGCTGACGGCGATCGCACCCAGGGTGATCAACACATCGTGAACCAGGGCCACCACGGCGGCCAAGCCGTACATCACGCGTTGGAAGCGGAACCAGATGTAACCGATGATGCACAGCAAGCTGGCGAACAGGGCCAACGAGGCGCGTCGCACCATGTCGTCGGCGACGCGACCGCCGATGCTGCTGCTGCTGATCCAGATCGGATCGTTGCCCAGCGATTTTTTCAACTGGGCGGTCACCAGCATGCCTTCCTCACGGTCGGTGCTCAGGCGGATGTTCCAGTCGCTGAAGGTCAGGGCCGAATCGGGCGTCCACTGTTCGGCACCTTCGCCCAGCGGTTCCAAAGCGATCGCCGCTTCGTCCAAGGTCACGCCGACCGCTTCGGCGGCTTCGATGATGCGGCGCGTTAACACGTCGGCTTGCACCTGAGCCGTGTTGGCGTCCTGGTCGCCTTCGACCCCCAGCTGGACGTGGGCCAGAAACGGGCTGGGAGCGGCCGGTTGCTCGGGAGCCAAAACGCCGACCGGAGCCGCCGGGCTGGCAGCTTCGGCGTCCGCGTTTTCGGGGGGCATGGTCGCCTGGCCCTCGGCCGCTGCGTCGGCAGCGTCGGCCGGAGCATCGGCTTCGGCGTCGGCGTCGGCGTCGGCGTCGGCATCGGCATCGGCGTCGGCGTCAGCTTCGTCGGTCGAGGCTTCGTCGGCGGGGGTGACTTCTGCCACGCTGTCCTGGGCCGGGGCGGGGTCGCCTTCGGCCGGAGCTTCTTCCTGAGGCCGGGCGGCGACCAGGCGGGTCGCGGGCGCGGCCATGATCACCGAGGTGGTGTCGGCGGCGGGACGGTTCAGCGTGCCATCGGCGACTTCGACCTGGTAGGTGACGAGGTTGATTTCTTCGATCTCGCTGAAGCCGTCACGGATCCGCTTTTTCAGTTCATTGACGTCTTCCAGATTGGTATCGACCTTGTAGACCATCTGCCGAGAATCGGCTCCCAGCGAATCGATCGCGACGCTGTTAAGCGTGAACTGAGTGGGATTCTCCGGATCGATGTCCAGCACTTGTTCGACGTAATCGCGAACTTGTTCCGACGCCAGGGGCTCTTCCAGTTGGAACGTCACCGAGGAACCGCCGGCGAAGTCGATGTCGAAGATCGAAGCACCTCGCTGATAGATCGCGACCACACCGGCCAGGACCAGCAGCAGCGACACCACCAGGGTGACTCGGCCCAGACGGATGAAGTCGAAGACTTCGCCCTGGCCACGCAGGCGGTTGATCAGGTCGGACATCTTCAGCGACACGAAGCCGCGACGTTCGGCGATGTCGAAGAACGCCCGAGACATGTAGATGGCCGTGAACATACTGAACAGGATGCCCAGGATCAAAGTCACGGCAAAGCCGCGGATCTGGTCGGTACCGATGGCGTACAGCACGATGGCCGTGATCAGCGTCGTCAGGTTGGCGTCGACAATCGTCGTCGTCGCTCGGGAAAAGCCGTTCCGGATCGCCATGCGGTCGGCGGCACCTTTTTTCAGCTCTTCGCGGATCCGCTCGAAGATCAGCACGTTGGCGTCGACCGACATCCCGACCGTCAAGACCAGGCCGGCCAATCCCGGCAAAGTGACCGGTTGGCTGATCAGAATCATCACCGCCAGGGTCATCACCAGGTTCAGCACCAGGGCAAAGCAGGCGATGATGCCGGCGAAGCGGTAGTAGGCGAAGATAAAGATCAGCACCAACAGCATCGAGCCACCGATGGCCCAGACACCCTTGGTGATCGTGTCATGGCCGAGGGTCGAGCCGATTTGGTTTTCGGCGATCGGTTGTTTGTTCAGGGCGGCGGGCAACTGGCCGGCTTGCAGGATGTCGACCAGGCGATCGACTTCTTCGCGGGTGAAGTTGCCGCTGATGATCCCCGCGCCGGAGATCGGCGAGTTGATCGAAGGGGCGCTCAGCAGGGCGTCATCGAGGACGATCCCCAGCCGGCGCTTGAATTCGCCATCGGGTTTGTTCTCCAGCGTCAGGCGGTAGAAGCGTTTGCTCGCGGCGCCGCCGACGCGGAAATTCACCGCCGGGCTGCCGTCCACGTCGACGCCGCGCGAGGAGGACGTCAGGTCTTCGCCGGTGATGTTGCGTCCCGGGCGGTTGGCCATCAGGATCTGCAGTTCCTCGATGTTGTTTTGCTGCAGGTAGATCGCCGCGCGTTCGTTGTCGGCGGCTACCTCGGGCGGCAGGGTCACCAGGCGACCGGTGGCTTTGTCGCGCAAGGTCGCTCCGGAGACGGCCACTCGCAGGGGCCGCACGCCCGCCTTCGTCGCTTTCTCTTCACGGTCCACGGTGGCCCAGAAACCGGCCGCCCGACCGTTGCTGTCCAGGACGACTTTGGACAGCCGTTCGGGACCGCTCAATTCGGCTTTTTCGGTCGCCAGACGGATCAGTTCGCCGTCATCGCGGCCATTGGCCACGATGGCAAAACGCAGGATCCCGGCTTGTTCGATGATACCCTTGATCCGAGCGACTTCGAATTGGTCGACCTCGGGAATGATGATTTCGATCTGTTCTTCACCGTAGGGGCGAACCACGATTTCTTGGGTGCCCGAGGGGTTGATCCGTTTGACCAGCGATGGGACCAGGGCCTCGGCGGAGATCTTGGGTTCGTTGGCATCGGCCCGAGCCTGCGTCGCCGCCGGATCCAACTCGTACTGCAAAATGGTTCCGCCTCTCAAGTCCACGCCGTACTTCAGCTCGCCCAGCGAGAGCACGCAGGCCGACGCCGTAACGGCCAACAGGATGAAGCCCAATCGCGTGCCTTCGGCGGGCGTGCGAAACTGCTTGGCCAGCCAATTGCCGACGACAAAGGGCAGGATCAGAACGGCGAAGATGCCGACCAACCAAGCGACTTTGGTCCAGTCAAAGCCGGGCTCGGTGGTTTCGCTCGCCGCACCGGTCTCCTGCGCAAAGAGCAGAAACTGGGTCAGGGCCATCCGGCCCGTGTCGGCCAGGATGCCGCCGAGCGCGGCACAAGAGGAGAGATCCATCATGGTTCAGACGATTGAAAGAGTGGGGGAAGGTTCGGGTTCTGTGGGAGGTTGTTATTCGTTCCGCGGACCGGCGGTGACGTTCATCTCTAATGGACCGCTGGCATCTCTAATGGACCGCTGGCCGGGGGAATCTCGCCGAGGCTATTTGGAATCCGCTTCTTTTTCTTTTTTGGCTTCGGCTTTGTCGTCGCTGAGGACCGTGGCGATGGCCGAGCGATTGACTTTCAGTCGGTTCGAGCCGCTTTCATCGGTGCGGATCGTGACCACGTCCGAATCGGCCGGAGCGGAGACGATCACGCCGTGGATGCCGCCGATGGTGATCACGCGTTGATTCTTCTTCAGCTGGCTCAGTTTCTCGGCCGCCTGCTGCTTTTTACGTTTCTCGGGCAGCAGGACCATGATGTAAAAGAGCGCCAGCAGGCCACCGCCCAGCAGGAAAGGGCTGTTCAAGATCCGCTGGACCGGGCTCATCTCCGGAGCCGCATCGCCCGCGGCACCAGCATCCTGGGCCAGCAAGCAGGCCAGTTCGCAGGTACGCAGGAACAAAGATTCAGCAAACGGGGGCAGAGAATTCAAGGGGATCACGCCGGAGGGTCGTCGGAGGGGAGCAAACGCGGCATAATAGGCGGTGCAAAAAACGGCTACAAGCCCATCCTGACTGCAACGGTTTTCCTGGTTTGCCATCGTTACCTGAATTGCCAAGTTGGCCCGTGTGGCCACCGGATTGGCCTGAGATCCGCCGCTCGATCGAGGGCGTGATCCGCGATGGCCAGTGGGGTCGCTACCACAGCGAGGTGGTCGAGCAGCTAGCACAGCGACTGGGAGCCCTGAGCGGCTGCGAGCATGTGCATTTGTGCAGCAGTGGCACCGGAGCGTTGGAGTTGGCACTGCGGGCGGCGAGGATCCCGGCGGGTCGGGAGGTGTTGCTAGCTGCCTACGACTTTCCGGGAAACCTGCGCACGGTGGAGTTGCTGGGTTTGCGACCGGTATTGGTGGACTGCCGTCCGGGCAGCGTGGTGGTCGATCCACAGGCCTGGATGGCTGCGGCATCGGAGCAAACCGCAGCGATGGTGGTATCGCACCTGTACGGACACGTCAGCGACATCGGGGCCTTCCGCCCCTGGGCTCAGCAGCGAGGGATCCTGCTGATCGAAGACGCCTGTCACTGCCCCGTCGTCCTGCCCCGCTCTCCCCAATCTCCGCCGGGGACAGAATCTCCGCTGGGGACAGTGCACGCCCAGCTAGCACACGCCGGGGACAGTGCCCGCGCCGGGGACAGTGCATGCGGTGGGGACAGTGCATGCGCCGGGGACAGTGCACGCGGCGGGGACAGTGCACTCGCCGGGGACAGTGCATGCGGCGGGGACAGTGCACGCAGCGGGGACAGTGCACGCAGCGGGGACAGTGCACGCGGCGGGGACAGTGCACGCGCCGGGGACAGTGCACGCGGCGGGGACAGTGCATGCGGTGGGGACAGTGCACGCGCCGGGGGCAGTGCACGCGCCGGGGACAGTGCACGCGCCGGGGACAGTGCATGCGGTGGGGACAGTGCACGCGTGGCGGGGGCTGTGTCCCGGCATGACGATGGGATGGGGGGATCGCGGGTTCTGGGCGGCCGGGGGGATGTGGGGCTGATTAGCTTTGGCGGTAGCAAAACATTGACTGCGGGCAACGGTGGCGCTCTTTTATGCAACGACTCGCAGTTCGCTCAGCGGGCTCAGATGATCGCCCGCCGGCCGAGTGATAGCAGTCCCTTGAGCGCTCTGCAGGCGGCCGCTCTGCTGCCTCAACTGGATCGCTTGCCCGAACTCGCCGCTCGGCGCCGCCGGTCCGCAGCGCAGCTTCAACAGCAGATCGACCGGCTGGTCGATTTTGGATACCGCAACTTGGCTTTTGCTAGCGACGCCCCGGCGTTGGTCGCGGACTACTATAAATTCGCCTTTCTTGCCCCCTCGGCGGTCGTTCGTGCTCGAGCGGTTGCTCGGGCCGAGGCGGTTGGGCTGCCGCTGCGTGCAGGCTACCGGTCCGCGGCCCGCATCTCGCCCCGCCGATGTCGTCGCCCTGCGGAATTGCCGGTCGCCAAGCGGCTGGGTGAATGCCTGCTAGCACTCGACCACCCGGTCTTGCTCGCCGAGCCAGCAGCGTTCGCGGAAATCCTCGGTGACCTGGAAAGCGTGCTGCGTGGGGCCGCCGAATAGCCGCGATCCGTCTCCCGGCCGCGGACCGTCTGCTCGCTTACGAGTCCGGAAAGGCGGGAACTTACGCCCGCCGCGAGCGTCAAGACTGTGGCGGCGCGGCGGCTGGAAACGGCCGGCGTCGCCCTGACCCTCACACTCGCCACCGCTCCAGCCCAGGTATCTTCCATGCCACGGATTCCCCTCAGCAGCTCGCCCGTCCTCGTCTGCGCCCTTTGCTTGCTGCTGGCCACGGCCGGAAACGGTCAGGACAGCTCGGGGGCGCCGGAGCCGAAAACCAAGCCGGACGCTGGTTTGCCACGTACCGCACAGTTCCAGTACGGCGCCGAAGGTAAGCGGCAGGCTGAGGCGAAGATGAAGGCCATCGCCAAACGACTGGCACCGGGGTCTTCGGCGGGACCTCTGATCGAGCTGAACTACCAAATCCTGGTTTTGATTGAATCGGACGATCAGAACCGTCGCGCCTACGATGGCCCGGCGGCCAAAGGACTGGCGAAAGCGGGGTTCTCGCGGACGGTGATCGCCGGTTCGGCAGCCGCGGTGGTCACCGTGGGCAAACCGTCCAGCGTCTCCGGCCACTCTCGGTACGGTCAGATGTCCACGTCGGTTTCGCTGTTGAACACGACCGAGGCGAATCGGGTGCAGGTCGACATTCAGGTGCGGGGCAACCATGCTCAGAACCTCGTGATCGATACGACGGCTCGCCTACCGCTGGGTCGCTGGGTTCTGATCGGTGCCACCGACACTCGCAGCGGCGTGCCCACGCATGCTCCGGACGGGACCCGCGCGGTGGTGATCATGAAACTGCAAGACGGTCCCGTGCTGTTGGACTGACGGGTCCTCCACACGCGGAGCACGCCGCGAGCGGCGAGAGGAAACCGCGTGGCTGGTCCCGCCGCAGGGAAGTCGGTACGGTGAGGCCATGCATGTCTTATTAACCAACGACGATGGCATCGATGCCCCGGGTTTGGCCGCCCTGCAGGCAAGTCTCCAGCCTTTCCGTTCGGCGGGCGTCCGCGTCTCGGTTGTCGCGCCGGATCGCAACCAGAGCGAGTGTGGTCACAGCGTCACTACAAGGCGGGCGCTGCGCGTCACGGAGCTGGCTCCGAGCATCTATACGATCGACGGGACCCCGGTCGACTGCGTGCGTCTGGCCCTGGAAAAAATTGTCCCCGACGTCTCTCTGGTGCTCTCCGGCGTGAACGACGGAGGCAACCTGGGGGCGGATCTGTTGGTCAGCGGGACATTTGCTGCGGCAAAAGAAGCGTATCTCCGCGGGCGGCGAGCGATCGCGATCTCGCACTGCCGTCATCCGGACTACCCCCGCACCTGGGAGCACGTGCCACGGTGGCTGCACGGTTTGCTCGCGCCGGTACTGGACGCATCCACCGGGCCCGCCACTGCCAAAGCCGACAAGTCCAACGAAGCCGACAGGGCCGACGGGGCATCGTTGACGAATATTAATTTACCGGCGCAGTTGGACCGCGAGCCGGAGACGGTGGAGTGTGCCGTGGACCCCACGCCGTTTGCCGCTCATTACGAGTCACTCGACGAGTCGACTTATCTCTACCGAGCACGCTATCAGGACCGGCCTCGACTGCCCGGCCGCGATGTCGCGCACTGTTTTGGCGGTCGGATCACCGTCAGCCGCCGTTTTGACGCCTGGTGACGCCGCGTAGCCGGCGGGCGTCAGCTGGCCAAGCCTTCGAGCTGCGTCGCGTCGACTTCCATGAACGCCATCTGTTTGCCGCTGAGCGGCGAAGCCTGATCTTTGGGCTGCAGTTCGCCGCGAACGATCCGTACATCCCGCGGGGCTTCGATGCCCAGAGTGATTCGGTTTCCCGAGATTCGATTGACCGTGATCACCACGTTGTCGCCGATGACCAAACGTTCGCCTTCTTTTCGACTGAGAACCAACATGCTTCGGACTCCTTCCTGAAAGTAATTTCGTTACCAACCTCCGCGGCAGCGGAGCGGTTTGAGGGGGACAACCAACAATTTCGAGGACAAGCAACAAATGCTGTGCCGGAATAATTAATTTCTCTCGGACAACCGGAATAACTGGATTTGTCCTGGCCATCGTGCCGATGTTCCCGACGTCCGCTGAGTCCAGCGGGGCCGAGTCGTGCTCGCTAGCAATGCCAGGATTGAGATTTGTCGTCTCAATTTGTGACAGTCTCGATTGCTGACAGGCCAGGCTCCGCTACGTCGTTGCCTTGCACAGATCGTTATCGCAGAGCCGCGTGACACCTTAGGTCAACGGCCGCAGATTGGGTCAACGGCCGCAGAATCCCTCTACCAAATGGGCTCCGCGATTTGGTACACCCCCGGGACGCCCTAGCCGAAAACTTTGGACGAGGTCCGATTCATGCTGCGAGTGCCGTTCCTGCTTGTCGCCGTCTGCTGCCTGCTGTGTGCCGGTTGTCACGACGGTCCCCTGTATGCGCTAAAGCACGCCAATCCGTACTTCGTGCGGCAGTGGAAGCAGGACGAAGCCTTGGGGACGACCGACTACCAGCGCAAGCAGGAGCTGGAGTTATTGGTCCGCACGGTGCCGTCGATGACGCCCGCGGAGCGCTCGAGTTGGCTGGTTCACTTGGGAAAAATCGTCGACAACGACCCCAGTCCCGATATGCGACACCTGGCCCTGCGAGCGGCGGAAAGCATCGAAGGGGCCGCGGCGCTGGAGCTGGTCGAAGGCCGGCTGGACGACGATAGTTTGAAGGTTCGGATGGCCGCCTGCGATATTTTGGGCAAGCGTCCCGAGCCGGAAGCCGCGACCGTCTTGGCCCGGGTTGCCGGCGAATCGACCAACCTGGACATCCGTCAAGCTGCGCTGCGTGCCCTGGGCGGTCACGGCGGCCCGGTCGCCAAGGATTCTCTGAAGCTGGCTTTGCAGGACCGCGACCCGGCGATCCGGCTGGCCGCCATGCAGTCGTTGCAGCAGGTGACCGGCCAGACCGATCTGGGCACCTCCGATCCGCAGGCCTGGGTCGCGTACCTCGAAGGCCAGACAGACACGGCCGGTTCGTCGCGTTCGCTGGGCCAGCGGATGCGGGATCTGTTCTAAGCACGTCGGCATGAATCTTTCGGTGAAACCGCGCGACCTCACCCTCCCACGCAGCGGGAGGGTTGGGCTCTTGGGCCCGGGGAGGGCCCTACGAAAACCCTCT
>NZ_WIAD01000023.1 GCF_009618275.1 Roseimaritima sediminicola
TAGTCGGGTAACGTTGGGGATCAGCGGGCGGCGGCAGTTGACAATGATCTCACCAAGAAACGCAACTCCGCCGCTCCGTTGCATCCCATGGTTCTGCCTTTCTCGATAGTGATGTTCAAATCCTGGCCACCGCATCAGTAAGCCAGTCAGTGTACCACTCCAGAAAACTTACCCGATGGCCGCCATTGGAGTTAGCAGGAACCAGCCCCCCATGATCCACGCGGAGGTCTTCCCAGACATTGCCAACCTCAGGCCCGGACACGATCAGCCAGTTTCGATACGCGCATCCCTGATGACAAATAGGGATTGCACCGTCCACGTTCTCCGAATTCCAGTAAACCTCGTCGAATGCCTCGAGCTCGGCCTCGTACGCGTCTTCGTCGTCCTGTTCTTCGGGATACGCTGGAAGATCGTTCCAAGCTTCGGTGTGTGGAAATGGTTTTGCGAGTACGCCTATGAGGCCGTCGTCCTCTTTCCAACGTTTGTGGCTGAAATTGTTGTCCATCTCACCAAGTTTGAACACGCCGTAAAATGGTCCGGCGCCACCGTTGCCAAGTTCCGTTACGAAACGCCGATAGTCTTCGGGCAACTTTATGCCGTGTTCTGCCTCGAATTGCGAAACGACAGATTCGTCTACGGGGGCGTGCAACTCGAATCCGTGCGAATCAGAGCCGAACACCTGCAACTGTGCAGTGCGGCAACGTTCGAGGCCTTCACGGATTAATTCGATGTCCATTTTCAGTGGCAGAACGGCGGACATCACGGGGCACGGAGAGTGAACTATCGATTGCGAAAAAAGCCGCAAGCCGTGCTCACGTGCATGTCATGGTTCCCCGCTCGCCATATCGGGGCATTGATCAAGCGACGCATTGTCATAGCGGGAGGGCGTTACCACGTAGACAAGCGACGCGACGGTACAAAGTAGTGCCGCTACAGTCAGCCCCCAAGACATAATCACATGCAACGCCATGTTGTAGTGTATCGTGACCGAGCCATCCGGAGCAACAAAGGACTCATTCGCGATCATCGGCTCGATTAGCAGTCCCGAACCGGAAAGCATGGCGAGCCAAGCGGAACATGCGTAGAGAATGGAAGTTACAGAACGATACCTGCGGAGTGCGACTGTTGCCGCCACACAAAGCGAGACGAACGCGGCGAGTATGAACCAGTATTGTGATGATGCGTTCATGCGCCATTGAATAGAACGTTCGCGAAACACGGTTGGCTGTAGACGGCGGTCTCGCGCATTTTAGTCGGGGAACGTTTCAAATCACGTGGCACGGGCCCAGGGCGAGCAAGCAGACCGACAAACGAACCACCCGTGCTCACGTGCATTTGTTGGTTACTGCCTCACGGACGCTACAGCCCGAGACAGTGCGAGATAAGCATTGTAACGCTCCCATCGCAGACGTGGCAAGCAAGAACAGGGGGCCGACGGTCAGTGGACGGAGCGTACCGACAGCGACCAAGCCGAAGGATAAAACGCAGAGGACACAGAGCACGCAGAGAACGGTCTGTGCTTGAAAACTCTGCGTCCCTCTGCGACTCTGCGTTTTGCAACGACCGCGCATCCCGTTCAGGACGAAGCCACGGAGGAATCGACGAAAACCTCAAGATGGCGGGACGATCAGCTGCAGCCAGCACGGATGAGGCATCGAGGGCCGATCCGACACAAGGCATTCGGCCACCCAACGCGGGAGCAGGGCGGCTGCGGGCCCCATTCGCAAGATGTGACGGCGCCCAACGCAAGACGTCAGCAGAACACGCGGAAACTACCCACGACCGACCGGCGCAAGGATCGGACCGCAAAACGCTAGCGACGGTAACGCTGGCGATCACCGGGTCGCGGAGATTTATTTTCCACTTGCAAACGCCCAGCTACCGCGACTCCGGTGCATCGCATTGTTATCACGATATATCGGCGGAGACGCTACCATCAGCATCAAGTCTGCCGACTGCGTATCTTACCGCATGGGCGACCGAGTAACAATTGTCCGCGCACATTTTCGAGCATTGAATTGACCGCGCAACAACGAGCATCCGAATGTCCGAGCAAATTGACCGTGATAACGTTAAGGGTCTGCCACAGGCTACCGGCAGCGCCCCTTCGACTTCAAAGTTGAGGTTGTAATAGCCATGAAACTATCGACTCACGGCGGGTAGCCTGTTGGTAGCATCCGCTTGTTATCTTTTCAAATTCTTGGATGAGAAAGAGATTCGTGTGAAGAGATCATAAGAAAAATGCAAGCATGCAGACAATTGACGCGGTGATCGCTGTGTAGAATAAACCCACTATCGTGAAATACCCTAACCGCTTATGAGTAATGGAAAACGGACCTGGTAACGTTTTGCGCACTTCCCACCTTTTGCTTGAGGTGAAAACAGTTACCCCCCAAACGATATACGTTAAAACAGCTCCAATAATATGAGCAACTAATATCGATTTAAAGAAGACAGCCCCAGTATGTTCACTATTTGACACAAGGCTTCCTGAACCACCCGAAACCCGAATTTGCACCTCAAGAATCACAACTCCTGCAACACAAGACCAAAATAAGATCTTTTGAATAAAAATGTGTTTTTCATGATCTCCTTTCCTGACTAAGGACACCGCATATAAGCTAATAAATGGAGCTAGAATCGATAGAGTCAGCATTCCGATTACAATGATTAGTGTGACATTCATGATTTGCTGGTGAAAGGATTTCCTCGTCTCTCAATCTGCGGTGATCACTTCATGATGGCTCGGTGAACGAGGCAAAACGATGAAATCAACAACAAGAAGAATAGCGATAGAGCGATAGCTCATATTTAGAGATAACAATGAATTATTAGCGAGTCAGTGGGGCATTATAGGGAGTTTCACCCGGCTAAGCCACGCAATATCTCGATTAGCTCACCCGGGTGGTGGAATTTTGTTGACCATCTACCGCGTGGGGCGTAGGATGGGCGCCTTTGAGCCGCTCGTCACGGGCGAATTGCTATCACTGCTTAGCGGTGAGAGGCTGCGGCATCGATTTACGGACGAGAGGCAACTCAAATGCAGGGGCTCTTGTTATGTGTCTCGATCGGTTTGAAGTGGTCTGCAGGCAGGCCTTTACGGGCAATGAACGGACCTGGTTTCCTCGCTCGCTTTTCGGCTACGCCAAACACCTCGGTCGCGGGCGGGTCGATACGACGACCGCGGTGCCGGTCACGCGCGACTCGGTTATCGCTTACCTCCGCTTCCTTCGCGACGCCGGTGCTCCGGCTTGGAAACGGCTGCAGGTCGTCCGGGCCATTGACGCCTATCAAAACCTCGTCCTCCGGCTCGCCCCGGCCGCCGATCTGTTCGACATCAAAAAGAAGCTGAGCGAGCTGGCCGCTGCCCAGCGGCAGGCTTCGGAAGGGTCGGGAAATTCGCCCGTCGCTGGCGAAGGCAACGATGGGCACATCGATCCAGACGAGCCCGCCCCCATCCGCGAGATGCGTCGCGTGTTGCGACGCCTGCACCACCCGATCGCTACGGAAAACGCTTATACCCAGTGGGTCAAACGTTTCATGCGTCATGTCGATGACGAGAACCTGGAGGATTACGGCGAAAAGGAAATCGGCGAGTTTCTGACGGATATTGCGCTGACGCAGGTGGTCGCCAGCACGCAAAATCAAGCCCTGAACGCCCTGCTGTTCTTCTATCGAAAGGTCCTCGGTCGCGAGCTTGCCGGCGTCCAGCGACTGCGGGCTCGCACCGGCGATTACCGTCCCGTCGTGCTTACCAAGAACGAAGTCGCCAATCTGCTCGGCTTTTTCAACGGCACCAAGCGAGCCATGTTTCTGCTGATGTACGGTAGTGGCTTACGGCCCAAGGAATGTCGCTGCTTGCGCATTAAAGATCTCTGCTTCGACCGCCGTGTGATTGACGTTCGTCGCGGCAAGGGAGACAAAGATCGCGTGACTGTTATGCCCGAAGGAGCCGACATCCGTACCGTCCAGGAATTACTCGGACACAAGGATGTTCGCACCACGATGATCTACACCCACGTGATGAATCGCCCTGGACTGGCTGTGAAGAGTCCGCTGGATTCCTTGGGCGTTGAGTGAACGTTTGGAGAAACCGGGGCTATCGCCCAATCGGCTCAGTTGATGGAAGACGCTGGGTGGGCCGCCGCTTTTCTGGGCTTTTTTTGTTTTTGGGGTTGAGCTTTACTTGCGCCGCACCGGCTGGCTAGACTTGCCGCCCGAGCCCCTCGCTTCCCCGCCTGGGCCTAACGGATGGACCCGAAGAACCGCCAATGGATTGGTCAGTGTTATGTATCGATGGTTGCTTTGCTTTCGCTACCTGCGGACACGCTATATCGCGTTGGCTTCGGTAATCAGCGTCACTCTGGGCGTCGGCACGTTGATCGTCGTCAACGCCGTGATGTCGGGATTCTCGGCCGAGATGCACGACAAAATGCAGTCGCTGGCCTCCGATATCGTGATCGAATCTCATGCCAGCAACGGCCTGCCTAACCCCCAGGCTCATCTGGAAGAAATCCAGCGGCTGCTGGGCGACCAATTGGCCGGCTACAGCTTCAGCGTGCACACGCCGGCGATGCTGGCCGTGGAGCACAACGGCCAGGTGATCCGCCACCAGGTGAACCTCACCGGCCTGGACACCAACACCTACGCCTCGGTGACCGACTTCGGCAAGTACCTGCTGCATCCGGAAAATCGCCAAAGGGTGCAGTTCCGGCTTCGCGACGACGGCTATCCGGATCGCGACCGTCAATACAAATGGGGCGCCGAATACCGCGAGTGGCGGTTGGCCATCGAGAAGGCGCGCAGTGAAGAACGCGAGCGACTGGCCGCTGCCGAACAAGCGGCCGCCGCGAACACCGACGAAGCGGCAGCCGGTCCCGGCGCCGCAGCAGCCGGCCCCAGCTTTGGACAGATGTTTCCCACCGACGTCGATCAGGTCAGTACGGTCGAGGATGCGGTGGGCGAAGAGACAACCGAATTTCCGGGTTTGGTCCTGGGCGTCGCCACGTGCAGCTTCCGAACGCGCGACGCCGATGGCGAAGTGCTGGATTTCTTCTACTGCCGCCCAGGCGATGACGTGCGGCTGATGTTCGCCAATGCCTCGGACAAACCCAAAGCGATCAATCAAAAATTTACCGTCGTCGACCTGTTCGAATCGGGAATGAGCGAATACGACGGAAGCTTCGCCTTTTGCGACATTCGCCAGCTGCAAGAGCTGCGCGGGATGGTCGACCCGGAATCGCAGGCCCGCAGCGTGACCACGATCCAGTTGCGGCTGGCCGAAGGGGCGAACCTGAGCGCGGCCCGCGACGTGATCCGCGCTCGCTTTCCGCCCGAACGCTTCGCCTACAACATCCAGACCTGGCGGGACATGCAGGGACCGCTGCTGGCGGCCGTGGCCATGGAGACGACGATCCTGAACATCCTGCTGTTCCTGATCATCGCCGTCGCCGGTTTTGGAATCCTCGCGACGTTCTTCATGATCGTCGTCGAAAAGACCCGCGACATCGGCACGCTGAAAGCCCTGGGCGCCTCGAGCGGCGGTGTGATGAGCATCTTTCTGTCCTATGGTTTGACCCTGGGCATCGTCGGTGCCGGCGTGGGACTGGTGGGCGGGCTGTTGTTCGTCGCCTATATCAATCCGATCGCCGCGGTGATCGAGCGGATCACCGGCCAAGAAGTCTTCGATCCGACGATCTACTATTTCAACGAGATTCCCACCATCGTCGAACCCTTCACCGTGACCTGGGTGATGATCGGCGCGGTGATGATCGCCGTGATGGCCAGCGTTTTGCCGGCCCTGCGTGCGGCGCGGATGCACCCCGTTCAATCGCTGCGTTACGAGTAATCTCGCTGCCACATCAAGCACCTCGGCATCACCAGAAAAACCCTCTCCGGGCCTGAGAGCCCGACTCTCCCAGGAGGAGAGTGTTGTCCAAGCCTGCACCGCGCCCCTTCCTTTGCCTCCATCCCTATTCCTTCGTATCCTTCCGGCCGACCCATGAATCATCCTCTCCTGCTGCAAGCTCGCGGCTTGGTCAAGAGCTATCGCAAAAACCGCCTGGAAGTGCCCGTATTGCGGGGCGTCGACCTGGACGTGCCCGAAGGCAAGGTGACGGCCATGATCGGCCGCAGCGGCAGCGGCAAGAGCAGTTTGATGCACCTGCTGGCAACGCTGGACCGTCCCGACGAAGGGGCGGTCTATTACCGCGGCCAGCGCATCGACGACGCCCCGCGTCGCTTCCGCGACGGTTTCCGCAACAACGACATCGGCATCATTTTCCAGTTCTATCATCTGCTGCCCGAGCTGACGGCCTTGGAAAACGTGTTGGCGCCGGCGATGATCGGCCGCAGTGCCTGGCACTACCTGCGCACGCGTCGGGAAACGCGGCAACGCGCCGAGGCACTGCTCGATCGCGTCGGCCTTTCCCATCGTCGCGATCATAAACCCACGGAGATGAGCGGCGGCGAGATGCAGCGGGCGGCGATCGCACGGGCGTTGATGTCCGAACCCTCGGCGCTATTAGCCGACGAACCGACCGGTAACCTGGATACCGAAACCGGACAGGAGATCCTGGAACTGCTGCGGGGATTGAATCAGAACGAGGGCCTGACGATCGTGATGGTCACCCACGACGACGCGATCGCCCGCGATGCCGACTACACGGTGCGGCTGGAAAACGGACGCGTTGCCGATGCAAAATTGGCGGCGGTGGCCTAATCAACAAAACGCCGGCGATGCTTTACAATGGCCGCCCGTTTTGCCTGCCTGCTCGCCCCTCCCCATTTCGAAGAGATTCCCGCACCCATGTCGTTAAAGGTCTATATCAGTGGTCGTCTGGTCGACAAAGAAGACGCCAAGATCAGCGTCTTTGACCACGGATTGTTGTATGGCGACGGAGTCTTCGAGGGGTTGCGAAGCTACAACGGCCGCGTCTTCGAATTGGACGAGCATCTGGACCGATTGTGGGAATCGGCCCGGGCCATTCATTTGCAGATTCCGGGCACCAAAGCCGAGATGGCCGCTGCGGTTGAGGAAACCCTGCAAGCCAACCAGCTCCGCGATGCCTACATCCGGCTTGTCATCACTCGCGGCCGCGGCACCCTGGGCTTGGATCCCAACCGCTGCAGCGATCCGCAGGTGATCATCATCACCGACAAGATCGCGTTGTATCCGCCGGAAAACTACGAACAGGGCTTGGAACTGGTGACCGCCGCGACGATCCGCAACCACCCGGCGGCGCTCAGCCCGCGGATCAAGAGCCTAAATTACCTGAACAACATCATGGCCAAGATCGAAGGCCTGCGGGCGGGCTGTGTCGAAGCGTTGATGCTGAACCACAAGGGCGAAGTAGCCGAATGCACCGGCGACAATATTTTCGTCGTTCGCCGGGGCACGCTGATGACGCCCCCGATCGACGCCGGCATCCTGGAAGGCATTACCCGGAACGTCGTGCTGCGACTGGCCCGTGAAGCCCAGATCCCGGTCGCCGAAGTACCGTTCACACGTCATGACATCTTCGTGGCGGAAGAATGTTTCCTGACCGGGAGTGCCGCCGAAGTGATTCCCGTGGTTAAACTGGACGGACGCCCCATCGGCGAGGGGGTTCCGGGGCCGATTACCGGTCGTTTGATTCAGGCGTTTCGCCGGTGCGTGCAGGGCGATTGATCGGCGGCCGCGGCCCGGTGAAGGAGAAGACGTTTTGCCATCGCCATCGCCGCGCACAAGGCCTGAGTTGTAATTGACTTTCCATAATTTAATATGGGGCGGGTGTGGCCGTGGCGTCCCGTGGAGTGAAGGCAGTAACACAGGCTGGAAGCCTATGCCGCTGTTCACAGGCTGGAAGCCTATGCCACTGTTCACAGGCTGGAAGCCCGGCGCCACGACTGTTATTTTCCAATCCTTTGCGACCGCGACCTTTTTTCGACGAGACGAAACCTTTGTCCACCTCTACCCCCCAGTCCTCGGTTGATGCGGTCGCTCAGTTGCAAGAGCGGATCGCGAACAAAACGGCTACCATCGGCGTGATCGGCCTCGGCTATGTCGGCCTGCCCTTGATCGACGCGTTCACCAAAGCCGGGTTCGCCTGCCTGGGTTTCGACGTGGATCCGGCCAAGGTCGAAGCGTTGAGCGCCGGCAAGAGCTACATCAAGCACATCGACGACGCGACGATCTCTGAGTGGCTCTCAGCCGAAAAATTCGAAGCGACCGTCGAGATGTCTCGATTGGCCGAACCCGATGTGTTGCTGATCTGCGTGCCGACGCCCCTGACCGACGCTCGCGACCCGGACCTGAAATACGTGGTTGGAACGTGTGAAGCGATCGCTCGTACGCTGCGCAGCGGACAATTGGTGGTTCTGGAAAGCACGACCTATCCGACGACCACTCGGGACGTGATGGTGCCGATTCTGGAATCCGGCGGATACAAGGCCGGCGAGGATTTCTTCGTCGCCTACAGCCCCGAACGCGAAGACCCGGGCAACCCGAATTTCTCCGCCGCTCAGATCCCCAAAGTCGTCGGCGGCTTGGACCCGAACAGCCGAGACTTGGCCGAGGCCCTTTACGGTTCGGCCGTCGCGGGAACCGTGACGGTCAGCAGTTGTGAGGTCGCCGAGGCGGCCAAGGTTCTGGAAAACATCTACCGAGCCGTGAACATCGCTTTGGTCAACGAACTGAAAGTCTTGTTCGATACCATTGGGATCGACGTTTGGGAAGTGATCAACGCGGCCAAGACCAAGCCCTTCGGTTTCCAGGCGTTCTATCCGGGGCCGGGACTGGGCGGACACTGTATTCCGATCGATCCGTTCTATCTGTCGTGGTTGGCTCGCAAACACGGCCAGACGACGCGCTTCATCGAACTGGCCGGCGAAGTCAACACGTCGATGCCACGCTACGTCATCACTCGTGTTGCCGAGTTCCTGAATGAAGTCGGCAAGCCGATCAAGGGCAGCAAGATCTGCCTGCTGGGTATGGCTTACAAAAAGGACGTGGACGATCCTCGCGAAAGCCCTTCCTTTGTGTTGATGGAACAGTTGCTCGATCGCGGCGCGGACCTGACCTACAGCGACCCGCACGTGCCGGCGCTACCGAAAATGCGGCATCACGACCTGCCGGTGATGGAGAGTCAGGAGTTGACGCCGGAGTTTTTGAAGTCGCAGGATTGCATTCTGATCGCGACCGATCACACGGCCTTCGACTATGAGACGATCGTCCAGCACGCTCCCTTGGTAGTCGATACTCGCAATGCCACGTTGGCCGTGGCCACCGGACGAACGAATATCCGCAAGGCCTAGCGGATGAAGCCGCGTTGGCGGAGCAGGTCGATGACGGCGTCGGCACAGGCTTCGGCGGAATCGTTCGTGGCGTCCAGCACTAGGTCCGGGGCGTCGGGCGTTTCGTAGGGAGCCGTCACGCCGGGGAAATTCTGCAGCTTGCCCGCGTCGGCCTCGGCGTACTGGCCCTTGGTGTCACGCTGTCGGCAGACTTCGACGTCGGCGTTGACGTGCACGACCAGAAATCGATCCTGCCCCACCACGGACGCCGCCTTTTGGCGAACCGATTCGTTGGGCGCGACGAAGGCGGCAATGCAAATCATTCCGGCGTCGTTCAGTGTATGCGCCAGATGCGCCGAACGACGGAGGTTCTCGCTGCGATCCTCGGCGGAGAAGCCAAGGTCGCGGCTGAGGCCCTTTCGCACGCGTTCGCCATCGATCATTGCGACCGCCCGACCAGCATCGAACAGCTTTCGCTCGCAGGCCGTTCCGATCGCGGTTTTGCCGCTGCCGGTCAACCCGGTCAGCAATACGGTCACCGGCTTCTGACCAAACCGTGCAGCCCGCTCTTCGGCACCCACGGACGTCGCCTCGCCGGCGGACGGTTCGCCGGAGCGATCCGCTTCGTCATCCCAGATCGCTCGGCGTTTGGTATCGGTATCGCCATCGAGGATCATGCCGGCACCGACGGTGGCGTTCGTGATCCGGTCGATGATGATGAAGGCGCCGCTGTTGCGATTGCGGCGATAGGCGTCGAAATGGATGGGATTGTTCAGCGAAACCCGAGCGCGACCGATCTCGTTTAGTTCCAATTGCGGCGTCGGGCTGCGATGCAGCGTGTTGACGTCGATCTTGTAGTTCAACGTCTCGATGCTGCCCGGCACGGTTTGCGTGGTGTGTTTAAACAGGTACGTCTTGCCGGGCAACATCGCATCCTGGTTCATCCACACGATCATGGCATTCACGGTGTCGCTGCTGCGCGGCACGTTGCCGCTGCGCACGATCATGTCACCGCGACTGGCATCGATCTCATCTTCCAAGGTCAGCGTCACCGACAGCGGCGCGAAGGCTTCCTCGACCGGTCCTTCGAAGGTCTCGATCGATTTGACCTTCGACTGCTGACGACTGGGCAACACGGTCACTTCTTCGCCGGGCCGGATGATGCCCGAGGCGATCGTGCCGCAGAAGCCGCGGAAGTCCAGGTTGGGTCGATTCACGTACTGGACCGGAAGCCGAAAATCGCGCAGGTTGCGGTCCGAGCCGATGTAGACCGTTTCCAGGAAGTTCATCAGCGTGCTGCCGTTGTACCACGGCGTGTTCTGGCTGGGTTCGACAACGTTGTCGCCATCGAGAGCGCTGATCGGAATGAAGTGCAGGTCCGGCAGGTCCAAGCGCGTGGCGAAGGAGCGGTAGTCCTGGCAGATTTCTTCGAAGCGTTCCTCGCTGAAATCGACCAGGTCCATCTTATTGACCGCCACGATCACATGGCGGATGCCCAGCAGCGAAACGATAAAGCTGTGGCGACGGGTCTGGGTCAGGACACCGTGCCGGGCGTCGATCAGGATCACCGCCAGGTCGGCCGTACTGGCCCCGGTGGCCATGTTGCGGGTGTATTGTTCGTGGCCCGGCGTGTCGGCAATGATAAATTTTCGCTTGGCCGTGCTGAAGTAGCGGTAGGCGACATCGATCGTGATGCCCTGCTCACGCTCCTCTTTCAGGCCGTCGGTGGCCAGGGCCGGATCGAATTTGCCGCCGGCCGAACCCTGCGTGACCGAGTCGTTTTCGATCTTCGAGAGTTCATCCTCGTACAGCATCTTGGAATCGAACAGCAAGCGCCCGATCAGCGTGCTCTTGCCGTCGTCGACGCTGCCGCAGGTGATGAACCGCAGCAGTTGCTTGTGCTCGTGCTGTTTGAGGTAGGCATCGATATCGGTGGCGATCAGTTCGGATTGGTGCGACATGATAGGTGAAAAAGCGTGATGGACGGTAGCGAATGGTGGGGGGACGCAGGGCGGCACGGCGACGGCCGTGGCAGGGCGGAGCGGGGCAGGGCGGGCTAGAAATACCCCCGCTCTTTCTTCTTTTGCATGCCTGCGCCGCCTTCGTCCTGGTCGATAACGCGTCCCTGTCGTTCACTGGTACGGGTCAGCAACATTTCCTGAATGATTTCCGGCAACGTCGTGGCGTCGGATTCGACCGCGCCGGTCAGCGGATAACAGCCCAGGGTGCGGAAGCGGACGCGCCGCATCTGCGGCTCCTCGCCCGGTTCCAGCGGAATCCGCTCGTCGTCGCGCATGATCAGGGTGCCGTTGCGTTCGATTACGGGACGTTCGGCCGAGAAATACAGCGGCACGATCGGGATGTTTTCCAGATGGATGTACTGCCAGACGTCCAGCTCCGTCCAGTTGCTCATCGGGAACACGCGGATCGATTCGCCTTTATTGACCCGAGCGTTGTACAGGTTCCACAGCTCGGGACGCTGGTTCTTGGGGTCCCAGCGATGGTTCTTGTCACGGAAGCTGAACACCCGTTCCTTGGCGCGGCTCTTTTCTTCGTCGCGGCGAGCGCCGCCGAAAGCGGCGTCAAAACCGTGCTTGTCGAGCGCCTGCTTCAGCGAATCGGTTTTCATCAACTCCGTATGCCGCTCGCTGTCCTCCCAGGGTTTGATGTCGTGGCTGCGGCCCTCTTCGTTGATGTGGACAATCAGATCCAACCCCAGCTCCTTGCGAGCATAATTCTCGCGAAACTCGATCATTTCGCGGAATTTCCAGGTCGTGTCCACGTGCATCAGTGGAAATGGCGGCTTGGCCGGAGCGAACGCTTTGCGGGCCAGATGAACCAGGACCGCCGAATCTTTCCCGATCGAATACAACATGACCGGCTTTTGAAACTCCGCGACGACCTCGCGGATGATGTGGATGCTCTCGGCTTCGAGCTGTTTCAGGTGGGTAAGGTTGTAGTCGGACATAGGTTTCGGCGCTATCGGGTGTCTCGGCACTATCGGCCAATCGATCGTTCTGAACAGGTTTTCTCGGCCCGGTGAGTATAGGCCAAGGACGCTTCGGCGGGCAGGCAGGTCATCCGCTAACGCGTGTCATCGGCGACAGCGCGTTATTCGCTGCAACACGTTTTATCGGCAACAACGCTTCATTCGCGATAGCGAGGGTTATCGCGATGGGTGATCTGCAGGACCACACCTTCATTCTCGCCGTCGCCCAGCGGATAACTGGCGACTTTCCGCATCAGCAGACCGTTCATTACGCCGTGATGCCGGGCTTCGCCGCGTTCCTCCACCCATTTGGGCCCCTTGATAACCAGCAAGCGGCCGATCGACGCCCAGTGCGGCTCGACCCAAGTGCACAGTTTGCGAATTGAACCCACGGCCCGCACCAGGATCGTTTCAAAGCGAAAATCTTCCAATAGGTCCTCTCCGCGAGCGGCGTAGACCGGAACCGGCAGATTCAGTTCCTCGACAAACGTATTCAGCACGGCCGCCCGCTTGCCGACGCTCTCGGCCAGAGCCACCTGGACGTCGGGCCGCACAATGGCCAGCGGAATCCCCGGGACACCGCCGCCGGAGCCCAGGTCCAGGACGTCCTCGCCGGCCGCGAGCAACGGGGCCACCTGCAGCACGTCTCGCAGGTCGCGCGTGACGAACGTTTCCCAGTCGGTGTGGCGAGTCAGGTTCAGGCGTTCGTTCCAGTCCCACAGCAGACGCACGTACTGTTCGATCTGTTCGATCTGCGGCTCGGGCAACTCGTAACCGGCCCGCTCGAGCGCGGCCAGGAAATCAGCATCCATCGGCAAAGGAAAACTCCAAGATAGAAATAAATAGATCCGTTCGGCGTTGGGCTTGCGGCACCGTTGGACCGCCCCCGGCGTTCCGGACGTCATGCCCCCTTGGACGTCCTGTTCGCAGCAAGCAAACTGACGGAATGAGCATTCTGACAATTGAATCGACTTGCGACGAGACGGCTGCCGCGGTAATCGCCCGCGACGGCCAGGTTTTGGGCTCCGCTCTGGCCACCCAGACCGAATTGCATGAGCAATACCGGGGCGTGGTGCCCGAGGTCGCCGCTCGGGCTCACGTCGAACGCATCCTACCGGTCATCGACCACGCCTTGACCGAGGCCCAGTGCGACCCCACCTCGCTCGATGCGGTGGCCGTAGCCCACACGCCGGGGCTGGCCGGATCGCTGCTGATCGGGCTGACCGCCGCCAAGACCCTGGCGGTCGCCTGGCAGAAGCCACTAATTACCGTCAACCACCTATACGCCCACATCTACGCCTGCCAGTTGGGGCGGACCGAATCGATCTATCCCTGCGTGGGGTTGATCGTCAGCGGTGGCCACACCAGTTTGTACGATTGCCTGGGACCGCTGGAGCTGCGTTACCTGGGCGGCACGATCGACGACGCGGCGGGCGAAGCCTTTGACAAGGTGGCTGCGATGCTGGGGCTGGAGTTTCCCGGCGGGCCGGCCGTTTCCCGGGCCGCCCTGGAGGGCAACCCCGAGGCCTACCGGTTTCCGCGTTCCCTATTGAACCAAGACAACTTTGACTTCAGCTTCAGCGGCCTGAAAACGGCCGTGCGATACGAATTGGTCGGACCGGGGGAAAAGGATTTCACCCAATTGGACCTGCCCGCGGAGCGGGTGGCTGATATCTGCGCGTCGTTCCAGCAAGCGGTGGTGGACGTCTTGGTCGAGAAGTCGCGACGAGCCGTGCGCCACAGTTCCGCCAACCGATTGTGCATCGGTGGCGGTGTCGCGGCCAACCGCGTCCTGCGAACCGCTTTTGAACAAGCCGCCGACGAGGACGCGTTTGAGTTGATCGTCGCGCCGCCCCATCTGTGTACCGACAACGCGGTGATGGGAGCGATCGCACTGGAAAAGCTGGCCCGCGACGATTTCGCGTCGCTGGACATCGACATCCAGCCCGGCCTGCAGCGCGGGCATTAGCCGCGCGTCCGGGTTGGACTTGACCGTAGCTGATCTCGGCAGAGATTGGATCGAGGGGTTGAAACGGTCCAAAGTCTGGCGACTTCAGCTACGGGAGCTGGAGTCTAGCCTTTAGGCGATTCCGATCTGGCGCAGAGCGGCTAAAGCCTGGACTCCAGCGCCAAAGTCTGGCGACTTCGGCTACGGGCAGACCACCCGCTTAACCGGCACGCGCCAGGTTCTGCTGCTGGAGGCCAGCGGCATAGTCGTGGGCGATATTCAGCACTTCTTCGTTGTAGAAGTACCGGCGGAAGACCTCATCGTCCGGCGTCTGCTGGTCGATCACCTCCTTTTCCTCTTCTTCGTCCGCATCCAGTTCCTTGCGGCGTTCGAAGAATTCGCTTTCGACCAGCGACAGGAACTTTTCTTCTTTCTGACGGCGATACGAATCGATTCGCCGCTGCAATGCCAGGAATTCTTCGTTCTCGGCGACGCGTTCGGTGGATCGTGCCCGGACCACGCCCAGCACATCGGGCGGCAGCATGTCGTAGACGCGGTGTTCCGCCTTGGGCACCCGGTCGTGCTCCAGAGCGTACTCCAGGTCGTCTTCACCGACGTCCATATAGGTCGTCAAGCTGGGCAGCACCACATCGGCTGGCACGCCTTCCTTCTGGGTACTGTCTCCATCGGGCAGGTAGAACTGCTGCAGCGTCACCTTCAACGCGCCGTAGTTCTCGCGGTTGGTTCCCAGCAGTTCGCGAGCCAGGTCCATCAGGGTTTGCACGGTGCCTTTGCCGTGCGTTTTCTCGTCACCGACGATCAAGCCGCGGCGATAGTCGCGGATGGCACCGGCGAGAATCTCACTGGCGCTGGCACTGAACTGGCTGGTCACCACGACCAGCGGTCCGTCCCACGCCACACCGCGTTCTTCATCGTCGTACTGGTCGACCGTGCCGTCGGAGTTCTTGACCTGGACGACGGTGCCCTCGTCAATGAACAACCCGGTCAAACTGATCGCTTCGGTCAGGCTGCCGCCACCGTTCTTGCTGAGGTCCAGGACCACGCATTCGACGTTGTCTTCTTTGAAGCGGTCGAGGATACGACGCACGTCCCGGGTACTGCTGCGGTAATCGCGGCGATTCTGGCGAGCCGCTTCCATATCCATGTAGAAACTGGGCAGGCTGATGTAGCCGATCTTCATGTCCTTGCCGGTTTCTTCACTGGTGTGTTCGAGCACTTCTCCACGGGCGGCGCTGTCTTCCAGCTGCACCTTGGCGCGAACGATCTTGAGGACTTGGACGTCGCCGACGCCCTTGGGTTTGACGCCCAATCGCACGGTCGTGCCGGCTTTGCCGCGGATCATGCCGACGACTTGTTTCAGCGGCATTTCCACGATATCGGTCATTTCGCCTTCTTCACCCTGGCCGACGCTGACGATCACATCGCCCTCTTTCAACTTGCCATGCTTGGCCGCCGCACCACCGGGAATGATGTTCGTCACCTCGGTATAGCCGTCCTTCTCTCGCAGAGCGGCACCGATTCCGTCCAAGCTCAGTCGCATCAGCATCTCGAAGTCTTCCAGCGAGCTGGGCGACATATAGGTCGTATGCGGGTCGTACGAACTGGTGATCGACGTCAGGAACAGTTCGAGAATGTCATCGGTTTCGGTCTGATGCCAACGGCGGGCGTAGCGGTTGTAGCGGCGGCGCAGTTGTTCGGTCGCCTCTTCGCCTTCCTTGCCTTCGTCCTTCAGGTCCAGCAGGTTGTACTTGATCTGGCGGCGCCAGCGATCCCGAGCTTCGTCGGCATCCAGCGGATAACGGGTCGCTTCGGGATCGATCACGATCGATTCTTCGCGTTGGAAGTCGTGCTCCTGGTCCAACAACTCCTCGATCGTCTTCAGCCGCTCGTCGACGCGTTCCAGAAAACGATTGAAGATCTTGTAGGTGATCGACAGATCGCCTTTCTTGACGTGATCGTCCAGCAACGTCTGGTATTCGGTGAACTCGTCGTAGTCCGACTGATAAAAGTACAGCTTCATCGGGTCCAGCGATTTCAGGTACAGCCCCAGGGCCCGCTTGCTGGCCTCGTCGTCCACTTCGCTGCGCGAGATATGTCGCCGCGGCAACAACAGAGAAACGATCTTGGCAACTTGACTGTCCTTGGCGGTCGGTCCGGGAAGTCCTTCGGCCTGGGAGGCAAGCGGACAACTGAGCATGGCTGCGGCGACCGCCATCAACAGCAATGACCGAAAACCAAAACGACCAACGTGAACGGGCATACGTTTTATCCGTAACAAGGGGGGAGTCTGCGGAATCAGCACGGCGGGAAGAATCGCCACTGGAATGGTAGGAAAGGTGGCAAATAGCGGCAAGTTCGAAAAATCTGCCTTCACCGTACTCTACGTAAGATAACCGATATTGGTGCGTTTTGGGGATTCAACGCATGCTATCGCAGCACCACTTCGCGGCAGACGTCCGGCAGCGTCGCTTCGTCGCGGAGGTGCATCACGGGGATTCCCGCGGCGATCAGAGGACCGGCGGCCAGCGTAAAATCCTCTTGGTCAAACGTATTGATGATCACGCTGACCGCCCAGCCTCGGCGAGCCATGCCGACAAGCGCCACAGCCGCCGGCGGAGGGCACTGCTGGAGGATGACCAACAGCGTGGTATCACGAGCCAGCCGGTGCTCGGTTTCCAGCAATAATTCAGCCACAGACAAGCCGTCGGTGCGTTCCAGTCGCGCCAGTTGTCCCTGACGCTGCCGCAATGCCACCGGGCCGCGATCGGCCGCCATCACAACCGGTCGCAAGCGGTCGTCCTGCTCGCGCATCGAAGCTTCGGCTCGGGCGATTTCGCGGGTTCGAAAATCGCTGGCCCAGCCCTCGGTGCGAATCCGGTCGACCGCGTCTCGGCCGTTGCTGACCAGGCCCACCGGTTGGTTCATCTCGTAGAGCGCATTGGAAATCGACGCGGCTAAGGTGATCGCCAACTCGCTGCGTCGCGGTTCGTGTCGCCGTGGGTTGCTGCGGCGATGCAGGTCCACCACCAAGGTCGCGCCGACCACGCTGGTTTGCTCATAGATCTTGCTGTGCAACTGGCCCGTGCGGGCGGTGGCGGCCCAGTGCACTTTGCGCATCGGATCACCGATCTGCCACTGCCGAATACCCTGCAGCCGTGAAGGATCCTCCAGCATCCGCTCGCGGATTCGCACCTCGCCGATCGGTCGTCGCGACGCGACGTCGAATCCGGTCAAGGGTATCGCCCGAGGCAGTACCTGCAGGAATTGAGGCAGGGCCCCCACGCGATAGCGGCGGTGCAGGCCCATCAGGTCGCCGGTTTCCAATACCGTGGGCCCGATCTGATAGTAACCGCGGCGATTGCAGGTCAACTGATACCGCACGAAACGGCTTGCTCCGGGGGCCAGAAAGAAAACCTGCAACCGCGAGCCGGCCACTGCGAGGGCCGGCGGTTGATACATCAAGGCCTGACGCGGCAGCAGGTCCTCGGCCAATAACCAAACGATCGGCAGGCGGCCCCGGTTGCGAATTTCGATCTCCACCGGCACGACCGCGCCCACCTCCACCTCCCAGCGGCCGGCGGTCCGCACCACCGACGTACTCTGGCTCCAGGCCTGAGCCAACAAACGATTAACCAACAGCATCCCGAACGCGGCATAGGCGGCGTACAACCACAGGGCGGCTCCGAAAACCATACCCAGCAAGATCACGCCGGCCAGCAGCGCCAGCATGCCCGGCAGGCCCAAGCGGCCGAGGCCTTGGTGATCGGTGTGCACCGCCTGGGGCGGAGGGCCGCCGCCGACGGTGGGCAATTCCGCGTCATCAAACACCGCCGCGGAACGGACCGGTGCCGCGACCGCGCTGGCGCCAGGGGGCGTCGGGCCCGGCGAACGGTCCCCTGGTCCGGACGAATCGGCGGAGCGGGGCGGGCGTGAAGACGACATCAGCTGGCCGAAAGCGTGGGTACGGCGATTTCGGACAGGATGTCTTCGATCACGTCTTCGGCGGTGATTTTCCGCAGCCGGCTCTCCGGTCGCACGATCACGCGGTGCGTCATCACGGGGGCGACGATGCGTTTCACGTCGTCGGGTTCTACAAAGCTGCGGCCGCGAATCGCCGCCATGGCCTGGGCACAGCGGAACAGGGCGATGGTCGCCCGGGGGCTGCCGCCCAGCGCCAAGTCGTTGTGTTGGCGAGAATCGATCACGACCTGCAGGGCGTACTGCCGCACCCGCCCGTCGACGTGGACCTGACGAATTGCCTGCTGGGCGGCCACCATCTGAGCCGCCGTGGCCACGCTCTTGAGCTGGTCGACCGGATGGCCGAACTGCAGCATTTCCAGCATCCGCAGCTCTTCCTCCGCCGAAGGATAGCCCAGCGTGAAACGCATCATGAAGCGGTCCAGTTGGGCTTCGGGCAGGGGAAAGGTGCCTTCGTGGTCGACCGGGTTCTGCGTCGCCACGACCAGAAACGGCTTGCGCAGGGAGTGCGTGGTGCCATCGACCGTGACCCGGCCTTCGGCCATCGCTTCGAGCAGAGCGGCCTGCGTTCGCGGCGTGGCCCGGTTGATTTCGTCGGCCAACAGGATCTGGGCGAAAATCGGTCCGGCACGAAACTCGAAATCGCTGGTTTTCTGGTTGAAGATCGACGTCCCGGTCACGTCGCTGGGCAGCAGGTCGGGCGTGCACTGCACGCGTTTGAAACGGCATCCCATGCTGCGTGCCAGGGCGCGGGCCAGCATGGTTTTCGCCACGCCGGGGACGTCTTCCAGCAGGATGTGTCCACCGGCCAACCAGGCCACCAACGACAGCACCAGCTGCTTGCGTTTTCCGACGATCGCCTGTTCGACGTTCGTAATCACGCGGCGAGATAGTTCGGCGACCTCCTGGATCGACATTTCCGAGGACTCTGTCATAGATGGACCTAATTCCTGGTGACGCGACACGCCGGCATCTGGTAAACCTCGTTCACTTCATCGGTTTCCGCTCCGAACTGCGGAACCGGGTCCAGTTTATTCCAAACGAGAGGGCGATGGTGTTGCCGTCAAGGATTGCGTTCGAACCCCGGCTCTGGCGAGTGGCTCGGCTCTGGCGGGCGGCTCGGCTCTGGCGGGCAGTGCTGGCGGGCCTGCTGCTGATGCTGGGCAACCAGGCCGACGCGCAGATGACCTGGATGTTCGGCGACCCGGACGATCCGGCGGCCCCACCGGTCACCCAAGTAAATTTTGACGAACTGGGTTTGATCGACGCCAGCGGTGCCGAACCGCTGACGGAAGCCTCGGTTGGACAGCTGCCGGCCCCGGGCGGGCTCGGCTCCACGGCTACCGGCCCCACTCCCACCGCATCGGCCGCCGTTCCCTCTGCCGCAGGTCCATCCGCTTCGGTCGTGGTCGAACCCGAACCGCTGCCGCTGGCCGAACAGACGGCTCGCTGGTACGCCTACCCCTGGATGTGGATGCAGAGCGGCTGGACGAACAGCGCGGAATTCGGTTTGAACGCCAGCGAAGGCAATACGACATCGCTGAGCATGCAGACCGGAGCGGAATTGAAACGCGCCACCGATCGCTACACCTTTGAAATCGACTTTGATTATTACCGCACCAAAACGTCTGGCATCCTGACCCAGGACAACGGCCGCCTGAACCTGGACTTCGATCGCTTGTTGGGCGAGAGTCGCTGGTCGGCGTTCGGCAAACTCGGCTTGGAATGGAACCGGTTCCGGCCCTTCGATCTGCGTCTGAACCTGAACGGTGGTGCGGGTTATCACTGGTTTCGCAACGACCAGACCACGATCGTCACCCGCTTCGGTGCCGGTGCTTCGCGCGAGATCGGCTCGCCCGACGATCAGTGGACGCCCGAAGCCCTGTTCGGCGTCGAAGCCGAGCAGCAGTTGACCAGCCAACAAAAGTTGAAAGCTTCGCTCGATTACTTTCCCAATTGGGGCGACTTTTCGGACTACCGCCTGGTCACCGAACTCAGCTGGGAAATCCTGCTGGACGATTCGGACAACCTGAGTCTGAAATTGGCCACGACGAACCGCTACGACAGCACGCCGCAGGGAGCCCTTCCTCGCGATCTGTTCTATTCGATGCTGCTCCTTTACAAGTTCTAGTTTTCCCATTCTCGACAACTGCTCATGAAGATCGCGGTCATTTTGCCCAGCTGGGTTGGCGATACGGTTATGGCGACGCCGGCGCTGCGCAGCGTGCGTCAACGCTACCCCGACGCTCACCTGGTAGGCCTTGGACGCTACGCTCCGGTGCATCTACTCGAGCCGCTGGGCTGGTTCGACGATCTTGTCAATCATGGCAAGACCACGCGCCAGCGACTCACTTGCGCTTGGCGGCTGCGATCCCAGCGGTTTGACCTGAGCATCAATTTCCCGGCGTCCGAGAGCGCGGCTCTGATCGCTCGCACCCTGGGTGCCCCCCACCGCCTGGGATTCGACTCCGGCCTGAACCGATGGCTGTTGAACGATCTCGAGCCGCACCCGCGAAACATCCCGTTTACCGAGCGTCGCTCGGAGATCGAACGCTTTCTGGGCTTGGTCCAGCGCCTGGGATGCGACACCAGCGACCGTCGCGTGGAACTGCGAAGTACCGCCGCGGCCGACGCGTTGGCCCAGCAGTCCCTGGCCCAGTGCGGCCTGGACCGCTTTGCCAAACTGGTCGTTGTCAACAGCAGCGGTGCGGTGGCCGAAAGCAAACTGTGGCACGAACCCCATCTGATCGAATGCTGCCGCCAGTTGGCCCAGCGCGGCGATACGGGCGTCCTGATCCACTGCGGACCCGGCGAACGCGAAGCCGCGCGAGCCGTGACGCAGGCCTGCGATCACCCGGCGGTGCAGAGCATGGCGGATTGGCCCGAGTTGCCGCTGGAACTATCGATCAGCCTGATGCGTCGCGCGGCCGTCGTCGTTTCTACCGACAGTGGACCCCGCCACATCGCCGTGGCCATGAACCGGCCGGTGATCAGTTTGTTCGGATCGACCAATGTCGAGCCGACGCGGACGTTCAATCATCCCGAAGTGGTCATGCAAGAGCCGTTGGCGTGCCGTCCGTGCTGGAAGAAAGAATGTCCGCTGGGCCACCACGACTGCATGCGCCGGTTGACGCCCGAGCGAGTCCGGCAAGCGGTCGAGCAGGTTTTTGCCGCTCAAGACGCCGCCGCCGCGTGAAGCCCCAGTGGTCGTAGCTGAAGTCGCCAGACTTTGGATGTTTTCGACGCCTCGGCCCAATCTCTGGCGAGATCAGCGACGCGGGGGTCCAATCTCTGGCGAGATCCGCTACGAGGTTACGGGGATCCATGCTCAGCGGCTGCTGCTGGTCCAGTAATCGTAGGCTCGCATGGTTTGTTCGGCGGCGATTTCCGGCGTCGGATAGGGAAACGCTTCGGCCGACAAATAACCGTCGTAATCGATCTGGCGGAGCGCCGCGATTATTTCGCGGTAATCCATATGTCCTTCGCCGACGGGACGACGGTTGCTGTCGACAAAGTGGATATGGCCGACGTGCCGGCCGCCTTCGAGCAGCGCGGCGGCGACATTGCGTTCTTCGATCTGCATGTGGAACAGATCGCACAGCAATCGCACGTTCTGGGTCGACAGGCCTTCGAGCAAGCGGACGCCCTGGGCAACGGTGTTGACCTGATTGGTTTCGTAACGGTTCAGCGGTTCGTAGACCAGCGGCACGTTGTACTGCGACGCGTGTTCGCCCAGCTCCTCGAGCGCCTCGCTCAGGTAGCCGCGAGCGGTCGATTTATCGACCGCCGCATCGTGCCGTCCTTGCATCGATCCGATGATCGCAAACGCGCCGAAGGGACCGCCGAAGTCGATCATCGAGCGGACAAAGTCTTTGGCCTGCTGGCGTTTGCTCGCATCGGCATCGGCTAGTTGCAGGCCATGCTTCACCCAGCCCGCACCGGTGCCCACGGCGGCCAGTTCCAGGCTGTGGTCTTCGAGCAGGGATTTTAATTCCTGCGGATCCACCGCCTCCGGGCCGGGCGCGAAGATCTCGATCGCGTCGTACCCCAGTCGCGCCGACAACTCACACGCGGCCCGCAGCCCATCCCACAGCACGAACGGACCGCCGCGAGCTTCTTCGACCAAACTGACTGTGATGCAGGATTTCATGGGGCTCGCTGATTGGTTACTGGTGGATTCGGAAAAGGTTCGTTCAGCCGCTTGGGCGTTCGCCCCGGTTCAACCTGGCAACCGTGGCAAATGCAAAAACGGCTGAATTGCCGAAAGATCAGATCGAGGTCGCGGAAAAACCGCCATCGACCACGATGTTCTGGCCAGTGACGAAGGACGACGCTTTTTGCGATGCCAACCAAACGACCGCACCAGCCAGCTCTTTGGGGTCGCCAAAGCGGGCCATGGGCGTATGAGCGATGATCTGCCCGCCCCGCTCGGTGTAGCTGCCGTCGTCGTTGAACAATAGTTTTCGGTTCTGCTCGGCCGGAAAGAAACCGGGACTGATCGCGTTGACCCGGACGCCGCTTGTGGCCCACTGGCGAGCCAGAAACTGGGTCAGGTTGATCACGGCCGCTTTGGCTGCGGAGTAGGCGACGACGCGGGACAGCGGGACCATGCCCGACATCGAAGCGATGTTGATGACGCTGCCCCGACCGCCCTCGAGCATCGGCTGGGCGAAGACCTGCGTCGGCAGCAAGACACCGCCGGAAAGGTTCAGATCGAAGACGCGGTTCCAGGCTTCCAGCGGCAGGTCGGAAAAACGGTCGCCGGGCTGTAACGTCGCATCGGGATGGTTTCCACCGGCGGCATTGACCAGGATCGTAGGCGCGCCAACGCGGTCGCAAATCTGCTCGCGAGCGGCCACCAACGACTGCACATCCAACGCATCGGCTTGCTGGAAAGCCGCTTTGCCACCGGCCGCTTCGATCTGTGCAACGCGTTGATCCCCGCGCTGTTGATTGCGGCCGGCAACCACCACGGTCGCCCCGGCCGCGCCGAGCGCTTCGGCCATCGCGCCGCCCAACGCCCCGGTGCCGCCCAAGACCACGGCCGTCTGGCCATCCAAATCAAACAAATCCATGATGCTTCCAGTCCAGTCTCATTCGAACGATGCCAATTGCTGGCAAATCTATCTGGCAGAAGCGGCCTTGTTAAGGTGGCCGAGAGTCGCCTTTCGCTCCGCCGAAAGGTGTGGGTTGGATTCTTTGGCTACTTACGGCGGCGCGAAAGGCGACACTGGCTACTTACGCCGAGCGCGTGGCCACGACCGGTTGGACGATCGGCCGGTCGCGGAAACCGGCAAAAGCAGGATGGGCGGACATCAACAGAACCAGCGTCGTCGGGCGGTCCGCCAATAGTTTGGCCAGGTACACATCGTCGACCCGCTGCCGGCGGGCATCCAGAATGGCTCGATTCATTGCCGGACCGAACGGACCGTACGGGTCCTGCTGCAGATGTTCGCTTCTTTGTTGGAAATACGTTTCGGCGTCCCCGGTGGGTGAAAATCCTTGCAGCCGGGCGGCGTCGGCAAAATTACCGTTCTGTTCGTACAAATCGATGGCCAACCCGCGAACCGCGGGACTATCCGGAGATTCGCCCAACATCGCTTCCATCCCCGAGTCGGCCAAGGAAACTTTTCCCAGGAACCAACGCAGCCGGACTTCGTCGACCCGCAAGGTCTGCGACAGCGGGTTCAGGGTCACCGCGCGACTGCTGGCCGCCAGCGATTCCTCGCGATTGCCGGACGCGGCCAGGAACAGCGCGTACTCGTGGTGGGCATGCCAGCTGTTGGGCGTGGCCGCCAGGGAGGTCTGAAAATGCTGTTCGGCCAGTTGGAATTTGCGATCGTCACGCCACATCACCATCGCCGCGGCAAGGTTTGTCGTGGCGGCTTCGGGACGCAGCTCCAGCGCTTGCTGCATTGCGTCCCGCGCATCCATGACCAATTTCTGGCTTTCCTCCGGCGGCTGCAGGGCGGCCAACGACATCGCCGTGATCGCGTACCCGGCGTGGGCTTCGGCGAAAAACGGATCGACTTCGCGGGCATGCCCAAAGCAGCCGATCGCAGCCCGCAGTCCCGCTTCGCTGTCCGGGTCCAGGCGTGCCACGCCGCGGACCAAGCACCGAAACGCTTCGGCCTCCTGGGTCTCCTGGCCGTCGGCCAGCGAAGCGACCTGGCCGCTGATCTCCTGGGCCAGACGGGCCGCGCTCATCCGCTGGCCCAACAGGCTTTCGTTGTCGCCGTACTGGAATTCCTTGCCCCACAGCACGGCCCCCGAAGCCACTTCGACCAACTGCAGATGGATTCGTCGCTTGACTCCCGCGCCGGCCAAGCGCACCCAGACCAGGGCGTCGACGCCCAATTCCTGTCCAACCTGGGTGCTCTGCGACAGGTCGGCTTGGATCGGCCGATAGGGCACGACCTTCAGCGTCCGCTGGCGGGCCAATTGGTTAACCAACATAGCGGCCACCATTTCTTCTTCGGACAGTTCGCGGTCGCCGACCGGCTGGCGATTCTCCGGAGCTTCGACCTGCATGGGCAAGACGGCCAGGGATTCGATCCGCGGCCGACGACCTTGCGCGGCGATATACCAGCCGCCGCCGGCCAATCCGGCCAGGGCCGCCGAACCGGCCAACAATCCCAGCGTGCGGCGCGAGAACCGTCCGTTATTCCGCCCGGCTGGCACGCCGTGCAGGCTTCGCCAGGGCACTTCGGTGGTGTGTTCGGTATTGCCACTCGGCCCCACCGTGCTGGGCGCGACACCGCGCAACCGCGCGGCCACTTCGCTGGCGGATACCGGCCGCCCATCGATATCTTTCTGCAGGCAATGCTGAATTAATTCCGCCAGATCGGGATCCGACGCGGCGATCTCGGGGACGCCCGGCGGGTCGGCATGGAGGACGGCGCCGAGCGATTCGGCCAGCGTTTTTCCGGGAAAGGGCGGGCGGCCGTAAAAGCATTCGTACAGCACACATCCCAGCCCAAAAATGTCTGCCGCGAAAGTCGCTTTCTCGCCCCGGGCCTGTTCCGGCGCCATGTATCCGGCCGTCCCCATGACGATCCCACTGGCCGTCGGATCCTGGGTGGTGGCCGCCGCGGCTTCGGAAGCTCGCGACAAACCGAAATCCAACAGTTTGACGATCGAACCGGCGGGGCTGCTGGCATGCGAACCGGCGACGCCCAACAACACCAGATTCTCGGGTTTCAAGTCACGATGCACGATTCCTCGGGCATGGGCGGCGCTCAGCGCGTCGGCGATTTGGGCTCCCACCCGCCGCGTCTCGGCGGCGTCCAAACGTCCGCGTTCGATGCGACTGCGAAGCGTTTCCCCGTCGAGCAATTCCATCACGGCATAGGGTCGCCCACAGTGGGTGCCCACGTCGAACAGGGACACGATATTCGGGTGTCGCAGCCCCGCCACGGCCCGCGATTCGCGTTCAAAGCGTTCCACCCGGTCGCGTCGCTGCGCCCAGTCGTCGGCCAGTACTTTGATGGCCACCGGGCGTTCCAATCGGGTGTCCAGCCCCAGGTAGACGCGGCCCATGCCGCCCCGGCCGATCAGGGACTCCACTTTATAGGGTCCCAGCTGGACACCCGGTCGAATCACCGATTCGCCCGGCTGGAGTTCCACCTCGTCGGTGGCCGTTTCGTCCGCCGTGGCCGGTTCGTCCGCGGTGGCCTGCAGCACGGCCGCCCCTCCGGCCCCGGCCGCCTCGAGTTCCGAACGCACCGCCGACAACTCGGCTCGGAGGACCTGGCGATTAACTTGGCCATAGGTATCGAGCCAGTGTTCGACCGAGGGTTGCTTCCCCGCTTTCCACTCGGCTTCGAACTGCAGACAGATCGCGTCGATACGCGTCAGTTCGTCTGCCGACAAGTCGGAAAGGGACATAGAAATTCGCCTCCTGGGGCGCGAATGCTATGAGGTCTCGTCGGCCGCCGTTCAGCGTTCATCGGCCTCGACCGCCTCACTCCAAATCTTACGGATCAACTGCAACCTTCGTTCGACCGCGCGTTTGGAGAGTTCCAGACGTTCGGCGACCTCGTCCACCAAAAACCCCTCCATCCGCATGATCGCGATCTGGCGCAATTGTTCGTCGGGCAACTGATTAAGCAAGGCCTCGCACTCTTCGGCCAGCTCCGCCTGCAGATCGGCCGCCGCTTTGTCGCCGGCAACCCCGCCGATGCCGCCACTGCGGAGCTCCTCGGCATCGGCAAATACCGATTCGCCACGAACCACGCCGCCGCCACGTTTCTGTCGCGTTTGATGCCGCAGGTGCGCATGCGCTTTGCGGCCGGTCAATGTAATTAACAATCCCCAAAGGTTGTCCGGACCCGACAGATCGGGAAAACGATCATGGCGAATTCCCGCGATAAAACTGTGAAAGGCGCTCAGAGCCACGTCTTCCTCGTCGCCCACGCGGCGCAGCGAAGCCGGCAGCCGACGGGCGGCCAGCCGCACCAAACGCTGGTAATAATTCTCCCACAGCTGCGTTGTCGCCTGCTGGTCTCCCTGACGCACTCGGTCGATCAGCTTGGCAAATTCTTCGGTCGATTGCGGCAACAAACACCTCCCGGGACCCTATGCTCAGTACACCCCGCGGCCCTGTTATAGCCAACGAGTCGTGCACCGAGCAGTATAACGACCCGCACGAAACTCGCCGCACACCCCGCCCACCAGAGGGGCGGCATCAATCCATCAGTGTCGGTGGAGCAGCTCCCTCCACCGCTGCCGCAGGGGCCGGGCCGGCACGCCTCGTCGTCGCCCTTCGGCCCGAATCCGCCGCTCGACCGGGGCCGGAGACGCTGGTCCACCAACGCTCCGCGTCCTGGGCGGTCCACGCCGGAACGTCCCGGCAAGCCTGCAGCTGGCGAGCCACCTCTCGGGCCGTTTGGGGTCGCCGGTCCGCGGATTTCTGCAAACACTGCATCACCAAATCCTCCAGGTCTGCGGGGACGGCCGAACCGAGCCGCTTGCTGGGCCGTGGCGGCATCGTTCCGACCTGCAGCATGCAAATGTCGACCGCGCTGTCGGCACGAAACAGGTGCTGGCCGCACAACAGGTAATAACCGACGGCGCCGACGGAATAGATGTCCGAACGCGCATCGACGCGAGTCGCATTACGAATCGCCTCGGGAGACATGTACAGCGGCGTCCCGGTCAACGACTCCACCTTGGTCACGGCGCTGCTATCGATATTGATCGTGTCCTTGACCAAGCCGAAATCGACGACTTTCAACAGGTCGCTGGGCGCCGGCGGAGCGCTGACCAGGAGGTTCGCCGGCTTGATATCGCGGTGTACCAGCCCGCGATCGTGTGCTTCGGCCAGCGAACCGCACAGCTGGCTCAGCAGATGGACGACGCGCGGTGCTGACTGCGGTCCATAACCGTCGACCAACTGCGACAGGTCCAATCCTTCGACCAGCTCCATCGCGTAATAGAACGTACCGTCGGGCGTTTTGCCGTAATCATAGATCTGGATCGTGTTGGGATGCCGCAGCTCGCTGGTCCGCCGTACTTCACGTTCGAATCGCTCGGCCGCTCGCGAATCCTTGCCCGCATTCAGTACCTTCAGGGCGACCGGTCGCCGCAGCATGGTGTGCTGGGCCCGGTACACCGTTCCCACGCCGCCGCTTCCCAAAGCTTCACCAAGCTGATAGCTGCCCAGGTAATCAAGGCCCGGGTGATTGCGGCCCGGGTGCTCGCGGCCCAGGTGATCGCGGCCCGGGTGCTCGTGGCTTTCCTGTGGGGCCCCAGCAGCATGCGACACCGGTTGCGTGCGCAGCCGCCGGACTCCGAAGACTCCCACGCCCACGACGCCCAGCAGGGCCGCGAGCCACAGCAGCGAATCGACCGCGTGGCGGAGGGCGAGCCAGGGTGCAAACGCTTCCTGACGAGCCATCTCGACCGCCACGCCCATTTGATACGCTTCCAACCAAGTCCACGCGCCGATCAATTGCTCGCCACGGTAGTCATCGAAACCGTCGATATCGATGCTCGAACCACCCCGCAACGCCGCGGCGGCGATCCGCGTAGGCACCTCGGGGGCCGCCGCCGCGACAAATCGGCTGGGCGACAGCAATCGGCCCTCGCGATCGTACAGATAGGTATCCGCCGTGTCGCCGACCCAGCCACGCTTGAGGATCGGCTGCAGGTGCCGGTCGGGATCCAGCAGGATGGCGAGGTAACCGACGTTCTGGTTCTGTACGCGGATCGGTGCGACCGCTGCGATCCGTCGGGTGGGAGCCTCCGCGGCGTCGGCTCCAGCCTCATACGACCAAGGAAACGGATGGGAAACGGCCGGACAGCCGCGAGCCAGCCGCCGCCAACAATGCGGTCCCAGCGGCAAATGCGTATCCCGCCAGTCCGGGTCGGCAGCGTCTTCGATTCGGCCGTCATGATCGAACACGGCCCACTGGGCATCGTCGGGCCAGCTGTCACTGAGGCGGGCAGCCCGCTGGGCGGACAACCCTCTGGGCGAAAACACTTCGGCAAACCGCAAAGCCTCGGCAGGCAGAGCTCCACCTGCCGCGGCTCGGTCCGTCTGCTCCAGCAGCCGAGCGGCACGGCGGGCGAGTTCCGTCTGCTGCTGCAACCAATTCTCGACGGCCGCGGCGGTGGTATCACGCAGAAAACTTATCTCTCGGACGCTATGCAGACGGGTCTCTCGACGCACCTCCCAGGAAACCCAAATGCCGTAAGCGACTGCCAGAACGATGGTTACGGCGGCCAACGGCCAGCGCAGCAGGCGAGAGCGACCGGTTGCCGGGGATCGTTCGGGGGCGGCTCGGCGCTGGGTTCCGCTCTCCGGCGAAGCTTCCTCACCCGGTAGTTCGTTGCCCCGCGGACCAAGCGATACGGAACCCATCGACGGCGTCCTAGGGAAAGTCGTACTGCGGATTATCGGGGTCGAAGTCGTCCTCGGCTAAGCCGACGTTCAATTCGACATCCAGATAGGTATAGGATTCCAATAACGGCGGCTCTTCACCCTCGGCAGGCCACCCGTAGGCCGTGTACTGCAGAGGGATCTGACGTTCTTGATCGATGGCGATTTCGGCCAGCGAGAAATCGTCCGGCCGGCCGTTGGGTTCGGCGTGCCGCACCTGAATCAACTGACACGCTCGCCCGGCGACGTCATGCGGAGCGGTGATCGAAACGGTGGCCGACGCCGTCTGTTGGTCCAGTTCGCCGCGTTCGATTAATTTTCGCACCAAATTGGTCATCCCGATCTGGGTGATCGGATAACGGTTGCCCCGCATGGCCAGAAAGCTGTCCGGCGGCAGCGAAACCCGCATCACATTCAGCAGTCCGGCTTCGTGAGCGACCAGTTTGCCGTCGTTGGCGTCTTCACGCCAAATCACTTCTCGGCCGGCCACCGCAGGCGGATCGGTAAAGTGCAGGTAGACGCGCAGCGGGCGGACCGTCTGTCCGTCCTGGACGCGCCGGGTCTGCAGTTTGATCTGCATCGTTTCAGGTGGACGCAGGGTTTCGCCGATCCGTTCCTGCTTGACCAGGGTGGCGGTGTAGTCGTCGATCCGCTGTTCCAATTGGTCCAGGCCCTCGCGAGCCATCTGCAGGACTTCCTCCAGCGTCGCCTCGCGAGTCGTAGGGGTCGCCGCGGCGACCAAGGCATCGCCGGACGCCGCGGGTTCTGACGGACCCGCCGGCGTCGGCACACGCAGCGGCGGCGCCGACCAAGGCGCCGTGCTGCGGCCCAACACGAACCCGACCCCCAGCAGAATGACGGAAACGGCAGCCGGACGCAGCCATCCCCGGCGGCTGCGCCCGGCAGCAGGGGGCGGATCCGAGGCGGGAGGATTCGTTGTCACAGGTGGTGGCCCCCAAAAACACGAAAAAAGCGGAAAAACGCCCCAAAAATCACGGGTGACGGCAAGCCCCCTGGCCCTCGCACGAATGCGGGTAGGGCTCGCAGCCCGCGACCGTAACCCCCGCGATTACAAGGAAATGGATCGCGGTTGACCCACTTTGCCCAAACGCGTAACTTTTACCGGGGAAACTTCGTAGCAAATTATTTGCCTTCTTTGTTGCGCATGGAAGCGTCTTGGGGCCAGGGGGTGCGGATTTGACCGCTCTCTGCCCAGAACATTCCATGCCAGTGACATCCTTTGTTGGCGCCCCGCCGGCGATGGTCAAGGCTTAACAGGTGTTATTGATGACAGCTTTGGAAAGAATCTGGGAGATACTGGGCCTGGTCTTCGGCGGCTTGCTCGGCTCGGTCGAGCGGGGCGTCACGGCGGTCTTCGGCTCCAGCAACGCCCGGACAATCAATCGTTACCAGGAACGGGTCGAACGCATCAATGCGCTCGAGGACCGTTTCGCCAAACTCAGCGACGAAGAGCTACGAGGGCAAACCGAACGCTTTCGCCAGCGGCTCCGCGAAGGCGAAACCCTGGACGACATTTTGGAAGAAGCCTTTGCCGTGGCCCGCGAGGGCGGCAAACGCTTTCTGTCCATGCGGCACTACGACGTCCAGTTGATCGGAGGCATGGTCCTGCACAGCGGGGCGATCGCCGAGATGGTCACCGGGGAAGGAAAAACCCTGGTCGCTACGCTGCCGGCCTACCTGAACGCTCTGGAAGGCAAGGGCGTCCACGTCGTCACCGTCAACGACTACCTGGCTCGTCGCGACATGGAATGGATGGCGCCGCTGTACATGAACCTCGGCCTGACCGTGGGCAACATCCAAAGCGGGATGAGCATCGCCGAAAAACAAGCCTCCTATGCCTGCGACATCACCTACGGCACGAACAACGAATTCGGCTTTGATTACCTGCGCGACAACATGCGTCCGGCCTCGCGCGGCGACCACCGGTTCCCCACCGAGGTCCAGCAGAGCCAGGGGCCGTTGCATTACGCGATCATCGACGAAGTCGACAACATCCTGATCGACGAGGCACGGACTCCGTTGATCATCAGCGGCCCGGCCGACCAGGACCTGGGCAAGTACTCCGAAGCCAATCGCGTGGCGATGCAGCTTCGCAAAGAGGAACACTTTACGGTCGACGAAAAACAGCACAACGTGACGCTGACCGACGAGGGCGTTCGCGAAGCGGAAAAATTGGCCGGCGTGGAAAGCTTCTACACCGCCGGCAACATGCAGTGGCCGCACTTGATCGATAACGCACTCAAAGCCCACTACCTGTACAAACTGGACGTCAATTACGTCGTCAAAGAGCGGCAGATCGTGATCGTCGACGAATTCACGGGCCGCCTGATGGAAGGTCGCCAGTGGTCCGACGGACTGCACCAAGCGGTCGAAGCCAAAGAAGGCGTTCCGATCAAACAGGAAACGCAAACCTTTGCCACCGTCACCCTGCAGAACTTCTTCAAACTGTACAACAAGCTGTCCGGGATGACCGGTACGGCGATGACCGAAGCCAACGAGTTCTGGAAGATCTACCAGTTGGACGTGGTCGCCATTCCGCCCAACCGCACGCTGCAGCGGATCGAACATCCCGACGTCATCTACATGACCGAGAAGGATAAATTCAAAGCCCTTGCCCACGACATCGAACGCACCAACAAGTGGGACGTGCTGGTTCTGAAAGACGGCGAAGAACTGTGGGGCATGATCGACTCGGAAACCGACGACTCGATCGTGATCACCCCCAAGGGCTCGAAACAAAAGGAAACGGTTCCGCGCAGCAAAGTCGTCGACATCGAACTCGCCCGCCGTCCCGTTCTGGTCGGTACGGTGTCGATCGAGAAAAGCGAACGGCTGAGCGAGCTGCTGGACAAGCGCGGCATCCAACACGAAGTGCTGAACGCCAAGCAACACGGCCGTGAAGCCGACATCGTGGCCCAAGCCGGTCGCTTGGGTGCCGTGACGATCGCCACCAACATGGCCGGTCGTGGTACCGACATCATCCTCGGCGGTAACCCCGAGACGATGGCCTGGGCCCAGCTGCAGCACAAGTATCCCACGCGTCTGGAAGTCCCCGACGAAGAATGGAAAACACTGGTCGAAGAGATCGACCAGCGTGAACAGATGACCGCCGAAGGCAAAATCGTGCGGGAGATCGGTGGGTTGTGCGTGATGGGTACCGAACGCCACGACTCGCGCCGCATCGACCTCCAGCTCCGCGGACGTTGTGGTCGTCAAGGCGACCCCGGCAGCAGCCGTTTCTATCTGTCGCTCGAAGACGACCTGATGCGAATCTTCGCGGGCGACTTTGTGAAAAGCGTCTTCGAACGGCTGGGTATGAACGAAGGCGAAGCCATCGAATCGAAGATGGTCACCCGGCGAATCGAAGCGGCTCAGAAGAAAGTCGAAGAACGCAACTTTGAAATCCGTAAAAGCCTGCTCGAATACGACGAGGTGATGGACGAACAGCGGAAACGCGTCTACGGCTATCGCCAACGGATCCTCGACGGCCACAGCTGCCGCAAGATGATCCTCAGCCAAATCGAACAACAGATCGACCAGCACGTCGAAGAGTTCCTGGATGAGAACTACGGCCCGACCTCCTACGCCAACTGGGCCGGCGGCCAACTGGGCTGCCAACTCGAGCCTCGCGACTATCGCGGCCTGGATGCTCGGACGGCCGATCAGTACAGCCGCGAACAGGCCGAACGAGCCGCCGAGGCGGCCGTGGCCGAAGCGCTCGAAGAAAACCTTCCGCCCGAGATGAACGAAGAGGAATGGAACTGGCAGGCCCTGGCCACCTGGTCCAACAAACGCTACGGAACCCAGTACCGTGATCGCGACCTGAAAAAGCTGGAGCGAATCGATCTCCAGGACCAACTCGTTCGCGACGCCCACGAGGCGATCGCCAAGGTGGATCTGGACGAAGGTGCTCCGCTGCTGGAAAACGACTTCGGCCTGCGGAAACTGTGCGGCTGGATCCGCAATAAATTCGGTATCGAAGCCACCCCGGCCGAACTGGAACAGCTGGACGAACTGGACGAAGTCAAAGATCTGCTGTTCGAACGCGCCTCGACCGCCTACGCCACCAAGGAAGCCGAGTACCCGATCCTGACCGGCATCTCGGCCTATACCTACAAGGAAGGCAACTCGATCATCCTCGACCGCGAAGGTCTGGCCGGCTGGATCGAAGGCCGCTTCGGGGCCACGATCGCTCACGATCAACTGGATCTCAATCGCGAAGCCCTCAAGAACCAATTGATGGCCTACAGCCTGCCGGCCACCGAGGCGTCGGCGGCGAAACAAAAGGAAGCCAACGAGAAAGTCGAAGCCCTCTACGGCGACGCCGATGACAACACCGCGGCCCGCCTGGCCGCCGGAGACGAAGCCGTCGAAACGTTCGCCAACTGGCTGGAGTCGGAACTCGGCTATCGACCGCCCACCGACGAACTGGGCCGGATGGACCGGCCAGCCATGATCCGCGCCGTCGAAGGCGCCGTGGACGACCGTTTCCACCCCGAAATGCGACGCATGGAACGACAGGTCCTGCTGTCAATGGTCGACGGTGCCTGGAAAGATCACCTGCTGGCGATGGACCATCTGCGCAGCAGCGTGCAACTGAAAAGCTATGCCCAGCTGGACCCCAAGGTGGAGTACAAGCGAGAAGGCATGCGGATGTTCGAGGACATGTGGAGCTCGATCGGCGAGCGGACCACGGACCTGATCTTCCGGATGGAATCCTTCAACGAAGACTTCATCCGCAGTACCTGGGTGAACGCCAGTGCGCATCACGCGCCGGCCGAGCCTGCCAGCAACGCCGCGTCGGCCGGTGATGCCCAGCAAAGAGCGGCGGACAACGCCGGTGATACCCAGCGCAAACCCGATCCGGTTCGTAACACCGAGCCCCGGGTCGGACGCAACGATCCCTGTCCCTGCGGCAGTGGCAAAAAGTACAAGGCGTGTTGCATGCGGAAGATGGTCTAAACGCCGCCTTCACGGCGCGGGCCACCGCAACCGTCTGTGCGTTCTTCACACGTTTAAAACGCGACACTTCCGTTCGGCAAGGATGCCTGCGATGTGGTTTAATGCCGCCTACCTGCTGGCCGCTTTGGCGGTCTCGCCCTGGCTGCTGTACCGGGCGATCCGGCACGGTAAATATCGCCGCGGGTGGCGTTCCAAGCTGCTCGGCCACACCGGTCTGACGCTCACCGACGCACCGACGATTTGGCTGCATGCGGTCAGCGTCGGCGAAGTCAACCTGCTGCGGCGGTTTGCCTCTCGGCTCGCCCAGCGGTATCCGGATCATCAGCTGGTCATCAGCAGTACGACGGTGACCGGCCATGCGCTGGCTTGCCAGCACTTCGGCGCGGACCGCGTTTTCTACTGCCCGCTGGATTTCACCTGGGCGGTCCGCCGAGTTTTGCGCCAGCTGCGTCCGGAACAATTAATTCTTGCGGAGCTGGAGGTCTGGCCCAACCTGATCCGTATCGCCCACCGGCAGGGCGTTCCGGTCGCGGTGATCAATGGCCGGCTGAGCGAGAACAGCTTTCGCGGGTACCGCCGTTTGGGCCGTCTGGTTGGCGGCACGTTCGGAAGGCTGTCGTGCGTCGCAGCGCAAAACGAAACCTACGCCGAACGATTCCACAGCTTGGGAGTCGATCCGGCTCGGGTCCATGTCACGGGATCGCTGAAATTTGATGACGCACCGACAACCCGCGACACCCCCGCCGCCAAAGCTTGTGCAGCACGAGCGGGCCTGACGAGCGCCCACCGCGTTTGGCTGGCCGGCAGCACTCAGGCCGGCGAAGAGACCGTGGTCCTGGCCGCCTACCGCCAGTTGCTCGAGCAACACCCGGACCTGCGACTGATTCTGGTCCCCAGGCATGCAGAACGGTTTGAACGGTGTGCAGCGGAGGTCCGCCAAGCCGGTTTCCGCTGTGTACGCCGCAGCGAGACGTCCGAGCGGGCGGACGCGCCGCTCGCCAGTGACAGCGTTTTTCTGGTCGATGCGATCGGCGAGCTGCGGGATTGGTGGGCGACGGCGGAAATCGCTTTCGTCGGTGGCAGCCTGGGCAGCCGTGGCGGTCAGAACATGCTCGAACCGGCCGGCTACGGCGCGGCGGTTTGCTTTGGTCCCAACACCCGTAACTTTCGCGACATCGTTTCGCATCTGTTGGCCGCCGACGCCGCAACGGTCGTCCACGACCAACAGCAGCTGGCCGCCTTCGTCCAGCGTTGTCTGGAAGATGAACCCTGGGCCGCCCAGCAAGGCACGGCCGCGCAGGCGGTGGTCCGCCAACACCGCGGCGCCACCGAGAGGACCTTAAATGCGATCGCCGAGGTCGCACCGCTGCATCGCGATAGAGCCGCCTAGACACCGAGGGCTCTCACAGAGGCACCAAGGCACGGAGTAGAGAGGATCGTCCAGAGCAAGAGGCGGAATCTCCGGCGTCGACTGTGAGGCAGCCGTGCATTACTTGCTTGTTTTCCCCTCCGTGCCTTTGTGCCTCTGTGCCTTCGCGCGAACCTCCGCGATGACCATCTTGCCCGAAGCGGCAAACCTTATGAGCTTGCGTTAATGGACTTGGCGTTACCCGCCGGCGTGGGGCGGCGGAGGGCCGTAGAACTTGCTGATGTCGATGCCGCCTCGAGCCTCTTCCTCCAGCAATTTGATCCGCGATTCCATGCGTTCCATGCGTCGCATCATCTGGGGCAACAATTCCTTGGCCGGATCCGGCGGCACCGGCCGCGGCACTTGCGGGTAGCTCAGATGCCGCTGCAATGCGCTGAACAGATAGAAAGGATCTTTGCGGCGGTTGGCCCGAGCGATCCGGCCTTCTTTGGCGCCGAACAAGGGCGGCGGTTTGTCTGCGATCGAGATGCCCTCGGCCTCCGCCAAACGCAAGTATTCTTCGCTCCGCAGAAACAACATGTCGGCCAGATCCACGAACCCGACCTGTTTGTGAACCTCCTCGATCCATTCCCGCCAAGGCGGGTCGTAGATCGGGTCGGCAGCGATCGCCCGGAGGCCGCGGTCGTAGCCCAGGGCGTTGCGGCTGAGCGTTTCGAACTGGTACAGGAATGTACCCTGCGGCGCCGGCGACTCGCTGCGGTATTTGGCCTCCATCTCCAGCACGTGCAGGGCGACGCGCATGTCGAATTTTCCGCGTTCCGATTCCGCCTCGACGATCACAAACGTTTGGAAGGGCGTGAAGTAATGGCTCAGCCGCTTCATCGCCGGACTCATCACGCCGCTGTGTTTCAATTCGGTTAACAGATAATCGACCGCCAGCGGCAACCGGGTCGTCGCTAACAACTCCGCCTGCACCTGCTCGAGCAACTCCTGCAGCGGCACCTGTTCGACGATGCGTTCCCGCAACAACTGGAACAGGTAAGCCTGCTCGACATATTCGGATTGATCTAGCATCGGGCGGATTGCAAAGCCTTGTACATTCTGCAAAACCCCGCGGCGAACCCCCAGGGCGGTGACGGCCTAGATTATAACGCAAGTCGCCACCAGGAAACAACTTAAGACGCCACCGACAAGGTTTCCGCACCGCATTGGCACGGCACCTGCTTTAAGTCCCGATCATCAACCAAGACTTCGGATCGGGCGACGGACGCAACGCCGATTCCATTTTTCCAAAAGCGTCGGCAGAAGGAGATTGCCATGTTGGTTCTGAGCCGCAAATTGAACGAAAAAATTCAGCTGGGCGACAACATCACCGTAACGGTCCTGCGGGTCCAAGGAAATACCATCCGCTTGGGCATCGACGCTCCGCGAGACGTCCGCATCCTTCGCGGCGAACTGGAACCGTTGGACAACGATCGGACCAGCAAGGACCAGCTCTTCAAGATGCTTTCCGGCGACGAAGCGCCGGCCGCGGACGCCCCCGCCGGCGAGGCTGGCAGCGATGCTGCGGGCCACAGCGCGTCGAATGGTCCGGCGGCGGAAACACGTCGGCAGCGGCCCGCCCCAGGGCCGCGGGCGATGGCATCGGCCGCTCCGCGCTCTGCCGCTCCACGCGGCAAGGCGCCGGCCGGTCTGGATGCCGGACCAGCGCGGCGGGGCTCGATCAGCGGTTCGGCCGCCCGGCCGCTGGCGGCCTACATGACATCCGCCACGTCTTAATTCGCATGGCGGAACCATTACAGACAGAGGTGGCAGCCACAGGCTCTCAGAGTAGCTCGGCTGTCCCAGCCGAGGCAAAGCATAGTAGCTCGGCTGTCTTAGCCGAGACCACTGCTCACAGGCTGGAAGCCTATGCCACTGGCCACTGTTCACAGGCTGGAAGCCTATGCCACTGGCCACTGCTCACAGGCTGGAAGCCTATGCCACTGGCCACTGGCTGGAAGCCTATGCCACTGGTTAGACGGGTTGGCCGTCCCAGCGTGTAAAAGCTTCCATCGAAAAGTACTCGGGCAATCCCAGTTGGTTGTAACCGTCGGCGGTCATGCGGTTGCGGTCCTCGGCACGCTGCCAGAACTCGCGCGGGTCACTGCCGGGAAACAGCGCTTCGTCCTTTTGGCTTTCATGCATGAAGATGGCTTTGCGTTTGGTGGCCATGTCCTGCGGGCTCAGCGGCACGGCGATTTCGATTTCGTGCAGCGCGTACTCCTGCCACGCCCCGCGGTACAGCAGCACTTCCGGCACCTTTTCACCTGCGGAGCGCAATTGATCGACCGCGCGAAAGATCGCCTGCGCACAGACGCGGTGCGTGCCGTGCGGGTCCGCCAGGTCGCCCGCTACAAAGGCGACATCGGGCTGCACCTTGCGGAGCAGGTCGACGATGATGTCGATGTCCTCTTCGCCGACCGGCCGTTTGTGGACGGTTCCGGTACGATAAAACGGCAGGTCCAGAAAATGCAGGTTCTGCTCGATGCACCCGACGTGCTTGCCGCCGGCGCGGGCTTCGGACCAACGAATCAGGCCTTTGATCTTTTGGATCTCCGGTGCATCCGGCTGTCCCGGCTGTTTCTGTTGCAACGCCCGCTCGACCTCGGATTTGATGTTTTCGGAGACCTCCGGGTCGATATTGAACAAGCGATGGTACTCGGTAACCAGGTCCGCGATCTGCATCGCGTCGTGGTCGAAGACGGCAATATTGCCACTGGTCATATAGGCGATGTGCGTCTCATGGCCGTCGTCGTTCAAGCGAATCAGCGTCCCGCCCATACTGATCACGTCGTCATCGGGATGGGGGCTGAAGCACAGGCACACTTTCTTGTCGCGGCCGGCCGGATGGTATTCGATCGTATCCATCATCCAGCGGAACACGCGATGGGCCAGGCGCTGCGCGGGCCCGTGATGCCGCAACAACTGATGCAGATCGTGGTCGCGAAAATCCGCCTCGTCCAGTTTTAAGAGCGCCTTTCCAGTTTGCTCGCACAACCACAGCACGGCCCGTTTGATCAGGGCGTCGGTCCAGTGAATGTTGCCCAGTTGCCAGGGGGCGACGATCCCGGTCAGCATCCCGGCAGCCGGCTGATCGAGAAACAAACTGGCGCCGGGGTGCCCCTGCAGGTAGCTGGCCGGGACGCGGTCGGTGGCCGGGCCCTCAAACGCGCTGCGAACGATTCCAGCCTTGTGTTCCCCGAGGGCCAGCAAGAGGATCGTACGCGCTTCCAGTAGCGTGGACAGGCCCATCGTCACGGCGTGGGTGGGGACGTTCTCCAGGCCAAAGAAATCGCTGGCCGCGGCCCGGCGCGTCACCGGATCCAGCGTGCACAGCCGGGTACGGCTATCGCGGACGCTGAACGGTTCGTTGAACGCCAGGTGGCCGTTGCGTCCGATCCCACAGACCACCACATCCAAACCGCCCGCCGTCAACAACTCGTCTTCGTGACGGCGGCAGGCAGCAGCAATCTGGTCGGAATCGCCCGAAACATCCGGAACGTGGATGTTCTCCGGGGCAATATTGACGTGATCGGTTAAGTGCTGGGCGATCCAGCGGGCGTGGCTCTGAGGGCTGTCCTCGGGCAACCCCACGTACTCGCCCAGCAGGAACAGCACCACGCCGCCGAAGTCCAAGCCCTCCTCGCGGTGCATCCGAATCAGTTCGCGATAGGTTTCCGCCGGCGTGCTGCCGGTGGCCACACCGATAACGGTGCGCTGTCCCAGGGCGGACCGCTGGCGAATCTCGTCGGCGACAATCTGGGCCACGTGAGCCGCCAGTTGATCGCTGCGATCGAACATGAACGTGTCGATCAACGTACCGGGGACCGGAGCCGCAACCGGCTGATCGGGGTAGCCGTCTTTCGTATCCAAGGGAACACAGCCTTCGTAGTAAGTGGAACCTCTATCAGGGTTCGCATATTACGAAGCTAGCGGCCGATTGGCAATCGAACGGGTTCGCGGTACCCCGCCGGACACTAAACGGCCATCAGCCGCGGCTCCGCGGCGTCCGCGGCGTCGCGTTTCAGTTCCTCGTTCTCCTGCTCCAGCTGTTCCACGCGGTTGCGCAGGCGATTGAAATCGACGGCGGTTTCCTGCCAGAAGTCGCCATCGCGAAAGGCGATCTCGCGACTCGGCGTGCCATCGGCCAAGGCTTTGATCGAGCTTCGCAAACGGAACATCGGCCCGGCAAATCGATTGCTCAATTTCATCGTGTCGTGCACGAACACCGGCAACAGTACCAACATCACCGCCACGATCGGCAATTGGGCTCGCAAGCCACCGGTCACCGCCGGCCAGAACGGTTCGCTCGATAGGGTAACGACCATGTGCAAGAACGCGTTGACGCTCAGCAAACAGGTCAGGAACAGCATCCAGTGGACAATCAGTCGGCGGCCGATCGCCCACTGCACGGTCGGATCGATCAGAACTTGTTTACGCTTTGCCATCGGAACCTCCTCGTTTTTTTCTCTTGCGGAAGACTTACAACATTTGACGCTCCACCGGCTTCGCAGCGAGCGACAGAACCGGCACCTCGCCGGGGGGCCTGCCCCGCACAACTGTAGGGCAGGCGATTTTGGACCACTGCGGATTTTCCTCAGTTGTGGCCGGAGATTCCCCAGGTGGGCTGGATTACACGACACGACCGTTGCGACCGTCTGGGCCGACACAATCCCACCGAACGCTTCCTTCGACAGCGTGACAGTTCGGCTCGGGCAGGGGGTCCGCCGGCGTCGATGCGAACCCCTAGGGCTTTGTTGTTTTGTTTTGTCCGCGCCGCCCTCGGTGGCTGTCTTCCCATCAGGATGTTTCGATGCGAGTTCTGCTGTGCGTGACCGTCGTCGTGGGGGCCGTCAGCCTGGGGACTCCGCCGGCCGCCCTGGGCCAATCGCCGGCAGCCGCGAGCAAAGCCTGGGAACCGCTGAGCCGCGTCGGCCGCACGTTGGGAATCGGTTGGGGCGATGGCTACCACGCCTGCGATCGTGACTGCCGGCTGCCCACGGCCGACCTGCCGCCACGCTCCTACGCCGCCCAGCACGCCGGACACGGCCCCAGCGGACGCCAACACTGGTACGACGCCACCGCCCGGCAACGAGCCCGCTACTGGGCCGCCCACCAGCTGTACCCGGCCGTCGATCCCTACCGCCCCGCCCGAGACCACGACGCCCTCGACCAGGGCCCTCGCTTCAACGTGCCGCGTTCGGTATTTGAAGAGCTCGAGGCGATCGAGGACGATGCCTCCGGCGACGACGAGGAAGCCGGCGGTGATGAGCCGCAGGACTGGGAACAATTGCCCGGGCCACCGCCCACGGAATCCCGCGACGCCGCAACCTCATCCGCGCAGGCCTTGCCTCAGTTGACCGGTGAAGCCGCCTCAGACGTTCTGCCGGAAAACGACCGGCTGATCGGCGACGTCCCGCTGGAGGATGACTCGCTGCTGGAAGGCGACTCGCTGCTGGAGGATGATTCGCTGCTGGAAGGCGACTCGCTGCTGGAGGATGATTCGCTGCTGGAAGGCGATTCGCTGCTGGAAGATGATTCGCTGCTGTTGCAGCAAACGCGTCGTGACCGTTTCGTCCGCGAGCCGATCGCGACGCGGCCTGAGTCGGCCGAGAAGCGTTAGGCATTTCGCGATCGTGATCAGTGGCATAGGCTTCCAGCCTGTGAACCGATCCGCTCTCGGCTGGGACAGCCGAGCTACTATGGGACAGCCGAGCTACTCTGGGACAGCCGAGCTACTTTGGGACAGCCGCGCTACTCTGGGACGGCCGAGCTACGATGGCTGCCGCACGGCTTTTTGCGGCGACGTCTTCGCGCTGGCGGCGATTCTTTGCACAATCTGCGGCGTATCTGCTTACCCGTCCTTCCTACGAGGCTGCTTCCATGCAACGCACATTGATTCTCCTGAAACCCGATTGTTTCCAGCGCCGCTTGATCGGTCAGATCCTCAGCCGTTTCGAAAACAAAGGGCTGAACATCGTGGCGATGAAACTGATTCAAGTGACGCCGGAATTGTCGAAGCAGCACTACGCCGAACACGCCGACAAACCCTTCTACCCCAGCCTGGAATCTTTCATCACCTCGGCGCCTGTGGTCGCCCTGGCGCTGGAAGGGCTGGATGCGATCAGTGTGGTCCGCGAAATGTTGGGCGCGACCAATGGCCTGAAAGCCGCTCCCGGTACGATCCGCGGCGACTTCAGCTCCAGCCGCCAGATGAACCTCGTCCACGCCTCGGACTCGCCCGAGTCGGCCGAGCGTGAACTGGGCCTGTACTTCAGCGAAGACGAGTACTGCGTCAGCCAGCCGGAACTGGAACGCTTCATGCGTGCCGCCGACGAGTAGGCTTCACCAGCGAGTTTCCAGGCGGACGACCGTCACGCCGCCGAAACTGCGACTGGCGGCCTGCGTATGCTGCAGCGCCGCCGGAGCCTGTGCGGATTCCGCGGCCTGCCGGTACAGCGATTCCAGGTACGGCTCGGCCATGCGGTAGATCAACCACCGGACCCGTACCGGACGGTACATTCGGGGCGGCATCAGCACGCGGTTGAGATCTTCGACCAGATGCTCCTCGGCGGACGCCAGGGGTTTGGCGTTTTCGATCGCGTAGGGGCCGGAGACCGGGAACATCAGGTACGTGTTGAGCGCCAACCATGGCGGGCTGACCGGCTTGAGTTCGCGCAGGCCGTTCGACTCGATCAATTCCGCTCCCACGTACACCGGTTGACTGGGCTCGCGATGTTGATTGACCCAAGCCACCGCCGCCCGCCAATCTTCGCCTCGAAGGCTGACGCTTGGATCGCGAAACAATTGCAGGGTTTGCTGGTGATGCAGGAGCATCCCTACGGCGATCACGCCGCCCATCGCAAGGATTCCCCCGCGGCCTATTCCGCTTCGTCCTACCACCTGGGCCGTCGCGGCCCACAGGTCAGCCGTGGCCCAGCACAGCAGCGGCAGCAAGCCCACGATGTAACGTCGATGCCACACCGGAACGCCACCGTATGCCGCGATCCACCAGCACAGCAGCGTTCCGGCGGCAACCGCGACCAACAAGAGGACTCCCAGCGGCAGCTGCTCGACTCGTTCCTTACGCGTTAACGACTTTCCTGCCGGTGACGGCTCGCGAAGCCATCGCCCGGCTTGCAAGATGGCCCAAACGATCAGCGGTATCAGCGGAACCAGCCAGGGCCACATCGCCCACAGCTCTCCGGCCGACTGTGGTACGCCGAAACGGCTCCAGTTGTCGCGAACCTGCCAAACCCGGCTTACGACCACGGCATTGATCAGCAGCGGCAGCAACACGGCGGCGATCGCGGCAAGGCCAAGCGACCAGCTCCAGCGACGCCGCCGCTGCCACAGAATCACCGCCGCGAGGGCAACGACGGCCAGCAGGGCGATCCCGGCCGTCGGATGCAGCAGCATGGCGGTGCACAGCCCCAGCAGGCACAGCACCAGCCAGCCTCGACGTCCCCCTTCGGTGTCGGCACGCTGCGGCGACTGGAAAGGGGCTTCGCGGCCCGGCGATGCATTCGGCCGTCCACCGGCATACTCGACCGCCGCCCACGCCGCGGCCGTGACCGCCGCCACCACCCAGCCATAGGAGCGGGCCTCGGTGCCAAAGTAGATGCCATTTAAATCGATCGCCAACAGCCCTCCGGCCAGGACGCCGGCCAGCAAGCTATGACGATGTCGGCTGGCGGCGAAGACCAACATCGCACAGGCCGCGGCGAGTGCCAGCACCGAGGGCAGCCGCAACGCCCATTCGCTGTCGCCGGCGACTTGCGTCCAAAACCACAACGCCCAAAAGTACCACGGCGTCTGGTTTCCAGCGGCCGCCCGCTGAGCGACGTCGGCCAGATCGTCGTGGATCGCCCAGGCCGTATGCAGCTCGTCGACCCACAAACTCTCCTCGACCTCGGGCAACCGCAACAACACGGCACCCAGGGCGACGACCGCTGCGGCGAGGAAGGTCAGCCAGCGACGGGACTCGAATGAGACGCTGCGCGACGGCTGTTTCGGCGGGGCATCGGCTGCCGTCACCGCGAGGAGGCTCCCGACGAGCTAGGCGGTCCGGACGTCCGCGGCTCGGCTGCACACGGGGCGGTCGCAACTTGCTCGACCACGCTTCCCGCCCGCTTCCCCGCAACGGCCCGAATCGCTTCGGCAGCTCGATCGATTTGAGCGCTGGAAACATCCAGATGCGTGACCAGGCGGATGGCTTGCGGCCCAAACGCCAGACAGCGAACGCCTTGTTCCTCCAGCCCCCGGACCAATTCGGCGGCGGTGCCCCAATCCGGATCCACCTCGAACCGTACGATGTTCGTCTGCACGCCGGCCGGTCCGATCACCAGCGACGGAGAATCGTCGATGGCCTTTTTTAGAATCTGCGCATGGTGATGATCCTCGTCCAGTCGCCCGCGATGATGCCGCAGCGAGTACAGGGCTCCGGCAGCGATGATTCCCGCTTGCCGCATGCCTCCGCCGAACAGTTTCCGCGCCCGGCGAGCTTCGGCAATGAAGTCCTCGGTGCCCGCCAGGACCGATCCCACCGGGGCCCCCAAACCCTTGCTGAAGCAAACACTGACCGAATCGAAATGCCCAGCCCAGCGATCCGCTTCGATGCCGGTGGCCGCGACGGCGTTCCACAGCCGAGCACCATCCAGGTGCCGCCGCAGCCCCTGTTCATCAGCCCACCGACAAATGTCTTCGACCGTTTCCAGCGGCTGGATCGTCCCGCCGGCGCGATTGTGGGTGTTTTCCAGAGCGATCAGTTGAGTGCGGACCATGTGATCATTGTGCGGCCGAACCAATCCGATCAACTGTTCGACCTGCAGCACGCCGTCGGTCCCGGCCACGGTCTGAGCCACCAATCCCGATAACTGGGCGAACGCCGCTTGTTCATAGTTGTAGATGTGGCAGCCGGCTTCGCACAAGAATTCGCTGCCGCGCTGACAATGCACCCGCACGGCGATCTGATTGGCCATCGAACCGCTGGGCATGAACAGGGCCGCCGGCATGTCCAACACGGCAGCCGTCTCCTGTTCGAGCCGCTCGACCGTGGGGTCGACGTCGATCACATCGTCGCCCACTTCCGCCTCGGCCATGGCTCGGCGCATCGCGGCGGTGGGCCGCGTCACGGTATCGCTTCGTAAATCGATCACCCTGTTCAAATCCATCGGCGTGCGTCGTTTTCCAACCAGCTTCGTCCGGCTCGCCATCCTAGCACACTGGCAGGGGACGGTTGATGGCATAAGATAAGGGCCGCAGCGTTCGAGTAAGAGCAGCACCGCACACTTGATGACCACCGATTATGTCAGCCGATTCCGGATCCGGTTCGCCCCCCAACCAGCCAGACGACCGAAACAACCAACACGCCCCAAACAATCCCAGCATCCCGGTTGTCGATGCCAGCGAAACTTCGGCCGGCGAGATTTTAGAGCGTCTGCGTCAGAAGCTAAGCCCCCAAGGCGATATCGTCAGTCCGCGGGGAAGGGCATTGACCGAGAAGGTTTTCGGAGAAGCCCTTTCGCCGGTCGCCGTGGTCAGGCGAATCTGTGACGACGTCGCCCGCGACGGCACCGAGGCCCTGCTGGATTACGGCAAACAGCTGGATCAGGCGGAATTGACGGCCGACCAACTGCGCGTCCCGGCGGCCGATCTCGCCGCGGCGCATCGGCAGGCGGCTCCGGAATTTCTCGCAACCGTTCGCCGCATCCACGACAATGTCCGGCGGTTTCAGACCGCCATCCTGCACAGCGATGTCACGATCGAGCCCAGCGATGGCGTCCGCCTCCAGCAACGCTACGTTCCGCTGAAACGCGTCGGCGTCTGCGTTCCCGGCGGCGCGGCGGCGTACCCGTCGACCGTGCTGATGACCGTCGTCCCGGCTCAGGTCGCGGGCGTGGAACAGATCGCCGTGGTCGCCCCGCCCACTCCCTTCGGCGCCTACAACCAAGACATGCTGGCGACGTGTCACGAGCTGGGCGTGCGAGAAGTTTATCGGATGGGCGGAGCCCAGGCCGTCGCGGCGCTGGCGTATGGATGCGACGCGGTGCCAGCGGTCGACAAGATCGTGGGTCCCGGCAACCTGTTTGTGGCCTTGGCCAAGAAGCATGTCTACGGCACGGTCGACATCGATTCGATTGCCGGCCCCAGCGAAGTGATCGTGATCGCCGACGAAACGGCCCGACCGGAATACGTCGCGGCCGATCTGTTGGCCCAGGCCGAACACTCGCCCGGCTCAGCCATCCTGATCACCTGGCACGCTCCGTTGATCGAGGCGGTTCAGAAACACCTGCGGCAACAACTGGCCCAGCTGGAACGAGCCGAGTTGACGGCGGAGAGCCTGGAAGCGTTTGCGGCCTTGATCCGTGTCGAAGACTGCCGCCAAGCCTGCGAGTTGACCGACAAATTTGCCCCGGAACATCTCCACATTCAAACGGCCAATCCGCAAGCGGTGGTGGCCGAGATTCGCAACAGCGGCGCCGCGTTCCTCGGTTCCTTTACGCCGGTCGCCTTGGGCGACTATGCGGCCGGTCCCAGCCACGTGCTGCCCACCGGCGGAACGGCTCGCTGGGCAGCCGGACTGTCGGCCAACGATTTCCTGCGCAGCGGCAGCGTGGTCGAGTTCAGCCGAGCGGCACTCGACGCGATCGGCCCCGACGTCGAGGCGCTCGCGCAAAAGGAAGGCCTCACCGCCCACGCCCGCAGCGTCGCCATCCGCCGCGAGTAAAGAGTTGCCTTTCGCTCCGCCGAAAGTAGCCAAAACCCAAAAACCCTAACACAACTTTCACGGAGTGAAAGGCGACACTGGCTCCGCCGAAAGTAGAGAGTCGCCTTTCGCTCCGCCGAAAGTAGCCAAAACCCAAAATCCCAAACACAACTTTCACGGAGTGAAAGGCGACACTGGCTCCGCCGCGAGTAGAGAGTTGCCTTTCGCTCCGCCGAAAGTAGCCCAAACCCAAAAACCCAAACACAACTTTCACGGAGTGAAAGGCGACACTGGCTCCGCCGATTTTCCCTTTTTGCTCGCCTACCTCCCGTTCCTTCCCAAAGACGCTTTCCGGATGTCACGCTCCAATCCGTTTCGGCCCGCGCTGGCCAAGATGCAACCCTACGTCCCGGGCGAACAACCGCAGGGCGGCAAGTTCATCAAACTGAACACCAACGAAAACCCCTATCCGGCTCCGCCCGCGGTCACCGAAGCGATCAAGTCCGCCGCCACCGCGGGCCTGCAGCGCTACCCCGACCCGGTCGCCAGCGCGTTCCGCCGCCGGGCCGCCGAGGTGCTGGACCTGCCCGGTCCCGAATGGATTCTGGCCGGCAACGGCAGCGACGAAATCCTGACGATTCTGGTGCGAGCCATGGTCGGAGAAGGCCAGCGTCTGCGGCTGCCCTATCCCAGCTACATCCTTTACCGCACCCTGGCCGACATTCAGGGTGCCCAGTGGGAACAAACCGCGTTCTCACCCGACTGGCAATTGCCGGCCGCCTTCGGCCACAGCGACGACCGTCTGCGCCTGGCGTTCCTGCCCAACCCGAACAGCCCCAGCGGCACCGTGATTCCGCCCGACCAAGTCCTGCAGTTCGCCCAGACGCTGCCCTGTCCGCTGGTGGTCGACGAGGCCTACGCCGACTTTGCCGACACCCACTGCCTGGACCTGGTCCGCCAGAGCGATCAGGTGTTCGTGACGCGGACGCTGAGCAAGTCGTACGCGTTGGCGGGCCTGCGTTTCGGATTCGTCGTGGCTCAGCCGCACCGGATTGCGGAACTGCAAAAGATTAAGGACAGCTACAACTGCGACACGCTGTCGATCGCCGCCGCCACCGCAGCGATCGGCAGCACCGAGTGGTTGGCCGACAACGTCGCCAAAATCCGAGCGACCCGCGGGCGGATGGAACAGCGTTTGGCCGAACTGGGATTCCACGTCACTCCCTCGCAAGCCAACTTCGTTTGGTGTCAGCACCCGGATAAATCGCACAAGCTGATCTATGAACACCTGAAACAAAGCCAGATCCTGGTGCGGTACATGGACTTTCCGGACTGGGGCGACGGGCTGCGGATTAGTGTAGGCACCGACGATCAAGCGGACGCCTGCCTGCTGATGTTATCACAAGTACTGTAGGAAACGGTCGTAATGGGACGTAGCGCCAAAATCGAACGCCGCACCGGCGAAACCAATATCCAGTTAAGCGTCGACCTGGACGGCAACGGGGACGGCACGCGCCGCACGGGCATCGGATTTCTGGACCACATGCTGGACCTGTTCGCCCGCCACGCTCTTGTCGACCTGGACGTGCAGGCCGAAGGCGACTTGCACGTGGACGACCATCACACCACCGAAGACGTCGGGATCTGCCTGGGTCAAGCCATCGACCAAGCGCTGGGCAGTCGCGCCGGGGTCCGCCGCTACGGTCACTGGACGTTGCCGATGGATGAGGTGTTGGTCACCGCCGCGGTGGATATGGGCGGACGGTATGCGTTTGAATACCACGCCGAAATCCGGGCCGCCAAAATCGGCACCTTCGACACCGAATTGGTGGAACACTTCTGGCAAAGCTTTGCGGCCAACGCGCACTGCAATCTGCATGTGGTAATGCACCACGGCCGCAATGCGCATCACATCGCCGAAGCCGTCTTCAAAGCCACCGCGAGGGCGATACGCATGGCGGTCGAAGACGATCCCCGCAGCGACGCGGTGCCCAGCACCAAGGGCGTCCTCTGACGCAAGGGCGTCCGAGCAAGCCGAATGATTGCGCAAATCGGCAGGCTGCGATGTTTTTTTTCCCTTCGCGTTGCCCCAAGCGTTCGCTTGCCGCCGCGGCGGTATATGCTGGACGCCAACCGTCCGCGTACGAGGCGACCTGATCGGGGGCACAAACTGGACGAAGCATCCAGTAAAAACGACCAGGACGTGGACCGGAGAGGAACCATCGTTAGAACGTCAGAAGCGAGAAGCCTGTGCCTGCGACCATCGTTTGCCCGTCTTGTCAGACCAAATTAAAACTTCCCGATTCGGCGCTGGGCAAACAGGTCCGCTGCCCCAAATGCTCCAAGACGCTGCGGGTGCCGGCGTCTGGCGGCAAGTCCGCCGCAACGCCTTCAAAGCCGGCCGCTTCTGCAAGACCAGCCGCTTCGGCACCTGGTGCAAAGAAGACCACGATCCGCTGTCCGGGATGCAGCAAACAGCTGGCGGTCAGCGCCAGCAGTGCGGGCAAAGTCGTGCAGTGTCCGCAGTGCAGCAAGAAGCTGCGAATTCCAGCCGCCAAAGGATCCGCGCCGGGCCCCGCAGCCCCGGCGGCCCCAGCGCCCGCTCCGGCAGCCCCATCAGCGCCCGAATCTTCGCCGTTTGATTTCGACGTTCCAGGCCAAGACTTCGGCGCCCCGGCTCAGGGCGGCGGGTTTCCATCGAGCCCTGCTAGCGGCGGCGGCGGCGGAGCACCCGCGTTCGGCGGCGGCGGCGGTTTTCCTGCCAGTCCTCCGTCACAGGCCGCGTCGCCATATGCGCCGCCCAGCGGCAATTTCGGAAAGCCCGCCGGAGGCGGTTCTTCGGGCGGCAGCCGATCGACTTTTTACATAATCAACGGAGTGCTGATCACGATCTGGGGTGTTCTGATGCTGCTTGGTGCCCTCCTGCGCGCCGGCCAAATAACCGTCTTGCTGACCACTCAGGAAATCCCTGCGGAGGCGTACGCTCGCGTTGCCGGCTTCATCGCCGGCGCTCTGTTTAGCTTCGTAGTTGGAACCGTCATGACGTGGGGCGGCATCGTGATGGCGAGACGCAGTAGCCTCGCAGGCGCTCGAACAGCCGCCGTCCTCGCCGCCCTTCCTTGTCCCGGATGCTTGGTATTCCCGTTCGGGATCTGGGCCTGTTTCCTGGTTTTCGGCCAGCACGCAAAGAAAGATTTCGGGGTGCGGTAGAAGCCAACCCTCGGCCGCCGCCGAGTCCGCCAGCCGACGGCGCCAGCCGCGGGTCTCCCAAGCACGTCGCAACATCTAATTCGGCTTTACTCTCCCTCTGGGAGAGTCGGGCTCTCAGGCCCGGAGAGGGTTTTCGTAGGGCCCTCCCCGGGCCTAAGAGCCCGACCCTCCCGCTGCGCGGGAGGGTGTTGTCGCGGGGTTTTACCTAAAGATTCATGCCGACGTGCTTAGCCATGACGGTTTTCGCCGCTGCAACGCTGCGCAACCGTCAACGCCGCGGAAACGCGAATCGTCGCCGCACGCTCCCCCGCCGCGAGCGCCTGACGCTGTCCGCGTTCGGCTGCGCGGCACAAAAAAACGCAACCACGAATCTTACGACTCGTGGTTGCGTTTTGACCGTTTGCTTTACCGTCCTGATCCGGCGGCTCTCTCAGCCGACGGCGACGCGTTTGAACTCGATGATTTCGGCTTCGTCGCCCAGGTCCTTGACCGCCTGTTCGACGGTCTTGGTGTCGTCCAGAGCGTAGACCTGACTGAGCAGGCAGTGCTCCAGGTCCAACAGGGTGTTGTCGGCGACGAATCGTTCCAGTTTGCCCGGGACGATCTTGTCCCAGATCTTCTCCGGCTTGCCTTCGGCCTTCAGTTGGGCCTTGATGTCCTCTTCGGCCTGGGCCATGACTTCTTCGGTCAACTGGCGACGGCTGGCGTACTGGGGCACATTCTTTTGCGGCTTGCCCAGGTTCTCGCGAGCGTTCAATTCGTTCTCGGCGATGATCTGCGCTCGCAGAGCTTCGGTTTCCTTGGTCACGAATTCGTCGTCGAACTCTTCCGGACGCAGGATCGAAGGCCGCATCGCTGCGATGTGCATCGCCACGTTACGGAAGAACTTTGCGGCTTCGGCGTTGCCGCCATCCTTGTAGGAAACCAGCACACCGATTTTGCTGCCGGCGTGGATGTAGGAGGCGATCTTTTCGCCTTCGACCACTTGGTAATCGGAAACCTCGATCTTTTCGCCGATCACGCCGGTCTTCTCGACCATCTTTTCCTGGACCGTGCTGCCATCGTAGGCCAGGGCCAGCAATTCTTCCTTGGTGTTGACCTTCTTGTCGGCGGCCAATTTGGCCACGTCCTGAACGAAGGCGATGAAGTCTTCGTTTTTGGCCACGAAGTCGGTTTCGCAGCTGACGGCCAACAACAAACCGCGGGTGCCCGAGTCGTCCAACAGGGCCACGACGACGCCTTCGTTGGCTTCGCGGTCGGCGCGTTTGGCGGCCACCTTCTGTCCCTTCTTGCGCAGGTAGTCCAGGGCGCCGTCGAAGTCGCCGCCGGATTCCTTCAGCGCGGCTTTGCAGTCCATCATGCCCGCGCCGGTGGCTTTGCGTAATTCACTAATGTCTTTTGCGGTAATAGCCATCGTGTTTCTTTCTAGATCGTTCGTGCTGGAAACGGAGTATTCAGGGTACGGATAGGGATACGCCGGCAGAAGACAACCTCGCTGCGCACCACAGCGAGCCACGAACGAGGAAGGCTGCTGGGCGGGCGACCCAGGGGCCGCAGCGGGCGGCGGCCGGGCCGGCGTGGTCGTCGTGCCGCAAACGCGGCCTGCTGGAAATCAACAGACCGCCTTGAGGATCGAAGAGTTCGCGAACGCTAGCTGGTCGCTTCGGCGGCTTGCTCCGAAGCACCGGCCGGCGCGCCAGCCTTCTCGGCCTCGGCCGGGGTGCCTTTGCCCGCGATGACCGCGTCGGCCAGCTGTTTCATGATGATCTCGATCGAACGGATACCGTCGTCGTTGCCGGGGATCGGCAGATCGATCAGATCGGGGTTGCTGTCGGTATCGATCAAGGCCACGGTGGGAATCCCCAACCGCTTGGCTTCGCGGACCGCGTTGCGTTCCTTGCCCGGGTCGATGATGACCAAGCATTCGGGCAACCGGTTCATGTTGCGCAAACCGTTCAGGTTGCGATACATCTTGCGGTATTCGCGGTTCAGAGCCGACTGCATCTTCTTGGAATAGTTGTCCAGTTCGTCACCGGAACGGATCTTTTCCAGTTCTTCCAAGCGGCTCAAGCGGCTGCGAATCGTGCGGAAGTTCGTCAGCGTGCCGCCCAACCAACGCTCGGCGACAAACGGCATGCCGCAACGCAGGCAGTGCTCCTCGACCGCCTCTCCGGCCTGACGCTTGGTGCCCACGAACAGGATCAAACCGTTGTTCTCGGCCACCTGCTGCAGGTATTTCTTGGCCCGCAACAACCCTCGCAGGGTTTCGCGGATGTCCAGAATGTGGATCTGGTTCTTGCGGCCAAAGATGTACGGTGCCATCTTCGGGTTCCACAAACTGGTGCGGTGTCCAAAGTGCACACCGGCTTCGATCATCGTCTGCACGATCGTGTTGGGATCGGTGCTGGAAGCAGGGCTGGCGTCAGTACTCATCGGGGGTTTTCTCCTGGTTTTCGACCGGTCCAAGCAACGTCGCCCAAGCACAGCCAATGCCTTGCTTCGGCCACGGCCAGAGCCCTCGGGGGCCCTTCGCCCGTAGTGTCAAAAAGTACGAAAGGGAACAGTAAAAAAGCCCACGTCCGCAACAGAACGTGGGCCGAAGGTAGAAAATAGCGTGTTGACAACCGGTTGGTCAATGCGTAACGCAGACGCAATCTGAAATCTCAGATCTGAAAAAACTCGGCCGGCTCACAGCCCGATCGAAAATCCGAATCCGCCGTGGTGGTGGTGATGGTGGTGGTGATAATCGTAGGGGTGGTGGTAGTAGCGTCGCCGCGGAACCACGACCGGCACCGGGGTGTAGTGATGTCGCTCTTCGACGATCACCGGCGCGGGCTGGACGACGGTGGGAGCGGGAGCCGCGGCAGGGCCCCCCACCGGAGCTCGCTGCAAGGCCGTGATCACCACTTCGCGAACCCCCTGTTGGTGCAGAGAGATGATGTCCGAGACCTCCAGGCGGCGCTGCACCCCACGCTGCTCGATATGGCCCAGGATCACCGAATCGGACAGGCCGCTGCGGGTCATGTTGATCACGTCGGCCGTCGTGACGGCGCCCTGCGTTTGGGCGTATCGCGACTGTTGGTACTGGTAGTTCTGCTGCTGGTACTGGTAGCGCTGGCGCTGCAGGGCCTGTTCTTGGTCTTTGGCGCTACCGAGCGCCCCGCCGGCAACGGCACCTAAGACGCCGCCGATCACCGCTCCGGCTCCGGCTTCGTCGTTGTTTTCTCCGATGATGCTACCGGCAACCGCCCCGGCGATGCCGCCCAGGGTGGCGCCGCGGCGGGTATTGGCTTGCCCACTGGCGGTCGAACAGGCAATCGCAGTGATGACAAGCATCGGGCCAACCAAGCGTTGGTTCATGGTCGTGTATCCACAAAAATCGGGTATTGGGTCTGACGATGGATAAATCGGCGGGAGATGGTTCTTTAGCGGGAAACCTCTCCAGCGGGCAACGTCAGTTTGTGCTAGCACCCGTTAACCAGACGCCTCGACCTCAAACCGCTCGCCCAACAACTCTACCACATCGCCGACGACCAGCTGCTTGCGGCGGCGAGTTTCAACCTGTCCGTTGACCCACACCTCGCCGCCTTGGATCAGCAGCTTGGCCTGCCCCCCGGTGCCGACGAGGCCACAGAATTTCAGAAAATCGTCCAGCCGGATCGTGGGCAGCTCGGGCTGCTGGGCGTCTTGAGGCGGGCCAGGCTGCTCGGGCGGGCCAGATTGCTCGGGCGGGCCAGATTGCTCGGGCGGGCCAGATTGCTCGGGAGGGCCAGCGGCGCCGGCGTTGGGTTCGGTCATCGTGGGGAACTCGTTTCGGTGGAAAGGTTTCGGGCGTCGCACAGAAAAGGAAGAAAGAAAAACGACCGCGACGGGCGCGAGAGGGTCTCCCCGGTGGGGAGCGACTGGGGGGCGGCTGAACGGTTACGGCGAAACGGCCCGCTGGGCGATCTCGCGAACCTGATGAACGCTCAACCGGTGCCTGTCGGCGACCGCCTTGGCCTCTTCGTACTCCACGGCAAACCGCCACGAACCGTCCGGCAACCGACACTCCTTGCCGACGACCGGCCCGAGTTCGGTTTCGCGCGTGACCGAGCGGCGAGCCAATTTGTGACGCTCGGCGCGATAACGGCGGATGCCGATCGTTCCGGTTGCCAGAAACAGGATCCGCTCCAGCTCGCACGCTCGCCCCTCGGGGCACAGCACGCTGACCTGCACGCCCGAGCGGCCTTTCTTCATCACGCACGGCGTTTGGATCACGTCCAAGGCTCCCGCTTCCAGCACGGCCTCGCACGCTGCGGCGATGTCTTCTGCCGGGGTATTGTCGATGTTGGTTTCCAAAACCGTCACCCGGTCGTACTCCAGGGGCGAGGGCGAGTCGCCGTCGGCCTCGGCCAATTCGCCCACCAGGACCCTCAGGACGTTTGCTTGGCCTTCCAGATCCTTCTGGCCCGCGCCGTAGCCGACGGCCCGCGGCGTCATCGCCGGCACCGAGCCGAAACGGCGGGCGGTCGCTTTCAAAATCGCCGCACCGGTGGGTGTGGTCAACTCGATCGGAGCTTCGCTGGCGGCGATCGGGATGTCGCACAGCAGTTCGGCGGTCGCCGGCGCCGGGATCGAAACGCGGCCGTGATCGATCTGGATAAAGCCCGTACCGGTGGGCACGGCGGACGCTTCGACCGCGGCGATCTCCAAATCATCCAGGGCGATCGCCGAACCGACGATGTCGGCGATCGAATCGATCGCGCCCACCTCGTGAAAATGGACCTTCTGGATACTCGTGCCGTGCACCTTGGCCTCGGCCGCGGCCAGAGCCGCAAAAATGTCGCGTGCCCGCCGCTTGGCTCCTTCGGAGATCGCATCGGCCTGGTCGATCATCGCTTCGATGTGATGCAGATGACGATGCGCGTGCTCGGGTGGATGGGTGATCGTCACCTGCACGGCCCGAAACCCCGCCTTGCGGACGTCCTCGGTCGTGATCGACAGCTCCCCCAGACCCAGCGACCGGACCCCCTGAACAATCCGTTCCAAAGACGCTCCCGCATCGATCAGCGCTCCCAGCGTCATATCGCCGCTGATCCCGCTGAGACAATCAAAATATGCGACCCGCATGGTGCTGTGTTCCTGTAAAGTGGCGTTGCCTTGGCGCGTTGAATCAGTAGAATCCGGGATTCTGATAGCTGCCCGAGGCTCTGCCGAGCCCCCTAAGGACCGTTTGACCAGCAGTTTACCAAGTCGACCCGTTCCTAAGTCGACCCATCGATTAAATCTAGCGAGACGATATCCATGAAGGTTGTAAGCTCGATCGGAGCCCTGAAATACCGCCACCCGGACTGCCAAGTGGTCCGCCGTCGCGGCCGAATCTACGTGATTTGCAAGAGCAACCCACGCTTTAAAGTGCGTCAGGGTGGGGCCAAAATTAAGAAGCGTCGACGCTAAGGCGTTAGACCCGCCGCATTTTCCGCATATCCCCTACATTCTGTGAGGCGAACGTTTACGGTTCGCATTAGGCGGATTCTGCCGGGATGCCGATGGGTGTCGTGTGCTGCTGTTCCAGCACCGACGTCCCACTGCACCCTGGATGAATCGCTATGTCGCCTGTGTCCCCGTCCGCGGAAGCTGCGGAAACCGAATTGGCAGCTGTCGATGCCCCCGAAAGCGCGACACCTGCAAGCGACGCCGCCGAGCTCAGCACCCCCGAACCCGGCACACCCGAACCCGGCGGCCTGCTGCGAGAACTGGAACGGCGACAGGATGACGTCCTGGCGCAGATCGACGACCTGGATGCCAAAGTCACGGCCTTGCTGAGCGAGTTGGGGGTGACGCCGAGCGCCGATGCCGCGGACCGGGTCGCCCGACCATTGGCCGACGACGCGGCGACCAGCGAAGAATAACGCTTACCGGATCCGCGCCAGTGTCGGCGACCAACCCGCTTTCTCCCGAAGCGATCAACCAAATCAAACGGTTGGACCTTCGCGCTCGCACCGTCGTGCGAGGCTTTCTACAGGGCCTACACGCCAGCCCCTACCATGGGTTTTCGGTCCAGTTCAGCGAGCACCGGCGGTACAACCGCGGCGACGATCCCAAAGACATCGATTGGCTGGTCTACGCCAAGACCGACAAGTACTACGTCAAGCGGTTCGAGGCCGAAACGAACCTGACGGGTTATCTGGTCATGGACCTCAGCGAGTCGATGGGCTTTACCGACAGCCAACAGATGACCAAGTTCGAGTACTGCACCTGCTTGGCCGCTTCGCTGTGCTACCTGATGTTGATGCAGCAGGACCCGGTCGGCTTGATCACCTTTGGCGACAAAGTCCGCGCCAGTTTGCCGGCCCGCAGCCGCCGCAGTCACTTGGGCGACGTGCTGGCCCATCTGACCAATCTCCAGCCCTCCGGCACGACGGACCTGCCGGCTTGCCTGGCTCAGGTCGCCGCGATGCTGCAGCACCGCAGCCTGGTCATGCTGTTCAGCGATCTGCTGGGCGAACCGGAACCGGTGTTTTCCGCCCTGGCCCGGCTGCGACATGCCGGCCACGACGTGATCCTGTTTCACGTCCTGGACGAAGCCGAGGTGCGGTTTCCCTACGAGGGGTCGGTGCAGTTCGAGGATCCGGAAACCGGCGAGACGGTATCGGTCGACGCCACAGGGTTCCGCGAAGATTACTTGGCCAACCTGAACGAATTCCAGGAAGCCTATCGGCGCAAGTGCAGCGACCTGCGGATCGACTACGTGCCGATGGATACCAGCATGCCCTTCGACACAGCCCTGACCGAGTACTTGATCAGCCGCCAAGGGCGCTTCTGAGCCGGTCGCGAGACGGCTTGTGGCATAGGCTTCCAGCCTGTGTTTCTATCTTCACAGGCTAGAAGCCCATGCCACGCGATTACCGGCTCATTCCCTGCGTCATTCGCCAGTGCTTGGCTTGTTGGCGTCGGCCGTAACGTTCGGTGATTTCTTCCCACGCCACGCTGGCGTCGATCAGCGCCGTTTCGGGCGTTTTCTCGCCGGCCAACACCGCTTGGACTTCGGCGTCCAGAGCCTGCATGTACTGGTCCGCGCCGGGAATCCGCAGTGGCGGGCGGACGAAACGACCGGACAACTGCGTGCGGAGCAGCTGCGAATAATCGGTCTGTGGGCCACCGCCGTCGGCCCCCAAGTCATTGTTCGTGGTCCGCGTCACGGTGAACCCGGCGATTGCTTCGGGCAGGCCCGTCGATCCCTCGCCGCCACTGATCCACTGTAGAAAGGATTCCGAAACGAATGTTTGTCGGCAACCGGCCGCCAATGACCCCATCGGAGCCTGCCCCATCAGCAACACCCAGTGGTCATCGCTGCGGCCACCGCGGTCCTGCCAGCCTCGTTCCGGATCGAGATACACCGGATCGCCCACCGGCAGCGGCTGCAGCATCACGTCGGCGCGGGTCGCAAGATCGGACTCCATCAGGTTCTCCGGCGACGCCGGCCACGCGATGGCCAGATCCAGGTTTCCCTCGTGCACCGCCTGCCAGATCTCCGCCGGAGTCATCCGCTGCGAAGGATAGCGGGCGGCATCCTGTTGCAGTTCCCGCAGCGCCCGCAGGTAGGGGGCGGTCGCCAGGATCGGTTGCAATTCGTCGCCGCGAAACAACCAGGTCGAACCGCAGTAACCGTTGGCCCGGTACAGCAAGGCCTGGGCCGCCCAACCGTCGGCCAGCGGTTCGGCGGCGCGGCCCTTGTCGGTCTGGGCGACCTGCTGGGCGTAATCCGTCCAGGTGGTTTGCCGCGGCGACGGGCCACCGTCGGGCCGCCGCAACAGCACCGGCTGCGGTCCGCCCAGCGGCAAACCGACCGATTCCGATCCATAGCGAACCAGTGAATCGCCGAGGGCCGGCAACAGCTCCGTCGGTTCCGCCTCGGTGGTCTGGCGCTCCGCATCGGCGTGGAACTGTTTGCGCAGCGGACGGATCGCGCCCTCTTGGATGAGTTGGCCGGTTTGCGCGGTGGGATAGATCAGCACGTCGTGCTGTTGGGCGGCCGTGACCATCTGTTGGTCACTCGGCTGCGCCCCCAACGCGGTTACGTCCAACGGTTGGTCGGAAACGGCCAACCAACCGCGCCGGATCGCTTCGGCCTGTTGCTCGTCCCCGGCTAGGGCCACCCGCAGCGGCACCTCGGAAACGGTCGCCTGCGGCGCGGCCGGCTCCTGCCGATCACCGCCACACCCGACGCTCAAGCCCAACAGGCTGAGGACCGTCACAACCAAACAAACGGATCGACGTCGAAGCATGCGGTTTCCCAAAATCGTAAATCTCAAATCGTTCCCCGTCGGTTTTCCACCCCGGTTGGTACGCAGTATAGTAGCACCCGGTTCGAATCCTTCCTGTTCCCGTTCGGTGGTGAGTAATGCGGTTTTATCTGGGTATTGATGTTGGCACCAGCGGAACCAAAACCCTGTTGATCGATGAACAGGGCAAGGTTCATGCCGAAGCGTCGTCGGAGTATCCGCTGCATCAACCCCGCCCGGGATGGACCGAACAGGATCCGGAGGACTGGTGGCAAGCGACGGTTCAGTCCGTTCGCCAAGTGATGCAGCGCAGCGGTCGCAAACCCTCCGACGTGCGGGCGATCGGGCTGAGTGGCCAGATGCACGGTTCGGTCTTCTTGGACAAACGCAACAAGGTGATTCGGCCGGCGCTGCTGTGGAACGATCAACGCACCGTCGCCGAGTGCGAACAAATCACCGCTGCGGCCGGCGGACGCAAGGCGTTGATCAAGATGGTGGCCAACCCGGCCCTGACCGGTTTCACCGCCCCCAAGATCCTCTGGATGCGCAATCACGAACCCAAGAAGTTCGATCGACTGGCCAAGGTTCTGTTGCCCAAGGACGAGATCCGGCGGCGTTTGACCGGCGAGTTCGCCTCGGAGGTCAGCGATGCCAGCGGGACGCTGTTACTGGACGTCGTCAAGCGGCAGTGGAGCAAGAAGTTGCTGGGCAAGTTGGATCTGGATCCGGATCTATTGCCGCCGGTGTTTGAAAGCGAAGACGTGACCGGCACGCTGCTGCCGGAGGTGGCCGAACAACTGGGGCTGACGACCGAGTGCAAGGTGGTCGGCGGGGCGGGCGACTGTGCGGCCGGAGCGGTGGGCAACGGCGTCGTGCGGCGCGGCATCCTCAGCACCTCGGTCGGTACCTCCGGCGTGATGTTCGTCCACAGCGACCAGCCCCAGTACGACACGGCAGGCCGGCTGCATACCTTCTGTCACGCCGTGCGGGGCAAGTGGCACATGATGGGCGTGAACCTGACCAGCGGCGGGTCGCTGCAGTGGTGGGTCGATTCGGTTCTCAAAGGTTTGGTCGGGATCGACAGCGACCAGCGTTACGCGGCGGCCACGGCCGAAGCCCAGAGCATCGCTCCCGGCAGCGGAGGGTTGCTGTTTTTGCCGTACCTCAGCGGTGAACGAACGCCGCACGCCGACCCGCATGCCCGCGGCGCTTTCGTGGGGCTGAACACGACGCACGGCCGCGGCCACATGACCCGCGCCGTGATGGAGGGCGTTACGTTTGCGCTGCGAGACAGTTTGCAGATCATCCGCGATCTGGACGTGCCGGTACGGGAAATTCGCGCTTCCGGTGGCGGCAGCCGCAATCCGCTGTGGCGTCAGATGCAGGCCGACGCCTTCGGCAAGAAGGTCTCCAAGCTGGCCGTCGAACAGGGCCCGGCCTACGGCGTGGCGCTGTTGGCCGCCGTTGGCGACGGTGCCTACACCTCGATCGAACAGGCTTGCAAAGCCACGATCGAAGTCGCCGATGCGACGCCGCCGCGACGCGCGGCCAGCAAGACTTACAACAATCTGTTTCCCATCTACCAACGGCTGTACCAGTCGCTCCGCGCGGACTTCGCCGACCTGGCCCAGTTGCAGTAAGCCCCGTGGCATAGGCTTCCAGCCTGTGACCAGTGGCATAGGCTTCCAGCCTGTGAAAAAGCAGCACGGCCCCCGGGCCGTGGCCAGTATTCAACACGGGCCAGGGGCCCATGCTACGTCAGTGGCATAGGCTTCCAGCCTGTGCTATCAGCCGCAACGCGCTAGCGTCCGGTTCCGTAGCGGCCTGCTTACCGTGGTGCGTTGCGCGCCGGAACCGTGGGCTAGCGCCCGGCGGCTGATGGAACCGTGGGCTAGCGCCCTGCGGCTGATGAAACCGTGGGCTAGCGCCCGGCGGCTGATGGAAGCCTATGCCACTGGCGGTGCTACTGCGACAGCAGGTTGCGGTACATCGTGATCCCGGCCGGTCCGACCAGAACGACGAAGATGCCGGGGAAGATAAACAGGACCAGCGGAAAGATTAATTTCACCGCCGTCTTGGCGGCTTTCTCTTCGGCCATCTGCCGCCGCTTGGTACGCATCGAATCACTTTGCACTCGCAACGCCTGGCCGATGCTGCTGCCGAACTTGTCGGCTTGGATCAGGATCGATGCCAGAGCCTTCAGGTCGTCCACGCCGCTGCGATAGCCCAGCGCCTGCAGGACTTCCGAACGCGGGCGTCCGTACTGCAGCTGCGCGTTGGCGACGACGAATTCTTCGGCGATCTGCGGGTACGACTTGTCCAGCTCCTCGGCCACTTTCCGCATCGCTTGATCGAGCCCCAGGCCGGCTTCGACACACACGACCATCAAGTCCAGGGCGTCGGGCAGGCCCAGGAAGATCGCATTCTTGCGGCGGCTGATCAAAAACGACAGCAGGAATTCGACCAGGAAGTATCCGATCCCACCGCCGACCAGCGTCTTGGTCAACAGGCCCAGCGTCAGGCCGGAGGTGAACAGGCCGACGACCCCGCCCAGGAACAGGCCGATGCAGGCGCAAATTAATTGGGCTCCCTTGAAGACCACCGGCGCGGCTTCGCGGCGAAAGCCCGCGTGCAACAGACGTTCGCGGAGCTTGCCCAGTTCTTTTTCGTTCTTGGGTTTGACGCTATTTCCCAGGGGCGAGGTGGCCCGTTCCAGGACGGCGGTCAGCGCTTCGGCCTTCTTCTTTTCACGGTCGTCCTGTTCGCCTTCGCCGGTAACACGGCGGCGCGGATTGCGGAGCTCGTCCAGCCGGGCTTCGGCGCGCGGTTGGTCTTCGCCGCTGACGTGACCGAGCAACAGCCAAGCCACGGCGGAAACCGCAACGAACAGCGAGACCGGCACCACGTAGGCAATGATCGACGTTTCGGCTAGCAACATGGGAAACAGACTCTTTTGGAGATCAATTCGGATAAAGGAAGGAAGCCCGCCGGGCCAGCCGCACTAGACCTTGATGGTGACGATCTTGCGAATCACCAGGGCGCCGACCACCTGCGTGATGATCGCCATGATCAACAGTTTCTGGCCGATCGGATCGCTGAACAGGGTCATCACGTAATCTTTATTCATCCACAGCATGACCAGGAACAGCAGCGGCGGCATGGCCAACAGCACGATCCCGCTCAAACGCCCCTCTCCGGTCAGGGCTTGCACCTGGCCGAGAATCTGGATCCGCTCTCGCACCAGGTGCCCGATCTTGTCGAGGATTTCCGCCAGGTCGCCGCCCGTTTGACGCTGGAGGATGACGGCCGTGGCAAAGAAGCGAACGTCCATGTTGGGCACCCGCGAAGCCATATCATCGAGGGCTTCCTCCAGCGGAATCCCAAAGTTTTGTTCCTGGAACACGCGCCCAAATTCGACGCTGATCGGTTCGTTCATCTCGTTGGCGATCAATCCGAAGCCGGCCGCCAGCGAGTGGCCGGCCCGCAGCGAACGTCCCAGCAGCTCGAGTGCATCGGGCAATTGGCGGCCGAACTGAGCCAATCGCCGAGCGCGTTTCATCCGCAACCAAAACAGCGGCAGAGCCCCCACAACCAGACCGGCTAGCGGAGCCAATAAGACAGGTACGCCGGGCGTTAAAAAGACAGCGGTCGTCCCGCCGACAAACGCCGCGACGCAGATGCCCACGAAATGCGCCGGAGCCATCGTGACGTTGGCCTGGTCCATATAGGTCCCCAGCGCCGGCATCGAACTGGTCAGCGTACTGACCCAGTCCTTGGAATCGTCCAAACCGCCGGCCAGCAGCAAAGAGGGTTCATCGCTGTTGCCGGCCCCCGACTTGGGACGCCGCGCGGCCAATACCTGCAGCCGCTCCTCGGCGGTGGTCGTTTCACTGCCGGGGGAAAGCGCGGTTACGGCGAACGCAACCAGGGCTGCGATTCCGATACCGATCGCGGCGATGACTAGGATGGGCATCATGACGGATGGTCCCTCGAGGGGCTGCGGGTTAGCAAGCGGGTGAGTTGGCAAACAGGTGAATTGGCAGACGATGTCGGGGTGAACGGGGCCCTGCGGCGATTAAGCCTGCATGATGACGCGTTCGCGGAAGGCGCTGGCGGGCAACCGCACGCCGGCGGCCTCCAGTTTAGGCATGAACGAGGGCCGCACACCGGTGCATTCAAAATGGCCGAACGCCTTGCCGTTCTCGTCCACACCTTCTTGAACGAAACGGTAAATGTCTTGCAACACGATCGTGTCCTGTTCCATCCCGACCACTTCGGTGATCGCCGTCACGCGGCGCGGACCACCTTGCAGACGGTTGGCTTGAATCAAGACATCGACCGCGCCGGAGATCTGCGAGCGAATGGCCTTGGGAGGCATCTCAAAACCGGCCATCATCACCAGCGTCTCCAGCCGCGAGATCGCATCGCGCGGCGTGTTGGCGTGAATCGTCGTCAGGGATCCGTCGTGACCGGTGTTCATCGCCTGCAACATGTCCAGCGTTTCCCCGCCGCGACACTCACCGATGATGATCCGTTCGGGCCGCATCCGCAGGGCGTTGCTGACCAGGTCGGTCGCCGAAACGCGGCCGTTGCCTTCGATATTGGCCGGACGCGTTTCCAAGCGCACCACATGGTCCTGTTGCAGTTGCAACTCGGCCGCGTCCTCGATCGTGACGATACGATCGGAGTGGCTGATGAACGAAGACAGGGTGTTCAGGAGGGTCGTTTTACCGGAACCGGTACCGCCGGCGATGACCATGTTCAGGCGAGCCTTGATGCAGCCCTCCAACAACATCACCATCTCGGGCGTGAAGGCGCGATAGTTCAGCAGGTCTTCCAGTTTCAGCGGGTTGCTGCCGAAACGCCGGATACTCATCGCCGCCCCGTCCAAGGCCAGCGGCGGAATGATCGCGTTGACACGGCTGCCGTCCTCCAGCCGGGCGTCGACCATCGGACAGGTCTCATCCACTCGCCGGCCCACCTTGCTGACGATCCGGTCGATGATCTGCATCAAGTGTTTGTTGTCGCGGAATTCCACGTCGGTCTTCTGCATCTGGCCGCCTTTTTCGACGTAGATGTTCTTCGGACCGTTGATCAGGATGTCGCTGACCTTGGCGTCCTTCAGCAACAACTCCAACGGCCCCAGACCAAAGGTTTCGTCCAACACCTCTTCGACGATGCGGTCGCGTTCCTGTCGGTTCAGCAGCGTGTCTTCGGCGTCGCACAGGTGTTCGACGACCATCCGGATCTCACGCTTCAGCGTGTCCCCCTTCATATCGCCGACACGAGAAAGATCCAGTTTGTCGACCAGTTTGCCGTGGATCCGGCTCTTGATCTCTTCGAATTTTTCTTGGCGAGTGGCTTCGGGACTACGCATCGGCTGGGTCGGGGTACGCATAGGTTCTCAGTCCTTGAAACGACGTGAAGGTTGGGATGGGCAGACCGGGTTGGGGTTGGAACGATCTTGCCGGCTGCGCAAGCCGCGTAGCATGGGCCGGAACGAATCGATCCACGGAAAGATAGCTCACCGTTTGCGGGGTGGCCGAAAATTCTGCCGTCAGGCCCGCCGGCGACCTGCCTAGCGAGCCGCTAGCCGCAACTGGGACAGCGGAGGCGGTACTGAGAGAGTCCGCGAGAGGACAGCGCCACCTGCATGCGATTGCCACAGCGCGGACAGAAGTCGTCTTCGCCGGGGGCGGCCGGTTTATCCTGACAGGCGGCGCAGCGGACCGCGTCGGGAAAGATTTCCAAACGCTCGGCCGGGATCGGTTCGCCGCAGCTCTCACAGCGACGAGCTTCGCCCCACAGCTCCGGATCGTCCTCATCGATCGCCGCGTGCAGCCCCAGGGCGGTCTTGCCACAACCTTCGCAGGGCAGCTGCGGCAGGGAGGCCAGAAACAGCTCTCGCACCAGATCCGGGTCCGGGTTCTTCGCCCGCTTGAGTTTTCCCAGCGAACGCAGCCGAGCCAGCTTTTCCGACAAGCCCACCGTCCGGCTCCATCCGCAATCGGCACATCGCAACGTTTGCAGCGGCTCGGACATGGAAGAGGTCTTTTCTTCTCGCGGACACAGGCGGCAGAATCGTTCCCTGGCCGGGAACGGAGACCTTTTAAGTCTAACCCGCGGCGATGAATCCTGGCACCGGGGTGGCCCCTGAAGGCCACCCCGGCACACAGTCAAAAAACTTCACTGCGAAGCACCCGCCGAGACGATTGACCCAGTAACCGTCGCAGCAGGAATACGTGCTCCGACCTAGGAGGGAGGCAGGCGAACGAATCCCGCAAGCCGCTCGCCAACAGTGAAGCTTTTTCCCTTGGTCGTTTGATGATCGAGGGAAATACCAACAATGCCGAGCCGCTGTCAACGCGAAATTCTCAAGAAAAGCCGAACGCCTCGAGGCCGCATTCGCCCAGCCGGAGCGGAGGAGCGGAAGAGCGGAAAACTGCTGACTCTAACGGATTCTATTTACAGAGACGAACGTCCTCGAATCGCGGAGCGATTGTCTGTGGTAGCCCCAGGCGCGAGCCTGGGGAAACGGAATACATACAAGCGAAAGCCCTGGAAGGGCGACATGAAGGATCGCACCGAACTCATGCCGTCCCTCCGGGACTCTCATCGGGTGTGGGTGCGGCACCCCAGGCTCGCGCCTGGGGCTACCACATGTCGCCACTGCCGTGGCTGCTGCGCCCAGAGCTTCGCACGCCATACATAGCATCCGCCGGAGCCAGCAAAACTCAAATCTCAAATCTCGCCTCCGGCCGTCCAAAGTCTGGCGACTTCCGCTACAGGATGGCGCCCGGGCGGTAGCCGGCCGCTTCGCTGTAGCGTTTTGTTACGCCCTCGATCTTTTGGACAACCGCTTGCACCTGCCCGGCCGCGTTGCCGATGAACTGCAGCGGCGCACCGATGGCCGCTTCCAGGCGTTCCCGGTCCATCGGCAGCCGCGGATCGCCGGCCAGCCGCTCGAGCAGGTCGTTGTCGTCGCGACCGCTCTCGCGCATCGCCAGGGCCGCCGCCACCGCATGCTCTTTGATGACTTCATGCGCCGTTTCACGCCCCACACCGTCCTTGACGGCGGCGACCAGAATCTTGGTTGTCGCCAGAAACGGCAGATACCGTCGCAGCTCGCGGTCGATCACCGCCGGATAGGCGCCGAAGTCCATCAGGACCGTGAGAAAGGTTTCCAATTGACCGTCCATCGCCAAGAAGGCGTCGGGCAGGGCCACGCGGCGGACCACACTGCAGCTGACGTCGCCCTCGTTCCACTGATCGCCCAACAATCCGCCGACCATCGTTAGATACCCCCGCAGGATGACGTTGAACCCATCGATCCGTTCGGCCGAGCGGGCATTCATCTTGTGGGGCATCGCCGAAGAACCGACCTGCCCGGGTTTGAAGCCTTCGGTAGCCAGTTCCGCGCCGGCCATCAGCCGCAAGGTGCGAGCGAAATTGGCCGGCGCCGAGGACAGCTGGGTCAGGGCCGAAACCACATCGAAATCCAGCGACCGCGGATAGACCTGGCCCACGGCATCGAGGCAGCTCGGAAAGCCCAACCCTTCAGCGATGCGGCGATCCAGTTCGGCCAGCTTGTCCGTTTCGCCTTGGAACAGATCCAGCATGTCCTGCTGCGTGCCCACCGGCCCCTTGATGCCTCGCAGCGGGTACTTGTCCAGCAGGGTTTCCACGCGGTCGAATGCGCCCAACAGCTCTTCACCGACATTGGCAAACCGCTTGCCGACCGTGGTGATCTGCGCCGGCACGTTGTGGCTGCGGCCGGCGATGGCCAGTTCGGCGTACTCGGCCGCTCGATCGGCAATCCAGCGCAGCGCGGCGACCGTGTGATCGCGAACCAAGACGAGTGCGGAGCGGATCTGCAGTTGCTCGACGTTCTCGGTCAGGTCGCGCGAGGTCATGCCTTTGTGCACGTGTTCGTGACCGGCCAACGCGTTGAACTCCTCGATCCGAGCCTTGACGTCGTGCCGGGTAACCCGTTCGCGGGCGTCGATCGACGCTAGGTCGACCTGCGAGACCACGCCGCGATAGGCCTCGATGACGCCCTCGGGCACGTCGACACCCAGGTCGCGCTGGGCCTCGATCACGGCCAGCCAGAACTTGCGTTCCAACACCACCTTGTTCGCCGGCGACCAAATGTTCACCATAGCTTCACTGGCATACCGCGATGCCAATACGTTGGGAAGATCGACCGACACGAAACACACTCCGCAAATCACAGGGCAACCGTGGACCTTCAAGCCGGCCGGCGCGGCTGGCTCGAAACAATAGCGGCAATATATCGGCTAGGGCACATCGCGTAACCAGTGCCCGCTCCTCGCTCCACAAACTGCAAAACTGCAAAACTTTAAAACTCCACGAACTGCACAACCATCCTTCATGAACGCTTCCGGTTCCCAGCCCAGTCGTCGCCGCGCGATCATCGCGCTGGTGCTGGTCAACGCGATGTGGGGGTCATCTTTCCCCCTTGTCAAATCTTTGAACCTGCAGATCGACCAGGCGTTCGACGTGGCAGCCGTCGACGCATCGAGCTGGTTGCGCAGCGCCGCGGCAGCCTGGTTGATCGGAATCCGCTTCGCCGCCGCACTGTTGCTGTTCGCGTTTCTCTTCGGTCGAACGCTGCGGCAGGTGCGTTGGCCGCATGTGGTGGCCGGAGCTACCATTGGCGCCCTGTTCTTCCTGGGATTGTTGCTGCAGGTGATGGGTCTGGGGACGATTCCCGCCTCGCGCAGCGGTTTCTTGACCAGCCTGGCCGTCGTCTTCACACCGCTGCTCGGCACGCTGGTCAAGCGGCGTCTGCCCGCTCGCGAAGTGGTCGCTGCGGCGGTGATCGCTCTTGCCGGCGTCAGCGTCTTGACCGGACTGGTGACCTGGGAGGATGGCAGCCTGGGCATTGCCAGCGACGCTTTGCAGCGTTGGACCACCGGTGACACGCTGACCACCGTTGCGGCCCTGTTCTTCAGCGCTCAGATCCTGGTGCTCGATCAAGCCGGCAAGCGGCACGAATCGTTAGCCTTCACCCCGGTCATGTTTGCCACCACCGTCATCCTCGCCGCGTTGGCCTTCGGCGTGCTGCAGAGCCGAATCCCCGAGGCCGCTGCGACCCCCTGGCGCGACGTACTGGGTCAGCCGTCGTTCTACGTGCTGATGGGTCTGTTAATCGTCTTCCCGTCGCTGTTGGCCTTTGTCTGGATGAACCGCTACCAACCCCGTTTGTCAGCCGGCGAGGCGGCCGTGGTCTATACGATGGAACCGCTGTTCGCGTTTTCCTGGGCGTTGTTCCTGCCGTACTGGTTGAGTGCTTGGACGAGCGTCGCGTACGGCAACGAACAATTCAATTGGCCGTTGGTCTTGGGCGGTGTGTTGGTCTTATTGGCGAACGTCCTAGCCCTGTGGGAACCGTCCGAACCCCAGCCGGCCGACGAACCGCAACCCACTTAAAAGCGTCCCGCCAGCCGACGGCGCGAGCCGCTGGTTTCCCAGCCACGACGGTTTTCGCCGCCGCCTTTGTGCGCAAGCCCCAACGCTGCGGAAACACAAATCGCCGCCGCACGCGTCTCCCGGCGCGAGCGCCCGACGCTGTCCGCGTTCGGCTCGGGCAACCTGCGGCGCTGCAACGCCGCGCACTCTACGAAAAAACGCAGCGAAACCTTTTCGGTTTCGCTGCGTCGAGCGTATCTCACAACCGACCGAGTGGCCGCCTAGAAATTGTATGCGGAGTTGTTGTGGTCGAAATCGCTGTCGGACAGACCGATGTTCAGCTTCACATCCAGATAGTTGTACTCTTCGATCACCCCGGGCCGGGCACCGGGTTGTTTCGGCCAGTCGTAGGCGACGTAGCGGATCGGAATGTTCAACTCATCATCGATGAAGATTTGAGCCTGATTGAATTCCAATTCCGAAACCGGTTCGGGCTGCGTCAACTGGATCACCGTGCAGGCGCGATCCTTCAGCTTGGCATTCTTGCGAAACTCGCAGGTGATCTGCGGATACTGACGCGCCGTTTCGCCGCGTTCGATCAGTTTGACGATCAAGTTCTCAACACCGATTTCGGTCACCGGGTAGCGTTGTCCCCGCATGGCCAGCGCTCCGGTGGGCGACAGCGAGACGGTGGGCAGGAACCGCCCCTTCATCCCGCCTTCGTGAGCGATCAGCTTGCCTTCGTTCTTGCCTTCCACATACACCACCTCGCGTCCCTTGACCGAGCTGGGTTTCAGGTACATCAGATAGACGCCGAAGGGAGTCCGCAACCGTCCGTCGACAACCTTGCGGTTGCGGATCTTGACGAACATGAACTCCGGCTCGGTCAACGTCCCATTGATGGTTTCGCGTTTGACCACCACGGCCGAATAGTCGCGGACGTTGCTGCGGATATTGTTCAATCCGTCCCGCGCGATCTGCAGGGCGCGATCCAGCGGATGCACGCGGTCCTGCGGGATGCTGTTCGCGCGAGAGACGCGAAACACCGGCTCGCGGGAAGCCGGCTGCTGAGCCGAAGCGGTGGCCGCACCGGCTGCGGCCGCCCCCAAAGTCATAACAAAACTGCGTCGTTTCATGTCCATTGCCCGTCCCTCCTTGGTCGATGCAAAATCGATTCGGGATTTACGTTCCTGACGCGTCCGAATCGCATAGATGAGCTGCTTGGTACTGCTATCGCCTCTGCCCCAAGCTTCGATGGAACGTTTGACAGGTATCGCCGTCAGTTTGCCGGAGCCGCCGCCGCAAGGCCGGTACATTCCATCCCGCCCCTACAGAAAGCACTGCTGGACTTGGACGGAGTAACCGGCCCAGCGGGAACCTACCAAAACCCGCTCCGGCCAGTCCAGCTCAATCCACGGCGTCGAACTTCGCCGCGGCCGCAAGCAAACACTAAGCACGTCGCAACATTTAATTCGGCTTTACTCTCCCTCTGGGAGAGTCGGGCTCTTAGGCCCGGAGAGGGTTTCCGTAAGGCCCTCCCCGGGCCTGGGAGCCCGACCCTCCCGCTGCGCGGGAGGGTGTTGTCGCGGGGTTTCACCGAAAGATTTATGCCGACGTGCTTAGAGCAATCGTTTTCACTGGACCAACCGTCAAACTCTGCCGATGTTACCCAGTACTCCCCCGTCCGAACCGTCCCTCTAGGAATGCACCATGGGCGCATGCTTCTCACGGCTCAGCCTGGCGATCGCTGGAATCCTGGTGGTTGCGACTTGCCACCTCCAAGACTGCCACGCCCAACAGGCGTGGCCGCAACCGGCCCTGCCGCAGCCGATCGTCATCGACGACGCTCCACCGTCGTTGGTGAGAATGGTGCAAGATCCGCTCGCCCATTCCGGATACGCGAATTCCGCGCCCCAGCCGCCGCACCTGGTGCTGCGAGAGCACGCTCCGCCGCGGCCACCGGTGCCTTCCACCGCCCCGCATCATCGGCACCGCGGCTCCCCACAAACCGCTCATCACTGGCACGAGAAACTGTCGCATGCGTTCGACAAAGACCGCGCCCATGTGACCGGCCCCCGAGCGTCGGTGCCGCAAGCGACCACCCAGCTGCGTCAGAAAACACCGTATTCCTACGGCTACTTCGGAGCCCGCAACCAACGACATTGGTCGCTGCACTACGGCTCGCGACAGCACGCGACCCGCTGGACCAAACACTGATCGCTCGGACCTTTCCCCCACGCAGGTCACTTCCGCCGCACCAAGGCCCGCCGCGTCAAGATTTCTGGCCCTGCCCATCGTGGCGACCGACGGGATTTTGGTAGGCTTACACGTGGTGCCATTACTTACTAGCAAGGTTCGCGTCATCAACCGTCGATGACGCGTGGGGAACCCGCGACACGATGTCCTTTCTGAATGCGTCTTTGATCATCGGTTTGTTGGCTGCCGCAATCCCGGTGGTCCTGCACCTGATCTCGCGTCGCGAACCGGAACGGCGAGTGTTTCCGGCGGTGCGGTTTTTAACGCAGCGGATCGAGGCGAATCGCAGTCGCTTGAAGGTTCGCCGCTGGTTGCTGCTGGCGCTGCGAGCCGGTTTGTTGGCGCTGTTGGCGATTGCGCTTGCGCAGCCGCAAATGCACCACGCGGCATCGGCAACGTGGCTGACCATCGGGCTGTTGATCATGATCGGCGTGGCCTTGTTGTTGCTCGGAGCCTGGGCGTTGGTGCGCGGCGTTGCCCCGCCGATCCGCTGGGGACTGTTGGCCGCGGGCGTTGCGATGTTGCTCGGCGCGCTAACGTGGGGCGGAGCCGTTTGGGCCGGCAGCGAAAGGTTGAATGTTTCGGATACGGCCCCGGCGGCGATCGCGATCGTGATCGACAACTCTCCTCGTACCGGCTACCAGCACGATCAACAAACGGTTCTTCAGCAGATGCAGGAGACGGCTCGCTGGCTGGTCTCTCGCTACCCGCGCGACAGCCAGATCGCGATCATCGACCGCTCCGCACGCCCCGCGTCCTATTCGCTCGACAGCGCCGCGGCGGCTCGTGCGATCGACCGAATCGAGCCGCGTCAGCTGCTCGACCCCCTGCCCGCGCGGATCGAAGCCGCCGTGCGATTGGTCCGCTCCAGCGACCTGGATCGCCGGGCGGTGTTTGTTCTGAGCGATGCCAGTCGCCAGAGCTGGATGCCCGAGTCGGCCCCGGATGCGGCTTCGGTCTTGCCACCGTTGTTGGCCGAAGAGCCGCCGGTGGCGCTGCAGATCGTGGACCTGCACGCCCCACCCGCCGATACAGCAACCGCGCTTGAGAATCGACGCCTGGGTTTGCCCCAATTGGCCGACACCACACCGGCCCGCGAAGTCCCGGTGCCGCTGAGCATCAAGGTGCATGTCGAACAAACGCAGCCCATACCGGTGCGCGGTGAGTTGCAGTTGTACGAGCAGTCGCAGAGCCTGCCGGTGGTGCGTGACGGAGCCGTGGTGCTTCCGCCGCTGCGGACCGTGGACCGCACCGCTGGCGAAGCCGCCGCGGGCAGTCCCGCAGAATTGTTCCTGACCCTGCCGCCCCTGCCGCCGGGAACGCACCATGGACGCGTCCGCTTGTCCGGAACCGATGCCCTACCGGTCGACGATGTGCGCTACCTGAGTGTGACCGTACGGCCGCCGGCACGCCTGCTGATTCTGACGCAGGACACTCCGGCCGCCAACCTGCTGGCCCGCGTTTTAAACGCCGAATTCGCTCCCGATGATCCCCGCGCCGAATTCGCGATCCAGCGGATGTCGCCAGAGCAGTTCAGCGCGGCCGCCCTGGAGAACCTGGATGCCATCGCCTGGCTGGACCCAAACCCACCGCAACTGTCGACGGCCGCTGGCGAGGCGTTGCTGGAGTGGATCCGCGGCGGGGGCAATCTGTTCATGGCGTTGGGAGCCGCGACGACGGCGGCCGCCGAAGACGGATCGCCACCAGCGGGCGGCGATTCGCTGCGGCAAACCCTGTTTCCGCTTCGCCGCGTCTGGCGAGTCCCCGAGGGAACCTTTCTGGAACTGACCCGTCCCTCGCATCCAATCAACCGCGTCTTGTCCGACCTGCCCGGAGGGGTTCCCTGGAATCGATTCCCAATTTATCGGTACTGGCAAGTGGAACCGGTGCCCAGCGACGCCGTGCTGGCGCGTTTTGCGGGAACGCAGCACGCCGCTCTGGTGGAACGGCCCCTGGACGCGGGACGCGTGGTTTGGATGACGACGCCGATGGTGCCATCCAGCCAACATGCGATGGCCAGCTGGAATGAGTTGTTTATCGCCGCGGACTATTGGCCCGCCTTTCTATTGACGCGGCAAATTTTCGACTACGTCGGCAATCGCGACGTGGGCACGTTCAATGTCACAGTGGGCGAGCCGGTGACGGTGCCTCTGTTGGAAGAAAACCGATCGACCGAACGGTTGCAGATGTTTGCAGCGGAGTCGCCGCCGGTACCGGTGCCGGTAAACGATGGTTTGGCGATGGTGGGCGTGCCCCAGCGTGCCGGCAATTATTGGCTTCGCGGTGTGGAGCCGGCGATCGGCTTCGCAGTCAATCTGGACGAATCGGTCACGCGGCTGGAGACGATTGCCCCGGCCCTGTTCGATGATCTGCTGGGCGTGGACAATTACGACTTGGTAACCGACCGCGCTTCGATCTTGGCTGCCGAAGGCCGGCACAGCGAAGCCCGCCCGCTGTACGCCCAGGCCATGCTGTTGGTCTTGGCGTTGTTCGTCCTGGAACAGGTGCTGTCCAATCGTTTCTACGGCTCCGCCGGTGGTTCGTTGGGACTGCCATCGCGACGACGCATCGAAGGAATCGGCTGATGCAGTGGTCCTGGGACCCGATTTTTTCTTCACCCTGGGTGGTCGGTCTGTTGGCCGTGATGGTCGTTGCCGTGTTGTGGTTGATCCGTCCGGATCACGCGACGCTCAGCCCGAGACGGCGACGGGTCTTCGCGATGCTTCGCGCCGCGGCCGCCGTGATCCTGATCGTGGCGATGCTGCGGCCGTCGCTGGTCCGCACCGACGACCAACCCGCGGCGGCGACGTTGACCGTATTGCTGGACGGTTCGCGGAGCATGACCTTGCCGGCCGGCGACGGACGCGGCCGCTGGACGGTTCAACAAAACATCTGGCAACAATTGGCTCCGGCCCTGGCCGAACAGGACCGTTCACTGGACGTTCAGATCCTGGCCTATGACCAAACAGCCCGGACGATGCGTATGGACGCGGTTGACGCTTGGCTGGCGGCGGAACCGGAGGGACCTGAAACCGATATCGCCGGCGCCCTGCGAACCGCGCTGTCGCGTGCCGGCGGTCGGCCCCTGGCCGGCGTCGTGCTGGCCGGCGACGGCACTCAAACGGCCAAGACCCAAGGCGCTGGCGCCCAGCAGGTGGCCCGCACTTTGGCCGCTCTGGAGGTGCCCCTGTGGTCCCTGCCGATCGGTCCCCGCGGCGGCGACGATTCGCAGCGAGATGTCGAGATCGATGGCGTACCAGATCACTTTCTGGTGTTCAGTGGCAACACGTTCTCGCTGTCGGCAACCGTCCGGACGCGCAGTCTGGTCGGCGCCGAGATCCCGGTGCGAATCAATTTGGTCCCGCAGCCGCAAGCCGATTCCACGGCTTCGCCCACGCCTGAGCCGCCGTCCGAGGCCCAGGAAGTCGCCGTTCGGTCGGTCGTTCCCCGCAATCAGAGCGATAGTCAAAAAGTCGATTTCTCGCTGACCGCACCGCCGCCCGGCCGGTATCGTCTGGAAGTTGTGGCCGACGAACAGAATGGCGAAGCCTTGACGATCAATAATCGCCAGGTTGCCTTCCTGGACGTTCGTGAAGGTGGCGGCCGCATCCTGTACCTGGAAGGCGAACCACGCGAGGAACAGCTGCGGCTGCGGCTGGCACTGCGGCGGTTCCCCGACTTGGAATTGGTGTACCGCTGGATTCGCCGCGACACGCGGTCACGGTGGCCCATCGATCTGGGCAACGCCCTGGACGCTGGTCGTTTTGACATCTATATCCTGGGCGACCTGCACGCAAGCGCCCTCGGCGACGAACAACTGGAGCAATTGAAGCAACGCGTCGCCGATGGCGCCGGGTTGCTGATGCTGGGCGGATTGAACACGTACGACGTGGGCGGATACGCGGGCACCCCGCTGGCCGACATCCTGCCCATCACCATGGACGCCTCGCTGGCCCAGGCCGCCGGCTCCGATGCCGCCTCGGGCGGCCCGATGCCCGGTCAACTCTCCGGGCCGCTGGCGCTGCGAGTCGCCCGAGATCACCCGATCGTACGTCTGGACGCAAGCGCCGATCCGCAGGCGGTCTTCGATCGCCTGCCGCCCCTGACCGGCGCCAATCGGTTCTCACAGGTGCGCGCGATTCCCGGCGTTCAGGTGTTGCTGGAAAGCGAAGCGGAGGACCCGCTGTTGGTGATCGGCGACTACGGCAGCGGTCGCGTGGCGACCTTCGCCGGTGACAGCACCTGGCAGTGGTGGCGGCAAGGCGATAGCGCACTGCACCGCCGGTTCTGGCGTCAGATCATGCTGTGGTTGCTGTCCCGCGATGATTTGTCCGACGATGCGATCACGGTCGAACTGGATGGGCGGCGATTTGCCAGCGACGAAACCCCGTCCTTCCGCGTGCAAGCGCGAAGCAGCGAAGCCGGGACGCGGTCGATCGAGCTGGCCGCCGAAGTCATTGCCGCCGATGGTACGCGGACGCCGCTGCCGCTCAGCCCGCGGCCCAGCGAAGACGCGACCCTCGTCCGGGGCGGGACCCTGCCGCCCCTGCCGCCGGGCCTGTACCACTTGCGTGGAATGCAGCAAAGCACCGGCGAAGCCGCGACGCTGAAACCCGACGAAGTGGCCTTTCAGATCCTGCAAAGCGATCGCGAACTGTTGCGTCCGATGGCCGATCCGGCTTTTCTGGAGCAGCTCTCCGCACTGACCAGCGAAGCCGGCGGACGCACCTTCGCCCCCGACCAGGTCGACCAACTGCTCGACGCGATCCGGCAGTCCCGCCTGGCCGCGGTGTCACCGGTCAGCGAAAAGTTCCGCCTGGGCGATGACCCGTACAGCGGCTGGGTGCTGTTCCTTGTGTTCACCGCCTTGTTGGTCACCGAATGGGCCCTGCGAAAACGCTGGGGCCTGGCGTAGGGGCCAGTGGCCAGTGGCATAGGCTTCCAGCCTGTGAAAGCAGTACGGCTGTCTCAGCCGTAAAAAACAAACTCTCGGCTGGGACAGCCGAGCTACTCTGTGGCATAGGCTTCCAGCCTGTGAAAGTAGCACGGCTGTCTCAGCCGTAAAAAACAAACTCTCGGCTGGGACAGCCGAGCGACTCTATGCCACTTTGAAACTCAGTCGACCGGAAAACCGCGTTTGCGGAGCAGGGCAGAGGTGTCGACATCGCGACCGCGGAAGGACCGGAATCCCTCGGCCGGATCGATCGTGTCGCCCACGCTCATCACGTGCTCGTGCAGCCGCTGCACGGTCTGCTCGTCATAAAAACCGCCCGCCTCTTCAAACGCTTCCGCAGCGTCGGCTGTCAGCGCGTCGGCCCAGAGGTAGCTGTAGTAGCCGGCCGAGTAGCCGTCGCCGGCAAAGATGTGGGCGAAGTGCGGCGTGCGGTGCCGCATCACAATCTCACTCGGCATCCCCAGTTCGTCGAGCGTCTCGCGTTCGAACACGTCGGGATCGATCACCCCGTCCTCAACCAAGTGCAGTTTCATGTCCACCAACGCACTGGCCAGATACTCCACCGTTTGAAACCCCTCGTTGAACGTCGCGGCCCGCTGGATCTTTTCCAGCAACTCCGGCGGTAACGGCTCGCCGGTCTCGTAGTGTGTCGCGAAGCGGTTCAGAATCTCGGGCGTCGACAACCAATGCTCGTTCAACTGCGACGGAAACTCCACGTAGTCGCGTGCCACGGCGGTGCCGGCCTGTGAGGGATAGCGAACGTCGGACAACAATCCGTGCAGGGCGTGTCCGAATTCATGGAACAGCGTGACCGCGTCGTCCCAGGAAATCAGCACCGTCTCGCCCTCTTCGGCTTTGACGAAGTTCGAGTTATTGGAGACGATCGGCGGGACCGCTCGGTCGATGTTCTCCTGCACGCGATAAGCCGTCATCCAGGCGCCGCTGCGTTTGCCCTCGCGAGCATACGGATCCAGGTACCACAGCCCGACCAGTTTTCCGTCGGCGTCTTTGACTTCCCAAACCCGCACGTCGGGATGGAACACGGGAATGCCGCGGACGCGTTCGAACTGCAACCCGTACAGTTGCTCGGCCGCCCACATCATGCCTTCGCGCAGCTTTTCCAGTTGCAGATACGGTTTGACCTCGTTGAAATCCAGATCGTACTTCTCTTTGCGAACCTTCTCGGCGTAGTAGCGGTAGTCCCAGGGCTGGATGTCGATCGCGCCGTCGCCCAGCTCGCGGTCGGCAACCGCCTGCATATCGGCCACCTCTTCGGCCACGCGAGCGACCGCCTTGGGCCAGACCTTCATCATCAATTCCATCGCGTTCTCGGGCGTCTTGGCCATCTGAGGCTCCAGTCGCCAGTGCGCGTGCGTGGCGTAGCCCAACAGGTGCGCCCGTTGGGCTCGCAGTTTCAGGATCTCGGCAATGATCGCGTTGTTGTCGTGTTCGTCGCCGTTATCGCCGCGGTTGTAATAATTTCGCCAGACGCGTTCGCGCAAGCTGCGGTCATCGGCGTAGGTCAGGAAGGGATCCATGGACGAGCGGGTATTGGTCACGGCCCATTTTCCCGGCTGGCCCTTTTGTTTGGCGGCCGAGGCCATGGCGGCAACCACGCTGTCGGGCAGCCCGGCCAATTGCTCGCGGTCCTCGATCCACGTCACATAACCGGCTTCGTCAGCCAGGATGTTTTGGCTGAAATCAGTGAATAATCGAGCCAGACGCGTGTTGATCTGCGACAGCTTGGCTTTGTCCGCCTTGTTCAATTGGGCGCCCTGCCGCACGAATTGCCGGTAACGATCTTCGACCAAACGTTTTTCGGCCGGCGTCCACTGCTCCGAACCGTTCTTGTGAACTTCGGCGATGCGTTCGAACAGCGCCGAGTTCTGCGTCACGCTGTCCTCATAGGCAGCCAATTTCGGTACGACCGCCCGTTCGATATCGGGAACCGGCCCCACATTCAGGTTGGAAGTGTAGACGCCAAAAATCGCCTGCAGCCGCTCGAGCGGTTGAGCCGCCCGTTCCAACGCCAGAATCGTGTTCTCCAGCGTGGGCGGTTCGGAGTTGTTGGCAATCCTTTCGATGTCTTGTTCGGCCAGCTCGATCGCCATCTCAAAGGCGTCGACGAAGTCTTCGGGACGAACCTGGTTCCAGGGCGGCACCCCGTCGTAGGGTCCGGTCCAGGGCTGAAGCAGGACGTGGTCTTGGTTCACGGTTGAGTTCACGGTGTCTTGCGGGGAAGGGGGTTGAGCAAACGACGCGATCGGCAACGAAAGGATCGCGCAACAACCCAAGGCTCGGAATGTGTGCTTGACCACCCAGCGTCGCTCGAAAAAACGAAGCGGACAGCGAAAACGGAGATGCATCGGGCGCATGAGAATCTCGTCAACGATAGAAGAAGGGAACAAGCGGTGGGCCGGCCCCGAGGAGTACGGTGAGCCGGGGTGCGGACATTCTAACCCGGCTGCCAAGTTCGCGGGCACCCCGGCCACGCGGCGACCGAGACAAAGCCGCTTGGGCGAGCACCAACGGACCGCGAACCAGTGCACCGCGCATAAAAAAACCGACCGTGCGTTTTGCGGGTACAACGCACGGTCGGTCTTGGTTGACATCCATGTCAAAATTGCGACAGCATCCTTGCCGTCATGCCTCATCCTAAGGCGTTGTTCCGGTCAATCCTTTGCCCGGACGGCTCGTTTCCAACTCCACATCCATGTGGTTTCAGCGACGACGATCCTGTCGTCTGTTTGGTTACGAGCCGATTTGCTCGGTTTGCTCCGGCCGCTAGGCGACCAAACGCAGTTCGTTCTCTGCCCGCTCACGAACACCGTCGACAAACTCTTCGAACAGGCGGATGTCCAGAGCCGATGCGGCTCCGGATTCAGGATGGAACTGGGTGCCCAGGGCGAACCAGTCCATCATTTCACTTTCGATCGCTTCGATCACGCCATCGGGGCAGCGTGCGGTGACCCGGAAACCTGCCGCGACTTCGTCGATCGCCATGTGGTGACGACTGCTGACGCGGATTTCGCCGTCGCCAAACACCCGGCCCACCAAGGAGTCGGATTCGACGTTCAGGCTGTGGCGATGATTCAAGTCCTGGGCGTCGCGGTGCGGGACCGCGTCGGGAAGGTCTTCAGGTAGATGGAAGAATAGGTTGCCCCCTTGGGAAATGTTCATCAGTTGCATGCCCGTGCCGATGCCAAACACGGGCATCCGCCGCTCGGCGATCTCGTTCATCAACAAGCGATCGAATTTCTCTCGCACCGGAGCCATCTCGCGGACGCTCGGGTGTTTGACATAACCATCGTTTCGCGGGTCCAAGTCGCCGCCACCGATCAGGATGAATCCGTGCATCGTATCCAAAGCGGCGTGAATCGATTCCTCATCGTGCAGGGGCGGTAGGACCACCGGAATCCCGCCGGCTTTGATCACCGACTGGAAGTACCCGGCAGCCAAAAACGAAAAGGCAGGCGTGCTGCGGGCCGCGTTGCGAAAGTCGGCGTTCAGCCCAATGATTGGTTTCAACGACATCTGAAGTCCCTCGTCAGACAGTGCGTTTGTGATAGTTGCGGGCCTAGTGCCCTGACCGCGTAGCCCAACTGATTTCCGATAAGCGTAGCTGGCTACCGAACAGAGAAACCTTCGTGGCCGTCTCTGATCTGGGTGGAGTTGTAACCGGGAACCCAGAGCATGCAACCAGAAAGGGCTATGTTGGGAAAAGTGGCCAATGCTAGCCCTGTCCCTGGTGATAGCACGCAAATTCAGGGGCATTTTCGCTGCGGAACGCTGCGGCAAAACGCGTGCGGGATCGTGGGAGAAATCCGACGTGAGGAAGCGTTCTAGCAGGTAAAACCCTACGGTTTCATTAGGAAAACACGGGTTAAACGCCGTTTTTTTCGGCTTTTCCGACGGCTCCGAGAGGCGTTTCCGGGCCGCGATGGGGAATTTTTCGCGGTGCTACGCAGGGAATTGCCACCCCGTTACACTGCTTTGCAGCCGCCCCAGGCGGGCCTTGGGGCCCCGCGTTTTCTCCTATTTCTGCGTTGTCTTTCCATGGAATTTCAGAACGTACGCATCGCTGCGATCGGTGCCTGTTTGCCCGAAGAGGTGTGGTCCAGCGAGCACGTCGAAGGACTGCTCGAACCGATCTACCGGCGGCTGCGGCTGCCCGAAGGCCGGTTGGCTTTGATGAGTGGCATCCACCAGCGGCGCGTCTGGCCGGCCGGCACGATGCCCAGCACGCCCAGCGTCCGCAGCGGGCTGGCCGCCCTGCAAGCGGCCGAGGTGCCGGCAGAACAGGTCGGTTGCTTGATCCATGCCAGCGTCTGCCGTGATTTCCTAGAACCGGCCACCGCTTCGCGGGTTCATCACGACCTGGGATTGTCGCCGGACTGCTGGGTGTACGACGTCTCCAACGCCTGCCTGGGGCTGCTCAACGGCATGGTCCAGATCGCCGCGCTGATCGAATCGGGGGCCATCGCCGCGGGGATCGTCGTGGGCACCGAGAACAGCCGCCCCTTGCTGGAACAAACCATCGCTCACCTCAACGGCGACCAATCCCTGACACGGCAAAGCGTCAAACCTGCGTTCGCTTCGCTGACCATCGGCTCGGGCAGTTGTGCGATCCTGCTGACCAACCCAGAACTTGCACCGGAGGCGTCACAGCTGCGATTCGCCGTCGCCAAGGCGCGGACCGAGCATCACGACCTGTGCCGCAGCGATCAGGACACGGCCGGGGCGGGAATGACACCGCTGATGGACACCGATTCGGAGCGACTGCTGGAAGCGGGGGTCAAAACCGGTGCCGAAGCGTTCGCGGCGTTCCTCAAGCAAAGCGGTTGGCAGCGCGAGCACATCGACCGATCGGTCTGCCACCAGGTCGGAGGTCGACATCGTGCCCTGATGCTGCAGTCGATGGGTTTGCCCGTGGACCGCGACGTGGCGACGTTCCCGTTTCTCGGCAACACCGGCTCGGTGGCGTTGCCGCTGTCCCTGGCCGCCGGAGCCCAGTGGAGCCAACTTCGAAGCGACCAACGGGTCGGCCTGTTCGGGATCGGCTCGGGCATCAACAGCGTAATGCTGGGCTGCCGCTGGCAGCGCACGCCCGTCGCCGGCAACCTTCCCGACCAGGAACCCGATTTTTCCGAGCGCGTAGAAACCATCGCGTAATCCATCAGCCGCAGGAGCGCATCAGCCGCCGGGCGCTAGCCCAATGCCATCTACTTTCACCATCGCTTGCGATTGAAGCGTTAGCGGAGCGGCGCAAGCCGCCCGGTGTGTGAAGGTTCGCACCGCAGAACCGGACGGCTCGCGCCGTTCCGCTACAAAGGAAGTGGCATTGGGCACTAGCCCACGGTTCCAGCATCAGCCGCCGGGCGCTAGCCCACGGTTCCTTTTTCGCAACACCTCGCGCTGGCCCCGCAGACCATCGAACCGGACGCTAGCGCGTTGCGGCTGATAGCCCCACGCATCAGCCGCCGGGCGCTAGCCCACGGTTCCAGCATCAGCCGCCGGGCGCTAGCCCACGGTTCCTTTTTCGCAACACCTCGCGCTGGCCCCGCAGACCACCGAACCGGACGCTAGCGCGTTGCGGCTGATCGAGCCGGACGCTAGCGCGTTGCGGCTGATGGGGGCGCCGGGTGCCGAATCGGGTACACTAAGTCGACCAACTGGCCTTCGGTCTCGTCCCCCGTTTCGTCCTCGACATGCTCTCATCTACTCGCAATCGTGCCGCCGCGCTCGGCCTGCTGTTCTGGCTGGCGGTCCTGGGCGCCGTGGTATTTATTTCTCGGCACAGCGGCGCCGCGTCCAGCTCGTCGACACCTCCGGTGGAACAATTGGTCGAATACTTCGCCAACCCACCGCTACGGCTGCCGGCACGGTCCCCCGGCTCTCGGCTCGAGCGTGGTGATCCGGTGTTTCTGCAAACCGTCGACGGCTGGCGACAGGGCGGGTACCTGGGTCGCCGCGATTCGGAAACGGAGACGATCCAGTTGGTGTGGTACGACGACCAGATCGATCCGCGTCGTTGCCGGTTGGAATGTCATCACAATGCCGGCCGGTTCGACGACGTGGTACAAACCCTGTTGCCCGAGGAAAAACGCCAGCGGATCAAGCAGCGTTTGAGCGCGGCGTTCCGCGATCACGGCCAAGATATCACGGCGGCGTTTCGTCCGGTGGTCGAGAAAAGCCTCCGCCAATCCGCACCGCTGCTCGAAGACGCGCTCAAGGAATCGATCGAGCGACACGAAGACGAATTCAAAGCCATCGGCCGCCGCTGGGAACAGGAGATTTTCAAAGCGAGAATCGTGCCGGTGCTGCGAGCCGAAGTGCTGCCGATCGTCCGCGAACACGGCGAACCGGTGGCCCAGGAGATCGGCCGCGAACTGTGGGACCGGGCTTCGCTGTGGCGGTTCGGCTGGCGCGCCCTGTACGACAAATCGCCGCTGCCCGAAAAAGACCTGCTGAAAGAGGAGTGGCAACGCTTCGTCGAAGGCGAAGCGATCCCTGTATTCGAAGCCCACATGGATGACATCCTCGAAGCGCAAAAGAAAATCTTCGTCGATGTCTCCGAAAACGAACGCATCCGCGATGAATTCGAAGCCGTCTTCAAGGAGATGGCCAGCGATCCGGAATTCCAACGACTGATCAAAGCCGTGGTTCGCGAAGCGGTCATCGACAACCGCCAGCTGCACGCGGTCTGGACCGCGAATTTTAAAAGCGATCAAGCTCGCGCCGCGATGGAATTGGCCGGCAAGCGACTGGAGCCGATCGTCCGGGAGATCGGCGACGACCTGTTCGGCACCAAACAAACCGGCATCGATCCCGACTTCGCTCGCGTGCTCCGTAATCAAATCCTCGGCAAGGACAAGCGTTGGGTGATCGCGACGCCGCTGGCCGGGCCGACCGGGCAGGAACCACCCCGGAGTGAATCCCCAGAACCGCTCAAGGAGCTGCCGCTCACGATCCATCCGGCTTCGGAACCGGCTAGCTTCCCGCTGTTGATCATGGCCGCCGAGCAGCACTCGGAGCCAGCTCCGTGAACGCTCCGCAGCGCAGCGACACCGCCCCTGAGGTCGACACCGCCCCCGAACTCGACACCGCCCCCGAGCTCGAACGGCCTTTGATCCTGGAAGGATTCAGCGTTCGCGCCGACGGCAAGGTGCTTTTGCAAAACGCCGCGGCGGAGATGCCCGGCGGAAAGATCACGGTCATCGTCGGCGGCAGTGGCGCGGGCAAGTCGGTGTTGCTGCGGATCCTGTCCGGATTGATCCCTCGCCGCGGCGAAGTCATTACCTGGGAAGGCGAAATCGGCCGCGGCCAGGGCCAACCGCTGGGACGCGTCGGCATCGTGTTCCAACAGTTCGCCCTGTTCGATGAGTGGTCGCCGACGGCCAACGTCCAGTTCGCGATCGACCATCGTCGCCGACGCAGCGTGCCGCCGGATCAAACGGCCGAGTCCTGGCTGCGCGAATTGCGCGTCCCGACCGACGTGCCGGTCGCCGCGCTCAGCGGTGGCCAAAAGCAACGACTGGCCATCGCCCGAACACTGGCCGCCGACCCCGATCTGGTGCTGTACGACGAACCGACTTCGGGACTGGACGCCGCCAGCGGCCGGCAGGTGGCACAGCGGATCCGCCGCACTCAAACCGCCCACCGCCGCACCAGCGTCGTCGTCACCCACGACTACGAAACCCTGCTGCCGATCGCCGATTGCGTCTATCTGCTGGACAGCGACCGCAAAGCATTGATCCGGCTGCCCGAGCAGCAGTGGTCGGAGATCGCCGAGCGGATGAAACCGGTGCGTCGCGAGGAAGCGGAAGACGTTGTCGCGAACCCAGCGGCGAAGGACGACCCTGCGGCGACGCTCAGCGGTCCGTCCCCAGCGCGGCGTCCCCGATGGGTCTCGGGGCGAGGTGCCGGGCGAGCGGTGCAGGACTTCTTTGCGGTGACCGGTACGGCGGTGACGGCCACGCTTCGGCTGCCCCTGGACCTGCTGCCGCGGTGGCCCCGTCTCCGCTGGGGCGGCCGTTTTCTGCTGCACTACCTGCGGCTGGTGTGCGGTCCGTCGGCCTGGGTGTATTTGATCATCGCCGGCATGATCGTCGGCTTTACGACCACGTATTTCACCTTCAAATTCCTGCCCTATGCGCTGTACACCAAGCCGCTGCTGCTGGAAGACCTGCTGATGGCCATCGGCTTTGCACTCTACCGCGTGCTGGTTCCCATCCTGGCCACGACGCTGGTTGCCGCCCGCTGTGGCGCGGCGGTCGCCGCCGACGTGGGCGTCAAGAAGTACGGCTCGCAGATCGAGGCCCTGCAGACGCTGGGCATCCGCCCGCGCGTTTATTTGCTGACACCGATCCTGCTGGCCTTCATCGTCGGCACACCGCTGCTGCAGTGGTTGGCTTACCAAGCGGCCCGCGTCGTCAGCCTGCTCAGCTTCATCGCCACGCATCCCGACGTGGGGCCGCATTTTTGGGCCTTGCACTTTGAATCCGAACTGGTCGGCGACGGCTGGTTCTTCCGCGGCACGGGTTGGTTACTTCTGAAGGTGGTCGCCTCGGGCGTGGGCGTCGCCGCCATCGCCTATTACCGCGGCGGCCGCCCCAAGCAATCGGCCAGCGACGTCAGCCACGCGATCACCTCGACCGTGCTGTGGGCCACGCTATACGTCCTGGTCGTCCACTTCGTCATCGCCTTTTACGAGTTTTAACCCCGTGGCATAGGCTTCCAGCCTGTGATCGTAGCACGGCTGTCTCAGCCGTAGAAAACAGACTCTCGGCTGGGACAGCCGAGCTACTCTGTGGCATAGGCTTCCAGCCTGTGAAAAGTAGCACGGCTGTCTCAGCCGTAGAAAACAGACTCTCGGCTGGGACAGCCGAGCTACGCTGTGGCATAGGCTTCCAGCCTGTGATCCCAAAAAAAACTCACAGGCTAGAAGCCTATGCCACTCTGGTTACGACTCAGTAGCCCAATCCCGGTCCGTCCAGACGAGCCGTGGGGACCTGGCCGTCGACTACATCGAACATGCCGGGAAAGCGTTCGCGGTAAGCGTCGTTGCCGGCCGGCGAGTACTGCCGGCCGTTGCTTTCGATCGCCGCGACCGTGGGAATATGAGCGGCCAACGACGCCGAATGCAGCAGTGAAATACCGATGCAGGTCAGGTCTTGGACGCACAGGTACATCTTCAAGTGCTGGGCGGCGGCTCCCATCAGGAGCGCTTCCGCATGCCCTTTACAGGCTTTGAGCGCCACGCCGCTGTACCCCTGCTCGCGAGCGAGCATCAGGCTGTCCAAATCGATCAACGATTCGTCGATCACCACGGGCAAGCGAGCCGCCACGCGGTGCATGGTGTTTTCCGGATGCGCCGCCAAGTCGCGATGCGTCGGCTGTTCGATGTACTGCACCCGCTCGAGCGCCCGCGGCGACTCGGCCGAGACGCGATCGAGCATCTCCAGCACGTAGTCCTCACTGTCGCAGCGTTCGTTGTAATCCAACGAGAACGCGAACGGGGCGTCGGCACCGCGGCGCGACTCGTCCGCCGTGCGGCTCACTTCGACCACTCGCCGGACGTCCCAGTCCAGGTCGTCTCCGGCCAATTTAATTTTCAAGTGGCTCAAGCCATCACGATTGATCCACTCGCCCAGATGCTCGGGCAACCCATCGCCGATCGGCTCGACAACGTCCTGCTCCCGCAGCGGATCCAGAGCGCCGACCAAATGGTACAGCGGCATCGTGGCCTGCGGACGCGCCCGAACGAAACGGTCCAAGTGCAGCCCCTTGAAGGCATCACCCAGATAGACGCTCAGGTCATTGGGCAGAGCCTCCGGGCCCAGCAATTGGAAACTGCTCGTTTCCAGCGCCTTGCCATGCCCGTCAAACAAGGCGGCTTCCAGCGGCGAGGCGGCCATCAAGACCGCCAGCGGCGGAATCGACTCGGGCAGGTCAAGCTCCGCGACCACCTCTCGGACCAGCGTCTCCCGCCGCTCGGCCAACCGGGTACACACATCCAACGGATGTCCTGCCAGCGATTGGCTCTGGGCGTCGGAAACAATGCGCTCGGCCAATCGCAACACGGCCGCCAACGTTTGCTGCGAATCCAGACGCTCGCTGGGCCACGCCCAAGCGTTGCCCATGGTCATGCTGCCCAGGCCGGTACCACGGCGACCGCCTCGCGTTTCCACCTCGGCCGTCACCGTCACCACGGTCACGCCCGTGACGACTCGCCCTCCAAACTTCATCGGGGTGCGGTAGTCAAAAGTCTCTTGGTCGAGCGAGAACGAAGCGGTGGATAAATCGGTCGCGAGCATGCTGTCCGTGGGGCAAAAACTGTCGGCTTAGAAAAGGTTCTTGCGAACCGCCCAGACAGCCGCTTGCGTGCGATCGCTGACGCCGATCTTGCGCAAGATGTGCTGGACGTGTTCTTTGACCGTTTCGTAGCTGATGCCCAAGGCTTTGGCAATCTCTTTATTGGTCAAACCCAAAGCCATCTGCCGCAGCACTTCGCTTTCACGCTGCGTCAGCGGAACTTCGATGTCGCCAGCCAAACGGGGCGTCGCCAAAGCGCCGGTCACACGCCGCAGTTCTTCGCGAGTCCAAGCCGATTCGCCACGAGCCGCCGTTTCGACGCACTCGATCAGCCGCTCACGCGAAGCGTCCTTGACCACGTAACCGGCCGCACCCAGAGCCACCGCACGGGCGACGTAGGTCGGGTTGTCATAAGCCGAGAACAACAAGATCGGTAGATCCTGGTGGTCCAGTTTGATGCGTCCGAGCGTGTTCAGCCCGTCGCCTCCCTCCATGCGGATGTCCAACAGGACAACATCGGGATTGCTGGTTTCGACCAGTTTCAAAGCCTCGGTCGCCGTGGATGCTTCTCCACAGACCTCGATACCGCTCTCCTGAAAGGTTTGCCGCAAGCCCACTCGGACGACCTCGTGGTCGTCGACGATCAATACACGCGTAGCCATGTTCTTCCTCATTCGTGCTGAACCGCCGCGGAATGCTTCCAGCGCGATTCAATGCATTTGGATACAGACGAGCACGCCTATCGTGCTCGTTCCCAGCCCACAGTCTTCCGTTACCTGAAATTAATGTCGGGAATTTCCTTACCCTCAGTCTAGTGAAAACCGTCAGGGCCACCAGAGGCCCCGCGAATTATTTTCACGACCAACCTAATGGTATGAGAGTGCCAAGTGCCCCCCCGTCCTCGAAACCATTGTTTCCGGCGGCCATCGGACCGCCAAACTCGCTCGCCCGCAGTCGCGAATCGCCCCGCCCAGACGCCGCTGCTGCAAGTAAACCTTGTAGAAACCTGCCTTACTGGACAAACCCTCACAAAGCTGGCCTCTATTGGTAGTTCAATTGCCGCTAATAACGGTTATCCGCCATTTGACGGTTAGCATTCCGACACCTGGAGTAGTCAGAAAATTCCCTAGAACCGCTTTTTATCTTTCGGAATCGCTATTCCAGGACGCGAAATAATGTTTCCTCCAATCGCGTTTTTCTTCGACTCTTGGGATTTTTTTCCTTTTTGGAGCAGATACGCCGCTGCCAGCGACAGGACCAGCAAACGGAGCAGAGGGCCCCAGCCTTGCTAGCTGCGTTTGACGGCGCTGCGGACAGGGGGGCCCAGGTGATGCCGCCGCTGTGGTATCCTGCTGCCAGCCCAGGAGTGCGCCGCCGACACGGCTTTTCCCCGCTTCGAAAGACCAATCCTTGACAACACTTCGCGACCTGACGTTTTGGCCGCCGGCCAGTGCCTATCGACCACCGATCGCCCTGATCGGCTGCGGGGGCATCGCCAAACATCATCTCGAGGCCTACCGCGCCCAGGACCTCCAGGTGGTCGCGCTGTGCGATGTGCATCGCGAGCGTGCGGAGAAGCTGGCAGCGGAATTTTTCCCGGAAGCCTCGATTTTTACGGATTACCGGGATCTCTTGTCGCAGAGCGACGTGGAAGTCGTGGACGTCGCCACGCATCCGGAAGCTCGGGTGGGGTTGATCGAAGCTTGCCTGAACGCTCGCCGGCACGTGCTCAGCCAGAAACCCTTTGTTCTGGACCTCGCCGTGGGCCATCGGCTGTGCGACCTGGCGGACCGGCGGGGCGTGCAGTTGACGGTGAATCAGAACGGCCGCTTTGCGCCCCATTTTGGTTACTTGCGAGCGGCGATCGACGCCGGTTTTCTGGGCCGCACCCATGCGGCGCACATGGCCGTGCACTGGGACCACACCTGGGTCGAAGGCACGCCGTTCGAGGATATCAAACATCTGATCCTGTACGATTTCGCCATCCACTGGTTCGACATCGTGCGTTGTTTTCTGCCCGAAGCGACGGCCGAGCGGGTGATGGCGACGGTCAGCCGCGTGCCGGGGCAAACACTGATGCCGCCGCTGGCGGCCACCGTGGCGTTGCAATTCGATCAGGCGCAAGCGACGCTGGTCTTTGACGCGTGGACGCGCTACGGCCAGCAGGACCGCACGGTGGTGATCGGCGACGCGGCCACGGCCGTCAGCAGCGGCCCGGACCTCCAGCGGCAGACGGTCGAGATCACCGATGCGGCCGGCACGTATCGTCCGGAGCTGAACGGCCAGTGGTTCTCCGACGGCTTCGCCGGCACGATGTTGGAGTTGTTGTCGGCGATCGAGCAGGGCCGCACCGCCGCGATCGACGCCCGAGATAACTTGGAAAGCCTCGCCCTGTGCTTTGCCGCGATCCACAGCGCCGAAACCGGCCAGCCCCAACGGCCGGGCAGCATCCAGCGGCTGCCCACCGCCTGAGCCGTTTGGGCCATAGCCCCGGTTCCCTCGCCCACCGCCTAAGCCGTTTGGGCCATAGCCCCGGTTCCCTCGCACTCCCTGCTTACTTTCACCCTCCCTCCGGAAGGGTCGGGCTCTCGGTCCTGGGGAGGGCCCAGCGGCGGCCCGCGTCCAGCGAACGATAAACGATTTCATTTCCGGTAAAGAGATGGATAGGCGTCAGCCGAAACCTGTTCAGTAACGCAGCCAAGCCCGGCAGCGGCGAGGTGCCGCGAGGGCGATTTCGAAAGAGGCGAACCAAACTTCCCCGCAAAGGGTCTTTGCAAGCGAGCGAGCGGAGGGTAAACTCTCGCCCAACAAAGCAACCAAAGAACAACCCACCCGCACCCCTAGCTCAACTGGATAGAGCATCGGTCTACGGAACCGAAGGTTACAGGTTCGAATCCTGTGGGGTGTACTCGAAGCACGCAAAGCCATAAGCCGGTCTCGGTTTATGGCTTTTTTCATGCCTGCAGTTACCGGGTGCCGCCCTGCGTTCGCTTGCGTCCCTGGCCGATCCACCCGCCCACCACTGGTGCCAGAATTCTTGTTGCGAGCCTACTTCCGGTTTCCGCCGCGATCCATTCCATGTCGGAGCGTTCGCAGGCGACGGAGTAAAGCGGGAATGTGGTCATTTTCGAACATCGAAGCCAGGTGCCCCTCGCAGAAGCGATCCTTGCGAGCGTGCGTGGTGAAAAGCTTCTGGATCGTCACTTCTGCAGCCTGTTCATTACCGACCAAACCTCATGGAGAGATTCCTTGTACCGGGCACCGTCGTTCCCCTGGTGACGAGCAACTTCTGATTTGAAGTTGTCGTAGTCCATTTCGTCGGTCAGTCCGAGCATCACTTGGCTCCAGATCGACTTCTCCACAAAGATGCGGTAGGCGTAGTCCGTATTGCGGGACTCCACGATTTCGCAGTTCGTCAACAGGTCAGCGAACTCCGATTTCAGAGCCTCCAGGTGGTCGCGGACACGTGCTCGGACCATGATCCGTTGAGGATCCACGGGTTGGCTATATCCACCGTCGCCCTGCCGAGCACACACTGCAGAAAAGAAACCATGTTTGGTAAAGAGCCACATAATCGCTTGTAGACCTCATTCTTCGCGCATTCTTCAATGGTTTCCCGCTACCGGTCGCGGGCACCTCGACTTGCGGCACCACCGGTGAGTTCCGCCACCCGGTTCGCAAACACGGGCCAAGGCCGATCGCTCGAATTTCTTGTGTCGAAGTGGGGCTCCCGTGTCGCTCAGTCCCACGGCCACTGCTGAATAGCGTATCGTACTTCCCACAGCTCGTGATGACTGATCGCGTTGCCGGAGGCGTTTGATCAACTGGTACCGTTTGAGGAGTCAATCAGTAGTACTGTTTGGGGGCCAATTGACACCGTGATGATTAGACGCGATTTCCAGCTTGGCGTCTTTGACGAACGACATAAAACGCCTAACCGATTCATTGAACCTCTGCACTCGCGTACTCTTTGCTGGCTTCTTTGACATTACCCTGTTCCTGGTTAGCGGAGTACTTTTTGGC
>NZ_WIAD01000024.1 GCF_009618275.1 Roseimaritima sediminicola
CGGCGGACACCACAGGCTGGAAGCCTATGCCACAAACGCCACTTCTCCCAAAGTCTGGCGACTTCAGCTACCAGTGGCCTAGGCGCTTACGCCTGTTCGTTGATCGAGCTGACGACTTTGTCGATCAGGCCGTACTCGCGGGATTCTTCGGCGGACATGAAGCGGTCGCGATCGGTATCCTCTTCGATCTTCTCCAAGGAATGGCCCGTGTGCTTGATCATGATGTCGTTCATCTTGCGCTTCACGCGCCGCAGCTCCTCGACATGGATCTGGATCTCGTGGGCGGTACCCTGCATGCCGGCCAGGGGTTGGTGGATCATGATCCGGGCGTTGGGCAGGGAGTAGCGTTTGCCTTTGGTGCCAGCGGTCAACAGGACCGCGCCCATCGAAGCGGCTTGCCCGATGCAGTAGGTGGCCACGTCGCAGGAGACGAACTGCATGGTGTCGTAGATCGCCAGGCCCGCGCTGATGCTGCCGCCGGGGCTGTTGATGTACAGGTGGATGTCGCTCTTGGGGTCATCCGACTGCAGGAACAGCATCTGGGCGACCAGCGCATTGGCGATATCGTCGTTGACCTGTTGGCCGAGGAAGATGATGCGATCCTTCAGCAAGCGGCTGTAGATATCGTAGGTCCGCTCTTCGCGACCGCTCTTCTCGATAACGTAGGGAATCGGAGCCATATTCAGGAACCCTTGTGGTGCGATTTTGTATTGCTAGAGACTTCAGCCGACCCGCCGGTGAGAGCGCCGAGAGCCGACAAACGGGAAGAACCGAAAATGGATCGGGTCTAGATGTCCGCATCGTCGTCGGTTTGTCCCGGCGGTCGATGCAGGATGTCGTCGACCAAACCGTACTCCTTGGCTTTCTCGGCCGGCAGGAAAAAGTCTCGCTCGGTGTCCTTGGCGATCCGCTCGACCGGCTGGCCGGTGGCTTCGGAAAGGATCCCGTTGAGCACATCGCGGTAGCGGAAGATCTCGGCAGCTTGGATCTCGATGTCGCTGACCTGACCGCCCACGCCGCCCATCGGTTGATGGACCATCACGCGGCTGTGCGGCAAGCAGTAACGTTTGCCCTTGGTGCCGCCGGCCAACAGAACCGCCGCACCGCTGGCCGCCTCGCCGACGCAGTAGGTCGCGACCGGACAGGACAGCATCTTCATCGTGTCGTAGATCGCCAGCGTTGCAGTCACACTGCCGCCGGGCGAATTGATGTAGAAGTGGATGTCTTTGCGGCGGTTCTCGCTCTGCAAATACAACAGCTTCATCACCAATTCATTGGCGTTGCCTACGTGGATCTCGCCTTGCAAAAAGACGATTCGGTTTTCCAGCAGCAAATCGCCCAGCGTCATTTGACGTTGGCGTTGATAAGACTGGTATGAATGGCTGTTCCGCAGCACCCCGTCGTTCATCAGACATTCCTCGGGCGGGTCATCAATTAAGTGGTTTCAAGCGTAAGTGTTCGCCATCCTCGGCCGACTGACAAGCCGGGGAGATACGAAATCTTATCCCGCCATCAACCCCGCCTGCTACCGGGCATGGCCACCCTTTTGTCGCTCGGGGCGATCCCGCCGCCTCGGCAGCGATAACTCCGCAGCGATAAAACGCCCAGTTCGACCGCCGCCCAAACACACAGCCCGGGTTGCGAGCGGACTCGCAACCCGGGCAGCGGTAAAATCAGGAGCGTGTTCGATCGAGAGCGTACGCGATCGAGAGCGTACGCGATCGCAATCAGGGGTTGAACGTGTGCACGACCAACGTGCCGGTGTGACGGTCGACCACTTTCACTCGGTAACCACAGGGCCAGCAGTACTCGTACGTCTTGCGGCCCAGCAGGTCGCGGCCCGTCTCGCACTGCGGCGCTGCCACACAGCACGCCGGTACGCACACCTTGACCATCACCGGGCAACACTGACAGGGCACGCTCAGATACGTTTCGATCGTCTCGGTGCAGTCGCAGGGGCACACCGCGGCGGCCAACAGCGGATGGTTCCAGTAGCGGATCTTGGGCGGCTCGCAGCAGGCCGGGGCGGCAGGCGCGTGAGCGTGGTGCGGGTGCGGTGCGCCGCTGGAGTACGGCTGGGCAAAGGCCGGGGCGTACGCCGAAACATCGGCCGAGGGCGCCCCGCCGGAGTAGGCTCTGACGGCCGGATCCGCCTCGTAGGGCACCACGTCGTAGGGCGAAACCGGGGGAGCCGCCGGGGCGTGGGGGCCGTCGACGATCCTCTCGCCCGGAGCGAGAACGACGTCGTCGAGAACGACGTCGTCGAGGGCGGCCTCGCCGAGGGCGGCGGCATCGGCCACGGCGTTTGTCGGCGGGGCCAGTTCCTCGATCGCCAAGACCGAACCGGCGAAGAGCATCGTGGCGGCCAGGGCGACCACCGCGCGGCGCCCCAACACGTTCTTGTCTGTCGTCAAACTCAGGTTCATCAACTTCTTCATCTGCATTCCTCCCAGTCCAGAATGGTTCGAGCTGTTTCCTTGCAACGTTCCTCTTCCTAGCAACGTTCCTCAAGACTAGGTCAGGATTGGACAATTGCGAGCATTCTCGGGATTTTTCTGAAGCGTAGCACGACACTCCGAGTCGTGTTCCGGCTCCGCCTCGGCTGGGACAGCCGAGCTACTTTCGCCGCATCGGCTGCGTTAGAATCGTCGGCGTCGACCGCGGCGCTTGTCCATGTTGTCCGGAGGGCATGCTGCCCCAGCGGTGTTCGCTCCCGCCCCCGCCCCCGCCCCCGCCCCCGCCACCGCCACCGATACAAATACAAAGGCTCTCGTGAACGATTCACCTGTGACCACCGCGCCCCGGTACCGGTGGGCGCGTTCCGGCGATATCAACGCATTCTTTGGCTTGATGCTGGACAACGTGGCCGGATTGATTTTGATGGTCAGCCTGCTGGCCGCCTTTGGTATGCCCGCGGCGTTCGTGGTCGAAACGATGGTGCCGGGCACGGCGTTGGGCGTGCTGCTGGGGGATTTGGCGTTCTTCTATGTCGCCCTGCGGTTGGCTCGCCGCACCGGCCGCGACGACGTCACGGCCATGCCTCTGGGACTCGATACGCCCAGCACCTTCGGGATGGTTTACTTTGTGCTCGCGCCGGCGTTTCAGGACGCCACGGGGCGGTTGCAGATGCCGGTTGCCGAGGCGGCCGTGTACACCTGGCATATCGGGATCGTCTGTGTGGTGGCGTGCGGCCTGTTCAAATTGATCTGTGCTCCGCTGAGCGAACGCGTGCGGCGCTGGGTTCCGCGCGCGGCCTTGCTGGGGTCGTTGGCCGCGATCGCTCTGGTGTTGATCAGTTTCATGCCGTTGATGGAGATCTTTCGGTTTCCCGTTCCCGGATTGATCGCGTTGGCGATCGTGTTGACGTCGCTGATCGGTCGGATCCGTTTGCCGTTGCGACTGCCCGGCACGGTCGGCGCCCTGGTCGTGGCCGGAACGATGTACTACGTGATGGTGACGCTGCAGATGCCGGGCTATGCCCCGCACGAGGCGGTGGAAACCACGTGGATGCCCTCTGGATGGCTGGACGCGTGGACGTTCGCCTGGACGGCCCGGATCGGCGATGCCCTGCCCTACTTGCCGGTCGCCCTGCCCTTTGCGTTGGTGACCGTCGTCGGCGGGATCGACTGTACCGAGAGCGCTGCGGCGGGGGGCGATCAGTATGACACGCGTACGGTCATCGGCGTCGAAGCTGTGGCGACGCTGTTGGCTGGGTTGAGCGGAGGTGTGATCCAGACGACGCCCTACATCGGACACCCGGCCTATAAAGCCATGGGCGGGCGGGCGGCCTATACACTGGCAACCGCCTTGGTGATCGGTTCGGCCGGGTTGGTGGGTTACTTCGGTGTGCTGTACCGCTGGATTCCGGCGCCGGCGGTGTATCCGATTCTGGTGTTCATCGGGCTGGAGATCTCGTCGCAAAGTTTTCTCGCCACGCCCCGCCGGCACTATCCGGCCGTCGCCCTGGCCTGCCTGCCGGCCCTGGCCTTTTTGGCCCTGCACATGCCCGGCCGGATGATGCCCGCCGTGGCGGCCGACCAGGTGGCTGCCGATGTCCAGCGAGATCTGCTGACGATGCGGATGTTGTCGAACAGCTTTATTCTGACCAGCCTGCTATGGGCGTGGGCGTTGGTCGCGGTGATCGACCGGCGGTTGCTGCTGGCCGCCGCCGTGTTCGCCGTAACCGGTGTGTTCACCCTGTTTGGCGTGATCCACTCGCCGGCAACCACCAACAGCGTCGCCCTGCCCTTTGGTCCCCAGGCCTGGGCCGGCATGGTCCTGCCGGCCGAGCATCGCGGATTGGTCTATGAATATGCGGCAGGCTACCTGGCCGTGACGATCCTGCTGTTGCTGTGGGCCAAAGTGCCAGGAGCCTCACGCGCGACCGATCCGCCGCTGCATGACGGATGAAAACCGTCGGGACGCGTTGCCTCGGGGGTTTCGGCCAGCGGCGACGGGCGTTTAAATCATGGGCGGCAAATAAATCATGGGCGGCAAGCGCGGTATCGCGTTTCCCTTTCGATCGTTCCCCGCGGATTGGCCGGCGAGCATGCTGACACGGACTCTCGAACCTGAATATACCGACGACGACCAGGACACCGCGCTGTACGACGCGATGGATCACGCCGAGGTGAACCGTCGCTTTGTCGACGATCTGATCGCCGGCGGCGAGGTGGGACCCGATATCCTCGACATCGGCGCCGGCACGGCCCGGATCCCGATCGAGTTGTGCAAGCGGTTGCCGGACGTGCGCGTGATGGCCACCGACGCGGCGATCAGCATGCTCGAGCGTGCCAAGGTTAATATCGATGTCGCCGGGGTGCTGGACCGGGTGCAACTGGAGCACGCCGACGCCAAGCAGATGGACGAGTTTGCCGACCAAATGTTCGACACGGTGATCAGCAATTCGATTCTGCATCACTTGCCCGAGCCTCGGGTGGTGCTGGAGCTGTCGTTGCGACTGGTGCGTCCGGGCGGCAGGATTTTTCACCGAGATCTGCTGCGGCCGGAGTCGGCCGAACAGGTCGAGCAGTTGGTCCAGCAGCACGCGGCCGGCGAACCGGAGTCGGCCCAGCAGCTGCTGCGGCAGTCGCTGCATGCCGCCCTCTCGCTGGAGGAGGTGCGGGAGATGGCCGGCCGGCTGGGGGTCGACACCGCCGCGATCACCGTGACCAGCGACCGCCACTGGACGCTGGACGCAACAGTGGCATAGGCTTCCAGTGGCATAGGCTTCCAGCCTGTGAAAACAGTGGCATAGGCTTCCAGCCTGTGAAAACAGTGGCATAGGCTTCCAGCCTGTGAAAACAGTGGCATAGGCTTCCAGCCTGTGAACCCAGTGGCATAGGCTTCCAGCCTGTAAAAACAGTACCCCGGCTGTCCCTCCCGACGGCATCAGGCTTCACAGGCTAGAAGCCTATGTCACAGATGTTCGAAAACCCCCCAGACCGTTCGATGCAGAATTATCTGAGCCTGTTGCGTGAGATACTCGAAGAGGGCAGCGTGCGTAGCGACCGCACGGGCACCGGGACGCGAAGTCTGTTTGGGCGGCAGATGCGTTTCGACCTCAGCCGCGGTTTTCCGCTGCTGACGACCAAGAAATTGCATCTGCGTTCGATCATCTACGAACTGCTGTGGTTCCTGCGTGGGGAAACAAACATCGCCTGGCTGAATGAAAAGGGCGTGCGGATCTGGGACGAATGGGCCGATGCCGACGGCGAGCTGGGGCCGGTGTACGGCAAGCAGTGGCGGTCCTGGCCGGCCCCCGGCGGCGAAACGATCGACCAGATCACAGCGGTTCAGCACGCGATCCGCACCAATCCCGATTCGCGGCGATTGATCGTTTCCGCCTGGAACGTCGCCGAGATCGACCGCATGGCATTGCCGCCGTGTCACTGTTTGTTCCAGTTCTACGTGGCCGATGGCCGGCTGAGCTGTCAACTGTATCAGCGCAGTGCGGACGTCTTTTTGGGGGTCCCCTTTAATATCGCCAGCTATGCCCTGCTGACGATGATGATGGCTCAGGCGACCGGGTTGGCACCGGGGGAATTCGTGCACACCTTTGGGGATGTCCATCTTTACAGCAACCACATCGAGCAGGCCCGGTTGCAGCTGGAGCGGGAGCCGCGGCCGCTGCCTGAGATGGTGCTGGAGAACGATCGCAGCAGCGTCTTCGATTTCCAGTACGAAGACTTTCGCTTGACCGGTTACGACCCCCATCCGCACATCAAAGCCCCGGTGGCTGTCTGATGGGCATCGCGGCGATCGTGGCGGCGACGGCCACCGGTGTGATCGGTCGCGACGGCGACATGCCCTGGCGACTGTCCAGCGACCTGCGGCGCTTCAAACAGCTGACGATGGGGTGTCCGATCGTGATGGGCCGCAAGACCTACGATTCGATCGGTCGCCCCCTGCCCGGACGGGAGACGATTGTCGTCACGCGGAATCCAAGCTGGCGGGCCGACGGGGTGGTCACCGCGTCGCCGCAGCAGGCGCTGGAACATTGCCGGGCCCAGCCCGAATCGTTCGTCGTCGGTGGCGCGGAGATCTACCGGCTGATGTTGCCGGCCTGCGAGACGATTTATCTGACCCGCGTCTGGTCGGAGGTCGGCGGCGACACGGTTTTGGACCTCGAGCGGTTTCTCGAGTCGTTCCGCAAGACGTTTGTACAGTCGTTTCCGCCCTCTGCCCGGGACAGCGTGCCCACCGAATTCCAGATTTGGCGGCGAAAATGACGTTTGGGACCAAAAAGAAAAAAATTTTACGTTTTTTTGGGAGCGTCCCCATTGAGCAATTTGGGGACCGACCACTATATTCTTCGCTCTTGATCAGGCGACCACGCGGTGGCAGGTGCTACCGTTCTAGCCGCTGTCTGAGAAAGTGGGTGCGACCGCGTTGCGGTTCCTCGTTGATTTCTCCGCAATCGCAATCGATTCGCGGGCATCGCGACGCGGGGGCACCCCCCTGTTTTCAAACAGCACGTGGCTATGGTCGGAACGAAGGAACCCTTTTGGAGCCTGCGATATGCCCCGTTTGATGGGCGTCGATATTCCCAACGACAAGCAAATCCAGTACTCGCTGACCTACCTGTACGGCGTCGGCCTGCATACGGCTCGCGAAGCTTGCGAGAAACTGGGCATTGATCCCAAGCGTCCGGCTCGTGATTTGGGCGAGGACGAGGTCAGTCGTTTGGCGGCCTTGTTGGAACGCGACTATACCGTGGAAGGACCGCTGCGACGTCAGACGACGCAGAACATCTCTCGGCTGCGGGAAATCAAATCTTACCGCGGCGTGCGGCACCGTTTGGGGCTGCCCGTTCGAGGTCAACGCACGAAAACCAATGCCCGCACCCGCAAGGGTCCCCGCAAGACGGTTGCCGGGAAGAAGGGCGTCAAGGATTTGCGTTAAACCGCAGATTACCTCATACCAGAATATGTATCGGAGAGCCTGTTAGGTGGCAAAGACAAACAAAAAGAAGCGCGTGCGCCGCAACGTGGTCGCCGGCGTGGCCCACATTCACGCGACGTTCAACAACACCTCGGTGACGATCACCGACCCCAAGGGCGATACGTTGTGCTGGGCCAGTGCGGGGACGTGCGGCTTCAAGGGCAGTCGCAAGAGCACGCCCTTTGCCGGTCAGTGCGCCGCCCAGCAAGCCGCCGAGAAAGCGCTGAAGTTTGGCATGAAGGACGTCGACGTTCGCGTCAAAGGACCCGGTTCGGGCCGCGAGAGTGCGATCACCTCGCTGCAGGCCGCTGGGTTGAACGTCAAATTGATCGAGGAAGTCACCCCGATCCCACACAACGGCTGCCGACCGCGCAAGAAACGGCGCGTCTAAGGTTCGTTCTGTGTCCTTCGTGGCGTCAACGGTTTCGCTGCGACCCTCTACCAATCTCAATACAACAGGTTTGAACGACCATGCATATCCGATGGCGTGGCATGGAGTTGCCCAGTACGGTCGAAGTCGACGTCGATTCGCTGACCGAAACCTACGGCAAGTTCGTCGCCGAACCGTTTGAACGCGGCTTTGGTACCAGCGTCGGCAACAGCCTGCGTCGGGTGCTGCTGTCCAGTTTGATGGGCAGCGCCGTGACGCAGATCAAGATCCGCGGCGCCCAGCACGAGTTCACGACCATTCCGGGCGTCCTCGAAGATGTCACCGACATCGTGCTGAACGTCAAGAGTCTGGTCGTCAAGAACAACAGCGAAGCGACTCGCGTGATCACGGTCGAAGCCGACAAGGCGGGCGTGATCACCGGAGCCGACGTGCAGGTCGATGCCGATGTCGAAGTCATCAACAAGAACCACGTCCTGGCGACCCTGACCGACGACGTTCCGTTCATGATGGAAATGGTCGTCGAGAATGGCCGCGGCTACGTGCCGGCCACCGAGCACAGCACGGGCGACCACGAAATCGGGATCATCCCGATCGATGCCGTCTACAGCCCCATCACGCGGGTTCGCTACGAGGTCGAAGAAACGCGTGTTGGTCAGAAGACCAACTACGACAAATTGACCCTGGAGCTGTTCACCGACGGCTCGATCAATCCCGAGATGGCGTTGGTCGAAGGAGCCAAGATCCTTCGCAAACACCTCAACCCCTTCGTCCAGTACCGCGAAGTCGGCCCGAGCGTGTTCTCGGCCAGCCGTGGCGGTGCCGGTTCGGCGGAAGCCCAGTTGGAAGCCAAGTTGAACATGACGCTGGCCGACCTGAAACTGTCGGTCCGCGCCAACAACTGCTTGGAGTCCGAGGACGTCCAGACGGTTCGCGATCTGGTCCAACGCAACGAAGATCAACTGTTAGAAGTCCGCAACTTCGGCGAAACCACGCTGAACGAAGTTCGCGAGAAACTGGCTCAATACGGTTTGCACCTGGGCATGCGGGTTCCCAACAGCAGCGGCTCGATGCCCTAAGCCGCGGGCGCCTGACCCCTTCCCATGGTCCTGCCAGTTGTGGACCATTCACCGTTCAATTCGATCCATTACCGATAAAGAGTTCCTGACATGCGTCACCGACGACGAGGTCGAGTGCTGGGCCGTAGCCCGAGCCACCGCAAGGCATTGTTTAAAAACATGGCCAGCGCCCTGTTCTTGACCGAACGGGATGCCGAGTTCGACGACAATGCTCCGGCCGTCAAGGGGCGGATCATCACGACCTTGCCCAAGGCCAAGGAAGTGCGTCCGTTGGTCGAAAAGTGCATTACGATCGCCAAAAAATCGCTGGCTGCGGCCGAAGAAGCCGAGCAGTACGCGACGGATGCCGAACGCGGTTCGGACGAATACAAGCAGTGGCGAAAAAGCGACGACTGGCGCAAATGGGCCGCCGCTCGGGCACCGGTCGTTAACGCGCGCCGCCGTTGCCTGCAGCTGCTGGGCGACAAGGAAGCGGTCAACGTCCTGTTCGATACCGTGGCAGAGCGCTACGTCGATCGTCCCGGTGGCTACACCCGCGTGATCCGCTTGGCCAAACCGCGTCTGGGCGACGCCGGACAGCGAGCCATGTTGGAACTGGTCGCCGCCGACTACAACGCTTCATCGACCAGCCAACGACCGGCTTTCGATGACGACAGCAGCGACGATTCGCCGGCCGCCGACGACGGCTCGGAAACCGCCAGCGAAGCGGAAACCGAAACGGCCACCGCCACCGCTGAAGCGGACGACGGCGACGAAGCAGCCAAGGACGAAAAAGAGTCCTGATCCGCAGCTGATGCTTCGGCAGAGCAAACATCCAGCCTCTTCGGTTCCCCTTGGGATCGAAGAGGTTTTTTTTCGTCTCGGCCTCCGGAACGCGACCGTCCGGTCACGCCTGGATTGCCGGTCACGCCTGCATGGCCGGTCACGCCTGCATGGCCAGCGGCTCGCGCGTTAGACTCTACAATTCGACCGCCAAACCTCAGAACGCTAAAGCCTTCAAGCCTTCAAGCCTTCAAACTTTAAAACCTTCGCACCGTCGTTTCCAGGAAGACCATGAGCGAGCCAGACAGTCCCCATCCGGCGCCGCAGGGACAACCCCAGTCACAAGCTCTGCGAGCTCGCATACCGGAGCACGTGGCCGAGGGCACGTTCAGCACCGGTGCGATCGTGATGACTGGGCCCAGCGAGTTCGTGTTGGATTTTCTGCAGACCATCGGACGGCCCCATCGCGTCGCCGCGCGAGTCGTGCTGCCGCATAATGTTTTGCCGCAGTTCATCACCGCCCTGCGAACCAATCTGAACCTGTACCAAGAACGTTTCGGTCCCGCTCCCACGCCCCAGACGCCCCCGGCCGAGGGACGTCGTCCTTCGCCACAAGAGATTTACGACGACCTGAAACTGCCCGACGAGATTCTCAGCGGCGTGTACTCCAACGGCGTCATGATCGGTCACGGGGCCAACGAATTCAGCCTGGATTTCCTGACCAGCTTCTTCCCCCAATCCGCCGTCTCGGCACGTATCTATCTGGCGGCCGGACAGGTGCCCCGCCTGCTGGATTCGCTGCAGAATGCGGCCATGCAGCTACAGCAGCGGCAACAGGGTGGCGGAGCCGCAGCGGCACCGGACGCCGGCACGTTGCCCGCGCCCGAGACGCCGGCAAACCCGCCTGGTGACGCGTCGCCCGAGGGCCCCGGCGGTAACGAATCGGGTGCCGGCAACGCAGGTGGTGCCGGCGGGCAGGACCGCGACGAAGGTCCGGACGAGTCGCCGGGGAGTCATGGCGAAGACGGGCCGAATGATCCGCCGCCCGGTGATCCGCCGCCCGGTGATCCGCCGCCTGGTGATCCGCCGCCACCGGGACCGACGACCGGCGGTGGAGGAGGGATCTGGGTTTGAACCACGAGCTGTCGCCCCTGTTCGATAACCTGCCGCGGACCGAGATTCCCGGCGGGTTGCCGTTGGTGTTGGCCAGCGGTTCGCCGCGACGCGCTCTGTTGCTGCGCTGTGCCGGTTACGAGTTCACGGTTCGTCCGGCCGCCGCGGAGGTGGAGTGCGGGATCTGCAGCCGGGAAACGCCGCCGGAGATGGTTGCGCGGCTGGCCTACCGCAAAGCGCTCGACGTCGCGCCCCGCTGTGAAAACACGATGATTCTTGCCGCCGATACCGTGGCCGCCTGTCACGGACGCATCCTGGGAAAACCCGAAGACCGAGCGCATGCCGAAGAGATGCTGCGGCTGCTGCGCGGACGACTGCACAGCGTCTATACCGGCATCTGCCTTTGGGATACCGCCCGCAACCGCTCGCTGGTCGACGTCAGCCATACCCAATTGACCATGGACCCCGTCAGCGACGACCAGCTGCAGGAGTATCTCGACACGCAGCTATGGGAAGGCAAGGCCGGCGCGTTCGGCTATCAGGACGGGGTCGATTGGTTGCACGTCGCCGAAGGCAGCGAGACCAACGTCGTGGGGTTGCCGATGGAGCGTCTGAGCGAGTTGCTGGAAGATTTTCCAGCCAGGTCCATTTCCGTGTAACGACGCGGCAGGACGCTCCGAACCGTGCTGCATCTCGGTTGAGACAGCCGAGCTACTCAAGGCCCTCGGACCGGATCACCCGCTGCACGGTTTCGAGAAACTCCGGCTGATCGACCAACTGCATGACCTTTTGGTGATTCAGCAGCTGGATCGCGCGGTGAGGGTCCAGCGGTCGGTCGCTGTCCAAAATCTCGCGGATCTGTTCGTCCTGTTGAAGCTCCGCGATCGCGGCCCGCACGGCTGTGTTCTGCTGCAACCGAACGACGTCCGGATGTCTTAACAACCCGTCGATCGCGGCTGGGTCTTTCAGCGTCAGCGCGGTGCGTTGCCAGGTTTGAAATTGGGACAGGGCGGGCACGCGTTCAAAAGGATTGTTGTCAGCCACCAGATTGCCCAACTGGCTGGTTTCGATCTGTTGTTTCGCTGCATCGACCCACTGATCAACGCGATGCACCGGAGCGTCCTTGGACGCAGGAGGTTGTCTGTCCGCCGATTGCGGCGCGTGGGGCCGGTCGAGCAACAGTACGCCGCCTATCAGCAGCCACATCGCCAGCACGCCTTGGCCCGCACCCACCACGTAACCGGTCCAGCGGTTCAGTGCATCGGCCCGGGGACGCAGCTCGAACAGGCGGCGAGAGAGCACGACGAACAGCAGCGCGGTGACCGAGGTGATCAGCAATCCGATCGCAGCGATGGCGATAAACCGATTGGTCAGGCCCGTCGTGCCCAGCCACGTGTGAAAGTGCGGCGCGTAGGTCTGACCCAACTGCGGGGCGTACAGGACTGCGAGGGTCATGCCCGCCAGCGAGCCTACGATCCGCAGCAAACCCAAACGGAATCCGCTGATCGCCAGCACGGCCACCACACCTAGCGCGACGCTCAAGACGTAATCGCCCTGGTAGGCGAAGTAGCCGATCGGCGGCAGAAACAGGCCCAGGGACAGCACGGTGATAGGAAACCGAGCCGGATCGGGGACGTGATACTCGTCGTGGTTGCCGTACATCGCGATACCCAACACCAGTCGAACCATGTTTCCAACGGCGGCAAAACGAAATGCCGGCCACACCGCAAACATAGCTCGAAAATGGAGGCGGCGCTTCGGGAACGGGGGCGAAGCATCGCGGTCGTCGGCTTACCAGTGTTCGATATTTGCGGCAGGAACCCAGCCTTCGGTGCCGCCGGGCAGCCGGACGTGTTGCCAGTCGCCCCGCTGTCCCAGGATTCGCAGCGGTCTTCCATCGGCTCGCGGGACGGTTTGTACCGCTTGAAACGATTCGCCGTCGCCGCTGTGCAACGTCGCGGCGTCCACAACAAACACGCCGCGGGCGGAACGTTCCAGGTCACTCGCCAGCAAGCTCAGGCTCAGCAGCGATGCGGCCAGTACGATCGCCGGCGCGAACGCCCACGGCCAAATGGGGACCTGTGAGTTCAGCGCTCGCCAGATCATCAGTCCCCAGAACAGAAAAGAGGCGGTAGCCAGAACCGTGACCATTGTGCCGATGCCAATCCAGCTGAGCACGGTGCGGTTGAACGTTCGCGAGGTCGCGGCGAGCGAATTCCACGACCAGGCGCCCGAGTCGGCCTGGCCGCTGGTATCCGGGCCGGCGTTCACGCGCGACTCGGCGTGTCGCAGCCGCTCCAGCAGGCTACGGTCGTCCGGTGCAAATCGCAGGGCTCGATGGTAACTGGCGATCGCTCGACCCAGCTGGCCGGATTGCAGGTAGGCATTGCCCAGGTTGCCGTACAGCGGGGCGTTTTGGAGACCGCTGTCGACCAATAGCTGATACTTGCGGGCGGCCGTTTCGAACGCTTGCTGTGCTTCCGCCGGCGAGGCCTCCCGGGTCTGCTGGCCTCGCTGATACGCCGCGGTCGCTTCATCGAGGATCGTTTGCTGCTGTGTTTTTTGCAGTTGGGCGGCCGGAGCTACGGCCTTTGTCTGCGCTGCCTGACCGGTTCCGCTGGTCAGCCCGGCCACCGCGATCAGGACGACGCCCAGCGAACGCCGCCAAGGCCGCCAGATGGACGACTGGGCGGCGGAACGACCCTCGGCCAGCCCTCGGCGGAAACGCCGTCGCTGGGCAAAGGCCTGGTCCAGCGTCTCCGCGAGCTCCGCGGCTCGGCGGACGTCGTCGTCTTGGATTGCCGGCGCAGGCGGCGACGCGTCGCTGCTGCGATCCTCGGCAATCCGGAAGGCGCTTGCCGGCTGACGCCGCTGCAGACGCTGAAGAAACGATTCCACCTCCGCGGCGACCGGGTACAGTCCGGCCGCTCGCAATGCCCCGACGGCGTGGGCATCGTCGGGGCAGGCGGTTCGCGTCCGCGTGGCGATGCTCTGACGAAGCGCCGCGGCCAGTTCCGAGGGCCGGTCCGCTCGCCGCAGGTTCGCCACGCAGCGTTGTTTTTCGCTGCGCAGCCGTGGCAGCCAACGACCGACGTGTTCGCGGCGCGAGAGCGTCCAGACGACCAGCCAGGCCAGCGGCGGCAGGATCGCCAGCCACCACCACAGCGTACTCAATCGATAAGGCGAATCGCTTCGCAGCAATAACGCCGGGTCGTGGATGCCGGCCCACGGCGTGGCCGGCGCCGTCGCCTCGTCGGCTTGACTCTCGCCGCTCGGAGCCGCGGGCGTGCCCACGATGGCGTCCAGAGCCAACGATTCGGCTTCGCTGACGATGATCGAGATCGGCGAACTGTGAACGGTGTGAAACTGTTCGTCATCGGGATCGAAGTAGCTGAACGGGATCGGCGGAATCCTGGTGATGCCGGCCCGACGCGGACGGATCGTCGTGCTGAACAATTTGGTTTCGTCCTGCACAAATCCCGCCAAGGATTCGTCGGCGACCTTAAAGTCGGCGGTCAAATCCCGCAACTGTCCCAGCGGCGGAGCCTGGATGCGGTCCATCGGCCCGGTGCCGCTGATCCCGATGTCCAGCGTGATCGGTTCGCCCGCCGCGACGTCTTTGGGACTGGCTTTCACCGCGATTTGGTACCGGCCGACCGCACCGCGATAGTGCTCCGGACGCCCCTCGCTGGGGACCGGCAGCACGCGCGTCGCGTCGACCGTAGCCTTGCCGACCAACAACCGCGTTTCGGCAATCGCCAGTCGGTCTCCAAACGGCGTGCCCCGAGAGCTGCCGGAGAAAAAAGGATCGTCGAAGATGTCCGAGAACGGTGAACGACTGCGGCGGAGCTGTGTGGGATACTGCACCACGATCTCGACGTCGTCCACATCGATCTGACCGGGGTGAGTCGGATAGATGGTGCCGTCGATCTCGTACAGGTAGTACTCTTCGCTTTGCCCTTGCGCGTTGGTGCGGCGAACCATTCGACCGCCCGGCCGGGCGTTGCGCTGAGCCATCTCGCGGAGCCGGTCGGAAAAGCCACCCCAGGAAGATTGACGCGAAATCCGCTGCCACATGTCGGCTTCGGACAACACGACACGGTGCTCGTCATCGCGATACGGTTTCAGCCAGATCTGCAGCGTCAGGTCCAGCGGCTGGCCGACGTACACACGATCCTTGCGGCCTTGAATTTCCACGAACAACAAATCTGATTCCGACGCCGTAAACTCCAACGCCTGAGTGGAAACCGTGCGTCCGGCCACCTCCACCTCAAGCGGCGGGATGCGAAACGTACCTTCGCGATGTGGCGTGACCAGGTAGTTCAGCGTCACCTGAATGTCTTCGCTGCGGCGGCCGTTGATCACCATCACCCGACGACTCTGCGAGGGAGGTCCGGCCGAGCGAATCGTGCAGTCTTCCATCTCCGGCAACTCCGGCGCCTCGTAGTCCTGAGCGTCCTGGATCACAATCCGCAGCACCAGCGGCGAGCCGACGTAGGCCTCAGTATCGGACAGCGAAGCACGCACATCGGCGGCCGGCGCCGAACGCAGGCCAGCGAGACCCAGCACCAACGCCAACGGTAGGAGTACCCGCCAGGGACGGGAGTTGTGCAGCGGTAGCTTCGACTTGTTCAACCACATGGTTCTTGGTTCGTCCTCCGTTGCATCAAGTGGCATAGGCTTCCAGCCTGTGAGAGTAGCACGGCTCTCCGAGCCGTCGCATCTGTTCTGTCTCGGCTGGGACAGCCGAGCTACTATCTGTGGCATAGGCTTCCAGCCTGTGAGAGTCATCACAGGCTGGAACCCTATGCCACAGCGGTTTACCAGTCGCGTTCGACGGGGCGGTGGCGACGACGCTCGGCCATTTCTTTGCGTACGCGGCGCAGCATCTCGCGGTCGCGTACCGCTTGCAGCAGCTTCATCGCCTCCTCGCGGCTCATCATCTCGGTCCCCTGCCCCATGTTGACGGCACCGCCGCCGGACTCCGTTTCCTGGCCGTCGCCATCTCCGGCCGCCGCCAATTGGCCGCGGGGATCGGCGGCGTCCCCCTGCTCGTCCCCGGTGTCCGCCGCCGGCTCCGGTGCATTCTCTGGTTGCTGTCCGTGCTGGTCGAGCGATTGCATCGGATCTTGAGACGAGGGATTTTGGTCCGCCTCGGGGTCGTTCGGAGGGCCATCCGTGCCGCCAGCCGTTTCATCGTCCGCTGACGGGTTCTCGTCACCGGTTGACGAATTACTGTCATTTGGTGATTGATTGCTGTCATCTGGTGATTGATTGCTGTCATCTGGTGACGGTTTTTCGTCATCCGGTGATGGAGTGTTCTCGTTAGGGGGCGAGTCTTGCCCCTGATCGGGCTCGTCCTCGGACGCGTCCTGCGGGCCCGACTCACTCGACCGGTCTTGCTCCCTGGAGTCGTTCGATTCAGCCGACGGGTCTGATTGGTCTTCCCCCTGCGAATCCTCCGGTTGCTCCTGCGGATCCTCCGGTTGCTCCTGTGGTTCGTCCTGCTCTTCAGACGCCTGGCTGTCGGGGGAGGAGTCTCGCGGCTGCGGTTCGTTGGGTTGGTCTCGCAATTCTTGACACCACCGCGCGGCCAGTTCGAGGTTCGCGCGGGCCGCCGTGTGTCCGGGTGCGATCCGCAGCGTCGCCCGGTAGTGCTCGATGGCATGCTCAAGAGCGGCGAGCGTCTGCTGGCGATCTTGCTCGACCATCGAGACGGCCTGGGCATAGAAACTGTTGCCCAGGTTGTATCGGCTGCGAGCAGCCAGCTGGCCATCGCCGCTGGCGGCCGCCTGCCGGAAATGTTCTTGGGCTTCGGCGATGTGGCCACTGCGATACAGGGCGACGCCCAGGTTGTAATGGAATTGGGCACGATGCTGGTCGGCAACGTCCATTTGCCGATAGCGTTCGACAGCGGCTTCGTACTGACCGTTGCGGACCAGGTCGTTGGCCTCTCGCATCGCGGCCGCACCGTCTGGTTGCTGTGCCGGCGGGGAGCTCTGCGCGGCGGCGGCGGCGGTCGAGACAGTCACAGCCAGGAGGCAGGATATGGTGAGCATCTTGGACGCGAAGCGTGCAAAGGTTTCCCAAGTGGAGAGCGCAAGAACACAGGCTGGAAGGCTCTGCCACATCGAACGAGCGGACAAAGCCGAAGTGGCGTCGGAGCCTTCGGCGGGGCGCCGGCCCGCCGCCGTGGATAACCAGACTTCGATCAACAGCAACAACAGTGCCGGTGCCGCGAACCATTGGTAACGAGCCACGTAGGCATTGATTCGCGCCGTTTCGAATTCGGTCTGCGGAACGTTGGCGATGTAGCGGCGGTAGACGCCCGCCATGTCGACTCGTCGCGTGCCCGCGGGGATGTAGGCGCCGGCGGTGGCTTCGGCAACCGCCTGCAACACCCGGCCATCCATCTTGGACCAGACCTGTTCGCCGTTATAGGTCACGTAGCGGCTGGGCGGGCCCCCGCGGGCCGTGTCCTGGTCGGGGATCCTCGCCCCGGTTTCCGGGTCGCCCAGTCCGACGGTAAACACACGGATCCCCTGTTCCTGATGCAAACGCGTGGCCACCTCGACCGGTTGGCTCTCCTGGTCTTCACCGTCGGTGAACACGACGATCACGCGATGTTGATGCGTTTTGTCCAGAAAACCATCAGCCGCCGCTTCGAGCGCGTCGCCCAGGCGTGAACCGCCGCGGCGGACGGAGTGCGGCCCGGCGGCATCGAGGGTTTGTTTGAAGTCGTGGTAGTGGCTGGTCAGCGGAACCGATTGCCGGGTTGCGCCGGCAAAGGTCACCAACCCGATGCGGTCACCGGCCAATTCGTCGACGATGTCCATGATCTGTTGCTTGGCTCGGTCCAGCCGACTGGGGGCCACATCCTGGGCCAGCATGCTCCGCGAGACATCCAGCACGAACATGATTTCGATGCCGCGCTGCGGGACCTCGCGCCAGGTTTTGCCCCAGCGGATATCGGTCAGGGCGACCACCAACAGTGCCAGCGATCCAGCCAACAACAGCGTGCGGGCGGCGTAGCGGATTCCGCGGCGGGCCGGGAACAGCCGCGTGCGCATCGCATCCTGGGCGAAACGTCGGGCCGCCCGGCGGCGCGCCAGCCAGGACCAGATCGCCAGGATCAGGCCCGCAGCCACAGCCGCCAGCCAGACCAGCTGATTCGGATTGCCGTATTGCACGTCCATCATGTCAATTCTCGCAGCCACGTGTGTTCCAGCAGCCAACGCACGAGCAGCAGCACCAGGGCCAGCCCCAGCAGGGGCGGCAGGGCATCCAGCGGCGGCAGGGCGCCCGCGGGCAGTTTCGTCGGCTGGACGGCCAATTCGCGGTAGTCGACGAAGTGGTGGGTTTCGACTTTGGTTTTTTCCAGTGCGTCGATCGCGGCATAGATCTGCTTCAGCGAATCGGTGTCGGTGGCGCGAAAGTACTTGCCGCCCGTGGTTTCGGCCACCCTCTGCAAGGTTTCCTCGTCGATATTCACCTCCATCCAGCGTAGCCGTTCGCGGCCGAACAGGTCGACCACGGGAATCGGAGCTCGTCCCTTGGTGCCGACGCCAATGGTGTAAATTTTAATGCCCAGCGTCTTGGCCAGTTCGGCCGCTTGCTGGGGTTCGATGTCGCCGGCATTGTTTTCGCCGTCGGTCAGCAGGATGATGACCTTGCTTTTGATCTTCTCACTTTGTCGTTCATCGAGGGCGGTCAGTTTCTCCACCGCCAGCGCGATCGCATCACCGATCGCCGTGCCGTCTTCGTTTCCCCGCGGGGCGATGGTGGTCGCGTTCAGTCGCGAGACGACGAAACCGTGGTCCAGCGTCGGTGGCGTCTGTCCATCGGCGAAGCCAGCAAAGGTGATCAGGCCCACCAGATCGCTGAACCGACCCTGTAGCGCTTCCTCCGACGCATCTTCTTGTTCGCCGGTCACGAACGCGCCGGCGACGTTTTTCACTGCGGCCAATCGATCCACCGATTCGCCATCGATTTGGAAATCCATCGCTCGCATGCTGCCGCTGCGGTCCACGATCAATTGGATCGCGATCCCTTCGTTCTCAGCGATCGTTCGCTCCTGGCCCAGGCGAGGTCGCGCGAGAGCGATGATGATCAGGGCGATCGCCACGATGGTCAGCACCGGCGGCAGCCACAGCATTCGCTGCCGCAGCGTCCGGCGCAACTGGCCAGCGATATCGATACCGCTGAACCGAACGGCCGGCCGCCGGCGAGTCGCGAACAATCGCCATGCCACCCAGGGCAACAGCAACAATAACAACAGGTACCAAGGCGAATGAAACATCAGGTCGCCTCCCTCTGTGCGACGATCCACTCGCGCACCGACCGCAGGATCGCCGCGGTCTGCTCGCGGGACAGGTTTCGTCCCGCAAACCGGGCCTGGTCGCTGGTGCGGAGCGCCTCGCGAACGCGTTCGGTGCGGGCGGCGTCCACTTGTCCTGCCGACGCCGCGTGTTGGATCCACTCCGCAAAGCTGGTCACCTCGGTCGTTTTAGCCGGCCCGGTAGCTGGTTGCGTTGCGTCCGAAGTGTCGCTGGCATCATCCTGCACCGCCCGCCGCTGGGCCAGCGTCTCCAGGATCTCGGACATTCGCGCCAGAGCCGCGTCGGGTTCCCATTCGGCCCGTTCGGTGGCGGATTCCAGTTCGGACAATTGCTCGACGGCCCACTCGGTCGGCCAGCGCCGGCGCGTTCGCCGCATCCACACCACCGCGGCGGCGGCCATGACGGCGACACCGGCGGCCAGACCGCCGGCCCACCACAGCCAGCGCAAATTCGCCTCCGGCGGTGTCGGCGGCGGATCCACTACGGTGTCGATGTCACGGAACTGCGTCGGGTCGGTGCGTTCCTCCAGCACGCTGGTCACCGTGATGGTCACCGGGTCGGTGCGCAGGGTCGTCTTATCACCGCCGCCGGTCGCGACAACCGTGACCTCCAGCGGCGGCACTCGCCGCGGTCCGGCCAACAAGCTTTCGATCTGAAAGCGACGGGTCCAGCGGCGGCGTTGGGGGTCTTCGGCCAACGGGATGTCGTCGATGTCGCGTACTTGCAGCACTTCGAAATCGCCCAGAGCTTCGCCGGGTTCGGGGAAGTTGATTTTGGCGCCCGCCGCCGCCGTTACGGTCAACTCCAGCCAGATCGGCTGAGCCACCTGGATCGGTTGGTCGGTGACCTGCAGGTCCACCTCGGCGCTCGCCGCCGGCGACGAGGCCAGCCAGAGCGGCAGCAGGCTTGCCAGACAGAGCCAGACCGGCAGGCGCCCGCCCGACAGGGGAGCACTGAACCGGTGGCATTGTCGATCGGCGGGTCGCGGGGTATTCAACGTCGCGTCTCCCGAGTGTGGAAGTAGCGTCGCAGCGGATCCACGAGGTCTTGGCCGGTTTCCAAACGAAGGGGCATCAAGCGCAGACTGCGGAACAGGTGATCGCGTCGCTGGGATTGCTGTGCGACCAATTCGGCAAACCGCCGGCGGTTCGCCCGGCTGGCCAGATCGACCGTGATCCGCTCGCCCGTTTCGGCATCTTCCAAGCGGATCAAGCCGACGTTGGGCATTTCGTATTCGCGGGGGTCGGTAATCACGACGGGGATGATGTCGTGTTTGCGGGCGGCGACGCGCAGCGATTTGTCGTACCCGGCGTCCTGAAAGTCGCTGATCAGAAACGCCACGCTGCGGCGGCCCGCGGTACGCTGAAACGCGTCCAGGGCATGCGTCAGATCCGTTCCGCTGCCGATCGGTTGGCAGTACAACAATTCACGAATCAAACGCAGGACGTGGCGGGAGCCCTTGCCCGCCGGCAGGTGTTTTTCCACACGGTCGGTAAACAGCGTCAAGCCGACTTTGTCGTTGTTCTTGATCGCCGACATCGCCAGGATCGCGCCGAGCTCCGCGACCAGGTCGCGTTTGGTTTGCGTCGTCGTGCCCAGTTGCTGCGAGCCGCTCAGGTCGACCAACAGATGGACCGACAGCTCGCGTTCCTCGCGGAACAGTTTCACGAACGGCTGGTCGCTGCGAGCCGTCACGTTCCAGTCGATCGCTCGCACATCGTCGCCCACTTGATAGGGACGCACCTCTTCGAATTCGATGCCCCGACCCTTGAACGCCGAGTGCCAGTTGCCGGCCAGCAACTCGTCGACCTTGTGCGAGGTGCGGATCTGAATCCGACGAATCTTGCGAAGCATCTCGCGAGGGATCATGAACCGTTCCTCTGTGTCGTTCAGGGCATGTAGATGTTCTGCAGGATCTCACGCACCACCGACTCGCTGTCGCGGTCTTCGGCTTCCGCTTCGTAGGTCACCATCACGCGGTGCCGGAGCACGTCCAGCGCGATCTCGCGGACGTCTTGCGGGGTGACGTAGCCGCGCCCGTCCAGAAACGCGCTGGCTTTGGCGGCCAGCGTCAGGTTGATCGTGGCTCGCGGTGAACCGCCGAACTGAATCAATTCGCCCAGCGGCAATCCGTAGGCTTCCGGCGTGCGGGTGGCCATGACAATGTCGACGATGTAGTGCTGGACTTTTTCGTCGACGTGTACCTGATCGACCAGCCGCCGGGCGGCGAGGATTTCTTCGGGCGACGTCACCGGTTGGATGTCGAACACCGCCGACGTCTTGCTCATCCGCTGCAGGATCTGCAGTTCCTCGTCGCGGCTGGGATAGCCGACGATGACCTTCAGCATGAAGCGGTCGGTCTGGGCTTCGGGCAACTGGTACGTGCCCTCTTGTTCGATCGGGTTCTGCGTGGCCATCACCAGAAAGGGTTGCTCGAGGGCGAAGGTTTCCGAACCGATCGTCACCTGTCGTTCCTGCATCGCTTCCAGCAGGGCGCTTTGCACTTTGGCCGGCGCCCGGTTGATTTCGTCGGCGAGGATCAAGTTGGAAAAGATCGGGCCTTTCTGGACCACGAAGCTTTGGTCTTGGGGCCGGTAGACCAGCGTTCCGATCAGGTCGGCCGGCAACAGGTCGGGGGTGAACTGCAACCGCTGGAAATCGGTGCGAATGGCTTGCGCGAGGCTGGAGACGGCCGTCGTTTTGGCCAGGCCCGGGACGCCTTCGATCAACAGATGCCCGTTGGCCAACAGTCCCAGCAACATGCGGTGCACCAGTTTCTGCTGGCCGACCAGCACCTGGTTGACCTGCTGGACGATCTGCCGGAACGGTTCGCTGTGCTGCTGGATCTCGGCTGTCAGGCGGGCGACCTGATCCTGGACGTTGGTTTCATCCGGTGACATATTCGCTCTCAAACTCAAAACGTCATGGACGGTGGAAGAATCGGCGGGGCGGCCCGTTTGCAACCGCCGGGAAGGGTTCTCAGGTACAAACGCGGGGCTCCGCCAAAGGCTAGGCAGTCATTGTGCCAGGAACCGGCCATGGCAACCGGCCTGCCGGTCTGGTGGAAGCCCCATCGGCTTTGGTAAACTTTATAGAGAACCCGCCTTTCCTCCCGCCCAAAAGCCGATCGCCGGAAAGATTTTTATCTTCGGCGGTAACGGCTCCTGCCGCTTGAAACCGGGGCGTTACGTCCCGGCGCTTGTGCTCCCTGGGGCATTTTGCCCCGCCGGGTGTTTTGACGGAGTTTTGTCCGCTGAACCGCTTGATGCGTTTGTCTTTGCCTCGAAAGGAACCCGAACATGTCGCCCAGTGAACCCGCCGTGGACGAACCGATTCAGCCGCCCGGGCCGGCGAGTACATGGCGCGAGATGCGGACGACGGAGGACTGGTGGGCCATCTGGTGTGCGGGATTGTTGTTGGTGGTCTGTTTTGCGGCCGTATGGTTTTCGCGCCCCGCCGATCTGGGCCAGCGCGTCGAGCAGGGCGAAACGGTCCAGGTCACCAGTCCGCTGAAGGGGTGGTTGGCCAAACCGGGCTCCTGGCAGGACAATCCGCTGGACGCGTTCTACGTTGCCGCCGAAGCGGGTACCGGTGCGGCGGCCACCCACACCTGGCTGGGCGTGCTGGGCGTGTTCGTCGTGATCGCCGTATTGTTTACCGTGGCCATGGCCGTACGGGGCCGGTCGGCGATCGGATTCTTAAAAGGGTTCCCGATCGTTTTTCTGTTGGCCACGCTGGCCTATGTGATGGCGGCCCATGTGCAGGTCAAGGCGTACAACCTGGAGTACGCACTTTGGGCGCTGTTGGTGGGATTGATCATCAGCAACACCGTGGGCACGCCGGATTTTCTCAAGAACGCCGCGCTGACGGAGTTTTTTATCAAGACCGGGCTGGTGCTGTTGGGCGCCGAAGTGCTGATGAGCCGCCTGTTGGCGCTGGGGGTGCCGGGGATTTTTGTGGCTTGGGTCGTGACCCCGATCGTGCTGGTCTGCACGTATATCTTTGGTCAGAAAGTCCTCCGCATCCCCTCGCGATCGCTGAACATGGTGATCTCGGCCGACATGTCGGTGTGCGGCGTCTCGGCAGCCATCGCCACGGCCGCCGCGTGCAAAGCCAAGAAGGAAGAACTGTCGCTGGCCATCGGGATGTCGTTGTCCTTTACCGTGGTCATGATGATCGTGTTGCCGGCGATCATCAAAGCCACGGGGATGAGCGAGATTTTGGGCGGTGCCTGGTTGGGCGGAACGATCGATTCGACCGGCGCCGTAGCGGTGGCCGGGGCCGTGCTGGGCGACCGCGCGTTGGAGGTGGCCGCGACGGTCAAAATGATCCAGAACATCCTGATCGGTGTGACCGCGTTCTTCGTAGCCATCTACTGGGTCACTTACGTCGAACGCGATGCTTCGGCACCGCGTCCTGGGGCGATGGAAATCTGGTACCGGTTTCCCAAATTCGTCCTCGGCTTTGTCCTGGCTTCGGTCGTCTTCTCGGTGCTGTTCGTAACCCTGCAAGGCGGTCCCGAGGTGATCGACGCGATGATCAAAGGATCGACCAAGACGTTTCGCGGCTGGTTCTTCTGTTTGGCGTTTGTCAGTATTGGGCTGGAAACAAACTTCCGCGCCCTCGCCCCCTATTTCCGTGGCGGGCGACCGCTGATCCTGTACGTGTGCGGGCAAACGCTGAACCTGTGCCTGACGCTGTTCATGGCCTGGTTGATGTTCCGCGTGATCTTTGCGGATTTGATCGAAGAAATGATTCCTTAAGTCTACGGCGGACCTTTCCCGGGGCTTTCGCGCGGCGCCAATTTGGTAGAATGCAGAATTGAGCCGTTCGAGCGTTTGCTCGGTTGCGAAGCAACCAGCCGCAGGGCGCTAGCCCCCGGTTGCGAAGCAACCAGCCGCAGGGCGCTAGCCCCCGGTTGCGAAGCAACCAGCCGCAGGGCGCTAGCCCCCGGTTCCTGTCCACACCACCTAACCAACCGAGGCTATCGCAACACGGCTCGTCGGAAAGCGTGTCAGTTATTGACCGCGCGATGCTAAGCCGCGTTTTCGAGTCGCCGTTCTGAGAGGAATCCGTCATGAGTGAACCCGATGCAATCCACAAGCGCGGCCGCGCGTTAGAGGATGAGTTTTTCCATCGCGTGGATGAAGAACTGCAGGAAAAAATCCGCTTGGCCGTCCAGCGAGAACAACCCAAAGCGATGCTGCGAGAGGCGACCGGGTTTCAAGACGACGAGCTGCTGGACCAGTTGCTCGACGCGGGCATCAATGTCGAGAAGTTGGCCGCCTTGGCTTTGGTCCCGGCCGTGTCGGTGGCCTGGGCCGATGGCAAGGTGACGCCGGATGAGCGTCGTGCGGTGCTGCAAGCCGCCGGTGCGGATGGGCTGAAAAAGGATTCGGTGGCCTTTCATTTGGTCGAATCCTGGTTGCAACAGGAACCCTCGCCTTCGCTGTGGCAATTGTGGGAAGAGTACGCCGAAGCGTTGACCGCGGACATGTCCGAGAGCACCAAGAAGACGTTGACCGACGAAGTCATCCGTCAGGCGACCGTGGTCGCCAAGGCTTCCGGCGGGACGCTGGGATTCGGCAGCGTGTCGGCCAAGGAGCAAGCGGTGTTGAACAAAGCCCAGCGAACGCTCCAGTAGCCGCGACATCCGGGCACCCGGCCCGGCAGCCGCGGTTTGATTGATTGGTTTCCTTTCAGGCATGACTCCTCGGGCTCCGCCCTGCGGTGCGACTGCCTGAACTCCTCGGTCGCGTAAAGGTGGTTGCGATGAAGAATATCCTGTTGGCCTACGATGGTTCGAAGTACGCCGAAGAAGCCGCCAAGCTGTTTGCCCATCTGCCACATCGCGAACGGATTCGTCTGACGGTCGTCACGGTCTTGGAGGTGCCGCGGGTGACGCGTGCTTACGCGACGGCAAACTGGGTGGCCGGCAGTGCCGATCGCGAGCATCAACTGGCCCGAGAAAAATTCGCCACCGTGGAACGGATGTTCGACGGTGCCAATGTGGAACTCGAGCACCGGATCTGCGAGGGCCATCCGGCCTACAAAATCGTCGAAGAAGCCGAACGTTGTGAAGCGGACCTGGTGGTCGTCGGCGCCAAAGGGCATACGACGATCAGCCGGTTGTTGTTGGGCAGTACCAGCGACTACGTGGCGACGCGGGCTCCGTGCAGCGTTTTCGTGGTGCGCCCGACGGGCTTGATGGACAATCCGCGGCCGTTGCGGATCGCGCTGGGATACAACGGTTCGCACGCATCCAAGGGGGCTCTGCGGGATGTCCGCGATATCTGTCGCGGCAAGGACACCGAGGTGTTCGTGCTGTCGGTGGCCAGTTACGTCCTTGGGTTCTACGACGAAATGGCTCCGGACCCCCAGCTGATTCGCGCCGAAGCGGCCGAGTCGCTGCAGGAAGCACTCGGCGAGCTGCAAGGCATCAACGATTCGACCCAGGGCCAACTGCTGGAGAAACCGCATGTCGGCGATGGCCTGGTCAATGCGGCCGATGAACTGGGCGTGGACGTGTTGGTCGTCGGCGAAACCCAGCATTCCCAGTTGACTCGCCTGCTGCTCGGCAGCGTCTCGCGGTACGTGATCCGGCACGCCGAGTGCAGCGTCTGGGTCAGCCGTCATCCGGAAGAGGACTGAACAACAGCAGCTCCGCAGACAGGGTGACCTGCAGGCTCTCGAGGTCCGCCAGCCGGGCCTGCTGCGAGCGCCGCACCGCGCGGTACGTCATCGCCGCGGCGTCGGCCAGGGCGGCCGCGTCCAGCGTGGCTTGATCTCGCCACCGAGTGTGCTCCAGGCACTCCAGACCGACCTCTTTCATTTGTGCGATGATCGCTTCCCAGCGGTTGCGGCGATGCCCTTGTTGCTGCGCCTGTTCGCGCATCTCGATCAGGTCGTCTTCGCCCGGCACGGCGATCACGCAGCGCCCACTGGGGTGTAACACGCGAGCGATCTCGCTCAGCGGTCGCCGCCCGAACAGACTCAGCACCAAACCGACCGTGTTGTCCTCGACCGGCAACACGCGGTCAGCGTTAGCCAGCACCCAGGTTGCCGCCGGCCACGACCGAGCGGCCAAACGCAAGGCGCGTTTCGATAGGTCCACTCCGGCATACTGGGTGGGGGCCGGCGACGGGGACCCCACCGTTTCCGCGGGCTTCTGCGAGTCGGCGTTTGGGGCGGCAAACAGTTCGCGGCCAAACGTGCCCTCGCCGCAGCCCAGATCCAGCACGCGAAAGACGTCCTGCTGGGCCGCCGCGTGCGACGCTTGGCACCAGGGCCGCAGCGCCGCAACCAGCGTCGACATGTGTCCCGCGGCCAACCAGCGGTGGCGGGCTAAAACGGCTTGCTCGGCGTCACCGGGGGTGGCCGAGCGGCGGTCCTGCGGCTGCAGCAAGCTCCAGTAGCCCTGCCGAGCTCGGTCAAAATGATGGCCCGCCGGACAGGTCAGCCCTCGCTCGGTTTGGCTGAGTGGACGGAGGCATTTTCGAACGGTACAACGCAGTGGAAACATCCGGTTATTCTAGAGGGCTCGCGACGCAGCCATAGTGGCCTGACATCGCGGCTAAGCACGTCGTCATCGCGGCTAAGCGCGTCGTCATCGCGGCTAAGCACGTCGTAATTTCCCCCTGCCAACGTGTTGTACGAACAATGCCTGAGACTTACTTTCAACCCGCCACCGCGGACCGAGACACGTTCCTCGAGCGAGGTTGTGTTTTGGTGCGATCCTTGCTCGATGCCGATGAAGCGGCACATTTGAACCGAGTCGCTCGTGAAGACCGCGAAATGGAGCAGGCCGCCACAGCTCGCGACGACGCCGCCGGAGGACGCACCGTGTTGGCCGTGCGCGATTCGCTGGGCGACGACCTGTTCAGCACGCTCGTGCGCTGTCGCCGCGTCGCCGGCACGGCCGCCTATCTGCTCGGCGAGGAGGTGTATCACTACCACCACAAACTGATGCTGAAAGAGCCGCGCGTGGGTGGCGCGTGGGAATGGCATCAGGATTACGGCTACTGGTACAACTACGGCTGTTTGTTTCCGAACATGATCAGCTGCTACATCGCCATCGACTGTGCGGTTCGCGCCAACGGGTGTCTGCAAGTCATCCCGGGTTCACATCATTTGGGACGCTTGGAACACGGCAAAGTCGGCGGCCAGACCGGAGCGGATCCCGAGCGGGTCGAAGCGGTCTTGCAGCGGATGCCGCTGGAATACGTCGAGATGGAACCCGGAGACGCGTTGTTCTTCCACGCCAACGTCCTGCATCGCTCGGACCAGAACACCAGCGAGGATCCGCGTTGGTCGCTGATCGCCTGCTTCAACGCCCGCAGCAATTCCCCCTACGAGACCTTGAGGCACAACGCCTACACCCCCCTGCACGTCGTCGACGACCAAGCCGTCACCCATTTCGCCAGGACCTAACCGCCACAACCGGGATCGGCCAGTGTGCCCTTCCAGTCATCGCGCTCGTCCTCGTACTCAGCGAAGTGGTCCTCGTACTCGGCGGCGGTAAAAAACCGAGCGACGTCTCGGCGGAAAAGAGTCCCGACCCCTGAGTTTCCCGCGGTGTGCCGACGCTCGCCCCTAAGCAGGCCCAACGGGTCGGTGCTAGGTCAGCCCAGGGCAACGCCCTGGGGGAATCATCGCCGCTCCGCGCCGAGCCCCAAGGGGGCGGCCCTAGCCGATGCCAAGCCCGGTCGGCGGTGTTTGTTCGGGCGAAAGCGTAGGGCCGCCCCGTTGGGGCTTGGGCGTCGTCCGCTCTCCAAACCCAGGGCGTTGCCCTGGGCTGACATAGGGTTGCCCCGTTGGTGCGAAGAAACGTGTCAGGATTTTTTGAGGGTCATTAGGTATTCGACCAGGTCTACCAGTTGCTCGGTGGTCATCAATTGTTGCAGGTCTTGCGGCATCAGCGACTGCGGTTGCTTCTTCAGCAGTTCGACGTCTTCGGCTGGGACCGTGCGATCGATGCCTTCGGCCGTCCTCAGAGTGATCGCCTGGTCGGTCTCGCTGACCATCAGCCCCGTGACCGTTTCGCCGTCGAGCGTGAGCAGCGTGTAGGTTTCGAAGTTGTGGCTGACCGCCGCACTGGGGTCGAGGATCGCGACATACATCGCTTCTCGCGACAGTTTGCTGCCGATCTCGGTCAGGTCCGGGCCCACTTCCTTGCCCTGCCCGGCCACGCGGTGGCAATTGCTGCAGGTGGCTTTGCCCGCGAACACGGCTTTGCCTCGAAGCACGTCGCCTCGACGTTTGACCAGCTCGGCCAGTGGCGGCAGCGGTTGGTTGTCCGCGGTCGAGGGACGCTGGAAGTATTCGTCGGCGGCTTGGCGAATCTCCTCGTCGCTCGAACCGAACAGTCGATTGGCAGCGGTAAAACGAAGGGCGTCGTCCAACCGGCCGTCGGCAGCCATTCGCAGCAGTAACCGCTGCCCACCGGTGCGCCGGCCGAGCGCACTGACGGCGGCCGTGCGGACGGCCAGGGGGGCTTGCGAGTCGGTGACGATCGGCCGCAGCGCCTGGACGGTCTGTTTGTGCGGCACGTAGCCCAGCGCGGTCGCCGCCGCAATGGCTCGTGCTTCCTCGTCGCTGCGCAGTGCCTCTTCCAACGGTGCCAAGCATTCCAGTTCGGCCAAAGTCTCTGCGGCCCGGACGCCTTCGGTCTGACCGACGTGTTCCAGGGCCAGGGCGACCAGGTCGTCGGTCAGATCCGTCAAACGAAATCGCTGGACCAATTCGAAGTATTGATCGGTCCCCGAGTTGGCTCGCAGGTAACGCAGCAAGGCGGCCTTGGCGGGCGGCGAGGATTCGATATCAAAATCCTTCAGCCGCAATACGGTCTCGACCACCATCTTGTCCTTCGCCGATACCGCGTTGGCGGCCGATTCCTGAGCGGACGCGTGGCGGCAAACGCCGAACGAAAGCAACGCGGCTACGGCGGCCGTCAGGAAGAGATTCGATAACACTTTCATCGACGAATTCTTGTCGTAAGCGGATGGTGATGGACAGGAAAAGAAATCGGCGAGCCGCCGAAGGCTACAGCCCCAGCAACGCTCGCAGGGCTTGCTGTTTGGCTTCGCCCTGGTGGAAGTCGAACGCTCGCATGTAACGGTCGGTCATCGCGGCATCGGTGGCCGGATCCTGCAGGATTTTTACGAGCAACGGCAGGGCGGCTTCGGCGCGGCTGCGCCACACGATGTCACGGCCGGCCGGCGTGTTCCAATCGTCGCCGACGCGTTTCTTCCAAGCCGCAAAACATTCGTCCCAGCGACCCTCCGCGGCGATGCCCAGAGCTTCCAGATACCAGCGGTCGTCCCCGTCGTGCTGAACGGCCAGGGCGGCCCACAGCTGGGGCACTTTGGGCGAGGGATGGTGACGCAGCGCCACGGCCAGTTCGCGTCGCACCTGTGGCGAAGGATCCTCGAGCAGCGGCGTCACGTACTGGTCCAGGTCCAGTTCCAACTGGCGAGCCAGCCGGACGCCCGTCATGCGGATGTTGGGGGCCTTGTCTTCGATCGCTTGCTGAACGGCTCGCCGTCCCTGGCCATCGATCTTGCCCCACAGCCACAGGGCGCGAGCGCGATAGATCGGATCCTTTGAAGCCGCCATTTTTTTCAGAGCGGGCAGAGCCTTTTCTCCTTCGTCGTGTAAGCTGGTCCAGGCCATGTAGCGGACGGCGTAGTTCGGATTCTTTAGCGCCTCGATCGAACCTTCGATGGTGCTGAAATCGAACTCGGGAACGCGATATTTGCCGTCGGCATCGTAGGGCATGATGCGGAACAAACGACCGCGTTCGAGGTCGCCCATGCCGTGGCCGCCGACGCCGGGGTCGTACCAATCGGCGACGATTAAGGATCCGTCGGGTGCGACCTTCACATCCGAGGGGCGGAACCAGCGATCCTCGGTGCCGGTCAGAATGTTTCGGATCGTGGCCTTGTATCCCGCACCATCGTCTTCCAACAGGTACGCGCGACAGACGTTTGGTCCGGCGTCGCAGTGCAGCAGGTGGCCGCGAAACATCGGCAGCAGGCTGCCTTCGTACACCGTGATCCCGGTGGGCGAACCCGCGCCGGTCAGCAGCAGGTTGGGAACGACGCCGGGGTCGTTGATGTGCCAGTGACGTTCGGGAACGTTGGGGCTCATCCCGGTGCGCTGGGCTCGCCAGCCGGCTCCGGTCAATTCATCCTTGTAGCCGTAATTACCGAATTCCATTACGTAATTGATACGCACGCCCTTGTTGCCGTCGTCGTCGTTATCCGATTGCCAGATGGCTCCGTACGAGTCGACGGTGACCATCCAGTTGTTGCGGAAGTTCCAACCCAACGTTTCGAACTGGCTGCCGTCCAGGTTGCAGCGAAAGACCATGCCTTCCTGATAAGGTTGGCGATTCGCCGCGACCTCGTTGCCGGCCATGTCGACGATGGGCCGGCCGTGTTTGTCTTTGATCTGCCGGCCGTTGTTGCCGAAGTTGAAGTACAGTTTGCCGTCGGGACCGAAGGTGACGGCGTGGATCCCGTGGTCGTGCTGAGTTCCCGAGATGCCGCTGAACAGCACTTCTTTGCTGTCCGGCCGGTCGTCGCCGTCGGAGTCGGTGAACAGCAAGACTTTGTCGCCGGCGGAAACCAACACCTTGTCGCCCAGCACGCACACGCCGTGCGGTGAATCGATATCGCGGCCCTGGTAGAACACTTTCTCCTGGTCCACGGCCCCGTCGCCATCGGTATCGGAAAGGATCAGGATGCGGTCACCTTCGGGACGGCGTCCTTTGTGACCGCGATAGTTGACGATTTCGCAAACCCAGACGCGGCCCCGATGATCGATGTCGATATTGGCGGGGCTGAGCAGTTGGGGTTCGGCGGCAAACAGCGACGCGGCCAGTTCGGGACCGACCTCCAGGCCATCCAGTGCCGCGGAAGCCTCGCGCGAACCGCCACCGACGGCGGCTGGTGGCTGCTGGTCGTAGACGAAAAACTGCACCGATGACGAGCCGGCTTGATCCGAGCCGCCGTTATCGATGCCGCCGCGGGCGCGAAAGCGCTGGTAGCCCTCGGGCAGGTCAAACGCGATGAGGCTGTTGGCGTGGGTGCCGATCCCGTAGGGCACGTCTTTGCCAGCGATTCGCAGCGGGTGACCGCCGGCGTTCTTGTTGATTCGGACCTGGCCCCACTGCGTGGAAGCGGACTTCCACTCCAGTTCGGTCAGCGGCTTCTCGCCGGCCGGACCCACCAGACGCGGCTCCGCCCAATCCGCCCAGTCATAGCTGAACCCGTCGCCGCCGTCGCTGACGACCAGGAACAGCTGTTTGGCGTCGCCCAGCGGGACGTCGATTTCGACGGCGTGGCCGGGCGTGTCCTCGTTGATGATCTCGCTGGCAAACAGCGGCCGGGCGGCGGCCTGCTCGGGACGCGTGACCTGTGGCCGCCGCAGCTTCCTACCTACTTTTTTTTTGCGCCCTTCTTGGCGGAATCCGGTTTGGGTTCGTCCTGGTTGGCTTCCAGTTCTTCCTGCGTCAGTTCGGACGTGCGAACGCCCCCTTCAGGAACTTCGCCGTGGGCGGTCCAGACGATCGCGTTCAAGACGACCTTGCGAAAGTTCTCGTCGCCCCAGTTCCAGTGGAAGTGGCCACCGGTGAAGCCGAATCCACGGCCACCGTCTTCGCGCGTTGCCGCCCAGGCAACGTGTTGGGGCTGCCGTTGGGCGACGGCCTTGCGAACCGCCGGGTTACCGCTGTGAGGACCGTCGGGGCGTCGCAGCGTGTCCTCCGGCGGCACATCCGAAAGGATCGGGGTGACGCCCTGCATGGAATCGCGAAACCGCATGTGGTAGTACCACTCGTCGTTAATCGCAAACGGTTTGACGCCGCGGGTGATCGGGTGATCGGGAAAGTTTTCGAAACGAGCCACCCAGTGCGGATTGACCGACCAGTGGGGTTCAAAGTAACCGCCCATCCAGTCCAAGAACTTGTCGCCGGGTTCGCCCTTGACCGTTTCTACGGCGTAGTGGATGCAGACCAGGCCCACGCCCTGGTCCATCAACTGACCGAACTCCTTGAGGTGATCGTTCAGCAGGTGACGACGACCGCCGTCGCAATAAACGACGACGCTATCGGCGTCGGCCAATGCTTCGACACCATCGGCGGGCCAACCTTCGCGGAACACTTCCACCTCATAGCCCGGCATCGCCGACTTGATCGATTGGGCCAGCAGCATCGAGCCGGCGTAGTGTTCGTGAGCCCCGTAGCCATGGCTGGGGCGTCCGGCCAGGAAGGCGATCTTTTTCTTCGCCGCGGAAGCCTTGTCGGACTGGCTGGTGTTCGGTTCGCTGTGCGCGTCGTCACCGAGATGTTTGATGCGGATATTGCGGAACTGGACTTTCATCGGCGGGCCGGCGTGCAGCTGCAACGCCAGCAGCCCCGAGTCGCGGCGTTGTTGTTTGTCGTTGTCGATGCATTCGGCCGTGACCACGCCATTGATCTTGTGCACAAAGTGAAAGTCTTTGGCGGTGATCGTGTACTGGTTCCAGTCCTCGTCGTTGATTTTCGACTGGATCTCGTCGGATTTGCCGACCGAACCGATCACCTTGACTTGGAACTTGCCGTCGTCGCGGACCAGTTCGGTCTTTTGGCCGCGGTTGGCCAGAATGCCGCGGAACTTTTCCCCGTACAGGATGCCCGAGTACGTTTTGCCGGCTTCGAAGTCGCCCTGGTACCCGCCCACGACCCACTTCTGCTTGTCGGGATTCACTTCGAACGAGCGATACTGGATGCCCGAATTGCCGCCGATGATTTTGTATTCCAGCCGCAGTTCAAAGTCCTTGGTCTCGCCGCCTCGCCAGATCAGGAACGTATTGCCTTTGGTGGGATTGTCCGGCGTGGTGATTCCGGTGATCGCTCCGTCCTGGACGCTCCAGAATGCCGGGTTTCCGTCCCAGCCGTCCAGGGTTTTGCCATCGAAGATCGAAACGAATCCGTCCTCAGTAGCGGCGGGGGCCTCCCCATGAACAGGCTTGGCCGCCCAGGGCAATGCCAACAGGAAACACAGCAGAGCACAGGTACGCATGGTTTTCGTCTTCATTAAAATGGCTGGCAAGAGGTCCAAGGAGGGGGGCGGCGAAGTGCATTTGGTGCCCCTTCGGCCATCTGCAAAGGCTAGTCGATCCCCGTACGCCGGTCAACTTTGCGGGGGCAGGCATTCGGCCAGTTCGGCCAGGATCATGCCGGTCGCGCCCCAGACCCAGTGCTGCTGGTAGCGCAGCCCCGAGGCGACGAATCGCAGCGGTGGCGGAATCTCCGGATTACCCGAGACGCGGCGGATGGGACGCTGCAGCAAACGGTCCTGCCAGTGCCCGGGCTCGCGCAAGTGTTCCAGCGGCACCTCGACCACTTCGTCCACTTCGATTCGATCGGGCACCCAAGGCGACTCCGGTCGCCGGCAAGCCATCACGACCGGATGGACCAGGTTGTCGCTGGCGTAGACGTACAGCGGCGACAGTTCGCCACAGAGTTCGGGTTGGAGCGGACAGATTCCCAGCTCCTCCTCGAACTCTCTCAAAGCCGCTTCGATCGTGCTCTCGTTGGGTTCGATCCGGCCGCCGGGCAAGCAGATTTGACCGCCGTGATGCTTGATCGAAAGGGGCCGCTTGGTCAGCGGAACGGTCCAGCCGCCGTCACTCCAGAGCAGCATCACCACCACGGCGGCTTGCCGAGCCGTCCGAGGGGCCGGGCCACAGTGCCGACCGTAGGACAGCTGCGGCGACCGGTAGCGCAGCGCCCGCCGGCCGGGCAGATCGTGCGTTAGCCGTTGCTGCAATTGCGAGATAAACTGTTCCACTGCGGCGTCGTCCAATGTCTGTGGCTGGAAAGGTTTCCTGTCGGTCGACAGGCGATTTTGTACGGACAAAACGTTTTCTCCCCTCTCCACCACGGCGCCGCGAGCGTCAGCGAGTGAAGCCGTGGGGGAGAGGGGCCGGGGGTGAGGGGGCTCGGGTGCAAATGGCTGACTCATCGCGTCGGACCTGCCTACCGCGTATCGCATCGAGGCGCGGCACTGACGAACCTACACTGCAATTCCCCCCTCACCCCCGACCCCTCTCCCCCCAATCCTGGCTCGCTTAGGCTCGCCAGGATTGGGGGGGAGAGGGGAGGAAACATTTTTTTGTCCGTACATTGAATTCGTTAGAGTCAGCAAATCTCAATTCTCAAATCTCAAATCAATATGCAACCCACCGACCCTCGGCGATGTTCGCCGCTCTGGCTTCTGGCCACTTTGCTGCTGTGCTTCGCGCTCACTCCGCTGAAAGCGTTTTGTCAGGACGTTCGCACAGCCGACTACAAAGCGTTGCCCGCTGCCGGCAAAGCTCCGCCGCCAGAGCAGGCGGAACGTTTGCGCGAGCGGATCGCGGGGCTGCGTCAAGCCTACCAACACGCCGGGCTCGCGGCGAGTGATACGGCGGACGTCGAGGTGTTGGTGCGCGCGGTGGATCTGGCGCTCGAGCAAAACTTGTTCTACAACGACAGAGATATCGCTGCGGCCGAAAAACTGCTCGACCGGGCGGCCCGGCGACTGGAAAAACTGCGAGCCGGGCGACGCGGCATCGCGCTGTTGGAAGTTCCCGATTCTCCGGCCGACGAGCCGGTGCCGCTGGTCGGTGGATTCGTTTCACAAATCGATGATTCGGTCCAGCCCTACGGTCTGGTCCTGCCCGCCGGTTGGAAAGCGGGCGACGGCAAGCCGCGAAGATTGGATGTATGGCTGCACGGCCGCGGTGACAGTAAAGTCGAACTGCAATTCATTCATGCACGTTTGCAATCCACCTCGCCGATCACGCCGCCCGAGACAATCGTGCTGCATCCTTTTGGTCGGCACTGCAACGCGTTCAAGTTCGCCGGCGAAGTGGACGTGTACGAAGCGATCGAACACGTGGCCGAGCGGTTCGCGGTCGACCCCGATTCGATCAGCATTCGCGGGTTTTCGATGGGCGGAGCGGGGTGTTGGCAGTTCGCGGTGCACGATCCCGGTCGCTGGTTTGCCGCGAATCCCGGTGCCGGATTTGCCGATACCGTCCGCTATCAGGGCTGGAACCGGCAGCCCGCCTACACGCTCAGCGGCGCCCAGCGACTGCTGCTCGCCTGGTACGACTGCCCGCCCTGGGCCGGCAACTTGCAGAACACCCGGGTGATCGCCTACAGCGGCGAACGCGACAAACAGAAATTGGCCGCCGACACGATGGCCGAAGCCAGTCGGGCACACGGCCTCCAGTGGACGCATGTGATTGGCAAAGACATGGGGCATAAGATCGACGAGCCGTCGGCGGAAATCATGCAGCAGCAATTGCAACAGTGGGCTGCCGAACCGGCACCGGCGGTGCCCGAGGTCGACTTTACGACCTACACGCTGCGCTACCCGCGGTGTGACTGGTTGACGATCGAGGGCATCGAGCGGCATTGGCACCGGGCGCGGATCCAGGGTCGAGTCCAACCGAACCGGATCGTTTTGAAAACCGATGCGTGTACTCACCTGGCGATCGACTTGCCGGCCGACGTGCTGTCTGCAACCCCGGACGCGATCACCATCGAGATCGATGGCGAAGCTCTGGTCGCGCCCGACGCGGTTGCCGGCCAACCCTATCACTGCGATTTAATTCGCCTGGACGAAGGCTGGGCGATCGCGTCTGAGCCCGACCGAAGCCTCCGCAAGCGGCCTGGTTTGCAAGGACCGATCGACGATGCCTTGACCGGGCGGTTTGTCTTCGTCCGCCCCAGTCGCCCCTGCTGGCACGGACGCGTCGAGCGGTGGGTGCAGGACGAATACCGGTACGCCAAGCAGCGTTGGCGAAGCATCATGCGCGGTGAGATTCGCGAGGTGAGCGACCGGGAGCTGGACGAGGCCACGATTGCCGACAGCAACCTGATCCTGTTCGGCGACCCGCACGCCAACGCCGTGCTGGCGGGGCTGGTCGATCGCTTGCCGCTGCACTGGGACCGGGACTCCCTGCAGATTGCCGGAGAACGCTTCGACGCGGCGGATCATGCGGCCGTGATGGTCTATCCCAATCCGTTGAACCCCGATCGCTACATCGTCCTCAACAGCGGGCTGACGTTCCGCGAGTTCTCCAACGTCAGCAACTCGCGGCAGATCCCGATGCTTCCCGACTGGGCGATCCTGGACATCACCGAAGGCAGCAACGCCCTGCTGCCCGGCAACGTTGCAGCCGAAGGTTTTTTCGATGAACGCTGGGAAGTGAAGGGGGAAGAGTGAAGGGTGAAGGGAGAGATTGGAGATTTGCTAACTCTAAGCACGTCGCAACATTAACTTAGGCATTACTCTCCCTCTGGGAGAGTCGGGCTCTCAGGCCCGGAGAGGGTTTTCGTGAGTGCCCTCCCCGGGCCTGAGAGCCCGACCCTCCCGCTGCGCGGGAGGGTGTTGTCGCGGGGTTTCACCCAAAGATTTATGCCGACGTGCTTAACGGAATCTATGTACGCGAATTTTCATTCGTGGCTGGTGTTTTAGTCCCGTAGGGACGGCAGGATGTAGCCACGGGCGCGAGCCCAATGCCACTTCCTTTGTAGCGGAACGGCGCGAGCCGTCCGGTTTTGCGGTGCGAACCTTCACACACCGGGCGGCTTGCGCCGCTCCGCTAACGCTTCAATCGCAAGCGATGGTGAAAGTAGATGGCATTGGGCGTGAGCCCGTGGTACGAAAACGACACGATTGCGCTAGTCCCGCAGGGACGACAGGAGATGCATTCCTGTCGTCCCTGCGGGACTAACCGCCGAGGGGGCACCCATACCATGGGCTGACGCCCATGGCTACATCGCGATCGCCACTGGCGTGGCTGCTGCACCCCGAGCTTCGCACGCCATACATAGATTCTGTTAGAGCCAGGAGAGTGAGATTCGCAATCCCTCAGGTTCCTTCGGCTTCGCGAGCCGCCCGGCGGAGGTGTTCCAGGGGCACGTAGTACTTGCGATAGCGCCGGCCGTCGTCGAACATCGCGCCGCGGCGGTCGGGCACCAGCACGGTGGCTCGCCGCGTGATCCGGTTGACCACCCCCTGGAGAGCTTGGCCTTCGAAATCAAACCGGACGTGGGTGCCCACGCCGATCTTGAACTTCCGGGCCGCTCGCTCGCGCTGGGTGATCAGATCGTGTTGGTGTTGGGTGTGTCCGAAGAAGCGGTTGGCGATCTGTTGAAACGGTGTCTTGCTGCAAGAGCTATCGTCCCAGACCAGCATCTCGACCAGGTGCACCAGTTCGTGTTCCAGGACCCGCTGCATCGCTTGCAAGCGGTTGCGGCACATGATGCCGGTAACTTCGACGGGCCGGTTCACGTCGCTGAAGGTTTGAAACAGCAAGGACGAGGAGAGAATGATTTCAAAGCGGCGTCGATCGCCTCGGCGGTAGCCAGCCGGATAATGGGTCACCGTCTTGCCGGCGTTCTTGGTCATGCGTGACGACCAGCCGAAGGACAGCCCTTCCTTTTGCGCCAGCGGCAGCAGCCTGCCGTCGAAGAATAGGTCGTCGTACATGCGAGCCATCCGCTGCAGATCGTCTCGGCCGACGCGTGTGAAGTTGGGGCTGGTCATCGCACGACTCAGCTTCAACGAGTCGTTATAGATTTGCAGTTGTCGCTCGCGTGCCGTCTTCCTGGGCACGCTCTGGCGTACGACATAGTCTGCCAGATCCGATCGTCTCGTTTGACTCATCCGAACCGCTCCTTTATTCCATTCGGGTTGGGTTGCGTTATCATACTAAAGCTCGAAGTGGTCGGTCACCTGTTTTCGGAAAGCGAGGGGGGGGGGCGAGTTCCCCGTCGCTTCATTCCTGCCAGATCTGGTAGACTGGCAGCGAACGCGGATGCTAGGAAAACGCGGGTTCTAGGAATTGGGGTACGAAGACAGTGAACAGCTCCAAGCAACGACTGGCACGCCCGGCGGCGGTCTGGCTCTTCGACGCGGCCCTCTGCAGCGCGGTGCTCTGTGCTGCCATGAGCGGACAAGCGGCCTCTGCGCAGCCGCCCTCCGCTGCCGAGAAACCCGCTGCCAAGAAACCCGCGGCCGAGAAACCCGCTGACTCGGACGCTGCCTCCGCCGCGGCAACCGGGGCGGAGGAGTCGGCCGAGCAGATGGAGCGGTTGTTGGCGAAACTCTCCAGCAATCAGTACATCCAACGCGAGACGGCGACGCTGAAATTAGCCGGCTTTGGCCACGCAGCGGTCCCGGTGCTCGTCCGTGGGGTGACCGGGGCGGATCTGGAAACGACCGAGCGCGCGATGCAGTTGCTCGAGCGACTGGCGCTGTCGGAACAGCCCACCGATCCGCCCATCGCCTGGGAGGCGATCTCGACGTTGGCCTCAAGCGGGAATGGGACGGCTGCCTCGCGAGCCAAATCGGCGCTGCGGGCTGTCTCGCTGCACCGCCAGAGCATGGCTCGCGAACATCTGGCCGCCGAGGGCATCACCGTGGGCTTGAGCAACGTTATCATGGAAGCGTCGGCGATTAATGAAGAAGTCGTCTACGTGCCGCCGACCTGGAGCGGTGAAGCGAAAGACCTCCGCTGGTTGGCTTGGCTGCATCACGTCTCCTACGCCGCGGTCGAAGGCGTTTCGATCAATCGCGAGGTGCTCGAGCAGGTCACGCAAATGCCGGACCTGAAGAACGTGATCATTACCGATACGGATTTAAGCTCCGCCGAATTACAACCCCTGACCACGCTCGACCGCTTGGACCAGCTGGAGATTCGCTACACGCCGATCGACGATTCGGCAATCGAGCTGATCAAGCGATTGCCGCTGCGTCAGAAGTTGATCCTAAAAGGCACCAAGGTCACACCGGAGGCTGTGGAGTCGCTGCGTCGCGACTTGCCCGAGTTGCCCATCGTGTATCAACGCGGCGGATTTTTGGGCGTGCGCTGCGATCCGTTCTCGCCGCGTTGTCAGATCACGGTCGTCATGAATGGCAGTGCGGCGGAGGTTGCCGGGATGCGAGCCGGCGACATCGTGACGCGCGTGGGAGAGCGACCGATCGGACGGTTTGCCGATTTGCAGGATGCCATCGGCGAATACGCGCCGGGCGAAGCGATTCCGATTGCGCTCGATCGCGGCGGTCAGAAGATCGAGGTGGTTGCCGAACTGGGAATGATGGACAGTGAAGACGATTGATCGGCACGACGCCGCCCGAGCCATGACAGCCCCCCATGACGACCGTTGGCAACGCCCGTCGTGGCGGCGCCAAGTCCAGCGCGCGGCGATGGGCTGGTTTGCGGACAATGCGCGCCGGCTGCCCTGGCGCGGCACTCGGGACCGCTACCGCGTGTGGCTCAGCGAGATCATGCTGCAGCAGACGCAGGTCGTGACGGTCATCCCCTACTTCGAACGGTTTCTCGAACGCTTCCCCACCGTGGCGGACCTCGCCGCGGCGGACGAGCAAACCGTGATGCAGCTGTGGGAAGGACTGGGCTACTATCGCCGAGCCCGGCAGCTGCATGCCGCCGCCAAGCAAGTCGTCGACCGCCACGACGGCGTCTTTCCCCGTTCCTACGCCGAGGTCTTGGCCTTGCCGGGCGTGGGACGGTACACGGCCGGCGCGATTCTATCGATCGCCGATGGCCAGCGTCTGCCGATCGTCGAAGCCAACACCCAGCGATTGTACAGCCGCCTGATCGCTTCGACCTCGCCGCCTCAAGAACGCGCTGCCAACGCGTTGCTGTGGCAGTTCGCCGAAGCCATCCTGCCGCCCAGCGATGCCGGGACGTTCAATCAAGCGGCAATGGAGCTGGGGGCCCTGGTGTGCACGCCCAAAACCCCGGCCTGCCTGACCTGTCCGCTCCGCCCGAACTGCGCGGCGGTCCAGCTGGGGCTGGAGACGACGATCCCCGGCAGAGTCAAAAAGATTCAGTACGAGCAACGCACCGAGTTCGCGTTGTTGGTGCGGCACCCGGAAACCGAAGCCTACCTCGTGCACCGCGTACCGGCCGGGCAACGCTGGGCGGGATTGTGGGACTTCCCACGCTTTGGTCCGCCGGAGGTGGAGTCCGTGGAAGGAGCGGCCGCCTCGACCGAGCGTCAGTTCGACGTCTCGGTCGCGATCGGAGCGAAGGCGAAAACCATCCGTCATGGTGTCACGCGATACCGAATCACGCTGGAAGCGTTTCACGCCGAGGCCGAGCAAGCCTTCGCCGACACCGAAGATCAACGCTGGCTCTCGGCACGCCAACTAAAAACGCTGCCGCTGAGTGTGACCGGCCGCAAGCTAGCGGACTATCTCAAGACCAAACGGAAAACCTGAGCTGCTACGGCGCTGGCGCTTCGGCCATCGCATCCAGCTCGTCGATTTTCACTCGGGTGCTCAGGATGTACGGGGCTTCGTCTCGGTCCCAGTGGCCGTAGGTGGTAACGACGAACGAGTCGTCGGGCAGGATTTCGACGCCGGGATAGGCGGTGTCGTAGCCCTTCTTATTGTCCTTGAAGCGGACGACGTACTGTCCCGGCTGGCCTTGCACGATGTCTTCCCAGGTGCCGACCCAACCCACCCAGTCGCCTTCGAAGGGACGCTGGGCGGCGGAATGCTTGGGGGAGATGCAGCGGAAACTGATCAACAATCGGCCTTCGGAATCGTACTTGCCGGTATGCCGATCGCCGGTCAGCGCCAAAGGCAACTCCCGCGGCTCGGACCAGGTTTTGCCTTCGTCGGTTGAGAAGATCACGTGGGAATTCTTGCGGCGAGCGTTTTCACGCAGCAGGACGGCCAGCGTCTTGCCGTCGGGCGAACGGATGCAACCCGGTTCGCACAAATGCACGTCGGACGACTGAAAGATCGCCTCGGGATCGGACCAGTTCAACCCGCCGTCGGTCGAGCGGGTTTGATAGAGCGTGAAGGTGCGGACGTCGTCTTTGGCGGGCTCGGCGGAGATGAACCGGCCGTCGTCGTGGAACATCGCCAGGTAGTGTCCCGGGCCGGTGCGGAGGGCCTCGACGAAGCCCATCACCACGATGCCACCCCAATCGCCCACCGGCTTCAGCTCGCTCCAGCTCTGCCCGTCGTCTTCGCTGACCGCCAAGCGCGCCGGATACAACCCCGACCACATGATCACGCGCTTGTTGCCTTCGGCGTCGACCACTCGGTGCAGCGTGGGCACTTCCTTGGACGTGGCCCAGCTGGCCGGCGTCGGCAGCCGCTCGCTCCACGTGCGCCCGCCATCGGTGCTGCGTTTGTACACGATCCCGCCGCGGCCGTGTCCCTTGGGATACACGCACAGCATCGTCTTGCCGTCTTCCAACAAGCACGTCGTCGGATGGCCGAGGTACTGGCCGGCTTCGCGGTCCACGACCACCTGACGCTGGCTGTCCGCGTCCAAGTCAATCGTGGTGGGGTAGTCGCTCGGCGGATCGGCAGCAAAGCAGGTGGAGGTGGCGAGCAACAGCAACAGGACAAGCGTACGCATGGGCGGGGACTCCAGGGTTTGAGATTTGAGGTTTGAGATTTGAGATTTGAGATTTGAGATTTGCTGACTCCGGCGGAATCTATGTAGGGCTCGGAGCGGTAGAAGGCAATGTTTTCTCCCCTCTCCCCCGCTGCGCCGCGAGCATCAGCGAGTGAAGCAGTGGTGGGAGAGGGGCCGGGGGTGAGGGGGCTCGAGTGCAACGGAATGCCTGTTTGCGTACGCCTTTCCGATTCCCGTACCGTATCGAGACACCGCACTGGTGGTGCCGCTCTGCTGTTCCCCCTCACCCCCAACCCCTCTCCCCCGAAGCCTGACTCGCTTAGGCTCGCCAGGCTTCGGGGGATAGGGGAGAAAACGATTCTTCTCATACATCGATTCCGCCGGAGTCAGGAGATTTGAGGATTGGGACGGGCGCGAAACCGGCGACCGCGTGCGGGACCTACTATAACCGGATCGCCCGCCGTGTTTGACTGGCGGCTACCATACACCCGTCACGAGACGAAGGCAGAACCAAGCGACCTACCGCAGCGAGGGTGTGATGAGTGAAACCAGCGAAGACCGACAAGAGACCTACGAGCAGTTCTACGACTTGGTGAACATGCAGCCCAAGGAGCTGGAGCAGTGGCTGGAGACCGACGAATCCCAATCGGTCGGTGACAGCGACGATGGTGGCGAGTCGACGGGCCACAAGTCCGGCCGGCAAATCGTCGACATCAAACGCACCAACAAGGACGAGCTGAGCGACGAGCAGTGGGCGCACATGCGAAAAGTCTGCGGCTACGTCAAACGTCACCTGGCCCAGCGTCCCGACGGCGATGTCTCGGAAACCAACTGGGCGTACAGCTTGAAGAATTGGGGGCACGATCCCCAAAAGGATTGAGCCACCGTCAACCGCCGCTCGGCGCATCGACGCTGTCGATTTTCTCTTGCATCGATTGTTCGCGGTCGGTGCGCGTGCCAACTTTGATGCTGGTGGTGATTCGCGGCGCGCCCAACGCGTGGACGCGCTGGTGGCAACGTTTGACCGCGGCAAACACTTCGTCCCATTCGCCTTCGATATTCGTCCCGTAGGCGTGCAGTTGGTGCGACAAACCGGCCTCCTCGAGCACCTTCTGGCACTCGGCAACGTACTTGCTGACCGATACGCCGACGCCCATCGGCACGACACATAAATCGACAATGACTTTCATCGCATGGATTTCCTTGCGTTTGCGGGTAGGAACAGGGCCCAGCAGCATGCCTCAAAGCGTATTCTCACGCCACAAAAATTCTCACGCCACAAAAAAACGGAGGCTTCGCGATCTGCGAAGCCTCCGTTTGCGTCGAGTGCGGCCGAGAGGACTCGAACCTCCACGGGATTATCTCCCACTAGGCCCTCAACCTAGCGCGTCTGCCAGTTCCGCCACGGCCGCGTGAACGGACGGTGAGAATCGCCCATTTTTCCGCTCACGTCAACGCCCCTTTTCGGACGCTCTTTGAAGACGCTCGGCGGAGAGCGCGAGCCCAATGCCACTTCCTTTGTAGCGGAACGGCGCGAGCCGTCCGGTTTTGCGGTGCGAACCTTCACACACCGGGCGGCTTGCGCCGCTCCGCTAACGCTTCAATCGCAAGCGATGGTGAAAGTAGATGGCATTGAGCGCGAGCCGCCAGGCTGGAAGCCTATGCCGCGCATCGCCTAGCGTACCGCGACTCGCTCCGGTTCGGCGAAGGGGTTCTGCTGGACTTCTCCGATCGCAAAATCCGCGTTGTCCAGCGGGCTGGTCGGCATCTCGGCTTCTTCGCCCAGGACCGTCGAGGAGTGGCAGTAGGGATTGGCCAGTGGCTTGGGATCGAAATCCGCCGCCTGCCGGCCTCGATAGGCGCTGGCGGGCTGGACCATCGGCGGGGCCGCAAAGGGGCTCATCCCGTAGGGCCGGGCGTGCCGAGTGCTGTAGTACACCGGTGGATGGACCGAAAAGTACGGAGGCGTGCGGACCGAGGTGCTCGGCGGGAAGCTGTACGGGTTATAAAACCCCAGATACCCAGGCCCGTAGGCGGCCGGGCTCTGCGCCTCGGCGGTGGCTCCGGTCAGAAAGCTAGCCGCCAGGGCCAGACATACGGAAAAGCAAAGCGACTTCATGGTGTGGCTCTCGGTGGAAGGTGAAACGGCCGAATACAATGGCACGGAACGCAGGAAGCTCGGTGAATCTGACAAACTGAGTGAAGTCAAAAAATCGCGTCACATTTTCACCCTAGTCGCCCCACCATGCCCGATCAATCGTTGCCGCCGAACAATTCGGCTCCGCGGTCGCGGGGTGGTAACGATTATAACGCCGCGCTGCGAATTCAGTGCGTGATCCATTCCCTGGCCGGCGGGGGGGCCGAACGGGTCCTGGCCAGCTTGGCCAGCCGACTTGCCAGCCGCGGGCACGACGTCCAATTGGTCACCCTGGGCGACGCGCGAGACGACCGCTATGCGGTGGCCCAGAACGTCCAGCGAATCGAGCTGGACGTGATGCAGGACAGCCGCGGCGTGTTGGCCGCGCTGCGAAACAACCTGCGGCGCTTGCGAGCGGTCCGCCGAACGGTCCGCCGGTATCGCCCCGACGTCGTACTCAGTTTCTGCGATGCGACCAACGTCCTGGTCCTGTTGGCCACGGCCGGGATGGCCGTTCCGGTCGTGGTTTCCGAACGCAGCGATCCGGCAAAGCACCCGATGGGCCGCTGCTGGGCGCGGTTACGGCCCTGGGCCTATCGGCGTGCTGCACGGCTGGTCGCGCTGAGCGATGCCGCCGCCGTGACGCTGGCCCCCTGGAACCGCCGCCCCGTGGCCGTCATCCCCTCGGCCGTCGACCCGCCCCCGCACCCTGCGTCCGCAAACTCCGCACCTGCGGACCCGGCCGCGGCGCCGATCATGCTGGGCGTGGGCCGCTTGTCACACGAAAAAGGCTTTGACCGTTTGATTGCCGCGTTCGCGTCGGTCGCGGCGGAGCATCCGGGGTGGCGGCTAGAGATCGCCGGTGACGGTCCCCTGCGGGCGGCTCTCCAACAGCAGATTACGGCCAGCGGTTTGGCCGATCGCATCGAACTTGTGGGGTGGCGGCAGGACGTGGCATCCTTGTACGCCCGGGCCGACCTGTTCGTACTGCCCAGTCGCTACGAGGGGTTTCCCGCGGCACTGCTCGAAGCGATGGCGTGGGGAGTCGCCTCGGTCGCCGTGGATTGCGACAGCGGTCCACGGCAGATCGTTCGCGATGGCGTCGACGGGGTGTTGTGTTCCGCCGAACAGCTCGAGGAGCGGCTGCGGCAGATGATGGGCGATCGGTCGCTTCGTTTGCGGCTGGCCAGCCGGGCCGTCGAGGTGGTCGACCGCTTTGGTTGGCCGGCAATGGTTCGCCGGTACGAGCGAGTCCTGCGGGAGGCGGCTACAGATCGAAGCCGGCCGTCGTGATCCAGAACGCGCCCAGCATCAACAACCAGACGACATCCAGAAAGTGCCAATAGGCCGCGGCAAAGTCGACCGCGCCGTGGCGTTCGTGATCGTAGCGACCGATCAGACAGCGTGCGCCCACCACGCCCAAAGCGATGATTCCACCCACCACGTGCAACGCGTGCAGGACGGCCAGGACCACGACCATGGCTCCGACGCCCTGCGAAAAACTGCTCCGCATCTCGTCGGATTCCAGCAGTTGCCACATGGCATAGCCCTGGGCGACCAGGAACCCAAAGGCCAACAAGGTCGCCCCGCCAATCGCCAGCGAACTGCCCATGCGTCGATCCTTGCGGACCAGGACCGTGGCCCTGTGCACCAGGCCGCTGATGCCCAGCAGGCCGAGCGTACTGAACAGAAAAATCGTCGGCAGGGTGGTTCCCGGCCCCACAACATCCCGGCGCCAGTAGGCGTACAGGAAATACAGGATGATGCTGGAAACAAAGAACACGAACAGCGAAACCAGAAACAGGGCGGCTCCCTGCCACTGACGACGGTCCAGCGGTTGCGATTCGAGGCGTTGAGGCATGGCCGCATTTTCCAAAACTTTCCTCGCCAGGCCCAGGGGGTGGCAAGGGGTGCGACATGTGGCATTATAGCACACGGCGGTTCCAGTTCTTTTCAACCCTGAAGGTTACGTGACGACGCTACGCCCATTTCAAAACGCGGACGTCCCGCAGTTGTGGCAGACTTGGAAGGCTCATTTCGAAGCTGCCGGGATGGCTGTCGAACTGACCTTGGCGGCGTTTGAGCAAGCCATCGTCGACCGCTTGTTCTTTGACCCACGCCGCTTGCTGGTGGCGTCGAAGGAAGCACGTTTGGTGGGGTTTGCGCACTGGATGGTGTTGCCGGAGCAGACCGAACGAGCGGTGATTGCGGCGGTTTGTGTGCGGCCCGGTGAGGACGCGGCGGCGGTCGGCGAGCAATTGATTGCCGCCTGTGAAGCGGCCGCTTCGGCCGCCGGATGTTCGGTCATCCTGGGCGGCAACGACCCGCGCTTCCTGACCGGCTATGCGGGCTTGTCGCCGCTGGGCCCTGGCGAGGGCATCGCCGATGCCGATCGGGTGGCCACCGCCTGGTTCATGCAGCACGCCTATTCGCCGGCCCACCGGATCGGACGCTACAGCCTTGCGCTGGCTCAGTTCCGTCCGCCGCTGGATCGCAGCCAAATGCAACTGCGACGCACCGCGGCGGTCAGCCACGAGACGATGTTGCCGACCGACCCCCGCACCGCCGCCGCACTGGCTCACGCCGACCTCGAGCGATTTACTGCGCAGAGCCGTGGTGGCCAGCGACTGGCATGGGCGACGTTCCACCTCAGTACGCCGGAAGCCCAGGTGTTTCCGACCAGCCAGGCGATCCTGGCCGATTGGGGATGCGACGTCGAGGACGACCCGCAGGCGGCGGCCACGCGGTTTACCATCGGCGGTGCCCTGCAGCAGCTGCAGCAGTTGGGCGTCCGCCGCGTCGAAGCGGTGGCCTCCGACGGTCAGCCCGATCGAGCGGTGATGCTGCGGTCGCTGAGGTTCAACCTGGATGGTGAAGGCACGGTTTTTTCCAAGCGGTTGTAGGCGACGCCGAGTTGTTTCACAATCCTCGCTGCTTTCCTTTCATTTCTTGTTGACCTGGAGTTGCTCCGCCAATGCCCTCAGTACTCGCTATCGCCGCTCACCCTGATGATATTGAATTCGGTATGTGTGGGACGATGCTGCAGCTGAAGCAGCGCGGCTGGGACCTCCACTACATGAACGTCGCCGACGGCAGCCGGGGATCCACCAAGCTGTCGCCGAAAGAGTGTGCTGCGAAGCGATTGGAAGAAGGTCGCGAAGCGGCCTCGCGGATGGGGGCCACCTTCTACCCGCCGGTCGGACGCGATATGGAAATGGCCTACACGACCGAATTGTTCCAGAAAGTCGCCGCCGTGGTCCGCCAAAGCCGCGCATCGATCGTGTTGACGCATTCGCCCCAGGACTACATGGAAGACCACGAATTCGTGTGCCGCCTGGCCGTTTCCGCCGCATTCGCCCACGGCATGCCGAACTTTGAAACCATCCCACCGGTCGAGCCCTATTACGAGCCGGTGACGGTGTACCACGCCCAGCCAGTGGGCAATCGCCTGCCGCTGGGCCAGCGTGTCCGCCCGCACTTCTGGGTCGACATCGAAGCGGTCATGGACGGCAAACGCGAAGCCTTGGAAGCGCATGAGAGCCAACGCGAATGGCTCGATGCCAGTCAGGGAATGGATTCCTACATCCAGACCATGATCGACATGTCCGCCGACTGTGGACAGATGTCCGGCAAGTTCCAGATGGCCGAAGGCTGGCGGCGTCGCGAGCACTGGGGATTCTGTAACGCCGACGACGATCCGCTTCGCGAAGCCCTCTCCGACATCCTGGTCGAGGATACGCCCCGCGATCCCTAAAAGAGGCAGGGCGCTCGGAGGCGTGGCGCGCTCGTCTCGGCTGGGGACAGCCGAGCTACTATTGCGCCTCGGCTGGGGACAGCCGAGCTGCTATGGTTGGCTGCTATGGTTGGCTGCTATTGCTGGCGGCGGGTTTTTGCGTTGGCTGCTGCGGGACGTTATGCTCAGGCTGCGCTGTCCGTGCATTCCCACCTCTCCTTCCCCGCCTAGAAGAACCCATGATGAAACGATCCGCTTTGCTGACCGGTTGTTCGGCTGTCCTGATCGCGTGTTTTGCACTGGCGCTGAAACCCGCTGACCGGCCGGCCGAGAACATGCGCTCCTTTGCCATCGCTTGGCTGGAAACCCTATCGGATCAGCAAGTCGAACAAGCTCGGCTGCCCTACGATTCGCCGAAACGCGTCCAGTGGCATTTCATTCCCAAACCGCAGCGCAAAGGTCTGCCGCTGCGGGACATGAACGATGCCGAGCGCACCGCCGCGTTGCGCTTGGTGCGCGCGGCCCTCAGTGAGGTCGGTTACCACAAGACCAGCCAGATCATGTCGCTGGAAGCCGTCTTGCGGGAATTGGAAGGCCCGGGCAGCGAAGCTCGTCGTGATCCCCTGAAGTACTACGTGACCATCTTCGGCGATCCCGCCAACGACGATGCTCTGGCGCCCTGGGGGTTGAGCTTCGAGGGGCATCACCTGTCGCTGAACTTCGTCTGCCAGGGGGACGAGGTGGTCGACAGCACGCCCCAGTTCTTTGCCGCCAATCCCGCGGAACTGAAGACCGAAGTCGAAGGGCCGCTGAAAGTCGGCACGCGTGTGCTGGGCAAAGAGGAAGCACTGGCCTTCGAGCTGTTGCATTCGATGTCCGATTCGCAACAGCCCCAGGTGCGGATTGCCGAAGAAGCTCCCGCCGAAATCCGCTTCGCCGGAGAAGCTCAGCCTGAGGTGACCGAGCCCGAAGGGATCGCCTGGAGCGAGCTGAATGCCGGCCAACAGGAACGGCTGAAGCAGTTGATCGAGGTCTACAACGGTGCGATGCCCGAAGAGGTCGCCGCCGCCCGCCGCGAGTTGATCGAACAACAGGGATGGGACAAAATTCACTTCGCTTGGGCCGGAGCGTCCAAGCCCGGTGTGGGGCATTACTATCGCATCCAGGGCCCCACATTCCTGATTGAATTCGTCAACACCCAGCCCGATGCGGCCGGCAATCCGGCCAATCATATCCACTGTGTGTGGCGCGACCTGACGGGCGATTTTCATCTGCCCATCGAGGACTGAACTTGCGGCCGAGGCGGGAGGTTTGCTAGGCCCTGTGGCAGGATGGATTACTGCTACCTATTGGGGGTCTGTGCAGACGCATGCACAAACCCCGGCAACGTGAGGGTCGTATGGAACTGCATATCGACGGACCGAATGCACCGCGGCGACGCGGCGGACGGATCCTGGTGGTCGACGCCAACCCGCTGTCGCTGATCGCCCTGGCCGGGGTCCTGGATGCCGAGGGCTTTGAATGTATCTGTGCGCGGAGCCACCCGGCGGCCCTGAAAGCGATCGAAAGTCAGAGCCAGGATCTGGTGGTCTGCGACGTGGGCGACGATCCCGAGGCCGCCCTGAAATTGATCGACGACATCCATGGTCAAGCCGCCGGCAAAGACCTGCCTTCGGTGCTGATCGCCGAAGCCCGCTGGGCGGGGCTGGAACAGAAGGCCCAGGGACGAACCGCGGTCCACTGCCTGTTCAAACCCATCGACCCGGCGTCGCTGCGAGCCGTGGTCGAACAGGCCTTGTGGATGCCGCATCTGATCGGCACCCATCGCCGTCGCGGCAGCCGACCGTCGCACAACGGCTGGCTGACGCTGTAGGCCGGTTTACGCTTTGACGCGCAAGCGGACCACTTTGCCGCGGACGCCGGCCAACGATTCGATCTCGTCGGCGGCTCGTCGGGCCGCGCCCTCGGGGGCCTCGTGCGTCATCACCACCAGGGGCACCGTATTGCGGTCGGCGCTCGACTCCGGTTCGTGCTGGATCACCGACGCGATCGAGACGTTGTTCTGTCCCAGAGCCGAAGTGATTTGGCCCAGCACGCCGGGCGAATCATCGACGTGCAGACGCAGGTAGAAACGTCCGGGCAATTCGTCGAAGGATCGCAGGCGAACCCGTGGCGGACCCACCGGCGAGAACAGTTCCAGCGTCTGGAAGGTCAGGCGGGTGCGGCCCACCGCCGTATCGATGATGTCGGCCACCACGGCCGACGCCGTGGGCATCTGGCCGGCACCCAGACCGTGGTAGAACACCGGTCCCACGGCATCGCCGACGACTCGCACGGCATTGAATGCGTCCTGCACCTCGGCCAGCGGCGTGCCGGCACGGACCAGCGTCGGCGCGACGTGCAGTTCCAGGCCGGCCTCGTCCAGATGAGCGGTCGCCAGCAGTTTGATGCGGTAGCCCAGTTCGCGAGCAAACCGCAGGTCGGCCGGGTCCAATTGGTCGATGCCCACGCGTGGGATGTCGGCCCAGTTGGCGTGGGCTCCGAAGGCCAGGTGTGCCAGGATGGCCAGTTTCTGAGCCGCGTCCGTGCCGTCGACATCCATCGTCGGGTCGGCTTCGGCGTAGCCTTTTTCCTGAGCCAGTTTGACGGCCTGTTCATAGGCCATGCCCTGCACGTCCATCTGGGTGACGATGAAGTTGCTGGTGCCGTTGAGGATGCCTTCGAGCGACTGTGTCTGATTGGCCGACAGGCACTGACTGATGTTCGTAATGATCGGGATCCCACCGGCCACCGACGCTTCGAAGGCGATGCTGCGGCCCAGGTCCCGCGCCCGCTCGAACAGCTCCGGACCGTGTTCGGCCAGCAGCGCTTTGTTGGCCGTGACGATGTCCTTGCCGGCTTCGAGCAGCTGCAGCATGATCGTCCGGGCCGGTTCCAAGCCGCCGACCAACTGAGCGACGACCTTGATCTCGGGATCGTTCAGGACTTCGCTGAGGTCGTCGGTCAGTACGCCCTCGGGTAGCGCCGCGGCGCGCGCCTTGTTCAGGTCCCGCACCACCGCCTTTTCCAGCCACAGCACGCGGCCGGCATGACGGGCGGTACGGTCCCCGTGATCGAGCAGAAGGCGAGCGACACCGCTGCCGACGGTACCCATCCCGACGATGGCAACTTTCGTTTTTTGCATAACAAGCGAAGCGAAATTGGAAGGTAAGGAACAAGTGCGGGTGCGAGCGCCTTGCCGGCGACCTGGCGGCACGGAAAGACCGCAATCCTAACGATTCCAGCGAGCGCCGCTACCGCCACTGCGCGGCGCTCACGCCCGAAGTGGGCGGTCTCTTGTTTGCCTGGACGCGACGGTCCGTTACATTCTTGCCCGGGGCCCGCCGGCCCCATGGCTGGTTTCCTCTAATCCCCCTGCTACGACCGCCCCCTGCTGCTGCAGCAGGTTTTGCGAAAGGCATTCCAATGGACGACTTGCTGCATCATCTGTTCACGTTGTTGATGCTGACGCTGCTGCAAGCGGTGCTCGGGTTCGACAATCTGCTGTACATCTCCATTGAGTCCAAGCGGGTCGAGAAGGACAAGCAGTCGTTCGTCCGCAAGTGGGGCATCGGTTTGGCGATCGCGCTGCGAATCGTGTTGCTGTTCTTGGTCGTCGGCGCGATCGAAAAATTCCAGGATCCCCTGTTCTCGCTGCCCTTCGAAGGCATCGTCGAAGGCTCCTTCAACATCCACAGCTTTATCGTCTTGCTCGGTGGGGCTTTCATCATCTACACGGCCATCAAGGAGATCTATCATTTGGTGGCCATCGATGAATTGGAACACGGCGAGGAGGAAAAAAGTTCGGTCGGCAAGGCAATGTTCTGGATCGTGACGATGAACCTGGTGTTCTCCTTTGATTCGATCCTCAGCGCCATCGCCCTGGCCGGCAGCACGGATCCGGAAACCAATGCTCCGGTGATCGGTTTGGCGGCGATGGTGGTGATGAGTCTGGCGATCGTCGCCAGCGGAGCGTTGATGATTCTGTTGGCCGACCGGGTGGCGGAATTCTTGAAACGCAACCGGCTGTACGAGATCCTGGGCCTGTTCATCCTGTTGATCGTGGGCGTGATGTTGGTGACCGAAGGCGGTCACTTGGCCCACCTGGCTTTCTGGGGGCACCCGGTCGAAGCGATGTCCAAGAGCACGTTTTACTTTGTGATCGCGGTGCTGGTCGTCGTCGACATCGCCCAAGGTCGCTTTCAGAAAAAGCTGATGGCACAGCGCCAGCGGATCGCCAAGACCGGCGAGGTCTAACGTCCGCGCGGTGGCGGCGACAGCAAAACGGCGGGCCGTGACTTGATTGCGGCCCGGGACTGTGCGATTCTGAGGCACCTTCCCGCTTTGATAGCGTCCCCTCCCGGCCCCTTGGCCCCCGGCCGCTAGAGTGCCGGGCTCGCCGCCTTTTCCAAAACCAAGAAGACCTGGTCGACGTATGCGATTGCCGTTTGCGATTCTGTTGTGTTTGATTCCGGGTGCGGTCACGGCGTTGGCGCAGGACGCATCCACTGCAACGGCCGACGTGGATCGCTATCCGCTGTACGTGCTGGCCGTGGGCATCGTGGCCGTGTTGGGATTGATCATCGGCCTGCGGTTGAATGCCTTTCTAGCGCTGATCATCTCCGCGATTCTGGTCAGTCTGATGGTCGTCGGCGAGGAAGGCTTTCAGATGGAGGAAGCCGGCACTCGCATGGGCGCGGTGGTGACCGCGTTTGGCAATTCCGCCGGCGGCATCGGCATCGTGATCGCCATGGCCGCGATCATCGGCAAGTGCATGCTGGACAGCGGGGCGGCCGACCGGATCGTGCGTACGGCGATCGGGATCACGGGCGTCAGCAAGGCCTCGATCGGGCTGATGGCCAGCGGATTTATTCTGGCCGTGCCGGTGTTCTTCGATACCGTGTTCTACCTGCTGGTCCCGCTGGCCCGCAGCCTGTTCCGGCAGACCAGCCGCAATTACTTGCGGTACTTGATGGCGATTGCGACCGGTGGCGCGATCACGCATACGTTGGTTCCGCCCACGCCGGGACCGTTGTTGGTCAGTGCGAATTTGGGCGTGGAAATCGGCACCATGATGTGGGTGGGCACGCTGGTGGCCATTCCCGCGGCGATCATGGGGTTGCTGTTTTCCATCGTGGTCGACCGGATCATGCCGGTGCCGATGCGTCCCTTGGGGCCCGGTGAGGAGAAACACGCTCGGCTGGAAGACGACCAACTGCCCGGGCTGTGGTTGGCGCTACTGCCGATCATCCTGCCGGTCGTCCTGATCGGGATGGGGACGTTGGCCGATACCGTGGCCGACAAAGAAGATCGAGCTCGATTCGTGGCGGAAGATCTGGTCGATCCGGCCGCCTGGCGAACCGAGCTGCGAGCCGCCCAGCAGGCGCCGGAGGCATCGCCGGCGGGGCGATTGTTGGCCAGCGACACGCTCGATGCGGCCGGCCGCGAGCTCTTGACTGCCGAAGGGCCGGTCGACGCGGCAGAGCGCCAGCGGATCGTGGCGGTGTTGAACGAGGCGTTGTTGGCCAAGGATTTTTACGACGAAACGGCGTTCCTGGGCGTGCCGATATCGCCGGTCGCCAAACGGCTGCTGGATAGGGACCAGGTGCGGCTGAAGCCCGTCCTGCGGCGGCGGATGAACCGCGTGCTGATGGAGGACGCATTCGGCCAACACATTCGCCCTCACGTCTGGGACACGCCCCGGCGTCGCTTGGCCAATCAGCTGTCGCTGTGGAGCAATGCGAACTTTGCGCTGTTGTTGGCCGCCCTGGCTTCGATCGCAACCCTGAAAGTCGTGCGTTCGCTGACGCTGAAGGATCTGGGCGTCGAGATCGAGGAAGCGTTGATGAGCGGCGGGATGATCATCCTGATCACCGCGGCCGGCGGAGCGTTCGGCGCGATGTTGCAAGACGCCGATGTGGGTGGGACCATCCAGCGGCTGTTCGCCGGCAGCCGCGGCGGTGGCTTGACCCTGCTGCTACTGTCCTTTGCGATCGCCGCCGTGCTGAAGGTCGCCCAGGGCAGCAGTACCGTGTCGATGATCGTCGCTTCGGGGATGATTGCCGGCATCGTATCGGGACAGAGTCTGGGGTTTCACCCGGTCTACCTGGCCACCGCCGTCGGGTCGGGCTCGTTGATGGGCAGCTGGATGAACGACAGTGGTTTCTGGGTGTTTGCTAAGATGGGCGGGTTGACCGAGAGCGAGGCGCTGCGGAGCTGGACGCTGTTGTTGGCCGTCCTGTCGGTGACCGGTTTGGTGGCCACCGTACTGCTCAGCCAACTGATGCCGCTGGCCGGTTAAACGAGGTCGCAGGGCCGGTTAAACGAGACCGCGGGCCGGTACAACGCCGCCGGCGGGATGAATAAAAGTGAGACGACCGTGGATGAGCAAACGTCCGATCGCTCGGGATGCTTTCCCGGTTGCCTGTATGTCCTGGGCTTGGCTGCGGTGACCGGTGTGTTGCTGTACGTCAACGGCGCGATGTCCCTGGCCGTGCTGCGGGCCTTGTCACAGTCCGGGCCGCAGTGGCTGCGCGACCCGCGCGCGGTCCAGTTCCTGTTGTTCGCCATGCCTGTGCTGTTGTTGGTACTGCAGTGGATGGTCTTCGACTTGGTGCTCCGCGTCGTGCGCCGCCGATAGTAGCTCGGCTGTCCCAGCCGCAGGTCGGCTTGTTCTCGGCTGGGACAGCCGAGCGACTCTGGCACACCGGCTGGGGCGAACGCTCGGGATCGGATACTCTGGAGGGACGCGGCTGGCAGCGATCGTTCGCCCGCTCGCAGCCGTGTTCGCCGAACTGGCGTTTTATCCGTTTCGGTTCTCCCTACCTCTTTCGATTGCTCATGTCTTCGACCACGATCGCACAACGCCTGTACCGTTCCTCGGACCAGCAGCTGCGTTTCTTGCCCGAAGGTCCCTACCCGCTCGGGGAGGGACAATTCAGCTGGGTTGCCATCCAGCACGGGCCGGACGCCGAGCACGGTTCGCTGAACGTGTTCGACATCCCGTCCTCGAATAATCGTTCGCATCTGCTGCCCGGACGCCCCGGGTTTGCGTTTCCCTGCGACGATGGTCGGCACTTTATCGTCGGATGTGAGCGACAGATCGGTTTGTTTGATCCGGTCGAGCTGGAGTGGATACCGTTGGTCGGCGGGATCGATGAGGACGTCGAAGGGACGATCATCAACGATGGTGTGATCTATCAGGACAACCTGATCTTTGGCACCAAGGACCTGGAGTTCCAAACCAAGAAAGCCGGGTTGTACCTGTACCGCGGTTCGGACCGAAAATTAATTCGTCTGCGTGACGACCAGATTTGCAGCAACGGCAAGGCGGTTCTGGAGCAGGACGGCGAGACGTCCCTGGTCGACATCGATTCGCCCACCGGGAAAATCGTGCGTTATCCGCTGGACATCGCCGGCGGAAAGCTGGGGGAGCCGGAGGTGTTGATCGATCTGAGCGACGATGCGGCGGTTCCCGATGGCATGATCATGACGCCCGACGGTCGCGGCGTGATCGTGTCGATGTACAATCCGGGCGAAGCCGAAGCCGGCGAGACCCGCCTGTACGACGTCGGCTCCGGAACACTCCAACACACCTGGAAGACGCCCTTCTCGCCGCAGAACACCTGTCCCAACCTGGTCAGTCACCAGGGGCACGTGTACCTGGTCATCACCACGGCGGTCGAGCACATGCCGGCCGAGCGACAAGAGCGAGCCAGTGAAGCCGGCAGTTTGTTCTTTGCTCGCACCGACTTCGACTCCGTCGGACACGCGCCCGCCTTTCCCACCCCATCGCTCGACGGCTAGGAAGACGACACTCTCCCGCTGGGAGAGTCGGGCTCTCAGGCCCGGAGAGGGTTTTGCGCGGGCTTAGCAGCTCGCCCCTTACGACGCTAGAGTGGCTCCTGGGGTCTTGCCGAAATACACACGCTGAGATGCTTTAGAGCTCTTTTCTATGGTTCAATTCCGACAGACGACGCTGGCCAACGGACTGCGGATCGCGGCCGAGGTCATGCCCGACGCCTACACCGCCGCGTTCGGTTATTTTGTACGCACCGGGGCTCGTGACGAGACGGACCCGGAGAGCGGCCTCAGTCACTTTCTCGAGCACATGGTGTTCAAGGGCACGGCCAATCGTTCGGCGCTGCAGGTCAATCAGGAACTGGACGAACTGGGCGGCCAGTCCAACGCCTACACCAGCGAGGAACAGACGGTTTACTACGGCACCGTGCTGCCCAAGTACCAGCGGCGCAAGCTGGAACTGTTGACCGACCTGATGCGGCCGACGTTGGGCGATGAAGACTTCGAAACCGAACGGCTGGTGATTTTGGAAGAGATCGCCAAGTACGAAGACCAGCCGCCCTTTGGCGCGTTCGAACGCTCGATGGAACGGCGGTATGGGCCCAGCGGCCTGGGACGCCGCGTGCTGGGGACCAAGGAGTCGATCGAAGCGATGACGCCCGAGGCGATGCGGGCCTACTTCGACAAACGCTACCACCCCAACAACATGGTCCTGGCCGCCGCCGGCAACGTCGACTTCGAAGCCCTCGTCCAACAGGCCACGGAGTTGACGGCCGCTTGGCCTACCAGCGACGCGCCTCAATCGCTGCTCTACCCCGCTCCGTCCGAACCGGCCGGGGACGATTGCGGCGAGGACCGTGACGAGTCCGAAACGTCGTTGGCCTACGTCATCCGCCACTACCACGCACCGTCGGCCCTGGATGCCGACCGGATCGCCATGCGTCTGTTGGCCACGATCCTGGGCGACGACGGCGGCAGTCGCTTGTTCTGGGAATTGATCGATACAGGACGCGCCGAAGCGGCCGCCACGTGGACGCAGGAATTTCTGGACAGCGGATTAATGTTCCTGTACCTGTCCTGTTCCCGCGAGGACGTGGAGTCGAATCTGCGCCTGATCGACCAAGTGTTCGAGCGCGTCCGAGAGGACGGTGTGGGCGAGCAGGAGCTGCAGCAGGCGATCAACAAGACCACCGCCGCAGCGATCATGCAGAGCGAACGGCCGGGCAACCGCTTGTTCTCGATCGGCAGTAATTGGCTGACCAAAAGCGAATACGTCGGTCTCGACGAAATGCTCGACCGCTACCGCGCGGTCAACGTCCAGACCCTCGCCAAACTGCTCGAAAAATACGATCTGCGAACCATCACCGAAGTCCACTCCGGCGAGTAGATTGGTTGTTAGTTGTTAAGCACGTCGGCATGAATCTTTCGGTGAAACCCCGCGACAACACCCTCCCGCGCAGCGGGAGGGTCGGGCTCTTAGGCCCGGGGAGGGCCCTGCGAAAACCCTCTCCGGGCCTAAGAGCCCGACTCTCCCAAAGGGAGAGTGATGCCGAATTAAAGGTTGCGACGTGCTTAGTTGTTAGTTGTTAGTTCCCATCAACCATCAACCATCAACCATCAACTCCTTTCCAAAGTCTGGCGACTTCAGCTACCTGGTTTCGCAGCGCTGCCGCCGGGTTTTAGACTCTTCAGGTAACTGACGATGTCAACCAACTGCTCGGTCGTCAACGTTTCGTCCAGCCCGCTCGGCATCAACGAGACTTCGCTGGGTACAACCTCTTCGATCGCTTCGCGCGATAGGTCGATCATCGTTCCGTCGGCCTGCTGGAATCGCAGTCGGTCCTGGCTTTCGGACACCAACAAACCGGTCAGAACCTGCCCGTCGACGGTCAGCACTTTGAACGCTTGGTAGTCCCGTACGATACTGGCTGACGGAAACACGATCGATTCCAGCAAGTCGATGCCGGCCCGGTTGGCACCGATCGTCGTCAGGTCGGGGCCGACGCGTTGCCCGCGATTCTCCACTCGGTGACAGGTCGCACACTTGGCCGCTTCGCTGGCAAACAACGCTTTGCCCCGCTGGACGTCGCCCTCGGGCAAGCGATCACGGAGCCGTTGCAGTTGTTGGACTTTGGCTTCGCGGTGCGCCTCGAGTTGCTCGATCAGGTCGGCGGCGGCTTGCTTCGCCACCGCGGGAAACTGCGCCGTCACCTCGTCCAGCTCTGCCGCGCTCAAATGCAACCGCGCGTCGGCGGCGCGGAGCCCTTCGAAGAATGCACGCGCGGTCTGCTGGTCGACAGGCCGGGCAAAACCGGCAGCCAACGTTCGCAGGTCGCTCGGGGACGCCTCGGGCAGCAACCGTGCGAGGAAACGCAGCTGAGTTGCCGACAGCTGGGCGGTACTGAGCGTTGTCGCGGCGCGGGCCGAAGCCGTGGGCCAGCGAACGTCTTGATAGATCTGGACCAACTGCTGGAACGATTCATCCTCGAGCGGTCCGTCGGTTGCCACGATTGCCGCGAGGGCGTCCAAGCGAACCGCCGGTGAGCGCTGGGCGTCGTGGCCGATCCGCACCAGATCCTCGGCGAAGGTTTGATCATCCTTTAGGGACCGGATCGCCGCGATCGCGGCGCTGGCAAGTTGTTCGTCGGTGCTGTGCAGCAATCGTCGCAGCGGTGCGAGCGCGGATTCGGGCGGCGTGATGCGGTCGGCACCGGCCATCGCCTTCAGGACCAGCAGCTGTTTCTCTCGCGATGAGTCCTCGGCCAGCCAGCCGCCCAGTCGTGACGTGACCGGTGGCGAGTTGATGAAGGCGGTCAACAGGGTGGCCGCGCCGGCCGGATGCGGAACCTGCGGCTTGCCGAACCATTCGCCCAGCAATTCGCCGGCCTGGGTCTGCCACTGCGGATTCCGCTTGGTGATTTCCACGGCCACCTGTTGGCAGCGGGGATCGGCAGCGCGAAGGCCGCTGGAGAGTTCTTCGAAGCGTAGCTCCGCACCCTCGGTCTGGTCCAGAGCGAGCAGAACGGTCGGCCATGCAGCCCGCTGAGCGGCGGTCTGCAGCGGAGAGAGCCGCGACAACTCGCTCCGCAGGGCCGCGGAATCGGCGATTTCCAGCAGTGCGTAACCCGCCGCATGCTGTAGCGATCGGTCTGCGCGGGGTCTCTCGAGCACGGCGACCAACTGCGGGACGGCCGCGATCCGCTGCATCCCGACCGCCCGTGCCGCGTGCCGAGCGACTCCGGGCACTTCGTCTTTCAGGCGTTCCAGCAGCACGCTGGGATCCACGGCTGCCACGCTGCGCGCCAATCCGATGCAGGCGACCTGTCGAACGCGCGAATCGGCGTCGCCGGCCAGCGTTTGCAACCGGTCTGTCGCCACCGCCGCGGTTCGCTCGTCCTGGGCCAGCCGCACCAACACCCAAGCTTCGTTGCGTCGTGCGGCCGGAGAGGACGGAGCGGGGCGAGCGGCAAAGTGTGCCAGCGCCTGCCGGCCTCGCGCAACGCACGCATCGAGCGCTCGCTGGCGCACCGCGAACCGAGGATCTTCCATTCGCTCGATCAGGCTCGCGATGTCGATGTCGTCCCAAGGCAGCTGAAGCCCGCGGGGATCGGCAACGGATGTGCCCGCGGCTCGCCCCGCATCGCTCGGCCGGATGCGGTAGATGCCGCCCTGGATTTCAGGTTTTGCCAGCTGCGACGTCGGACAGCCGCGGTAGAACCAGCCGCCGGTATCGATCACCAATAGGCTACCGTCGGCGTCTTCCAAAACATCGGTGGGATGAAAGTCGCGGCTCGTGGAGCTGAGGAAGGGATGCTCCGTGGCGGAAAAGCTGGAGCCAGCCTGTTGCAGGCTCACGCGAACCACTTGGCCGCTGTTGAAGAACGTGACGAACCAGTCGTCCTGCCACTGGGGATTCAAAAATCGGCTGCGATACCGCGTCAGGCCCGATACCGCGACATGTCCGAAGGGGTGCACCGGTCCCAGCCAATCGCCGGTCACCTTCACCTCCTCCAGCACGCGCTCGCGATGCGGGTACACGCCGCCATGCAACCAGTGCACCAGAGCATCGACGCGTGGGCGGGTATACAGAATATTGACGGTGCCCAGCATGTCCCCGGCGGCCGTGAAATCGACTTCGACCGGATTGTCCATGCCGCCCCCGCAATGGATTTGCACGTCGCTGCCATCGGTTCGGCAGGAAAACAGGTACGAACCTTCGCGTGAGCTGGTCACCCGTCCGCTGGCGTCTTTGAATTCGTGACCGTGGTAACCATCGGTCCAGTACAGACGACCATCGGGGCCCAGGAAACAGCCGTGGATGCTGGCGGCGTTGCCTGTGTAACCGAACTGGCTGACGATCGCCTCACGCTCGTCGGCAACGCCGTCGTCGTCGGTATCGGTCAGCCGCCAGATGTTGGGCGGCGAAGCCACGTACAGCGAACCGGCGTGCCACACCGCCCCCATCGGAAACGTCATCCGGTCGGCGAACACCGTCGAAGAATCGAAGACGCCGTCTCCGTCGCGATCGACCAAGCGACGAATCGCATTGGGCCGGTGCTGTTCCAGTTCCTCGCGGCTCATGTTCACGCCGGCGTTGTTGCACACATACAGCCGGCCCTGGGGATCCAGGCAGCCCATCGTGGGATGGGTCACCAGGGGCGGCCCCGCGGCCTGCTGGACGGTAAATCCATCGGGAACGCGAAGCTGCGTCGCAGGGGAGTCGGGCGCGTCGGACTTGTTCGCCGTATTCGCTTCCTCGGCGCTGGCCTTCGCCGGCGCGATCGCAACTCCGATGAGGAGCCCAGCCCACAGCAGGACGCGGCTTAGGATCAAAGTCAGTCGTGCGGCAGTCGGTGATGCAGCGCTGCGGACGGCGCGGCGCAGGGGGCGAGCGGTTTTCCCGCGACGGCGGTCAGTGGCGATTGGGAGTCGCGTCGAGAGGTACATAGGGGCGAAGCAGACTTGATGGGCGGGTAGGCGGACCTGGCATGAACATGCTCGGCCATTATAAATCAAACCTGTACCGCCCACGCCAACGGGAAAGCAGACAGCACTCTATTATCTGAATTTCAAACTCAGGGCGGTTCCAGTCCCTCTCCCCCGAATCCTGACTCGCTTAGGCTCGCCAGGATTCGAGGGAGAGGGCCGAGAACGTGGGGGTTTGTAGGACTGACTGCGTGCGGGGTAGAAACGCGATACACTCAAAGGGAATGATGCGGCTGCGTACGCTCGTGGACTCGAGGTCGCGCTACCGGGTCGGGAACCTTTTCAGCGTTTGCGGATCGAGGACGGACGGCCATGGCACACGCGGTAATCATCGGCGGCGGATTTGCCGGAATCAATGCGGCGAAGCGTCTGGGGAAGTCAGGCAAGGTGTCGGTGACGATCCTGGATCAACGCAACCATCATCTCTTCCAGCCGCTGCTGTATCAGGTCGCGATGGCCGGATTGGATCCATCGGACATCGCCGTGCCGATTCGAGCGCTGCTGCGACCCTACCGCCGAGTGCGGACGCTGTTGGGGCGAGCCGAATCGTTTGATCTGGATCGCCGCGAAGTCCATTTCGACGGCGGCGTGATCCCCTACGATTATCTGATCGTCGCTTGCGGAGCCAGCCACAGCTATTTTGGCAACGACCAGTGGGAAGCCTACGCCCCGGGGCTGAAGAGTGTGGGGCAAGCGACCGAGATACGCCGCCGCGTGTTGGTCGCCTTTGAGCAGGCCGAGCGGGCCAGCGATCCCGAGGAGCAGGCGCGGTGGATGACGTTTGTCATCGTTGGCGGAGGACCCACCGGCGTGGAGCTGGCCGGCGCGATTGCGGAGATGGCCACCTTTGCGCTCTCCAAAGACTTTCGCACGATCAACAGCGCCGACGCCCGCGTCCTGCTGGTGCAAAGCGGCGACCGGATCCTGAAGCAATTCGATGCCGACCAAGCGGAGTACGCGACGCAGGCGCTGCGTTCGCTGGGCGTGGAGGTGGTTCTGGGCAGCCGAGTGACCAATATCGGCGCCTCGGGCATTGAGATCGGCGAACAACGGATCGCTGCCGGCACCGTGTTGTGGGCGGCCGGCGTGCAAGCCAACCGCATCGGGCTGCAGCTCGATACGCCGCTGGATCGCGCGGGACGAGTCAAGGTTCAGCCCGATCTGACGATCCCCGCTCACAGCAACGTTTTCGTGGTCGGCGATTTGGCGCACACGCCCGGGCCCGACGGCAACCCGCTGCCCGGATTAGCTCCGGTGGCCACCCAGGCGGGATGTTACGTGGCCGACGTGATCATCGACGAGGTGCGAGCCGAATCCGCCCCCGATCCGGCGCGCCGCAAGCCGTTCGAGTACCGCGACAAAGGCCAGATGGCCACGATCGGCCGAAAGCGAGCGATCATGCAGGCCGGCAAACGCAAGAAGAACGGCTTTCTGGCCTGGATCGTCTGGTTGGTCGTGCACATCTATTTTCTCAGCGGCTTCCGCAACCGGTTCTTCGTCTTCCTGAAGTGGTGCTGGGCGTACCTGACGTTCAGCAAGGGAGCCCGGTTGATCGTGCAGAAAGAGTGGCGGCAAGCCGAAAGCGAGATGTTGTCGCCCGTGGTGGGCAGCCTGGACGAGACCTATCGTCAGGACACCCGTTCGCCCGGGCCGCGATTCGAATCCCTGACCCGCGCCAGTCAGCCCTCGGCAGATTAACCGCCGAGTGGACCAGCATCGCATGGCCGAAAAAAGTCGGCGTCTTCCTTCGTTGATCCCGGAGGACCGGATCGAAAGGAAACGCCGACTTTGGTGTCAGCAAGGCGTTGTTTTGCGAAGTTCCTTACTGTTGCACGACTTCGCCGCCGTCTTTGCTGCCCATGGCACCCCAGGCGCCGTAGGGGCTGGCGATGTAGGCGCTTGCCCGGTCTGCCTCTTGCATGGCCAAGTTCCCCGAATCGATTGTTTCGGTCACGAATCGAACCGAACCATCGCACATCACTGACTGGACTCCGCCCGGGTGATAGCTCTTGGCAGAAAACAACCCATCGTTCCATTCGCCACGACCATTGGCACAGTTGGGCGAGTTCGGTGGCAAGATGGTATTGAAGCCGCTGATCATCGGGTGTCCAGCCGCCCAGATTGTGCCGACGCGGTGGTGCGAGCTCGGTGGGGTGCCGACCATCGTTCCGTTGGGGCCCGCCGCCTGCTTGCAGACGATCGGGGTCTGTGACAATTCGTCTCGTCCGTAATCGGTGATGTAGGAGCCACCGAGAATCCTCAGCGCGTTGCCTCCATAAACGGTGATTTCGGAAAACGCGAGCGTGTTGCTGGTCCCGTCGACGATGCTGTTAAAACCGTAGTCGGAGTTGTAACCAAACACACCTCGCGGCGTTGAATCTCCGGCAATGCCGTAGATTTGGTCGCCGACGTTCATGGCGTAGTTGATGTTACCATTGCGGCTTTCGACGTTCTCGCTGGCGCCATCGGAGGGGCACAGATAGGTGTCGATCACCGTACGGTACGGCGTGTAAGTTTGCAGCGGGTTGGGGCCGTTCGGCGGAATCACTCGATTGCCATCGTCGACCCCCTGTTTGATCTGGCCCCACAGCGGATTCTGCTCGATATACGGCAGCATCATGGCGAAGGAGCTGAGCGCACCCTGGTTGCTCAACCAGCTTCCCGTGCCCCAGTCACCGCCTTCATGCGTCCCGCCCCGACCCGGCGGAAAGACGCCATGAGTATCGTGATAGTTGTGCAACGCGAGGCCCAACTGTTTCATGTTATTGCCACACGACATCCGGCGAGCGGCTTCGCGCGCGGCCTGAACCGCCGGCAATAACAGCCCAACCAAAACACCAATAATTGCGATGACCACGAGCAGCTCGACGAGTGTAAAGCCTCGCCCCTGCCGACGCGCTGACAAAACCGTGGTGACAGCCATAAACATCTCCTAGATGGAAACCGAGTAAATAAGAGGTCCTATCTTAATCGTTCTCACCGTGGAATGTACTCATAATTTCGCGTTATCCGTCATCGACGAGGGATTCTCCGCCCCAGTACGCGGTTTTCGGCGACCGCGAGAATAGGTGACTGGTCATTATTACCGTTGCGTTTCCGCCAAAATGGGGGGGCGGCTAATGGGATTGGGGCGTCGGTAATCAGGGTGTGACCCTGGCGGAGGATACCGATCCACCCTCGGTGATGGTCCAAGTTTGATCTACGGGCAGGGATTGCAGGACGTCGCGACCGCCCCCGATCCACTCCACTTCAATTCGATCGATTCGCTCGCGTGACCCCAGACCAAAATGCAGTGGCGTCCCAAAATGGCTCTGATAGCCGCGACCGCTGTGTACTTCGCGGACTTGAACCAAGTCGTCGGCCACGACCGTGACCCGGGCCCCGACTCCGCTTCGGTTGCTGTCCGCGCCGATCAGCCGGATGGCAATCCAGTGATGAGAAGCGGTGGAGTCATTGCGTAGCAGGGTGGGTTCGCGTCGCGAATTCAAGATCACGACATCTTCATCTCCGTCGTTGTCCAGATCGCCCAATGCCACACCGCGACTCGACAGGGCGACTTGCATGCCGTCACCGCTGTGACGAGAGACATCGATAAACGTTTCTCGTCCCGTGTTTTTCAGCAACACGTTGGCAACCCTATAGGCGGTTGTGTCGTTTCCGCCGAGCTGGTCGAGGTTGTCGTCCAAGTGTCCGCAGGCAATAAACAGATCCCGGTGTCCGTCGTTGTCGAAGTCGGCGAATCCGTTGCCCCACGTCACGTGAGGAAGGGTGCCCTCGCCGGCGTCTGTCGCTCGCGTTACGTCCTCGATTAAAACCCCGTTTTGGTTGTTCCGGTACAACGTAGCCCATTCACCGGAAAACGACGTTGTGTGGATATCGATTAGGCCGTCGTTGTTAAAATCGCCGGCGTCGATCCCCATGGTCGCCTGGGCGTGACCGCGGTAATCGAGTGCGACACCGCGCAGCAAGCCGACTTCTTCGAATTTTCCGCTACCATCGTTTTCGAAAAGGAAATTAGCTCGCTGGTCATTGGCAACAAAGACATCCAGGTCTCCGTCCATATCATAGTCGCTGCAAACCACTCCCATTCCCGTGCCGGCGTGCGCTGCCACGCCCGATGCAACGCTGACGTCGGAGAAGGTGCCGTCTCCATTGTTCCGGTACAGGGTGTCGGGATCCGGGCGGTAGCTCATCGGGCTGGGGTAGGCCGGCAGCCCTCGGCGACGATGCGGCCGGTGTTCGGCATAGGAAAACTGGATGTAGTTCGCGACATATAAATCCAGATCCCCGTCGGCGTCCATGTCGAAGAAGCTTGCCCCCGCACCCACGCGGTTTCCGTTCGCAACGCCGGCGACTTCTGTGACATCGATGAAACGGCCGTCGCCTTGGTTTTCGTACAGCACATTGGCGCCGAAGTTGTTGACGTACAAATCGGGGTCCCCATCGTTGTCATAGTCGCCGACGCAAACGCCCAGGCCATAGCCGACATCTCCCACTCCCGCTTCGGCCGTCACATCGGTGAATCGCCAGTTACCATCGTTACGATAGAGTGCGTTGGTCGGAGCCCTTTCGACATCGGTTCCTTTGAGCGGCGCGCCGTTCAGGAAGTAGATGTCCAGATCGCCGTCCTGATCGAAGTCGAACAGGGCGACTCCCGCGGTCATGCTCTCGATCACATACCGCTCCCCACTGCTGCCATCGGTGTGACGGAAGGTAATTCCGCTCGCCTCGGTTACGTCGGTCATTCGGACCGGCCAATTCTCTACACCGGCCGGACTCCGCGCCGCCGCCGGTTCCGCTGGTTCGGCGCGCCGCTCAGTGGGAGGCATTAGGGGCGTTGCAGTCGGGGCCAAACCGTTCGGTGGTTCGGCGAGTGTTTCCGGTTGGCTCGACTGCTGGACGGCCGCTGATCGGGACCCCGAGACACGAGCGAACCACAACATGACGCCGATGCCGACGACGAATCCGAAACACAGGATCGCGATCAGGCGACCGTTGCCGATTCCGCGTCGACGGAGTCGATCCCGCGTCCAAGGTTCAGCGGACGTGAAACCGCCTGCCAGCGGAGGGTGCCGGTTATCGAGCGGAGCGATTGCGGGACGTGGGGCCATAGATCAGTCGGCCTCGGTGGGGGCTTGAGCGGCACGCTGTTTCAGCATCTCGTATCGCGCGCGGAGTCCTGCGTTTTGCGGGGCTCGTTTCGCCGCGACTCCCATGGCGTCGGCCGATTCGCTCCAGCGCCGATTTTGCTCGTAGGCGCTACTGAGCAGGACATAGTGTTCGGCGGTGGGCGCCAGTTCCGCAGCTTTTTGTGACAGCGTAAGGGCTTCCGCGGGCCGCTGGCCGGTCTGCAAGTACAGTTTTGCCAGGGCGGCGTGTCCGGCGGCATTCTGCGGTGCGGTGCGCTGTATATCGCGGAGGACTTTCTCAGCCGCCGCCGTTCGGCCGCTTTCGGCATGGAGACGGGCAATCTCCAGCTGATACCCGAGGTTCTTTGGTTCCAGCTGGGCCAGCTCCTGCAGAACGGCGATCGTCTGCGGTACTTCTCCTTGCTGCAGGTGAAGCCACGCAAGTGCTTGGCGGCAGTCGACGTTGGACGGATCGAGCCGACTCGCTTGGTGCCAGAGTCGCTCGGCAGCCGACAGATTCTTTTCTGCCAGATAGACCCGGCCTGCTTCGACGTAGGTTCGGGCGACTTGCTCGCGGGTTGCCTGGAGGTCGTCGAACCGCTGGCGGCTCTCCCGGCTCCGTTGCACTTCATCAGCCCGTAGCTGCTCGAACCGTTCCCGGTGACGTTTCGCTTCGTCGTGTTGCCCGAGCCGCAGGCTGGTGTTCGCCAAACCGATCTGTGCGGCTGCATAACGCGGCTGCATGGCTAAAGCTTCTTCAAAATTCCGTTTCGCTTCTTGGAATTCTTTCTGCTCCTGATAGGCGATGCCCAGTTGGTAGTACGCGTCGGTCTGGCCGGGAAAGGCGTCGACCAACTCGCGCAGCACTTCGATGGCTCTGCTGGTCTGCCCAGTTGAAAGCAAGGCTTTGGCCCATTCCAGCCGATCGGACGGCGAATCGGTGTGGAGCGAAACGGCCTTCTCGTAAAGGGCGGCGGCTTCTTCGTAATCACCCCGTTTTGCAGCAACCGATGCCAGACCACTGTAGGCGTGTGCGTAGGCGGGATTCAGGTCCAGGCAGCGCTGCCAGGCCTCGACCGCCGTGGCGGATTCACCCGCCCAGTACCGGAAACGAGCCAGCACTTCGTGCGCGTCGGGGTTCTGGGGATAGCGAGCCGTTACGTGGTTCAGAACCGCAACCGCCCGATCGATCGTCTCCTGAGCCGAAGCGGACGGGACGGTCGGGACGGGCGGTTGATCGGGCACCGCGGCCTCTCGACCATCCGGGGCGCGGGAGGCATCATCCGGGGCGCGGGAGTTAACATCCGGGGCGCTGGAGTTAACATCCGGGGCGCTGGAACCAACCGAAACCCGCGGAGCTTGGTCGGTGTATGGTTCGGTTTCTGCCGGGGTGGTGGACGGGATCGGCTGGGACAAGCGGTACGCAACCAAGCTGCCGACTGCGACCACCCCTGCCATCAGCACCACGCCCAGGGTCTTTGTGGCGCCTCGCCTCGATTGCCAGTTCACGCCGAAGGTGCAAGCAACCGGTCGAGCGAGGCGGCCGGCGAAGACGTACGGTTGAACGTCGCGGCGCCACGGGCGGATTCGAGGTCGTGTCATGGGGTGCCCTCGATCGCGTCGGACGAACGATGATCTGCCCGTTTTGTCGTCACACCGCTCTAGGATTCGAGTGCAAACGAAAATTCGTTTTCGCCGTCTTCGGTCACCGTCGCATCAAGGCCTGAGGTCTGCGGGTTTTGATATTTGGCAGGTAGGAAATTCTTCGGCCCCGCCGGCATTCTCCGGCGCCCGGTTCCCGTAATGTCCTCTCCGGCGGCTTCCGCCGCAGCATAGGCGGCATCGATGTCTTCTTCGGGGTTCATCGGCTGCGCTTTCTTTTCGAACTTCGTGATGATGACCTTGTAGCTGGCCGGAACCGCTCCATCGCCATTGATTTCCGTCGTCAACACGTATTGGCCTGAGCCGTCGGTCGTGCCTGCCGCAGCGTGACCGTCGCCTTCCGGAGAAAACGTCACCAACGCCCCTTCCACCGGGTCGCCATCAAGCGTCACCGTTCCACTGACCGGCACCGTATTCAGTCCGGATCCTCCGCCACAGCCGAGCAGAAACGCAAAAGGTAGGAGGCCGATCGCAAAGGCGGTAGTTGCACTTAGGCGAGATGAACGCATGAGAAGAATCTGACCCCGTCACAAAAGAAAAGGAAGGAAGCGAATGCAGGTTTGTCTGCCACAAAGCCACCCACAGCTGGCATTCGCTGCGCATTAATCAATGCAATTAAAATAGGCAGGCGTCTTGCAATGTCAATCCCTCCGCACCCGGAAGAGGGGATTTGCAAGTAGTCGGCCGAGTGCCCCCTAGTGGAGTTGAACCACTGTTTCCGGATTGAGAACCCGGCGTCCTGGGCCGCTAGACGAAGGGGGCGGTCTATTCAGTGTGGCATAGGCTTCCAGCCTGTGAATTTAAAACACACAGGCTGGAATTCTATGCCACAAAAGCTTTGCTTACACTTTGACGGTTCGCAGATGCAGCTCCTGGAGCTGTTTAGCATCGACCTCGCCGGGGGCTTCGGTCATCAGGTCGCTGGCCTTCTGCGTCTTGGGGAAAGCGATGACTTCCCTAATGTTATCAAGTCCGGCGAATAACATCACCCAGCGATCGACGCCCAGGGCGATCCCGCCGTGTGGCGGGGCGCCGTACTTGAGCGCGTCCAGCAGGAATCCAAACCGATCCCGCGCCGTCTGCTCGTCGATCCCCAGCAGTTCGAACACCTGCTGTTGGATTTTGCCGTCGTGGATTCGGATCGTTCCGCCGCCGGCTTCGCTGCCGTTGATGACCAGGTCGTAGGCCTGGGCCCGGCAGGCCGCCGGATCGCTGGCCAGTTTCTCCAAGTCTTCGGGCAGTGGGGCCGTGAACGGGTGATGCATCGCCACCCAGCGCTGTTCTTCTTCGTCGCGTTCGAACATCGGGAAATTCGTGACCCAGCTGTAGCTCATCGCCCGCTCGTCGTACAGCTTCAGTTCCGCGCCCAGGCGTTTTCGCAGTCCGGCCAACCCCTTGCAGGTGACTTCCCAGGTGTCGGCCAAGAACAGCAGCAGGTCACCGGGCTGGGCCTCGAGCGCCGCGCCGATCTGCTGTAGGTGCTCGGCGGAGAAGTTCTTGCTCGTTGGACTCCACAGCGAGCCATCCTCTTCGACGCGGAACCAGGCCAGCCCTTTGGCACCGAAATCCTTTTTGACGTAATCGGTCAATTCGTCGATGCGTTTGCGCGAGAACTCGGTGGCCTGGCCTTCCAGGCGGATGCCGCGAACAAACCCACCGCTGTCGGCCGCCCCGCGGAAGACGCGGAATTCCACTTCGGCGGCGATCGAGGTGATGTCGACGATTTCCATCCCGAACCGCAGGTCCGGCGCATCGGTACCGAAGCGCCGCATCGATTCGTCCCAGGTCATCCGCGGCAGCGGCAGCGAGAGCTCTTCACCGGTCAGCTCTTTGGCGGTCCGCTTGACCAATCCCTCGATCATGCCAATCACGTCGTCCTGATCGACGAAGGACATTTCCATGTCCAACTGGGTGAATTCCGGTTGCCGGTCAGCGCGCAGGTCTTCGTCGCGGAAGCATTTGGCGATCTGCACGTAGCGGTCGAAGCCGGCCACCATCAAGATCTGCTTGTACAGCTGGGGCGACTGCGGCAGGGCGTAGAAACTGTTGGGATGCACGCGGCTGGGAACCAGGTAATCGCGAGCGCCCTCGGGGGTGCTGCGGCCCAGGATCGGCGTTTCCACGTCGATGAAATCGTGCTCGGCGAAGTAGTCCCGCATGATCTTGATGATCCGGCTGCGCAGTTCCAGGCTGCGGAGCATGGCCGTGCGGCGGAGATCCAGAAAGCGATACTTCAGCCGCAGGTCCTCGCCGGGCAATTCCTGCTGGCCGGGCGTGAAGGGCGGCGTCGGGCAGGCGTTCAGCACTTCGTAGTGCTCGCAGCGCAGTTCGACTTCGCCGGTGTCGAGTTTGTCGTTGATCTTGCCTTCCAGCCGCGGAGCGACCTTGCCGCGAACCAGGATCACCGACTCGGTGCCCACGCGGCCGGCGGTGTCGATCAGTTCGCTATCCGCCTCGGGAGGGCCGACGACGACCTGGGTCAGCCCGTAGCGGTCGCGGAGGTCGATAAAGACGGAACCGCCGTGATCGCGTTTGCTTTCCACCCAGCCACACAGGGTGACTTCTTGACCGATATGTTCGCTGCGCAGCTGGCCGCAGGTATGAGTACGTAACACGGGGTTGTTATCCAAGAAAACACATGTGAATCAGAAGCTTGCGGAGCGATGGAGTCGTCCGTCGGGACCGCATTGTAGCGATCGCGAGCCGTTCGCAAACCGAGCTACCGCAGCATCGCTGGGCCGTGCCGCGGGCCGTACCGATCCGATCCGGCTTCACGGCCCCCACTTCGCCACCTGGGCCCGCACCGCGGACGCACAGCCTGGGTGACCGGCAATCTCGCCGGACGCCGCACCCGATTTGGACAAAGAAACGCGGTCGTGGCTAGCAAACTGATTTACAGCGGTCTGGTTAGGCAGGTATACTCCGACCCAAAACCCACCCTGATGGTAGATTGAGGGCCATTGCGACTCAGGCTCCACCGGGCAATCCCAAACGTCGGCCATCGTCGCGCTGCGACGAAGAACGATTTGTATCTCGGAGAACAAAATGGATCTGCAGATTTCGCGTGGCAAGCTGATGCTGGCCAGTTTTCTCACCCTGGTCGCTTCCGGGGTCGGCTTCGCCACTCGGACCGCGGCCGGCACGGACTGGGAGACCGAGTTCGGCATCGACGGGGGCGAGTTCGGCGCCATCCTCGGAGCCGGTTTCCTGGGCTTCGGGATCATGATCTTTTTCGGCGGCATTCTGGTCGAAGCCTTCGGATACAAGAAGCTGTTGGTGCTGGCGTTTGTGATGCACCTGATCAGTGCGGGCATGTTGTTCGCCGCCAACCCACTGTTCGAGTCCTGGCAGCAGGCGGATCCGGAAACCGCGACGGCTCGGGTTTATAGCCTGTTGTTTTGGAGTGCGTTCCTGTTCTCGATCTGTCAGGGGTTATACGAAGCGGTGATCAATCCGTTGATCGCTCAGATTTATCCCGAGAACAAGACGCATTACTTGAACATCCTGCACGCGGGCTGGCCGGGCGGAATGATCATCGGCGGTCTGTTCGCAGCCGGCTTCATCGGTCCCGACGCCTGGTTCGTGCAGATTCCGTGGCAGTGGGGATTATCCAGTTTCGCCATTATCGTCTTGGCCTACGGGATCCTCGCTTTGCCCGAACGCTTTCCCGACACCGTGGGAGAAAGTTCCAAAGCCGGTTTCGCCACGGTCTTCTCTTGCTTTCTGTCGATCCCCTTCCTGGTGCTGATCGTGCTGCACGGCATGATCGGTTACATGGAACTGGGCGTGGACTCGTGGATGACCAAGTTGATGGCCAACGTACTGCCCAACGCGGTCCTGATTCTGGTCTACACCTCTGCACTGATGTTCGTCCTGCGATTCTTTGCGGGACCGATCGTGCACCGGATCAACCCGATCGGTTTGCTGTTGGGCAGCGCGATCATCGCCTGCCTGGGGCTGCTGTGGCTGGGGATGCCGACCGAAAGCGTGTTGATGGTCTTCGCAGCGGCCACCTTCTACAGCTTTGGTAAAGCCTTCCTGTGGCCGACGATGCTGGGTGTGGCCGGCGAGCGTTATCCGCAAAGTGGGGCAATTGCGATGGGAGCACTGGGAGCGGCCGGGATGTTGACCGTCGGCCAGGTTGCCAACCCGCGGATCGGTGCCCAGCAGGGATACCACATGTCGCAGCACCTGCAGGAGCAGGCCCCGGAAACCTTTGCGCGCTACCGCGATGACGAAACGAAGTCCAGCTGGGGATACGAGTACACGCCGATCGCCCCGGTCAAACTGGGTGCGGTCAACCAGATCAAGGAAGTCGGCGAGGAGGGTTTCAGCAATCTGGAATCGATCCGCGAAGCCGACCTACTGACGGCGGAACAGAAGGAGATGATGATCGAGCACGCCCAGCAGGATATTCCGGCCGTGCAAGCGGCCTATGTCGCCGGCGGGCGTCAGACGCTCACCTCGACGGCAATCGTGCCGTTTGCAATGGCCATCGGCTTTGCCGGTCTGTTGGTCTACTACTTCACGCAAGGCGGCTACAAACCGGTAGAATTGTACGAAGAGTCGGAAGAAGAGGAGGAAGTGGCCCACGGGATGGGGGAACCGGCGCCGGCGGAGTACTAACGGTTTCCTGTCGGCTCGCAGCGGTGCAGCCGGCCGGTTACCGATCGTCCGGCGATCAGCCGATACGCCGGACGATAACCGGCTATACTGAATGACGGACGATGGCTGTGGCGGAAATTGTTTCCGCGCAGCCATTGTTCATTCCGTGCACGAATGGTTGTTCGCGTTCCCCCCTATTGTAAGTTCCTCGGAGGAAAGACCCCATGACTCGCCTTTTTTGTGCTGCTGGTTTGCTGGCCATGATCGTCTGTGCATCGACCGCCCAAGCCGATGATTCGCCCGAGTGCGCGCTCGATTACCGCGTCGAGTCGATCGATGGCAAGGAAGTCGACCTCGAGGATTACGAAGGCAACGTGGTTGTCGTCGTCAACGTGGCCAGCCAGTGTGGCGCCACGCCACAGTACGCCGACCTGCAGGCGATGTACGAAAAATACAAAGACAAGGGCCTGGTCGTCCTGGGCTTTCCCAGCAACCAGTTCGGCCGACAGGAACCGGGCAGCAACGCCGAGATCAAAGAGTTCTGCAGCAGCAAGTACCAGGTGACGTTCCCGATGTTTTCCAAGATCGACGTCAAAGGCGACGATGCGATTCCCTTCTACAAGAACTTGACCAGCCAGGACGTCCAGCCGGCGGGCTCGGGGCCGGTGGCCTGGAACTTTGAAAAGTTCCTCATCGACCGCGAAGGCAACGTGGTGGGACGTTTTAAAACCCGCACCAAGCCGACCGATCCTGAATTCGTCGCCGCGGTCGAAAAGCAGCTGAAGAAGAAGTAGCAGTGTCGCCTTTCGCTCCGCGAAAGTACTGCGTTGGTCGCCTTTCGCTCCGCGAAAGTAGTGTGTTGGTCGCCTTTCGCTCCGCGAAAGTAGTGTGTTGGTCGCCTTTCGCTCCGCGAAAGTAGTGCGTTGGTCGCCTTTCGCTCCGCGAAAATCGATTCGTTTACTGACGTCAATCTGGCTCCCCTCTCCCCGCCGACCTGGGCAAGTGGAGCTTGCCCAGGTCGGCGGGGAGAGGGGCTGGGGGTGAGGGGCCTCCGGCGCAACTGCTTGTATCGTTGGATCGGTTGGTGTTGTCACGGCCCTATCGTTGCGAGGTAGGGCGAGGCGGCTTTGCTATAATTCAATTAACTCGCTGCAATGGACGGTTCGTGGCTTCGCTCCACAGGCCCCCTCACCCCCAACCCCTCTCCCCCTTAAGCCTGGCTCGCTTAGGCTCGCCAGGCTTAAGGGGGAGAGGGGAGTAAACGAATTTTCGTCACTTATTATTCGTCACTTATTAACTTCACGTCCCCCGCAAAACGTCCCCCGCAAAAGTAGCTAAGGAAATTTTCTAGCAACTTTCGACGGAGCGAAAGGCGACTCTCCCAGGAAACGTCTCGTGAAACGATCTGCTTCCACGGAACCCTCCTCGACTTCGCCGTCTTCTGTGTCGGGCCCGGCTGAACAGGCTCACGCTGCGCCGTCCACCGACCGCCTCACCGATTCCACTTCCCCTGCGGCCGAGCTAACGCAACTTGCCGCCGAAGTGCGGGCCGACGCGCTCCGTGAGGCCGAGACGTACGTTTCGCGGTGCGACACCCAACAGAACGGCGAATAGCGATGAACGCGGGTGACTGCTGATGTCCAGACGCACGTTACCGACGAGGTCGGATGCTCCGCTGCTGCACCGCCTGATCGGTTTGGAGACCGAGTACGCGACGATGGTCCGGTCGCCGCCGGGCCGCGATGAATCGTGTACGCCCTCACGCGGCGAAGTCTACGCGGCGATTTGCCAAGCGATCGCCCGTCGCCAGCCCACGGCCCAGGGACGCTTTGATGCGAGCAAATTGTTTCTGGCCAGCGGCGGAGCGATTACTGCGGAGTCCAGTCCGGTCGATGACGCGCTGCCCGGTGGGCTGATCGAAGGTGCGACGCCCGAGGTCCGCAGCCCCCAAGCGCTGTTGGTCTGCCAGCGAGCTCAGGATCGCATGCTGCAGCGGGCCGCCGACCGTTGCGGCTTGGACGTCGAAGTGCGGATCTTGAAGAACAGCAGCGATCGGCTCGAGCGCATCTATGGTTGCCAAGAGAATTACGAAGCCGAGGTCGCTCGGGGGCCGGCCCTGTGGTTGCTGCGCACCGGTTTGATGGGGTTGCTGCCGCTGCAGGTGCTGTACTGGTTCTGCGTCCACGTGATCGTCTACGGCAGCGCGCTGTTGCTGGGGATGGCGCGTCTCGGCACGGCGGTGCTGCGCGGACGGGTGCCACGCGCGGCCCGGCTGATGCAGCCGCCGCCGGCTTGGGGGCTGAGGGCCGTGGTCGCCATCGTCCGTGCGCTTCGCAGTCCGCTGGTCCTCTGGCTGCTGATCCTGACGCGGCTGTTTGCGTTTCGGCGTCAGCGCACTTATTTAACCGCCTTTCTGACGTCCCGGTTGGTGTTGACCGGCAGCGGTCACGTGGACGGTCGCGGCAAGTATTGGTTGTCGGCCAAAGCCATGGCCATCGATTCGCACGCCGGCCTCGGTGGGTACCGCGGCGAGCGGCCGATCTACGTCTTTCGGCACTGGCTAGAGCGGTTATGCGAACCGTCGCCCGGCGGCTGGACGGCGGTTTTCGATCTGATGCGCCGCCGGCAACGTCTGCAGATCGGGCTGTCCGATTCGAACATCGCCGACACCGCCGAATACCTCAAGGTGGCGACGACCAGCCTGGTCCTGGACATGCTCGAAGCCGGCTACGTCGAGGGCTTGCCGGTACTGCGCAAACCCATCGCTTCGCTGCACCGCGTGGCCGGCGACTGGAATCTGGTGTCGCGAGTTCCGACCAGCGGGGGCGCGATGTCGGGCTTGGAGATCCAGCAGCGTTTCCTGCACGCCTGCCGCCGCTTTGTCGCCGCCCAACACCAGCCGCCATCGGCCGAGGTCGCCGTGGTGCTCGAGCGCTGGGAAGCGGCCCTGGACGCCGCGATGGCGTTTCGAAACCGCGCCGCGGACATGCAGCCGGCGATCGGCAAAATCGATTGGCTGACAAAACGCTGGATGCTGGACCAATTGAGTCCGTCGGCGCCGTGGGCCGTGCGCAAGAAAGTGGATCTGAGGTACCACGAACTGAGTGACGAGAGCTACTTCGAACGGCTCAGCAATGCGATCCCGGCGACGGTCCTGACCAGTGAAGCTTCCATCGAACGCGCCGGACGGATGCCTCCGGGAGACACGCCGGCGGGCCGCCGCGGGCACTTGATCCGCGAGTTTTCTGCGGGCGACCAACCGATCCGGGCCAGTTGGTCGCACGTGGTGATCGGCCAAGGCCGTCGCCGCCGCGTCGTACCAGTGGCCTAGGCTTCCAGCCTGTGAACAGTGGCATAGGCTTCCAGCCTGTGAACAGTGGCATAGGCTTCCAGCCTGTGAGTAGTGGCAAGGCTTCCAGCCTGTGAATGAACGCATCTCTCGGCTGGGACAGCCGAGCTACTCTCTCTCTCTCTCTCTCGGCTGGGACAGCCGAGCTACTATGGGCATCTACATCGACGTCAGCACGTCCTCCACGATCGGGCTCCAGCTGGAGAGCCCCGAGATCTGCACCAGGCGGCTGTCGGCTTCGCCCATCCGCATCCGCAGCCACAGCGTTTCACGCGGCATGCAGTCGGCAAAGCGGTCGGCCCATTCGATCATCATCACGGCCGCTTCTTCGAACAATTCCTCCACGCCCAGCTCCCAGAGTTCGTCCTCGTCGGCGATCCGGTAAGCGTCCAGATGGTACAGCCGGCGCTCGGCGGCGTACTGCTGCAGCATCGTGAACGTGGGGCTGGTCACGTCGCCTCCGTCCAGTCCCAGAGACTGGGCAAAGGCTTGGACCAGTCGCGTTTTACCGACGCCCAGTGTACCCACCAGGCCGACGCAGGCCTGCGGCGGAAGGTGCGTGTTGAGGGCGGCGGCCAGCCGGTCGGTATCGTCCAGGCTGTGCAGCTGCAATAGGCCCAGCTCCTGATGGTCGGGGTGAAACAGGGTGGCCGAGGTGTTCATGGTTTTGGCTCCAAGGCCCGAGTGGGATGGCTGCCGTGGATGTAGCCGCTGGGGCTCAGGCGTTCCAGACGACCGGACCTTCGCATCCACAGGCCGGTGCGAGCGGTGTAGTTGCCGATCTGCGTCAGCGGCACGCCCACGTTGATCTCGCCCAGCCGATCGGCGTCGGCTTGGCTGACGGCCAAGATTAATTCGAAGTCTTCGCCGTCGCCCAGGGCACGTTGCAGAGCCGTGGTTTCCGGCGTCTGCTGGGCCAGCCGCTGGGCGTCGTCGTGAATCGGAATCAGGCTGGTATCGATTTCCGCTCCCACACCGCTGGCGGCGCACAACCGATCCAGGTCCAAGGACAGGCCGTCGCTGACGTCCATCGCGGCGTGGACGTCGAGGCATTCACGCAGCCGCGTAGCCGCTTCGACGCGAGGTTCGAATGTCAGATGACGGCCCAGCAAACTCCCGCCGAACGCGCCGGTGACCAGGATCGCGTCCCCGTCCTCGGCCCCGCGCCGCAGCCACGCTTTGCCCGCGGGCACTTCGCCCAGGATGGTGACCGAAATCGCCAGCGGACCGTCGTACACCGATAGGTCACCGCCGGCGATGGCCACACCATACTGTTGGCAGATCGCCAGAATCCCTTCGTAGACCGCGGCCGCAGTCTGGGTGGCGGCCTCGCTGGGCAGGGACAGCGTGACCAGGATCGCGGTGGGCTGGGCACCCATCGCCGCGATATCGCTCAGATTGATCGCCACGGACTTGCGGCCGATGTCGGCCGCGTCGTGCTGGTCGGCCAGGAAATCCACGCCGTCGACGATCGTATCGGTCGCCATCACCGTCTGCCGCCCGGGCGTCGGCGTCCACACCGCGGCGTCGTCGCCGATGCCCACGTCCACCTGAGGCAACTCACGCTGTCGGCCTCGCAGCCAAGCTAAAAAACTTTGTTCCACCGGATCTCGCTTTCTCGCAAATTAATTCGTTCGCGGGCCCTCCATGCGGGCCGGCCAACCACCATAACATCGCTCGCCCGTTTCACCCAGAACGCCTCCGCCGCGTCTCGGTCCGAAACCAACCGGGGCGTTCGCCCAAACGGCTCAGTATGTTCCACGCGTGTCGCGTACAATAAAAGTACCGACGCATCGCCTTTTTCATTTTTTGGAGTCCGTGGAATCATGGCTACTTCACTGCAAGCTTCACCGGCAGAAATCCAGGTGCAACACACCCAGTGCTTTATCGATGGCCAGTGGCAGGAGGCGGCCAGCGGCAAGACGTTTGCCACGATCAATCCGGCCACTGAGGAGCTGATCGCTGAGGTTGCCGAGGGCGATACCGAGGATGTCGATCGGGCGGCCCGGGCGGCTCGGCGAGCCTTCGACAGCGGAGATTGGCCCAAGATGGACGCTCGCGATCGGGGGCGGCTGATGTACCTGTTGGCCGACCGCATCGAACGCGAGATCGACGAACTGGCCGCATTGGAAACGCTGGACAACGGCAAACCGATTCGCGAGAGCCGCCACGTGGACCTGCCCTTGGTTGTCGACGTGCTCCGCTACTACGCCGGATACGCCGACAAGATTCACGGCAGCACGATCCCGATCCGCGGCAATTATTTTTGCTACACGCGGCGTGAACCGGTGGGCGTGGCCGGGCAGATCATTCCGTGGAATTTCCCCATGCTGATGACGGCCTGGAAATGGGGCCCCGCTCTGGCGGCCGGCTGTACGATCGTGATGAAGCCGGCCGAGCAGACGCCGCTGACCTGCCTGCGGATGGCCCAGTTGGCCAAGGAGGTCGGGTTTCCCGATGGCGTGATCAACGTCGTGCCGGGCTTCGGGCCGACCGCCGGGGCGGCGGTCGTCAAACATCCGATGATCGACAAAGTGGCGTTTACCGGCGAGCACCGCACGGCGCAGATCATCACCCGCGATTCAGCCGAAACGCTGAAACGCTTGACGTTCGAACTGGGCGGCAAAAGTCCCAACGTGGTGTACGCCGATGCCGACCTCGATGCCGCCGCCCAAGGCGCCTACCTGGGGCTGTACTTGAATCAGGGCCAGTGCTGTTGTGCGGGCAGCCGATTGTTTGTCGAAGCGTCCGCCCACGAAGCGTTTATGGAGAAGCTGACGGGGCTAGCGAAGAATCGCAAACTGGGTGACCCTTTCGCCGAGGACACCGAACAGGGACCGCAGGTGGACCGCAACCAGTTCGACAAGATCATGTCCTACATCGAAAAGGGCCAGCAGGAAGGGGCTCGCTGTGTGACCGGCGGCCAGCGTCATGGCGAACGCGGCTACTTTGTCCAGCCGACGATCTTCGATGCCGTCGAGGACGACATGGCGATCGCTCAGGACGAAATATTCGGGCCGGTCCTGAGCGTCTTGAAGTTTGAGGACACCGAGCGGATGATCGAGCGAGCCAACCGCACATTTTACGGGCTGGCCGCCGCGATCTGGACGCGCGACGTGCACAAAGCTCACGATTTTGCCGCGCGTGTTCGAGCCGGCACGGTATGGGTAAACTGTTACGACGTCTTCGATGCGGCGGCTCCCTTCGGCGGGTTCAAAATGAGCGGTTACGGCCGCGAACTGGGCGAGGAAGGGCTGAAGGCCTACACCGAATCGAAGACCGTCACCGTGGCCTTGTAAACAGAGTAGCTCGGCTGTCCCAGCCGAGAAGAAACAAAGCCGCTCGGCTGTCCCAGCCGAGAAGAAACAACACCGCTCGGCTGTCCCAGCCGAGCAGAAACAAAACCGCTCGGCTGTCCCAGCCGCATCCCCGAATCAACTTTGTCGAGACATCGCGTTGGGCGAAATAACGAGCGACACACAGGCGACATTTCAGTGGCTCACAGCCCTGCCCTGGTTACTGTTGTTGGCGGTGGCCATCCCGCTGCTGTTTGCCGCGTGGAAGCTGCGCACGTTTCCCACCTGGCTGTGGGCGGTGGTGCTGCTCGTCTCGCTGGCCGCGTCGTTGTTGACGGTGATCAACAGCCATCTGGTTTTGGTGGTGGCCGTGGTCGATGGCGTGCTGGCGGCCCTCGTGCTGTTGGACCTGACGTTCCTGTATCTGTCGACGTCCGATGGTCTGCGGGCGATGCGCGAGCTGCCGCGTACGGCTTCGCTGGGCAAACCGCTGCATTACGACCTGACGCTGGAAAACAAGACGCTGACGACGATCCGCGGCGCGTTTCGCGACGACGTGCCCGAGTCCTTTCGTGCGGAACCCGCCCAGCACTCCCTGCGTCTACCGCAGCTGGCCCGCGTCACCGTGCGGCGGCGGTTGGTGCCGCAGAGTCGCGGGGCGTTTGCTCTGGAAAAGGTTTACGTCAGCGCCCGCAGCCTGCTGGGGTTTTGGCGGCGTTACGTGGATATTCCGGTCGAGAGCCGTTTGAATGTCTACCCGGACATGCAGCAGTTGTCGGAATACGCGTTGCTCGCTCGCACCAATCGGCTCAGCCTGATCGGCGTTCGCCGCACCCGTCGCATCGGTCAGGACAGCGACTTCGAACGACTCCGCGACTACAGCCGCGACGACAACTACCGCCACATCGACTGGCGCAGCACCGCCCGTCGCCGCAAGCTGACCGTGCGGCAATTTCAAAGCGACCAGAGCCAGCGGTTGATCTTCTTGCTCGACTGTGGGCGGATGATGACCAACGAACGGGCCGGTTATTCGCTGCTCGACCACGCCCTGAACGCTTCGTTGTTGTTGGCCTACGTCGCCCTCGAACAAGGCGACTCGGTGGGCATGCTGTGTTTCTCCGACACGATCCACGCCTACATTCCGCCCCGCGGCGGCAAGGCTCAGATGAACCGCTTGATCCAAGCCGGGTTTGACCAATTTCCCCGGCTGGTCGAATCGCGGTACGACGAAGCGTTCTTGTATCTATCGAATCACTGCAAGCGGCGCTCTCTGGTGATGCTGACGACGAACCTGATCGACGAAGTCAACTCGGCTCAGGTGGTCGATTATTTGGGCAACATCAGTGGCCGTCATCTGCCGGTGGGCGTGCTGCTGCGGGATCGCCAGATGTTCGACGCGGCCGACCATCCCGAGGGGGACCGCGAGAACATGCTGCGGGCGGCCGCGGCGGCGGAGATTCTCTGTTGGCGCGACCAGGTGATCCGCGACCTGACCCATCGCGGCGTGTTGGTCGTCGATACGTTCCCCGACGAACTGACCGCACCGCTGGTCAATCAGTACTTGGAGATCAAAGCCAAGCACTTGCTGTAGAGCGTTTTTCCGCGACGTGTTCGATGTCGAAGACGCGGCGGCGGGGGATCTGGATGCCAAAGGCGATTACTTCGATCACGAGTATCAATTCACGCGCGACGGCCGCCCGGTCGCCAGCGTTTCGAAGAAGCTGTTTTCGTTTACCGACAGCTACGGCGTGGAGATCGCCGAGGGAGAAGACGACGTATTGATCCTCGCCTGCGTGATCGTCATCGATCTGTGCAGCCACGACGACTAGCTCCCACCCAGCTGGCAAGGCCACAGAAAAGGTGTAGAATTCGGGGAGTTCAGAAGAACAAAGCGCCCGTGGCACAATTGGATAGCGCGTCGGCCTCCGGAGCCGAAGGTTACAGGTTCGAATCCTGTCGGGCGTACTTTTTCTGCGGCTCCCCGGATAAGCTTGGGCCAACGGGACGTTGCCGCCGTGCCCATCAATGAGCCTGCTCGCGCTGGAGTCCAGGCTTCAGCCGCTCGGTTACCCTGCCTGCCATCGCCTGCGAAGTTCGACTCCAGCACGCTTGCGGTCAATGCTCTGCTTTCCGATCGCTCTGCTTTCCGATCTGTCCGACCGGTGCTGATGTCAGGACGAACCGCTTGAACAGCTCCGCATCTGTGTGAGGCAATCCGAGATGGATACCCTTCTCCTGGCTACTCGACGAAACCGACTGGACGTTCGAGCAGTACGGCGGCGAACGCGGGTCTTTGAAGTTTCTCATGGTGCTGCGCTGTGGCGCGGGATCGTGGTAAAATAGAGGAGTCATGTGCTGAATCGTCCACGAACATTGGCTGGTGCCAGACAATGCCCGACTATCAAGACATTCTCGCTTCCGCGTCTCAACTTCCTGTTGAGGAGCGGTTGCGGCTGATCGACGATCTTGCCTCTTCGGTTCCAGATGACCAGCCTCCCAAGCTGGCCGACGAATGGCTGGCGGAAATCAAGCGGCGCAGCGACGAAGTAAAGTCAGGCGTCGTTCAGACAGAAAGCTGGTCCACGATTCGCGAGCGGTTGTTTTCCAATCACGGCGTGCAGGATGCGAGTTGATTTTCATCCGGAGGCTGTAGTTGAGCTTGAAGAATCAGCCGACTGGTATGGAGAGCGAAGCCCGTCTGCGGCGCGAAGCTTCGCCGTGTCCGTTGACTTGACGATCGAAAAAATCTGCCAGGATCCAGACCGGTTTATCTGGATTGACGACGTTCATCAGAGCTGCAGCGTAATGGAGTTTCCGTTTCAGATCGTCTATCGCAAAGACTCTGATCGCATCATCATCATTGCCGTCGCTCACGCCAAGCGACGCTCGCGCTTTTGGCGAAATCGATAATGCCTAATCTACCTCTCCTGGCGCAGGAGCTCCTGAACCCGACGGCAGCCGATAGAAACATTCTCTATGGCTTGATCGCCCTGACCTTCAGCTGGGAAAAACGGGCGTCGGTATCCACCACGCGCAGGCCGATCACGCCGCGATCGTAGGTGTTGTCGGTGTGCTGGAGCTTCTTCTCGCCATTGTGCTCCACGGTGATACGATCTCTCTCGACTTGGATCGCTAGATGTTGCGGCTGAGTCGTGTTGATCTTCGTCTTGGCACGTGCCAGCTCGTGCCAGGAGGTTCCGTCGGTGCGGCCGAGTACCACCAGCTGGGTGCGGGGAATCAGCCCTACAAAATAACCTCGCTGGGCGTCGTAGCCGACCGAAGCTGCTGTGGTGCGAAACAGAATCCCTGCATCGCGTGAGCGAGCGTTGCCCAGAAAATCGATCGTGACTTCGGCTTTCACGTCCCTGGGGACCGCTCCGCTGTAGAGCACTTTCTCTCCGGCGCGATACGCGTTGACGGGCTGTTCGGGTTCTCGACCCAACCGGATCGTGCCATCCTCCACCGCCAGGTACTGATGATGGCCAAAGTAGTCGAACGATTCGGCGGAGAAGTCGTCTTCATCGATCGCGTCGCCAGACGGATCGGACAACACGGTGCCGGGCGGAACCGGTTCGCCGAACACGGGGAAGCCTTTTTCGTCAACATGCATCGGCTGGACGTGCACCGCGCGACGCCAACCGGGCCGACGATCCCGCTTGGCATGAAACACGTGCCACCACTGGCTGCCATCGAGCGACTTGACGAAACAGGAATGGCCGACGCCGTAGGTTGCCTCCGTGCCGCGGAACACAGGCTCCGGGCGTTTCTTCCAGGACGCCGGCTGCAACGGATCTTCGCCGACCAGTTCCAACAAGCCAAGTTTGTAGGTCGGCAGCCACGAGGCACCGCAGGAATAGACGACCGATGTTTGCTGTTCGGTTTGAAACACTTGCGGGGCTTCGTTCAGTCCGCGTTTGGAGTTGTCCGGTTCGATGCGTTCCCAGAGGTAATCGTCGTTGTCGCAAATCCGCACCCGCGGGCCGGCGAGTTTTGTGGGCGAGGCCATCGGTGCGATGTACAGGTACTGCTGATCCGAACCCGGTCGGTCCCAACCGGACCACAGGGCATATCGGCGACCGCCGTGTTCCAGCACCGTCATGTCGATGGCCCAGATGTTGGGAGAACGACCGTCGGCCCCTTCGCCGGTTGCGATCGGCCCGTGCAGCTCGTACTCGCCCAGCGGGTCGGCGGTCTTGGACCGCAGCACATAGGCCAGATGGTTCTCGTTCCGGCCATCGGATGCGGCAAAGTAAATGTGCCAGCGATCGTCCAGGTAGTGCAGCTCCGGAGCCCAGACCTGTTGCGACACCGGGCCGCTGTTCGCTGCACGCCAGACGATGTGCTTGCGGCCCAGCGAAGTCACACTGTCGCTGGTGTGGATGGCGATCGCACGGTTGCCGTCGGACATGCACCACAGATAACGGGCTGCGTTGGGATCGCGCACGACCCACGGGTCGGCTCCTTCGCCGATCGGATTAACAAACTGATCGGTTCTCAACGCCCCCTGTTGCGCTTGATCCTCAGCCCCTGCTTCCGGTCCAACCAGGGTCGCACCCGCAACGGTCAATAAGAGCGAGAGCAGACGTGCTGAGCCGGGGATACAAATTCTGTTCATCAAACCTTTTACCAAATAGAATGAACCAGCCTTGGTGCTTTCTGTTTCGTCACGTGGTCAGGGACGGTCGTGGCAGGTTTCCGCGACATCCCGACCTGGCTTTGTTTTGTTAGAGATATGCGTTATGAGCCTAGCACGGATTCCTTTTCGAATGTTGGCGATGTTTCTGATGGCCAGCTGGCTGGTTGCGGGGCTGGGGAACACTCGATCGCTGCGGCAGGCGAGCGGTGGCGAGGACGATGATTGGCAGCTGGTTTGGGCGGATGGGTTCGATGGGGATCGGCTGGATTATTCCAAGTGGGGCGTGGAGGTGAACGCGTTTGGCGGCGGCAATAACGAGTTGCAGATGTATACCGACCGGCCGAAAAACGTTCGCGTGGCCGACGGCCATTTGATTCTCGAAGCTCATGCCGACCGCCCGAACATCATGGGAACCACCCGCGAGTACTCCTCGGGCCGAATCCGAACCAAACACCGCGGCGAGTGGACGTACGGCCGGATCGAAGTACGAGCTCAAATGCCCGAGGGACAGGGGATCTGGCCCGCCATTTGGATGTTGCCAACCGAAGAGAGCTACGGGGGCTGGGCGGCGAGCGGCGAGATCGACATCGTCGAGTACAAAGGTCAGGAGCCGGGACGCGTCCATGGTACGCTGCATTTTGGCGCGCCCTGGCCCAAGAACGCCTCGGCGACCGGCCACTACGACTTGCCCGAGGGAAGCTTCGCCGACGGGTTTCACGGATTCGCCCTGGAGTGGGAGCCAGGGGAGATGCGTTGGTACGTCGATGGCCGGCTGTACCAGACGCTGGATCGCTGGCACAGCGCCGGCCAGCCGTTTCCCGCACCCTTTGACAAGCCCTTTCATCTGGTGATCAATTTGGCCGTGGGCGGAGGGTTCGTGGGAGCGCCGGACGAGACCACGGAGTTTCCGGTTCAGTTGAAGGTGGATCACGTGCGGGTGTTTCAAAAGCGTTAGACGCTTGCTGCGACGCACATGACTTCCTCCATCCCGGGACCGGTGTCTCAGGCCTTCCGGGCGAGGGTGTTTGAGGGTTTTCCCCCGGGAAAATCGCATGGCGGTGAAATAGTCGATAGAATGGGCGCGCGTTTGGCCCTCCGGCGGTTGGTTGGTTGCGGCCTGTTGTTGGTATTTCTTGCGATTCTTGGGGCTTTCCAGGGCTATGAAGAAACATTCGATCGAACGTCGCCGATTCGTCCTCCGGTCCTTGGCTGGTTCATTCGCCTTGCCTGCCCTGCCCTCGATGATCGCCCGGGCCGCCGATCCCAATACGCCGGTTCGTGCCGATCGCGGAGCCGGCGATGGGGCGCGGCGGTTTGTTGCGGTCGGCAATCTATTGGGGTTCCAGCAAAAGCATTTCTTCCCGGAAACCACCGGCAAAGGTTTCGAAGAGACTCCCCTGCTGAAGCCGTTGGCGGAGAATCGTCAGCGGTTGAACGTGTATCGGGGGCTGGACCACGGACTTCGCGGTGGCCACTTCGCGGTGCACACGTTTCTTTCGGGCGTGTTGCATCACGAGTCCAAAAAGCGTCCCGATGGCAATGTCACCATTGACCAGTTCATCGCCGATGCCATCGGGCCGGAGACGCGTTTCCCTTCGCTGACCGTCGGATCCGAGGGCGGCATCCACGGCGGTTGTCAGATGTCCTGGACCAAGTCCGGCGTGCGGGTGCCGCCGATCACCGGTCCAGCCGAATTGTTTGAGCGTTTGTTCGTCAGCGATTCGCCTGAACGTCGTGCGCAGAAAGTTCGTGCCGGCGCCCTGCAGGCTTCCATCCTGGACTCGGTCGTCGAGGAGGCCGGGACGCTGGCCCGGCGCGTCAACCAGGAAGACAAGGACAAGCTGGACGAGTACTTCAGTTCGATCCGGGACGTCGAGAAACGACTGCAGGCGCGCCAGCGCTGGGCGGATCAACCCGAGCCCGAGCCGCCCTTCGAGAAACCGGCCGACACCAACACGGTGGACGATCTGCCCGTGCTGTACGAATTGATTGCGTTGGCTCTGCAGACCGATTCGACGCGCGTCGCCACGCTCGAGATCGGCGGCAGCTTCCTGCCTCAGAATCTGGGCATCGACAAGTCCTATCACAGTTTGTCGCACCACGGGAACGACGAGAAAACGATCGCCCACCTGGTCACGCTGGAAACCTATCAACTGGAGCAGTTCAACAAGTTCCTTTCGCGGTTGGCTTCCATGCAGGACGGCCAGCAAACCCTGCTCGATTCCACGGCGGTCCTGTTTGGCAGCGGAATGGGTAACGGAAGTTCGCACACCAATACCGACTTGCCGATCGTCTTGGCCGGCGGCGGCTACGGCCGAGGGGAATTCAAACGCGTGCCGGACAAGGGCGTCGGCAAAGTTCCGTTGTGCAATCTGTACGTCGACATCGCTCAGCGAATGGGCCTTCAGATCGACGCCTTCGGAACCAGCACCGGCACTTTCTCCTGATCGCGATTCTCCATGGCTTGCTTTTTAACTTTGTCCGAGCGTGCGTTGTGCGCCGTCGCAGTTGTCGCTGGCGTCTGTCTGTTCTCCAATTGCACGGAAGCCGACGATGACGCGTCGACTCGGAAAGCGATTGCGTCCCGGGCCGAAGTGGTTCAGACGTTTCTCAATTCCTTCTGTATCGAGTGTCACGATGCGGAATCCGCCGAGGGCGAGCGGGAATTCGCAACGTTTCGGTTGCCGCTCGAGTCCGCTCAGCAACTCTTTACGGCCGACGAGATCGTCGACCAGCTGACGCTGCGGCAGATGCCGCCGGAAGCTGCCGAGCAGCCCAGCGACGAGCAGCGACTGGCAGTGCTGGAGGCCCTGCGCGATGGCATCGATGCCAGCCGCGACAAGTTTCGCAGCACCGGCGGACGCACGGTCCTGCGGCGGCTGTCGCGCCGCGAATACGAGAACTCCTTGGCGGCGCTGTTGGGCCGACGCGTCGATACGCTGGGTTTGACCGCCGACTTTCCTCGCGACATGGCCGAGGGCGACATGGACAATCTGGGCGCCTCGCTGGTGACGTCCGGGTTCCTGCTGGACCAGTACTTCCAGGCGGCCCAGCGGCTGGTCGAAACACGGCTGGGCAAACCACAGCTCGAGCCACAGACGTGGCACTTCACCGATAACTTCCGGCAGTACGAGGAGCTCTCCGGACCGCACCGCGCGGCCTTCGATTACGAGTACCTTTGCCTGTACGAGCAACCCAATACCGACACGCGGCAGGGCGGCTATGGTCACATCGAGGATTTTCTCGAAGGCGTGCCGGTCTCCGGGCTGTACGACATCGAAGTCCACGCCCAAGCGATGCATCGCGACACCCACTACGACCCGAAGATCTTTCGGATCGATTTTTCCGAACCGTTCCAGCTGGCCGTCGTGCCGGGGGACGTGACCAAGGGACACATCCATTACCCGCAAGCGGTCGAACCGATCCTGGACCGCACCGTGGTCCCCGACGAGCAGCCGGAGTGGCTGAAGTTTCGCGTCTGGTTGGAAGCCGGCCAGACGCCGCGTTTTATTTTTCCCAATGGGCCCTACGAATCGCGAGCCTCGGTGATCACCGTCAACAAGCGGTACAAGGACGAGTTCGATCCGAAGACGTACCGCAGCGGAGTCAGCCGAACGCACATCCTGCGTGAAGGAGCGTTGCCGCACATCCGCATCGGCGAGATCAAGATCCATGGTCCGGTTGCCGAACCGCAGGGCGGCGCCGAAGAGGTGGCCGTGTTCGGCCGCGAGGGGTTTCAGGCCGATCATGCCGTGGACCAGCTGAATGCGTTTGCTCGTCGGGCCTTCCGCCGGACGCTCCGCGAAGAGGATCGCCAACGAATCGCGACGATGTACGAGCAACGAGTGGCCGAGGAGGCGAGCCCCCGGCAGGCGGCGTTGGACACGCTGAAGATGATCCTCTGTTCGCCATCGTTTTTGTACCTCAGCGAGATCACGCCGGAGGACGAAACGTTGCTGCGGCCGTTCGACTTGGCGTCGCGACTTGCCTTCGCACTGTGGGCTGCGCCGCCGGATGAAGAGCTGTTGGAAGTGGCCGAATCGGAGCGGCTGGTCGAGCCGGAGGTGCTGCGAGGCCAAGTCGAACGCATGCTGGCCGATGAGCGGTCCGAAGCGTTTGTGAACAGCTTTCTCGACAACTGGTTGGGGCTGCGGCGGATCGGCAGTATGCCGCCGCCACGCCGGGCCGCGGTGGCGTATTACGCGGAGAACCTGCCCGAATCGATGAAGCAGGAAGCCCGCTTGTTCTTTCGACATTTGCTCGAAGAGAACGGGCCGGTGACGGACTTGTTGGACGCCGATTACACGTTCGTCGACAAACGTTTGGCCAAGCTGTACGACTTGCCCGAACAGAACACGATGAGTTTGGCCGATGGTTTCCGGCGCGTTGAACTTGGTGAAGGCGTCCCACGGGGCGGCGTGTTGGCAATGGCCGGCGTGTTGACGGTCAGTGCCGATGGCGTGACCACGTCGCCGGTGACTCGCGGCGTATGGGTATCGAAAAACATCCTGGGCGTCGATCCGCCGCCGCCGCCGGACGAGGTGCCGGCGATCGATGCCGATGTCAGCGGGGCGACCACGATCCGCGAGCGATTGGCCAAACATCGCGAAGACCAGACGTGTGCGGTGTGTCATCGCAACATCGATCCGCTGGGGTTTGCGCTGGAGAACTTCGATCCGATCGGGCGGTGGCGGACGAGTTATCCCAAGGGCAAGGGCCAAGACTCGGCACCCGAGATCGACCCTACGGGAACATTGCCCTCGGGTGAGTCCTACACCGACTTTACCAGTTTCAAAGAGGTGCTGAAGGACAGCCGAGCGGATCGATTCACGCGTTGTTTGGTCGAGAAGATGTTGACCTACGCTACGGGGCGGCACATGGAACCGACCGATCGGTTCGAGATCGACGAGATCTGCGAAAACGTGCGAGCCGAGGACGGCGGCCTGCGTACGATGGTCGTCGAAGTGTTGACCAGCGAGATTTTCCGATCGCGATAGGGCGGCGTGGATTACGGCCGAGATGGTGTTGGGGACGGGGTCTTGGCGAGAACGAATGCAACACTGCTTGTACACGACTCCACCGCAGACGGTTTTTGAATCGATGAAATACTTCACCTTTGCACTTGCCATCGTTCTCGTCGTGGTCGGCTTCGCATGCCAGCGCGTCCCGGCCAGGGCGGACGAGCGGCCGAACATCATTTTGTTGCTTGTCGATGACCTCGGCTACGGAGACCTTTCCAGCTTTGGTAGTCCCGCTGTTCAAACTCCCAACCTGGATCGAATCGGCGAACAGGGGATGAGGTTCACTCACTTCTACGCCGCTTCGGCCGTGTGCTCGCCGACGCGCGCTTCGGCGATGGATCGTCCCGCGGCAAAACACGTTTCCGCACCCAAGGTGGTCGCACACGACCCAAGCCGAACGCGC
>NZ_WIAD01000025.1 GCF_009618275.1 Roseimaritima sediminicola
CTCCAGTGGTGCGTCTAGGTCTTATTCTCGGGTCGCTGATCTCGCCAGAGATTGGACGGTAGCGGCAAGCAGGCCCAAAGTCTGGCGACTTCACGGCCAGACCCTAAGATCAAGTGTTGACGCAGCACTTGTGCCCCGTGTTGTACTCGTCTGGGACAGCCGAGCAACTCTGCGCCGCGCGGCTGAGCTGCCTCTGCGGCTACCCCTTCTGGGCCGCCCGGCTCATCCCGCCTGGCGGATCTATTGCGATGTTTGTGCCGTATCTTTCGGTGCGGCGGCAAAGAATGCGGGTTGGCGAGCCTTTCTTTGCCCCGCTTCGGGCCGTCCTGCAAGTTGAGCGCGTGCTAGGTTTCGATGTTGCCGGCAAGTGTTGCCGTCCCGTGTCGATTGCCGCGCGAGCGAACCATCTCATGAGCCAACCGCGAAGCCTGTCCGCCCTGCTGCCGTTTGCCGCCGCCACCCTGCTCGGCGCCTTCCTGGTGTTTCAGGTCCAGCCGATCATCAGCAAGGCGGTGCTGCCGTGGTTTGGCGGTTCGCCCGCGGTTTGGACGACGTGCATGTTGTTCTTCCAGGTGCTGCTGTTCGGCGGTTACCTGTATGCCCATTTTCTCAGCCGGACCTTTACGCCCCGCGTCCAGGGTTTGATTCATGCTTCGCTGTTGATCCTGGCCGTGATCCTGCTGCCGATCAATCCCACAGGCGAGTGGAAACCGCTGGGTGACGAACAACCCGTGTTGCATTTGCTGGGATTGTTGGCCGTCCACGTCGGCCTGCCCTACTTTGTGCTCAGCAGCACCGGTCCCTTGGTGCAAGCCTGGCTCAGCTATCGCAAGCAAGACGACAGCGTGTACCGCTTGTACGCGCTCAGCAACGTCGGCTCCTTGGCCGCGCTGCTAACGTATCCGTTTCTGGTCGAGCCGGTGCTGGGGGTCAGCGATCAGTCGCGCATCTGGTCGGTCATGTTCTGCGCGTTTGCCCTGCTGCAAGCGGTGTTGGTTTTCGGGCTGTTTCGGATGGGCGATGTCCGCCCGGCCGCTGGCCCGGGCGAGTCGACGGTGTCGGCCGATCCGCCGCCCACCTGGAAGCGTCGCGCCGCCTGGCTGCTGCTGCCCGCCTTCGCGTCGTTGATGCTGTTGGCAGTGACCAATCACATCTCGCAGGAGGTCGCGGTGATTCCCTTCCTGTGGGTGTTGCCGCTGAGCTTTTATTTGATCAGTTTCATTGTCAGCTTCGACAAACCCGCCTGGTACCAACCCAAGATCTATGCGATGGCAGCGATCCTCGTCGTGGCCTTGGTGTCCGTGCTGTCGCTGCGGCCCACGCTGGGAACATTATTGTTCCAGGGGGCCGGATATCTGGTGTTGTTGTTCCTGGTATGCATGCTCTGCCATGGTGAGGTGGCGCGGTTAAAACCTTCGTCGCGTTATCTGACGCAGTACTACGTGCTGTTGTCGGCCGGCGGAGCCCTGGGCGGTCTGTGTGTGGGTCTGGTGTGCCCGCTGGTGTTCTCTTCGTACATCGAGATGCCGATCGGGCTGGCGACCACAACGATGATGGCGTTCATGTTGTTTATGGGCCATCGCTCCTGGCGAAACGGACGATTTGAGTTTGCTCGAGTACGGGGAATCACGTTGGCCGGCGGAGTGCTGAGCGCCGCCATGTTGTTCGTCGTCGAGTACCGCGATGCCAGCGACGACATCGCCACCAACCGCAATTTCTTCGGCGTCTTGCGAATCATTCATCGCGGCGATCGGATCAGCATGGTGCATGGCCAAACGGTTCACGGTTGCCAGTACCAAAGTGCGCCCCGTCAACCGACGACCTACTACACCCACAACAGCGGCATCGGGCGGACGCTGGCGGCCAAAGGCAAGCAGGGGCGTCTGGACGTCGGTGCGGTGGGACTCGGCTGTGGAGTATTGGCGGTGTACGGTCGCCCCGCTGATACGATTGACTACATCGAAATCAATCCCGCGGTCATCGACCTGGCCCGACGCCACTTCAGTTATCTGGACGACTCCGCGGCGGAAATTAATATGCTCCAGGGCGACGGCCGCTTGGTGCTGCAGCGACGTCCCGAGCGACTCTATGACGTATTGGTGCTGGATGCCTTCAGCAGCGACGCCATCCCCGCCCATCTGTTGACGCTGGAATCGGTCGAGTTGTACCGCGAGCGGTTGAAGCCGGGCGGCGTGCTGGCCTTTCACGTCTCCAACAACTACCTCGACCTGACTCCGATCGTGCATCGCTTGACCGATCGGTTGGGACTCTACAGCCGGCGGGTGGCCACGCGCCAGGACGATGCGATCCACAGCACCGCCGCGGTGTGGGTCATCGCGGCGGAGGACGAGTCGTTTTTTGACGACGCGTCGTTTGCCGACGCCCTACGGCCCGCACCGGCCGAGGTCCAACAGGCTCCGCTGTGGACCGATCAATACCACGATTTGCTGAGTGCCCTGCGCGCCTTCTGAATCGCTGGAGTCCAGGCTTTAGCCGCCCGGGATCGCTGGAGTCCAGGCTTTAGCCGCCCGGTTCGTATTTGCAGCCCGCAATCGCCTAAAGGCTACACTCCAGCGCCGGGATCGCTGGAGTCCAGGCTTTAGCCGCCCGGTTCGTATCTGCAGCCTGAAATCGCCTAAAGGCTACACTCCAGCGCCCGGGATCGCCTAAAGGCTACACTCCAGCGCCTGAAATCGCCTAAAGGCTACACTCCAGCGCCGAAATCGCCCGAGGGCTGGACTGCAGCTACCGCCTGGGTAAAGCGGACCGAAGCGGTACAATGGTTGAAAACCGTCGAACCGACCCGTTCCGCTTGTGCCGAAGGATTGCACGCCCTATGGCTACCGCTACGCTGCCCGCACGCCACGAAGTTCCCGCCGAACACACCTGGGATCTGTCCAGCCTGTACACCGACGACGACGCCTGGGAGGCGGACTTCCAGCGTCAGGATGCGGCCATCGCGACCTATGAGACGTATCGCGGGCGGCTGGGCGAATCGGCTCAGACCCTGGCCGAGGCGCTGCGTTTTGACAGCGAATTCGACCGCCGCGGCGAACGACTGGGGATCTACGCGTTCCTGAAAACCACCGAAGACCAAGCCGACAGCAAGTACCAGGCCCTGAAGTCTCGTTACCAGAACCAAGCCGTGCGAGCCTCTCAGACGGCCAGCTATATGCGGCCCGAACTGTTGGCGATCGAGCCGCAGCAGATGGAGGCGATGATGCAGGACGAGGTCCTGGCCCCCTTCCGTTTGCAGCTGGAACGGCTGCTGCGTTATCGCCCGCACACGCTGAGCGATCGCGAAGAGCGGCTGTTGGCGATGCAGGGCGAGATGGCCGGGGCGGCCGGTAATGCCTTCCGCCAGCTGAACGATGCGGACCTGAAATTCGGCGAGCTGACCGATCACGAAGGTCGCACGATCGAATTGTCCCACGCCACGTTCGCACAGTTCCTGATCAGCCCGGATCGGGACGTCCGCCGCAACGCCTTTGAACAGTACTACACCCAGTTCAGCGCTCACGAAAACACGTTGGCGGCGACCCTCAGCGGCAGCATTCAAAGCGATGTCTACTACGCTCGTGCTCGGAACTTCGACAGCAGCCTGTCCGCAGCCCTGTTTCCCGACAACGTGCCGGCCAGTGTTTACGACAACCTGATCGGCGCGGTGCGCGACTCCCTGCCCGCGGTGCATCAGTACCTGGACGTCCGCCGCCGCAAGATGGGCCTGGACGACTTGCACCACTACGACACCTACGTGCCGATCCTGCGGGACATCAAACAGCACCACACCTGGGACCAAGCCGTGGACGTGGTGCTGCGGTCGCTGGAACCGCTGGGCAGCGAATACTGCGGGGTCCTGGAAGAAGGGCTCCGCGGCCGCTGGGCCGATCGCTACCCCAACCGCGGCAAGCAGAGCGGCGCGTTCAGCTGCGGCAGCTTTGACGGCGATCCCTACATCCTGATGAACTTCAAAGAAGAGGTGCTGAACGACGTCTTCACGTTGACGCACGAAGCCGGGCACTCGATGCACAGCTGGTACTCGGCCCGCAGCCAGCCCTTCGAGTACTACAACTACACGATCTTTGTCGCCGAGGTCGCCAGCACGTTCAACGAACAACTGTTGACCGATTACCTGATCAAGAATGCCGCCGATGACAACCATCGCGCTTACTTGATCAACAACGAACTGGACAGCATCCGGGCGACGGTCGTGCGGCAGACGATGTTTGCCGAGTTCGAGAAACGCACCCACGAGATGGCCGAAGCCGGCGAGCCGCTGACGGTGCAGTCGCTGCGCAGCACGTATCGCGAGTTGTTGGAAGCGTACTTCGGACCGAACTTCGTGATCGACACGCAATTGGAACTGGAATGTTTCCGGATCCCGCACTTCTATCGGGCGTTCTATGTCTATAAGTACGCGACCGGTTTGAGTGCCGCCGTGGCCCTGTCGCGACGCGTCCTCGATGGTGGCCAGCAGGAACTGGCCGATTACCTTCGCTTCCTGTCCTCGGGCTGCAGCAAAGACCCGCTGGATCTGTTGAAGGATGCCGGCGTGGACATGACCGCTCCGGAACCGGTCGCCACGACGCTCGAGCGTTTTGCCGATCTGACCCAGGAACTGGATCGCTTGATTTAGTTTGCTGTGCCGCCGCTTAACGGCGGGGCGGCGCGCAGGTTGATGTCCTATCGTCCCTACGGTTCACCTCCATGCTGCGAAGATTAATCGGCGGTCGCTTGTACGATCCTGCTTCGGGGCTCCGTGGCGAAGTGGGGGAATTGGTGATCGATGGCGAGCGCCTCGTCGATTGCGTGCCGGCGGGACGCGAGGCGGACGAAACCATCGACCTGAGCGGCATGGCGGTGATGGCCGGTGCGATCGATCTGCACACCCATATCGGCGGCGGAAAACTGACGCTGGCCAAGATGCTGTTGAGTGAACAAATGCAGCGGCATCGCTGTGAGGACGGTGTCGCAGGGTTCTTGCCCACCGCTGGGGTCACCGGGCGGAAGTACGCCGAGATGGGCTACGCGGCTTGTTTCGAACCGGCCGTGATCGCCAGCAACGCCCGGGCCGCTCATGCCGAAATGGCCGACACCCCTTACGTCGACACCGGCGGGTACTGTCTGTTGGGCAACGACGATTGCCTGCTGCGGATGCTCCGCGACGAGGTTCCCCAGCCGCAGATCAATGATTACGTGGCCTGGATGGTGCGGGCCACGCGCTGCATCGCGGTCAAGGTCGTCAACGCGGGCGGGATCAGCGCCTTCAAGTTCGACGGCCAACCGCTGGACGTCGATACGCCTCACCCGCACTACGGGGTGACGCCGGCCACGATCATCCGCCGCTTGGCTCGAGCCGTCTCGGAAATCGGGCTCGTGCATCCGCTGCACGTTCACTGCAGCAACCTGGGCGTGGCCGGGAATATCGAATCGACGCTGAAGACCATCGCCGCGGCCGATGGCTATCCCGTTCATCTGACGCACGTGCAATTTCACAGTTATGGAGATTCGGGCACACACGGCTTTTCATCCGCCGCCGAGCGCGTCGCTCGAGCCCTCGAGCAGCACCCCAACGTCACGGTCGATGTCGGACAGGTGATGTTCGGACAGACGGTTACCATCTCGGCCGATTCGGCTCATCAGTCGGCCAACCGCCGCTACGCCACGCCCCGCAAGAGCATCATCGTGGACGTGGAATGCGAAGCCGGTTGCGGGGTGGTGCCGTTCCGCTATCGCAAAAAGCGTTTCGTCAGCGCGCTGCAGTGGGCGATTGGACTGGAATTGTTTTTGATGGTCGACGATCCTTCACGCGTGTTTTTGACCACCGATCATCCCAATGGGGGCGCTTTCACCACGTACCCGCATCTGATCCGTTTGCTGGGCGACCGCAGTTTCCGCGAGACGGCCCTGGCCGAGATCCACGCCGATGCGGCAGCGGCCAGTCAGTTGGCCGGACTGGAGCGTCAGTATGACCTGCTGGAAATCGCCACGATGACCCGCTCCGCACCGGCCGCGTTGCTCGGCTTGCCCGACGTCGGACGGTTGACGCCCGGCGCGGTCGCCGACGTCGTGGTCTATCGCAACGACGTCGATTTACAGCGGATGTTTGCCCGGCCCGATACGGTGTTCCGCCGCGGCTGTCCGCTGGTGCGCGAGGGACGCTGGGTCGGCCCGTCGATGACGCTCGGCGCGGCGCGGGCGGGGTCGATCGGCGCGGCGCCGGCCGGTTCGCTCGGCGCGGCGCCGGCCGGACTGCCTCGCACCGTGACCTTTGCGGCCAACCCGGACTGTGCCGCCGAGACGCCGCGGCGTCTCGACGGGTCGGATTACTGGTGCGCCGGATTTCAAATCGATCAACTGGTGATCAACGAGGACGAAATGTCAGAGACGATCGGCACGGAACTGTGTGCGGCGGGGATGCGCGTCGGATGAAGATCAACGGCATCCCGATCGAAGCGACGTTTGCCGAAGCCTTTGATATGAAGGCAACGCGGGTCGTGATCACCGCCGCCGATTTGCAGTGGGCGCACGCGGCGGCAGCGGCGTTTGTCGGGTTCGGTACCAGCGTCATCGCCTGTGGCATCGAGATGGCTGTGGAGATGGAATTGCCGGCCGACGCGACGCCCGATGGGCGGCCCGGCGTGTCGGTGCTGGCCTTTGCCGTTTCGGGAAAAGAACTGGAGAAACAAATCCCGCGGCGGGCCGGCCAGTGCGTCCTGACCTGTCCGACCACCGCCCTGTTCGCGGGGATCGAGGGCGAAAAACGCGTACCGCTGGGCAAGAGTCTGCGGTACTTTGGCGACGGTTATCAGATCAGCAAATGGATCGATGGCCGCCGTTACTGGCGGATCCCGGTGATGGACGGAGAGTTTCTGTGCGAAGAGGACACCGGCCGCGTCGACGCGGTGGGCGGAGGTAATTTCTTTTTGTTCGGCCGCGACGTCGAATCGGTGACGACCGCCTGTCGCGCGGCCGCCGCGGCGATTGCCAAGGTGCCCGGTGCGATTGCGCCGTTTCCCGGTAGCGCAACCCGCAGTGGGTCCAAGGTCGGTTCGAAATATGCCGCACTGCACGCGTCGACCAACGAAGCCTACTGTCCGACGATGCGCGGGTTGGTCCCCACGCGGCTGCCCGAAGGCACGAACGTGACGATGGAACTGGTCATCGACGCTCTGACCGATTCCGCGGTCGGCCAAGCCATGCATGCCGGCATCGGGGCGGCTTGTCACGCCGGTCGCCCCGGGGCGCTGGTAGGCATCGGGGCGGGCAACTACGGCGGCAAACTGGGACGACATCATTTTCATCTGCATGCGTTGTTGAAGACCTCATGAACTCCGTCACGCTGACGCTTCGCTCGACGCCGCCTTGCACCCTGTGGGGTGAATCGTTGTCCCCGGAAAACCTGGCCGGATTGTCCGAGCGACAGATCGCGGCGATGTCCCTGCCCGGGAGTCGACAAGCGTTGTGCGTGGGTGATTTGTTTTCGGTTCGCGTGGACTCCACCGACAACGATTCCGCCACAGTAACCCTCGTGGGCGATTGCGGTCGCTTTACATCGCTGGGCCGAGGCATGCAGGGCGGGACGTTGGTGATCGAAGGAGCGGCAGGAACGGAGGTCGGTCGGCAGATGCGTGGCGGCGTGCTGTGCGTTCGTGGCGATTGTGGTCATTTTGCCGGTGTCGACTTGCGTGGCGGGCGGTTGATCGTCGAAGGCAATGCCGGTGACTACGTCGGCGGACCTTCGCCGGGGCAGCGCAGCGGCATGTCGGGCGGGACGATCCTGATTCGTGGCGGTGCCGGTTCGCATGCGGCCTACCGGTTGCGCCGCGGGACCATCGCCATCACGGGCTCGGCCGGTCCCTTTGCGGCGGCCGAAATGGTCGCCGGAACATTGGTCGTCGCTTCGGCAGCCGACGCGGGACTGGCCGTCGGCATGCGGCGGGGAACCGTGATTCTGGGCACGGCGCCGAATCTGCCGCTCGAAGGGTTCAGCGAGCCACGGCGGGAAACGCCTTCGGTGATGCCGCTGCTGCGAGACAGTCTTCGCCGCCTGCTGGCCGATGCCGCGTTCCCGACGCTGGAGCCGACCCGCGATGTTTACCGCTGTCTGGGCGATCGCGTCGTGGACGGGATGGGCGAGCTGCTGTGGTAGAGCGGATGCTGCAGCGGGGCATCCGTGATCCAATGGCGGGGCGTCGTCAGGAGTTCCCTGATAACAGGTTGGGGTAATTTCGACTTTTGCGCCGACTGAGCGGGTTACATAATCGATCCCTGGTTGTTTCGGGATGTCAGGCAAAGCGGTGTTTTGCGTCCCGTCGACGATTGGCGTCGGCGCGTGGTCGTGTCGCCAGGACTGTTCCCTTTGTTCCTTATGTACAGGTGCCAGGCAATGTCCCGTTCGGATGCTTCCTCACAGAATGAACCCTACACCGTTTCTCCCGAAGCGGTCCGCGACCTACAACGCGTTGCCAAGGCGATCGAAGCCTTGGAGATCCGCATGTGCGTCTTGAGTGTCCAGATGCAGTACGAACATTCCGAGTATGCCGGGCGAGCGGCAGAGCTGTCACGCGAAGCCGGGCAGATCAGTGAACAGCTGGAGAATATCCTGACTTTCGGGATCTAACGCGCGGCGTCGCTGAACGAGGAACCGGCGATCACATCGTCCAGAGCGCTGACCAAACGGGCGATCTCGTAGCGCAGTTCTTCCACCAGTTGGTCGGTTCGCTGGGGATCGGGAAGGTCCGCGGCACCTTCGTGTTCCAGTCGACGGGCGGCTTCGACGACTCGGCTGGCTTCGAAAACACCGGCGGCGCCCTTCAGGGTGTGGGCAGCCCGCTGCAATGTCTGGGCATCTCGGCCGGCCGCAGCCCGCTCGATCGTCGCCCCTAGTCTTTGGGATTCCTCGCGAAGCGCTTCGGCGATCTCTACCATCACCGCGTCGCCACCGGGCATTCGCTTCCGAGCTCGGTCCAGATGCATCACTTGATCGTTTTCATCAGCGCGCCCGGCCGCTGCCTCGGGCGAAGCGGAGGAACCGGCGGACGGTTGGAGGGTGGACGGACGCTGCGAACGGTCTCGGTGCCTCGGTCCGGTGGGCGTGATGGAAGCCGGGTCGGCCCGCCGGGCGGCGCGTGGCCCGGCCAGCTCCGCGACCCGCTCGAGCAGTCTCGCGGGGTCGACCGGTTTGGGCACGTAGTCATCCATTCCCGCCTTCAGAAAACGTTCGCGGTCCCCTTTCAACGCATGAGCGGTCATGGCCACGATGGGCAAGCGCGGCGCGGCTTCGTCTTCGCGGGAACGAATCGCTGCCGTGGCTTCCAGACCGTCCATGACGGGCATCTCGACGTCCATCAGCACCAGGTCGAACGTTTCCCCCGCAACCGCTTCCACGGCCTGCTGTCCCGTTTCGACCACCGTCACCTGGTGTCCGGCTCGCTCGAGCAATCCTTTGGCGACCTGTTGATTGATTTTGCCGTCTTCGGCCAGCAGGATGCGAGCCCCCCCGGCGGGCACCGGGGCGGCGGCGCGTGCGGGCCGAGGCGTCGCCGCCGTGCGCTGGGCCTGCGAAGGACGCCGGAAGCAGGCGGTGAACCGAAACGTGGTGCCGGGAGGCGAGAGGTCCACCAGTTCCAGGCGGCCGTCCATCATTTCGACCAGATTTCGAGAGATCGTCAGGCCCAGGCCGGTGCCGCCGAACTTGCGCGTGGTACTGGTATCGGCCTGCCCAAAGGCTTCGAAGATCTGTTGCTGTTTGTCTTGAGGGATGCCCACACCGGTGTCGCGGACTTCGAAAACCAACCGAACGACGTCCGGTTCTGCGTCCAGATCGGGGCCGACGGCATCGGGCGACACACTGACCGCGACCTGTCCTTGCTGGGTGAACTTGATAGCGTTTCCCACCAGATTGACAATCACCTGCCGCAGACGTCCGGGGTCCCCGACCAATCGATCGGGGACGTTCGGAGCGATTGTTGACAGGAGTTCCAGCTGCTTCTCCGACGCCTTGATCTCCATCGCTTGCAGCGTTTCGTCCATCACCTCGCGAACCGAGAACGCGATGCGTTCCATTTCCATCTTGCCGGCTTCGACTTTGGAGAAGTCCAGGATGTCGTTCAGGATCCGCAGTAGCGAATCGGCCGATTGACGGGCGAGGTTGACGTAGTTGGCCCGCTCCTCGTCCAGGGAAGAATTGTTCAGCAATTCGAGCATCCCGATCACACCGTTCATCGGCGTGCGGATCTCATGGCTCATGTGCGCCACGAACTGGCTTTTGGCCTCGTTGGCCAGCTCGGCCGCCTTTCGTGCCTGGTCCAGTTTCTTACGAATGGCTCGGGCGTTGGCGTCGAAAATAAAACACAGCACCGACGTGCAGGTGATGATGCCCAGCAGGGCCAGCGCATACAGCAACGTCAAACTGTCGGGCTCCAGATCGCTGGGCGGCAGGCTGGCCGAGCGGTCCAGGGCCAGCACGGCCAGGGCGGCCGCGGCGGTGACCAGGGTCCAGAGCAATCCAATTCGCCACCCGCTCAGCAGCGTGGCAATGATCGGAACGGCCGGCAACCAGATCATCGCCGGCGCCAAGAAGCCGCCCGAATAGTACGACTGGACGGTCAAAGTAAACAGGACCAGCGCAGCCAGGGCGTTGCTGACCAGTCCGACGTGTTGGCGCCTGTGCAGCCAGAAGACCAGGGCCAGGCAGGCGATTCCGGCCAGGGCCGTCAGCCACATCAGCCGTTCGCTGCCCATCAGATAATAGACCGGGGTGAAAGCGGCTGCCCAAAACGCCATCGACAACCCGAACAGCCCGGCCGTGATGGCGCGATTGCGACGCTCGACATCCTCGATGCAGGCAAAATCCAATTGCAAGCACCGCAACAAACGATGCGGTTTGCCAGGCGAATCGGTTGGGCCGGAATCTGGAGGCGGCATGAGGCTGGGATCAACAGAACGAAAGCGAAGAGACTCGGGAGCATGTGCTGTGCAACCCGCGTTCCAAGCGGGGATCGCCCCCCCGTGATTCTACCGCAGAAACCCCTGTCCAATCCAGAAAACAGCCTCAGGGCGGCTTGCAGAGGCTCGCGGGTTTGAGGATACTTTGCCTTTCCAGCGGGTGGATCCCCGCCCAAATGCTGGAGAAACAAGCCGGAGTGGCGGAATTGGCAGACGCGCTGGATTCAAAATCCAGTGGCCGCAAGGTCGTGTGGGTTCGAGTCCCACCTCCGGTACTCGCTGGATCACCAGCGATTCTTTGGCTCGAGCTGAGCCATTGGCGGTTTCCTCACGCCCCATGTCACAGCAACGTCAAGAGAGGCGTTTTCAGGGCCAGCCCGAACACGTCGAGCCGAGCGGCGAGAAAGGTTCCCGCGGCAGTGGCCGTCAGCGACCGCTGCCGAGGGCAGCAGGCCGAAAGACTTGCTAGCGCCGGGTCAAGCGGTGAGAATAAGTGACCGAAGGAACCGACGGCGCGGTGAGAACAAGTGGCTCCAGCGAGAATTGTTCTCACCGCACAAGCCCGAGAACATCCTCAGAACCCAAATTCTTACCCGGTCCGTCAGGTGAGAAACGAGTTCTTGCTGTCTGTCGTTGCGCGGTCGAACGCCCCGATCCGCAAGTGCCAAACCTCGGAAGAGTCAGATCCGTATTGGATGCCCGGTCGACTGCCAAGATTCCCGATGGTTGCTGGACTTCCCGTTAGTCTTCGCTCCTGCCGTTGGGCGAGAACTGGTCATAAATCTCGCTCTCCACATATCTTCCTACCTCCATGTTCCTACCTGTCCCTAGCGAGCAGATGGTAGGAAAATGGAGGTAGGAAAATACACGTAGTGACTTGCAGGTTGCGTGGTCAATTGTTGCTAGGTCCCGATCCGGCCGGTATCCTGAAGTTGAGCTAGATCGGCAGCCTTGGCGAAACCGTCCGCCGATGCAAACGCCGCGCAAGAACCATGTGGTGCACACGAGCGGCGGCAAGGTCGCGTCGTGTTCACCAGATCCAGGATCGCCGCCGTGTGACCACCGACGTTCTGCCACTAAACCCTTTTGATGCAATGAAGTGAACCGCCAACTCACCGAACAGGAGCGGCGTCTCGTGCAATGGATGCTTGACCACAGTGGCGGCCGGGGACAGTCACCGCACAGGTCGGTCGCCAGCAGCCAGCACGCCGCGTCGGGGCCGGTTCGGTACCCGTCCTAACCCGTTGGCTTCCGCGACGCACGTCCTCGGTTGACGTTGTGGGATGCGATCGCGACCGACTGCCGTCGCTCCGCGACTCCCGACGTATTTTGGGGCACCCCACCTCGGATTGGCATCCGAGGCTATCAACTGCCATCGCTTCGCGATTCAGCGCAGCTGGCAGCGTTATTTGTGACCGGGGACAGTCCCTGTCTGCTGTCTTCCGGAATCGCAGAGCGATGGCATGTGGTAGCCCCAGGCGCGAGCCTGGGGAAACGCAGTCAAAACCACCCGACAAGCCCTGGAAGGGCGACATGACATTGCGGCCCGGGGACAGTCACCGCACAGGTTGGTTGCTAGCAGGCAGCACGTCAGGTTGAGGCCGGTTCGGTCCCCGTCCTAACCTATTGCCTTTCACCACGCACGTCCTCGGTTGACGTTGTGAGATGCGATCGCGACCACCTGCCGTCGCTCCGCGACTTCCGACGTATTTTGGGGTACCCTACCTCGGATTGGCATCCGAGGCTATCAACTGCCATCGCTTCGCGATTCAGCGCGGCCGGCAGCGTTATTTGCGACCGGGGACAGGCTTCGCACGCGTTATCTCGTCTCGGCTGGGACAGCCGAGCTACTTTGCTGCGGGCCGGGGACAGTCGTCGCACAAGGTGGTCGGCAGCAGCCAGCACGCCGCGTCGAGGTCGGCTCTTCATTCCGGAATCGCAGAGCGATGGCATGTGGTAGCCCCAGGCGCGAGCCTGGGGAAATGCAAACAAAACCACCCGACAAGCCCTGGAAGGGCGACATGGCGTTGCGGGCCGGGGACAGGCGTTGCGCCGGGGACAGTCATCGCACAAGATGGTTGCGAGCACGTCACGTCGAGGCAGGCTCTGTCACCGCCCAAGCCATTGGCTTTCGCGACGCGCGTCCTCGGTTGACGTTGTGAGATGCGATCGCGATCACCTGCCGTCGCTCCGCGACTCCCGACGTATCTTGGGGCACCCTACCTCGGATTGGCATCCGAGGCTATCAACTGCCATCGCTTCGCGATTCAGCGCAGCCGGCAGCGTTTTGCGGCCGGGGACAGTCTTCGCACGCGTTGCCTCGTCTCGGCTGGGACAGCCGAGCTACTTTGCTGCGGGCCGGGGACAGTCATCGCACAAGCTGGTTGCCAGCACGCCGCGTCGAGGTCTGCTCTTCATTCCGGAATCACAGAGCGATTGTCTGTGGTAGCCCCAGACGCGAGCCTGGGGAAACGCAATCAAAACCACCCGACAAGCCCTGGAAGGGCGACATGACATTGCGGCCGGGGACAGTCATCGCACAAGCTGGTCGCCAGCAGCCAACCCGCCGCGTCGAGGCAGGCTCTGTCACCGCCCAAGCCATTGGCTTCCGCGACGCACGTCCTCGGTTGACGTTGTGGGATGCGATCGAGACCGACTGCCGTCGCTCCGCGACTTCCGACGTCTCTTGGGAGCCTCCTACCTCGGATTGGCATCCGAGGCTATCAACTGCCATCGCTTCGCGATTCAGCGCGGCTGCAGCGTTGTTTGTGACCGGGGACAGCCGAGCTACTCTGCTGCGTGTGACCGGGGACAGTCATCGCACATGGTGGCGTGCTAGCAGCCAGCACGCCACGTCGAGGCAGGCACTGTCCCCGTCTGGTTCGGTCTGGTTCGGTTTCTACCGCGCGGACGCACCAGCCGCACGTCAGTCACCCCAGTTCGTGGCGGAAAGAAGCGGTCGCCGCCTGCGGCTTCGGCGAAATTCCGGCCAGCTGCGCAACCACTGCGAATCCGTCTTGACAGGCTCGCCGCAATGTATACCTTTAGGTGCAGATTAGACTTTCGGCGATTTTGCCGAGCGACTTCGTTTGGCGGGGCGGCCGCTTACGTGACAGCCCTCGCGTCCATCCTCTCGCACCACGACTGACGCAGCAGCATGAAACGACTTTGGCTTGCCTTCGCGGCAGTGATGATCGTCTCCTTCTTGATCCTTGGCTGGATCGGAACACGCATCTATCAGGAGATGCCGCCGATCCCTGAACAGTACGTGACGACCGACGGCGTCACGCTGATCGACTCCGGCGAGATCATCGCCGGCCAGAACGTCTGGCAATCCCTGGGTGGGATGCAGGTCGGTTCGATCTGGGGGCACGGCAGCTATGTGGCCCCCGACTGGACCGCGGACTGGTTGCACCGCGAGGCGGAGTACATCCTGAATCGATGGGCCAAGCGAGAATTCGAGAAACCGTACGAGGATTTATCCGCCGAGCAGCAGGCCCAACTGTCGGGCCGGCTGACCGGCATCATGCGCACCAACACTTACGACCCGTCCAGCGGCGTGGTCACCCTGGATCCGATCCGCGTGGAAGCCTTCGAGGCCAACGTCGAGCACTACCGCAGCGTATTCATGGACGGCAACGCCGACTACGCGATCCCGCCGGATTCGATCAGCAGCGAAGAGCGGCTTCGCAAGTTTTCCAAGTTCGTTTTCTGGACATCCTGGGCGGCTTCGACGCTTCGTCCGGGCGACATTGCCAGCTATACCAATAACTGGCCGCACGAGCCGTTGGTGGGCAATCGCCCCACCGGCGACAACGTGGTCTGGACGGGCGTCAGCGTGATCATGTTGTTGGCCGGGATTTCGGCGATGGCTTGGTGGTACGCGACGCGTCGCGAAGAGGAGGAGAAGGACGACGAAATCGCCGGCTCGGACCCGCTGGCTCGTTGGCGAGCGACGCCTTCCCAGAGAGCCACCATCAAATACTTTTGGGTGGTGGCGGCGTTGATTTTTGCTCAGATGGGCTTGGGCATGGTCACGGCTCACTACGGCGTGGAGGGCGAAGGGTTTTACGGGTTTCCGCTGGCCGAGTACTTGCCCTACAGCGTCTCGCGAACATGGCACGTTCAACTGGGCCTGTTCTGGATCGCCACGGCCTGGCTGGCAGCCGGACTGTTCATCGGGCCCTTGGTCAGCAACCACGAACCCAAGCTGCAACGGCTGGGCGTCAACGTCCTGTTTGCCGCCTTGCTGTTGGTCGTCGTCGGCTCGTTAGCCGGCGAATGGTTGAGCGTCAAGCATTACATGCCGGACACGGTTTCGTTCTACCTGGGGCACCAGGGTTACGAATATGTGGAACTGGGGCGGATCTGGCAGTTGGCGTTGATGGCCGGGTTGCTGTTGTGGTTGGTTTTGATGTTGCGAGTCCTTTGGCCGGCACTGCGGCGACCGGCCCAGGCCGACCCCTTTGCGGCCCAGCAAAACGAAGCCTACTCCCAGCGTCACTTGGTAATTCTGTTGGCCGTCTCGACCGGTGCCATCGCCCTGTTCTACGGCGCGGGCTTGACCTGGGGCCAGCACTCGCACCTGACGATGGTGGAATACTGGCGGTGGTGGGTGGTCCACCTCTGGGTCGAAGGCTTCTTCGAGGTTTTTGCGACCACGGTCATCGCCTTTGTGTTCATGCGTTTGAATCTGATCCGTCCCGGTTTGGCGGCCGCCGCGGCCCTGCTGTCGGCCACGATTTTCTTGTCCGGCGGGATCATCGGCACGCTGCACCACCTGTATTTCTCGGGCACCCCGACCGTGGCGCTCGCTTGGGGTTCGGTATTCAGTGCCCTCGAGGTGGTTCCTCTAACCTTGATCGGCTTCGATGCCATGGAAGACCTCCGCCGCAGCAAGGCTTCGCCCTGGGTCCAGCGTTACAAGTGGCCGATCTACTTCTTTGTCTCGGTCGCATTCTGGAACATGATCGGTGCGGGACTGTTCGGCTTTATGATCAATCCCCCCATCGCGCTGTACTACATGCAGGGCCTGAACACGACGCCCTTGCACGGACACGCCGCCCTGTTCGGCGTCTACGGGATGCTGGGCATCGGGTTGATGCTGATGTGTCTGCGGGTATTGATCCCGGGCAAACCCTGGAAAGACGGGATGCTGAGCGTTGGTTTTTGGGGCATGAACATCGGCCTGCTGGCCATGTGCGTGCTCAGTTTGTTGCCGGTCGGGCTGCTGCAAACCAAGGCTTCGGTGGAAACCGGTTACTGGTATGCCCGCAGCAGTGAATTCATGCAGACCGACCTGATGCAAACCCTGCGTTGGCTGCGGGTTCCCGGCGACACGATCTTCTTTTTCGGGGCGGTTGCCCTGGTGTGGTTCGTGTTTGGCCTGTGGACCGGACATTCGTTCTCCGGCAAGGGCGATGAATTCGACGACGCAACGGAGGAACCTGCTGTGCAACCAGCCCACATCTCCTGACCCAAGTTCGTTTGATCGCTCCGCCGATCGAAAACTTTCCTCGGACCGGCGGAGCGGTTCGAACCTCTTCTTTATGCGGTTCTACACCACACCCATTTCCCTACGAGGTTTATCATGCTCACGCTGGACCCCAACCAATCCGTCGGTGAATTCGTTCGTCAGAATCCCTCCCGAGCTCGCGTTTTCGAACGGCTGAGCATCGACTACTGCTGCGGCGGCAAGCTCCCCCTGGCTCGGGTTTGTGAAAAACGCGGCATCGACGCCGACAACGTGCTGCAACAAATCGAAGCCTGCGATGCGGCGGCCGCCAGCGATACCCTGGTCGACGTCGATGCGATGACCCTGACCGAACTGGCTGACCACATCGAAACGACGCATCACGCGTACCTTCGCGAAGAGCTGCCGCGGTTGGATTTTCTGACCGAGAAAGTTTCTCGAGTCCACGGCGACAAAGACGCTCGACTGCACCAGATGCGGCAAGCCTTCGTCGCGCTGCGCGCCGAACTGGAACCGCACATGTTGAAGGAAGAACGCGTGCTGTTCCCGATGGTCCGCCAGTTGGAAGCTTCCGCCGAACGCCCCGAGTCTCACTGCGGCAGCATCGCCAACCCGATTCGCCAGATGGAACACGAGCACGATCAGTCGGGCGATGCCCTGGCGATCCTGAGCGAATCGACCGACGGTTACACGCCGCCCGAGTGGGCCTGCAATACGTACCGCGCAATGCTCGACTCGCTGGCTCGGCTGGAAGCCGACATGCACCAGCACATTCACAAGGAGAACAACGTGTTGTTCGTCAAAGCGATCGAACTGGAATAATTCGATCCGCCCGGTTTTCCCTTTTGCAACAGGCACGACCATGGCCATCCACACGTCACACGTCGCGACCGCCGCGCTGCTCGGCGACCCATTGGACGCAGCCAGAACCCCCGGACACTGGCTGCGGGCGCGAGTGGTCCTGCCCATCGTGCTGCAATTGGGTTTCCTGTCGACCCTGGCCGCCCAGCCGTCGTGGACCGCCTTTCGCGGCGACGGCAGCAGCACCGCGGTCGCCGATCTTCCCGAGACCTGGTCCCCGGAACAAGGCATCGCCTGGCGGGCGGAAATTCCCGGCTACGGCCAGTCCTCGCCGGTCATCTGGGGCGACCGTGTGTACTTGACCAGCAGCGATGGTCCTTGGCAACAGGACTGCCAAGTCCACGCCTTCGACCTGCACAGTGGCCGCAAGCTGTGGACGACGCAGGTGGCGGCGACCACCAAGTTCGAAAACTATTTTCGCAACAGCCGGGCTGCCCCGACCTGCTGTGTGGATGCGCGGGGCGTGTATTCGTTTTTTGCCAGCGGCGACGTGACGGCGATGGACCACGAGGGCGAAATCCGCTGGAGCACCCCTCTGATCCAAACCTATGGCGAGGTCGAGAACGAGCGGGGCATCGCCAGTTCGCTTGCCCAAACCGACGACCACGTGTTCGCCTTAGTCGATCATCATGGCCCGTCCTACTTGGTCGCGATCGACAAGTCCGACGGCACGGTGGCGTGGAAAGCCGACCGCGGCCAACGCGTCCCCTCGTGGTCGTCGCCCGTGGTCACCCGGTTCCACGGACGCTCCCTCGTCATCACCAGCTCCGCCGACACCGTCGACGCGTACGACGCCGCCACGGGCGAGGCGCTGTGGCAGATCGACGCTCTGCAGGGCAACCACATCCCCTCGGCGACGGTTTCCGGAACGCGGATCTACACCGGTTCCACCACCATGTATGGCGGTGCGACCGATGCCGACGCGGTCGCCGGTTCGAACTGCTGTATCGAATTGACCGACGACGGCCAACCCGGCTATCGAGTTCGCTGGGGAGCCGACCGCGCCAATTCCTACTACTCGACTCCGTTGGCCTTCGCCGGTTACGTCTATTACGTTAATAAGGCGGGGGTCCTGTACTGCGTCGATCAGGATACCGGCGAGCGATTGTTTGCCAAACGCATCGGCAACCCCTGCTGGGCGTCGGCCGTCGGCGTGACGGACTCCGCAGGCGAGCAACGGGTGTATTTCGTCACCAAGAACGGCTTTACAATCGTGCTCCGGCCCGGCGACCAGTACGACCAAGTGGCCCGCAATCAACTCTACGATGCCCGAGCCATGCTGGCGGCTCGCGAATCGGCCGCCAAACAACGCCGCGCCAACACGGTTCCCGCCGACGAAGCACCGCCCAAAAAGGGCCCCGAACAGGTGCTCGCCGGGATGCCCGAGCGCCAACTACATCAGATGTTCAGCTACGGAGACCCCTTGGTCTACGGAATCGCCGTGGCCCAGGATCGCCTGCTGATCCGCACCGGACAACACCTTTACTGCGTGAGCCAATGAACGAGCCCAAACGACCAGACTGGAATCCCGACGCCGCCGAAGTCCAAGAGGATCAGGTCGCGGCCTACGACCAACTGCGGCGCCGCGGCCCGTTGGCATGGAGCGAATCCCGCGGCTGGTCCGTCCTCAGGCACGAGGACGTGCTACGCGTTCTGAACGACCACGATTCCTACAGCAATGTGGTTTCCGGACACCTGTCGGTCCCCAACGGGATGGACCCGCCGGAGCACACGCCGTATCGGAAGATGATCGAACAGTACTTCACGGCCGAACGAATGCGGCAGTTCGAACCGGTGTGCCGCGGAATCGCCGACCAATTGGTCGATGCGGCGTTGGCCGCCGAGCAGCGGGTCGAGGTGATCGGCCAATTGGCCGCGCCGTTCGCCGCCCGAGCCCAGTGCGTCTTTCTCGGTTGGCCCGAATCCCTGCACAAGACGCTGATTTCCTGGACCAACCGCAACCAAGACGCGGTCCGAAATCGGGATCGCGAGGCGCTCTCGACCCTGGCACGTGAATTCGAAGCGATCGTCGACAAAATTATCGACGAACGACGGGCGACGAAGCAACAACAGCGTGATGACGTCACCGAATCGCTGATGCGACAACAGGTCCACGACCGCCCGCTCAGCAACGAAGAATTGTCCAGTCTCTTCCGGAACTGGACCGTCGGAGAAATCGGTACGCTTTCCGCTTCGATCGGCATCCTGCTGAACTACCTGGCAAACCACGACGACCTCCAGACGCAACTCCGCGACGAACCGGACCTGCTGCCCGTTGCGATCGACGAAATCCTCCGTACCCACAATCCGCTGGCCAGCAATCGGCGCGTCACCAAGTGCCCCGTGCAATTGGGTGGCCAGCCCCTCGACGCGGGTGAAAAACTCTCGATCAACTGGATTTCCGCAAACCGCGACGAAAGCGTGTTCGGCGACCCCGACGAAGTCCGTTTGGATCGCGACCCGTCCCTGAACCTGCTCTACGGAGCGGGGATCCACGTCTGTCCCGGCGCACCGCTAGCCCGGATGGAACTGCGGGTCTTCCTGCAATCGCTGTTCGCCCGGACCACAAAGATCGCTCCTCAGCCCAAGCAGCCGCCGATCCGCGAAACCTATCCCGCCAGCGGCTTCTCGTCGGTCGTGCTGGAGCTGCGCTGAGGGCGTACGCGGTGCCCGCGAGGGCTTTCCTGCGGCCGAGTGGACCGCGTGCGGCCACCGCGGCTCAGTCCTGCCGCACGTACTTGGCGATTTCGCGATCCTTGGTCGTCTCGAACGCTTGCAAGCGTTCGGCCAGCTCGACTACCGAACCGGCGGCCGAGCAATTGGCCAGCCGATCCAGGATTTCGCCCAGGCGTTGGTCCGAGCGGAGCGCACAGCCCAGGGCATCCTGAAAGCTGGGGTCGTGGCCGCAAGAGCAGTCCGCCGCATGGAGGGCTTCGCTGCTTAGCTGCGGTCCCGAAATCAGGTACGTCGCGTGGGCCGGTGCCAACCGCTCTCGCTCGGTACGAATGACCCGCACCGACTGCGACTCCAGTTCCACCAGATGTTCCAGAAGAAGGTCGGCCAACGGATCCGTACTCTCATCGGCAAGCTGCCGATACCGCTCGCCACGCTGCTGATGGTAATCGCCCAACATCTTCAACACATCGTCGACGGTTCGCGGTTGGTTCATCGCTCGGCTCGCTCCCCTTCCAGGCCACAAAAAACTTGGAAAACACGCCACACAACTCACATAGTATACCACTTCATGCACATTCCAGCAGGCGGTCTGCCTCGGAAAGCAGTCGTTCTGGTGTTCGCCACGGTTCCGAGGTGCACCCAAGGCCGATGGACATCTGGGCAACCGCGGCCACGATCCAGCCGGGCACCAGTCCGACCGGGGACAGTCACCGCACAAGCTGGTCACCGCACAAGCTAGTTGCCAGCACGTCGCAACATTTACTTCGGCATTACTCTCCCTCTGGGAGAGTCGGGCTCTTAGGCCCGGAGAGGGTTTTCGCAGGGCCCTCCCCGGGCCTAAGAGCCCGACCCTCCCGCTGCGCGGGAGGGTGTTGTCGCGAGGTTTCACCGAAAGATTCATGCCGTCGTGCTTAGCACGCCATGTCGAGGTAGTTCTGTCCCCGCTTGGTTGCCTTTTTCCGCTTGGTTGCCTTTCCGAACTCGAAGCCTCCAAGTACCGTAGCCGTAATGATTTTTCTGGCCCGAGGCAAGATTTTGAAAGACAGCGGGATGTTAAAAATGCCACATTCGCGGCGTCCTACTCAGTCGATCGTCATGGCGTGCGTTGGCATGGTGCTCTGCGGTTTCGCCCCCTCCCTGTGGGCACAGCGGGAGGCTGACAGCGGAACATCGATTGGCAACCTGAATGCCAGAACCCAGGCCGTCGATAGCGAGATTGAAATCGGGTCTCGGCTGGAACTATTTGTCGATCGTCTTCTTGTTGACGAGATGCAAGGGGTGGAGTTTCGTTTGCACCACCCCCAGCCGATGCCGATGGCCAAAGAGCCGTTGATTGGCGATTACGCGACGGTCATCAAAGACCGTGACAACGAAGGGGTACTTTACTGAGCCTGGTATCGCACGAAAGACCCGGATTATACGCTCGCGGGACGCAGGCATGGAGGTCATGGAACCGGCGGGCCGCAGGAACTCTACCGATACGCCGAGAGCAGGGACGGACACGAATGGACCAAACCAGATTTGAACCTCTTCAAACTAAGCGAGGCGAGAGGAGCCAATAATGTCATCTGGACAGCAGCTCCCTTCACACACAATTTCGCCCCCTTTCTTGACGAGCGTCCGGGCTGCCCGGCGGAAGAGCGTTTCAAAGCCTTTGCCGGCGTGGAACGGCCCTCGGACTATTACCTCAGCTGGGCTCGAAAACACGGTGCATCCAAAGCGGAATTGGAACGATATGGTTATGTCGCCGATCTGCCCGGAGGCGTGTTCGCCTTCGTTTCAGCTGATGGTATTCGCTGGAAACGCGTCAGCGACAGGCCGGTCATTCCCGTTCCCGACGGGAAAGCGTTTGATTCCCAGAACGTCGCCTTCTGGTCGGAAGCCGAGAACCAGTACGTCGCTTACGTGCGCACCTGGCGCAATCCACATACAGGAGGAGACGGCATTCGAAATGGCTTGCGCACCATCAGTCGCTTGACCTCGCCCGACTTCAAAAACTGGAGTGAGCCGGTCGCGATGGAACCAAACCTACCGGGCGAGCACCTTTATACGAGCCAGACTCACGCCTATTGCCGCGCGCCGCATATCTACATTGCGACTCCCACCCGCTTCATGCCTGATCGCGGATCCTCCACCGACATTCTGTTCATGGCAACGAGGGCGGGTTCGGCATCGTATAGCCGTCTGTTCAAAAGCGCGTTCATACGTCCGGGACTCTCCTCAAAGCGTTGGGGAAACCGTTCCAATTACGCGGTTCGCAATGTTGTCCCGACCAGCAAGAACGAAATGTCGATCTATCATGCCAAGAGCGGTGTTCGACACGTATTGCGTACCGACGGATTTGTTTCGGTCCATGCTGGTCTCGAGAGCGGGGAATTGCTGACGCGTCCCCTGATCTTTGAGGGAGACGAGTTAATCCTGAATGTCAGCACCTCTGCGGCCGGCAGTGTTCAGGTCGAGGTACAGGACGCGAACGGCCAGCCCCTGCCAGGCCTTACGCTGAAAGACTGCACGCCGATCATCGGCGACAACATCGAACAGAAGGTTCGTTGGCGGAAAGACTCAAACCTTGACGTACAGGCAGGCCGCCCGGTCCGCCTGAGATTCGTGATGCGAGAGTGCGATATCTACTCGTTCCGATTCAAGCCGTATTGAGCAGGTCGGCATAGGCTCCTACCTCGGATTGGCATCCGAGGCTATCAACTGCCATCGCTTCGCGATTCAGCGCAGCTGGCAGCGTTATTTGCGACCGGGGACAGTCCCTGTCTGCTGTCTTCCGGAATCGCAGAGCGATTGTCTGTGGTAGCTCCAGGCGCGAGCCTGGGGAAACGCAAACAAAACCGGCCGACAAGCTCTGAAGGGGCGACATGACATTGCGGCCGGGGACAGTCATCGCGCAGGTTGGTTGCTAGCAGCCAGCATGTTACGTCGAGGCAGGCTCTGTCCCCACTCAAACGCTCCGGAATCGCAGAGCGATGGCATGTGGTAGCCCCGGGCGCGAGCCTGGGGAACGCAGTCAAAACCGCCCGAGAAGCCCTGGAGGGGCGACATGACATTGCGGCCGGGGACTGCTGCCGGGGACAGTCATCGCGCAAGCTGGTTGCTAGCAGCCAGCACGTTACGTCGAGGTCTGCTCTGCCCCCCCCAAGCCATTGGCTTACGCGACGCGCGTCCTCGGTTGACGTTGTGGGATGCGATCGAGACCGACTGCCGTCGCTCCGCGACTCCCGAAGTATCTTGGGGGCCTCCTACCTCGGATTGGCATCCGAGGCTATCAACTGCCATCGCTTCGCGATTCAGCGCAGCCGGCATCGTTATTTGCGACCGGGGACAGTCCCCGTCTGCTGTCTTCCGGAATCGCAGAGCGATTGTCTGTGGTAGCCCCAGGCGCGAGCCTGGGGAAACGCAGTCAAAACCACCCGACAAGCCCTGGAAGGGCGACATGACATTGCGGCCCGGGGACAGTCACCGCACAAGGTGGTCGCCAGCAGCCAACCCGCCGCGTCGAGGCAGGCTCTGTCACCGCCCAAGCCATTGCCTTTCGCGACGCACGCCCTCGGTTGACGTTGTGGGATGCGATCGCGACCGACTGCCGTCGCTCCGCGACTCCCGACGTATCTTGGGGCCTCCTACCTCGGATTGGCATCCGAGGCTATCAACTGCCATCGCTTCGCGATTCAGCGCAGCCGGCAGCGTTATTTGCGACCCGGGACAGTCTTCGCACGCGTTGCCTCGTCTCGGCTGGGACAGCCGAGCTACTTTGCTGCGGGCCGGGGACAGGCATCGCACAAGCTGGTTGCTAGCACGGCACGTCGAGGCCGGCTCTTCCCCCCCCCCAAGCCATTGGCTTTCGCGACGCACGTCCTCGGTTGACGTTGTGGGATGCGATCGAGACCGACTGCCGTCGCTCCGCGACTTCCGACGTCTCTTGGGAGCCTCCTACCTCGGATTGGCATCCGAGGCTATCAACTGCCATCGCTTCGCGATTCGGCGCGGCCGGCAGCGTTATTTGCGGCCGGGGACAGTCTTCGCACGCGTTGCTTCGTCTCGGCTGGGACAGCCGAGCTACTTTGCTGCGGGCCCGGGGGACTCAGAAGCCGAAGATGCTTTCGGCGGACCGCTTGCGACTCGAGCGGCATAGAAAAAGTGGGCGATACAGAATTCGAATCTGTGACCTCTGCGGTGTGAACACAGCGCTCTAACCAACTGAGCTAATCGCCCTCGGATGCGAGCCCCGCACGGGCGGCTCGGCATGAGTCAAAAGATACACGCCCGGCGGGCGGCGAGCAACGGCTGTTGCCCGCCGAGCGATGAAGATTTTCCGGCGTCCTAGCGGTAGTGCCGCCAGAGGCTGTCCACGACGACTTCGTCCTCGGCCGCCGCCTCGCTGGACTTGTCCCGAGCCAGCGTCTCGAACAGCTGGTCGTCGTCGCTGAGATCGGCCACTTCGACCACCGCGGCGTCGGTGCTGACCAGCTTTCCTAGCGGAGCCGGCGGCAGGGTGTGGGCCAGATCCAACGCCACCTGGGTTTCTTCCTCGCTGCGACGCTCGAGGCCCGCAACCGCTTCGCCCTGACCGCTGCCCTGGCCCTGGCGAGCTCGCCGGTTCAGTTCGTTGACCACGGTCAACACATCGAGCGGTTCGATGCGGCGGTTGCCGTCGACGTCGTAGAACGGTTTGCCGACCTCGCCCCAAACCGTCCCCGGACCGGGCTGCTGTCCAACGGTCGGCGTGCCTTCGGCCAGCCACGATTGGTCGCCGACCTGGACGATGTCGCCCAGAGCGTACGTCTCGTCGGGTTGCCACACGCCCGCGTTGTTGATGTTCACCGTCCCCAGTCGGTTCAGCAGGTTGACGGTCAACAGGGCATCGATCGGCGAGATTTCACCGTCGCCGCTGACGTCCATATTGTTCAGCGGGTTCTGAGCCCGGCTGGAGACCACCTGCACTCGTACCGTCGCCGGTTCGCTGGGCCGGCCCAGATTGTCGGAAACCGTGTAGGTGAAGGAGTCGTTGCCGTTGAATCCTTCGGCCGGCACGTACCGCACGAGACCGCCACCGAGGGCAAAGGCCGTTCCCGAAGTGGGTTGACGGACGATCACGATCGAATCCGGGTTCAGCGTATCGTCGCCGTCCGGGTCGGAATCATTGGCCAACACGTCGATGTCGACCGCTTCGTTCTGGAACGTTCCGCCGCGATCGTCCGCGGCCACCGGTGCCGCGTTGGCACGGATGCTGATCAGGGTCTCCGGCCCGGCCGCACCCAGGTTGTCCTTCACGGTGTAACGCAGCGTGTCGGTACCGCGGAATCCGGCATAGGGCGTGTAGATGATCGTCCCGTCGCCGGGCAAGGTCACCGACCCGAAGGCCGGATCGAGCGTGATTTCCAACGTCGATACGTCCAGGGTTCCGTCGATGTCCGAATCGTTGTCCAGCGGTCGCAGGATCGTCGAACCGGTGGGCTGGACGTCCGGATTATCGGGCAGCAACTGCGGGGCGTCGTTGACGCCCGAGACGATCATGCTGACCACCGCCGGTTGGCTGACCCGTCCGAACGAATCGATCAACACATAACTGAACGTATCGGTCGCGGTTTCGCCGGGCGCCAGCGACTGCAGCACCGAAGACTGCGTCGGGTCGTAGACCACGTTGTTGTCGCTGTCGAGCGTGACGCTGGCACCGCTGCGGGTAACGGTCGAAACCAGCGAGATCGTCAACACGTCGTCCGGCAGGTCGGGATCGATGTCGTTGTCCAACAACTCTTGTCGCAGCAACGTCCGCACCGTGTCTTCGTCGACCTCGAACACGTCGTCGACCGCGGTGGGCGTATCGACCACGGGGTTGATGATGATGTCGAACAAGACCGGATCGGAAATGCCGCCGGCGCTGTCGATCGCTCGCACGGTGACGGTGGCCGTACCGTTGGCGTCGGGAGCGGGAACAAACCGCAGGACGCCGGAGTCGTCGATGGTCGGCGGGGTCTGGAACAGAGCGGCATCGGCCGGATCGATACTGACGTCAAAGCGGACCGTCTGGACTCCGGTGTTCTCCTCGAAGGGACCGGCCGAGATGTCCGTCGCCCAGACGTCGCTGTAGGTTCCCGAGTCCTCGTCATGGGAAACCGTGGAGGCTCCCGGCGTGAAGGTCGGAGGATCGTTGACCGGCCGCACAGAAATCGTAAACGTCTTGACCGGACTGGTGCTGAGCGGCAGTCCGCTGTTGTCGTCGGCCACGATCGTGAACGTCACATCGCCATTGGCGTCGGGCAGGGTCTGGAATCGCAGGGTGCCCTGCGAATCGACCGTAACATCGGGCTCGCCGTTGTTGTCGGCCACGAAGATCTGCGCCGCCAGGGCCGCATCGGCTGCGGTGGCCGGTGTGACGGTAAAGGTCACCGTCTGGGACTGAGCTTCGTCCACAGCACCCGGAGGCCCGGGCTGGATGTTGGTGGCCCAATCGGGGATGACCGTCAGCCCCACATCGGCCGGCGGCACCTGCGGATCGTTCTCGCCGGCGTCTTCGTCCACGCTGACGTTGCCGGCCCCGCCGAACTGAGGCGGGTCGTTCACCGGACGCACGTTCAATTCCACGCTGAAAAAGGCCCGCTTGGGATCGACCGTCACGTTGCCATCGGCATCGACCGAAACGCCGTCGTCGATGACGCTGTAGGCGAACGTATCGAGTCCATTGAAGTCGGCCTTGGGCGTGTAGCGCAGGAACTGCCGGCCGTTTTCGGTCACCGGCGTCAACGTCCCGCCGGCGACGGTCGAAGCCAGGATCGGCGTACCGAGGCTGAGCGTCTGATTGCCACCGACGGCCGTACCGCCTATTTCGTTGGCCGGACCGGGCAGGAACTTGTCCAGCATGCCCTGCGGCTCACCCGGCAGCGCCCGGTAAGGAATCAGGATCGACGTGTCTTCATCCAGATCAAACGCCACGGGCAGGTCGTTGGCAAACCGCGGGGCATCGTTCTGCGGCTGGACCGTGATCGTCAGCGATACGGTCTGGCTGCGGTTGATGTCACCGCGGGCCGGATTCTCCGCCCCATCGTCCAGCAGCGTCACATTGAACGTGACCGAACCGAACTGGTCGGGCGCGGCGGTATAGCTGAGCGTGCCGTCGCGGTTGATCTCGGGCTGGTTGGCGCCGAACAGCGTCGCGGCGATCGCGGCATTGGCGGCATCGACCGGTTCGACCAGGAACGACACATTCTGGCCGGTCACGAAATCGGTCTCATCGGTGGCCGTCAGCGGCGGACCGGCGGTCACGCTGTCGGCGAACTGGACCCGCACCACGGGTTGGTCTTCCAGCGACGTGACGTCGGACATCAGTTGGTTGAACTGCGGCGCGTCGTTCACAGGATTCAGCTGCAGGAACACACGGTTTTCCGCGGTCAGGAAGTCGTCGATCAACATCCCGGCGTTGGTGTCCCAGCTTTGTCCATCGTCGATCACCGAGTAGATGAAGGAGTCCGAGCCGCGCATGTTGCTGTTCAAATCCGTCGGCGGCACGTACAGCAACCGCACCAGGTTGCCGCTCGTGTCTCGCTGGGCCGTGACCGTTCCGCCCAAGTCGGTTGTGATCGTGTCGGTGTTGTCGAAGGTGTTGACGCGGACGTCCTGGTTCGCCTCATTGGCCGGTCCCGGCAAGAACACGTCTTCCAGACCGATGCGACCGTACGTCCCACCGCCGGTGCTTCGCAGATCGATCACAAACGGCGAGGTTCCGCCACCGGGCTGGGTGTTGTCTTCTCGCAGCACGTAGGTGATCTGTCCATTGCCGTCGACACGGTAGGCGTCGTCGGCGTCGGCCGGGTTGACCGTCAGCGGCGTATCCAGCACCGCCGGGTCGATCACCGGCGAATCGTTCTGCGGCTGGACATGAATCGTCAACGGCACGGTGGAGCTGCGGCGGATGTCGCCGCGGCCCAGGTCTTCCACGCCATCGTCGAACAACGTCACATTGAACGTCACCGAACCGAATTGATCGGCGACGGCCGTGTAGCGGAGCGTTCCGTCGGGGCTGATCTCGGGTTGGTTGGTGCCGAACAGCGTGGCGGCGACGGCCGCATTGGCCGCGTCGACTGGTTCGACCAGGAACGACACGCTCTGTCCGGTCACCGCATCGGTCTCGTCGATGGCGGTCGCCGACGGACCAGCCGAGACGTTGTTGGCGAACTGGAACTGCACCTCGGGCAGGTCTTCCAGCGACGTCACCTCGGTCAGCAGCTGGTTGAACTCGGGAGCATCGTTGACGGGCTGCAACTGCAGGAACACGCGGTTCTCGGCGGTCAAGAAATCATCGACCAGCATTCCCGAAGCGGTGTCCCAGGACTGGCCATCGTCGATCACCGAGTAGGTGAACGAGTCGAGGCCTTGCGTGGGGTTATTGGCGTCCGTAGGCGGCACGTACAGCAGTCGCACCAGGTTGCCGCCCAGATCTCGCTCGGCCGTCACGGTCCCGCCCAGATCGGTCGTGATCGTTTCGACCGAATCAAACGTATTGACGCGAATGGTCTGCGTGGCCACTTCCTCGGCCGGACCGGGCAGGAAGACATCCTCCAGACCGATCGGGCCGTACGCCGCACCGCTGGTGTCGCGCAGGTCGATCACATACGGCGAAGTAACGCCGCCGGACTGCGTATTGTCTTCTCGCAGTACGTAGGTGATCTGGCCGCTGCCGTCGACACTGTAGGCGTCGTCGGGATCTGCAGGATTGACCGTCAGGGGAGTGTCCAGCACGGCCGGATCGATCACCGGTGGATCGTTCTGGGGCTGGACATGAATCGTCAACGGCACGGTTGGGCTTTGGTTGAGATCGCCGCGGGCAGGATCCTCCACACCATCGTCCAGCAACCTCACATTGAACATCACCGAGCCGACCTGATCGGGCACCGCGGTGTAGGTGAGTGTTCCGTCGGCTGCGATCTGCGGCTGATTGGCGCCAAACAACCTGGCCGCGGTCGCTGCATTGGCCGCGTCGACCGGTTCGATCACGAAGGACACGTTCTGACCGCTGGCCGCATCGTTCTCGTCGATGGCGGTCAGGGGACCCGCGGTGACATTGTCGGCGAACTGGACCTGCACCTCCGGATCGTCTTCCCCGGACATCCATTCGGTGAACAGTTGATTGAACAGCGGGGCGTCGTTGACCGGCTGCAACTGCAGGAACACCCGATTGGTCGTGCTCTGGAAGTCATCGACCAACGCCGCTGCACCCAAGTCCCAGGACTGGCCATCGTCGATCACCGAGTAGGTGAACGAGTCGAGGCCTTGCGTGGGGTTGTTGGCGTCCGCCGGCGGCATGTACAGCAGTCGCACCAGGTTGCCGCCCAGATCTCGCTCGGCCGTCACCGTCCCGCCCAGATCGGTCGTGATCGTGCTGACCGTATCGAAGGAATCGACACGGATGCTCTGACCGGCTTCGTTGGCCGGACCGGGCAGGAAGACATCCTCCAGACCGATGCGGCCGTAGGCGGCACCGCTGGTGTCTCGCAGATCGATCACGTACGGCGCCGCGGCTCCGCCGGCCTGCGTGTTGTCTTCTCGCAGCACGTAGGTGATCTGGCCGTTGGCGTCGACGCTGTAGGCATCGTCGGCGTCCGCGGGATTCACCGTCAGCGGCGTATCGGCGACGGCGGGATCGATACGCGGTGCATCGTTTACCGGGCGGACGTTGACGGTCATCGTGGAGACCGGCGTGGTGGTCTCGCCATCGGTGGCCGTGAAGGACACGTCGAAGGTTCCCACCGCGTCGGCGCTCGTCGTGTAGTGGAGCACACCGCTGCTGTCGATCGTCACATTGCCGATCAACAGATCCGCCGGATTGGCGGCGACCGAGGTAACGTTGAACGCGACCGATTGTCCGGCTTCGTCCGTGGCGGTCACAGGACCGGGACGGATGTCCGACAACACCTGCACACCGCGTTCGGCCTGGTCGTCCTGCTCCAGCACATCGACCGGCGAAGTGAGCGTGAACTCGGGCAGGTCATTCACCGGATTGATGGTGATCGTCACGGTGGCCACGGTGGCCGAAGTCGCCTCGAACGAGGGCGGAGGCGTCGCACCGGTATTGACCACCCGATCGCCCTTCACGCGATAGGTGAAGGTGTCGGTCCCGTTAAAGTCAGCGTTGGGGGTGTAGGTAAAGGTGCCGTCGGCATTGAACACCAGGCTGCCGTTTTCCACATCATCGACCAGTTCCGCACGCTCGTTGATCAGGTTGGGCGAGAGGATGTCGTTGTCCAGGACCGATCCGCTGCTGACCAGCGTGGTATCTTCGTCGGTCTCATAGCCCGCGCCACCGTCGTCGATCGGTTCGGGCAATTGGAACGGCGTCACCCGCACCTGGTAGTCCTCGACTTCGCCACCGATCCCGACGCCATCAGGCCGCAGGTTACCGGTGGTGGACAAGCGGAAGCGTGCCCAGGTGAGTCCTTCCAAGGCCGCGGCCGGCGAATCGATCAGGAAGCGGTTGTCGCCGTCGAGTACGGCGGCGTTGCGGAGGATTTGTTCGCCGGCGTCGTTCCAGTCGCCATCCTGGTTGAAGTCGATCCAGGCATCCAGCAAGCCTGATCCGGCAACCGTTACGGAGATTTCCGAGCCGCGATCGTCCAGCGGATTGAGCAGTCCCAGCACGTTGCCGTCTGGATCGAGGAACAAACCATCGACCCCATCGGCCAAGGTGCTGATGTTCACACCGTCTTCGTCGTCGACGCTGCGGATCACCACGGCATCGCCCACTCGATCGATCGAGGTCCGCAGCGACAAGCTGGCTGCGACGGCCCGCGAGCGGTATTCGCTTTCCAGCGTCGCGTCCAACCGATCCAGCAGCGCTGTGGCCGGTTCGTCGGGACTGAACAACACGGGCACGTTCGTGCCGCTGGCCGTCTGGCCGGCAAACACCAATTCCAAGGTGAACGCCGGAACGCTGCCGATCGAAACGGTCAACGTATCACCGACAACCGGGGCGGCTGCCAGCTCGACCCGCAATTCATTCGCGCTCTGGGCGGCGAGCACAAAGGACGCGTCGGCGGTGCCGCCGATTGCATCGACCGCGTCGTCATCGCCGATGGGCTGTCCATCCAGTTCGGTATCGATCTCCGCACCCAGCCGCAGCGTGTCGCCGCCACCCAAGGTGTGCCGAGCACCGTTGTTGCCGGTCAGGGTCGGATAGATCGGCGGCAAGGCCGGATTCCCGGCCGGACGATCCGGAGCATCGCCGAAGTCCAGCTGGACGCCGGGCATCAGGATCGTGAACTGGGTTTCGCGGTTGCGACGATTCGCCTGCAAAGGATTGCCCGAGAGGTCGCGGATCGCGCCCACCGGTTCGTTCGTCAAACCGTTGGCCGATGCCGTCGCGTCCAGATAAACCGTACCGCCGCCGGCGGCGAACGCGCTGGACCGCAGCCCGCTGCGCGTGATTGCGGCGATGACCTGCCCGGCCACGGCGTCGGCCGAGTAGTCCAAAGCGGGGACGTAGGAGATCGGAACGGCCCCGCCATCGACACCGGCGACGGTCAAGAGACTGGCCAGCGGATCCAGTGAAACGTTGATCAGCGGCGCAGTCAGAGCGCTCGGTTCGTTCAGGGTAATCACCGTGCCACTGGCCGCAGGATTCAGCTGGCCAAACTGGGAACCGATCACGCCGGCGGCCAGCGTTGCGACGGCGGCTGCGTCCACACCGGCCGGCAGCACGACCATCCGGTTGGGGGTGACGCGCCCCGGATCGGTCGAAAACTCGAAGGTCGTCGTCGTGCCCGCCACGGTCACGGCAAACGTTTGCCCATCCAGCGAATCGGAGGTCGCCGTATCGGGAACGCTGAGCGTCAGGCCCCCGGTCACGCCGGGCGTCCCCAGGATGCCGAAGTCGTCACCCTCGAGGACTTGGAATACGTCGCCGGCTCGGCCGCCAACATAAATTCGTCCATCGCTGAGCACGCGGGCCGTGGTCAGTCCCAGACCGGCGTCCTTTAGCGCGGCGACGATGCGGGCGTTCTGTTGGTCGGTCGAATCACGCCGATCCAGTTCGATTACCACATCGCCGGCCGGCGTCACCGTTGCCGGGTCGTAGCCGACATCGCGGAACTGGAAGAAGGTCGTCTCGCCGGCGGCCGTCGTATAGGCAATGCGATCGCCGTCGACGATGCCATCGGCCGAACCGCTGACTTCCAGACCACCCAGCGTCTCGGTCACCGCGTGACCGCTGATCGCGCCCAGATGGATCTGAGTACTGCCCAAGGCGACCGGCTGGAGGTTCAGCGGTCCTTTGACGGCCGGATCGTCCAGCACCGCCAGGATCGCATCGCGAATGTCCGTCGCCGTGACGGCGGTCGTCAGATCGATCGCGACGTTGCTGCCGTTGGCCAACCCACCGAACTTCTCGAACTCGAAGGTCACTTCGGCCGATCCACCGGGAGCGGTGATCGTGAACGTGCTGGCGTCGTTGAACTGGGTCACGTCGCCGGTAACACCCAGCGAGAGTTTTTCGGGCAACTGCAGGACGTACCCGCTGTCGAATTCGAACGTCACCTCGGCGCCGTCGCTGTCGACCAGCGAGAACTGGTCCGTATCGGTGATCACTGCTCCGGCGGGTGCCTCCAGCGCGATGCGATCGCGGTTATTCAGCGTGATCTCGTAAACCGAATCCTGCCGCCAGACGCCAGCCAGGGGCGTGATCCGCAGCAGTTGACTGGTCGAGTTGTAGGCGAACGTGTAGTCGGTGCCGACCTGCAGCAACCGGCCGTTCTCGGTCACCCGGAACTGCTCGGACGTCACGGTCGCGGCGTTGGGACCGGTACCGCGCTCGTCGGTCAACAGGATATCAAACGAGCCGAGTTCACCGGCGGTCAACTGGACGACCGTAGCGGTCGGATCCGAATCGACTTCGGCGGCGTCGTTATCCAGCGGACGGATCAACTGGGCGGACGGACCTTGTTGGTCCAGCCGATCAACGGCACCGCGGTCGGCGAAATCCAACTGGCCACGCGGCTGGCCGTACAGATCGCGCTCGGACACCAGGATCGGGCTTTCCGGAATCCCGACGACCTGTTTGACCGACGCCAACAGCGGTCGATCGTCCTGCCGCGGAATGCTGTTGTTGATCACCGGGCTGCCGGCGACCGGATAGAAGTTGGGTTGGCCGGCGGTCGGATCGAAGGTGGCCGTCACCGGATTGACAAACAGCGGCACGCCGGCATCGATGATCGCTTCGGTTCCCACGCCGATGTTCTGCGTATCTGAACCGTTGCGCTCGTACAGATTCCCCCGCACCAACGTCTCGCCCTGACCGGCCGCAGCGATGCCGACGCTGTTCTCCATCAGCACGTTGTTCAGCAGCGCCGGAGAGGCACCATCTTCGACACGGATGCCCGTCCCCGAGCCATAGATCGTGTTGTTCAGCACCCGCGAGAATGCCGAGGGCGCGCCCGTGGACGTGTCGCCGCTGAGCAGGATCCCGTCGCGGTTGTTGTACAACAGGTTGCTGCGAACCACGGCACCGGGAATCTGTTCGGTGGTGTTCAGCGTCGGCAGTCGCAGGACCGCCCCCGGTTTGGGCCGGTTGCCTTCCTGATTACCGGCATTGAACGGACCGACCGGAGCAACCGGTCCCGCATCGACCACAATTCCATAGCCCGCGGAATTGCTGACCAGGTTCGATTCGATCAGCAATTGGCCCTGATCGCGATGCAGATTCAGGTCGCCATTGTCTTCGCCGAACACGATATCCTGTCCGGTCAGCTGGGCGTCGATGTGCGGCCCGAAGTTCAGCCCACCCAGGTTGTTTGCCGCGGCAAAACCATGGATCACGACCACCGGGTCGGTCGGTAACCGGAAGGAGTTCGAGCCCAGCGAGCCGGTGGTAAACAGTTGCCCGCCGCGGTTGGTCGCCAGGATGCCCAGGGCCCCGTTGACGGCCACCGTATTGATGGCGTTACGGATCGAGCTGGCGACTTCTGAAGGAATGTCGGCGGCGGTAAAGGGCACCGCCACGTTGCCTTGGGCGACCGTGCCGACGGAATTGAATTCGAAGGTCAGCGTATCGGCACCGTTGGACAGCGTGAACAGGTCGCCATCGTTGATGTCGCGTCCAGCGCTAACGACTTCCAGATTCAACCCCTCGGCCAGCCGCTCGTTGAGTTCGACGCGAGCAAAGCCCAATTTGCCCAGCTCTTCCGTGTCCTGAATATTCGGATTGCCATATTCCCGGGCCAGTCGTACTTCGGCCTGGTAGGCCCCGGCGACGATCTCCGGCCGGATCAATTCGTTGAATTCAGGCTGGAAGAAGGGGTTGGACGTCAGCGAGGTCCGCGGGCTGCCCTGCGTGCCGGCACCGCCGACGCTTTCGCCACGCTCGGCCAAGCCGATCACGATGTCGTCGATGTAGACGCCGTGGTCGCCGCCAAGGCCCATGGTTCGCTGGCCGGCCCGCTCGAGTTCCTCCAGCGTATCCACGCCGCCTTGATAGAGGCCAAACTGGTTGGCCGGCAGGTTGCTGCTGCCGTGACTGAATTCGCCCTGGACGAGTTTCAACGAACGACCGGACGTGTCTTGGCTGATCTCCAGGTCGTACATCCGCACCGCATCGCCGACGACCGGGAAGGAGTTGGTGCTGTAATTTCCAACCCAATTGGCCACCGCGTCGGCAAAGCGAATTTCATTGGCCAGCGCCTGCTGGATCGCATCGCGGACCTCCGCGACGGTCATGTTCTCGTCGATAGTGATCGCCGCATCGCTGGTGGCGCTGATGCCATCACCGGCGACGTCGAATTCGAAGACCTTGGTCAGCGTCGGCAGGGCATCACCACGGTTGGTCGTGTCCTTATCCGGCATGTCACCGCGGATCGTGATGGTGTGTCCATCGTCGATCATATTGCCGGCCAGGGCCACGATCTCGCTTTGGTCCGGACGCGATTCTCCGGCCGTGGAGAACTCGTATCGAATCGTGACGTTCTGCTGTCCGGCCCAGGGACCGAGGTCGATGCGAGCTTGGCGGAATTCGTCGCCGTCGAACAGCTGCTGGACATAGCGGCGATTGGAGCCTTTGTTGCCATAGCCGCTGACCGCCGAATCGTACTCGCGGGGGTGCTCGGGACTGTAGTCGATGTTTCCGGCATCGGCATCGAAGTTGTTGGTGGCAACCAGTTGCCAGTCGCCGTCGTCGCCGGCAACGAAGACCCGCAGGGAGTCGCGCATCGGTTGCTGGTCCAGGCGATTGCCACTGTTACGACCTTCGCTGTCCAGCAGGTAGGTGAAGTACAACGTGGGCAGGTCTTCGGCAACGATTCCGGTCAGGTCCAGCGTATTGCTCTGCACCGTGCCGTGGGCACCGCCCAGGAAGTTGTACCCTTGGAAGTCCTGCAGATCGGACGCGTCCAGATCGTTATCGACGACACCGCTGCTGAGGTGGTTGTAGTCATCGTTGAGGGCATCAAAGCCAAACCGCAGCGAAGCCCCGCCGCCGATTCGCGGGCGTGCCTGGTTGTCCAGTTCCGGCATCCCGTGTCCGGGGGCGTTCTCCAGAGTATCGGACACGTGCCACAGCGATTGGTCCAGCGAGCTGAAGAACAACGCATTGAAATCGCCCGTCGCATGCGTGGTGTCCACGGGCATGCTGGTCGCTCCGTCGCGGAACACGCCCAGGGCCTCGCCGCCGGCGATATCGAACGCATACAAGCTCTTCACGCCGGCAGCGGTCTGACCGACGCCGAAGATCAAGTTGCGTACGTCATAGTCGCTGTCGGGGTGCTGGTAATTGGCAGGACCACGCGTGACGTTTTCGAAGACGATCGGAGTACCCGTGGCATCGGACGGATCGACGATGAAGTCCGTGCCGGCCACGGCACCGACCGTGGTCGGATCGTAGATCAGGGTCGCTTCACCGCGGATGTCCCCCGCGGCATAGGTATTGCCAGTGGCGGTGTCGCTGAAGGTCGCCTCCCAAACCGCACCGGTCTCGGTGAAGGCATACAGGGAGGTCCCGCCGGCGGGATCGGCGATGATGTCCACCACGTCGCCGGTATTGCCACCGGTCGTCGGTGACGTGGTGGGAATCTGGATCTGCGCCACCACGTTGGTGCCGGCCCAAGGCGTTTCCGCGGGATAGTCGATTCCGTTGTTGTCCAGAATCCGCGAATCGCGCGGATTGGCGGACTCAAAACCGCCCGGCATATTGTCGCCGTTGCGGCTGATCGCCGTCCCGCTATCGGGGTCGAGGCGATAGATCAGATTGTTGGCGTCTACGCTGCCGGCGGAACCAGCGATAATATCGGCCCCACTGGCGTTGGAACCCACGTTGCTGCCTTCAAACGTGCCGCGATTGGCCAACCCGTAAAGGAACCGGGTCTGCGAATCGTTGTCGTTATAAAACGCCAACGCGCTGAACTCCATACCTTCGTTGTCGACGCGGTTGGTATGGTTGGCGCCACTGAGGAAATACTCGTAGGTCACGATCCCCGTGGCCCCCAGAGCGGTCATCGTGCCGTCCGGATTGACGCGGTAGGTGGTCGAGGTATTGGCGTCGTTGCGGCTTGCACTGCCGCTGTCGCGGATCGCGATGATGTCGCCGCGCAAGGACGCCGCGATCGCGCCGATCGGGGCGTCGGTGACGCGATCGATCACCGCATCATGCCGCCCGGTGAACGGATTGAAGATCGACAAACGGCGATCCGATGCACTGGTTTCCGTCAAGCCGATCAACGGGATATCGCCCAAGTGCCAGGGCAGGACGTTGCTGCCATTGTCTTCGAAGGCCACCTGCACCGCACGGGGTCCCTGATAGGATTCCGGCAGGGGTTTGTTCCCCACGTCAAAGCGGTCGTCGGCGATCCGGATGGTCGAATCCAGCGGTTCCAGTCGCACCAACGAGTTGGGCGGATTCGAATCGGTGAACTGACGCAGCTCGGGCGGAATCTGCGAATTGTTCGCGATCACCACCTCGTAGGTTCCAAACGTGCTCAGTTCCAGCGGCCCGATGAACGGATCCTTGACCCCGAAGCTGCCGCTGCTGAGCTCGTTCGGGTCGCTGACCTGATTGAAGATCTCGGGACTGTTGCGATCATCCAACACGTTCGAATCGGTACCGATCGCCACCAGTTGGCCATCGTGGTACAGAAACGCGCCGGTATTAGGCCGTGACAGACCGTCGGCGTAATCGACGTCGATCACCGTCGAGACCTTGTGATCATCGGCCGCAGCGTTGGCGCCACCGGGGACACCCTGAATGCCATCGCGTCCCACGGTGAAGGTGTACGAATCGGCGGAGTTGTCGATCTGGCCGCCCACGCTGATGGCGCCGCGATCGGTGTTGGCCAAACTGCCCAGATTCACGTTGCCGCCGGGGTTGTACAGTTCGCCGGCCAGCGGAGAGTGAGCCGGCAGGCCGATCGCTTCGATCCCGATCGTGGCGTAACGGATGTCGGCATAGCGGATCACCGAACCGCCGATCTCGTCGGTTTCCCGCAGCCGAATCTGCAGTTGGTACGCACCGCTGGTCTGGCCATCGGCCACGCTGGCCTGGATCTGTGCCGGGTCGCTCAGGTTGGCCGGGTTGCTGCTGCGGACGCGAACGTAGTAGGTGCCCTTGGATCCGGTCACCCCGGGCAGAACGACGCGCATCCCCGCATCGCCGTTGTTCAAGCTGTACAGATCGCGGTTGCCGCCACCGGCGGCGTTGAAGGTCATGTCCGGATTCAGGGGCATCGGCAGGGCATGGCCGGGCGCGAATCCGATGAAGTCGCCGTTGTTGGGGTCCAGCGGATTGACGTACGTCAGCCCACCCATTTCGTTGCGGGAATCGTCGCTGAGCGCCAGCACGTTGCCGTCGCCATCGAGGAACTCCAGCACCGTATCGAGGGCTTCGTCCGTGCGGTCGATGTCCAGCCAGACCATCGTGCCGGCGGTACCTTCAAAGCTGTAGATGTCCTGATCGCTGTCCGAACCGATCTTGCCCAGAATGGTAAAGCCCAGGCGGCGGGTTTCGTCGCCGGAGAACTCATCGGGTGCCAATTCGCCCAGTCGCTGGTGGTTACCGATGATCGAATTGGTGTCCGCGTCCTTCTCGTACTCCTTGACCGTGTCCAGGTTGCGGTCATGGCTGGACGGATCCAATCGAATTCCCTGCCAATCGCCGGGCGCGGCTTGGTTCTGACTGCCAGCCCAAGTATTCACCTGGAACTGCCCGTCGGGGGTGAATCCGGCGCCCGCGGTCGTGTCGTTCAGAGACGTCAAAACGACCGGATGGCCGGGCGTTCCCAGGACCTGAATGCGACCGCCGATTCGGTCCGTGATGTCCAGCGTCGCACCGGTCGCCAGCAGTTGGGCGTCGTTATCCAGTTTGACGACCAACGATTCGTCGCTGCTGCTCTCCAGCCGCAGTCCGCCGTAGGTATGGAAGTTGGTCGTGACGATATCGCCGCGCACCACATGCACGATATCGGTATCGTCCCAGACCGATTCGGTGAACAGTGTCCCGCCCCGGACTTGCAAACCGTTGATGTCGTTGTCGTCCAGCCGATTACCGCGGAAGATCGGTCCGGCGTTGCCCACGGGCACGTCGTACAGATCGATTGCGCCGGTTTGCCGTCCGCCATCGTCACGGAGGAACGAGTTCAGCGAGTTGACATCGATGTTGATCGCCGCGCCACGGTTGTGCACGAAAGTGCTGTCGACGATCGTGGGCTGTGCACCGGCCACGTGGATCGTGGCAAAGCTGTTGGACAATCGACCTTCGCGGACGCCCGGGGACTGTCCGCCACTGCCGCCGGCGTTGTACTCAAAGCGGCTGTTGGCAACGCGTGCTTCGGCCTGATGGATCTCCAGGACGTTAAAGCCCGCGGTCGATCCGCCCACACCGGTCACGCCGCCACCGTAGGCCAGGACCGCGTGATCCAAACTGACGCGGCTGGTGCGGTTCGCATAGATCCCCGCCCAGTCGGCCGCCGCGGCCGCGACACTGGCGTTGTTGGTATCGAACGTCCCGCCGGCGCCGTAGCGGTCGTCGTTGAGACTGGTGAAGATCACTTCGTTTCCGGCGTGCCCTTCGGCGACCAATGTCGTACCGAAACCGAGCTCGATTCGCGACTCGTCCAACTTGATGATCATGCCCGGATCCACGATCAAACCGGCGTCGGGACGGCTGCGAACCTTAACGCTGACCGTGGTATCGATCGTCGGAGCCGTCGCCGCGGGCAAGGCGGCCCGGTCCAGATGCGTGGTCTGACTGCCGTCCAGTTCGGCGATCAACCGGTAGGTTCCGCCGTTGTCGCTGCGATACAGCCGGCGACCCACGAAATCGCCGGTCGCTGCGGTGATCCCGGTCAACTGCACCGCCCGACCAACACCGCTGACCGTGACGACCTGCGGCAGCGAGGTCACCGATTCATTCCCGAAGGCGTCGACAAAGGTGTAGGCATAGCGGTAGGTGCCGCCGGTCATCGCCCCACCGCCCACATCGGTCAGCCCCAAAATCTGGCTGGGTCGCACCTGTTCCACCATCGGGCCACCGGGCTGGCCCTGGAGCAATAGATTTTCGACCAGCACGTGCGGGATGTCGGTGTCGTCAAAGCGAGCGGAAACCTGCAGGGTTTCCAAGCGATTTCCCGGCAGCGTATCGATGCGTACAAACAAGCCGTTGGTGCGGTTCTCCAGCAACGTGTTGCCGTAGATGTCCGGACCGACGCGATCGTAGTCGGGTACAAAGCCGACGCCGCCCAGGACGTTCCGCTGGAAACGTTCGGCGGTGAACGCCGAGACCTCGAACGTGTCCGGGTCGGCCGAGACCGCCGCATTATCGCTGTGGGTGATCGTGTTGTAGGACACCTCGGCGCGTGCCTGGGACAGATAAATCGGATCGATCACCCGATTGACCGTGCTGACCTGACCGCCGCCGAATTCAAAGCTGGCATGGTTGATGTAGTTCTGGAAAATCCCCCGCCGCTCGGCGCCAGAGCGTCCCTGCGCGCGATCGACATCGTTGCGAATCTCGATTCCTCCCCAGTCGCCGGCCGCGGGCGTCGTGTTGACCGGATTGACGTTGGTCCCCTTGGTCGGATCGTTGTAACTGGTGAAGTACACCGGCAGATCGGGTGTGCCCAAGACCTGAATCGAACTGCCGCTGCGATCGAACGAAGCCACATCGCTGCCGACACTGATCCGCGCATCGAGCGATTTGATGATCACCCCGGCATCGATCATCAGCGTCGTGTTGGCGGGCACGATTAAATTGCGTCCGTCGTCCAGCGTGCCGGTGACGCTGGAGAAGCCCAGCTCGTAGGCTTCGTTGTCTTCCAGAGTGGTCACGTCATTGTCGAGGCCATCGTTGGCCAGGACGCGTACCACGGCATTGGCTTTGGTCGCCGCCACGGCCAGTGCGTCGTCGATGTTGTCGAAGGGCCGTGCCAGCGTCCCATCGCCACCGGCGTCGGTGACGTTGTCGGGTTTGCGGACATACAGCGTATCCTCCGGACGAGCCGCTTCGAACCAGAAACTGTAGTTGCCGCCGGGCGTGCCGTCGCGGTCACCGTCAAAGATCGTGCCGGCCGCATCGGTCAGCGCATCGCCTCGGCCGCGTGGTTGGAATTCGACGCGGAGATCGTATTGCCCCTCGCTGACGCCGCCCTCGGATGTCTGACCGGACTCGATTTCCGACAGCGGATTGCCTTCGGCCGCCACGCCGACGAAATAGGTGCCGGGTTCGACCTCGATTTCCAACATCGAATCGGTGCCGAAGTAATCGTCGTTGGCCGCGACCAGGTCGAAGCGGCCCTGGGCATTCTGACGGAACAGCGTCAACCGCGTGTCCAGCAAACTGGCATTGGCCAACCGCTCGGCCACGGTCTGGGCCGACAACGTGCCGACTTCGGTGATATCGATCCGATACAGGTCGACATCCAAGGCTTCTTTCTGATGCAGGAACTCGCCGTGCACCAAGTCGTGGGGGCTGGGGAAGACATCCCCGCCGCCACCGCCGCCCTGGACCGCGCCGGGCAGGTCGTAGGAGTGCCCCATGCCGATGGCGTGACCGATCTCGTGCAGGGCGACATTGAAGAAGCCGCCGCCGAAGCGGTTCGCAGCGCTGGTCGTGAAATCGGCAAAGTCCATGATCACGCCGCCCGGGCCGCCCAAGCCCGCCACGCCGCCCGGACCGCTGACCCGTGACGAATCCGCCACAAACAGGTCGCCGACGATCAGCTGCAATCCCGAACTCTCGGTCTCGTAGAAATCGATCCCGAACTGTTCCCCGTACAGTTCCAGCACCTCTTTGAAACGCTGCTCCTGGGCCTCGTTCATCTGGTTGTAAACCGGATCCCCGTTGGCATCGAGACCGTAGGATTGGTTGCGGAGGAAGGTGTAGGGGATCTGCGTGATTTGGTTGTCCGAATCGCCACCGCCGATGTGTTGTTCGACTTCGATCTCGCGGTGACCGATTTCATCGAGCGCGCCCGGGTTGTCGGCCAACGGCTGCAGGCCGTTGTTACTGATCTGTTGGTTCACCAACACCGACCAACTGCCGGCTGTGGCCAACAGGTTGGCCGAGGGAGTCAAATCGGAGGCCGTCGCCGCGGTGATCCCGGGCTCGAAAAACGGGCTGAACGGCACGACGGTGCGAGTTTCAAAGCGAGCATCGTCACCGATCCGCAGGCGGAACGACGTGCTGTCGGTACCGGGCACCAGATTCTCCAGACTGTCGGAGAACTGCAGGGTGACCTTCTTGGCCGCCGGATCCAGCAGGACATTGTCCGGCAGAAACGCCATATCGTCCTGGGTGGTCACCGTGTTTTGCGTATCGACCAGTTGATAGAATGCCGGCGTGGCCACGTTCGATCCGGTGCGGAACAGGTCCGCGTCGTCGAAGTACACGTCGATCTCACGATCCCGGCGGACCAGGGTTCCGTCGACCGCGTCGATGGGCTGGGGCACCACGGCGGTGACTTTGGCCCCCAGTTCCAGATCGAAATCGATGGTCTGCAGCGGTTGGCCGTCGATCGTCCGGAACGCCGTGCCATCGGAACTCCGCAAGGCCGACAAGCCTCGACTCGCGTCGTCGATCCCCGAGATGCGGATCCGGTAGCGGTCATCCGGAAGCGACTGGGCAAACCGCATCACCACGATGCGGTCGGAATCCTCGGCCAGGGCCAGGTATCCCGGTACGACGACCTGTTCATTCCCGTCGTCGAAGCTGTCGTCGCCACCGGCGCGGAGCAATTGGATCCCATCGAGGGTCGACGGATCCAGTTGGGCTTGCCCATCGAAGCGGAACGTCAACTGTTTGGGTGCTGTCGTCAAGCGGTTCAGATCGACTTCGCTGAGCAGCCCTTCGGCATCGGGGCTCACGCCCACCAACCGCGGTCCGCTCAAGGCCGCCGCCGCGCCGGCGACGAAGGATCCGTGCAGGGCCAGCGGACCGGCCGAGCCGTTGCCATCGAAGCCGCCCAGCCCCGCCGCCAACAGCTCGCGTTTCTCGAGTGTCTCGTGCTGCAGCCGCCGAGATGCATCGTGAAGAGGACGTCGCCGAAGCTTGCGTCGTTTTGCCATGAGTAACTCGAAAAGCGATGGGAGTCGAACAGGGTGGGAATAAAATTACGAGCCGCCCCCGCAAAACAGGTGGGCTCCGCTCGGGGACCGTCCAGTAAGACGCGTCCCCGCAAATAATGCAACGATTTGGTCCATCCGTTTTGGCCCGTCCCGAAGGACGGACTACGGAAGGTCTACACTAATCTCATCTAACAGCTCCGACAACGCGCTGTCGGTGGCCGCTTCCTGGCGATCGGTTTCGCCGCCGGACCGCAGTCCGGCGACCAACTGATCCACGGCCGATTCGACGCGGTTGTCGACCGCCACGAATCCGGCTTGCCAGTTGGACGAGCCGTCGGCAGCAGCGTTTTCGCTCTGAACCCGCTCGCCCTGGGCCCGTTCGCCCTGAACTCGCTCGGTTCGCTGTGGTCCGGAGACCACCCGGTTGGACTGGGGCAGATTCACCGGATCGATCGCCGCGTAGGACACGGTCGTACCCGCCACCGCTTCGCCCTGAGCGGCTTCGCCTTGCGGCGAAGCGTTGCGCTGCCGGCTCTGCCGGTTCAGTGCGTTCAAGACGATCGCGGCATCCTTGGGCAGGACTTGGCCATCACCGTCGACGTCCACATAGGGTGGCGGCGGCGTGTTCAACTCGCTGACCGAGATCGAACCGGTGCGGTTCAGTTGATTGATCACCAACAGCAGGTCGTTGGGGGCGAGGAATCCGTCCGCCGAAACGTCCGTATTGACCAGCGTCCCGTTATCCAACTGCTCCATCGTATTCGGGCTCGGATTCTGGTAGCTCGATCGACCGAGGTTGATCGTCACCGAGATCGGATCGCTGGCACCGGTGGCGTCCAGCAAGCGATAGGTGAACACGTCCGTATCCCCGATTTCCCCGTCCGTGTTCTGGTACACGAACGTGCCGTCGGCTCGCAGATCCACAGTCCCTCGGCTGGGCCCGGAGACCAATTCCAGATTGAAGTCGTCGCCATCGGGATCGAAGTCGTTGGCCAACACACCTTGTTGCGGATCCAGGACGCTCAGGCGAGCACCGAGGGCGACATTGTAGAAGTCGGCGACGCCGGTCGGCGCGTCTTGCACCGGCGCGATGTTCAGGGTGAACGTGTCGGTCACTTCGCGTGCCGGATTGTTCACATCGTCGGTCGCACCGATCGTGACCGTCGCCGACCCATTGGCATCTTGACGCAGCTTGATCGTCATCTGGTCGCCGTCGAATTCGATCGATTCGATCAGCGGCGAGTTGGCGAAACTGGCCGGCGAAACCACTCGGTAGGTCAACTGGGTGCGATCGGGATCTTCGAACACCGTCGACAGATCCGCCACCACGTCGGTGTCTTCCTGGCCGGACAAGGGGTTCAAGGTACCGATCAACCGCGGTGGGTTGGGCACGTTGTTGACCGTCACCGGAATCGTGACCTGGGTCGACGGGGCAGTGCCGGCCGGCAAGTTGTCGGCCGTCACGGTCAACGTTGCGGTACCGAATCCATAGGGCGGATAGGTCAAACGCAGTTGGCTGCCGCTGACCTCGGCGGTCACCACGTCCGCATCGCTGGTGGTGACCACAAAGCTGAGCGGATCGCCTTCGGGATCGCTGAACCAGGTGTTCAAGTCGTAGGTGACCACCACCGGCGTCGCTCCGGCTTCGTTGCGAGTGATCGAGTCCTCGCCGACCTGGCCGTTGATCCCGATAAACTGAGCCGGATCGTTGGCTCCACCGACATTGATCACGACCGTTGCACTGCCGATCGCACCGTCGCTGTCGGAAACGCGATAGGTGAACTGGTCCGCACCGGAGAAGTTCGCTGCGGGCATGTACAGCAGGTGTGCCGGTTCGCTTCCGCTGGCGGCAACATACCGGACGCTGCCACCGCGGGCGGTCATCATCGGGAAATCGGTTAACACCAGGTTCAGCGTCTGGTCCTCGTCGGCGGGTCCCGCGCTGTCGTTGTCCAGGATGCCGTTGGTGCCATCGATCGGAATCTTCAGACCATCGGGATCGTCCTCGGTGGCCGCATAAACATCGTCGACGGCCGTCGGCGGATCGTTCACGGCATTCAGGGTGATCGTCGCCGTGGCCGGAGCATTGCCCAGCTCGGGCACTTCGCCGGCCCCGGTGGGCACGTCCTCGACGGTGTAAACAAACGTGTCGGGCGTGCTGCCGTTGTAGTCTGCCGGTGGCGTGTAACGGACCGACGTCCCGTCGTCCAAGATCTGCAGGCTGCCACCCTGGGCCGACGCGAACGGCACGAATGTTCCGTTGTTGTCATAGCCCACGGTCTTGATGATCAGCGCCTGATCCGATTCGTTGGCCGGGCCCGGCGAGAACACGCCGTCGGTCAGTTCGGCGGCAGTGAAGACGCGGACCTCGTCTTCATTCAGCGTAAAGTTCGGTCCCGCACCGACCAACTGCGGCGGGTCGTTGACCGATTGGACGTTCAAAACCACGTTCACCCGATTGGGGCTGACCAACTGTTCGCCTTCGCGCCCCATCCCCCGCACGTCGGTCACGCGAGCGGTAAAGCTCAATTGACCGGCGAAGTCCGGGTCAGGCGTGAAACTGAACGTCCCGTCGGAATTCAGCACCAGGTCGCCACCGTTACCGGCGGCGTTCTCCAGGCGTCGCGGTCCGACGTCCTCGCGGTACACGGCGATCGGATCGCCATCGGGATCGACGATGCCCGCCAGGATGCCGTTGTTGTTGTCCGGCGGCGTCGAACCGTCGGCATCAAAAGCATCCAGACGCGTGTCTTCCAGGGCGTCGTAGGTCAACTGGTATCCGACCGGCACCGCGGGCGGTTGTCCGGGCAACACACGCACCAGGTAGTCTTCGACTTCGCCACTGAGGGCCAACCCGGTGGGAGCCAAATCACCCTCGGCACTCAACCGGAATCGGGCGTAGGTCGTCAGCGGTCCCAGCGGCGCGGCCGTGGTGGTGGGAACCGCGATGCTGAAGGTTCGCGTCAAACCCTGACCGTCGTCGACGAACAGGGGACTGACCAGGTTGCCGTCGGCATCGAACGTATCGATCCCGCGACCGATGATCTTCTCGCCCGGATCCAACCAGTCGCCGTCGCCGTTGAAGTCGACCCAGGCGTCCAGGATGCCGGTACCGGTCACCGTGACGGTGATCGGCGTCCGGAAGCCGGGGCTGTTGTTGAACACCGCCACCGGGTCTTGGACCCCCGGGAAGGCGACGCCGTCGGGGAAGCTGACGCCGTCTTCGTCGTCGACGATCACCTGCAGGGAATCGCTGCCCGCGACCAATTCCGCCGGCCGCAACGGGCTCTCCTCGAAGGCTCGCAGCAAGGCCTCGCCCATGGTTTCGCCGGGCTGGACCGCCACGGCAAAATTGTCTTCCTCGAAGATTCCGTCGGTGTCGAATTCAAACGTGGCCCGCGCCGTTCCCGTGTCCAGGGTCAGCGTATCGCCGTCGACCCCGGCGGTCACGGCCACGGTAACCGAACCGCTCTGCTGCGTCACGACGAACGAGCTGCCGGTGCTGCCCACCACATCGATCGACGTGTCGTCGCCATCGGCTAGAGTGGTGGGCTGGCCATCGACGTCCCCGTCGACGCGGCTGCCCAAGACCGGCCCCAGGCCGATCACGTGCCGGGCTCCATCGACGTCGAACAGGGTCGGGTAACGACCTCGCACGCCGCTGACCGGATCCGGTGCGTCGCCAAAGTCCAGACTGATCTCGTTCATCAGGATCGTGAACTGCGTGGTGTTGTCCGCGCGGTTCGGTTTGAGATCGCGTCCGGCTTCGTCGGCGATCGACTGCAGGAAGTAATTCTGGACTTCCGGTCCGATCGACTGGGCGTTTTCCACGAACAGGGTGTCGCCGCCGCGGTCGACCGCTCGCACGTCGGTGAACGGCGGATCGCCAGGCCGGACGTTGTCGTTGATGCGGTTGATCGCATCGATCAACGCTTCCTTGATCTGTACCGAACTGAACGACCGGTTCACCAGAATCGGCGTGGCCCGGCCCGGCACACCGCTGAGCAGCAGCGTGGGGGCGTTGAAGACGTTGACGTTCGTCCCGGGCACGTCGTTCAGCAGGACCTGATCGCCGTTGGCCACCGGATCCAACCGCAGTTGACCGCGGTTGTTGCGAATCGCCGCGGCCAGGGCCGAAGCGACCACGTCGGCCGAGGAACCGGCTTGGAACGTGACGGGGACCGCGCCGGGTTGGGTCAGCCCGCCGCCGCTGACCGCCAGATCGAATTCGAAGGTCCGTGATTCGGAGCCCTGCGAGATCGTGATGTAGTCGCCATCGTTGACCGTCCCGCGACGCGTCGAGAAACCGCTGTTGAGCGTCTGCACCTGAGCGTCGTCGATCTGACCGAGCAACACCACCTGCGGACGAGCCGGGTCGGTCGCCGCATTGATGCCCAGCGACGTGCCGTTGATCGCGGCGACCGTCGCAGCGACCACCACATCGACCGAGTCGTTGACGTTGTACGTGATCGGCACCGCGTTCGGGTCGTTCGCGACACCGCTCTCGGTGAATTCGAAGGTGACCGTCTGCGATCCATCGGCGTTGGCCAGCGCGAACTGCGAGCCCGGCGTGATCGACGGACCGCCCAGCTGCGGCAAAATTAATTCCAGCGAACCGAAGATCTGCAGGTTGCTGAAGTCGGCGACGCCGGGTTCACCGGTCACCACCAACCCCGACGATCCCGTGGCGGTCAATCCCAGGCCGGGATCGCCACCGATGGCAACGACGCCGTTGCCGATGGCTTCGACCACACTGGGCGTGACTCCGGCAATGTTTTCGGCACGAATCGCCGCGGCGATCCGCTGGGCCAGTTGATCGGCCGTGGTGTTGCGGGTGTAGTCGACCGCGACCGAACCTGGGGCCACGCCATCGTTGTTCGCCGTATCGGTACGATTCAGTTCGAAGACGACGTCGTCGCCGCCATCGGTGGGCGTAAAGGTCAACGTCGTGCCATCGGTCAACGTCTGGGACAATCCCACCACTCGCAACTGGCCCGCTCCGGCCGTGGCCGAAGCACCGGCCGGCAAGCCCAGCAACAGACGGTCGCCAACCAACACCGGCGAAGCGTTCAGATTCGTTCCGGCGATCGCTTGCTGGATCGCCTGAGAGACGGTTACCGCCTGGGTGGCACCGGCCACCGAGACAGCCACGTTGCCCGCTTGCACGCCACCGGTCGAGTTGAACTCGAAGGTCACCGTGCGGGTACCATCGTTGATGGTAAAGGTTTCCCCGTCCTGGATTCCGCCGGGGCCGGCCCCGGCCGCTGGCGGCTGCAGGGCCAACGTCTTGCCGGTCTGCAGCAAGCCGCTGTCGAAGGCATCGACCGAAGCGCCGCTCTCGGCACCGATCAAGACTTCCGACCCTTGCACCGTCACGTCGACGTTCAAGCCGGTCTGCGAGCTGATCGCGGTGGCGACCGCCGCGGCCAAATCGGCCGGCGAGTCGCTCAGGTTGTAAGGCACCCGCACGCTGCCAGGCAGAATGTTGTTTTCGGTTGCCAAGTCAAATTCGAACGTCACCGGGGCGTTGGTACCGTCGTCGATGACAAAGCGATCGGAATCGCTGATCCCGCCCGCGCCGGTCCCGGCCGGAGGTACGATCAAGGTCAGGATCTCGGGCAGTTCCACTTCATAGCCGGCTTCGAATTCCAGCGAGATCACGCCACCGTTGTTGTCGGTGATCGTCAACTGGTCGCCATCGTTGATGGTCGCTGCCGAAGGCGCGATCACCACAAAGCGATCTTCGTTGTTCAACTGGATGCGGTAGGAGCGATCGTTTCGCCAGATGCCGGCCAGCGGCGTCAAACGAATCTGATTCTTGGTCGCATCGTAGGCAAAGCGGTAATCGATGCCTTCGGTCAGCAAGCGACCGTTTTCGAACACGGTCACCGCCGCGCCTTCTTTGCGCAGTCCCGGGATGTCCGGACCGACCACCGTGTCGTCGTCGATGCCGCTGCCGGGGAACGGATCCGAAGCGTCACCGGCATCGGTCAACTGGATGCGGAACTGGCTGTAGGAGCCGTCGCTCAACTGCAGGAAGCTGACCGCCGGATCGGTATCGACGCCTTCGGCATCGTTGTCCTTGGGTACATCCAGCGTGGCCACCGGACCGACAAAGTCGGCCAGGTCCAGAGCACCGCGGTCTTTGAACACGTTGGCCCCCAGTCCGGGCGGCGTCTGGGTGTCCGGATCGTCGGCCCGCAGTTGCCCGGAATTGTCGCGATTGGGCGCCAGGATCGGCGACACGGCAATCCCCAGCGACTGCTTCAGCGTCGCAAAAGCCGAGCGTTCGGCCAGCGAGTCGATCGCGCTGTCGATGACCAGGGATCCGCCGATCGGCAGGAAATCGCCGCCCAGCGGATTGACCAACGAATCCGCTCCGACGTTCAACACGACGTTGAAGTCGTCGCTGGGATTGTTCGTGTTGGTCGGTCCGGCTTCGATGCCGATGTCCCGAGTGAAGAACCGCGGGATCGTCCGGAACAACAAGTTCTCGCTCTCGGTGGCCTGGAAGATCGACCCCCCGACAACGACCTCGCCCTTTTTGGGATGACGGTCGGTGCCGCGATTGGGACCAAACCCGTTGAACCGCGTCTCTTCGTTGACCACCGCACCGTTGGTGTTGATGATCACGTTGTTCAGCAGCGTCGGGCTGGCTCCCTGGGTCGCCAGCACGCCGGTCTCGGGAATCAACTGGTCGTTGTTGCGGCCCGGTACCGGATCCAGCCGGATTGAACCGTTGGGATCGATATGGGCGGCGCGTTTGACGATCACATAGCGTTCGGTCTCGCCCTCGCCACTGCTGGTAACCGACAGCCGGCCGGTATCGACGTCATCAAAGCCGTAGCCGTTGCGCGAGTCGCTGCCGATGTTTTCCGGCGCGGTCGCATTGGAACCGGCGTGATGCGGACGCAAGGTAAAGTTCTCGAGGAATTGGTCGTCGGCCGCGATCCCACCGAGCACCTGGGCGGTGACGCGGTCGATCGGCCCGCTGCGACCATCGGGAAGATCGGTTTCCTCGTGGTTGGGTAGCCGGGGATTATTGACAAAACCATTGATCGCACCGGCGATCGCCAAAGCCATGTCGGCGGGCGTGTAGTCGGCGTCGAAGTTGATCGGAATCGTTCCCGCGGAACTGCCGCCGGTGCCCGACACGAATTCGAACACCACCGCGTTGGCCCCGGCGGCAACCGGTGCCTGTTTGCCCGCCGGCAGATCAGGAACCTGGTAAATCGTAAACTGGTCGCCATCGGAATAGGCGCTGCCGGCCTGGGCATCGATCACGAACTGGCGTGGGGCCAGCACTTCGATCGACAGGTCATAGTCGCCGGTGCCGCTGCCGGGCAAGCGTTGCCCCAGCGAGAGGCTGTCGTACTGGTCATTGCCCGAGGCGCTGATCGCGACGTAGTAGCTGTCCTTGCCCGTGGCGGTGTAGTCGATATAGGGGTCGACGCCGACGGTCTCGCCCGGAGCCGCCGCGTTGTTGCTGACCGTCAACGGGTTGTTCTGGGCGTCGTAGAACGTGACCACCTGGCCGCTGCTGTTGAACAGCCGCAGCACGGTATCCACGCTGCCGTCGGTGTCGACATTGACTCGCAGCCGATCGCCGACGTTCAGTTCGACCTTGAAGAAGTCGACGTCCTGATCGGCGTCCAGCAACTGGTTGTCGCCGATGGTACCGCTGGTGGTATACAGATCCGGCGTGTGGGAAACGCCCATCTGCGTTTCCACGGCCGTGGCGATCGTATCGTTGGGTTCATCGGTGGCCGAACCGGCCGCGGTCGAAAGCGTGCCGTCACGGCCCACGATGGTGTTGTTGACCAACCGCGCAAACGGCTGGACGCCTTCATGGATCGGCGCCTGGTAGGTGGCGACCGGGATGCCCGCGGTCATATAGACGTTGGTCGCACCGTACAGGTACAGGGCCGGTTCCTGATACGTGGTGAACCTGTTGAAGAAGTTGAAATCGTTACGGATCCGATCGATCGGGCTGCTGGTCACCACATTGTTGGCGATCACCGGATCGACCAACTGGACCATGTCGTTCTGGACCAAGGGGCTGGCCAGAATCGCTTCGCGGATCGACAACAGCAGTTCGTGCTTGTTGTAACCGTAATTACGACGGTTCTTCTGGGTTCCGGCCTCGGGGCGGTAGTAGATCGGGATGTGACCATCGCGAACACCATCGCCGCCACCGCCCGGTCCCGACTGGATGTCTTCAAATTCAAAGACCACCCGCGTCCGCCCGGCGTCGATCGTCAACAGCGCGCCATCGACGACACAGTCACCGATGTGATGCACCACGCAGGTGCCTGCCGGAACCGCGACCGAATCGGGATCCAAGATACTGGAATCGGGATCGATCACCCAGGGACGCAATTCGCCCTGGATGTTGACGCCGGCCAACTGCGCATCGTCGATGATGTTGTTGACGATGTACGGTCCGGGTGCCAAACCACCGATCACGCTGTCGTTCAGCGTCGGCAAATTGCGCACCGCGCCCATCCCCGTGTTGCCCAAGCGGGCGGTCTGGATGTAGTCGTTCACAAAGGTCTGCGAACCGAACAACGGGTTGTCATAGCGAGCATCGGTAAAGTCGATCTTGCGGCGCGCCGGTTCCGACCAGATGCCGTACACATGCGAATGGCTGATCGTACTGGAATCGATGATGATCTGGGTTTGCGTGCGGGCCACGTTACGGTCACCAAAGCTGTTCTGCACCCGCGCATCGAAGGTCACTCGTCCGGTCGCCGGATCGGCTGCCCGGTTGACGTCTGCCGGAGCGGTGGTCGAGAACGATTCCGCGCCGAGGAATAAGGCCGAATCGATCGCGTCCGATTCGCCGTCACCGACCACGAACTTGATCGAGTAACGTCGTCCGGGTTGCAGCATCATCGAGCCGGAATCGGTGTTCTCGGTGCTGAAGGTGAGCACCTGTGAGTAGCCGTCCAGGCCGAACTCATTCAACTGCTTACCGCCCCGCGATGGGCTGTTGTCGTTGTACAGCGAGGATCCCGGAGCGATGCTGGTGCTGTTGACCGGATCGGACGAAGGCGTCAGCGCCAGGTTGACGGTGCCGCCGAAATCGAGGTCGGTGATCAACACGGCCACCTGGTCCTCCGGAGCGGTCGCGTCGCCCACGTACTCTTCCGAAGCGAACACCGCTTGCAGGTAGACATGCGAGGGCGAGCTGCCGGCCAGCTGGAAATCGAAGGCGAACGAGGACGAGTCGACCGAGGCGATGCCGGTGGCCGCATCCAGATCGGCGTCGCCGCTGCCGCTGGCCGTCCCCGAGGTGGTTTCCGACAGGTTCGGCCCGGCCGCATCGGCAGCCCGACCGGTCGACAGGATCACGCCGCGATCCAGATTGATGCTGTAAGCTCCGTCGACGAACTGTCCCAAACCAGCGCCGCCACTGGCCGTCTCGCCACCCAGACGGGCGATCCCGCCACCGCTGACCGCATCGGCCAGCTGCACCGGGTCGTTCTGAGCCGTGACGACCAGCGGAGTCGGCTGGACCGCGTTGAAATCGGCTTCGACCGGTCCAAACAGATCGATCCGGTTGTCCCGCGAGGGACCATTGTCGATGCCGCCACTGGTGGAGGCTTCGATATTTAGAACCGCCTGGACAGTCGACCCGTTGATGGCATTGCGAATGGCCTGGGCGACTTCGTAGTCGGTGTCGGAGGCAGTGAACGGCACCGGCAGACTGCCCAGCGACACGCCGCCAGTGCTGTTGAACTCAAACCGCACCGTGGTCGCACCGTCGCTCAGCTCAAAGAAGTCGCCGTCGCGCAGGTCGCGGCCGGCCGGGGCGATCAACGTCACCGATTCGGGAGCCAAGCGAGCATTGGTGTCGAACGTCTCGGTCAAGACCTGCTGAGGCGTCGCGTTCTGGCTGGTCGAGTAGCTCGCACCCTGACGGATTTCCAGCTGGTACTCGCCCTGCAGGATCGAGCTGCTCGATCCGGTAAAGCTGAATCCGTCCTGACCGGGCGAGGCGTTGGAGATCCGCTCGCCGCGTTCCGCAAAGCCGATCACAAAATCGTCCAAGGTCAGCGGGGGCGAAGCCGGACTGGCCACCCGGTTGGACTGGGCGACAAACTGCAGCCGGATGTTGTCTTGGCCAACCACCGGATCCAGCGAAATCCGAGCCTGCCGGAAGGAGCCGAAATAATTCTGCTGGAACGCGAAGGGCAGGGCGAACGTGCCGCTGTCGGTTACCGCCTGAACCTCTAACGAGGTGAACGCCGTCTCGGCGAGGTAATAGTTGAAGTACAGATACGGTTGGTCCTGGGCGGTGTAGTTGCCAAGATTAAAGGCGTTGGTTTCGAAGGTCGACGGCGCGGTCGTCGCCGGCACGAACTGCAGCGCCTGGTTGGCCCCAAAATTGGGACGGAAACTGTGGCCCTCGACCGAGACGTTCACCGTGTACAGCGTCTGGTCGGTGACGCCTTCGCCGGTGAACGCGCCATCGGAAAAGCTCAGGTCATCCAGCCCCAACGCAAAGGTGTAGGTACCGGCCGTCAGGTCCAGTTCCAGGAAGGGGTCGCGACTGCTGTCGCTGCCGCCGGCACCGAAGGAGGCCGGCGAACTGTCGTCGGTGCCCACGATCGTGCCGGCGGAATCCACCACCACCAATCGCAGGTCCGCCGGCAGGAACGGCGACTCATCGTCCTCCTGAGTGAACCCGTTGGAGACCTCGTCGACGTCGATGATGACCTTGCCATCGGCCGGGACGGTAAAGGAATAGGCGTCGATCGTTCCGTCACCCGTGCCTCGGACTTTGATCCACGGATACAACAAGGATGTATTTCGACTGGTGTCACCCACATCGCCGTCGTAACTCAGGTTCCAATCATAGAACTCCAGGTTTTGGGCGCGACTTAGCTGCGGGTCATTGCGTTCAAACTCATTGACAATCGTCGGGCCCGGGTTGGTCAGCCCGGTATTGGTATTGTCGAAGTACTGTGGGTCGCCATGTCCACCATTGGCACTGCGTTGGTTGCCGATCTGCCAATCGGCCGGCAGGCCGGTCCGCGGGATCAGAACCGGTACCGCCGGCGGTTCGGCCGTGTGGGCTCCGGTGGTATCGATCTGGTCGTCGGCAATTCGGGCGACACTCGGCAGCGGGTCTCGCCGCACCGTCGGGTTGTTCAGCAGTTCGGACGGAGCCCGGGAGTCGCTGACCACCGCCACGTAATACACGCCGGTTGCCGGGACGGAGACCGGACCGATGAACGGGTCGCCGGAGCCCAGCGAACCGCGCTCGAACAACTCGGCCGGATCCGGCCCCAGCGGACTGGTCTGGTCTTCGCCGATATTCCCATCTTCGCTCCACAGCACCAGCCGAGCTCGCTCGCGATTGAAATTCTGGTCGACCTCGCCGTCCGGGTCCCAGAACACGGCCAGACTGGTGTCGGGCCGCGCCAAACCATCGGCATAGTCCACATCGAACACGGTCGAGAAGTGTTGCAGGGGATTGAATTCGCCCGGCAGGTCCTCGTAGTCGATATCGAACTTATAGAAGTCCACGTCGCCAGAACTGAACAGATTGCCGCCGACGGTCAGCGACACGTCGTCGGTCTCCAGCAGGTTGCCCAAGTACTGGGGACGGTTGCCGGTGCGGTCCTGGTCGAACACCAGCGAATCGTTGCTGGACCGGAAATCATCGACCTCTTCGTTCTCCTGAGCATCGCCCAACAGCGGCGAATTCTGCATCACGCCCCGCATGTGCACGCCGTGGTTGGCGTAACGGATGTCGGCGAAACGCACCACCGATCCGCCAAACTCCTGGTCCTCGCGCAGCCGCAACTGGACCGTGTAGGCCCCGTGCGTGGTGCCGCCGCCGACGTCATCGGGCTGCACGCTGGCGCTACGGATGCGGAAGGAGTAGGCCGAGCGGCTGCCGGTCACGCCGGGCAAGGCCACGCGGAAACCCGCATCGCGGGGATTGGTCGTGCCGTAGTCTTTGTACTGGCCTTCGACGCCCAACCGATGAAACGCCTCGTCGCCACGAGCCAGCGGCCCGACGCGCCCTTCGACCAGCGGCGAACGGATCACGATGCCCGAGGGATCAGTGACTTCACCGGTGCTGTTGTTCGAACGGGCAAGCAGATTGCCATCGCTGTCGAGCAGCTCGATGACCGTATCGAGCGAATGGGTGGTTTTGTCGATGTCGAACCACACCACCGTGCCGGCTTCGCCCGTAAAGTTGTAAACGTCCACGTCGCTGGGGCTGGCCAGGTAGCCATCGACGGTGAAGCCCAGCCGCAGGTATTCGTCGGTGGAATAGAAGTTCGGGGCCAAGTCACCGAGCACCTGGGCGGTGCCGACCGTGCCGTTGGTGCCGCGAGCTTCGACGACGCTGCTTTCCAGCTCCAGAACCGTTTCGACGTTGCGGTCGTTGCTGTACTCGTCCAGCAGGATGCCCCGCCAGTCGTTGGGTTCCGGGCGGCTGTCCAGGTCGTCGTTGTTGGTATCGGTTTGCCGCGAGCCGTCGGGTTTGACGCCCGCCCCTACAGTATCGTCCTTCAAACTGGTCAGAACGACGGGGAATCCGGGTTGGCCGATGATGTGCAACGTACCGCCGATCCGGTCACGGATGTCCGTGGGGGTCCCCTTGGCGGTCAGCCCCGTGCCGGGTTCGGCCGCGTAGGGAGTAGCGCCACCGGAGAACTTGACCACCAAACTCTCGTCCGGTCGGCTTTCCAGCCGCAGTCCACCGGCCGAGTGCATGTTGTCGACGACGATCGGATCGTAGACCACGTGCACGATGTCGGTATCGTCCCAAATGCTTTCCACGGTCAACGTCGCACCGCGGATCTCCATCCCGTTGATGTCGTTGTTGTCATAGCGGTTGCGGCGAACCAGCGGTCCGCTGTTGTCGTCCAGCGTCGACAGCCGTTCGATTCCGCCGGTCTGACGACCGATATCGGGCCTCAAGTCCGCGACCATGCTATTGGCATCGATATCGATGACGCTGCCGCCGTTATTGATAAATTGGTTGTTAACAACCGTCGGCTGGCTGCCGCGAACGAAGATCGTCGCCGGCGTATTGGCCAAGCGTCCGAACCGTCCCGTCGGCCCTTGTCCGCCCTGACCGTTGGCGTTGTCGCTGAACACCGTGTCGGTGATGCGCCCGGTACCCTGCTGCAGTTCGATGGGGTTGAAGGCTTTGAAGGAACCTTCGATTCGCGTCAGTCCACCACCGTAGGCCACCACGCCGTTGTCCAGGCTCAGATGCGCCGTCGGGCCCACATAGATGCCGCCCCAGTCGCCGGGTTTGGCGTCGCCGGCCGGGTTGCCGTTGTTGTTGGTATCGAAGGTGCCACCGATGCCGTAGCGGTCGTCGCTGATACTGGTGAACACGACCTCCTGGCCGGGCAAACCTTCGGCCAGCACCTGAGTTCCGACGCCCAGTTCCAAGCGTGAGCCGATCAATTTGGTAACCAGGCCCGGATCGAAGACCAGGCTGGCGTCCAATCGCCCCCGCGTTCCATTGCGAGTCAGATCCAACACGCCTTCGGTCGTCTGACCGTCGTCGAAGAAGGTGCTGCTCGAGGCGTCGATTTCCCGCACCAGGCGGAACTCACCAGGATGCGGTCCGCCCAGCGAGGCCCGATAGACGCGCCGCGTTTGATAACCCTCCGCCGCCGGCGGCAGATTGCTCAGCAGGATCGCGTTGTCACCGTTGGCCACCGTAAACGTGCTGCTGGCGTCCGACGGCAAACTCTCGAAACCGTTGGCGTCGACAAACGTGATGCGATAGGCGTAATCGCCGGGCGTCAGGGTTCCGCCATCGCGTGAGGCGGCGTTGATCAGGTCCACCGCCGGCTGGATACCATCGGTGATCGCTCCGCCGGGCGTACCGGCCAGCTTCAGGTTTTCGGCCAACACGTGCACGACGTCGGTATCGTCAAAGCGACCGGCCAACGTCAACTCACGCGGCTCGGATCCCAACAGCGTGTCGACCCGCACGAACAGGGCGTTGAAGCTGTTCTGGATCAATTCGTTGAAGTGAATGTCCGGCCCGACGCGATCGTAGTCGCTGGTGAACGCTCCGGCCTGCTGGTAGCGAGGCGCCTGATAACTGGTTTCTTCGAAACTGTTCGGCGCGGCGCTCATCGCCGCCCCGGCGCTGCGCGAGATGCGGTTGAAGGTGATCGTCGGCCGCGTATCGATGATCTGGATCGGATTAACGATCTGCTGGAACCCGCCCACTTTGACGTTGCCGCCGCCACCGAACCGGATGTCGGCGTGGTTGACGTACTGCAGGAAGATGCCTTCGTCCTCCAGGTTCAACCGGCCCTGAGCATCGTCGAAGTCGCTGCGGAAGACCAAGCCGCCCCAGTCGCCGGGCGCCGCCGGCGGCGAATTCGCAGGCAGCGCCTGGCCGGCGCTTCTGTCGCGCGTACTGGTGAAGATCACGCTGCCGTCTTCGCTGGTCACGTTACCGTTAACGTCCAGCAACCGCGGCGTGCCCAGCACCTGCAGGGCCCCATCGCTGCGATCGACCAACAGGTCCGAACTGCCCACGCTGATCCGCGAGTTGCGGAACCGGAAGACGGCTCCCGCATCGATCATCGTGGTCACGCCCTGCGGCACTTCCATCGCTGCGCCGTCTTCGAGAATCTGTCCGGCCGTTTCGGCGAACCCGAACTCATAGGCAAAGTTATCGGCTTCGGTGGCCAGCGTTTGGTCGCTGCCGCCGTTGCCAACGATCCGCACGATGTCCCCCGGTTCGGCGGCGTCGAACGCATTGGCGACGTCGCTAGAGCTGATATTGTTGAAGGGCCGGGCGGTGGTGCCGTCGGCGTTGGGACCGGCCAGTTTGTCGACGAAGATCGTCTTGCCGTGCACCTCGGCACCGACGAAGCCCGGCGAGAGGTCGATCTCGCGCTCGTTGCTCAGCGTCAGGATGCCGTTGCTGCTCGCGGCGCTCACGCCGGTCGAGCCGGTGTTGGTGTTGATCGCTTGGCGTAACTTGATGGCCAGCACCGCGGCCGAATCATCGGTGCGATAGATCACCGAAGTGAACCGTGGGTCGCCGGTGCTGCCCTGAGGCACGAACTGATACACCCGCTCGACGCCCTGACCGCCTTCGATGCGGATCGTCGACAACGGTGTGATGCCGTCGCCACCGGCACTGAACTCTACCTGTCGCTGCAGCGGACGCGACTGGAACCAGTAGTTGTAGGCGCCACCGGGAACCCCGTCGCCGTCGCCGTCGAGGGCCACCCCGGGCACGCCAGCGCGACCGCTGTCCAGATCACGGATGACGTCCACTTCGTCGACCTGGGCTTCGAACACGAACTGCAGGTCGTACTTGCCCTGGCTGCGTCCGCCGAAACCGCTGCCGGGAATCGTGGGGTCGTACAGGTCGTTGCCACTGGCCGCCACGCCGACGTAATACACGCCGTTTCCAAGCGTCGCGCGAATTCGTGAATCTTCGCTGAAGTAGTCGTCGTTGCGCGACAGCTCGATCAGGTCGCCACCGCTGAGCATCAGCGGATTGAAGTCCAAACTCAAACCGCCCACATCCATGCCAGCATCGCCTTTGACAATGCGGCCGGTCACCAACGAGGACGCAAAGGGGTCGTTGTTGATCGCATCCAGGATGCTGCCCACAGTGACCACCGGCAAACCGGTACTGAGGCTCTGGCGAGGAATCTCGACACGGAACGAGTTTTCCGAAGTCGGCACGACCTCTACGGCGGTGCTGCCGCCGATGCGGTCGACCTGGGCAAACTCGATCTGCGTCCGGTTCCCCAGCAGCGCCGGGCGGACCGCTTCGAACTCGACCGACAGATCCGTGCCGACTTCGAAATCGGTCGTCACGGTCGCTTGCTGCTGCTGGTACAACGTCAACGTGGTGTCCAACAGACTGCTGTCGGACAACCGTTCGGCAAAGGTTTCGGCGGTCAGCAAACCGACCTTATCGCCATCGCCGAGGTCCACTTCAAAGCGGTACAGATCGATATCGATGCTGTCCGGATTGTACAGGTACTTGGCATGCAGGATGTCGTGATCGCCCGGGAAGATCGGCTCCAGCGGCCGAGCGGCCATCAGCTCCGTATCGGTTCCGGGGAACGGCCCGGCCGGCAACAACAAGTCGCGATCCAGATTCGTCAGGTTCTGGTCGATCGTGCCGGTCAGGAACTCAATCGTTCGCGTGGAGAGCGTGGACATGGGCAACTCGCCCGCCTGCTCCAGCCCCAACACATCGCCGATCCCCAACAGTGCGGTACGGAAGAAACGCTCGCCGTACTGGTTGCTAAACGGAATCTGCGAATTCAACACCACCGCGCTGGTGGCAAACGTCGGATCGATCCGGATGCCCAAACCGAACCCGGGCGTGACCAACACATTGCCGCCGCGCAGATTGCTCAGATCGCCAACGGCAAACGTGATCCCTTGATCGGCGGTTTCGGTGAACTGCACCCCGATCTCCGCCGCGTACAACGCCAACGCTTCGCGGACCCGTTCCTTCTGGCCGGGCGTGATGCTGTTGGTCGCGTCGGCCCCCGTGTTGGTCGTTCCGTAAACCGTCTGGAAGTTATAGGGAATCGTGGTGATGCCCGCGGTTATGTCCGGGGTCAGAAAGTGCGAGATGTGCTGCCGCAGGCCCGAACCGGCGGAATCATCCAACTGGCGGTGGCCGGGGTCGTCGTTGCCACCGAGCAGCTCCAACAGGTAGGGCTGCGGATCGATCTGCTCCGAAACGATCAAACTGGTCAGCGTCGCGGTGCTCTCGCCGAACGTGCCCACATCGAAGGCGGTCTCGAAGGTGTCGCCGACGGCCACCACCTCGAGGGCCGGCAGAAACTCGATCCCCTCGCCGACCGCCGCACCGGGATCGCCGCTGATCCGCACCTCCAACAGCGCGTTGGCTTCGGGCGAAGCCAACATCGCGTCGCGCACATCGGAGACTTCGGCACCACTGGCCAAACTGATGACGACCTCGCGATCGTTTTCGACCCGCACCGTCGTCGTCGCCGTGCCGGTTCGCTCGAACCGCACCGACGCGCCGCTGCCGGCCTCGCCGGCCACGCGCGAGACGAACGTGACGCTGGCCGCGCCACGGGTCAACAGATCGCTGGTGACCGAAGCCACCACGGCCACATTCGTAGGCTGGATAATTAATTCGGCCCGATCGTCGACCGCCGTGCCCACGCGCAGGCGGAACGTACCGCCACTGATCGATGCCGGGCCGGCCGTCACGTTGGCCGCGCCGGCCAGGTTGCTGATGTCGTCCTGGAAGGTCAGCGTCGCGGTGTGGCTGGCCGCGTCGTAGCGGACATTGGTGGGCAGGTACAGGTCGTCGTCGGTGGTGCGAACCGTGTCCCGGGTATATAGCAACTGGTAGAAGCGAGGATTTTCCACCGAGCGCAAGGTCGGATTACCGGACGCATCGTTTTCGGCAAACAACTCGTCTTCGTTAAAGTACACGACGACCTGATCACGACGCTGCTCCAGCGAACCATCGGCCAAGCGGACCACCGGCTGCGGCACGACGGCTTCGACCAAAGCCCCCAATCGCAGCTCGAAATCCACCTGCTCTTTCCGCGCGCCGGCTTCGCTGGGCACCAGCAGGTCGCCGGGGCTGCCGTCGGCCGCCGTATTGCGCAGGCCCACGATTCCACGGCCCGGATCATCGAAACCAAAGACTTCGATGCGGTAACGATCGTCCGGCAAGGCGTTGGGAAAGCGTACCAGGACCTCGTTGGACGCTTCGCTATTGACCACGACCGAACCATCGGGCAGCGACACGACCTGGTCGTCGGCCGTGCCGAGCGCGCCGTCCTCGCCGGCTCGCGTGATCCGGATCGCGTCGGTCGTTGCGGAACTGATCGATTGATCTTCGTCAAAGCGGAAGGTCAACAAGCGAGGCGACACCTCGCGGACCGTACCATCGATGATCAACGCCCCCTCGTTGGGCTGGATACCGATCAACTGGGGACCGGCCAACAGCTGACGCTGCTCCAGTTTCTCCAGCAGATTGCGGCGCCGCGCATCACGCGTGGCCCTCTGGGGACGGGTGCCCGTCTTGAGTGCGGAATTGCGAAGCGATTCGAGCAGCGAGCGTTGCCGTTTACGGGAGGCCATAAACCAACCTTACGAAGCGTGTTGCAGCTGGCCGTTCGAGGAACAACCAGCGGGGATTAGTTCAGTCGTTGTTTGCCGGTGGCGCGAAGGAGGTCCGCCAATAAAAGCAGTTGCGAGTATAGTTGGGGCCGCAGAGCCCGCAAATTTCCGGTCCGAAATGACGCATTCAAACGTCGTGGCGGACCCGAACATGTGCGGCTGTAGTGATCAAACGGTCTACGACGCCCCCCCCGCACCCGGCGGGCCACCGTCGGCCCCGCAGGCCCCCTCTCAATCGGGACAGACTTTCGCGTCGAGCCTTGGACGCCAGGAAAAATGGAAAGTTCCCCAGAAAAACTTCCCAATCGTTACGGTTCCTCCGAGCGCATCGACCCATTTTCGCCCTTCTCCCGCTTGCCTCGGGCGGTAGAATACAGCTTCGACACCACGCAGTTCGCTTTCGGGGAACGTCCGCGATGAACGACCACCGCTTTCAAGGCTGCCAGCAACTGGAACAGGCTGAAGGTTACCTGCAGCTGATTACGTCCGTGGCTTCCAAACTGGGCCTGCGACCCGCCCTGAGGCGACAGTTGGCGTTGAAATCTCTGCGAATGGCTCGCGATGCCCCGGTCCCCGAAGTCCTGGCATGGCGCCGATTGCTGGTGATGGGGCAATGCCTGCGGTTGCTGCGGCGCTATGGCGCGGCCGCCGGTTGTCTCTGGAAAGCCGCCCGCGACCAACCGCATCGGCCCGGGATCTGGCTGGCTCTCGGTTGGTGCCTCCGCCGAACCGGACGCCTCGACCACGCCGTCACCGTGGTGACCCGCGGCCTGTACTTCACGCCCGATAACGCGGCGCTGCACTTCAACCTGGCCTGCTACTTGGCGGCCATGGGCCAGGGCGACGACGCGATCACCGAACTGGTCTGGGCCCTGGACCTGGAACCGGAACTTCGCTGCCGGATCGACGCCGAAGCCGACTTCGATCCCATCCGCTTCGACCCCGCCTTCCAAGCTCTCAGCCATCTGGCCGTGTGACGCCGCTGCACGTAGCCGAAGTCGCCAGACTTTGGATCGCAGCTGAAGTCGCCAGACTTTGGACCGTAGCTGACGAGCTACTTGGTTTCTGTCTCGGCTGGGACAGCCGAGCTACTTTGGACAGCCGAGCTGGTTTGTTTACCGGCCGGCGGAAATTAAAAACGTTGGGTTTAGGGCTTCGAACCGGGTGCGATCCAGCTGGTACTGTCCGCGAGCGATGTTGATCATCCGCACCTCCGGCACCAGATCGGCCGCGTCCAGTTCCTGCTGAACCGCCAGCAGATTGTCCGGACTGGACACGTTGATCACGATCCGCCCCTGCGGCGGCAACCGCTTGATCGCCTGACGCACCAAACCGGGCACGGCACGGCCGCTGCCGCCCACGAAGATCGCGTCGGGATCCGGCAAGTCGTCGAAGGCTTCGGGCGCCTGAGCGTGAACCGGAACCAGCGAGGGGACATCGAAGGTGCGCGCGTTCTCGACCATCAGGCCGTAATCCTCCGCGTCCATCTCGATCGCGTACACCTTGCCGCGACGGGCGATCGAGGCCGCCTCGATCGCCAGGGAACCGCTGCCCGCGCCCACGTCCCAGACCGTGCTGTCGGCCTGCAGCGACATCTCGGCCAGGGCGATGCAGCGAACCTCGACGGGAGTCAACAAACCACGTTTGGGCCGCGACTGCAGAAACCGGTCATCGGCGTTTCCGAACAGACGCTGCTTGCCGTGACCGGCCGGCCGGTCGGCCGATCCGCGCCGCCGGACCAAGACCATCACGTTCAGCGGCGCAAACGTCTGCCCCTTGATGTCCTGCAGGTCGCCCTGGGTGACGGTTTCGGCCGGAGAACCCAGGTTTTCGCAGACGTACACGGTGAAGTAATCGATCCGGCGGTCCAGCAACGCTTCGGCGACCACCGACGGGGTCAGCTGCTCGGTGGTGAACAATCCCACGCGTTCGGCCGTGCGCACCGTGTCCACGACCCGGTCCAGCGGCTGGGTGGCCAGGTTCGTCAGGTAGGCGTCATCCCAACTCTCCTTCACTCGGGCAAACGCCAACTGCATGCTGCTGACGTGCGGCAGCACCTCAAAGCGATCCTTGCCCAGGGTGTCGGTCAAGTAGCGAGCGATGCCATAGAACAGCGGGTCGCCGACCGCCAGCAGCGCCGCCCGCCGCGAGCCCACCTGCTCGAGCGACTCGCGAAGCTGCTGCAGGTCGGTGCCGATTTCCAGCCGCTGCTCCGGGCCGATACTGATGCGTTTCAGCAGGTTCGCGGGCCCCAACAAAACATCGGCCTGTTCGATCTGTTGGCGGGCGTGCCCGGTCAGGCCGTCCTGGCCATCGTCGCCGACGCCGATGATCTGGATGCGAGGTGCGGAGTTCAAAGCGGTTTTCCTTTCAAACCGAGTGTCAGGGACAAGCCAGGTCGCTAGAATTGTGACCGCCCGCCCAGCTTCTTGGCAACAAGGCTTCTTGGCAACAAGGGTTACCGCATCAACCAACGAGAACAAGTGTCCCACTCACCGCCGCTGCTGGAACTGGAACAGGTGACCGTCACCCGCGGACCGGTGCGGATCCTCGATCGCGTCGACATCACGCTGCCGCAGGGCCAGCACACCGCGATCCTGGGCGCCAATGGTTCGGGCAAAACGTCCCTGTTAAAATTATTGATCCGCCAGTTTTATCCGTCGGTCGATGGCGAACATGCGGGCACGGTTCGCATCCTGGGCCGTTCGGACTGGCACATCGACAGCCTGCGGCGCCAGCTGGGCATCGTCAGCAACGAACTGGATCAGGCCTTTGCCAGCGGCCGCAGCGGGCGGATGACGGCCCTGCAGACCGTGCTGTCGGGCTTCAGCGGCGTTCGCCTCGCCCGCCACCTGAAATACGATGGGAAGCGCGACGTGCGGCGAGCCGGCGAGGCGCTCGAGCGAATGGACGCTGGCCACCTGGCCGAGCGGACGCTGGAAACGATGTCGACCGGCGAGCGGCGCCGCACCCTGATCGCCCGCGCCCTGGTTCACGGCCCCGCCGCCTTGGTCCTTGATGAACCCACCACAGGCCTGGACATCGCCGCCCGCGCGACCCTCCTGAAACAACTAGGCGAACTGGCCGCCGGCGGCACCACGCTGCTGTTGGTGACCCACCACGTCGAAGAGATCCTTCCGGCGATTCGCCGTGTGGTGTTACTGAAAGCGGGCCGCGTCCACGGCGTCGGCGAGACGGAGCAGATGCTGACCGACGACCGGCTGAGCGACGTATTCGAAACGCCCGTCGCCGTCGGCCGCCACGACCAACACTGGACCCTGAGGGTGGAACGAGAAGGGGCAACGGGCCGGCGATAGGCCAACCCCAGGGCTGACGCAGGGCTGCCCAGCTGAGGCGGTAGAAGGCAATGTCTTCTCCCCTCTCCCCCGAAGCCTGGCTCGCTTAGGCTCGCCAGGCTTCGGGGGAGAGGGGAGAAAACGATTCTACTCGTACATAAAATCCGTTAGAGCCGGAAATCTCAAATCTCGAATCTGAGCTTCCCCCTCGCCTACCTCAACGGTTGCGGCTGGACCTCTTGCTCGGGCAGAGCCTCTTCCAGATTGGGCTCTTCATAGGCCGCCGCCGGCGGCAGATCGATGATCCGGCCATCATCCATGACCAACTGGACCAGTTCGTTGCCCTCTTCGTCGGCACCGATGATCAGGGTGCCACTGCCCTTGCTGCCCTCGACGCGGATCTCCAGATTGCCGTCGTCATCGTCGGCGGTGTTTTCGAACAACAGCGCCGTCTTCTGCACTTCACCGAGCGCCTCTTTCGCTTCCGGTGTGTCCAAATACTGCCGTGTGAAACCGCCGCCGAAGGCTTCGCTGAATCCTTCTTCGAATTCGGTAGCCACCTGTCGCACGGCGAAATAACCGGCGGCCATAATGCCTCCGCAAACCAGCATCACCGCCAACAGCACCACGCCCAGAACGATCAAGACGATCTTTAACGTGTTGTCTTGCTGAGGCGTTTGCGAGGGGTCGGTCGCGGAGTAGGGTGAACTGGACATCGTCGAAGGCTCCGGAAGAGAAAATAGGCCGAGCCGCCGACGGGGACCCGCCGGCGGCTCGACCTCGAATTCACGATGACTCGCTTTGCGCGGCGACTACATTTTGCCGATACGGGCGACCAAGTCGGCCGTACGGCAGCTGTAGCCCCACTCGTTATCGTACCAGCTGACGACCTTCACCAGGCGTCCCGAATCGCCCAAAACCTGGGTGAAATCGGAGGCAAAGATGCTGCTGTGCGAGTCGTGCACGATGTCGCTGCTGACGATCGGATCGGTGGCATAGAACAGGATGCCCTTCATCGAACCTTCGGCTGCGGCCTTGATCGCTTCGTTGATCGCATCCTTGTCGGCGTCTTTGGCCAGGTTGCAGGTCAGGTCCACGACGCTGCCGGTGGGCACGGGCACTCGCATGGCGATGCCGGTCAATTTGCCTTGCAGCTCGGGAATCACCAGGCCCACGGCTTTGGCCGCACCGGTCGAGGTAGGAATGATGTTCAAGGCCGCGGCGCGGGCCCGGTACAGGTCCTTGTGCGGCTGGTCCTGAACGTTCTGGTCGTTGGTGTAAGCGTGCACGGTGGTCATCAACCCGGATTCGATGCCGAACGTATCGTTCAGCACTTTGGCGACCGGGGCCAGGCAGTTGGTGGTGCAGCTGGCGTTGCTGATGCACTTCAGGTCGGCCGTCAGTTTGTCGTCGTTGACGCCCAGCACGCAGGTCAGGTCCGCGCCGTCTTTGGCCGGAGCGCTCAACACGACTTTCTTGGCGCCCGCTTCGAGGTGGCTGTCATAGCCGGGAGCGTCGGCGGTGGCACGACCGGTGAAGAATCCGGTCGACTCGATCACCACGTCGACGTCGTGCTTGCCCCAGGGCAGGTTGCGGGGGTCACGCTCGGCCAGAGCGTGGATCTTCTTGCCGTTGACCGTCAGGGCTTCGTCGTCATATTCGACGGTGCCATCGAAGCGACCGTGGATGCTGTCGTACTTGAGCAACGTGGCCAGGGTGCGGTTGTCGGTCAAGTCGTTGACGGCGACGACTTCGAAATCGTCTCCACGCTCGATCAGGTTGCGGAACGTCAATCGACCAATGCGTCCAAAGCCATTAATGGCGACTCGAATCGTCACGGTATTTCTCCCGGATTGGTATCGTTAGAAGGCAGAGTGGTGTCGGTCCGGGTGCACTGTTGCCGACCGACCGGACGCGGATTATAGCGGTCAAATTTCTTACCGAACCAGCCCCCGACTTTAAGGCGATCAACGATCGTGGTACGCCCCCCTCTCTGGCAGCTTCCTCCGGGCGTCTCGCCGGGCACCTGGGATTACACCCACCAGCCGGCGATCGCCGACGGTTACGATGCCGTCCTGCGGGACACCCCCCTGGTCCAGCTGGACCTGCGGTTGACCCGTCGTCACCTTCCGCCACCAGGGCAAGAAGCAACCACCGTGATCGCCGACCTAGGGTGCGGAAACGGCCGTTCGGCGATCCCTCTGGCGGCCGACGGATACCGCGTCCTGGGCATCGATCTGAGCCAATCGATGCTGCGGCGGGCCCGCGCGGCGGCCGCCGAAGCCGGGGTCGAAATGGACGTTCTGCGCGCCAATCTGGTGCAGCTCGAAGCGGTGGCCGACGCCAGCGTGGACCACGCGATTTGTTTGTTCAGCACGCTGGGAATGATCCGCGGCCGAAAAAATCGCCGGCGGTTCCTCGCCCATTGCCATCGCATCCTCCGCCCCGGCGGCCGCCTGCTGGTGCACGCCCATCATCGACGAGCCTGGTTGCGGCACCCCGGCGGCCTGAAACGCCTGGCGACCAGCCTCTGGTACCGCCTGCGGCGAACCGATCACGAATTCGGCGACTGGGTGTACGCCTATCGGGGCCTGTCGGACATGTTCCTACACTCGTTCTCACGCGGCGAACTGAAGGCCGATGTGCGGCACGCCGGACTGAGAATCGACCATCTGCTGCGGCTGGACATCCGCGGCGAACGCGTGCTGTCGCGCTTCGCCCCAGAGATCGCCGGCGGCTTCTTCGTGGTTGCCAGCAAACGCTAAGGGCCGCCGGTGCGCGCGCCCGCTGCATGTTAAAATCGGCAAACCGCAATCGTGGTTCCATCCTCGCTCACTCCGTCCTTTCCACAGGGGCCCGCCTCCATGCTGCGACTGCTTCTTCACCTGGTTCCGCTGGTGCTGCTGGCCGGTCCGCTCTGCGCCGACGACTCGCGTCCCAACATCCTTTTTATCTACCTGGATGATTTTGGGTGGCGCGACGCCGGCTTTATGGGTTCCGACTTCTACGAAACACCTCACTTGGATCGCTTGGCCAACGCCGGCATGGTATTCACCGATGCCTACGCCGCGGCGGCCAACTGCGCCCCGTCGCGGGCCTGCCTGCTGTCGGGACAGTACACGCCGCGGCACGAGATCTACAACGTCGGCACCGGCCCCCGGGGCAAGGCCGCGCATCGCCGCTTGCAGCATGTTCCCGGCACCGACACGCTGGACCCGTCGATTCGCACCTGGGCGGAGCAATTGCAGGATGCCGGTTACCGCACCGCATCAATCGGCAAGTGGCACCTGAGCGACGACCCGGTGCCCTACGGATTCGACGAGAACATCGGCGGCACGCACTCGGGCAGCCCACCGCGAGGGTACTACCCACCGCACGGCCGCGCTCCCGGCCTCGAGGATGCGCCGCGCGACGAGTACCTGACCGACCGCTTGACCGACGAAGCGATCACCTTCATTCAGAAGAACCAGAAAAAACCCTGGGCGCTGTATCTGACGCACTTTGCCGTTCACACGCCGCTGGACGCCAAACGGGAACTGGTCGACAAGTACCAGAACAAACCGCCGGGCCGACTGCACGACCACGTCGCGATGGGCACCATGATCCAGGCCGTCGACGACGGGGTAGGGCGGATCGTTGAAACCCTGCGCGCCCTGGACTTGAGCGAACAGACCTGCATCGTCTTCAGTTCCGACAATGGCGGCTACGGTCCGGCCACCGACATGCATCCCTTGAAGGGGTACAAGGGTACGTACTACGAAGGCGGCATCCGCGTGCCGCTGTTCTTTACCTGGCCGGGCCGCATTCCGGCAGGCGTCCGCAGCACGATACCGGTCAGCAACGTCGATCTGTATCCGACCCTGTGCGCCCTCGGCCGGGCGTCCTTGCCAGACGGTCAACCGCTCGACGGAGTGAATCTGCTGCCGCTGCTGTGCGGAGAAACGGATCGGCTGCCCGAGCGTGCTCTGTACTGGCACTTTCCGGCCTACCTGCAGTCCTACCGCGTCACCGACGAACAGCGCGATCCGCTGTTTCGCGCGCGGCCCTGCAGCATCCTTCGCCAGGGCGACTGGAAACTGCACGAGTATTTTGAAAGCGGCGACCTGGAGCTGTACAACCTGCGCGAGGACATCGGCGAGAGGCGTAACCTGGCGGAATCCAATGCGGCGAAGGCGGCCCAGTTGCACGCCAAGCTCAAAGCCTGGCGAGCGGACATCGGGGCGCCGGTGCCCAGCGAGCCGAACCCGCGCTTCGATGCCGAGGCCGAAGCCAGAGCGATCGCCAAAGCCGAAAAGTAGCGGTACAGGCTTTCAAAGTAGCACGGCTGTCTCAGCCGTCAGGTCAATCGGCTGGGACAGCCGAGCGACTCTGTTTCACAGGCTGGAAGCCTATGCCACTGCCAGCTCGTACTCAGTCGCACAGCGACAGTACTCGTAATCGTGTTCGAGGGTTCACAGGCTGGAAGCCTATGCCACTAGACTCGTTCGACGTCGGCCCAGGGAGACTGGAACGGATGCTGGCACTTGGGACAGCGGATCAGACGTCCCAGCAATCGGCCGCTGGTCTTCAGCCGCTTGCCACACTTCGGACAACTGACCCGCAAGGTCAGCGATTCGGATTGCAACTGCTCCAGCCGCTCGTCGCTCAGTCCCGGCACGGTGATATCGGCCGGAGTTAATTCGCAGAGCAGCTGCGGGGTCAGCGGAACGATGCTGGCGATGCGGTCGGCCAACCGCCGGACACAGTTTTCGAACGCGTTGCGAGCCAGCCGGCCGTTGCCAAAGTGCCGGTCGCGCTCGCGATGCAGTTCGTCCAGGCCGACCAGCAGACGAAACCGACTGGACGCCGGCAAGCGATACTTGTTGGCTTCGCACAGGCATTCAAAGATGCGGCCCAGATCCGCCGGTCCGTAGTCATCGAATTTCAGCCGATGATTGATCCGCGAGGACAACCCGGGATTGGAACGGATCATCGCGTCCATCTCGTCGGGATACCCCGCCAGGATGACGACCAACGAATCGCGATCGTCTTCCATACGTTTCAGCAGCGTCTGGAGGGCTTCGCGTCCAAACGGATCGTCGCCCGAGGCGTCGACCAGGCTGTAGGCTTCGTCGATGAACAGCACGCCGTTGCGGGCCGCGTCGCACAGTTTGTTGGTCTTGACGCTGGTCTGCCCGGCGTACTCGGCCACCAAACCGCTGCGATCGGTTTCCACCAAGTGGCCGCTTTCCAGCACGCCCATCGCGCCGAGCACCTGGCCGACGATTCTGGCGACGGTCGTCTTGCCGGTGCCGGGATTGCCGACGAACGCCATGTGCAGGCTGATCGGCATCGTCGGAAACCCGGCCTGCTCGCGCTCGCGCTGCAGACGCAGATAATTCGACAGCGAACGCACCCGGTCTTTGACTTCCTCCAACCCGATCAATTGCTCCAGTTCTTCGAGGGCGTTGTGCAGCTGCTGTTCGGCCGACAGCGGTTCCGCTTCGACCACTTCGGCCAGCGGTGACGATTCGGCTTGGCCCACGCTCGCGGGCGAACCAGCAACGCCCGAACGGCCCGCGACGCCAGCCCCACCCGCTGTCGCGGAATTGCCCGCTGTCGCGGATGTGCCCGCTGCCGAGGAATTGCCCGGCATTCCCGCCCCGGCCCCGGCGGTCACGGCGTCCGGCGACGGGTCCGCCGCGACGTTGCCCCGCAGCGCGAGGTCGATGTCCTGCTGCAGAGTGTGCAGCGTCAGGGTTTCTTCCGGCGTGGTCAGCCCGTCGCACTTGGCCACCAGATTCGCCAGCCGCATCACCACGGTCTCGACATGGGAAATCGAATCGCGCAGCGGTTCGAAGCGGACGAAAGGGCCGACCAGTGTTTCCCACTGCAGATGGTCGGCCTGCTCGAGCAGATTCTCGGCCGCCTCGCGCAGAGCCGCTCCTTTCAAGCGTTGGTCCCAGAGATGTTCGATCAGCAAACTGCCGACAAACTTCTCCATCCGGCTCCACTGCCCATCGCTGCGGACCACCGTGGTGTAGACCTTGACGATCAGGCCGCGATGCAGGTCGTCCATCAGTTCCACAAAACGTTGCGGCGGCCCCTCGAGCAGGTGCGGATGGCGGCGACTGAGCTGCCGAGCGCTGTTTGCGTACAGTTTGCGGCAATCACGAAGGACGCGTCGCAGCTGTGCGGTCAGGTCGTTATCGTCCAGCATCAACAAGACAAACGCGGCGGTGGGATGAGCGGAAAGAGGGCGGGCCTGGGCGAGCCTGTCAGCGCGGTCGCGACCGGCCCGATGAGCTATCAGTGTCGCCGATTTGACGGTCGATTGCAAAGCGTGAACCGCCCGCCCTCGTCACTCAGCGTTGTGGGACAACGCGACCAAACTCTCCAGCGCCGCTTCGATCGACACGCTTTGTCGCTGGCGGTCCAGAAAGAAATTAACTTCGCTGTATCCGCACTCGGCCAACAATTCCAACGCGGCTTCATACCCGTCGGCCACCCGTTCGGGCTGGTGCGCGTCGGCGCCCAGCGTCACCGGGATATCGCGCTTGCGCATTTCGACCAACATCGCCGGAAACGGATTCATTTCCGAAATGGTTTTGTTCAGGCCCGAGGTGTTCAGTTCCATCGCGATGCCGGTCGCCGCGATCCGGTCCAGCGAGGCGGCGATCACGTCGCGCACCGCCTCCGGGTCCCACACCTCGGCCGTAAAGTTTTTGATCAGGTCGGGGTGGGCCAGCGAATCGAACAACCCGCTCTCGGCGGCTTTGGCCAACAACTGGAAATACGTTCGCTGGACGCCGCGCAGGTCGTCCTGCCAGTAACGCTCGCGAAACTCTGGAATCTGCGGGTGCACCGAACCCAGCACGTAATGAAACTCGGCCGACTCCAGCTGCTTTTGCAGATAATCTTCGTAGCCTTCGAAATAATCGGCCTCCAGGCCCAGCCGCACGTCGACTCGTCCGGCCCACTGCTCGCGAGCCTGCCGGACCATCTCGACGTACTGCTCGAACTCGTCTTCCCGCATCCGTACGGCATGGGAAAAACCGCCCGGCATCGGGTTGTGGCAGGTGACCAGCAGCCCTTTCAGGTTCCGCTGCTGGGCAACCGCCGCGTACTGGCCGGGGTCACCGACGGCGTGTTTACAGAGGGGCGTGTGGGAATGGGATTCATACAACAACGGGGCAGTCAACAAAACAACCTTTCGACATAAACGTGGCGATGACAAAAACGCTTAGAGATAGTACAGCAGCAGGCAAAACGCCAACAGGATCGTGGCCCAAAAGGTCATGATGCCGGTCGACCAGGCGCGTCCGAACAGACCGTGTTCGCTGAACAACGTTCGCACGCCTCGCAAAAACGCCTGCAGGCTGCCCAGGGCCGCTCGTCGCAATCCGCGATCCAGCCCACCGAAGACCACCGAACCGCCGTGAATCAACATCGGGAAGGCTCGGCGATACACCCAATCGGTGTCCAGGTTGGTGGCTCGCTGCTCTGCCGGGTACAGTCCCGTTTTCATCAGAAACACAAACGCCAACGCCGCAAACAACAACAACTGCAACTGCGTCACCACATGGGCCGCGGTATAGGGATGGTAGTCGGCCGGATAGGGCAACCACCGATACAGCAGCGGATACGCCACGCCCAGCAGCACGCACAGTCCCGCGGCCAGGGCCATCGCCACCAGCATGTGCGGCGGCGCTTCCTTGGGCCGTTTGCCGCTGTCATGGGCAAAGAAGGCGAAGAAGGGGATCTTGATGCCGGAGTGTTCCATCACGCCCGCCGAGGCGATCAGTAACACGATCCAGACCCAGAACAAATGCTGCTCGCCGGCGGCGGAGAGGATCATCGATTTGCTGACAAACCCGCTCAGCAGCGGAAAGCCGGAAATCGCTCCGGCGCCGACCATGCAAAACCCGGTCGTCCACGGCATCGATTTGTGCAACCCGCCCAGCTCCGTCGCCTTGACCGTGCCCACCCGGTACAGCACGGCCCCCATCGACATGAACAACAACGCTTTGTAGATGATGTGACAAAAGGCGTGAGCCGCCGTGCCGTTGATGGCCAGCTCCGTACCGATCCCGATGCCCACGACCATAAAGCCCAGTTGGTTGTTCAGACTGTAGGCCAACACGCGGCGAAGGTCGTTCTCGATCACCGCGTAGACGATCGGAAACAACGTCATCGCACATCCGACCCAGATCAACAGTTCGGTGCCGGGAAAGCCGCGAGCCAAGGCGTACACGGCCAGCTTTGTCGTAAACCCGCTCAGGTACACCGTCCCGCTGGGCGTGGCTTCGGGATACGCGTCCTGCAACCAATTGTGCAGCAACGGAAACGCACACTTGATCCCAAACGCCAACAGGATCAACATCGCGGCCGCGTCCATCGCACCGCCCTCGGGCGTGAACCGAACGAACTCCACCGATCCGGTCGCGACATAGCGCACGATGATGCCCGACAACAGCAACACGCCCGAACCGACCTGGATGATCAAGTACCGCATGCCCGAGCGGTAGGCCCGCTCGTTGTCGCTGGCCCAGATCAGAAACACGCTCGACAGCGCGGTCAGTTCCCAGTAGACGAACAAGGTGACGAGATCGCCGGCACAGCAGGCTCCGATCGCCGCCCCGGCGTACACCAGCGCCGCCACATGCTGGCGCGCATCGCGGACGTGCAGCGCATAGATCGCGCTGAGGATGGCGGCCAGATGAAAAATCACGCCGAAGATCCGGCTGAGCGAATCGACGCGAGCGACGACCAGCTCGATGCCCAACCATTCGATCTGACCGTAGCTGTCGGCCGCGGTCAATCCGAACGCCAACAGACTCAGCGACGACAGCACCAGCACCGACCAGGCCTGCACGCGGCGACCGAGAAACGGCAACAACCACGCGCCCAGGATCATGATCAACCCGGGCGGGATGAACAGATCACCGGTCATAGTAATCCTCCTCGCGGCGAACCACCGTTCGCAGCGCCGTCCCCAGCGCCACCACGGCCACGAACGCGACGAACCCAAACCAAGCCTGGAATCCGAACGAGGTTTCCAGATCGAAATGAGGGTGATGGTTTTCGTAGAACAAATCGGCCAGCACCACGATCGCACAAGCGACACACAGGGCCAAAATCATCCGCCGAATGTTCTCGGGGCGTTCGAACCAACTGGGCGCGGCGTCCGCCTCGTGGGATGTTTGATCGGTCTTCATGAGCCCGCCGTGATGGGGAGCAAAACTTTGTAAATCCATTCCGACGCAAAGAACAGCACGACCGTGCCCACCGCCGTGATGCACAGCGGCACCACGCACATCCAAGGCGCTTCGCGCAGCCCCGCCGGTGGTTTCGTATCGGCCGGCGACAGGAAGGCCCGCATTGGAATGGGCAGCAGGTAGGCAATGTTCAGCAGCGAGCTGATCATCAGCACGGCGGTCAACCAGTACAGGTGATTCTCCACCGTCCCCACGGCCAGGAACCACTTGCTCCAGGCGCCCCCGCCGGGCGGCAGCCCGATGATGCTGATCGCCGCGATCGCAAACGCGATAAAGGTGAAGGGCATCGCGCGGCCCAACCCCCGCATCTCGCTGATGTTCTTTTTATGCGTCGCGACATAGATCGCTCCGGCACAGAAAAACAGGGTGATCTTGCCCACCGCATGCATCGCGATGTGCATCCCGCCGCCGATCACGCTGTCGGGCGTGGCCAGTGCCGCCCCCAAGGTGATGTACCCAAGCTGGCTGACCGTGCTGTAGGCCAAGCGAGCCTTCAGGTTGTCCTTGGTCATCGCGACCAGCGACCCCAGCAGGATCGTTGCGCCGGCCACGTAACACAGCCACCGGCTGACTTCGGTTTCGGCCAACAAGTCGATGCCGAACACGAACACCGCGACCTTCATCACCGAAAACACGCCTACCTTGACCACCGCCACGGCGTGCAACAGCGCACTGACCGGCGTCGGCGCGACCATCGCCGCCGGCAACCAACGATGAAACGGCATCAACGCCGCTTTGCCGATCCCAAACGCAAACAACCCCAGCAAGACGCCCAACTGAGTCTCGCTGATCTGGCCTCGCTCGAAAGCGGTCCGCAGGATGCCGCCGGTCTGGAAATCCAGCGTGCCGGCGATCGACCACGTCCAAGCCACGGCCATCATGAACAGGGCGACCGATGTCGACAGCAGAATCCCCAGATAGACGCGTCCGCCGTCGCGGGCCTCCCGATTGCCGTGATGCGTGACCAACGGATAGGTCGAGATCGTCATCACCTCATAGGCCACGAACAAGGTGAACAGATTGGCCGAAAACGCCGCCGACATCGCCGCGAAAATCGCCACCGCAAAACAACTGTAGAACCGCGTCTGATGGCCTTCGTTGTGCGAGCGCATGTAGCCGATCGCGTACAGGGTGGTCAGGATCCACAACCCCGAGGCCACCAGTGCGAACAGCATTCCCAGTGGTTCGACGCGAAAGGCGATCGAGAATCCCGGCACCATTTCGCCCACGGTCCACTGCGGACGTCCGCCGGCAAAGACATCCGTGGCCAGCAGACAGGTGCCGGCAAACAACACGCTCGATACGAGGATCGTGCAGCCTTCGCGCAGGTTGGGGCTGCGTCCAAATAAATTAATCAGGGCCAGCGCCACCAGCGGCAGCCCAATCGTGATCCAAATCAGGTTATCGGGATCGATCATGAACCGGCTCCCAACAGCGCCGCGGCCGCGCGTCCGGCCAGGCCAGCCGAGTACGTCGTCCAGACGCCGAACAACAACGTCGCCGCGATCACCACATAGGTCGGCACCAACATGCTCAGCGGTGCCTCCTTGGCTCGGGCCGCTCGTCCGCTGGGCTCATGAAAATACAACGTCTCGACGACTCGCCAGATATACACAACCGCCAACAGCGAACTGACCAACATCAACACGGCCACGGCCCAGTGTTCGGTTTGCACGGCCGTGGTCAGCAACAACCACTTGCTGACAAAACCGACCGTTACCGGCACGCCGATCAATCCCAGCCCGCCCAGCGCCCAGGCCATCGACGTCCAGGGCATCGTTCGTCCCGCACCCCGCCAATCTTCCAGTTGCACCGAACGGAGCTGCAGGGCATAGCAACCCACGACCATGAACAATCCGCCTTTGATCAACGCGTGGTTGAACATATGGACGATCCCCGCGGTCAGGCCTTCCTGGGTCCCCATGCTAATGCCCAGCAACATGTAACCGATCTGCGCGATGCTGGAATAGGCCAGCAACCGCTTGACGTCGCTCTGATAGATCGCCGACGTGGATGCGACGAAGATGCCCACCAAGGCCAGCGTCGTCAGCTCCGAGTCCAGGGGCAACAGATCGAAAGCGAACTCGGGCGTAAAAATGTCATACACCAGCCGGATAAAGATGTAGACCGAAACCTTGGTCGACGTGGCGGCGATGAACGCGGTAACCGCCGAGGGAGCGTAGGTGTAGGCGTTGGGCAACCAGCTGTGCACCGGAAACACCGCCATCTTGATGCACAACCCGATCGTCATGAAGGCAAACGCCACCAGGATCGTGCGGGGTCCGCCTTCTCGAGGCAAACGATGGGCGATGTCGTCCAAGTTCAGCGTCCCGGTCATCTGATAGACCAAGCCGATCCCGATCAGAAAGAACGTGGCCCCGACGGTTCCCAGAATCAGATACCGCAGCGCCGCCAGCGGAGCCCGCCGCGTCCGCGCCAGACTGATCATCGCATAGGAGGACAGCGAGGAGATTTCCAGAAACACAAACACGTTGAACAGGTCGCCCGTGATGCACATCCCCAGCAACCCGGTCAGACACAGCAGGTAACTGGCATAGAACAGCGTGTGCTTGGATCCCGGGATCTCCAGCTCCACAGTCCGCGGCGCATAGGCCAGCACGATGGCGGCGATTGCCGAGACGAACAGCATCACAAAGCCGCTCAGGTAATCGACCACGTACTCGATGCCGTAGGGCGGCTGCCACCCGCCGATGTCGTAGTGGATCGGGCCGCTTTGCAGCACACGAGCCATCAACGCCAGCGAGATGCCAAACACGCAGGCCGAAACGGTCAAAGCCAGCAGGTAGGCCAGGCGCCGGCCACCCAGTAACACGCACAGCGGTGCGGTCATCAGCGGCAGGACGATCAATAGAACGGGTAATTGGCTTGCGATCACGACCTTCGATCCACGGCCAGAATTTCGTCTTCTTCGATCGTGCCGTAGTCTTCTCGGATGCGAACGATCAACGCCAGGGCAACGGCCGTCGTCGCGATCCCCACCACGATGGCCGTCAACATCAACACGCTGGGCAGGGGATTGGAATAGATCGGACCGTCGGCAATCGTCACCGCCGCCGACACCGGCTCGGCGATCTCCTCGACGTGCTCGGCCAGCTCGGCGGCGCCGTTTGCGATGGGCTCACCGGCGGCCGCGCCAGGCTCGTCTACGCTGTGCCCGTTCAGAGCGTGTTCGCCGTGGGCGTCCAGCGTGTGTTCGTCGTGGGGGCTGTGCGCGGCGGCCAGAGCCGGCGGAATGATCGGAGCCGTTCCGCCACTGATCTTGCCCATCGTGATGTACAGCAAGAACACCGAGGTCTGAAAGATGTTCAGCCCGATGATCGACCGGATCAGATTGCCGCGGGAGATCACAATGTAAAACCCGGTCATCATCAAAAAGATGACGATCCAGTAGTTATACAGTCCCAGAAACTGTTCCAGGCTCATTGGCGTTTCCTAAGTGATGTGTTGCCGGCCTGCGAACGTATAAAAAATCATCGTCATCACCGCCGTCACGGTGACGCCCACGCCCAGTTCCACCAGAAAGATCCCCAGGTGTTGGCCGCTGGGCAATACCTGGGGCCAAACGTCGTGGGTCAGATGGTTGTAATCCAGAAAATTACCGCCCATCAGCATCGTTGCCACGCCGGTCCCGGCGTAGATCAGGACGCCCAGAGCCATCAACCGCTGCATCAATTTCGGCGGCGCCACGCGTTTGGCGGCTTCCAGTCCGAACACCAACCCGTACAGCGTCAGCGCCGCGGCCAGGATCACTCCGGCCTGGAACCCGCCACCGGGGCCGTAATCGCCATGAAACTGGACGTACAGCGCGAACAGCAGGATGTAGGGGATCAACAGCTTGGTGACGACGCGGATGATCGGAAACGTATTCATGCTCATGCCGCTTCCTCCTCGGATCCGTCCGCTTTGTCATCGGGATCCTCCTCTTTGCGCAGGATCAAGATCACCGCGGTTCCGGCCGTAAAGATCACGGCCGTCTCGCCCATCGTGTCGTACCCGCGGTAGCTGGCCAGCACGGCGGTGACCACGTTGGGCAAACCGTGCATGTCGTCCTGGGAACGCTCGACGAAGGACGGACTGGGGTACTGATGCACCGGGGCGTCGGGATCGCCGAAGTGCGGCATGTCCAGCGTGCCGTAGACCAGGACCGCGCCGGTGATCGTGACCACCAGAAAGGGCACCGGCGAGAAGCGAGGAAAACGTTTTTCGTTCTTGCCCGTCAGCGCCAACGTGCACAGAAACAGCACCGTAGCGATCCCCGCTCCGACGGCCGCCTCGGTAAAGGCCACGTCCGGAGCGTCCAGGCTGAGCATCCAACTGGCGCTCAAAAAGCTGTAGATGCCCGTGAACATGATCGCCGCCCAAAGGTCGCGGATGCGCGCGACCGTGACCGCCGTGGCGGCCAGCAACGTCAAGATCGCGACGTCGATCATGGTGAATTCGTTGATCATCGCGATGCTCCGGAATCGGGTTCTTCACGCCGCCGGCCCGGCAACTCGGGCAGCTTATCGGGTCGCCGATCCAGCTCCGGCCGCAGCCCGTGAGCCAACGCCGAGCGGGCCAAGGCGTGGCAACTGCTGGGACTGGTGATCATCAGAAAAAACAGAATCGCGGCCAGCTTGACCGCCACCAGCGTCCAGCCCGCTTGAAAGATCAATCCCGTCACGATCAATCCCGCTCCCAGCGTGTCGGTGATCCCGCCGCCGTGCATCCGCGAGAAAAACTCCGGCAGACGAACGATCCCGATCCCTCCGACGATCGAGAAAAACGATCCGGCCAACAGCAAGGCCCAGCTGAGGATGTCGACGAACAAGCTCATCGGATGCGGTCCCCGCCAAAACTGCCGTACTCGGTAAACCGCAACAGCGCCACCATGCCGATGAAGTTCATCAGGCTGTACAGCAGGGCCAGGTCCAAAAAATCGTTGCGGTTCAGCAGAAAATCGACCACGCAGATCAACAGCACCGTTTTGGTGCCAAACATATTCAGAGCCAGCACGCGGTCAAACACCGTCGGCCCCAGCATCGCTCGCACCAGAGCCAGGGTCATCGTTACCAGGATGGCCATCGCGGTAACGGCACACATCCATTCGGTTTGTCGGCTTCCGCCCAGCGCAGCGACCGCCTCGGCGGCCGCAACCAACATCGGGGCCGCCTCGACCATCAGGAATCCCCTTCCAATCGAGAAACCCTGCGGTCCATTTCATCGTTGGCGTCCGGGGCCGTACCGGCCGCCGTCAACGCGTGCACGGTGATCTGGTCGTCGTGCATATTCACCGAGACGGTGCCGGGGGTCAGCGTGATCGAATTGGCCATGATCACGCGTCCGATCGTCGTCTTCTGGCTCGGCGTCACCTCGACCATCGACCGCTCCAAGGGCATTCGACGCGCCAGGATGACCCGCGTGACCGCCAGGTTCGAGACCACGATCTCCTTGATCAACCAGGGGGCATAGGAGGTGAACGGTCGCAACCCCAGCTGCGCCGGAGCCCCTTCCTCGTCCACGATGCCCATCCGCAGCGTCACCGCCAAACAAAACGCGCACGACAACAAACCCAATCCCAGCAGAAACGGGTTTTCAAAATGCCCCGACCACATCAACCACGTGGCGACCAGGGTGACGACAAGAGTGAGCGAGTATTTCACGTGCCAGCAGGCTCTCGAATCGGCTTGGGCAACCGCGCCGGACCACGGCGCTGCGAGAAATATAACGCCCCAGCCAACAAGCTAGAAGTGCCAACCGCGTCCAGAAACGATAACTAGTGACCGTTTTCCGAAAAGCCCCGCTTTGCTAGCACGAACACCCCCGAAAACCCGAGCGAGGGCGGGGACAGTGCACGACCGGGGACAGTGCAGGACCGAAGACAGTGCACGACCGGAACGGGCCGGGCGGGGACAGGGGCCGGGCGGGGACAGTGCACGCCGCCGCAATCCCATGAAGCAGGGACAGCATACGCACCGGGGACAGTGCACGCCGCCGCACCCCCATGGAGCGGGGGCAGTCCTCTGCCAGCGGGTAAGCCACCGGCAGAGGCCGCAAGAAGCGAATTGCTAGCTCCGGAGGAGCGACAGCAGTACCGCGCAAGCACTGTCCCCGCCCGGCTCTGTTGCTAGCTCGGGAGGAGCGACAGGCGGACCGCGCAAGCACTGTCCCCGACCGGCTGGTGCCGAAGCTGTCGCCGCTCCGAGGCTAGCAAATCAGTGGAGGGACCTGACCGGTGGTTTCACCACCGGCAAGGGGCTGCCGCCGCTTCCAGCGGCTAGAGACCTCTGGCCCCGACAAGAACTGGCTCCGACAAGAAGTCCGCGGAAGAGACCGCCAGAACCAGGCACGCTCAACCGTCTGGCAAGGGTTGCTAGCTACCGAAAGACCGCGGGGACAGTGCACGCAGACCTGCCCCAACACCTATGAGGCCGTTGCGGCCGGGTCTGACCCCAGCCGCAATTAACTTGGCCCGATCAAACCGCTGGTTAACGGTTCTTCTTGCCGGCGGCTTTGAAGTCGGGGTTGCCGACGCCGATCAGGCCCAGGCCGATGCGTGGACCCGCGTTGCCGCTGGGTTGGCTGGTCAAATCGTCACGGTCGGCGTGGACGACGAAACAGCGTCCGAGGAAGAAGTGCAGCTTGGTGTCCTTGATGGTGAGATCCACATTGGCCACTCCGTTGGCACCGGCGGTGATATTGCCCAAGTCGCCGGCGTGCCCATGCCCCGGCTTGCCGTGGTCGGTGCCGCTGGGATTGAAATGCCCACCGGCGCTCTTGCCTTCGGCCATGTCGCGCAGGTCACCAAACTCGTGAACGTGGAAACCGTGCTCGCCTTCGCTCAAATTGCGAACCTTACCGGTGATGTGCAGGTCTCCGCCTTTCTGCATCAATCGCAGCGTACCGCGGGTCTTGTTGCCCTTGGTCGGCACGATCACGGCAATCCCCAATTTGGGTAGCTCGACCTCGGCGTGCGCGTGGGAGTGATCGCCGTGGGCGTCTTTGTGATCATCGGCCGCGACCGGCGAGCACACAAAACAGGCGGCGGCCAACATCATCGTGACAGACGTAAACATTCGTGTCATAGCAGTTTTTTCTCCTGAGGTGATTTTCCAAAACACACAAACCAATCGTCGCCACGATAGTGTACCGCGATTGCGACGAGCGGTGGTGTGAAGCTGGTGAAAGAATAACGAAAAAGAGACCGCAATCCCTCGAATTCCCTCGAATTCCCTCGAAAACCCTGCGTCCGCCTCGCCGGCCGCTACAATCAGATCCGCCGTCCCCCGCCGGATTAGAATAGCCTGCCACCGACCCACCAACGGCATCCCGCCACCGGACCGGTTGCCGCCATGGCGAACGGCCTCCACTTTCCCATCAACCGCCGCGTACCACCATGCTTGTCCCGATGCGTTTCTCCACCCCCGGCGTGTCTTCCGCCCGCTTGTTGCTCTCTTCGATCCGCTGCTTGCTCGCCGCAGCCTGCCTGGCGCTCTGCCTGACTTCATCGCCGGCACCGGCCCAGCAGCCCGCCGCCGCGGCGACCGACCGCGAGCCCACTCCGAAAGTCCTGCTGATCGGCATCGACGGATTCCGCGTCGATGCCTTCCAAGCCGCGCACACGCCCCACCTGGATGCCCTGGCGGAAGACGGCATCATCGATCTGCAAACCAGCGTGATCTCCGAAGATGTCCGTCAGAGCGACACGATCAGCGGACCTGGATGGACGACGTTTCTCTCGGGCGTCTGGGCCGATCGCCACGGCGTGGTCGACAATACCTTCAAGGGACGTGACCGCGAACGCGGCCCTCACGTGTTCACCCTGGTCAAACAACAGCGTCCGGAGCTGCAGACGGCTTCCTTTTTGGACTGGACGCCGCTGGGCGACCATGTGGTCCGCGACGCGGATCTGAATGTGATCGCCACGCCCAACAAAGCGGTCAACGAGTACGTGGGCATGGACCGCTCGCTGGCCACCATGGCGGCGGCGACCCTTCGCGAACGTCCCGTCGACTTTGTCTTCGTTTACTATGGCGCCTGTGATGAAACGGGACATCGCCACGGCTTTCACCCCTCGGTCAAACCGTACACACGGCAGATCGAAATCACCGACGAATTGATCGGCCAATTGCTCGACGCCATCGAACAGCGTTCCAGCCGCGATTCGGAGGACTGGCTGGTCGTCGTCAGCAGCGATCACGGCGGCGAAGGACTGGGCCACGGCGGCGGCCGCGACAACCCGCAGATCAACCGCGTGCCGATGATCGTCAGCGGTCCGGCCGCAGCTCGCGGCACCGATGTGGCTCGCCCCACCGCGACGACGGACATCGTCGCGGTGGCCCTGACCCACCTGGGCATCGACATCAATCCCGACTGGCACCTGGCCGGCAGCGCGGCCGGATGGCTGCGGACAACCAAGGAAACCTCTGGACGATGAGCACCTCTGCGCCCCCGCCTTCCGATGCATCCGCTGCGCCTCCGGCGGTCGACCCGCCTCGCAAGAGCCGTACGGGATGCATCCTTCTAGTCGTCTGCCTGGGTTTGCTGGTCCTACTGTGCGCTGGGCCGCTCACCTGGTGGTTCGGCCGGCAAGCGGTCGCCACGCGAAAGTTGGACACGAAAATCGCGGAACTGCGGCAACAACAGTTGCCGGTCGACGATGAATCGCTCGAAGTCTACCGCGAGCAGATGATGGACAAGGACAAGTCCGATGCGTGGGTGCAGATCTTGGAGGTCGTCGAATCGACCGAGTTCAACAATCCGCTGAAGCACTTGCCGGTCCTGGGCGTTCCCCAAAACGAGCAACCGTTTGTGCCGGGCGAGCCGTGGCGGCACGCGGCGGACGTGGAAGCTTTTCTGGCCCAGCATGAGTCACTGCTGCAAGACATCCACGACGTTACCGAACAGACCGGTGCGATCTGGACGTACACCGAGTTCGATTCGTTTGCGACGCTGTTGCCCTACATCCAAGCCACCCGCGGCGTCTCCCGCATCCTGACCCTGGAACACATCGACGCGGTGCGCCGCGGTGACGATGAACAAGCCTACCGCAGCCTGCTGGCTCTGATCGGTGTGTCCCGCACGATGGAAAAGGAGCCGCTGGTTATCTCGCAACTGGTGCACCTGGCCACGCTGGGTGTTGCCCTGCGTCAGCTGAAGATGTCGCTGGAACTGGACCGGTTAAACGACGACCAGTTGCGCACGCTGCTCGACCAATTGCAACAGCTGCCTCCAATAGGCGACCGTTACCGCTGGGCGATTCAGGGCGAACGAGCCATGGCGCTACCGGCTTTTGATAATCCCGGACAGCTTGACGAGGACATGTCCCCGATAGGCCCATTGGGCCCCCGTCCCATCGATGCACTGGCCTCTCTGGAGCTGTACGCACAGATGGAGACGATCGACACCGAATCCCTGGACACTTTCATTGCCGAATCCCGGCGGATCGAAGCTGAGTTTCAACAGCAGCAAGATGAAGCCGGACTGCTCCGCCGTTACGATACGATCCTGACCAGCCTAGTGGTTCCCGCCATGGGAGCTGTTGGCCAAGCTTTCGTGCGTGCCGAAATGGAAACGCGGATCGCCAAGACGGCCATCGGCATCCGGCTGTACCAGCACCAATTCGACCGCTTGCCCGCCTCGCTGGACGAACTGGCCGAGCTGGACACGGACCTCGCGCCGCTGCAGCCACTGGGGACGAAACCCTTCGGCTACCGCCCCGGCGAAGACCATGCCCTGCTGTGGGGTTTCGATCTGCACTCCGCTTCGTCGCCCTACGCTGTCCCGAACGAACCGCCTGACCTAGCGTCGATGGACGAAAGTACCCGCGAGCAACAACAGTACTGGCTCTGGCGGCTCGACCATTGACCTCCAGCTTTCGACCGTTTCCAACACAATCGCCTAGACTCTGCCTGAAAACCTGGTTGAATGGAATGAACATCTGAAGAGCCGCTGCAGAGACATTGCTGGAATGGTTCAGCTCGCTGGTAGGGCCCGACGCTGGCGCGTTCGGCTCAGGTTTTCAGAAAGAGCCTTCCAACTTCGCACCCTTTCCCCCCTGAGCTTGCCATGTTGCGTTTCCGTTACCTCCTGCTTCTTCTCGGCTTGATCGGGTCCCTTCAATCGCCCCTGCTGGCCGCACCGGCCGACGACGCGACCGACAACGACCAGCCCAACATCATGGTCTTTTTGGTCGACGACATGGGCGTGATGGATACGTCGGTCGCCTTTCTGACCGACGCTGCGGGCGAAGCCAAACGCTATCCGCTGAACGATTACTACCGCACGCCCAACATGCAGCGATTGGCCGACCGCGGCATCCGCTTCAACAACTTTTGTGCGATGAGCGTCTGTTCGCCGACGCGGATTTCGATCATGACCGGGCAGAATGCCGCGCGGCACCGCGCGACCAACTGGATCAATCCCTACCGGGACAATCGCGGTCCGCTGGGCCCACCGGATTGGGATTGGCAAGGACTCGATTCCGGCGATGTCACCCTGCCGCGGGTGCTCGGCGCGGCCGGCTACCGCACGATCCACGTCGGCAAAGCGCACTTTGGTCCCGAAGAAAGCGAAGGGGCGGATCCGGAAAACCTGGGCTTCGACATCAACGTCGCCGGAGCGTCGTTCGGGGCGCCAGCCAGCTACTACGGCACGAAGAACTACGGCAACGGCCGGAAGAAAGCACGGCATGCGGTGCCGGACCTGGAAAAGTATCACGGCAGCGAAACCTTCCTGACCGAAGCCCTGACGATCGAAGCCAAACGCCACGTCAAACAAGCGGTCGAGGACGACCAGCCGTTCTTCCTGCACATGTCCCACTACGCCGTGCACGCCCCCTTTCATTCTGATCCACGCTTTGCCGCGAATTACCGCGACAGCGACAAATCCGCCAAGGCGCAGGCCTTCGCGACGCTGATCGAAGGCATGGATAAATCGCTGGGCGACCTGCTGGATCATTTGGATGAACTGGACGTCGCCGAGAACACCCTGGTCATCTTCCTGGGCGACAACGGCTCCGACGCACCGCTGGGCCATCAACACGCCGTGGCTTCATCCGCACCGCTGCGCGGCAAGAAGGGTTCGCACTACGAAGGCGGCATGCGCGTGCCGTTCATCGCCGCTTGGGCTCGGCCCGAAGCGTCCAGCCCGGTCCAACAGCGACTGCCGATCGCCCAAGGCACGATCCAGTCCCAGATCGCCAGCGTCGAAGACCTGTACCCGACGCTGGTCGCACTGGCCGGTGCCGAACAAGAAGATGGCGCTGAGGACGACCGGCCCATCGTCGACGGCCAACGGCTGGACACGTTGCTGAGCGGTGAAGCGGACGACTCGCGGCACCAGAGCTTCCTGATGCACTACCCGCACGCTCCTCACCGCAGCGATTACTTCACATCCTACCGCGAAGGCGACTGGAAAGTGGTCTACCACTACTTTCCCTCCCAGACGCCCGAAGTCTCCGCGGGCAGCCATTACCAACTGTTCCACCTGAGCGAAGATCCGTTCGAACAGAATAATTTGGCCGAATCGCGTCCCGAGGTGCTGCGGCGAATGATGCAGGCCTTGAGCAAGTCGCTCAAAGCCCACGACGCCGTCTACCCGATCGCCAGCCAAGACGATCCCACGCCGGTCTTCCCCGAAGTGCCGTAGCCGAACTCGCCAGAGTTTGGAACGGGTCTTGGTTAATCCTCGGCTGGGACAGCCGAGCTACTATTT
>NZ_WIAD01000026.1 GCF_009618275.1 Roseimaritima sediminicola
GCTCGGCTGTCCCAGCCGAGACGCGGCATAGTAGCTCGGCTGTCCCAGCCGAGACCACTGGTTTCACAGGCTGGAAGCCTATGCCACTGTTCACAGGCTGGAAGCCTATGCCACTGCTGTTCACAGGCTGGAAGCCTATGCCACTAGTAGCGGCGGGTGCCGACGGCCGGGGCCGTGCCGGGCTGGGCCATGCGAGTGCCACCGGTCGAGAGGGTCGTGTTGTAGCTGTCGGACAACTGGCGGTTTAAGTACGCGATCCGCTCGACCACCATCGGCTGCATGCTGTTGAGGCTGTAGCTGCGTTGGTAGTTGGCCAGGGCCTGGGCCAGTTCGCCCGAGCTCTCGCGCAGTTTGCCCAGCGCCAACCAGGCCCGAGCGCTGTTGGGGTCCTGCTGGACGGCGTCCTCGAGATAACGCCGCGCGGTGGCCGGGTCGCCGTATTCCTCGTACAGGCGAGCCAATTCGATGCGGGCGTCGGCCAGCGTGGGGTTCTGCGAGGCCCAGTTCTTCATCAGCGTGAACGCTTTGTCCGGCCGGTTCGTGTCGGCCAACAACACGGCCAGGCCGCGGTGGCATTCGACGTGGTTGGCGTCGTGGTCGAGGCACTGGTTATATAGCGCCTCGGCCTGTTCCAGCAGAGCCGCATCCTGTCGCTGGATGCCCAGCCGATGGGTCGTGGCCGCCAGGTTGTAGTAGCCGTCGGCGTCGGTCGGGGTGGTCTCGATCGCCTTCTGGAAGTGCTGCATGGCCGCCGTGTACTGGCCCTGCTCGTACAGCTGCGTGCCCTGGGCGTTTTGGCCGTTGGATGCCCACTGGCACCCGGACAGCAGGCCGGCCAAAGGCAGCACGAGGATCGCAGCCAGTAGACGAGGGCAGCGTTGGGCAAAAGGGGGCATGGCGTGCATCCGGTTCGCTTTCGCTGGTTTCGGGGACAGGATGAGTCGGGGTGGGCCCTGGGTACTCGTTGACGCGGGTACTCGGTGACGCGGGTACTCGGTGGGGCGGGCGCCAAAACAGGGGGCGGTTCGCCAAAGCAGCGCGTCGAGCCCACTTGCTTGCCGGACCCTAGCAAGCGGGCCGGCCGGCCGGCAATATCGAAATAATCGGTGCTTTGATTAAAGTCCGCAGCCCGCTCGGGGCATCGGTTCCGCTCGGGCCATCGGTTCCGCTGGGGCCATTTGGCTCGTTCTGGACGATCCTCGGCGGCGGTTTGGAACTTTTGCACACCCTGCGGTATCCAAGGCCTCGCGTAGATTCCCCCTCGCATAATCGAAATGACCGGACCACGGTGCCGTAAACCGCGTCCTGATAGGGATTTTCGTTGCGAATCCGGGGCTGTGAATTAGAATTCACGAGACTATCGCCTCAGATTGCCCATTTGTCCTGGCTTGCCTGTTTTGTTGGCCTGCGGGTGGTTTGAGCACGAAACTTGTAACCGTTTTGCCAACTCTGGCTTCGAAAGAGGATGGTTGATGACCTCCCGTAATTTTGGTTCTCGTCGTTCGGGATTGTTTTCTGCTTCGGATCGCCGGCGCGCCAAGCGTCGTCAGCAGAACCGCAAAGGGCTGCTCGAGGCGCTCGAGCAGCGGCAGTTGATGGCTGTGGGTCCGGAGCTGATCGGCATCCAGCCCAACCAGGGCTCGCTGTTGTTCGACGGCGTCGAGCTGAGCGTTCAGCCGCGTGAGCTGGTCTTCCAGTTCGACGAGACGGCGCAGATTGATCCGACCACCCTCGACGGGATCCAGATCACCCGCGCCGGCGGCGACGACCAATTCGAAGCGGCCGAAGCGACCACGGATTTCGGGACCGGTGGTGCGGTCTTGGTGGACTTTCGAGCCGCCCAGGGCGGGATTTCGGGCAACGGAATCACGTTGGAATTTACCAGCGTTTCGAGCAGTTCCGCGGCCCTGCCCACGATCGATGTGGATGGCAAGACGATCTCGGTCGTGTTGAACAGCAATCCGGTGCGGGAGACCACCGTGGCGGGGCTGTTGGCGGCACTGCGCAGCGACGCCGAGGCCAGCGCCCTGGTTTCGGGGCTGCAGGTCACGGGCGGCTCGTCGACCCGGATCGGACGCAGCACTCCGGATGGCCTGCAGGTCGTGCTGGGCGGCGCGAACGCGGCGACGGCGATCACCGATTTTGGCACCAATAACGCGGTCCGCGTGCGGGTCCTGTCTCAGACGACCGGTCCGGAGGGACGCGGTCAGCAGTTGATTGTCGAGCGTCGCAACTTCCAGGGCCCCGCCCTGCCGGCGGTTTTGGTCAATGGCAACGACGTGCGGGTTCAGATCAATTCGCACTTGGGCAACGAGACGACGGTCGAGCAGTTGATCAACGCGATCAATACCAATCCCCAGGCTTCGCAGCTGTTGCGTTTGGAGCTGCAGGCCGGCTCGCCGGATACGACGATCGGCGATGTTGCGACCACGTATTCGCCGCTGACCCTGACCGGGGCCAGCGATGTGTCGGTAACGCCCGGCTATGTGGGCTTGGGAGATTCGCCGCGTGAAGTGGTGTTTCGGTTTGCCGAGCCGTTGCCGGACGACCGTTATCAGATCAATGTTTTCGGCCAAGGGGCGGAGGCGTTGCTCGATACCGAAGGCCGGGCCTTCCAGGACGGCCAGGACTTTGGGCTGCAGTTCGAGCTGGATCTGGGGCCGCAGGTCTTGGCCGTGGTTCCCGAGCCGGTGCGTCGCGGAGCCGACGGCAGGCTCAGCCCCGACGTGGGCGTGATCGAAGTGCACTTTAACAACGACCGGTTGGATGCGACGCTTGCCACCGATCCGTTGTTCTACCGCCTGTTCTACAGCCGAGGTACGGCCACGGGCAACGACGACGTCTTGGTGACGCCCGAGTTGGTGACCTACAACGCCGTGACGAATATCGCGCGGCTGCAGTTTGCCCAGCCGTTGGCGCGTGTGCCCGATCCGGACAATCCGGGACAGTTCTTGACCGACGGGGCGCGGCTGCGGATTGGTCAGCGTGACACCGGTCCGAACATCAATTCGCCACTGGTTCCGCAGGACATCGCGCTGACGGTCAGCGATGCCGGTGATTCGTTCGACACGGCCTATGCGCTGGGCGGTCAGTTCGACGTCAACGCGCCGGGGCCGCAGACGGTGACGTTCCAGAGCGAGATCGTCAACACGACGCCCTATGGTTTGGATTTGCCAGCCGGTCCGGCCGTTCCGGGCGTGCAGACGATTCGTCCGGAGGATCCGACGCGGCTGGACCGCGTGGTGCCGCTGGATTATCTGCGTCGCGGGGCGGACCGCTTCGACGGAATCAGCACGATCTACTACGACTTTGCGGATTCCTTCCTCGGGGACGATCCCAACAGTCCCGGGATCGACAACGACACGACGTACTTCAACATCATCAGCGAACAGCAGAAGGACCGTGTTCGCGAAGCCCTGCACCAGTTCAGCCAGTACCTGGGCATCCAGTTTGTCGAAACCAACGGTGGTCCGGCCGGGGATGCGTTCTTCACGATTGCCGTGGGTGACTTGTACGGCGGCGACCCCAGTGCAACCAGCGGCGACGGCGGTTTGGCCGTGGTCACGCGAGACCGCAACGGCGACGGTTTCGACGACCTGGGCGTGATGGATTTTCAGGACTTTGACGAATCGACCGACGACCAGTTCGGCGGCGAGTTCTTCCGCGGGGCGATGTTGGTTATTGGCCAGTTGTTGGGTTACGGCTATGCCGACGACCTGCCGCAGCCGGTCACGCAGAGCACCGACTCGGTATTCAACCCCGGCACGGACAACGAAGCGGCGTTTCCCAGCATCGCCGACATCGTCAACGGCCAGTACATGTACCGGCCCGACAGCACGGACATCGACCTGTATCAGTTCGAGTTGACGCGTCCGGGGACGGTCTCGATCCAGACGTTTGCCGAGCGTTTGCCCGAGGCCAGTCTGCTGGACACGAGCCTGCGTCTGTACCGCGAGCTGGCCGATGGCACGTTCGAGGAGTTGGCGGCCAACGACGATTACTTCAGCCGCGACTCGTTGATCGAATTGGAATTGACGCCCGGCAATTATGTGTTTGGCGTCTCGGCCAGTGGCAACGACAGCTATGACCCGGCGATCGAGGGAACCGGTTTCGGGGGCCGCACCGAAGGCAGTTACGAGTTGCGGATGAATTTCGTTCCCAGCGACGACCTGACGCTGAAGGACATCACCGGCAAATCGCTCGATGGCGACGCCGATGGGCGCCCGGGCGGCGTGCACAACTTCTGGTTTGTGCCGGCCGATCCGTCGTCGACGCTGTACGTCGACAAGGCCGCCAGCAGTGTGGGCAACGGTTCGATCAATACTCCGTACCGGGACTTGGACGACGCGATCGCCGCGGCCCAGCCCGGGCAGACGATTCGCGTCGTGGCCAACGGCGGCGCCGACGGCTTGGTCCACACGTTCGAAGACAACTTCTCCTACCAGATCGGTGTGGACGCGTTCGGCAACCCGCTGCAGGACGGCAGTTCGCTGACCGTGCCGCAGGGGGTCACGTTGGTGATCGACGCCGGTGCGGTCTTCAAGATGCAGCGTTCGCGGGTGGGCATCGGCAGCACCTCGCCGACGATCGACTACAGCGGCGCGGCGTTGCAGCTGTTGGGTACGCCGACCCTGTTGGATGCGGCGGGCCGTCCGGTGACCGACGACGAAGGGGAATTGGTTCCCGGCAGCGTGATCTTCACCAGTTTCAATGACGATTCGGTGGGCGCGGGCAACTCGCCCACCTTCACGCCGGTGCCGCAAGCGGGCGACTGGGGCGGATTGGATTTCCGGGGCGACCTGGATGCGGCCGACCAGTCGCGGTTCAATCCCGAGCAGGCCGGTCTGTTTCTCAACCACGTTCAATTCGCCGACATCCGCTACGGCGGTGGCCGCGTTTCGGTGGACGGCCGCAGCGTCGTGATCTCGCCGATCGACATGGCGATCACGCGTCCGACGATCGTGCATTCGCAGATCCGCAACAGTGCCGACGCGGCGATGGCCGCCACGCCGGACACCTTTGCGGAAACCCGCTTCGACGAACCGCTGTATCAGGCCGGCGGGGCGTTCGTGCCCGATTACAGCCGTGTCGGACCGGACATCCACAACAACCAGATCGTGGGCAATTCGCTGAACGGGTTGTTCGTGCGGGTGGTCACGCGGGCCGGATCGACGCTGCAGCCGTTGACGGTTCAAGCTCGTTTCGATGACATCGATATCCCGCACATCCTGACCGAGAACCTGGTCATCGAAGGCACTCCGGGCGGCCCCCTGGTCGACTCCACCGCCCCCTCGATCCTGTTGGTCAATCTGACGGCCGAGCCTGCGACCGGCAGCAGTTCGATTCCGGCCGGCACCTATGCGTACCGGATCACCAACGTCGAAGCCGGCGGCCAGGAAAGCGCCGCCAGCACGCGGACCGCGCCGGTGACCTTGGCCACCCCCGGCGGCGTTCGCCTGACGCAGTTGCCGCGGGTACCCGCCGACGGTTCGTTCACCGCCCGGCGTCTGTACCGGGCCCCGATCGACCCGGCGACCGGCCAACCCACCGGTCCGTTCGAGTTGGTCGCACAGTTGAACTCCAGCACGACCACCTACGTCGACACCAACGCCGATCCCGGCGTGCCGTTGGTCGATCGTCCGCAGGCGTTTCGCGCTCGGTTGGACGCCCGTTTGGATATCGATCCCGGCACCGTGCTGAAGATCGACAGCGCTCGGATCGAAGCTCGCTTCGGCGCCAGTTTGTTGGCCGAAGGCGATCCCGGCTTGCCGGTCGTCTTTACGTCGCTGCAGGATTCACGCTACGGCGGCAGCGGCACCTTCGACACGAATTCGCGGGGCCGCGATTCGGGCATGGAGGCTGGCGACTGGGGTGGCATCTACCTCGGACAGGGCGCCTCGGGCAGCTTTGACAACGCCGTCATCGCCGGCGCCGGTGGAACCACGCGAATCGAAGGCGGCTTTGCCGATTTCAATGCCTTGGAAGTCCATCAGGCCGACCTGCGTCTGGCCAGCAGCAAGTTTGAATTCAACGCCGATGGTCGCGAAGGCGACAACGGCGACCGCGTGGGCCGAGGCAGCAATGCCGCCGGCACGGTGTTCGTCCGCGCTTCCCAGCCGGTCATCGTTGACAACGTGTTCCTCGGCGGCGAAGGCGCCGCGATCACCGTCGACGTCAATTCGCTGTCCTACCAGAGCGTCGGCGACACGGGCCGTTCGACCGGGCGTTTGGACAGCGTCGAATCGCTGGGCAACTCGGGCCCGTTGGTCCGCAACAACCGCCTGGACGACAACGATGTCAACGGCATGCACGTTCGCGGTGGTGAACTGGCCACGCGCGGTGTCTGGGACGATTACGACATCGTGCACGTGGTGCGCGACACGATCGAGGTTCCCAACCAATTCGTCTACGGCGGATTGCAGTTGGAAAGCGACGCTCGCGGTAGTCTGGTGGTCAAATTCCAAGACGACACCGAACCGGCCGGTCTGGTGATCGGCGGTAGTCTGCTGACGGCCGAGGATCAACTGCGCGGGATTCGGGATCGCATCGGCGGTTCGTTGCAATTGATCGGCCACCCGGATTTCCCCGTGGTCCTGACGACCCTGGCCGACGACTTTGCCGGGGCCGGTTTCCGGCCCGACGGACAACCGCAACTGGACACCAACAACGACGGTTTGTTGGGCGGCAACCTGACCGACCAAACGGGCGACTCGCGCTTGCCCACCGGTCCGGAAGTCAACAATGGTTTGTTGATCGACAACGATGTGGCTCAGGACACGGCCGGGTTCTTCTCGGCCCTGATGGGCGACGGCAACGAAGTCGTGCTCAGCGGCGTGACGGCCTTGACCACCAACCAGCAATTGTTGATCAACCAGGACTACGTGTTCGCCTACACCACCTACGTGGTTGTGGGAGGCACGGTCACGGAATTGTCCGGCACGACGATCACTCAACCGGCGACGCTGGTTTCCGATGACCGGGTGGAAAGTCGCGGTACGTTTGCCGGGCCCAACGGCACGGTCAACTGGGTCGCCACCTCGCTGTTCCAGGACGGTTCCACGCGGCTGACGACCCAGCTGGATCTAAGCAGCGACGGCGGCGGAGCGATCGGCGACGTGCAGGTGATCAGTTATCTGGACGAGGACGTACTGGCGATCAGTGACGATATCCTGTACACGACCGGCACGCCGGGTCAGCCCGATTTCCGCGTCTTTACGATCGACGATGCCACGCGGGTCGGGTTCTCTCAAGGCGGTTACTACACCAACGACGGCGTCAATCAAACGGGCGCCCAGTTCGAAGGTTGGGCGGCCGACCAGTTCAATGATCTGGTCACCGCGATCACCGCCGGTACGGCAACCTTCAGTGTGACCGGCGACATCGATACGGTGGACCTGCCGCAGGGTGTGGACGCCGGCCTGGGAACGACTTATGGTCCCAACGATGTGACCACGGCGTTCGCGTGGCGAACCGACGTCAACGCTTCGACCAGCCGGATCACTTCGTTCTTGGAATTGGTGCCGGAGGATCCGTCGCAGAGCACCGGGCTGGAACGCGTGACGCCCGGTTTGTGGAACGGCGTCACGATTCGCGAGGCGGCCAGTGACCGCAACGTCGCGGCGATCGCCGAGAATGAATCGGTCGCGGCGATCTCGCCCGGCACCAACGCCATTCCCGGGCAGAGTCAATTCCTGGGCGAACTGGCCCCGTCCGAAACCGCCGGCGACGAAAATCGCCGGATCGGCTTCGTGGTCGATGGCTTCCTGTCCCAGCGCGATGACGTCGACGTCTACTCGTTCATCGCCGAATCCGGCACGCAGGTCTGGTTCGATATCGATCGAACGGACAATTCCCTGGACGCGGTCCTGGAATTGATCGATGCCAACGGCATGGTCCTGGCCCGCTCCAACGATTCCCTGGCCGAAGAAGCCGATCCGTCGCTGTTGTTTGTCAGCGATCGTTTGGACGCCGATTCGGTGCGTCCGATGAGCGAGGTGAGCGCGCGGACCGAAACGCAGGTCCTGACCATCGGCGGCAACGTCGCCGATGCTCAAGGCTTTTTGAACCTCAGTCTGTTCGGTTCGGCCGTCACGGTGGCGGTGGAAATCGACGAATTCCTGGCCAATCCCGCCGGTTCGATCCAGGCGGCCATCAACGCCAACTACCGCGACGTGCTGGGGCCGGTGACGGTCAGTCTGGCGCGGCGCGTCGAACGCGTGGTCGATCCCACCGATCCGACCAACGTGCTCGAGCCCGGCGGCGATTACGAGCTGGAGGTCCGCTTCGACAACGACTTGTTCCTCGGCAGTGACGTCCCGAATCTGGCGGTCGACGACAGCCTGTTGAACATTCCCGGCGGCGGTACCGTGGCGATGTCGGCGCGGCAGGAGATCGACGATTCGGTCCTGCAAGACCTGTACTCGACCAACCGTCGGGATCCGGGCATGCGGATCGTGCTGCCGGGCGAAAACGGCACGCGAAACTTGTATCACATCCGCGTTCGCAGTAACGATTCGCCCGCCGATCCGGGGGTGCGAAAAGGACTGACCAGCGGCGCATACAACCTGCAGTTGCGACTGCGTGAAACCGATGAAACGCCGGGCACGCAGGTGAAGTTTGCGGACGTGCGTTACGCGACGACCGGTCTGCAGATCATCGGTCAACCGTTCCACTCGCCGCTGTTGGGTGAAGAGTACGAGCAATCCGCACCGAACGACACCTTTGCGCAGGCCCAGCCGCTGGGCCCCTACGGGGTGGCCAACGACGGCACCAGCGGCAACGCCGGGCCGCTGAACAGCGATCGTTTGGCCAAGACCATCGGCGGGATGCTGGACAGCGAAGACGACATCGACTGGTACCAATTCGACGTCCGGTACGAAAAACTGACGCGCGACAACGCCGCGTTGTACCTGGCGACGATCTTCGATCTGGATTACGCCGACAACTTTGCTCGCGCCGACATGGCGTTCTACATCTACGACGCGGCCGGCAACTTGATCATGACCGCCGGCGACAGCAACATCGCCGACGACCAGCCGCGGGCCGGAGTGGGCGTCGATGGCGCGGACCTCAGTCGGGGCTCCGGCGGTACGCTGGACCCCTATTTGGGAACCACCGAGCTGTCCGAAGGCACGTACTATGTGGCGATCAGCAACCAGACGCGGATCCCCCAGCAGATGGACCAGTTCTACGTCGGAACGCCGACCAATCCGCTGCTGCGTCTGGAACCGATCGATTCGGTGACCCGGATCGCCGAGGACCACATCGGACACTCCGGTGGCGGAACGGCCGGCGAGGTGCAGGTGCCCGTCTTGTTCGATCCGGCCGAGGCGGCGATCGATTACACGCTGGACGACGTGGTGATGTACACCATCGGCCGTAACAACACGGGAATCCAGCAAACGGTCAACATGATCAACCCGTTCACCGGCGAGAACTACGGCAGCATCGGGCTGCCCAATCAGGACATCGCTGACTTTGCCTTCCTGCCCAACGGCGAACTGTTCGGCTACAACCGCGACCTGATCAACGGCAACCCGCCCAACGACACCGGTGTGGGTTACTACCGAATCAGCAGCGAAGACGCCGGACTGACCGCCATCGGTGCCAGCAACATCGAAACCTACGAGGTCGTGGTCACGGCCGACGGTCCTTCGGTGGTGCGGTCCGACGACGGCGTGCACCCCGAAGCGATGACGTTCTTCGGCGATGGCCTGGGCTTCTTCGTGGGCAATCGTACCGCGACGCCGCAGGTTGGTACCTTCCCCAACCAGCGGCCGGAATACCTGCGTAACATCGTCTACCAGTTCGACCCCCAGACCGGACAGGCCTTCAGCGGTGCGGCCGGTGATCGCATCGTGCGGACCATTACCGTTGGTGGTGAGGACATCCAAATCGACGAACGTGCCAGCGGCGCCGGCACGCAGATCCGCGAACGCGGCTACATCGAAACCCGCTTGCTCGATACCGCGGGCAACGTGCTGAATCCCAACACCGCCCTGCGAACCCAGTTCGTCGTGACCGGGGCGACCGAGGTGGGGTTGAACGGTCAGACGCAGTCGTTGATCGTCGACGATTTCGCGGCCGGTGGACCCACCACGTTCACGATCATCGGATCGGATTCGACGCCCTACACCTTCGAGTTCGATTCGGGGCCCGCGTTCACGTTCCAGTACGATGACGAGATCGGCGCTTCGATTCGCGATGGTGACCAGATCACCGTGACCACGTCTTCGGGAGCGACCACTTACGAGTTCAATACCGGACCGGTGCTGGCGGTCGATTCCACTCAGGTGGTCGACGGGGCGCAGGTCGTGTTGACCGACGCGGCGGGCATCGAGCGGACGTTCGAATTCGATCAGAACGGCAGCGTCAGCGCCGGTGCGATCGCCGTGGCGATGCGCGACGAGAACGGTGACGTGCTGGCACCGGAGGATTTGTACGCGGGGCTGGCCGACACGATCACCCGTGCGGACTTTGGGATCGTGGCCCGAGCCACCGAGAGCCTGGGACGGATCAGTCTGGCCGGCGACAGCGAGGCCGTCCTGCCGACGGTCAGCGGCAGCGGGCTGGCGGTCGAAGGCGACTTCGCCGTCACGCCGGGGATGACCGAGATCCGGGTGGAAGAGACGGCCACGGCCGAAGAATTTGCGCAGGCCATGGCCGCGGCCATCGGCAACGGCACGACGGTCAGTCACAAAGGCAACCGGATCAATTTCCGCGGTGCCACCGACGTCGACGCGACCTCGCTGCAGATCGCAAATGTGTTCCAGACCCAGACCGGCCGCAGTGGCGTGTCGGCCGGTTCCGGCAATATCGCGGTCCCGTTCTCGGTTTCCGACCGCGACGTGGACATCGCCATCCGAGTCGCTCAGGCCATCAACAATGCCGGTTTGGGCACGACCACCGCGGCGGCCAATGGGCGCACCGTCACGCTGAATAACGGAGCGGTCACCCGCAACAGCGTCAATCCCGCCTTCGAAGTCGTGAATGTTTCGCCCGGCGGAACGATTCGCGGCATCGCCATGGTCGGCAACGTCATGTACGGCGTCTCCGATGCCGGCGGCCTGTACCGGGTGACCAACCCGACCGGGTATACGCAGGGCAACATCGGCGATTACGTCGACACGGCCACGGACCTGGTGGGAATTAATTTCACCGGTTTGGTGCGTGGTCCGCAGACCGTCGAAGGCGGACGTTACAGCAATCTGTTGTTCGGAACCACGGCCGATGGACGCGTCTACGCGTTCAATACGGCCGGGGAACTGCAGCCGATCTTCGTCGGTGGCCAGACCAACATCGATGCCAACGGCAACGGCGCCGTGCGTGGGGTGGCGTTCAGCACGCTGGACCGCAACCTCTGGGGCGTGACCGGAACCCGGCGTTTGGATCCGGGCCACGGCATCAACCCGACGTTCAACGGCACGCGTCAGGGCCAAATCGGTGGCTCCAGCCTGTACTTCGGCTACGAACGCAACAACACCGGCTTTGCCAACGCCAACGTGACCGCGCCGCGCTCGGCGATCGGCGGCAACCCGTTGAACGTGCCGCGTCAAGACGGCCAGCCGATCGACAACACCTATAACTTCCCCGGTGGAGCTTATGGGGCGCTCGAGAGCAATCCGTTCAGCCTGGTCGGTTACTCCTCGGCCGACCAACCCTACCTGTACTTCAACTACTTCCTGGAAAGCGACAACGGCCTCGATGCGTTCCGCGTGTACGTGGTCACCGAGGACGGAGCGGAGCACCTGGTTTCGACCAATGCGTCATTCCGCGACATCGGTTTGCGGGACGACCAGTACGACGAACCGACGCCCGGCGACGGCATCGACGTCGATGTCCAAGAAACGTTCGACAACAGCGATTCCTGGCGTCAGGCTCGGGTTCCGCTGGGCGAATTCGCCGGCCGCAAAGGCCTGCGGCTGCGGGTCGAGTTCAGCTCCTCCGGTCAGGTCGGAGGCGGTGATCCGGCGATCCGCGCCCTGCCCGGTGCGGAGCTCCGCGATGGTCAAGGCTTTACGATCTCCGGCCAGGACTTCTACCTGTCCTTCGGTCCCACCGTGGTCACCCCGCCCGGCAGCGACATCGCGGCCTACTACGCGGCCGCCGATGCCGGCGTGCCGGGTTCGGCTCCGGACACCCGCGTGACGGTGAACGTTGCCGGGATCACCTTTGTCCTGAACGACGGCTTCCGCAACGTCGACACCGCCGCCGGCGAAGTCAACGTCCCGCTGTTCGACCCGAGCGTCGCGGGTGCGACGCCGGTGGCGCGGTTGACCGCCAACGAGATCGCCTCGCTGTTGGCGCCGATCCTGGAAGCCAATGCTCCGGCACCGGTTGTCGATTCCAGCTTTGATTATGCCGCCGAGTCGAATGACGAATTGAGTTCGGCCACGCCGGTACCTCTGCCCGATGCCAACGCCACGTTCACCGGCACGGGCCGCATCGAAGATCCGCAGGACGTGGATCTGTTCCGCGTCGACCTGCCGGCCGGTGCGACGTTGGAGGTGATGGCGAACCCGGAACTGGGCTCGTCGCTGACGCCTCGCGTGCGGGTATTCGACAGCGAAGGGAACCCGGTATCGACGCAGGCCCTGCCGCCGTTCGATCCGGCCAATCCCAACCGCGTGTTGGATTTCATTCGCAAGGTCGATGTCGATACGACCTACTACGTCGGCATCAGCAGCCAACAGAACGGCAACTACAACCCGACGATTGCCGGCTCGGGAACCGACGGCGACGTCGGCAATTACACGGCGGAAATCACCGTGCTCCGCGATTACCGTGTGATCACCAACGACAACCGCATCGAACTGACCGGCGGGTTTCCCGTGATGGTTCCCGCGGACAGTCCGCTGGCGGTCGAAGAATCGCTGAACGATGTCGGCTTGCCGGTGGCGGTCGACAGCAGCATGACCGCTCGCGAAGTGGCCGACGCGATCCGCGAAGCGGCGGCCCGGCGATTTGCCAAAGGCCAATTGACCGGATTCGGGAACAGCAGTTCGCTGGTCGAATTCACCGGCCTGAGCGTCGACGACAGCGGTCCGTTCGGTGTCGGAGGCAATCGCTATGGCGACGTCTTTGGCGATGAAGGTCCGCGGCGGACTCGCGACAACACGCATGAAGGTGTCTACATCGACGACATCATCATCGGCTTTGCCGAACGCGGCGAGCTGGCGACCGGGGCTACGGTCGACACCGGATTCATCGTCGATCCCTCGCCCAACCTGACCAACCCGCCACAGCCGGTCAGCGAGCTGGTGACCGGTTCGTACCAGTTGGAGATCCGCGACGCCAGCGAGTACGTCGCATCGTTGTTCGAGTCGCGGTTCCGCGCCCTCGATACCAACACGCGGCTGACCCAGTCGCAGACGATCACGGCCAAAGGGGCCGCCGATCTGGTCGATGGCCAGATCTTCACCATCGGTGACGGCAATGCCGCGGTGACGTTCGAATTCGATTTGACCGAATCCAATACCGGTGTGGCGCCCGGCAACGTAGCCATCCCCTACACCTTCGAGGCGATCGATCCCTTGACCGGGCTGGTTCGTCCTCAGACCCCCAGCGAGGTGGCCGCGTCGATCGTGACGGCGATCAACAGCCAAGTGGTCCAGTCGGTACTGGGCGTATCGGCCCAGCTTTCCAGCGGCCCCGATTCGTTGAGCGACCCGCAGGTGAATCTGCTGGGACTGTCGCTGGTAGATAACAGCGACAACGCCTTGCAGAACGTGACCCGGGCCGGTGGCCGCGGGGACAACAACCGTGATCGTGACGCCCAGGGCGTGATCCTGGTCGAAAACAGTCGCTTCCTGTTCAATTCGCAGTACGGCATCGATCTGGTGCACGACGTGACCGCGGACGTGGCCGGCAATACGACCGACAGCCTGGTGCGGTACCCGCGTAACCTGGTGGAACTGAATACCGAAGCCCTGGTGCCAGGCGTCGTCGTGCAGAGCAACGTCCTGGCCTACAACGATGTCGGTGGCCTGCGGGTCTCGGGCATCGAAAACGGCGGCTCCGATCGCGACCCCGTACCCTTCGACCGGATCGTCAACAACACGATCATCGGCGGTGCGGTCACGCCCGGCAGGACCGCCCCGGCACAGATCATCCAAGGGACGTCCTTTTCGCAAGGGGTCCTCTCGTTTGCCGATGCCGTGGTCAGTTACTCGCCCGGCGCCAACGGTGGCCCCGAGCCGGACGCGGAATTCCAGGACACGTTGACCGTGCTGGGACCGCCCGACCTGAGCGGCCGCGGCGCCGAACCGGTCGATGGCAGCTCCACGCTGTCGCTGGGCAACGGTGGTGTGTTGGTGGTGCAGTTTGTCGACAACCGCCTGACCGGCAGCGGCGATTCGCGTCCGGACCTGGCGATCTTTGAAACCGGCGACGTGGAAAGCGTGCTGGTCGAGGTCAGCCGCGACGGGGTGACCTACACCGAAGTCGGCATCGCCGGCGGACTGACCAACCAGCTGGATATCGACGCGGCCGGTTTCGGACCGCAGGACCGTTTGGCCTTTGTACGCCTGACCGACCTGCGTCAAGGCACGCCCGGTTCGAGCACGATCGGCGCGGACATCGATGCGGTGGGAGCGATCTTCAGCGCTTCGGTCGACCTGTTCGTGCCCGGTGGCACGGGCATCACGGTTCGCCAGAACGCTTCGCCAACCCTGCTGAACAACGTCATCGCCAACTCCGACGTGGGCTTGGACGTGGACGCGTCGAGCAACAGTTCGGTCACCGGCGCTTCGGCGTTCTATCGCAACGATACGGCGGTCAGTGGGACCACCTCGCTGGGGACGTTCCCGCAGATCGTTCCCGAGAGCGAAGAGTTGTTCGTCAGTGCCGGAGAGCTGATCTTCACGCCGGCCAGCGGGGCTTCGATCATCGATGCCTCGATCGACTCGCTGCAGGATCGGGCCAGCCTGGTCACGGTTCGCAATCCGTTGGGCTTGCCGCCCTCGCCCATCATCGCACCTCGCTTTGACGTCAACGGACAATTGCGAGTGGACGATCCGAACGTGGAATCGCCCTTCGGATCCGGGGAAATCGTGTTCAAGGATCGCGGTGCCGAAGACCGCGGCGACACGACCGGTCCGCGAGCCGTACTGGTTACGCCGCGAGCCGAAGAGCAAGGCACCTTGGCCGGTACGGTCGAGGTGGTTGGCGCCCCGCAGTTCTTCGAGATCCAGTTGGTCGATGGCATCGCGCCCAGCGACCCGGTTCCCGGCGTCGGTGTCGACGATCGCTCGGTCACCAGCAGTGCGATTCTGTTGCTGGAAAACGGCGTTCCGCTGGTCGATGGGGTCGACTATCGCTTCGGCTACAACCCCAGCACGAACACGATTCGGCTGACCGCCCTGGCCGGTGTCTTCCGCACCGATGCGGTGTACGTGATCCGCATGCTGGATTCGGCCGATTCGGTGATCCAGGCCTCGGCCGGCAGCGATACGATCGATGGTCACATATTCAACGTCGTCGATCGCACCGGCGTGCTGACGCCGTTCGAATACGAATCGGGAATCACGCTGACGGTTCCGCAGAATCTGGTCGATGTGACCGGCGTCGACGGGACGCGGTTTACCGTGACCGATGGCCGCTTGCGATTCACCTTCGAACTGGACGACGACAACAGCGGCGCCGCCGCAGGTTCGGTCGCCGTTCCGGTGCCGGTCAACGCCACCGTGGACGAAATCGCCGAAGCGATCGCCAGCGTTGTGAACCAGTCGGCCTTGAACCTGACGGCCGTGGCCACAGGCGACGGCCAGGTCAACTTCACCGGCACCGACACCCTGTCGGTCGTGGATCCGCTGCAAAGCGGAATGACGGTTCGCGGTTCGATCGGTACCCAGGTCGGTTTCGGGATCGGAATTCCAGCCGATGTGGCTCTGCCCGATGGCGTCGAAGATGGCCAGACCTTCACGATCCGCCGTGGTGCGGTGCAAGAAGTGGTCTTCGAGATCGACACCAATAACTCGCTCAGCACCCCGGGTGCGGCGCGCGTGGAGGTGCCAGCCAATCCGACGATGGACCAATTGGCCACCGCACTGGTCTCCGCGATCAGTAGCGCTTCGCTGGGACTGGCGCCGGTCAACGTCGGGGGCGGACGCATCGTCCTGGGCGGCGACACGAATTACTCGCTGGACATGAGCGACACGGTGCTGACCCAGTTGGGAACGCCGGGACAGACCGCTTCGGTGCCGATTCAGATCGCTCCGGATGCTTCGCCCGAAGACGTGGCTGATACCGTCGTCGCTACGATCGAAGCGGCCAACCTGCCGGGCATCACCGCCCAGCGCGTCGGCTCTCGCGTGTACATCGACGGTTCGACCGACGTGGTCGGCGACAGCGTGCTGAACCTGGTAACGATCCAGGACGAAGTCGGCAACCTGCTGCAGAGCAATCAAGCCAACGGCCAGACCGAACTGACGATCTTTGTCGGTGGCGGGTTTGACTATGGTGATGCTCCCGCACCGTACCAGTCCTCACTGGCCGACGGCGGACCGCGATTGAAGGTCGACGACGGCCTGCGATTGGGAGCGACCGTCACGGCGGATTCCGATGCCAAACTACCCAATGCCGATCAGGACGACGGAGTCACCTTCTCCGGTGCCCTGCGGCGTGGCTTCGACACCACGATCAACGTGGATGTGCAAAGCGACGGTTTGGCCTACGTGCTGGACATCCTGGTCGACTGGAACGGCGACGGGGCCTTCGATGGACCCAACGAGGCGATGCGGTTTAATTCGCCGTTCCTCGGTTCGACCGCGCTCAGCGTGCCCGGTGATGCCGTTCTCGGCGAAACCTACGCTCGGGTGATCGTCACCGGCCAACGCACCGATCCGGAGACCGGCCAGTCGGTCTCGGTGGGCGAGATCGAAGATTATCCGATCACGATTCAGAACAACCCCTACCAGAATCCCGCGGGTCAATTCGACGTCAACGGTACCAACGGCGTGACTCCGCTGGATGCTCTGTTGGTGATCAACGCCCTGAACCGTTATCCCGGCAACAGCATCCCGCTGGACCCACCGCCTGCCGGCGTTAGTTTGCCGCCCTTCCCGGATGTTGATGGCAATGGTGCGGTCGAGCCGCGGGACGCGTTGTTGGTGGTCAACGAACTGAATCGTTTGTACCGCAACGACGGCCAGGGTGAAGCGGCCGCACGCAGCGGGTCGGTGTTCGACCAGCCGGCGGCGATGGCGCTGGAAGACGTCTTGGATTCGTTGGCCGACGATCACGTCCAATCCCAGGACGGGGATCTGGCCGTCGACCGCGTGTTCTCGCAACTGGGAGAGTAGTGGTTGCCCGTAGCCGAACTCGCCGGAGTTTGGGCGGGGTATAAAGAAACGCATCCAAAGTCTGACGACTTCAGCGACTTGGAATTCGCCTGGCAAGCTGGCGAGACTGGCTAGAATGGATTTGCTCGGGAGTTTTTCCTGAGTTTTGCGGAATCATTCGGCCGACCGATGTCTCTAAGGAGGCATCGGTTGGCCGCTGTTTTCGCTTCGGATCTTTGTTTTCGTTTGCTTATGCCCCTGGATCGCCACAAATTTGCTCGCGCCCGCCCCTCCGCCTCGCGTCGGCGACGGTTGCAGGTGGAATCGCTGGAGGGCCGTCGCTTGTTGGCGGCCGACCCGCTGGGGGCGGCTCCCCTGGGTGCAGCTCCCCTGGGTGCAGCTCCCCTGGGTGCGGGGGTGACCGATACGGCCGAGTTCATGCTGGGCCGTGTGGCGGTGACTCCGGTGTTCTTTGAAAGCACCGGTGCGGCCAGTACGCAGGACTGGACGGAACAGGAGATCGACGGCGTGCTGCAAAAAGTGCGGGACGCCATGCAGTGGTGGGTCGATACCTTGGATGGGCTGGGCTCGGTCCATACCCTGGAGTTTGTCTACGACGAGAGCTTCGCCCGGACGCCCTTCGAGACGACGTACGAACCGATCGATCAGATCTCTAACGCCCACGGCAACTACCTGGCGGAGTTTCTTACCGCCAGACAGATGGACAGCAGGCTGTCGCTGCAGGACGCGGTCCGAGTCTTCAACCACCAACAACGCCTGGCGATGGACGCGGACTGGGGCGTCACGTTGCTGATCGTCGACGCGTCGGACGATCCGGACGGCGCGTTCGCTCCCGGCGGTTCGTTTAACACCGCTTTCGCCTACGCCGGCGGAGCCTACATGGTGGTCCCCTCGACGCGCCCGGCGTCGGTGATCACCCACGAAATGGGGCACCTGTTCTGGACGCAGGATGAATACACCGGTGGCGATTCCTGGTCGGAGCATCGCGGCTACTACGACACGCTGAACCTGAACGCCGCGGACAATCCGGATCCGGATTTTGTCCAGGAAATCAGCATCATGGCCGGCGGTACCTATCGCAGTTACGCCTACCAACAACACGTCAGTCCGGCCTCGACGCTGGCCCTGGTCGGTTGGCAGGACAGCGATGGCGACGGGGTTTTTGACGTCTTGGACGTCCCGCTAGCCCTCGAGGGCGTCGGCCGATTCGATGCGGAAAACCAACGCTTGGAATTTCGTGGCGAAGCTCGAGCGGTGGCCCTGCCCAATCGGAATCCCGAAGGCTCTGGCAATGATATCACGCTGAACCGGATCAGCCGCGTCGAATACCGCATCGATGACGGGCCCTGGCAGACGGCGGTGGCACCCGACCGGCAGGTTGCCGAGGTGGCCTTTGACGTTGCGGTTCCGGCCACCTTCACCACGGTCGATATCCGCGCCATCGACGCCGCGACCGGCGTGACCAGTCCCTCGATCACCGTGACGCCGTTGATTCCGGGAACGGCACCCGCGTCGGCAACCGGTTACGTGTACCTGGATCAAAATACCGATGGTTTGCCGGACGCGGACGAAGCGGCGATCGGCGACGTGGTGGCGGAAGTGGTCGCCGCCACGGCGGGCGAGCTGCCGGTGGTGGCGAGCGTCGACGCACAGTCGGTCGCTTCGGGGCAGGTTCTAGAGGATTTGGCCGGATGGCAAATCCGCGGCACGGCGGCCAAAAGCGACGGCCGGGTCGTCTTCGAAGGCGATAGCGGCGAAGTCGGGGGGCCGCGTTTGAAGTGGTACGACGTCACCCAGGGCGAGTGGAACGATCGTTGGTCGCCCTACGACCATTTGGAGGTTCGGCCCGAAGAAAACACGACTCAGGTTCAGGTGACCGTCGTGGCCCCGGCCGCCGGAGCCCGCGGGCGGCTGGAGGCCTACGATGCGGCCGGCAATCTGCTGGATCGCGAGACCTCGCCTGCCCTGGCCAGCGGAGCGACCGCGACGTTGACCGTTGCCGATCCCGGCAACCAAATCGCCAGCGTGCGGTTATTCGGACACGAGGGCACCGAAGTCTTGGTGAACCGGGTTCGCCTCGGCCCCCAGCTCTCCGCCCATAGTGACGCCTCGGGTTTGTTGCGATTCGAGAACTTGCCCGCCGGTCGCTACCAGGTCCAGTTCGACCTGCCGCTGGTCATTCATCAGTCGCTGGGTACCCAGGAAATCACCGTTGGCGATTCCCAGCCGACCGCCACGTGGGGCGTCCAACGCGGGGCCAGCCCCTGGCAGAACTCGCAGGTCGCCACCGATGTCGATCGCAGCGACGGTGTGGAACCGATCGATGCTTTGATGGTGATTAATTATTTGAATCGTCACGGCACCGGACCGTTGCCCGCGTTTACCGCAGGCGCACCGCTGATCGACGTCGACGGCGACGGCATCGTCGCGCCGGTGGACGCCTTGTTGGTCGTCAACGAACTGAACCGGCTGTCCCGCCAGGGCGGTCAATCCGCTGTGCAGCGCGAAGCGGCAAGCGGCGAAGCGGCCGATCAGGCCCTGCAAGCCGGCGGGTGGGTCGCGGCATCGCTCGAGGCGGAGGCCCCCGACCGGTTCCGCCGGGACGAAACCCGGTCGATATCCGCAGCGGAGGCGACCGACCGTGTTCTGGCCGATCCAGGAGCGAACGTTTTTTCGCCCCCTGACATGTCGATGAACCGCCCGCCAGCGGGTGGCTTGCACGGTTATAGCGGTCCTGAGGACGGTGACACCACGAAACCGGAGGATCCGGTGGATGCATTTTTTTTGGAACCTTTACGGTCCGATGGATTCTAACTGTCAGTAAGTCCGTAGGTCCGCGAATTCAAGCACAATGGTTTCTTGATAACCCGGTGAAGCTGGTTAATATGGGGACTCTGTGCCTGCTGAGCACACTCGCACTCGCAAAATCATTCCTTGCTGTCGAAAACGAAATTGGATTTGGCGATGAAATCATTTGGCCGCCTTTTTAAGCGATCCCAGGACGCCCGTCGTAATCAGGCTCCAGCCAGCGGCAAGCGGCGATTGCGTAGCGAAGCGTTGGAGCGACGCGAACTCCTGGCCGGAGACCTGCTGGCTTTCCACAACGACTTTGCCCCGGTCGATGTCAACCGCGACTACCGGGTCGAGCCGATCGACGCGTTGTTGGTGATCAACCAACTGAATCGCAGCGGACCGGGCAGCGTGGAAACCGTGATGGCGGACAGCGATGCCGAGGAGGTGGGCTTGGTCGACGTCAACGGCGACAACGAAGTCACGCCGATGGACGCTCTGCAGGTCGTCAACGCCCTGAACCGCGGGCAAGGCATCGACGGCGAAGTGATGGAATTGCGGTTGGGAGTGCGCGACCATCAGACCGATGCGGACCTCTTGGATCCGGGCAGCCGAACGCTGAACCTGGTCTTCGACGAGGCGACCCAGCGAAGCCAGATCGTGGACCTGGAGGTCTCTTACCTGGACCTTCGCGGCTTTGGTCAGGACAGCGGTGCGTTTTCGGTGTTCGTCGATATCTTCACGCCGATTTCCGGAGCGACGTTCTCCGACGTGGTCGAACCGGTGGTGACCGAGACGCAGGAGTTGCTGTTCTCCAAAGAGATCCAGTCGGCCAGCGGCGACATCATCTTCTCGGACACGTCCAGCAGCACCACGGTGCCGGTATCGGTCGCTTCACTCGGCAGCAATCCGACCGCGGCGATCGGTGGCGTGCTGGAGCAACTGGGTTATGACAGCAGCCAGTTCTCGGTCGAAGTCCTGCCGCCGCTGAACAACACCATCGGTTTGGACGTCCAGATCCGCTTTCTGGGTGACGATCTGTCGAACATCCAGTTGCCGAACCTGACCGCCGATACCAGTCAATTGAGCGGTGCTCAGGTCACGTTCCAGAACCTGGAGACGGCCGCGATCAACCCCGATGGCAGCGTCAACAGCGACGCCATCCCGTTGAATATTAATTTCAACAGCCGCAGTGCCGGCGGACAAGAAGTTTATAACAACAGCGTCCAGGGCTCGTTCGGCGAAGACGGCTACGACGACGTCGGCGGAATCGCCAGCGGCAACCTGCCCGGCGGTTACGACGACCAAGGCAATACGGTGCCCTATGACGCGTTCAGCCTGCCGGTTCGTTTCAAGCAGCTGTACAACGAGTTCATCGTTCAGATCGATCAACCGCTGGAAACGCCGCCGGTAGGCTCCGGTAACGAGCTGTTGCTGATCGACGAGGGGGACAGCCTGCGGGTCGACAACGTTCTGATCGACATCGACGATGACCCTTCGATTCCCGGCGATGACCGGTACGGATTGGTGGTTTTCAACGTCATCGAGAGCAGCTTGGTTGCCGGCACGGGCAACCTGACGGTGAACGAAGATCTGATGCCCGCCGGTGGCAATACGATCGATCTGGCGACGCTGGTGACGGACCTGAATGATCCGAACGCAACGATCACGATCACCTCGGCCACCAACGGTGCCAACGGCACGGTGTCCCTGACCGGTTCGGTCGCCACCTACACGCCCGCGGCCGACTTCTTCGGCGTCGATTCCTTTACCTATGTCGCCAGCAACGGCAGCAGCACTTCGACCGGCACGGTCAACGTGACGGTGGTTTCGCAGAACGATGCACCCACCGGAACGCCCGATCAGATCAGTGCGACTCGCGGCACGGTGCGGGTGATCCAGCCCACCGAATTGACGAACAACGACAGCGCGGGACCGGCCAACGAGGACCAGACTCTGGTCATCGATTCGGTGGCCGGTACCGGTGTGGTGCTCAACGGCGATGGCACGGTTTCCTTCACACCGCCGGCCAGCGGTGCGACGGCGACGTTTACGTATGTGGTTCGCGACAGCGACGGGGCGACTTCGGACCCGATCCAGGTGACCGTCAATATCGACGAGCAACCCCTGCCGCCCACCGCTGGCGATTTCACGCTCTCGGGAACCGAAGGAACCACCCTGACGTTCACCGACAGCGATCTGTTGGCCAACGTCCAGGGCACTTCGCCGATCACCGTCGACAGTGTTTCCGGGCTGACCTCGTTGATCAGCGGTTCCGGAGCGGGCACCCTGACCGATAACGGCGACGGGACCTACAGCTACACGCCGGTCGACGACGACGTCTTCGGCAATGTCGCAACCTTTGATTTCACGGTCAGCAATTCCCTAGGCACCGATACCGGGACGGTCACGATCAACTTGCAGGGCGTCAACGATGCTCCCAACGCGGTCGACGATACCTTCAACGTCGAAGAACTGTCGGGCGTCCACACGTTGATGGTTCTAGATAACGACGATGCGGGACCGGGCGAAACCGGCGATTCGATCACAATCACCTCGGTCACCGGCACGGGCGTCAGCATCGCTCCCGGCGGCACGGCGGTGCTGTACGATCCGCAAGAACTGTTCCCCGGCCAAACCAGCTTTACCTACACGATTACCGACTCGGGTAATCTGACCAGCACGGCGACGGTTACGGTCGATGTGACCGAAGGGCCGCGTCCGCGGGCGCTCGATGATACGGCCACCAGCGACGAAGGCGTCACGATCGACATTCCGGTGTTGGCCAACGACCGGGCGAACGTGGGTGAGACGCTGTCGATCGACAGCCTCGGCCCGATCACCGTGGGTGCCGGCAACGCCACCATCTCGATCGTCGGCGACAGCGTTCGCGTCGATCCCTCGGATGATTACAACGGCGTCGTCGAATTTACTTACACCGTGACCGATACCAGTGGCGTGGTCGATGATCAAGCGGCTGCGACCGGGACCGTGACCCTGACGATTGGACCGGTGAACGATCCGCCGATCATCGGTGCCGATCCCGCACGGACGACCACCAGCAACGTTCCGTTGACGATTGCCGTCAGCGAACTGCTGGCCAATGACTCGCCCGGTGTCAACGAGGACGATCAGACGTTGTCGGTCAGCAGTGTGACGGCTGCGACGGCCAACGGCGGCACGGCGGTCCTGGACAATGGCAACATCGTCTACACCCCGCCGCTGAACTTCGAAGGCACCGATACGATCACCTACACCGTCAGTGATGATGGAGATCCGGTCGCCAGCAGCGAAGCGACGTTGACGATCAATGTGAACAACATCGATCCCATCGCCGGCGACGACGAAGTGACCGCGTTTGTGAATGTTCCGGCCATCTACTCGGCCGCGCGACTGTTGGGTAACGACAGCGCCGGTGAGGCGTCGCAGCAGTTGACGATCACGGCCGTCAACGCCCAGGCCGGCACGCGCGGCACGGTCTCGCTCGAGTCCGACGGCAGCGTGCGGTTTGTCCCCGAAACCGACTTCATCGGTCAGACCAGCTTTACCTACACGATCAGTGACGGCATCGAATCGGCCGTCGGCACGGTGCACGTCGACGTCCAGGAATTCCAGCCCAGCACGATCTCCGGCACGGTCTTCTTCGACAGCATCGCCAGCGTTTCCAATCCGGTTCGTAACGGCACGCGTGAAGCCGGCGAGAGCGGTTTGGCCAACGTCCAGGTGACGCTCAGCAGTACCGCTGCCGACAATGTGACCGGCGAAGCGATTTCGCAAACCGCGTACACGAACCTGGAAGGCAACTTCAGCTTCGAAGGCCTGCCGCCGGGACGCTACGTCGTCAACGCGATGATCGGCGACGACCTGATCGATGGTCCGGACACGGCCGGCAGCCAGGGAGACCTGGACAGCGTGGAAAACCAGTTCACGGTCAACTTCCCGCAGCCCGGTGGCTTCGACGCAACCGATTACGCGTTCTCGTTGATCGGCTACAGCGGCACCAGCGCCGCGGCGGCGATGGAGCGAACCGACCTGTTGGCTTCGACCTATCTGAGTCACCACAGCGACACGTCGAACAATTCCAACGGCGGCATGCAGGGTGGAACCGCTTCGCTGAACGCCGACGGAACGCTGAACTTCCTGCAGATGCGCGATGGCTTCGAGGGCGTCAAGCACGCCGAGATCGTGCTGAACGAAGCTCGAGATTCGGCGCTGCTGACGATCGTCAACAGCCTCAACGAAGTGCTGACCGCGCGGCTGGACGACACCCAGTTCCTGGTCGTGGACGATGGTGAGGGCGGCGTCGCGGTTCGCTTCTTTGGCGGCATCGAAGATTTTGACTTCACCGTGAACCCGTCCGACGCTCTGTACCAGGAGTTCGACGATTTCCGCAAAGCGATCGATCAGATCCTCGGATCGGACGACGTGATGTAGGTCGGCGGCACCATGGTTGAGGAATCAAACGATCGTCACCGGATTCGCCTTCGCGGCCCCTGGTGGCGGTCGATCGGTCGCTCTTTCGACCCCCGCCACGCCACTCGCGTGGACTGGGCCGCCGCTCTGGCCACACCGCCCACGCGGGTTTCTACCCAGCAGCGGGTGGACGCGTTTGTTCTGCGTCGCACTTTCAATTCGCCGACCGGTTTAGAGGATGGCGATCGATTGTTCCTGGTCCTGCGGCAGGTGGATTATGTGCGCTCGATAACGCTCAACGGCCAGGGGATCTGGACCGGCGACGAGACCGCATCGCCGCATCTGGAGATCGAGGTATCACAGTACCTGCAGGACCATAACGAACTGGAGTTGCTGATTGCGGTGCCCTGCCCTGCTCCGCCCCGCAGCCACGGCGAGGTGGCCCTGGAGATTGGTTGATGGTTGATGGTTGATGACCAGGAGCCGCGACTGCCTTGAAGTTGCTGCCGGACAACTACGCGGTCATTCGATGACGAGCACGAGCACGAGCACCGCTCCGCTGAGCACGAGGCGAGTACGAGTACCGCTGCGCTGAGTACGAGTACCGCTGCGCTGAGTACGAAGTTGCGACAACCAACAACCAACAACCAACAACCAACAACCAACAACCAACAACCCCTCGCTACGCCGCGGTGGCCTGAGGGATGCTCTTGCCCTGCAGCTGATAGACGTAACGTAGGACTTCGGCCACCGCCTGGTACTGCTCCAGCGGGATCGATCCGCCCACGTCGACCGTCTTGTACAAAACCTGCGCCAGGGGTTTGCGTTCGACGATCGGCACGCCGTGTTCCAAGGCCAAACGGCGAATCTTTTGGGCCACCGTTCCGGCGCCTTTGGCCACGACCTGGGGCGCCGCCATCTCCGCCGGATCGTACTTGATCGCGATGGCCAGTTCCGTGGGGTTGGTGACCACGACGTCCGCGCCGGGCACCTCCGAGGCCACCTGTTGCATGGCCAGTTGCCGCTGGATCTGACGCCGGCGAGCTTTCATCTGTGGGTCGCCCTCGGACTCCTTCATCTCGTCGCGGACTTCCTGGTCGGTCATCTTCAGGTCCTCTTCGTGTTTCCACCACTGATAGGCGTACTCCAGCAAGGCCAACAACAACAGCGCCGCGGCGATCCACAAGCTGGTATCGAACAGGCAATCGAACAGAGTCTTGGCCACCATCGGCATGTCCATGGCCGCGATTCCCAGGATCGCATCCTGCTGCCGCATGATCGAGAACACCGCGATGCAGGCGATGACCAGGATCTTGAAAATACCAAAGCCCAGCCGCATCACGCCCTGCAGCGAGAACATCCGTTTCAGGCCTGCAAACGGATTAATGTGGCTGAACTGAGGCATCAGCTTCTTGGTGCTCAGTAACAACCCGACCTGAGTGATGTTGATGACGATCCCGGCGACGAACATCACCAGCAACAGCGGCATCACGATCCAGCCCAACCGCAGGGCGATCGCCGTCAGGTTACTGGTGGCTTCGTGCGGCGTTACCGCCAGGGCCGGACCGCCGCTGAGGGTTTGCACGAGGTTGGCGGCCAGTTTGTCGACGGTCTCGCGGCCGAACCAGTACAGAGCCAGCACGGCGGCCATCAGCATCGCCGCGCTGGTCAGGTCTTGGCTCTTGACGACCTGACCATCTTCGCGCGCCTTGCGGCGTCGCTGTTCACTGGCTGAATGTTTCTTTTCTCCTGCGGAATCGGCCATGATGCTCCTACCACATGGTCGCGACGCGCTGCATCGCGATGGTTAGTTCTTCGGCAAAGATCCAGCTGGCTCCGCCGATCGCCATCGCCATCACCGCCAACATCGCCAAGGCGTTGATGTTTAAACCGATCGCCAACACGTTCAATCCCGGCAGCGTGCGGCTGATAAAGCCCGTGACCAGGTTGGTCAGCAACAAAGCCGTAACGACCGGGGCCGCCAGTCGCACGCCCGCGCCCACGCCGCCGGCCAACTGCCCGACGACCAGGGACAACATACTTTCGTGGATCGCCACCTGGCCAGGCGCCATCGACTGGAAACTGTCCATCAGGGCGGTCAACATCAGGCGGTGGCCGCCCAGGCTGAGGAAGACGGTCGTGACCAACATTCCGATCAGGCGTGCCAGCGCCGGCATGTTGGACCGCGTGGCCGGGTCCTGGGCGTCGCCCAGCTGCATCCCGCCGGTGCTGCTGATCAGTTCGCCGCCCAGCTGCATGCCGGTGATTAACAGCTGGATGACCGTCCCGATCAACATGCCGATCAACGCTTCGCGGGCGATCGCAATGGCCAGCTCGATCAGGTTCTCGATTCTTGGCGCGGACGCGGCCGCTTCGTCGCCGGCGATCGCGGGCAATAGCAGCAACGTCAGCGTGATCGCCAGCAGGGCTCGCACCCGTTTGGGAACGCCCACGCCCACGGCCGGCATCGCCATCAACAGCGTGCTCAGACGCGTCAGCACCAGCAAAAACAGCACCAGGTGCGACAGCAACAGGTCCGTGGCGGCAGCGATCACGGCATGCCAGCGTTTTCAATCGCAGTCCGCGTCAGGTCGACCATCTTCTGCACCACCCAGGGCAGACAGGCCACCATGACCACAGCCATGGCAAAGATTTTGGGGACGAACGAGACGGTCTGGTCCTGGACCTGGGTCAGCGCCTGGATCAGGCCGATCAGCAAACCGACCACCATGCCCACCAACAGGATCGGCGAACCGATCAGAATGGCCGACATCAACATTTCGCGGCACATGTCCACGGCGGTTTCACTATTCATTTTCGATCACATCCCATAGGTGCCAAAACTGTCCATCAACATTTGGACCACCAGATGCCAACCATCGACCAGGACGAACAGCAGCAGCTTGAAAGGCAACGAGATCACCGCCGGCGGCAACATCAGCATCCCCATCGAGATCGTCACGCTGGCCACGACCAGGTCGACGATCAAAAAGGGCAGGTAGATCTGAAACCCCATCAAGAACGCCGTCTTCAGCTCGCTGAGCATGTAGGCTGGCAGCAACGCCCGCAGCGGGATCTCGTCCCAGCTCTGCGGTTCCTGGCCGTCCGGAGCGACGTAGCGATAAAACAGCAGCACGTCGTCGTGGTTTTCGGTGACGTCGATCTGCCGAGCCATGAAGTCGCGGATCGGCTGGACGCCCCGCTCCCAGGCGTCGGTCGACGACATCGATGTTTCCGGATCGGTGTATGGCACGATCGCTTCGTCGTAGGTCTGTTTCCACACCGGCGTCATCACGAACAGCGTCATGAACAACGCCACGCTGGTCATCACCTGGCTGGGCGGCAACGATTGCAGGCCGATCGCCTGACGCAGCAAGCCCAGCACGATGATGATCCGCACGTAACAGGTGGTCATCAACAACAACGCCGGCGCCAGGCTCAACACCGTCAACAGCAATACGATCTGCAGACTGCTGCTCAATCCCTCCGGGCTGGTCCAACGCTCCGGTCCGCCGCCGACAAAGTCCAGGGGCGATTCCAGGATGGGCTGTCCCAAGTCGTCGGACGTCAACAGCGTCGCGTCGGCTTCGCCCGCCGGCTCCGCTTGTGCCGCCTCACTGGCCGGCTGAACCGCTTCCTGAGCCCACAGCCGAGCCTCGTTCGGACCGGTCCAGAGCAGCCCCAGCACCAGACCCAGCAGGATACGGCGGCAGCGGCTCGCAGCGGTGGAAAACGACTGGTTCAAACGGCTCTCCTGGCATCTCGACGACCAGGTCGAAGCGTACGCGAAGAGCGGCTTGAGACGAAATAGAGATTTTTTCCGAGATTTGGGAAATAGGAAAGCGGTGGATGCCGGTGGACACTCCGCAGAACATTCGACCACCAATCCTCGCTAATTGCACACAGATAAAATCTTCTGGAAAGATGGGTGCCGATGAGGGGTCCGAGAACGATCACCCGCTGGACTTGGGTCGCCTTGCCGCGAGTTCGTTGGGCCCTACATCGAGAGGTAGAGAAGCGGCCAGACGATGATACTGGCCACGTTGATAAGCCACGCACTGAATAATCGCAGCTGCAATTCGGGCTCTTCGTAGGCGGCCGCAGGAAAGGAGAGCAGCAGGCCGACCGAGTACAGGTTCACCAGCGGAGGGCACACCAACAGTCCGACAATGCTAGATAAGAAAGCTCGCCGCACGCGGTCCTCCAGCTCCTCGGCACGATCGGGACGCTGCAGCGAGGCCATTCGTCGCTGCGCGACGGGGTCGCCCGTAGCGGTGGGGCGATAGGGATTCTCTGCTGCGTCGGGAGCAATGGAGGCTGTGGGCGTTTGGGAAGCCAGCATGCCCTCGCGGCTCGCCGCCTCGCGGCCCGTCTCGGCGGTCCGCCCCCGCTGGTCTTCCTCACGCAGCGGTTTGCTGCAGCTCCAGCAGATCTCAAAAGCCGGTTCGTTCTGTTCGCCACAGCGGGAACAGATCCAGGGCAGCGCGTGCTGCATCCGCGCCTGGTCCGCGACCAGCAACTGGTCGGCTCGCTGGAAATCGTCCGCGTCCACCTCGACACGGACCAGCCGGTCGGTCCCGGCGCCGCCCATGCTGAGGGCCACCGCGGCGTCCGTCCCGGTGACGAACGCTTCGATACCGGCTTCCTGCAAACGCAGACGAATCGTTTCCGCTTCCAGAAAATTGAAAGCTTCGCGAAGGATCCGGCGCGAGTCGCTCATCCGCTCGCTCAGTCGCTGGAGCTGAACGACATGACCAGACGCAGCACGTACCAGAACAACAGCGCCACCGAGGCGAACAGGGCCAGCGACGCGGCCACATACTGGTCGGTGCGGTAGTGGTGCATGACGTTGGACGTGTCGTACAGGATGTACCCGGCGGCCAAACCGACCATCACGCCCGAGAACAACACGCCCAGGTTAAAGCCGAACAGGATTGCACAGACGATCAATCCCATCGCCAGCAAACCGGCCATGAACAGGTACTTGCCAATCCAGTGCAGGTCGACGCGGGTCACAAACACCATGGCCGTCAGCCCGCCAAAGGTGACCATCGTCAACAGCCCGGCCATCGCCGGGATCTCCGGATTGATCTGCATCGCCATGTACAGCAGCGGTAGAAAGATCACCGCTTGGGCCACCACGTATAGACCCAGGCCCGCGTACTGTGCCCCGCGCGAGGCACCGCTCTCGGCCCATGACCGGGCAACCCAGCTGACCAACATAAAGGCGCCCAGCACCACCAGCCACATGTAGCCCGAAACCATCTGGGCAACCAACGACTGCATCGTCGCCGCCGGGACGAGCGTAAACAGCAGGGTTTCGAGAGCGACGAACAAGCCGATCGCCCCGCCCAGATGCAGGTAGGTTTTGTGGATAAAGGCGGTGCGTTCCGCCTCGTTGGCCTGCGCCACGTCGTAGGTCACATGCGAGGCGTACGGATTAACATTGCTCATCTTGGTAATGCACCGGTTAAAACGAAGGGAAACTGCGTTAGGCAGGATATCACAGCGGAGGGTTCTGACGAATCCGTGCGGCGCTGGTTAGCTCTTGAGTTCAACCACGGCGGTATTCTCGCCTTCCTCAACCGTAATGGTGACATCGGTGGAGGCCTCGTTCCAGTATTTATCCGGTACCGAGGTGTCGATCGTGATCGGCTTGGCCATTTCGGCTTCTTCTTCGGTCTGGGAGGGAGGCGCGAGATAGACCTTGTAGGTTCCCACGGGCAATGGGTCGGCAATTTTGAAGGACCCGCCGGGCTGGATGTCCGCGCCCGCGGCTTGGCCGGAATCCAAGTCTAGCAACATCACGGCCGCGTCGTCGTAGGGTTGGCCGTTGAGCGTGACGGTGCCGGAGACGGTTCCCATCGGCACGCTGGGCGAACAACCGGCAACCACCGCTACGGCCAACCCCGCCGCCATCACGCCCAATACACCTAAACACCGCCGACACGATTCAATACTGGTTAGCTTCATTTCTCGTCGTACTTGTTTCTGGAGACAGTAAAGATGTCCCACCCGAAGCCAAGCTCGGGTGGGACATCCGCGAAAGACATTTTTTTACGGCGTTAAGCACGTCGGCATAAATCTTTGCGTGAAACCCCGCGACAACACCCTCCCGCGCAGCGGGAGGGTAATGCCTAAGTTAATGTTGCGACGTGCTTAACAGCAGTCTACGGCATCTCGAAGACTTCGCCATCATACCGACAGCACATCTTCTTCAGCGTCATAAAATCGACCGTGTCGGGCAAAAAGCGGACGCTGCCGTCGGCCAGGCCGATGGTGATCCCGCCGGGGTGGAACGAGTTGATCACCGTATTGTTGCGGTACATCCGCTCGGTGGCTCCGGTCTGGACAATGTTGCTGTTGGGGGCGAAGCGGACGCACGTGGTGCCCGTTTGCCACAGGTCTCGGCGACCAGAGCTGACCGGGCTGCCGTGCCGCGTACCGTACCAACCTCCATAGTAGTTGGCCGTCCGGTTGACCCCGGCCACCAAGCCCGATTGATCGGCGATGATCATCGTGTTGCTGGTGCCGTCGGTGATGGCTTGCATGCCGAACGACTCGTTGGGAACCAAGATACCGTTGTTGCTGGACCAACCGTGTCCCAGGTCGGCCGTGCCTCGATTCGGATCCGGGCCTGGGACCGGACGAGCCGCTCCCTGGATGCCGACGTAACTGACCACCATCGTTTTGGCTTGATTGTTGGAAACCGGCGCGATGTCGAAGACCGGAATCGCCGACGACGGACAGCGATACGTCGGCAACTCAAATTCCTTCAAAACCTCGTTGCCATACAGCGCGTTGGAACCGGCAGCCCCGCCGGCCATGAACGTGTAAGGAGCCGTGTCGATGAACTGCAGCTGGTCGTACAACGCGTTCTGCTCGATGTACGGCAGGATCAAGGCCCGCCAGTTGGAACCGTTCGACGGCCAAGCTTCCCGAAGATTGTACGAGCCGGCCGGGAACGTCAGCAGCGTGTCGTGGTAGTTGTGCATGCCCAGCACGATCTGCTTGACATTGTTGGTGCAGCTCATCCGCCGAGCCGCTTCGCGGGCGGCTTGAACGGCCGGAAGCAAGAGGCCGACCAGGACGCCGATGATGGCGATCACCACCAGCAATTCCACGAGCGTAAACCCGCGCCGTTTCGTTCTTGGGACAAACATGAGAAAACGTTTCCTCGGAAAAAAGGACGGTTGAGAAAAAAAGCCCCGATACTATTTTGACGCCTCGCCCCCCGCCCTACAAGTTTATTCTGCAAGAATTGCTTGTCCTGACCCGCGGGAAACGCGAAAGCTTCGCCGGTTTAAACCTCGCGCGAGAGCGACGGTTCCGCTCTGGTTGCTGCCGCTGTGCAAGATTTTGCGGCGCGATGTGATTTTGCGGCGCGATGCGGCGACGAATAGAAAACGCTTCACCCGAAGCGATTTCAGAAGGCGGAGCGTGGGGCGACGATTGTTCGGCCACGCTCAGGCAGTGGTAAAAAGGCTGCGGTGCGGCGCACGCGAGGCGGAGCCCAAGCCCGCGCCGGCAGTGCGACCCGCGCCGGCAGTGCGATCCGCGCCGGCAGTGCGACCCGCGCCGGCGAAGTGATCGGGGCCGGCAAAGTGATCGGGGCCGGCAAAGTGATCGGGGCCGGCGAAGCGGTCGCTCGAGGGTTTTTCTTGGCCCAGGGCGCTGAGGGTCTGCAAAAACTGCTGCCGGCCGCTGCCCGTGCAACCGGCCAACACCTCCGCAACCTCATCGGGATCGCTGATTTCGGCCAGCGTCGTCGAGCTGCTGGCTCCCACGGCCAGGACCAGAATCCGCTGGCCGCATCGTACCAATACGATGTTCTGCCGCGGGGCCAAGGGCGTGCGGCCGAGCACCTGCAGGGTGTCTTTGGAAACGTTTCCCATGGCCGCTGCGCCGCTGCGGCGAAGGATCCAGACCAAGGCGGCGAACAGGCCCAGGACAATCGTCAAAGAGCTGACCACGGTCGTGATCGGCAGGGTTTGTTGCGCTTCGGCAACGTCGTCCTCGTCGCCGCCGCGGAAGCGAAACGGCGCAGCCGCCGAGCCGGCGTTCTCACCCTTGGCGGCGTTCTCTGCAGGGGCGGCGTGTTCAGCAGGGGCGGCGGCCGCCCGGTCGCTCGCGTCCAGCACCATCCCACGCGAACTGGCCGCGGTGGCCAGGCTCGCGGCGGGTGGTTGGGCTTGGTCGAGTGGTTGGGCTTGGGCGGGTGGTTGGGCTTGGGCGGGTGGTTGGGCACTGGAGGTGTCGGCCGCGAGGCCGGCCAGCAACAGCAGGGCGGCCGGAAGCCATCCGCGCGTTCGGAACGTGCGAGTTTTCTGAAGCGTTCCGCTCATTCGGCTCCTCCCAGCAATTCGGTGACGCGAACGCAGAAGTTATCGTTCATCACCAAGACTTCACCGCGTGCGATCAGCCGTCCGTTGACGTAGATGTCGACCGGGTCGCCGGCCAGTTTGTCCAGGGCCACGACGGCGCCACTGCGCAGGCGAAGGACCTCTTCGAGCCGCATCTGGGTGCGGCCCAGTTCGATGCGCAGGTCCAGTTCCACGTCGCCCAGCAGGTCCATCGGGTGCGGAGCGTCGCCCGATTCGCTGGGCTGCAGATCGTTCAGCTGGAAGGGCTGGGCCGCGGCGGATTCATTGTCTCCGGCCGCCTGGTCCACACCGGCTTGGGCTTGCGAGAGCAGGTTTTCGATGTCCTGCGGCGAAACCTGCTGTTTGTCGGTGGCTGGCGCTTCGGCGGACTCATCCTTGAGTGGCGATTCGCTCACGGTCCTCGGCCCTATTCCTTGATCAATTGGTAATCGTAGAAGCCGACCGAAAGCAACAGATCGTCTTCTAACAGGTGGTTACATGTCGTCAAAATCCGTCGCTGCAGCAACCCCAATTGATTTTCATCCAGCTCCGACAGGTCGGACATGCGGATTTTCATCCGGACCGCGTGCCGGATGCGTCCATCCTTGGCGTCGAATTCGGCGGTCATCTTTTCCTGGTCCTTCTTCTTGACCAGTCCGAACAGGGTCAGCTCGACGCGGTAACGATCCTCGGTATCCAGGGGGCTGAAGGTTTCGCCGAACCGCCCCAGTTCGAACTCCTCGACACTGTTCTCCTCCAGGTTCTCCTGTTCGGTCTGTTTCTGGTCGGCCTGGACGGACTGAATCAGCCTCGCTTCGGCCAGGGCACTGACTTCCTCGGCCGAGGGGACGAGGAAGAAGAACAGGGCGGTTTCCACCAGGACGACGACCGAAACGAATCCGATCATGATCCCTTTGCCGCCCAGCTTGCTCTTGCCCTCCGCTTCGCCTTCGGCTTGGTTGTCGACGTTTTCGGGTTGGTCGGCCATCAAGGATTCTCCTCTTCACTGGGAAGGCTCATGACCCGGCTGGCGCGTTCGTCCGCCGTGCCCTGCAGGTCGCTGACGGTTTCGTCGAGCAAAAAGATCTCGACGCGGGGGTTGGCTTGCCGGTCCGCTGCTCCACTGCCGGCATGCATCGGTTCGCTGGCTCCGGCACTGGTCAAACGGAAGCGGTTGGGTTCAAGTTTGTGGTTCTGGACCAGGTACTCCAGCACGGCTCGAGCTCGGGCATAGGCCAGGTCCATCGTTTCGGCGGTGTCGTGGGTGCGAGCGGCCGTTTCCGGTGCGGTGTGGCCGCGGATCTCGATCTTCTGCGGTTTGCCTTGCAGTTGACCGGCGATCGCGTCCAGGACGCCGGGACTGTCGGCCTGCATCTGGGCGGTACCGATTTCGAAAAACACCACCGACCCGACGGCCGTTTGCTTGCCGGGGCGGATGATCCGGACCATGGGCTTCTCGCCTTTGGGGGCCGGATCGGGAACCCCGCCCCTGGCTGTGTCTTCGCGTTTGGCGCGGCCGGTCGTGGCCAGGACGGTCGAAGCGGTGCTGCGCGGTTTGGCATCGCCCGGCGTCAAGCTTTCCAGACTGCGGGTGTAACCGAATTGTTGGCGCATCGAATCAACGAGCGCTTGATACGTTTCTTCTTCTTTGATCTCGCTGAGTGATACCAGCATGATGAAGAACGTCAGCAGCAGGGACATCATATCGCCGAAGGTCACCACCCATTCCGGGATTTCGGCACCCGAATCTTCCGGTTCGTCATCCATCGCGGGCTATTCCTGGGTTCGCTGTTTCGGAGGCAGAAAGGTCTGCAGTTTTTGATCGATCGCCCGCGGGCTCTCGCCCGACTGGATGGCCATTACGCCGCGGATCGCGATCTCCATGGCGGTCAGCTCTTTGCGGCTGAGCAGCCCCAGTTTCTCGGCGAACGGGCTGAACACCACGTTCGCGACGATCGCCCCGTACAACGTCGTGATCAGGGCCACGGCCATCCCGGCCCCGATCCCCGACGGGTCACTCATATCGCTCAGCATCATGATCAATCCCATCAAGGTGCCGATCATGCCGTAGGCCGGCGCGAAACGACCCAGTTGGTCCATCACGCCCTTGCCCTCGCGGTGCCGCAGGCTGATCGCGTTGACTTCGGTCCGCAGGACTTCCTCGACCGTCTCGGGCGGACTGCCGTCGACGGCCATCTGCAGACCGGTTTGCACCAGCGGGTTTTCCACCTGCGGGATCTCCGCTTCCAGAGCCAACAAGCCGTCGCGGCGAGCCGTTTCGGCCAGGGCCACGATCTGTTTGATCAGCTCTGCCGTGTCCTCGTTCTTGTTCAACATCACCTTCAGCATCACCTTGGGAACACCCAGAATGCTGCGTAGGGGAAAGCAGATCATGGCGGCGGCGATCGCTCCTCCGACCACCACCAACAGGGACGGGATGTCCACGAAAGCGGTCATCGGCGCGCTGCCCATCAACATGGATCCGACGATCAAGCCGATGGCTAGGATGAGTCCGATCAGCGAAGCTATATCCATCGAAGTGTGGCTCCGGGAGCGTTTAACGGCTGGGGATCAAATGTTTTTGCTGTTGATAGCGAACCGCTCGGTCGACCACTTCGTCCATCGATTCGCCCACCACCAGTCGCTCGCCCGTGGTCAAGGTGATGAACGTATCGGGCCGGCACTCGACATACCGAATCAAATCCGCGTTCAAGACGAACGGTTCACCGTCGAGGCGAGAGAGTTTGATCATTGAAAGGCGTTCCAGGACGAGGCGACGAGAAAGCGCGTGGCCGAGCGGGCCCCGAGAACGGGGGCCGGATTCGGTGTCTCTGGAGAACTCTAGGTCACGTTGCGCGGCCGCGACGGCCGTTGCAAAAAGAACACACCAATTTTTTCGGTGTGGCATAGGCTTTAGTAGCTCGGCTGTCCCCAGCCGAGAGCATTGCGTTCAGCGGCTGGGACAGCCGTGCTACTTTTCACAGGCTAGAAGCCTATGCCACAACGTAGCCCCGCCCCGCTCTACAGCCGCGTGGGGCGATACAGGTCCAGCCCCTCGCGGTCGCCCCACATGGCGAACAGCCGGCGGATCGCGTCGCGGCCCCGGGCGCTGCGCTGCTCCCAGTCGTCCTCACCCTCCTGACCGGCAGAACCCTCCTGACCGGCAGAAGCGGAATCGCGACCATCGATGATGTGAAAGTAGGCCGTCTCGGCCCAGCGGTGCTGGGGATCCTGGGCCGGGGCCTGATGGTTCGCCCAGCCAGCGGTGTCGATCACCGCTTCAGCCGTCCAGGCCGTTTCGTGGTCCGCACAGCGGATCTGAAAATCCAGCTCCGAAGGGTCTTCCGCGTTTGGCAGCCGGTGGACTTCGCGCACCCGGTGTCGGGTGAGTACGCGGCCGGAGAGCAAATCGATTTCGGCCAACGGCCGCAGAATCTGCTCCGCGTAGCCCGCTGCGGTGGTCGGCAATGTTTCCAGCGTCTGCGGATCGTCGTCCTGGGCCCGAACGGCTTGCAGAGCGAACGCCGAAATGCCGCGGCCGGGCAGAAACGTCAAGTCCGCGTCGCCAGAATCCAGCCAGCTCTGGCCCACGTCCAGGGCTTCGAAGACCGTCACGTCGTAGCCCAGGAAACGAGCGTACAGGGCGGCTTCCAGGCCCAAGATGCCGCCGCCAAGGACCGCGATCGAACCGGGGGGATCCAGAATTTCGTCAGCAGCCATGGTCAAGGATTCCAGGAATTGTCCTCCCCTCTGGGAGGCTGGTGAGGAACGAGCGAACAAGGTGAGCACATCGGTAGACGCCTTCGGAAGGGCCGAGGTGCACGGTTCGCCCAACAAGATACCGGTGGCGGGATGCTTGAACAGAGGGTCCTCGACGCCGGTCCACTACTGGATCCCCAGAGCCGGCCACCGCGAGCTCAACACCTCTTGCAGCGACTGCCGCTCGGCGTCGGTCAGCTTTCGCTGGGGCATGCGGCACGGGCCACAGTCGAATCCTTGCCAGGAGAGGATCTGCTTCATCGCGGCGTGAAACGGATACTGCTGCAGGGCGCGGATGATCTGCACGGCTTGCAGTTGGGCGCGGCGAGCGGCCGCGAAATCGCTCTTTTCGAACGCTGCGATCACTTCGCGGTACAGCGGCGCCAGGATGTTGAAGGTGCTGCCGATTGCTCCTTTCGCTCCGGTGGCCAAGGCCCCGAGCAGCATCTCGTCACAGCCGAAGACGATGTCCAGGCTGCCGCCGGCGACGTTCTGGCAGGCTTGGAACTCGTGCAGCTTGGTGTCGGTGTATTTCAGGCCCGCCAAGTTGGCGATCTTGCTTTGCGCGGTTTCCAGGAACTCGACGATGTCGATTGCCGAACCGGTCAGGGCCGGGATGTGGTAGTAGTAAAACGGCAGGGAACCGCCGGCTTCGGCAATCCGGCCCATCGTCTCGACCAAGGCGTCCGGCGAGGTGATCGGGTAGTACGAGGGGCACGTCGCCGAGACCACGTCCGCGCCGGCTTGGGCCGCATGGGCGGCCAGCTCGGCGGCTTCCTCCACACAGTTATGTCCCACCTGCACGATCACCGGCACGCGTCCCGCCGCGGCCGCCACGGTCCGCTCGGCAATCTGTTTGCGTTCGGCCGTCGAGAGCGACATGCCTTCGCCGGTGCTGCCGCACACGTACAGTCCCTCGATGCCCTGCTCGACCAAGTGGTCGGTCAGCGGATCGATGCCGCCGAGTCGAAGTCGGCCCTGCGCATCGAGCGGCGTATACGTCGCAGCGATCAAGCCGCGGAGCGAGGAGCGGGATTCGGATGCATTTGGGCGCATCGCAATGCACCTCCAATAATTAGAAAGGAAGCCAGGGCACAGGGGCACGGCGGCAAGCTAGCGACACGCGATAAGCAGCATCGATGGAGTAATCTTTATTCGCCTCAATCGTACGCCAACTCGATCGCTGCGAAACCCCGCACGGCAACGCACGCTCCAGCGCCCCGGTCCCGCCCCGCGGAGCAGCCGCTAGTGGGCCCCGCGCCTACGGCGGATGAAGAAATACCCAATCGCTCCCACGATGCACAGGTTGACCAGCAAAAAAACGAGCCCACGCCCCGAACGGAAACTGGAGACCGCGCCCATTCCCTTGCTGGCAACGATACGTTTCGACACGTCTTCCGGATAAGGAATCACGGCCTGTTTCGCTCCGTCGGTTTGGTCGATTACGGCCGTGCCCTGCGGCCATTGCGGAAACCATTCGTCAACCGAACGGTTATTCCAGGAAACGTTCTTTACTTCAAAGCGGTACTCCAACGGTCGGATGTCGCCGACTTGTTCGCGGTCCATTTTCCCGGATGCGGGGTAGAGTGTGTCATCAAAGCGGCCGAGGGCAGTCACTTCCCACTGCATAACCGGTTGGTTGTTGTGGTAGGTCACCTGCCACATCAGAAGTTTTTCCGCGGTATCGGAAAGCTCCGCTTCGGCGAGCAATTCGGCTCCTTGCCTCGCTTCCACTTTCAGCGTGCCCACGTCTAGGCGTTCTCCTCTGCCGATCACCCGGAACTGGAGAGGGTGTTTGTCAAACACCTTCCCGCTGACATCCACGTACTGCGGCACGCCGTGCGGACCTGACGTGAGCATGGCATCGAAGTAGTTGTCCGTGTAGGACGCCCTGTCGCTGGCAAATATTGCCCCACGGCCCAGCTTGATTCCATCTGTATTGCTCGATAGATAGTTGCGCTCGTACTGCCGATACTCGCTGCCATTCCAGCCGGCAAACCGATGCATCAACTGTGTATCGTCCAGGTGAGGCTCACCTGGATTTTCACGCTTTGCAATCCATAATCGACGAACCACTGCGGAGCTACGAGCGACGGGAGCATCCAGCACCAAGACGTTTTCGAGCTCGATTGTTTCGCCATCGTCCGTCACCAGAGACGACTCGTACTCGAATTCCCAGCCGAAGTAGAGTGGCACACGCTGGAGGTGAACACGAGACAGTTGCTCGGCGGAGACGTCTTGCCCACGGCAGGGGGTGGCCAGGAGAAGGAGGATGGTCAAAATATGAAGTTTCAAACGTTGCATAAAGCAAATCTCGACGATTGAGCAAGTGGGCGAAGATTTCAAATCAGGACGTGTAGCGGGCCGTTTGGTGAGATCGGATATTTGTTCAGACCTCTGAGAAATGGGTGTTAAACGCACCTCAGGTGGCTTGCGTCTTCCTCCGCTGCCAAAAAAAATAGGTGCACGTGACGAAAATCGCGACAACGTTGGCAGCGATGAACGTTCCCCGCCATCGTCTGTAGCCCGGTTGGTAAGACGCCTCGTCACCCGCCAGGTGGCCGAATTGATTCAGGATGAGTGGCTTATCTCCTGGGACAGTGAATTGGGTATCTCCACTTGCTATCAAGGTGCCCGGAAGCGCGTGCATCGCGAAATCCGAGTCGTCGACGTCATTGTTTGCCGAGAGGACCTTCACCGACAATTCTAAATAAGGTTGATCCCAGTAGCTTTTCGGGTTGCGCAGCGAGGCATACGAAACGCGGGTGTTGTCAAACGGAAAATAAACCCCTGGAGAAACCTCCCGGAAATCATCCATCGAGTGGACTGAGAACAGGACGCGGTGGTCGCTTTCTGGGTTGGCGACACGTTCAATCCTCCTTGGCAGGCATCCGATGTTCGGGTCGATCCAGAGCTTGGACAGGTCCGATTGCACGACATGGCACCAGTGTCCATCGATCTTCTCCTGAGCATCCAGCACGCTATAAGGAAATTTCTTCGAGAAGAGATAGTTCGGGAAGAAATCCTCCTCTTTTCGAAGAGCGGAATCGGTGATCGGCTTGTGCAGGAATTCAGTAATGTAGAACACGTCCTCGCACATACGGTCCTTTCCCTCGGCAAGGCTCCCCATGTCCCCCTCAAGGCAAAGCGAATAAACTCCGTCGAAACTCGTACGCGTCGTACTGGCCACCTCTTGGAAGGCCCCTCTTGTGATGCTCGATTTGCGTTTGTCGCCGGCCACGGCGGTTTCCACGCGATAGGGATCGAGGGAAATATCGGCTTCACTTTCGACGGGAAATGGTTCGTCGGGGATTTGCCGCCAGCTCACCTCATAGCTCGCCTTCACCTCCGCCAACTTCGCGATCTGCGCCTCCGCACGCTCGGCGATTTCTTCTAGCGACAACGTCGGCGGCCGCTCTTGCGCCGATGCGAGGCACTGCAATTGCAGTAATGCTGCCATTGTCAAAACGAGACGGATCATTCAGGCACCTCTAGAGAATGGTAAATAAATATTTGTCATCATTTCATCCATGATGCTCATGTCCTGTGCGTTCTCAGCAGTCACGGCTGGCCCTTAAATCATCGCGCTGTCGCAGCGTCACGCTCTCCGCCCGCGCCTGTCCCGCACGCCATACGATTTTGTCGGTGACTGCTGATTATAGGCGTCGCTGCATTCTGGCTGCCATCTTCGGTACCGCAGCAGCGTGCCCAGGCACTCGAGGCCGTCGGATACCAGCCGCAGTTTTTTGCCTTCTTGCGTCCGCCGCGGTGTGTACTGCACGGGAACCTCTCGCACGGTGAGGTTCAAACGGGCCGCTTTGGCAACAAACTCGGGACAGAACTCAAATCCCTCGCACTGCAGCTGCATCGATCGCACCCGCTCGGTTCGCGCGACTTTGTAACAGCAGGCCGCGTCCGACAACCGGTAGCCATACAAGAGCCGGACCATGGAGTTGACGAGGGCCAGTCCCAGGCGGTGGCCGGTGCGGAAGCGTCGCCGGTCGGCTTGTCGCGTCCCGATCACCCAATCCACTTCGCTCGCATTCAGCGGCAGCAGGAGCGATTGGTAGGCCGATGGACAGAGTTCCAGGTCGGCGTCCTGCACTAGAAAATAATCTCCCTCGGCCACCGCGAGGGCCGTGCGAATCGCTCGGCCTTTGCCTCGATTGATCCGGTGCGACAGGTGCACGATCCGCGTCGTCTGCGAATTTAAAACTTCTCGCTCCGCCATCCACTCGGCAATCAAAGCCCCTGAATTATCCGTCGACCCATCGTCCACGACGACGATTTCTTTGCTGGTCGGTTCGGCGTACAAGCGATCGAGCAACGGGGTGACGGTCGCCGCTTCGTTGTACACCGGAACGGCGACGGTTAGATTGGACCGGCCGCTGTTGGTTGTCGAATCGGCTGCTATGGCAACGACCTCTCCGATGCTTCGGTAATGATTCAATTCGCTTGCCGCATTTCATGGTCGTGAAATGAGGGGCCTCCGATTCCTGCCCTCTGAATGATGGGGATTCTCCGGCAAGGGCGATCACGGTGCAAGAAAAAACCGTGCCCGGTGCCCTTCCCGGGCCTGAGATCCCGACCCTCCTCTTGCGCAGGCGGGTTTAGTTATAGGCTTCTACGGAAACGATTTTGCTGGGGAACCGTTCGGCAATAACTCCGTTGTATGCGGAATAGCCCAAGTTGCGTGCTGCGATACCGGCCGACTAGCGATGGACCGCTACGGATGGAAATGCTGTACCCTGGACGGATTCCATGAGCGGAGAAGGCTTTGCTCGGAATCGCGGAGCGCTGGCATGCGGTAGCCCCAGGCGCGAGCCTGGGGAAACGTAGCCGCACCATCCGCCAAGCCCTGGAAGGGCGACATGAATCAGTCCGTGTCAACAGGCGGGGGCGGCTACCGTAGTTCATGCCGTCCCTCCGGGACTTGCGCGGTGGCGGGGTGTCCGGCCCCTGGGTTGGCACCCAGGGCTACCACATGTCGCCACTGCCGTGGCTGCCACGCCGCAATTTCGTTGACCATACAACGCTCGGGCGAACGTTGAGAAATGCCGAAATTATTCCCAAACGGTTCCTGACGTGCTTACGATGAACGATTCGCCCTCCACCGATGGTCAGCCGGCAGGGCCGACTCGCGATTGTCGTCCCAGATTGCTGGGCGGGGTGGTTGCCATGGTTTTCAGCATCTACACATTGATGCTCGGTTGGTCGGCATACCGCCATTCTCCGATTGCCGACGAGCCGGCTTACTTGGCGTCCGGTGTCAGTCACTGGAAACATGGCCATTTCGAACTGTGCAAAGTCAGTCCGCCGCTGGTGCGACTGGTCGCCGCAATTCCCGTCGTCTTGGCCGGCGCGGAACTGGAGCAGGACGCGGTGCCGCTGCATAGCCGCCATCGGATGGAACACCTGGCCGGTCGCGAGTTCGCCAAGGCCAACAGCGAGCGGGCGTTTTGGTTGTTCACCATGGGACGCTGGGCGTGCCTGCCATTTGCCTGGCTGGGGGCGTGGATTTGTTTTTCTTGGGGCAAGCAGTTGTATGGAGCCGCCGCGGGGTTTGCCTCACTGGTCCTCTGGTGCTTCAGTCCCAGCGTTCTCGCTCACGCCCAGATGCTTAACGCCGACGTCGGCGTGACCGCCCTGTCGCTGGCGACATGCTACCTGTTTTGGCGCTGGTCCCGAGCGCCGCAGTTGCCGCTGGCACTGGCCGCCGGTGCGACGCTGGGCCTGGCACTGCTGGCCAAGACCAATGCCATCGTCTTGCCTCCGGTGATCGTGTTGGCCTCGGTGATACACGGATATGCGCAGCCGCAGCGACAGCTCCTGCTGCGACTGCGCCATTTGGCATTGGCGTTCTTGGTTTCGTTGTATGTGATTAATTGGGGTTATGGTTTCGCCGGATCGTTCACGCGTTTGGGCGATTTCCGTTTTTACAGCAAAACATTTGTTGGCGATGCGTCGCCGGGCAGCCAGTTCCGGTTGAACGGACCAATCTGGGACTCTATCCCGGTGCCCTTGCCGGCACCGATGGTCGAGGGCATGGACCTGCAAAAGGTCGATTTTGAAAACAGCAGAGGGCGGATCCGAACCTATCTTCGTGGTCGTTGGTACGACCACAGCTGGTGGTGGTACTACCTGTATGTGGTGGCGGTCAAGGTTCCGATCGGCACCTGGGTGTTGGTGATCACCGGTAGTGCCATCTGGGCCATGGGACGAACGCCCGGGCGTCTGGAGGTGGGATGTTTTGTCGTCCTGCCGGCGGTTGCCCTGTTTTTACCGGCCTGTTTGCAAACCGGTTTTGGAGCGGGGATCCGTTATGTCATGCCAGCGTTCCCTTTCGCCTTCCTGTTGGCTGGTTCCGTTTTCTGTATGCACGCCTCGAAGGTTTGGTTGGCGGTGGGTGCGGCGGCTTTGGTACTGGGGCCGATCGCCAGTCTGCGGACCTTTCCTCACAGTCTGTGTTATTTCAACGTGTTGGCGGGTGGACCGAACCATGGGCATTTCCACTTGATCGACAGCAATATGGACTTTTTCGCAAACCGCGTTCGAGGGTGTGCCGTTTTTAGGAGCACCCTTCCGCGCTTACACGTATTCCGAGACGGTGGATTCACCGGCACCTGGGGAACCGATCACGGCGTTTCCGTATCGGTTCGGCAGAAATGTATCCCTGGCATCGATCACCGATGGGACGAGCAATACGTTGGCGGCGGCGGAGGTGTTGCAGGGACGGCCAGGCGACTCACGGGGGCTGACCTGGTGGGGCGGCGCCTCGGGCATCGTGACCTCGCTCCGGCCCAACACCGACCAGCGCGATGTGGTGGCCGGTGGCGGATGCGTTCCCACAACGCGGCCGGCGATGCCCTGCAGTGACCAACTGGGGCCCATGCAGCGCCGGATGATGGCTTCGCGCAGCTCACATCCCGGCGGGGTCAACGTGGTCCGCTGTGACGGCAGTGTCGCCCAGATCCCCGGCACAGTCGACGGCCAGGTCTGGGAGGCGCTGGGCAGCGCACGAGGCGGCGAGGTGGCGTCGACGATGAACTGATTCCGTTCACAGGCTAGAAGCTTTTGCCACGGCTCAGCCACGGTTCAGCCACGGTTTAGCCACGGCCGATGCGGAAGGCGTCGAGGTCTAGCGGTGGGGCGGCGCCGGTGATCAGGTCGACGATCGCGACGGCTGTGCCGCAGGACAGGTGCATGCCGCTGCGGTAGTGTCCGGTGGCGACGAACAGTCGCTGTGAGCGGGGGACGCGGCCGATGTAAGGGAATCCGTCGATCGTGCTCGGCCGCAAACCCGCCCAGGATCGCACCGGCTCCTGCGCCTCCAGTTCCGGCAGTAAGCCCTCAGCCCAGCGGCGCAGCTCTCCCAGGGCCGCCCGGGTCGTCTCGGTATTGAAACCCACTTCCTCTTCGCAGGAACCGACCAACAGGTGCCCGTCTTCGCGGGGCACAAAGTAGCGGTTGCCTTCGTTGATGACATGGGTCAGCGGCGGCGCGGGTAAACGGTACAGCAGCACTTGGCCACGGACCGGGACGATGTCAAAGGCCAGTTCCGAAGCTCGGGCTACCGCCGACGACCAGGCTCCACCGGCCAGCACGACGTGCTGGCCCCGCACACGTCCGCGGTCGGTTTCCACCTCCACCGCCCCGCCCTGCTCTGCAAAGCGTTGCACCGGAGTGTGCGGCAGCACCCGGACGCCGGCCAGCTCACAGGCCCGGTGCAGAGCCCGCAGGTGATCAGGGCTGCGCAGTTGGTACTCGTCCTCGAGCAGAAACGCCGTACGCAGTTGCGTCGCCGCGCGGCCCCCGGCCAGTCGCGGTTCGGCCTGCAGCAACCCTTCCTTGCTCCACCGCACCGCGTCGATCTGGTAGGACTGCCAGTACTGCTGTTGCCCCAGCAACGCAGCGGCTTCGCCGGGGCTGGTCGCCAAGTAGACGCCGCCGCAGCGCCGCAGGCCGTTGTCGATGCCGGTGATCTGTCGGAGTCGATCGGCCCACTGAGGGTGCAGACGGTGGCTGATCCCGCGCAGGCGGTCCAGCGGATCGAGAGCCGTGTCGGGGTTGGCCGGGGGCAGGATACCGGCGGCGGTCCAGGACGTTCCGCCGCCGATCCGGCCGCGTTCCAAAAGCGTCACGCTCAGTCCCCGCGAGGCGGCTTCCCAAGCGACGCTCAAACCGATCACCCCCCCGCCCACGACCACCACCTCCGACATTAAGGTGTCAGGACTCTTTTTCTGGGTTTCGGTGGAAAAGAGTCCTGACCCCTTTATGTCGGGAGCCTGGTCGTGCAACGCTTTCTGCAGGCGGGCCAACGCGGCGGCGTGGGGTTGGTCGCCTGGGTCGGGTTGGGCTGTGCGGAGGCGAGCTAGCAGGCGGCGGAGGTCGGCCAAGGTGTCGACGTCGTGGCGGGGAGGCAGCAGGTCGCAGCTGCGGCCGGCGCCCGTGATCCGCTGGCGAGTGATTTCGGCGACCCGCTGGGTGCTCCAAGGCATGTCCGTAAACAACCCGTCCATCCACGGCTGCCAGGGTCCCCGCAGTCCCAGCAGGTAGTAGCCGCCATCGTCGGCGGGCCCGAGCACGGCGTCGTGGTGCTCCAGAGCCCGGCAAGCCTGGTGGATGGTCTCCGGCGGCAGGTCCGGGCAATCCGCCCCGATCAGGATCACCGTTCGGCCGGGCTGCAAAGCCGGTTCCGCCACCCGCTTTAGCCGCTGGCCGAGGTCGCCGTCGCCCTGGCCGACGACGTGCCAGTCCGGGAAGGCGGCGGCGACGGTCGCCACGGCGGCGTCGGGAGCGGTGGCAAGGATGGGGGTAAGGAAGTTGCCTTCTCGGAGGGCGGGCCGCAATTCGCCGGTCAGGTGCTGGACGAAGGTCCGATAGATCTGAGCGGCCGTTTCATCGCCCACAGCCGCAGCCAGACGCGTTTTTACGGTGCCCGGCGTCCAGTGTTTGGCGAACAGGCACAGAAGATGCTCAAGTTGTGCATGCGGGGGTGGCTCGGGGTTGGTCACGACAGGCAACCGGATTGGCGGCGAGAGTCAGAGAATTCGGGCAAAGCAGGCACCTTTGGGTTACCTTGAAGGGGGGACTTTGGTATTTTTTTTAACCGGCCGACCAGCTTGACGATGGCGGTGTGGGCAGTTTACCGATTTGTCACAGCCTGGGTATGCGTCGCACCTGCAGCCCGCTCCACGCACCTGCAGCCCGATCCACTCGTCAAGTGGCGATCCAATAAGAGCGAATGACCAAGATCACCTCGGAACGATTTGTCGAACTCGTCGCCAAGAGCGAACTGGTCGACCCGGCCAAGTGCGAGCGCTTGATCGCCAAAGTCCGCGAAAAATACGACGGCGACCTGCCCGAGGACCCGAAAAAGCTGGCCGCGCTGTTTCGCAGCAATAAACTGCTGACCGAATGGCACATCGAAAAACTGCTGACCGGCAAGTACAAGGGCTTCTTTCTCGGCAAGTACAAGTTGTTGGGACATCTCGGTACGGGGGGGATGAGCAGTGTGTACTTGGCCCAGCACATCAAGATGGGCGACCGGCGGGCGATCAAGGTCCTGCCGCGGCGGCGCGTCAAGGATGCTTCCTACCTGGCTCGCTTTCAGAACGAAGCCAAGGCGATCGCGGCGCTGAACCACCCCAACATCGTCCGCGCCTTCGATATCGATAACGAAGGCGACCTGCACTACCTGGTGATGGAGTACGTCGACGGGGACGACCTGCAGGTTCGCGTTCGCAAGGATGGGCCTTTTGATTTCCGCACCGCGGCCCAGGTCGTCATCCAAGCCGCTCGCGGATTGCAGCACGCGCACGATCGCGGCCTGATCCATCGCGACATCAAACCGGCCAATTTGTTGATCGACAGCAACGGAACGATCCGCCTGTTGGACATGGGCCTGGCGCTGTTTTCCGACAACGAAGAGGCTTCGTTGACGATCGAGCACAACGAGAACGTGCTGGGAACGGCCGACTATCTGGCCCCAGAGCAGGCCTTGAACAGTCACGATGTGGATCACCGGGCGGACATCTATGGACTGGGCTGTACGCTGTATTTCATGTTGACCGGCCAACCGCCCTTCCCCGAAGGTTCGCTGGCCCAGCGGATCGCCAAGCACCAGACCGAGATGCCCAAGTCGATCCGCCAGATCCGCACCGACTGTCCCGGCGAGCTGGAGGGCATGGTGGTCAAGATGATCCAGAAGGATCCGCGTTATCGATATCAGTCGGGCGCCGATGTGGCCGAAGCGTTCGAGCGGTGGTTGGCCACGTCCAACGTCCCGGCCAGCAGCAAGCGTTTGGTCAGCGACGCAACCGGACCGCCCTCGGCGCTGCTATTGGGCAGCGACAGCGGTTCGATCACGGTGGATTCCCGCGTCGGCGACGAGGACGAGCATTCCAAGCACGATACGGTCAGCAATACCGGTGGCGATACGATGACCGGCAGCGGAACGTCGCTGTCGGAGCTGTCGCCTTCGGACAGCGGCCGCTTGGTGGCCGTGACGCCGCGGAAAAGCCGACCGCAGGATTCCAGCGGCAGCACGATCGATCTGGAACGGGAATCGGGCTACGAGCCGCGGCCGCTGCGCAGCAGCCAGCCCCGAGGCGTGAAACTGCCGCCGGCCAAAGAAATCGTCTCGCCCAGCAAGATTCCTGGTTCCAAGGCCGCCCGCAGCGCTTCGCCCCAGCCGGTGCACCCGGCATTGCAGTCCAAGAAGCAGATCCCGTGGCTGTTGATTGCCGTCTTCGCCGTGATGTTGCTGGTCGCGCTGGCGGTTGGTTTTGCTCTGGCTAAACTGACCTCTTGATCCACTTGCTTGCCTGCCAGCCGAAACCTTCATGAGCGTCATCGTTGAGAAACCGTATCGGTTTGTTCCGCCCCACCACGGCAATGGTTGGCCGACCTGGATCCAAAGACTGCGGTTGGTCGATCTGTACCTGCGTCGCAAAGAAGGGATCATCGATTACGAATGCCGGCACTGGGATCGCGTGGGGGAATCCCTGCGGCAGGGTCATGGCATCCTGTTGGCGCCGAACCACTGCCGCTATGCCGATCCGTTGGTCATGGGATGGCCCGCCCGCGAGCTGAACCAGCACGTGTATGCGATGGCCAGCTGGCATCTGTTCAACAAGAATCGGTTTGAAAGTTTTGCCATCCAGAAGATGGGCGCGTTCAGTCTGTTTCGCGAAGGTCAGGATCGGCAGTCCCTGGAAGCGGCAATGGATATTCTGGCCAAGGCCCGGCGGCCCTTGATCCTGTTTCCCGAAGGCACCACCAACCGCACCAACGACCGCCTGCAAACGTTGCTCGACGGCGTTTCCTTTATCGCTCGCACCGCAGCCCGGCGGCGGCAGAAAGCCGACGGCGGCAAAGTCGTCATTCATCCGGTGGGTATCAAGTACGTCTTCCAGGGCGATATCGATCAGTGGGCCGACCGGGCCCTCAGAAAACTGGAGACGCGGCTGGGCTGGGAAGACGTCGATACGTCGCGGTTGTTGCCGCGCGTGCGGCGCGTTGCCGAAGCCCTGCTGTCCTTGCAGGAGATCGCCCACATCGGACAGGTACAAAGCGGCAGTTTGCACGAGCGACGCGAAGGGTTGATCGAAGCCTTGCTGGAGCCGATCGAACGCGAGCGTGGGGCCGCCAAACCCGGGGCGCCGGTGCTGAACCGCGTGCGAACCCTGCGCAGTCGCTTGCTGCCCCTGTTGATGGAAAGCGCGGACGAACCCGCCAAGGAGCGTCTACGAAGGTTGCTGAAGAAGGTGGACCTGGCGCAAAAACTGGATTCCTATCCGGAGGGCTATCTGAGCGTGCCGCCGGTGACCGACACGCGGGTGCTGGAGACGATCCAGCGGATGCAGGAAGATTTTTTGGGCCGCCCCGATTCTTCCTATCCCCTGAAAGCGATCCTCGAAGCCGAGGAGCCAATCGAAGTCCCCGCCGAACGGGCGCCACGCGGCCAGGTCGATCCGATCGTGACGGAGCTCGAACAGCAGCTGCTCGGGTTGCTCGAGCGGCTGCAGCACGAAGCGAACGTGCTGGACGAGCCGCCGCCGCGCTGAGCCCGGGCCGCCGCTGCGCTGGGGCCCCGGACGAATCGTTCGATTTGCTTGCCGCCACGGGTGACCTAGAGTTGCGGTGCGAAGGAAAAACCGTGCGGCGCGGGTAAACGTGCGGCGCGGCTTCGCGAACCACCGTCATGACCCGCGCAAATACGCAGCTGTTCGCCCGATGCCGCTTTCCGACCAGCTTCAGAAGACCTTTCGACTCGCCGCTCTGATGGCGACCGTTCTGGTCGTGCTGATCCATTACCGCTCCGCCGATACCCTGGGGCATGATCTGCAAGGTGGGGGCCTGCAGGGCTGGGGGCAGGAATGGTTGGTCAATGGCGTGGCCCGCGTGGCCGTGCCCCTGTTCGCCTTGGCGGCCGGGTGTTTTTATTTCGTTTCCTTTTCGGGATCGCTGCGGGACTATCTACAAAAGCTGAGCAAACGCGTTCGCACGGTGGCCGTGCCTTATTTGCTGATGTCGACCCTGGCGGTCTTCAGCTGGCTGGCTCTGCGCTATGCGACGGCCACGCCGGTCGAAGCCGATGCGGCGCAGCTGGCAACTCGGCTGCTGCTGCACCCGATGGCCGAGCAGCTTTGGTTCCTGCGGGACCTGATGGTGCTGGTTTCGATCGCCCCGTTGCTGGGTTTTTTTGTCGCGCGTTGGCCCGCGGTCTTTCTCGGAGGGCTGTCGCTGTTGTGGATGACCGAGACCCAGCCCGCGCCGATCATTGCCGGCTGGTACCTGGTCAACAACGAAACCCTGCTGTTCTTCTGTCTGGGGGCCTGCCTCGCCCGACAGCCTGCGGTGCTGGGGCGTTTGGAGCGATTAACGCGTTGCTCGGCCCCGCTTGCCGGCGGTCTGGTTGGGTTATGGATGGGCGTGTTGGCAGCGCGGATGGTGATCGCTCCGGAGTTCGACCTGTGGTACGTCCAGGACTATACGGCGACCGGATTGATTCTGCAGAAGGTGGGCATCGCCATCGGGTGCGTGGCGGTGCTGGCGACCGGCGGTTGTGCGGCCCGGCACGCGGCGCCGCAGGGATGGTGGATGCGTCTGTCGAGTGACAGTTTTTTCGTTTACTTGATCCACGAGTTCCCTCTTCGTGAAGCGCTCGAGCGAGCCGGCGGGATGGTCGTGCCGGTCGCTTGGCGGTTTTGGTTGGTCGCCCCGCTGGCGATTCTGCTCAGTTTCGCGGCGGCGGAAGCGGCCAGTCGCTGGACGCCCACGCTGGTGGCCGTGCTGACCGGCGGACGGATTCCGGGCCGCGTGCCGCCGAGTTCTCCGGCTTTGGCAGGAGGTCGATAACGCCATGGACCTGCTTTCGATCCTGTTCGCACTGGCCTCCGTGGTGTGGGTGATCCACCTGATTCGCGTTGGCAGTCTCGCCTTGGCGGCTCTAGCAACATTAATTGTGGGGACCGTTTTCGGGCCCGCGTTCTTCGCCATCGACGGGCCTTTTCAGATCAGCGCGGACCGCGTGTTGTGGGCTCTGGTCATCGGTATGGCCGTGGTGCATTGGCGGCTGGGGTGGTTTCGTTTTCAGGGACTCACGCGCGGCGACTGGGTCCTGTTGTTTCTGGCCGCCTGGTTGGCGATCAGCACTCAACGCGGCGGTCCCCTGCCCGACCAGTCCAGTCCGGTTGCGCGTTGGCTGTTCTACTTTGCGTTGCCCGTGGGGATGTACTGGATCGGTCGCGCCGTCACGCTGCAGTCGGGCGAGCTGCGACGTGTCTTCGGTGGGCTGGTGGCGTTGTCCGTTTATCTATCGCTGGTGGGGTGGTGCGAGATGCGGGGCTGGCACGGTTTGGTGTTTCCCCGGTACATCGTCGACCCACAGATCTGGGAGTTCTACGGACGCGCTCGCGGACCGCTGCTGAATCCGGCGGGCAATGGCATCGTGATGACGATCGGCTTGGGCGCGGCGGTGCTGTTGTGGCGCGAAGCCGGCCGAGTGGGAAAGCTGTTGAATGCGGTGGCCGCGGTGGTGATCACCGCCGGGATGGTCGCGACGCTGACCCGCGGCGTGTGGCTGGGCGGTTTGGTGGCTCTGGCCGTGCTGGCGTACTGGCATGTGCCGCGGTGGGTCCGCGTCGCCGGCCTGGTCGGCGTGTTATTGATCACCGCGGGTGCGGCTTTGGGACTGAAAGATCAATTGCTGCGGTTCAAGCGCGACAAACACTTGTCGGCGGCCGAAGCCGAAAAATCTTTGCAGCTGCGGCCGCTGTTGGCGATCGTGGCCTGGGAGATGTTTCAGGATCGACCGTTGGCTGGGGTGGGATACGGGCGCTACTTTGCGCATTCCCAGCCCTATCACAACCTGCCCCGCTACGGCGCCAGCCTGCAACCCGCGCGGGACTACATGCAGCACAACGTCCTGCTGTCGATCCTGGTGGACGCCGGATTGATCGGCGTGGTACCGCTGGTGGTGCTGTGGATGTACTGGATGGCCTGCGGTTGGCGATTGGCCAGCCGTGCGGGCCCGGGCGATGGGCGGCCTCTGGATCCCGAGCAATCGTCGGTGCACCGTAATCTGGGCCTGTTGCTGTTGGTCGCCCTCTGCGGCTATTTGGTCAACGGCACGTTCCAGGACGTATCGATCATCCCCATGGTGCACATGTACCTGTTCTTCCTGGCCGGATTGGCCGTGGGGCACTGCCACCGCTTGCCTCAGGACCGTTTGTCTCAGGACGCCGCCTCGCGATGGCGGTTTGCGTTGCCTAGCGGTCCAGTTGGATGCCGTCGCCGTGCCACAGCACTTCCAGATCCTGCCGCTGCCACCACTCGCGGCCGATCGATGGATCCAGGATTTCAATCTGTCCGTCGGCCGTGACGCCGGCGGCGACCACCGAATGGCCCATTCCCGGGATCCAGCCCCACTGTCGCTCGTATCGCGGGTCGTCCACCCCGGTTTCCGGCAGACGGACCAACAGCAGGACGGGCCAGTCCTCTCGGACCAACAACTCGTCGATCCCACCGGAAAGCAGTTGGACGTCGCGGCCGGTAGCGTTGGCTTTTAATTTGATTCCCCGATACAGCCCCAGCGTCGGCGTGCCCGCTTCGTCGGTCAGGCAGGGGCCGATCATTTCGCTTTCGGTCGTGGGCGTGCCGGCTTGGGTGAACAGCGTGGCGGCCGCGGCGGGGCTGCACGTCGCCCACGAACTCTGCATCACGACGCCGCCATACACCAGGTCGTCACCGACGGCGGGCGGACGCAGCAGCGGTCCGAGCAGCGGCCAAAGCAAGGCTGGGACGGCGACCGCGGCCAACAGTCCCGAAGCCAGAACGCGACGCCAGAGCGGGGTTTTGGGCAATCGAAAGGCCAGGCCGGCGGCCATGGCAAAGAACAGCGGCGTCCAGTTGGACCACACGATCACGGCCGAGGAATCGACCAGGTGCACCCAGTACAGCCGACCCGCGGCGTACCACAGGAAGGCAAAACCGCCGACCAGAGCCAGCGTCAGGCAGATGGTCCGGCCTTGGCCCTCGGGCAGGCGGGTCCAGCCGCAGGCCAGCCCCAGCGCCGCCGATAGCAACCCCATCACGGCCAACGCGATCACCAGGTCAGTCATTGACCCGCACCTGTACGTCCTCGCCCTCGACTCGCACCTCAAAGGCCTCGACCTTGACGCGGGGGTTATCTTCCCAGGTGCCGTCCTTGATGCAGAATCGCCAAGCGTGCCAGGGACAGGTCACCGTGTGGTCGTCCAGGTGCCCTTCGGCCAGCGACGCGCCCATGTGAGGGCACATGTCGTCGATGGCAAAGAATTCCCCGTCGCGTTTGAAAACCGCGACCATCCGCCCGTTTACGGGGAAGGCCTGGCCGACATTTTCTTCGAAATCACTGACTTTGCCGACCGTTTCGAACTCGCTCACAATCTAGTTCCCTTGCATAATCTGGTTATGATCCGCGAAAGTTAAGATTAACCGACCGGCGCTACGAGACCAGTGGGGCGGCGACCGCGCCGCGAAGCCTCGATTTCCTTCTTTCAACCCCGTTTTGTGAACCGATGATTCAACACGCTCGCAAACGTTTTCTCGAAACCCATGTCTGGCCCAACGTGCAAACGCCGGCCCAGTACGTCGGCGGGGAACGCAACATCGTCGTCAAAGATCATCGTACGGTCGCCGGCAAACTGTGCCTGGGATTTCCCGATGCCTACACGATCGGGATGAGCCACCACGGCCTGCAGGTACTGTACTCGCAGATGAACCGTCGCGAGGACTGGCTGGCCGAACGGGTGTTTTCGCCCTGGCCCGATATGGAGGCCCTGCTGCGCAAGCACGACGTGCCGCTGTACAGTCTGGAAACCTTTACGGCCCTGTCGGAGTTCGACGTGCTGGGGTTGTCGCTGCAGTACGAGATCAGCTCGCCCAACGTGCTGACGATGCTGGACCTGGGCGGGATTCCGCTGGAGGCCGAGCAGCGAACGATGGCCGATCCGCTGGTCGTGGCCGGCGGGCCCTGCTGTCAGAACCCCGAACCGATGGCCGATTATTTCGACGTCATGGTCACCGGTGACGGCGAACCGGCCCTGCCCGAGGTGTGCGACCTGTGGTTGCGGCTGAAGCAGGAGGCTCGCGATGAGCGGGGCGAATTTTTAAGCGGCCAGGCCGGTCGGCGGCAACGCGAAGAGGCCCTCGCAGAGCTCAGCCGCCGACTGGAATACGCCTATGTGCCGCGGTTTTATTCGCCGGAGTATCGAGAAGGCCGGCAGGTCGCCCTGCATCGCACCCGCAGCGACGTGCCCGAGACGATCGCGCCCAGCGTGATTCGCGACCTGGACGGTTTGCCCCTGCCGGTCAAACCCATCGTGCCCTACATCGAATGCGTGCACGACCGGATCGCCATCGAGATCATGCGTGGCTGTCCGCATCAGTGCCGGTTCTGTCAGAGCACGGTGATCAAACGCCCGCTGCGGATTCGCGAGGTCGAAACCATTGTGCAGGGCGCGATCGAGAGCTACGAGAACACGGGCTTCAACGAAATCAGTGTGCTCAGTCTGTCCAGCAGCGATTACCCGCACTTCGAACCCTTGGTGCGGCGGCTGCACGAAGTTTTCCAGCCACTGGGCGTGAACATCAGCGTGCCCAGTTTGCGCGTCAACGAGCAACTGCGTTCGCTGCCCCAGTTGATCGGCACGGGCCGCCGCAGTTCGTTGACCTTGGCACCGGAGGTGGCTCGGGACGACATGCGGGAACAGATCCGCAAACGCATCAAGAACGACGATTTGATCGAAGGCTGCCGAGCGGCGTTTGAGAACGGCTTCGACGCGGTCAAACTGTACTTCATGTGCGGCCTGCCGGGCGAACGGCCGGTGGACCTGGACGGCATCGTCGACCTGGCCGAGCGGATCGCCACGGTGGGCAAAGAGGTCCGCGGCCGCTATGCCCGCGTGACCGCCAGCGTGTCGAACTTTGTTCCCAAAGCCCACACGCCCTACCAGTGGAACGGCATGCAGCGTCGCGAGTACTTCAAATGGGCGCACAAATACCTGTGGAGCCGCCGGCGGATTCGCAGCATCAACATCAAGTGCCACGACATCGAAACCAGTTTGCTCGAAGGCGTGCTCAGCCGCGGTGACCGGCGTACCGGCAAGGCGATTCGCCTGGCGTGGGAACGCGGCGCACGGATGGACGGCTGGACCGAGCACCTCGACCCCGAGCGCTGGTGGCAAGCGATCGAGGACGCGGGACTGGACGCCCAGCAGCAGGTACACGAGCCCTATGGGTTGATGGACAAGCTGCCCTGGGATCACGTGAACGTCAAATACGGCCGAGCGTTCTTGGAAAAAGAACAGACCCGAGCCACGGTTCAGCTAGCCGCCATGGCCAACGCCAAGTAGTCGGCAGGCCAGTGGCATAGGCTTCCAGCCTGTGAACCGTGGCATCGGCTTTTGTTTCAGCCCGAAGGGCGGCATAGCCCCTGCCGGGGCTGTGAGTCCCCGGGATGGAAAGGCCGAACAAATGGAAACCCCAGAGGGGTGGCGCGGCGATCACAGCTGTCCGTGTCGCCCCTCCGGGGCTTTTGTTTGTTTGGGGGTGCTGACCCGGCGGTTGACACCGCCGGCAAGGGCTGTGCCGCCCTGCGGGCTAAGCCAGTGGCATAGGCTTCCAGCCTGTGAAGACTTACTGCCCGTACTCGTACTCGAGACCGACACCGTACCCCGTCGTCTCTTTCAACCCCTAGCGATCCGATTACGAGTACCGCTGCTGCGCAACTAAGTACGAGAGCCAGTGGCATAGGCTTTTGTTTCAGCCCGAAGGGCGGCACAGCCCCTGCCGGGGACGTGAGTCCCCGGGATGGAAAGGCCGAACAAATGGAAACCCCAGAGGGGTGGCGCGGCGATCACAGCTGTCCGTGTCGCCCCTCCGGGGCTTTTGTTTGTTTGGGGGGTGCTGACCCGGCGGTTGACACCGCCGGCAAGGGCTGTGCCGCCCTGCGGGCTAAGCTAGTGGCATAGGCTTCCAGCCTGTGAAGACTTACTGCTCGTGCTCGTACTCCTGCTCGTACTCGTACTCGAAACCGACACCGTACCCCGTCGTCTCTTTCAACCTCCAGCGATCCGATTACGAGTACCGCTGCGCTGAGTACGAGTACCGCTGCTGCGCAACTAAGTACGAGAGCCAGTGGCATCGGCTTTTGTTGCAGCCCGAAGGGCGGCATAGCCCCTGCCGGGGCTGTGGCACCGAAGCCGATGTCAGTTACTCGTCGTGGGGTTCGATGTGGACGTGGACATCTCGGATCCGGGGGTGTTTGGCGAGGATGGCGTCTTTGACGCTGTGGCCGATGCGGTGACCGCGGCTGACGGTCATCTGGCCATCGACCTGCACGTGGATCTCGACGAAGAACTCCAGGCCGCTTTTTCGTACCCTCAATTTTTCCACGTCGCAGACGCCTTCGATGCCCTCGCCCGCCTGGCGGACGCTGGCCGTCAGCGCCGGGCTGGCCTGTTGATCCATCAGTTCCGCGGCGGTGCGAGCGAACAACTGCACGCCGATGGCGATCAAGAAAACGCAGACGACCAAGGCGGCGATCGGGTCGACCAAGGGCGCCAGGGGGCCGCTGTAGGGCGCGATGAAGAGGGCGGCCGCGATGGCGGCCGAAGCCAGGGCGTCGCTGCGATGGTCCCAGGCGATCGCGCGCAGCGAGGCCGCGTCCAGCCGCCGAGCGATGTGGCAGGTGTAGTGGTACAGTCCCTCTTTGATGAGCGCCGACAGTCCGGCCACCGAGGCGGCCCAGGCCGGCGGCGGGTGAGCGGCCGAACCCCAGCTGCGGATCGTTTCGGCGGCCAGCATCAGGGCCGAGAACGCGACCAACAGCGCGACGCTCAGTCCCGCGATCGATTCGGCTTTGCTGTGCCCGTAGGGATGCTCCTCGTCCTCGTCCTGCTGGGCCACGTGCAGGGCTCCGCGCACGGCGCCGGCACTGGCCACATCGCCCAGGGAATTGACCGCATCGGCCAGCAGAGCGGCCGAACCGGTCAGGGCCCCGCCGGCCAGCTTCAGGGCCGCTAGCAGGCAGTTTGCGCCCAGCCCCCAGCCGGCGGCCCGGCGAGCGTCTCGGTAAACGTTTTGGCGATCTTGAGCCGAATTAGAAAGATTCATGGCTTTCGATCTTGCATGGCGAGAGCTCCGTTTGATAGTTTCCGGGGCGTCCGGATTGCCGCAAGAAATTGCCCGGTCGCAGGAGAGTTGCTTAAGGTTGCCAGGTGGCCCAGCCGATATCTGGTAATGGTTTTCGCCTTGATTGCGCAGCGAAGTCTCTCTTCTGCTACGGATTGCATCCCACAAGGGACAAGGATTGCGGCGCCCCGGACCTGCGGAAACCGTCACATTACCAGGCAGCTCGCCCGGCGAGTTGTCGTGACCTTCCCCTTGCGCCGCCCAGTTCGCACGCCCGGCCCCCGGTTTGGTGGTTGGCAGCGACCGGGCCACATTATCCCCTAGGGAGCAATCCAAAGATGCAAATTATCGGCCCCATTCGCGTCTCCGCCAACCAAGCGGCTCAAGGCACCAGCCGGATCAGCCCAGGTCAAGCAAACGCGGCCGAAACCAAGCGCTCCGCAGCGCCGGTGGATCAATTGGATCTGAGCTCGGCCGCCCAGCAAACCCGCGGCAGCGCCCCGCCCGAAGCGGTGGCCGGCGGCGGCGAGATCCGCCTGGAACGCGTCGCGGAGATCCGCCGGGCGATCGCCGACGGAACGTACGAAACGCCCGAGAAACTGGACGCCGCGATGAGCCGCCTGCTGGATCGGCTGGCCTAGACCCGGCCGCCCGCTGGGTCGGTTTCCCTAAAACGGATAATGCCACTATGGTATAGGGAACGCACCCCCGCTCCCTATCTCTGCCAGTTGTCCGAACGATGCTCGACAAAGCTCTCGAACCTGTCGATGTTGCTCTTTCACCGCAGGAGCGTTTCGACGAGTTTCTGCGCAGCCGACGGCTGCGCAATACCGAACAGCGTCGTTTTCTGGTCGACCAGGTCTTCAGCCGCCATCAACACTTCGATGTCGATGGGCTGATGGACCAACTGCCGCGAAAGGGCGAGGACAACTACGTCAGCCGTCCGACGGTCTACCGGACCCTGAAAGAATTCGTCGATGCGGGACTGCTGAAAAGTTTTCAGCTCGACGGCCGCACGGTCTACGAGCACGATTACGGCTATCCCCAGCACGACCATCTGTACTGCACCAAGTGCCAGAAACTGTTCGAGTTTCAGAGCGAAGACCTGATGCGGCTGCGCGACGAGGTGGCCGCCGCCCAGGGCTTCCGGGTCAGCAGCCACCGCTTGATCATCAAGGGCGTGTGCCAGACTTGCGCTCGCCGCCGCCGCAAAAAACGCAAACAGGACCTGGTGTAAAGCGGCATAGGCTTCCAGCCTGTGAAAGTGGCCGCATTTGCCGTAGCTGAACTCGCCAGAGTTTGGTTGGTATGGGTTTTTAAGCACGTCGCAACATATAATTCGGCTTTACTCTCCCTCTGGGAGAGTCGGGCTCTTAGGCCCGGAGAGGGTTTTCGTAGGGCCCTCCCCGGGCCTAAGAGCCCGACCCTCCCGCTGCGCGGGAGGGTGTTGTCGTGGGGTTTTACCGAAAAATTCATGCCGACGTGCTTAAAGCCTGGCGACTTCGGCTTGCGGAGGTGGGAACGCTACTTTCGCGGAGCGAAAGGCGACTATGCGGCTTGGGCACTGCGAAGCTGGGAGACTCCGTTGCGGAGCGTTGGTTGATCGCTCAAATGGCGATCCGTTCCCTTAGACGCAGTTTGCAATCATTGCGGCCGTCGTCATGCCTTCGACTCGAAGCCGGGTACCCAGGGGGCGCAGGTACCTCGCCGAGACGGCACGGGAAGATAAAGCAAGAGGCGTGCCAAAGCGTGACAGCGGGGAAAAAACCGCAATCTGCCACGGTTCCGGCGTGGGACGGCCGAAAAACCATGTAAGGCTTACAAGGCCGATGGTCAGTCTTGCAATCTGTCCAGCGGATCGGCTGAGCCGTGTAGATCCGACTCCTGCAGGCTTTCCCGCAGGGTTTGCAGCATCGCGGTAAAGACCAGTTCGTTCTTTTCGAAATCCCGGTTCTCGCTTTGCATCTGCACCAACAACAGGTCGCCCCGGTCGGGGATCACCAGGGTTCGCGAGACGATCAGCAGATCCAGGTAGTAAAACAGCAGATCGCGAGCGACCTCGCCCGGCCGGCCGTTCTCCAGGTCCGGATGCTGGACCTCCAGTTCCTCGTACTCGGCCCGCATGGCGGTTTCCACCTGGTCGAGCAGTTCGCTGGCGGAGTGCAGGTCGCTGTAACGATTGAGCGCAAAGAAAGTTCCATCGGGTGATTCGATCGTCACACCCACCGATTCGTCGTTGGCCGTGCGTTCGGCCACTTCCCAGTTGTCTGGGTACATGAAACGAACGCCATAATCGTCGAAAGTCGCGGGCATCAGCAGCTCGGGGCTCGCAGGGTCGGCTTGATCTTGTCCAAACGGATTTGCTACGAGAATTCTATGTCAAACCGCTGCTCTGATCCAACGGCCCATGCGGCCGCGGCGATGGCCCGCGCGGCTGCTGCCATGGCCCGCGCGGCCGCTGCCATGGCCCGCGCGGCCCGGCGGGGGCTGCTGCGCCGCGCGATCGTGGCCAGCCTGCTGATCGCGACCGGGATCAGCAGCTGTGGTTGCCGGGCGATTCGGGCTCGTTCGGAGAGCCGACATTCGATCGCGGCCCGTCGGCTGACCCGGCAGGGATTGGAAGCGATGCACGGTGGCCGCTGGCAGTTGGCCGAAGAATTGTTCGCCGGGGCCTTGGACCTGAACCGCGCCGACGACCGAGCCAATTGGGGCATGGCCGAAACGCTGTGGCGGCGGGCCGAACGCGAGGAAGCCGTGGAGTACATGCAGTCGGCGGTTCGGCTGAGCGGTGCGCACCCGGAGCTGTTGGTACGGCTGGGCCGGATGCATTTCGAACTGGGCGACCTGCAAGCGGCCGAGCAGTGTTGTGCCGAAGCGTTGCCCGTGGGCCGCGATCTGCCGGCGGCCTGGGCCCTGCGCGGCGACTGCCTGCGGTGCCGAGGCGACAGCGAAGCCGCCCTGGCGGCGTACCACCGCGCCCTGGCGCTGCAGCCGGATTATCCCGAAGTCCAAATCCAGGCGGCGGAACTGTACCGCCAGCAGGGCCGCTACGAACGCTTGCTGGCCACCCTGGATCGGCTTCGCGACTCCGCCGGTGATCAGGGATGTCCGTCGCGCGTGCACGTGCTCCGCGGGATCGCCATGCGCCAGCTGCAGCGGCCCGACGAAGCGGCACGCTGCTTTGCCGCCGCGGCCGGGGCCAGTCCCAACGATGCCAGTATCCACCTGCAAATCGCCTCCTTGTCGCTGGAAACGGGCGACATCGCGACGGCGGAGGTGGCCATGGAGCGGGCCTTGCAACTGGAGCCCGGTTCCGCCCTGGGGCAAGACCTGCGAACGCACGTCGAACGCGAGATTCGGTTGGCTGCCGAGGCCGAACAGGGGCCGCGGCGCTGAACGCGCCGGGCGGGCGGACTGGGCCGCTCGCATCCGTTGCAATCCTCACAACCGTTTTGGCGACCTTCTGCCGTCCCGCTGCGGGCGCCGGGAAACAATTTGCTCGGCCGGTTTTTGCGGGCTAGGGTTGCACTGTTACGGACCTTGTCTTTTCTCCTGTGTGGACCCCGCCGATGCAAACACCATTCAACGCGGCCAGCCAAACGACCCCCGATACGGCGCCCTCGGCGCCGGTCGTCCCGCCTCGCTTCGTCGAACGTCGCAGTTCCAGCACGCCTCCGCAGAGGGAGCGTCGGCAATTTGGCAGTTCCCACTCGGAACTCTCCGAGGATGCCCGCGAATTGGCTTTGGCCATCGACGGTTACAAGGCCCGTCACCGCCGGCGCTACATCACGTTCGAAGAGATGTTGGCCGTGATCCGGCAACTGGGTTATACGCGTTAGCGGCGGCGTCGCTGAACTCGCCGTCGCTGAACTCTGGCGACTTCGGCTACTTTTTTTGGTCAACTGCTGCCGGCCGTTAACAGGGGCAGCAATAATTGCCGGCGGGTGACGACACTGCGGACCGTGCCGTCGCGATCGGTCAGGACGGCCACTTCGGAGCCGGTTTCGTACAGCCGCAGCAGGACGGACATGTGTTTGTCGGTGGCCAGGGCGTCGACGACCGGCGACGGTTCAACGTCGCGTTGTTCGTTCAGCAGGTCGGCGAACAGCAGGCACCCGACGATTTTTTTGTGCCGCCGCACCAGCACGATGGGATGTCCCTGGCGGCGTGCGGCGCTCTTGGCAGCGTCTCGATCGTCGCCTTCGTCGACCGTTGCCAATCGCGACAACGGAACGCCGAACCGCACGGCCGGCTGATTGCCGATCTCGAACACGTTGTTCGCCAACGCCCGTTGGCTGCCGGCCAGGATCCCCGCTTCGTGACCTTCGCGGAGGACCTGTTCGAGTTCTCGCCGAGCCATCCCCAGGCGGACGTGAAAGGGGGTTTCGCCGGTCACGTAACGCAGGGCTCGGGCCAGCAGTCCCAGCAGCAGCGAGACCGGCAGGAACAGGACGGTAAAGAACAGCAGCACGGGCCGCGTATAGGACAGCAACCGATACGGGGCGTGGTAGAACAGGAACTTGGGCAACAGTTCCCCAAACACAAAGACCACGGGCGTCATCAGGATGGTGCCCAGCAGTTCGGCACTGGCGCTGCCCGACAGGCTGGCCTGAACGCCCAGCACGATCGCCAGGCTGGTCACGTAGTTGGCCAGATTGTTGCCGACCAACGCGGTCGCGATAAAGACGGTCGAGTGATTCAGCAACCAGACCAGTCCGCGCGCGGCCCAGCCGCGGGACAGGCCGTCCAGGACGACGCGGATGCGCGAGACGCGGTACATGCCCGTTTCGCTGCCACTGAAGAACGCACTCAGGGCTAAACCGGTCAGGAACAGGGCCAGGGCCAGCATCATCGCAGCGGCTCCTCGGCGTCGACATCGTCGATCGAGCGGATTTCGATCGACAGCGTTCCGTCCTCGTGCTCGTCACACACTTTCAACTGGTAGTGTTCCCACCGGCAGGTGTCGCCCAGCCGCGGCACGCGCTCGTTGACGCGTTGCATCCAGCCGGTGACCGTGACGCTGCGTCCTTCGGGGCGGGCCAAGCCCAGCAGTTTTGCCAACCGCCGCGCGCTGGTGTTACCGGCAACGCGTAGCAGGCCCGGTTCGACCTCTTCGATCTGCGAACGCGTGGTGTGGTAGGGATGGCGATCGGGGCCGCTGAGCAATTGCCGCATGACGTCGTCCATCGTCAGCACGCCGACCGTCTCGCCGTACTCGTTGACCACGGCGACGACGTGTCGATCCTGCTGGACCATCACGTCCAGGGCGTGCGAGACGGTTGCCGACCAGGGCACGTACAGCACCGATTCGACATGGTTTGCCAGGTCGTCGATCTGGCTCGGACGCAGCCGCCGAACGGCGACCGCCGCGACCACTTCTTCGGTTCCCGGTTCGGCGAACAACAGGTATCCGTCGGGCGGCAACGGCCGCTGGAGGATGTCTTCGTCGACCGGCAGGGTGTCGATGCGGAGTTGGCTGCGCGGGCACATCCATTCACCGACTCGCGTGTCGGCCATCTCCACCAGACGCTGCAGCATGGCCCGTTCGCGGGCGGCCAGGGCGGCGTCGCCGGTGCCCAGATCGATGGCGCGTTCGATATCGGTCAGGTCCAGATCGGCTTCGGGTTCAAAGCTGGGCCAGATCAATCGCCGGGTGAACAGGTTTGCGACGGAGATCACCGGCAGCAGGGGGGACACGGCGCGAACGGCCAGGGTCAGTGGCGGGGCGATGTAGAAGGACAGCCGTACCGGGGAGACCACGGCCAGACTCTTGGGCAGCATCTCACTGCAAAAGATGATCGCCAACAAACTGGCCACCGTGAACCCGATCGCCGCGGCGCTCCCGCCCTGCTCCGCCTGCTCCAGGCGTCCGCCCACGATCGAAGCGATGCCGAAGTACAGCATGTTGATCATCAGATTCCAGAACAGAATCGCCGACAACAGCCGTTCGGGTTGCTCCAGCAGTCGACCCGCCGCGCGGCCGGCAGCACCGCGCCGCGCGAGGGTGCGGAGATCGCGGGCACGCAGCGAGAACAGGGCCGCTTCGCTGCTGCTGAAAAACGCACTCAACACGATCAGGGTCGCCATCGGCAACAGCCATGGCAGGACCACCGGCCACGCGCTCACTCGTTGCTCTCCCCGCCCCGCTGCTGCTCCAGCGACACGTCGAACTCGCTGAGCGCCGGAATCAACATCGCGGCCGTGGCAAACAGATACCCGCCCATGACGGGAAACCACACCAGCAAGTGGTCTCGCTGCAACAGGAACTGGGTGATCGAGTAGAACGTGATCAAGGGCAATAGGAAGGATGCGGCGAAGATCGCCGAGGATGGATTACGCCAACCCAAGGCGGCGTACAGCCCCGCTCCGCCGCCCAGAATCATCGCCAAAAACGGTGCCAGTTGCAGTTCGAACGCGCCGCGGAAACTGACCATGATCACCATGCAGATCGCGACGCCCACACACAAAAAGAACACCGTGCCCAAACTGACCAGCGTCGCCGTCCGGCCGGCCGGGTAATTCAGGCCACAGTGGACTCCGACCGTGGTGACGAACAAATACAAGGCCAACGCCCCGGTCACGGCGTAGACGGTGTGTGGCACCGTCATGACTCCGCTGGCCCCCAGGGCAATCAGAATCGCCAGCGGTACCAGGACCATTTCTTTGGTTACGTACAGCACTCCCAAGATCTTGCCGAACACGAACTCCGAAGGTCGCAGGTCGGTGACCATCAACAGATCCAACGCCAACACGTCGCGTTCGGTGGTCACGCTGTTGACGGCCAGGGCGTTGACCAACAACAGGCTGACCACGCCAAGGGCGGCCACCGGCAAGGTGGCCGCGGGCAGCGAGCGGCCGGCGACCCCGGTGCGTTCAAAGGCCACGCCGCTTTGCACGCTTTGGTACAGGACCAAGGCGACCAGGGCGGCGATCAACAGATAGGCCAAGCGAATCAATAGGACTTTGCGACCATAAGCCCAGGTACGGATCTCGCGCCACAGGATCGGGTTGGTCCAGACCGGACGGGCCGCGCGAGCGCGCCACGTGGTCGAGGCGTGTTGATCGCTGGCCTCGTCGCTGTGTTCGGCTTGGCTGGGCTTCAGACGGACTTCACGCGACGGATTCCAGACCCGCACCCTGGCCACGCCGACGCCTGTGACCGCCGCGGCGACCAAGAGCGTAAAGATCGAGTAACCAACCGCCGGCGAGACCCCGATACCCTCGATCGACGGCAGCGGCGACATCGCCGCGAGCAACGCCCGGATCGGGCTGCCCAGTACGGCCCACGAGGCCGAGACGGCCGGGACGACGTCGCTGGCCAAAATCTCCCAAAAAGCAATCCACAACACGATCGCCAGCACGGTAAAGGCGATCGATTGAAACGTTTTTTCTCGCCACAGGCCCACCACCGTACCCACGGCCGTGGCAAACACCACGGTCGCCAATGTCACGGCGTAGACGTCGAGCACCTGGCGAGCCGACACGCCGCCGAACAGGGGCAACACCAGAAACAAAGGCAAGGCGGCCGCCAGCATGGAAAACACCACGATCAAGCTCGAGGCCAGCTTGCCCACGACGACCTCAAAACCCGACAACCGGGTCAGCAGCATCAGGATCAGCGTTCGCCGGTCCTTCTCCTGCGCCACGCTGCTCGTTGCACCGACGGCCGCCTGAAACGTCAGCACCAGCAACTGCAGCGGGGCCAATAACAGGAACATCGACCCACCAAAGCGAGATAGGTCGCCGACCATCCGCAGCGGTCGCATGCCCGAGAGCACCAGATAGCCGGTACACAGCAGGAGAAACAGCGTCAGCAGATACAGCGATCGCGACAGAAACAACCGCGGCCGCTTGGGGGCCACAACCGCTTCGCGATTAAAAACCGGTCCGAGCATGAAGCATTCGTAGGAGAAAAGAACGAGTTTGTAGCGGTATTCTAACCTCCCAGACAGCGCAGCGTCAGAACCCGCCCAGCTGTGACAATCCGAACCGGTGAACACGAGGACCGTTTAGAAAACCCGTTCTGGGGGCGGCCCCGAAGCAGGGTGACATAGAGTTTAGTAGCCACGACTTGCACCGCTTTGACTTCTACGAGACTTTCGTTCGATGAAACTCCCAAACGCCCTTTCCGCCGTCGGTCGGTTCCTGCTCGAGGAAGACGGACCCACCGCTGTGGAGTACGCCGTGATGCTGGCTCTGATCGTTGTCGCCTGTGTGGGCTCGGTCATGTTGTTGGCAGACAGAACCAACGAAAGTTTTAAAACTTCGGGAGACGCCATCGACGGCGCGTTCAATCCCTAGCCATGGCCAAGCAATCCACGACGCCGCTGCGCGTCCAATTGATGATCGACCGACCCGTTCAAGGCACCTTACTGTGTCGGGCCGGGATATATGCCGGTGCGGGGCTGCTGTACATGTGCTGCGTCCTGTTCTTCTCCCAGGCGCTCTCCGATCCGACCCTCTCCTGGTCGCAGCACCTGAGCACTTTCGCTTGGGATGCGCTCTTTTGGACTCCCGGCGTGTTGGTGCTGCTGCCGATCGTGGCCCATGACGTGCTGCGGATGACCAACCGTTTCGCCGGACCCGTGTACCGGCTCCGCACCGAGATGACCCGCTTGGTCGCCGGCGAAGAAGGCCGCCCCATCAAGTTTCGCGACGAAGACCAGTGGATGGAATTGGCGCCGCTGTACAACCAACTGCGAGCCGAACTGCTGGAGCTCCGCGAGCAGGCCGCCGAGCGTGATGCCGACGCGGGCGAGAACCCCGAGCGCAGCGGCTCCGCCGAACCGGCCCAGCCCACGGTCAGCCTCTGAGGCGAGCGGAGTGGTAAACGTTGGTTGGAATAGATTTCGCTCGCGTCGGGACATACTAGACAGACTCTGCGGAGAGTGCTGAGGCATTAAGTTTTGAAGAGTCTTTTGGAGACGGGGGCGAGGCGGATTTTGTGGACGTTGCGGCGCGAGTGCCTTACATTGCAGGTTCTCACCTTCTGAATCCCTCCGTCCTATCGCTGAGGTTTCGCAATGACGATTCGTCCCACGCGTCGCGAGTTTCTTGGTTCTTCCGCCGCTTTGACCGCTGCGGCTGCCGCTCCCGCCCGATCCCGAGCGGCAGAGGCCAACCCGACTTCCGAATCGTTGACGCGCGTCCTGTACGATTCGCTCAGCCCCAAGCAACGCGAAGAAGTCTGCTTTGCCTGGGATCACCAAGACCCGCGGCGCGGCTTGCTGCGCTCCTTCGTGGCGAATAACTGGAACGTGACCAAGCACGAATTGGTCAGCGATTTTTATACCGATGACCAACAGCAATTGGTCCGCGACATCTTTGAATCGATCATCGCCCCCGAGTGGCACGATCGCTACGATCAACAACTCGAAGACGACGCCGGCGGGTTCGGCAACGATCAGAGCTTGGCGATTTTCGGTAATCCCCACGAAGATAAATTTGAACTCGTGCTGACCGGCCGCCACATGACGCTTCGCTGCGACGGCAACTCGGCCGACCATGTGGCCTTTGGCGGACCGATTTTCTACGGGCACGCGGCCGATGGTTTTAATGAGGGCAAGGATCACATCGACAACGTGTTCTGGCCTCAGGCGGTCGCGGCCAACGGCCTGTATAAGATGCTCGACGGCAAACAGCGCAAACTGGCCCTGCGGCCCAAGACGCCGCGCGAGCAGAGCGTGGCCTTTCGTGGTCCCGAGGCCGACCTGCCGGGGTTGCCCGGCAGCGAGATGTCGGCCGACCAGAAGGAACACCTGCAGCGCGTGCTGCAAATGATGCTGGAAATGTATCGCGACAGCGATCGCAGCGAAGCGCTCTCCTGCATCAAGGCTCAGGGCGGACTGGATGCCTGCCACCTGGCCTTCTACAGCGACCACGACATCGGCGGTGACGAGGTCTGGGACAACTGGCGTCTGGAAGGCCCCTCGTTCGTTTGGCACTTCCGCGGTTCGCCCCACGTGCACGTCTGGGTTAACCTGGCCGATTCTCCGGACGTACCGCTGAACGCCTGAGTCCAAACGGCTCACGGGTAGCAAGCGGTAATGGCTGCCGCGACGTTAGGGTATGACGCGCTGGCGCTCGTCGATCAGGGACTGAAAGTCGGAGATCTTCGAACGCAGCTCGGGGTGCTGGCCGGCGGTCAGTTCGAGTTGTTGCTGCAGCGACCCGGCCGCGGCCCTTTGATCGCCGCCTTCCTGCTGGACATAGCAGGCGAAGGCGTTGTTCACGCTGGTGATCGTCTGCTGGCTAGCGCCAGCGAACTCCAGGTCGCTGATGATTTCCGCCAACCGAAACGCCAGCTTCATATGCCCGTGGGGATCTCCCGGCAGCGGCCCCTCGGTCATCGGACTGCTCCAGGCCGAGCGAAACTCGTCGGCCGCTTCATCGCCGGCGCCCGCTTCATCGCCGGCGGCTGACGCGATGCCGGCCAGGTCATCATCGTCGGGCTCGTCCCAGTCGCCAAACAGCAGCTGTTCTTCCCGGAACGCTTCGAGAGTCTCGTGCTGTGAGAAGGCGAACTCGCCGTCCATCTCCAGGCTCTCGCCGGTGAACATCGAAAAGCTCGGGCCGAAGACGCCCGAGTGCAGCAGGTCGCAGATCGGGCAGTTGCAATCCAACGTGTGGGATTCGCCTTCCCAGGTTTCCATCCCGACGATGGGCAGGTTGTCGCCACAGGGGACTCGCCTGCGACTGCACTCGATCACGAACTGCGGTGGGGAACCGCCTTCGAACGGTTCCTTCAGCCAACTGGTTTTGGCCGACGACATGACGGCGATCAACTGCCGCACGATCGCGTCGCGATCGCCAGCGTTGTTGGGGCGGTGCGCCTGCTGTTGCTTCAGGCACCACAGCCATCCCGCCTCGATCACATCGCGACAGAGGTGGAAGTACATCAACAATTCTTCGCGTCCCATCGGAGCCTGGGAAAAGCCGTACGTGTCCTTCGGGGCGGCCACGACGGTGCCTCCGGCGGATAACCGTCGCCGTTGGCCTTCGATCACGCTCTCGCACCAGTCGTGTGCTCCGTGCAGGAGGTCGCGAGGCTTGCCCCCGGCCAGTTCTTCGCGCGGTGTCATCAACCAGTCTCGGTGCACTTCCACGGTTTTCTGATACAGCGCCCGGTACACCTCACGCTGCTCGGGCGAGCCTTCGGGAATGCCGTCTTCGAGGAACACGGAGGCGACGCGCCCGGCAAGGTCCTTCAGCATGACGTCGCCGTACAGCAGGTCCCGATCGGCGTGAGGAATTCGGGGTTCGTTCTCCCGCGGCGATTTGGCCGCCTCCGCCTCGACGTGTTCGTGCAGCTCCCACCAGGGCGGCAGGTGAAACGGCAACGGGTAACTCTGCGAAGCTTCCTTCGGAGCCAACTCCAGCGTCGCGTGGGGCGTCAGCAATTGGATTTCGCGCCCCGTAAAAATCCGCTTGTCCACCAGGTCGAACAACAGCCAGTCTGCGGTGGATCCCAGCCGACGAAAAGCCGTTTCGCGGTCCGAGGCGTGCAGTGCCAAGTCGGTGACTTCACCCGCGACGACCGGCGTCCGGTATCGCGGCCAGTACGCGGCCACTTCCTGCCAGTCGTGTGGGTCCTCCGACAGCGACGCCCACAGCGTCAAAGCGGCGTCGTATTGGACCGCGTCGCCCAGCAGCCACCCCGAGGAATCGCGAACCACGACCAGCACCGGATCGGATTCGTCCTGCGCACCGGCCGCGACCCCTTCCCGTCCTTTTCTTTCGTCCATTGCCCCATTCCAAAATTGAAGGAAGAAACTTCGTCAACGACGAGTCTGAGAATCATCCTAACGAATCGGAGCCGAGGATGCAGGGAAGAAAATAGACAAAGATGCGGGGAATGTCGCGGCGGTGATTTGATGTTCAGTTGGCGAGAAACGGCTCGCGCCGGCGCGAACCTCAGCCAGGAAGCCTGTGCCACATCTTAGGCAGCCATGGCGGTGCAGCTCTGCTCGCACTTGCGGCAGCACTCGACGCACTTGTCCATGCCACCCACCTTTTCACAGCTCTCCGCACACGCCTTGCAAATCTCGGCACAGGCGCGGCAATAATGTTTGTGGAAGTCGCTGTTGCGGCTCATGAAATCGATGCACGCGCTGCACGAAGCCATGCAGTCGAGCATCACCTTGACGTGCTGCTGGGCAACGTGATCGCCGCCCTCTTTCAAACACGTGTCGGTCAACATGTCTGCTAGCGTCGTCTGACATTCCTGGCAGTTGCGGATACAGTCCTGTTTCGATGCGGTTGCGGTAGCCATACGTTGCTCTCCTGAATTGCTAAAACAGTTGGGTAAGGTCGGAAGGGCAAGAGCGACACGAAACGTCGAATGTTCCTGCCTGCTTATCGCACCGCAAAAATGCAAACGCAAATCACATACCGGACTAGGGTATGGTGTCCGCAGACGCCGGAAACCCTGCGGTCTCGCGTCGTATTTCTCGTTACGCCGAACGCTGAAAAGGCCGTGCGGCTCACTTCCTGGTTGATCTCGGACCATCGGCCAGTGGCTGGCAGCGAGCAAAAAAAAACGGCGGGGGCAGCGTGACTTCGGCTGGCCACTCGAGCCGGCTTCCGTGACACCACCCCCGCGGATGCGAAAGAGGTCAACGAAGCTTCGGAGCTTGGACGCCCTGTGCTTCGAGAGCCTTCAGGTACTTCTGCGGGTCCGCCGCGATCCGTTTGGCACATCCGGGACAGCAGATGTAGATCGCCCGACCGGCCGCATGGACTTTGTACGGACCGCCCATCGCGTCGAGTGGCTCGTCCATGACCGGGCACTTTTTCTGCGCGGCGATGAAGGGCTTGTCCGCACCGCTCACTTTAAAGACACCCGCCCGCACCGCTTCGGTGCCGGCAGGGACGACCGCGGACTGACTCGCTGCGTCCGCCTTGACCGCGGCGGCGGGAGTCGCCGTGGCGTTCGGCGATCCGCCCGCCGGATTGCCATACACCCTCGCCAGGTACTTGGCCGGTTCGGCTTGGATCTTCTTCACGCACCCTTTGCAGCACAGGAAGATCGGCTTGTCGCCGACCGAAACCTTGACCGGGGTGCCCATGCTGCCCAGCGGTTCATCCATCACCGGGCAGACTTTCTGCCGAGCGATCGTGTCGGCGTCGGCCTTGGTCGCCGAAGCCACGGTGACCTCGGGGCGACCGCTGACGTACTTGGCGGGGTTGCTTTCGACGGCACCAACGCAGCTTGCACAGCAGACGAAAACACGGTCGCCGCCGAGTGCGACGGCGACCGGGTCGCCCATACTGCCCAGCGGTTTGCTGCTGACCGGACAGATCTTCTGGCGAGCGATCGCGGCGGCTGCCAACTGAGCTTCGCTGGCCGGAACCGTCGCCACTTCGGTCAACGACACCGGGCCCTGCCCCAGTCCCAGCAACGTCACTTCGACTTCGATCTGTCGACCGGCAATTTTGGACAGGTTCACCGGCGCGGTCAGGCTACCGCGGCCGTCGGGCAGCAGGTCGTAACGGTATCGTTTGGCGTTGCCTTCGATTCGCAACCTCGCCGCACCGCGCGCGCTGTCAACCCGCACGGCCGTGCCCGAGGCATCGTACACGTGCATTTGGATGCCGGCCTGGGTGACCACGGTTTCCAGTTGCCACGGACCGGCTTGCCGCAACGTTCCGCCGCGGGGCCCTTGGGCTGTGCGTGTCGAGGCGGGATGTGTGACGGCGTTGTCGACGCGGTGATTGTGGCCAGCGTGTGCATCGCTGGTGGGCCGTTGGGCAACCGCACCGTTGGCACCCAGTGCTAACAGGATCGCGGCGGTAGAAAGCATCATCTTCATCAGGGGGAACTCCGTTGGGGTAGTGTTGCGAGTCTCCGACTCGCGGGGGCTTCGAGCAAAAGAACGTAGGAACGATTTAGGCTGCCATGGTTTCCTCGGGGTTCGTGGTAGAGGTCAGAAGGTCGGCTTCGGACGGGTTCCAAAGTTCGTCGGACAGTCCGAGTCGCATCTTGGTTTCCAGGTAGGCGCTGTACAGCGTGGGCACGATGAAGGATGTGAAGGGTTCGGCCAACATGCCGCCAAACACCGGGATCGCCATCGCCGCGGCCACGTCCGCGCCGCGGCCGGTGGCCAACAACACCGGCAACAAGGCTGCCAACGTGGTGACCGTCGTCATCATGCAGGGACGGATCCGTTTCAGACCGGCTTCGTAGACCGTGTCGCGAATGTCTTGGACCGATCGGACGCGGCGTCGCTTCAGCAATTGCCGAATGTAGGTTGCCATCACGACACCATCGTCGACCGCCAAACCGAACAATGCGATGAATCCGACCCAGACGGCCGTATTCAGTTCGACCTCCATCCAGGCCACCAACACCATCCCGCCGGCAAAGGCGACCGGGATCCCGGTAAAGACGGCAAACGAGATCGGCAGGCTGCGAAATTCGAAGTAGATCAACAGCAGGTTGATGCCCAGGACCAACGGAATGATCCACATCAGCCGGCGGTTCGCTTCGATCTGATTCCGGAAACTGCCGACCGCTTCCAGGGAGTAACCGGCCGGTAGATCCAAACGCTGGGGGTTGGAGATCGGCAGCATCTGGGCGGCGCGAAGTTGTTCCTCGATCGCGGAAATCGATTCCAGGTCGCCTCGAACGCCGCTGGTCATGAACGACACGTGCGCCACCAGGCGTCCGTTCTCGCTGTTGATCGCACCCGGACCCCAGGACGTTTCCAGGGTGGCCAGTTCTTCCAGCGGAACCACCGCACCGCTACCGGTGACCACCGGCAAACGAGCCAGCCCGTCGATGTTTTCGCGGAGGTTGCGGTTGTACCGCAGCCGCACCGGATACCGTTCGCGGCCCTCGACCGTGTTGATCAGGTTCATCCCGCCGAGGGCGGTTTCGATCACTTGGTTGACCATCGCCGAGCTCATCCCATAGCGTGAGGCGGCGTCGCGGTCGACGGTAAATTCCACGTAGGGTTTGCCCAGCACGATGTCCGGATTGACCGTGCCGGCGTTGACCAGCGGCGATTTCTTCAGTTCGGCGGCGACGTCCATCGCCGCCTCGGCCAACGCATCCAGTTGATCGCCGTAGATACGAATCGCCATCGGCGCCTTGATGCCCGACTGCAACATCACCACGCGGCCCTCGATCGGCTGCAGCGCCGAAGCGGGCGTCACGCCGGGCAGCGTTGCCACCCGGTTGATCTCGTCCCAGATGTCCCGGGCGGTGACGCCCTCACGCCACTCGCTTTGCGGCTTCAGCATCACGTAGGTTTCGACCATGCCCCCCGGAGCCGGATCCAGGGCCGATTCGACGCGGCCGATTTTCCCCAGCACGTCGGCCACTTCGGGGATCTCGCCGATCAACACATCCTGGGTCTGCAGGATCTGCATCGCCTGAGAAAAACTGGCGGCCGGATACAGCGTGGGCATGTAGAACCAGCTGCCCTCATCCAGGGCGATCCAGTCGTCGCTTTGCAGGCCCGTGAACAGGTGTTTGGCGTCCACGTATCCGGGAACTTCGTTCAGGTCCGCACCGAACACGCCCGCCACGCGTTCGACCGGCTGGAGGACTTTCGGTAACCCCAGGTAGGCGCCCAGGCCCAGCACCAACAGCATCGCGGGGAACGACAACGCGATGAGTTTATGATTCAGCGCGTAACGCAGGCGGGCGGCGTAGATCCAGCGCACAAAGCGACTGGAGGGAATCGCTTCGATCGGACGGATCCGCTCGCGCATCAACACCCAACCGAACACAAAACCGATCGCCGACAACATCGCCGCCAGCGTCGCGTGCAGGACCCAGCCCGCAACCGCCTGCTCGCCGACGCCGACCCAGCCGGCGATCCGCACCGCCGACGACTGGCTGATCACCAACATTCCGGCCGCGCCGAACAGGCCGGCCGCGATCGCTCCCACGGCCGCGGCGGTCACGCGGTTTTGCCGGGAACTGCGGAGCAGCAGCCGGCACAGGGCGGGCACGATCGTGACGGCGGTGATCATCGCCGCGGCGATGGCAAAGGTCTTGGTATAAGCCAGGGGCGAGAACAAGCGGTAGTCGCGCCCGGTCAGGAAGAACACCGGCAGGAAACTGACGATCGTCGTGGCCACGGCCGTGACCACCGCCGGGGCGACTTCCACGGCCGCTTCGTAGACGACGTCGGCGCGGTTCTTCAGCGGTCGGCCGCCGCGCTGTTGCGGCGTGTCTCCCGCCTGGCGTTCCCAGTCGGCCAGATGCTGGTAAATGTTCTCGCTGACGATGATCGCCATGTCGACCATCGTGCCGATTGCGATCGCGATTCCCGCCAGCGACATGATGTTCGCGCCCACGCCCCAGGCCTGCATGGCGATAAAGGACATCAGCACGGCCACCGGCAAACAGATCGCCACCGCAAAGCTGGTGCGGATATGCATCAGGAACAGCAGGATGATCACCGCGGTGATCAGGATCTCATCACGCAGCGCACCGGTCAGCGTGCCCATGGTCTCGTCGATCAAGCCCGTGCGGTCGTACACGCCGTGGATGGTCACCCCGCCGAGGGCCGGTTCGATATCGCGGATCGTTTCTTTGACGCGTTCGATCACCGTGCGCGGGTTTTCGCCGTACCGCATCACGACCACGCCGCCCACCGCTTCGCTGCCGTTGTAGTCCAACGCACCGCGGCGAAAGTCCGGCCCCAGTTGCACGCGGGCCACATCGGCCACGCGTACCGGTACGCCTTCGCGCTGCAGCACGACCGTGTCCTCGATGTCGGCGATGGTCTGGGCCGTGTCGCCGCCGGTTCCGAGGAACCCTTTGCCGCGAACGATGAATTCCATGCCGGTGGTTTCCACCGTCTTGGCGCCCACGTCCAGGTTCGAGGACTGGATGGCGGCGGCCAGTTTGTCCAGCGAGACGTTGTGGAAACGCAGTTTGTCCGGGTCGACTTCGATCTGGTACTGACGGACATAGCCGCCGATCGAGGCCACTTCGCTGACCCCTTCCACGGCCTGCAGTTCGTAGCGGACGACGAAGTCTTGCAGGCTTCTCAGGTCCGCCAGCGACATGCCTTCGGCCGGAGGGCGGAGCACGTAGTAGTACACCTGGCCAAGCCCCGTGGCGTCGGGCCCCAGCTGCGGCACCACGCCCTCGGGCAATTTACTGGCCGCCGTGCCCAGTTGTTCCGAGACGCGGCTGCGGGCCCAGTAGAAATCGATCGAGTCCTTGAAGGTGACCTGGACAAAGCTGTTGCCGAACATGCTTTTGCCGCGGACCGATTCCGCGCCCGGCACAGCCAACAGCGACACACTGAGCGGATACGTGACCTGGTCCTCGATGTCCTTGGGCGAACGTCCCGGCCAGGAGGTCAGGACGATCACCTGGTTCTCACCGACGTTCGGAATCGCATCGATGGGGACCGCGCGATAACTGAACCAGCCGGCGATGCTCACGCCGATGGCCAGCAGCAAGACCAGCCACGGTTCGCGAACGCAGAAATGGATGATGGCTCGTAACATGGGGCCTTGTCTCCTACTCGGGCGCCGAAGCGATTGCGGGTACCGATTCCATGGCAAGGTCCGAAACGGTTTCGCCACAGCGAAGCATTTCCTCGCCCCAGTACGGGTTGGCCAGTTGGCCACCGGGCTGCATCCAGTCGCCGCCGCCGCCGGGGACCATCGGGCAGTAATAATGCGAGAGGCCAGAGGCCGTCTGTGGTCCTCGTGCTTCGGTGGCCGCTCGCAGCAGCGAGTGGCTGACGGTGCGGAAGGCGTCTCGAGCGGTTTCCAGAGAACCGTCCATCCGCCCGGCGGCTCGGCGAGCTCGCGCGAAACGACGCTGGGCTTCATCCGGTACGTCGGCCAACGACTCCAGCCGCGAGAGCGCGTCGATCATTGTGTTCAAAGCCACCGGCGGCGGAGCCGTATCGGCCGCCATCGCGGATTGCAGTTCAAAGTACGCCGCGTACGCTCGGTCGAACTGCTGACCCGATTCCCCGGCCAACAGTGCCGGTTCGGAGGGCGGCAGCGGCAGCGGCCCCGGGGCGTGGGTGACCGCCTTGCTGGGGTCCAGCAGCGACGGATTGCCCGCCAGTTGCATCTGCGAATCGATCAGGAAGTTGCCGCTGGTGGCGACCCGTTCGCCCACCGCCAGACCCTCCACGATCACCGCTTCGGTGTCGCTCATCGCGCCCACCGTCACACGGCGGATTTCGAATCGTCCGGGGTCGGTTTCCACGTACAGAACGCTGGTGTCGCCGGCCAACAGCACCGCATCTCGCGGCACCTTGACGACATCGCGTTGAGGGATCGGTTCGCTGGCGAAACCCAGCGTCGACGTGGGCACCAGGTCCATTCCGCACAGAGGACAATCGCCGGGATCATCGCGAATCACCTGCGGGTGCATGGGACTGATGTACTTGCCCGCCAGGGCCGGATCGTAAACCAGGTCGCGCGGCACCGTCGGCACGCTGATTCGAGCCGTGGCGTAATCGCCCGGCCGCAGTTTGCCGTCGAAGTTCATGATCTCGACCCGCACTCGCACCGAGCGGGTTTGCGGGTTTACCACCGGATCGATAAAAGCCACGCGGCCGGTGAAGACTTCGCCGGGCAACGAGCGAACTTCGGCTTCGACCTGTTGGCCGAAACGCACCAGAGCGGCGTCGTCGGGAAACAGGTCCAGCATCAACCACACGGTGCTCAGATCAGCGACACGGTAGATCTTCTGTCCCGTTTTGACGTAGTCGCCTTCGACGGCCGCCTTCTCGATCACGGTTCCACTCTGCGGCGATTTAATGCGAATCCGCGAGGAGGCTTTGCGCGAGCGGCGCAGCTCCGCGATCTGGTCTTCGGTCATGCCCAGTTCGATCAGTTTCTCCTTGGCCATCTCCTGAAGGTCGGCGCGGTTGATTTCAAAGCGACCGATCGAGCCGGTTTCCAGACTGGTCACGTACTCGGTCTGGGCGGAGTACAGCTCGGGGCTGTAGATCAACGCCAGGTCGTCGCCTTGATTGACTTTCACGCCCGCGTAGTTGGCGTACAGCTTTTCCAGCCGGCCATCGATATACGCGGAGATCGTGCTCTGGCGACTCTCGTCGTAATCGATCGATCCGATGGTGCGAATCGTGCGATGGACCTCACCGCTGGTGCTGACGGCCGTTTGGATACCGACCAAGCGGCGGGCCGCCGGTTCGATCGACACCGAGATGCCGTCGCCGCCGCCACCGCCGGTTGCCGGCACCAGTTCCATTTCGCACACCGGGCAGCGTCCCGGTTCGCTCGATGGAGGCGTGCACAGCATCGGACAGATGTAACGGGTGTTCGCATCGCCCGTGGCTACTGCGGCCGATGCGTCCTCGTCGCCGCCGAAGCCATCGCGGGTTACCCAGCCAGAGCGTTGCACCCAGCCCAGCACGAACAGCCCCAGTGCGATCACCGTCAACACCGCCGCCGACTGGATGCCGACGCGGACCAGAAGCCGCGCGAAGGATTCACCCGCCGAGTCACCGCGCGCCGGTGCTGTGGTCTGTTCGGTGGCTGTGGGGTTTGCCGCTACCGGCTCTTCGGTCCCAGGAGAGGCCGGAGCAGGCTGTGCAGCAGGCGCCGCGTTCTCAGACGCGGCGTACGGATTCTCGGGCGAGGCGTACGGATCGGCTGTGGCGCCCGGCGACGCAGGCACAACAGTACCGTCGGCGTTGGAACGCGCGTCGCTGGTTGGGTCGCCGCTGGGCTTTGCCGCATCGGCGGCGTCGCCGGGGTGTTTGGAATGTTCGTCCTGCATAGTGCATCGTCCTTTAGCCGTCTGCACTGCCCTGCCCCGCGTCCATTGCGGTTCGGTCGTGCAGAGTGAGCCGTTGCGAGAGGACGCGGGATAGTTCATCCCGCGATTCCGCCGGTCCGGCTGATGGCTGAATCAGTTGAAAAAGGTGACGTTCAGACGAGCGAGCCGCGAATCAGGGCCCGGGCGATTGAATCTGTGGGGCCTGAGTGGACCACGAGGTCGATCGCACGAGGCAAACGCATCACGCTCGAAACAGATGGTGACGCACCGCATGCGCAGCACGTCCCAGAGGCCGGCGGGCTTACAGCCGCCAGCTACACAGCAGACGTTGTCCAAAATGGTCGTACGAGGATCCGATACCGGCGCAGAGATCAGGACGCGGACGCGGCACCAGGATCGCGCCAGCCAGATCGCTGGCGTCGAGCATCGCCACCAGAGGAAGATCACGCTGCTCGCTGCTGGGCGCCCGAGGGCTGGGCGGTACCGCAGGTTCGCCATCCACACCGCACAGGCAATTCGCTTGCACGCCCGGCACCGATTCGGAAGCGGCCACAGCAGCGTGGCCGCCGACGGTGGATTCCTCGTGGGCGGCTTGATCGCCGGCCTGTTGATGGTCGCCGGAGCCGCTGCGGTCACAGCAACTCCTGGTGGACACTTGGCGACAGCATCCGCAGGACGTTGAGGTCTGAGCCGCTTGGCAGCACTGGCATCCTTCGCTCGATAATGCCGCGACGGAGTTTTGTCCGTCCTGGCAGCTGACCTGAGCCGCGCGGACCGCCAGCGGCTGCATCACGATGGCCGCGAGCAGGCAAAGCTGGGTGGTTCGGTGGAGGACAGGCGAAAGAAACAAAGTGATCGGTTCCAAAGGACAAAGGAATATACCCTAACCTGGTATGTCTTTTTTATCGTGCAACCCGCCGTTCGAATCAATACGAATTCTTTGCGACCGGCGGCGGAACTTAAAAAAGGCACCCGCCAGGATAGGGGGGCAGCGTCGCGAAGGGCTGACCGTTCATTATCGTCAGCGGAGCACGGAAATGCAAAAGGCAAGGCGGCAAAGCACGTTGTCGGCCGATTCACTAAGCACGTCGCAACCTTTAATTCGGCATCACTCTCCCTTTGGGAGAGTCGGGCTCTTAGGCCCGGAGAGGGTTTTCGCAGGGCCCTCCCCGGGCCTAAGAGCCCGACCCTCCCGCTGCGCGGGAGGGTGTTGTCGCGGGGTTTCACCGAAAGATTCATGCCGACGTGCTTAGCAGACGAACCGATTCTTTCGATGTTGCCGGTCGTTCGCCTTAGGTTCCCTCTTCGCCTTCGATGTATTCGGGATCTTCGGTTATCGCGGTGTCATCTTCATCCACGCCGAGTGGTTCCGATTCGACTCCGCAGCCAACCAGAGGCAGGGTCAGCAACCCAGTCAGAAGTGCGAGCGAGAGGGCTTTGGAAAGATTCGTAAGCTTCATCGATTAGGGATCTCAAAACAAAGGAAGGAGCGTTGTGATTACGACTCAACAAAACGCCCCTGTCCACACCGGGGCGAACCAGCGAGGACGGGGGCGGGGATCTCGCTAGGTCCGATCAATCAAATTGAGCGGTCTCACCGTCGAAGCTACCGCCCAGCGCCCGGTAGGTCGCGTAATCGACAGTTTCTGCCATGAACTGAACACTGCCATCGCCGACACCAACCAGCACCCCGCCCGGGTGCTGCGAACGCGCAGCGTACATTGCCCAGTTACTGTTTTTATGGCAATCCCACAGATCGCTGTTGGGCGACATCAGCGTGCTAAAGGAGAGGTCATTGGCGCTGTATCCACGCAACCAACTATTGCCGCGGGCGTTTGTTGAACTGGTGCTAGGGTTACCCGCACACAGATTGTCCGTTTGTGTGTAGGTTGCCGCTTGGGCTGCGTAGGTGCCGGACGCGTTTGCCGACGGGTTCTCGTTGATACGAGGATGCCCAATGATCCCTTCCGAGAAGGCGATCGTATTGGAGAGGCCGTCGGTGATCGACCCGAAATCACGGGTGCTACCCCTGCGTGTCGGGCCCTGATAACGGATGCCATCAAAGAAGCCTAGGCTTTTGCCATTCCAACGAAGCTGGGCGTCGGGACCGGTGCAGGCAAAGTAATTCGTCGCTCCGTAATTGCTGTTCGACGGATGCCCGGTTTGCTTGTTTCCCGCCGGATCGATCCAATTCACATTGCCGTTTCCGCCGTCACTGGGACAGCGAAAACTGGCCACCACCGTCGGAGCGATGGTCCAGTTTGTGTTGGGCCTTTGGTTGCCCGACCACCAATGCGGAATGGTGAAGTCCACCCGATCATAAAGGGGTTGCTGTTCCATGTAGGGCAGGATTCGAGCACGCCAACTGATGATTTGGGTGTTCCAATCCGAGCCGTAGATCACGTCGTTCCGGTCTCGCAGCGGGGCGATCGCGTTCATCGTGTCGTGATAGTTTTGAATCGCAAGCCCGAGCTGCTTGAGATTGTTGCTGCACTGCATCCGGCGGGCGGCTTCGCGAGCGGACTGAACAGCTGGTAGTAAAAGTCCGACCAAAACTCCAATAATGGCAATAACGACTAATAATTCGACTAGGGTGAAACCTCTGGGGTTTCGTCTCACCGTTCTCATGAAAAGTCTCCGACAAAAGAAAAGATCGTAAACGTCTCACGTGCCTCGGCACGTGCCTTGGAGGCAGGGCAGTCGTCTGCCCGCCAACGGTCAACAAAACGACCGATCCGCAGCACATTGAAGATTTTAAGGTGCTTTAGTCAGTCCTTAAGCGGTTTCGATGATAGGGTATGCCCCCCTTGAGTCAAGCAAGAAGTTGTCTTCAGGCTGTTCTGCAGAGGGGGCGCGCGCTGGCGGCGGGGCACGACACAGGCCGTTAACTGGGTTGTTTCATCCCTTCAGGTGAATTAAACGGCCGTTCACATGAATTTCGGTTTCGTCGACTTCCGATAGATTTTGCCGCAGCCTGGAGCAACCGATCCACCGCATGCGTCGTTCGTCGTTGAAGGCATCGTCGGCAGTTGCCGTCCGGCCTACGGATCCCGTTTGTCGTGCGTTCGGCGGATCCAATGATCGGTAAATTCGAGTCCTTCACCGGCGGCTTTCTTGGGCATGTGGCATTCGATACAGGAAGCCGTCAACGGTTGCTCGGAGCAGGAGATATGCGGCGTTCGACTTTCGGATTGCCGTGCTTGAGTCGTGTGGCATTCCCGACATGTCGCGTTGAAAAACTCGGGATCCGAGCGGGTTGGAAGATGAGGATCGTGACACGACATGCAGTCAAATCGCGGATAGTGTTTCTGTCCTGCTTCCGAATTCGCTTCTTGGAAACAAGGACTCAGGGCTATTCCTACCGGCGCAAAGCGAACCAGGTGAGAATGTTCGGGAGTTAATTCCTCGGGGGTCATTTCATCTGCTCGACGATGGCATTCTCCACAACGGTTGATCGATTCGATGGCGGTCAGATGAGACCAGGAAAAATCCAATGGTTCTGAACCGTCGGAGGCCGCGTGAGCTGCCGCTCCGCTGTGGCAGCGTGAGCAATCGAGGTTGGGGACTAGGTTCTTGAGATCGATTCCCGCCGCCGCCGCGCCCGCCGGATCGACCTTTCGTTTGCGAGGCAGCCAACTGACGTGGCAGCCGAAGCAGCGTTCGGTTTCGTCGGCGTTGGCCGTTCTGCCAAGTCGCGGAGGAACGGTTGCGGTTCGGGCAGTGCCGGGCGTTGGGTGAAGTTGATCGTCGGCATACCAGGAAAGCTGCAACTGGGTCAGGCGGTCCAGGCCGTCAGGATCTTTATCGATCGACACCGGCGTCATGGCATGCTCTCCGGAGCCGAACACCCAGTCGACGCGGCGAGCATAATCCAGGTCGTCCGCACGAAACCACAGTTCGTTTTCCTGTTCAAAGAAACGGAATGTCCTGCCGTCGATCGTCGCCTCTTTGTTCAGAAACCGAGACTTGACAATGGGGGCGGTTCCCCGGTGGAGCGTCCGTGAATGCGGCGCGGACTGAAAGTTTTCGACGATCTGCAGATGACATTCGCTGCAGCTGCGCGCCTTGACACGCAGGGTGCCGGCGGTCACGACCGCTAGAGGAGGTCGTTGACGCGTGTGGAACGCGTAGAGAACGCCGGCGATCAGTAGTAAAGCGAGGCAGGCAAAGAGCGGCTTTCTCATGCTATTCGTTTCCTTTGTGACGAACGCTACCCGCCCCGCGGGATCTGTCGAAATGCTCGGGTCGGTACTCGACTTCTCGGGCCAGCACAAGTTCCCGCAGCGGGCTTGCCAGATCGCGCTTTTTGAGTTGGGCGATCAACTGATCGGCGCGGTCATAATTTCCACTTTCCAGCGCCGCGCACAGGCATCCGTATAGAACCTGTGGCGGTGCATTGCCAGCGGCCATCCGGGAGCTCGCTGCGAGCATTTCGGAAGCACCATCGCGGCGGTAGATAGGGACCAAACTCCGCAGCGCTTCGGCGGCTGAGGAGTCGCCGGTCGCAGAGAGAGGAGGATCGAAGGAAGCCTGGAAGTCGTAGGACGCATCGTCCGCGGGAAGTGACGCGGGGACCGTGGGGGTTGCGGCGAGTGACCGAAACCAACTGGCCGCCCCAGCATCGATGCGTTCCTGATCTGCGAGTTCTCGTTGGCACTGCAGGAATGCATCTTGCAAACATGGATCGTCCGGAAAGAGCCTCCGCCCAACCGTCACGACGCGAAGCGCCGCGTAGTGCAAATCCATCGCGCGAAAGACCTCGGTCTGCTCACAAACGGCCGCGGCGGAAATCGGCTCCGGGACCTGTCCGAATCGATCACGATCGAACGCAGACCCACTGGACGGCGGCGGGCTGTACTGCCAATACCGATATTCGATCGTTTCGCGGTTTCGAAGGATTTGGATCATCTGCTGGACGTAGGCTTCGTCACCGGCAACGGCAAATGGAATCACGACCGAGTCGAGAGACAAGGGTTGCCAGGGCGTGTCTTCCAAACCTCGAATCCCGACAGTATTGGTATTCGATAAACAGATGAGCGTGGTGTTTCGTTCGGCAAAGGGCAACCAATATCCTCCCGCCGAACCGTCCGTTCGCCAATAACGCATCAATCGATTGCGGCTCAGATCGCGCAGCAGTTGAAGGTGCTTTTCGAAACGTCCTTGTCGGACGGCTCGCAGTGGAATGTCTTGCACTCGCAGCCTCGTTTGACCCGCCGCTGGCGAGGGAAGTTCCGGCAGGATCCAAGCCAACATCGCGGCACTGCGCGTGTCATCCGCGAAGGCTGTCCCATACGGACGGGTTCGCTGCAAACTGTTTTGTAGCAGACGGTAGTCCTGACGCCGGTCGATCCCCCATCCGAACGACGATAGCAGCCCACTGCTCCAGATTGCTACCAGCAGCACGAAGGTCGAGATTGCCGACTGCCCGGCAACAGACCAACGGTTTGGCTTGAGCACCGCGGGCTGCGGGTCCATTGTCGCGATCGGCGCCGTGGGACCGCGCCAGCGGATGGCCAGATTTATTGTTAGCCAGAGGATGGCTAGAGGGACGTTTTGCAGCGAAGCCCAAGCGAACCACTGGACGACCGCGAACCCCAGCAGATCGTATTGATTCACGTGCCGACAACGTGTTCTGGGGCGAATGAAGAGCTCACCGATCCAGATTCCGGTCAAGACTAAAAAATACAGTTGATTCCAGCCCCACGTGTTCTGCAGCATCGATCCCCAGGGCGTGGCGGAAAGGATATAGCCCGGGTTCCCTAGGAACGGCAGAAGCGTTTGCAGCGAATCGCTCCAGGCGAAAACTCCACGCGGATTCATGCTGCCACCGATGGCGATCGCGGTCACCACCGCCATGCACCATGGCAGGGTGATTGCCTTGCGTCGCCATCGATCCAGCAGCGCCACCAAACACAGAAGTGCCCCCAGAACGAAGCCGGCGGCAAGGTTGCTCCAGACCGCAAAGGCGAACAAAACGGCGGCAAGCGTCTGCGGCCGCGAAAGAGGACTCGCCGTGTCAGACGTCGATGCCGGCTCGATAACACGGCGAGAGCGATCGTGAAGCCATGGAGGTAGAAACGCGATCCCTACCAGATCGTAGAACACCGGCTGCAGCCCCAGATCAGCCGAAAGTGCGATGGCCGTTAATCCGAAGAGAACCAGGTGAGGTGCGAACAACCACCGCCGCGAGCGTCGTGTTTTCCAGAGGATAACAGCCGCAAGGATCGGCAACATCATCCGAACCAGCATTCCTCCGTTGAAGCCTAGGCTCTGGTGAACGACATACAGCGGCAGGCCGCCCAACCAATCGGCCTCCGCCTCTGATTCCATCGATAACAGCGAAGCACTCGGTCGGATGTGACCCTCCCAAACCGCCCGCCCGCGGCTCATCTCCCACCACAGCCCATCACCGCCGACCGGCTGGCAGGCGACGATCACCATCACAGCAGCAAACGCCAAAACGGGAAGCCATTCCGAGCGACGGTCCGTTCGCTTCAGATCGGAAGAGGACGCCTCTGCGGTCGCCGATGGGGAATCCGTAGGAGGCTTTCGGCGAGCCGGATTTCGAGGCCGTGAAACGTGACGCTTCGACAACAGGAGCCTCCGGAAAGATTCGAAACATAGAGGTGTTGAAAAGACGCCCGAGCGGTTTGACGACAACAGCGCGGAGGCGACGCTCTATCATCGTACCGATACTCGCTGCGCGGAACCGCGAAGCGATGGCAGTCGAGAGCCTCGGATGCCAATTTCCGAGGTTGATGTTAGTGATTTTGCAGGGGGGTGATAAAAGACAAGCCGGCGAAATCCGTCGTGGTTTCGCCGGCCGGCACCCTTATTTGCAGTACGACAGGGCCAGCAGGGCGTAGGCGGTGACCAGGCTGGCGTCGCCTTCCATCCAACGCTTGTTTTCTTCGTTGACCCACGAACCATCGGGCTGCTGTTTTTCGGCCAGCACCGCGGTCAATTCCTGTTTCCAGTCGTGGGCCTGGCCCTCGGCGTCTTTCAGGGTTTCGACCTCGGCCACGTCCAGGGCTTTGGCGAACGTGTGGTAGTAGTAGTACAGCCCCGCGGCGCCCATGCCGGGGTTGGACTCCAGCGAGTAATGGGCGCGGATAAAGTCCATCGCCGCTTTCACTCGCGGGTCATCCTTTTCAACGCCCGCATAGATCAAGCTCTTCAGTCCGGCGTAGGTCATCGAGCCGTAGCTGCGCAGGCCCCCGTTGGCCGTCTGGTTGGCTTGGCTCTGTCCGCCGGCGGCAGGCGTGTAATAAAATCCGCCGTCGTCGATCAGGGCGGCGAAGGGCGTGTCGTTGGCCGGCGATTCCAGGTTCTGCGTGCGACTGACGAATATCAACGCCTTCTGGATCGCTGGGTCGTCTTCGTCGGCACCCAGCTCGCGGAGAGCTTCGATCATAAAGGACGTATTGGACAGGTCGGGCCGGTTGTGGCTGCCGTAACCGGCTCCGCCGTAGGCCGTGTCCGATGGCTCGATGCCTTCGCCCTCGTCCCACTGCAGGCCGCGCAGGAATCTGTCGGCCCCGGCCAACGTCTCGTCATACTTGCCGTCTTGGTTGGTCAGCCGGAAAGCGGTTACGGCCACGGCGGTCTCGTAGTTGCGGTGCTTCGAACCCGGAGCGTAGATGCCGCCGTCGGAATGACGGTGCTTTTCCAAGTAGTCCATCGCTTTGCGGACCACCGGATCGGAGATCGCTTGCGGACGGTTTTTCAGGATTGCCGAAACGCACAGCGCCGTGACGGCCGGGCCCGCTTGGCCACTGAACGAGCCGTCATCGGCTTGAGCCTTGTTGCCCAGGTAGGCGATCCCCTGCAGGACCGTGGCATCGAGCTGAGCCGAGCTGGCTTGTTGAGCTGCAGCTCGCTGGGGGGCGGCGACGACCGCGGCCAACACCAAGGCGGCCAGCGGGACAGCGCGATGGGGACGAAGCAAAAACGTGAATCGAAGGGGCATGTAAGAGAGACTCCGACGAGTTGTGAGTAAACGAGAGGTTGGTCCACTTCAGACAAGAGCGTGGTTAAGCAACCGTTATGCCACGAAGCCGCCGGCCGCCTGGAAAGGCCCGTAAGACCGTTTTTGCAGGGTTTTTTGCGGGCCCTGTCTCTTTCATTCTAGGCCCCCGCACAAGTTGGCCGCGGGGAAAGATGGAAAAATGTCCCCGGCCGGCGGTTTTTTCGCCGCCGGCAATAGGTGAGCCGTTTGGGCGATAGCCCCCGGTTCGGTACGCCGCTGGTTCAGTACTGGAGGTTGTGCGGGGGAACCGTGGGCTAGCGCCCTGCGGCTGATGAGAATGCGGCTGATGCGTCTATCAGCCGCAACGCGCTAGCGTCCGGTTCGGTACGCCGCTGGTTCCGCACTGGAGGTTGTGCAGGGGAACCGTGGGCTAGCGCCCTGCGGCTGATGAGAATGCGGCTGATGGGGGGCTGGTTTTCACAGGCTGGAAGCCTATGCCACTGGTTTTCACAGGCACCGACGCTTATGCCACGAGGGCTT
>NZ_WIAD01000027.1 GCF_009618275.1 Roseimaritima sediminicola
ACGCATTGGCCGGGCGTACGCGCCGCAGGGCGAGTCGGCCGAGGCCGCGGTGGAAGAGCTCGACGCGACGCCAGCCGAAACGCTGTACGACGCCGCCGACGAACTGGCCGTGCTGGACGCTGGCGGTCGCGGGGAATCGAGCGGCCAGTCGTGGCCGGGTGAGGATGCGAGTGTCAGCCGTTCTTCGGAAGACGAAGCCAGTGAGCAAGAGCTGGATGACACGCTTACGCTGCTGGCCGCCGCGAGGTAGGCGGGGGAGTGGGGGGCTTTCACAGGCTGGAAGCCCATGCCACTGGTTTTCACAGGCTGGAAGCCTATGCCACTGCTTTCACAGGCTGGAAGCCTATGCCACTGCTTTCACAGGCTGGAAGCCTATGCCACTGGTTTCACAGGCTGGAAGCCTATGCCACTGGTTTTCACAGGCTGGAAGCCTATGCCACTGGTTTTCACAGGCTGGAAGCCTATGCCACTGGTTAGGTGACGTAGGCTTCTTCCTCTTCGCCGGTGGGGCGGGAGATTTCGCCGGAGTCTTCCAGGTGGCGGACGATGTCGACGATCTTTTGCTGGACCGCTTCGACTTCGGAAACGCGGACGCTGCCGAGGTAGCCGATCTCTTCTTTCAGGTTGTCGGCCGCGCGGCTGCTCATGTTCCGCATCACCTTTTCCTGCAGGGCTTGGCTGGCGCCTTTGAGGGCCATGGCCCACTGCGAGGTTTCGACGTTCTTCAGCAGGGACTGGATGTCCCGATCACCCAGTTTGACGACGTCTTCGAAGACGAACATCAGTCGGCGGATGCCGTCGGACAGTTCGGGGTCTTCTTCGTTCAAGGCTTCCATGACGTTGCGTTCGATCGAACGCTCGGAGACGTTCAAGATCTCGGCCACGCTTTCCGCCCCGCCCACACTGCTCTGCTTCTGGCTGACCATCGTGCTGAGCCGTTGTTCGAGGCCGCGTTCCAGCTCGTCGACGGCTTCGGGGCTGGTGCGGCCCATCGAAGCGATGCGGCGGATCACTTCCAGTTGCTTGTCCGGCGGCAATCCCGCTAACAGTTCCGCTCCATACGCCCCCCCACAGTGGCTCATCAACAGTGCGATCGTCTGCGGGTGTTCCTCGTGGATGAACTGCAGCAGGGTTTGGGGATCGACCTTCTTGAGAAACCCAAAGGGCATCGCATCGATGGTCTGCTGGAGGTTGCCCAGCAGGTCGCTGGCGTCTTTACCGAGCGCCGCCTTGATCAGCTCTTTGGCGCGTTCCAAACCGCCTTCGCTGGCATAGACCGAACTGGCCTTGCTGGTCAGGAACTCGGCCATCACGACTTCTTGCTCGTCGCCGCCGACCGATTCCATTTGCGCGATCTTGATGCTGATCGCTTCGATATGGCGCTGCGGCAGTTTGCCCAGCACGGCGGCCGCGGCGGTGGTCGGCAGCGTCATCATCAGGATGGCGGCTTTGCGCAGGCCATCCTCATCCAAGGTTGCCAGATCGTTCGACACGCTCGCCATGGGCCACCACCGTCAATATCAGTCCGCCGAGAAGGTTCCGCTTCGGATTGTTAGTATCGGATGGGGTGGCTGCGATCGATAAGCGTTGCGGGCCGCGGCAGGCAGGACGCCCTCCGGAAGGTTGCGAGTCGTAGCGGCTGGACGGGTTATTGCGGCGAGGCGGACCAAGGCAAGCGGCAGACGCCCCACTGGCCGTGGTTTTCGTCGACCGCCACTTCGATCCAGGTGAGCGCCTCGCCAAAGGCCTCTCGGGTTTGCTCGCGTACCCGTTCGGCCAATACGCGAGCCAGTTCCTCGGCCGTGGTGTTCACGACCGGCAACAGGATGCAGTCCTCGTTGGGAAAAACCCAGCGGCGCTCGCGAAACGTCGCGGTGGTTTCCTTGTCGTCGCTGTGGACCTTGATTTCCGCATGGTCGGTGGGAAGCAGCACGTGGTGATCCCACTGGGTGGTTTCTCGTAGAACCGCATCGCGCAGCGCGATAAAGTCGACCACATAGCGATTCTCGTCCAAGGGGCCCTCGACGGCCACCCGAACACCATAGTTGTGGCCATGCAGCCGTTCGCAGATGTCGCCGGCAAAGGTGATGAAGTGAGCGGCGGAGAAAACAAACGTCTCTTTGCTGACATCGACCCGAAAGGTGGGGCCGGAGGAAGCGGACATCGCGATGATCCTTGGTTTATTCTAAATCTCGTGCTTCGCCGCACGCCGAACCACCCGGCGCACGCCGTACTCGTACTCGATCCCGCATCGTACACGGTCTACGATTGCGTCACGACCAGGCCCGAGCATCGCGTGCCGGTGATCGCCGCGACCACCACAGGCGGAGCGACCGGCCCAGGCGCCGCGACCACCACAGACGCAGCGACCGGTACAGGCGGTGCGACCGGTACAGGCGGTGCGACCGGCAGAGGCGGTGCGGTGGGTCGATGGGCCGCTAGAATGGATTGGCAAAGTGCCGCCCCGCTGAAAGCGGTAGGGCTCGGGGGCGATACCAGGCAGTATACCTGTGTTCCGATATTCCTGTGTTCCGGCATCCCTGTGTTCCGGCGTTGATGGTCCCCTGTTACGAATCCCCCCACTTTGGGTCTGCTTGTGCTCAGTCGTCGTTTGCCGCTCGGTACCTATTTCGGTATCGGCCTGTATGTCCACTGGACGTTCTCGTTGCTGTTGTTGGCCATTGCGGTCGAGCGTTTTAACAGCGGACACGGCTGGCCTCAGGTCCTGGCGATGTTGGCCGTGGTGCTGACGATGTACTTCTGTGTCACGCTGCACGAGTACGGCCATGCGTTGATGGCTCGAAGGTTCGGCGTCGGGACGCGCGACATCACGCTGCTGCCGATCGGCGGCGTGGCCCGCCTGGAACAGATGCCGCGGGTGCCCTGGCAGGAGTTATTGATTGCCGTGGCCGGACCGGCGGTCAACGTGGTGATCGCCGGCGTCCTGGCGGCCGTGGTGATCGCGACCAGTTTGCTGTGGGATGGCTTTTTGCAACGGGCTTGGCGTGGGATGGCGGAGTTGGATTCGGGGGGCATCACCGGTCCGGGTTTCTTGATGGTCATCCTGATTTCGAATGTTGCTCTGGTGCTGTTCAATATGATCCCGGCCTTTCCCATGGACGGCGGTCGCGTGCTGCGCAGTGTTCTGGCGATGGTGGTGGATTATCGCCGGGCCACCTGGTGGGCGTCTCGCATCGGCTTGGGCTGTGCCCTCTTGATGGCCAGTTTTGCTTGGATCAATTCGTTCTATGTGATGTTGTTGATCGCCGGTTTTGTGGCCTGGGCAGGCATGGTGGAAGCCAAGCAGGTGAATATTACGGAATCGGTGCGGGGGCTGCGGGTCGCCGACGCGATGATCGCGATGGACAGCCACAGCGTCCCGGTTTCGGCAACGGATTCGCTGGACGAATTGTCCCAGCGGTGGCACGGGGAACCGCTCCGCGTGTTGCCGGTGGTGGATTCCGGCGGCTTTTTGGTGGGCGTCGTTCACCTGCGTGATGCGGCTTCCGCGGCCAGCGAGGGCGGCGGCGATCAACTGGTCGCCTCGATCGTCCGCCAGGACTTGCCCACGGTGCATCCCGACCAGGAGGTCGAAAGCGTGCTGACCCAGCCACCGCCGGGGCGGGTGCGGCAATTGCCCGTGGTTTCCTACGCCGGATTGTTTCTGGGGATCTTGGACCTGGATAGTCTGCTCGAGCGAGCCGCGTTGGCTCGTCAGCGAGCGGCTGCCGCGGCGGCTCCGGGACAGCCGCCGGAGCCCTCCGATCCCCTGCCGGCAACGCACCGCGGCGACGACGGGACGCTGTTCTCGACATGAGTCTCCGCCGGACCGGCCGAATTTTTTCAAAAAGTTGCACGGAAAGCCGGCGCGGTTGGCACTATTGAAGGGTAGAGGAGAACCACGAACCATGCGATTGACCCTGCGAACCCTGTTGGCGCTGCGAAACAAGACGCTCAGCGCCCAAGACGAAGCGGTGCTGAGCGAGAAAGTCCGCGAGAGCAGCTACGCCCAGCAATTACTTGAATCGATTGCCGAAGTCGTCCGCAACGCTCGGCTGTCGGCTCTGCCCCCGTCGGCGACCGGTCCGACCGACGATCCGAACGTGATGGCCGAGTATTTGGACAGCACGCTGCCGCCGGAACAGGCTGCCGAGGTCGATCGGACGTGCCTCGAGTCGCCGCTGCATCTGGGCGAAGCGGCCGGTGCCCACGAGGTCCTGACCTTGGTGCTGGGCAAGCCGGCCGAGGTGCCGAGCGAGCTGCGCGATCGCGTCTACGAGATCCGTAACCACATCGCGGAAACGCAGGAGGCGGCGGGCGGAACGGCCGCCCTGCACGGGGCCGTCCCGCCCGGGGCGGACGGTGCAGCCGGCGCCCGGGAGCCGACCCTGGAACCGACGAAGGTCAAACCCGTCAGCCTGAATGATTCGGGGGCCTTTCAGGCGGCCACCCGTCTGCGGCCCCGCGAGTCCACGCGGCTGGAAACCGGCGACGAGATGTCCCCGTCGGCCGATGTGCTCCTGGCTCGCCGAGGACAATTAAATGCGGCCGAAGCCAGCGAGATCTTTGGCGACCGCTTGCGTACCTCGCGGATCGTGCCGTGGTTGGTCAGCTTGGCATTGTTGGCGGTGTTCCTGTTCGTGTTGAAACAAGCTTTCGGACCGCTGCTGGGAGACCGCGGCACCGTCGCCACCTTGACGGAGGATCCGGACCCGCAACCCCGCATCGAAGAACCCGCCAGCACCGACGAACCGGTCGAATCCGACGAACCGGTCGACGCGGTACCGAGAACCGCCGGCGATGCGACGAATCCCACGCCGCCTGAGTTGCCTCCGCCGACTGCGGCCCAGACAAACGACTCGCCGACCTCATCCAATCCTGGCCCATCCAATCCTGGCCCGTCCAATCCGGCACCAGCCAGCCCCAACCCGTCCAGCCCAGACGCCGCGAATCCGAACCCGACGAGGAACCCGAGCGACACCGCGGCCGCCGATGCGATGGAGACGCCCAGCCCAGGCGACGCCTCACCGTCGGTCGAGAGCAACCCTCAGGACGACCTGCCGGTGGTGGAGGAAGTTACCGATGGTTCGAGCGGCGGTGATCGCGCCAACGACGTCGACGGTTCGATGACTGCCGAGGAACCCGATGCGCCGGTCGCGGACGCCGGCGTCACGCCGGCCTCCGACTCCGCTTCTCCGGTCGTCACCACGGCCGCTTCGAATGCTCTGTTGATCGCGCTGCCGAGGGGCGCCGAGCAGTGGCAGCGGCTGGGCAACGAGACCGCGGTGGCGGTGGGCACGACCCTGATCACGCCGCCCGGGTTCCGGAACCAGGTCGTCGCCGGCGATCGCTATGAGTTGACTGCGATCGGACCGACCATGCTGCAGATCGGTTTGGCCGGTGATCAAGGGGAACTGAATGTGCAGGGCGGCCGCGTGGTGATCGTTGCTCGGCAGCCCGACTTAACTCTGTCGATTCGGTTTGGCTCGCGATTGGCCGAAGTCCATATTCCCGAAGCCGGCGGGACATTGGCCGTGCACGTCGATGCGTTCCGGTCTCCGGGAACCGATCCCACCATCGCCGAGAACCGCGTGCTGGTGACCCGGGCGCTGGCCGTCGAGGGACCGCTGGACTGGCGGCTCGGCGAGGCGGCCGCCGAGTCGCTGGAGACCGATCAACAGTGGACCCTGATCGGCGATGGCGACGCGGACATCACGACGATGGACGAGCAACCGGACTGGATCGAGCGGGCGGCCGAGAGCGCGATCGAAACGTCGGCCCGCGAGACCCTGGTTTCGCTGTTGGCCGAAGACCAACCCATCGCGATGGTCCTGCGCGGGGCGCTGTCGTTTCGCCGCGCCGAAGTGGCCGCTCTGGCCGCACGGACGCTGTTGCAGATGGGACACGCCGACGTCTACTTCGGCACCGAAGGCGTCCTCAACGACCCCAAACAAAAATCCTATTGGTCGGAGCACGTCCTGGCGCTCAAGTCGCGAATCGACCACAGTCCGGCGGCGGCCGAGGATGTTCTGAACGACGCGCTGGCCATGGACCCGGCCAATGCCCAGACCCTGTTCCGCTTGCTGTGGGATTATTCACCCGAACAGCTGCAGGCCGGCGATGACGCGTCCCTGGTCGCTTTGTTGGACAGTCCTCACATGGCCGTCCGTGTGTTGGCGATCGAAGCCTTGCGGCGGATCACCGGGACGACCCTGTTCTATAAACCGGATCAGGACGTGGCCACGCGGCGCAAGAACGACATCAAGAAGTGGGAGGCGCGGCTGCGGCGCGAAGACATTCGCTGGCAGACCGTCCCAATCGCCGGCGAAACCAGTGGCATAGGCTTCTAGCCTGTGAGCAGTGGCATAGGCTTCCAGCCTGTGAAAGCAGTGGCATAGGCTTCCAGCCTGTGAAAGCAGTAGCCGTAGCCGTAGCCGCCAGACTTTCGGGCTTTTCTCCTTTTCGATCCAATCTCTGGCGAGATCGGCTACCCCTTCCACGGGCCGCGGTCGGCGTCGCTGGGCATCCGCCAATCGCCGCGCGGTGACAGGCTGACCGAGCCGACTTTGGGGCCGTCGGGAACGCAGCTGCGTTTGAACTGGTTGGCAAAGAACCGCCGGTAAAACGTCTCCAGCGTCTTTTCGATCTGCTCCGCCGGATAGGCCTGTGAGAACTGGGCATGGCGAGCCAGGAAGAGGATCTTCTCGGGCGTGAAGCCGTTGCGGACGACGTGGTAGAGGAAGAAGTCGTGCAGCTCGTACGGCCCGAGCGTGTCTTCGGTTTCCTGGCGGATTGTACCGTCCTCGGCCGGTGGCAGCAGCTCCGGCGAGATCGGCGTGTCGGCAATCGCATGGAGCAGTTCGCCATCGCGACCCTGGAAATAATGGTCCGCGGCGTACCGCACCAGGAACCGCACCAGCGTCTTCGGGATCGAGGTATTGACGTTGTACATCGACATGTGGTCGCCGTTGTACGTGCTCCACCCGAGCGCCTGTTCGGACAGGTCGCCCGTGCCCAGGACGAATCCGCGGCTCATCAACAAGAACGTCCGCAGCCGGGCTTGAACGTTTTCAAACACCAGGTCGCCCTCTCCCGCATCGGTTTGCACCAGTCGCTGTTGCAGGGTCGCAGCGTCCATTCCCTCGGTCAAGGCGATGCCCAGCGGGGCGTGATCGAGCGACCGAAAGGCTTGCAGCGACAACTCGCGGATGTCGATGCGTTCGCTGGAAATGCCCAGTACCCGCATCAGTTCCGTGGCGTTGCTTTCGGTGCTCGCGGTCGTTCCGAAGCCGGGCATCGTGACGCCGTGGATGCGACTGCGAGGCCAGTCGTACTGGTCGCAGGCTTTGACCGCCACCAACAACGCCAAGGTGCTGTCCAGGCCGCCCGAGACGCCGATCACCAAAGGCGAGGAAGCCGACAAGCGGCTGACGCGTTTGGCCAACGCCGCCGTTTGAATCTCAAAAATCTCCGCGCAGCGCGCCGCCAAGCCGCTGGGGTCCGAGGGCACGAAGGGCTGGGCAATCACACGCCGTAGCGGCGGGCGATCCGGCGAGCGATGGTCGGAAACGCGGGAGCCGCTCGAAGGGGTCGCCGTGTCAGACTCGCTGGAGGAAGCAGACGATTGCCGGCCGGTGTCCGGAGCTTTGACATCGATGAAGCGGAATGGATGCGGCAACAACCGTCGTCCATCATCGAACGATCCGATCACCTGACGATCGTGCTGCAGCCGTTGCAGGTCGATGTCGGCCATCGCATGGGTCGCGCCTTGCCAGGGCAATTCGCCGTCGCCGACCCGCCGTGACTGGTCCAGCAACTGGCCGTTTTCGGCGATCATGCAGTGGCCCCCGAAGACCAGGTCCGTGGTCGATTCGGTGGGTCCGCTGCTGGCGTACACGTAACCCGCGATGCAGCGACCCGACTGGCTGACCACCAGATCGCGGCGCCACTGGGCTTTGCCAACCACTTCGTTGCTGGCTGAAAGATTCAGCAGCACGTTCGCTCCGGCCACCGCTTGAAAACTGCTCGGCGGCAGCGGCGTCCACAGGTCTTCGCAAATCTCCATGCCGATGACCGCTTCGCCGTACCGCAGCAGCAGGTCCGTGCCGTAGGGGACTTGTTGGCCGGCGATGGTTACCACCGGGCCATCACCGGCGTCCCCGGCACGAAACCAACGCCCTTCGTAGAACTCTTTGTAGGTGGGCAAGAATTGTTTCGGTACCGCGGCGATCAGGCGGCCGCGGTGCATTGCAATCGCCGCATTCATCAACGAGGTTTCCGCTCGCAGTGGCATTCCCACGACCACCAATTGGTCACTGCTGGCGGTTTGTTCGGCCAGCCGCAACAGTTGTTCCTCGGCGGCGTCCAGCAGCGGCAACTGGGCGAATAAGTCGGCGCAGGTGTAGCCGGTCAGGCCCAGTTCCGGCAGCAGGATCAAGTCGGCTTCGCCCAGCGGCGCGATCGCTTCGAGGATGGAATCGACGTTCTGCCGCGGATCGCCCACGGCCACCTCCGGTGAGACGGCGGCGACGCGAAACAGGCCATGCGGAGGAAATGTCTGGTCGTTCAAAGTAAGTCACGGAAAAAGCGTTGGTCGAAAGAGCCACAGCTTGATTCTAACGTTCGGTCAACTCAGAATCAGGGGCGACTCGGAAACGAGCCGGGCAGCTCATCATCATATTTTTTCAAGCATGATCCTCGGGAGCGTGGCCAGCGTGTGCGGACGATTTAATTTGCGAACCGACGCAGCCAGTTTGGTGCAGATGTTTCTGCCTGCGCTCGATGCGTCCGACGTTCCACCGCTGGAGCCTCGCTACAACATCGCGCCCACGCAGTCGGTCGCGGCGATCACGGGCGGCGATCGACAAGACCGCAGCTTGCGATTCTTTCGCTGGGGACTGGTTCCGCCCTGGGCCGACAGCCTCACCATCGGCAACCGGATGATCAACGCTCGCAGCGAAACGGTGGCCGAGAAGCGATCCTTTCAAAAACCCTTTGCAGCGCGGCGTTGTTTAATTCCGGCAAGCGGCTACTACGAGTGGCTGAAGCTCGAAGACGGCGGCAAGCAACCGATTCATATCCACCGCCCCGATGACGGATTGCTGGCGATGGCCGGATTGTGGGAAGAGAACCGCAAGGCCGACCCCGAGGGCAAGCCCGTGTTTACTTGCACGATCCTGACCACGCCGGCCAACAAGCAAACCGCCGAGATTCACGACCGTATGCCGGTGTTCGTGAAACCCAACGATCTGGATGCGTGGCTGGACGACGACAGCCCGACCGATCGCTTGCTGGAGTTGTGTCGGCCGCTGGAAGGCGTGGAGCTTGAGTGCACGCCGGTCAGCACCAAAGTCAATCGGCCAGGGTACGATGGACCGGAGTGTCTGGACGAAGTCCGACTGTCCACCCAACCAGATTTGTTCGAATAGCCATAGTAGCACGGCCGTCCCGGCCGTGAGCGGCTCTCGGCTGGGACAGCCGAGCTACTATGTTTCCCTTTGCCATTGAGTTCCACTATGAGTCATGCTTTCTGTTCTCCCGCTTCCCGTTCTGCCTTGTCCCGCCGCGGCTTTGTCGCTGCCGCGGCTGCAGCTGCAACCTCCGCGGCCTGGACCACCGGATCGCTTCGCGGCCAAGACGCTCAAGACAACCCGGCCGATACGGCTCAGGCACCGCGGCTGACCCGGCGGCCCAATCCGATTGCCGTGTCGACGTATTCCTACTGGCGGTACCGTGACGACAGCAAGTTGACGATCGAAGAATGCGTGGACTTGGCCGCCGAGACCGGGTTCGACGCCGTAGAAATTTTACATGTGCAGATGCAAGACCAGTCCAACGCGACGCTGCAGCGGATCAAGCAGCGGGCGTTTCGTGCCGGGATGGATCTGTGCGGATTGTCGACGCATCAGACCTTCGTCTCGCCGGACCCGGAAGTGCGGCAGAAGAATGTCCAGCACACGATCGACTGCATCGAATTGGCTTATGCGCTTGGCATCCCCACGATTCGCGTCAACACCGGTCGCTGGGGCACGTCTCGCTCGTTCGATCACTTGATGGAAAACAAAGGCATCGAACCGCGACTGGAAGGCTACACCGACGACGACGGTTTTGGTTGGGTGCGCGAAGGTTTGGAGAAGTGCTTGCCGGCGGCCGAGAAATGCGGCGTCGTGTTGGGGCTGGAAAACCACTGGGGACTGGGACGCACGGCCGACGGAGTGCTGCGCGTGTTGCGGGAGGTGGATTCGCCGTGGTTGCGGGCCACGCTGGACACCGGCAACTTTTTGGAAAACCAGTACGCACAGTACCGGCAGATGGCGCCGGAGACCGTGTACGTGCAGGCCAAGACCTACTACGGCGGCGGCACCTGGTACACGCTGGACATCGACTACGATCGAGTGGCCAAGATCCTGCGCAAAGTCGACTACCGCGGCTACATCTCGCTGGAGTTCGAAGGCAAAGAGGACCACCGCACGGCGATTCCGAAAAGCTTGGCGATGCTCCGCGAGGCGTTCGCCTAAGCAGCACAGGCTTTGGAGTTTATGAGCCGTTTAGGCGATAGCTTCGGTTTCGTCACCACAGAACCGGGGCCTTCGCCCAAACGGCTCACATAAGCAATGCGTTTTCGAATAATTCGACAGGCCGTGACACCGCCGGCAAGGGCTGTGCCGCCCTTCGGGCTAATGAAGCGGCACAGGCTTCGGGGCCTATGAGCCGTTTGTCAGCGAAGCGAAAACGGTGCCTTGAGGTATTCGATCAGACTGCGCCGCGCGGGCGGGCCGTCGAGGATTTCGTCGATCTCTTCATCACTCATCGTTCCATCCTGGTCGTTGTCGATCCGTTCGAACTGAACGTCCTGGTCCAGGTCGACGTCGTCCGGTGTGGGCTCGGCAGGGGGGCGCGTCCGGGTCGCGGTGGGGTCTTCGAGGTCGAAGTATTCTCCCGAGTCCGCTCGGTGACCGAAACCAACATGATATTCATGATGCCGACGCCACCGACCAACAGCGAGATGCCCGCGATCGAGGACAACATCAGGGTCAGCGTGCCGGTGATGTTTCCCAGGGTTGCGGCAATCTCTGTCGTATCCTGTACGCTGAAATCCGGTTCTTCTGTCGGGCCAATGCGGTGGCGTTCGCTGCTGGACCTCGTCGTTGAAGTCCACGTTCAATTCGACAATCGGACCCGACACGAACGAACCGATCGAGACCGACAGCACGGGGTGAATCGTCCCGGTGGAATTGACATAGCGGGTGATATCGCCCGACTGGATCTGAGCGGTTTCTCAGCTGACTTTGTTGCGCTGTTGCCAATAATTCACCGCCGGGCGGTAAATGGCCACGCTTGCAACGCCTACGGCGGCGAAGATGAGAGTGAATTTAAGGATGGCTTTGATCCTGCTAGCTGAAACCTGTGTTCTTCTATCTTACTAAGCACGTCGCAACATTTGATTCGGCTTTACTCTCCCTCTGGGAGAGTCGGGCTCTTAGGCCCGACCCTCCCGCTGCGCGGGAGGGTGTTGTCGCGGGGTTTCACTGAAAGATTCATGCCGACGTGCTTATGTATCAGAACGTACGCAGCCACTGCCAAGCTTCGTCCTCTTGTTCGCTAGCAAACGTTTTCATTTCGATTCCAACCAACGGATCGAACGTTTTGACCAGGCTGGCCATCCAATCACCCCCGCCGACAATGGCGTATCGCCGCAATTTTTTTATGGCCGCCATCTTCATGGACAGGACCGAGCCTTTCAGGATGATCGAGGGGTCAAAACCACTGAAGTGATCCAAGCGGACCAGCAAATCGAACTTGCCTTCCCGGTCGAGCTGTTTGCGGAGTGGTACGAGGGCAATCTCGACGTCTTCGCGACGCAGGTGGCCGCGATACTCGAACGCCAGCAGGTCCTCGCGATCGGTGGGGAGCTGGACGATGGAGGGTTCCCTGGCCGGTTCGGCGGTCGGCTGCTGGTCCTGAGCGGCGAATTCAATGGCTTCCGCCTTGACGCCCTCGGCGGCTGGGTCAAAGACCCGAATCTCGGTCGTGATCAGCAGCGGTCCGAACCATCGCATCACGGCGTTGTACCACTGCTTGTCGGACAGCACGGCGATACGCGGGATGCGACGCATTTTCGGCAACAGGCTGAGTTCCGCCTTGGCATCTGCCCACAAGGCATCACCACTCATGTCGGACCAATCGGTTACGTCCACGACGATGCCGATCCGGTCGTGCTGCTCCAGTGCCGTGTCGATCTGATGTTTGAAGGTTTTGACATCGTCGACGGTCAGTAGCCCGATCAATTTGATCTGGACCACATTTGCCGCCGCGGCATCGATCACGATTTGGATACTCATCGGTTCTCTCCTGAAACGGCCCGGGAATGGAAGGGCACGAGAAAGCTCAGCGGTACCGCTCGGGCAGCTATCTTCATTATGGAACGCCTTCAAGCCGTTCGGGCTTCTGAGCATTCGGGAGCCGGTTGCGCAGCAAACAAGCCCCTGCCGCGCGACGAGCGCGGCAGAGGCTTGAGAGCGAAGCAGTACGGCGGTGGGGGGGTTAGCCGCGGCTGAACTGCAGGCCGTTGTCCTTGGCACTGTCCAGTTTGAAGGTGAAGGCGTTGTTGCCGCTCATCGTCAGCCGGCCGCTGAGCTGTTGGTTGTCCTGGCGGATCAAGGTCAGCTCGCCGCCGTCGACTCGGAAGCGGCCGGCGAACTGGCTGGACTGGCCCTTCTGGTTGCGAGCACTCCAGACAAACGATCCGTCCTTCTCGAGTTGCAGCGAGATCGAGGCCTTGTTGGGCAGCGTTGCGGTCCAGGTGCCGACGTGCGCCGGGGCCGAAGTCGCCGGAGCCGGCCGAAACTCGGGCATGCCGGTGGACTCGCTGGGCGTTTGCTGGGCCGGTTTCGATGGCGTCGTGCCGAGCAACATCTGCAGGGCGTTCTGACGCGCCGATGATCCGCTGTTGGCGGTCGGCGACGGCTGCTGTTGCTGCTGTTGCGGCTGCTGTTGCGGCTGCTGTTGCGGCTGCTGTTGCGGCTGCTGTTGCGGCTGTTGCTGCGGGCGGGGCGTGCCTGCCGGGGTGGGCTGGCTGGGCTGGGGGGCGAAGCGTGGTTGCGGGCTGGGCGCCGGCGCGAAGCTGGGCTGCGAGAACGCCGGTTGGGCGTATCGCGAGGGGGCGTAGGAGCTGTAGCCACCGCTGGGGTAGCTGCGGGCCGGAGCGGCGGAGTAGCCGCCACGGAAACCGCCGCGGTATCCGCCGCCTCCGCGGCCGCCACAGGCTACGGCGGGCGTGACGCTGGTGGCCACGGTGCTGACGGTCAGGGCGGAAGCGACGAACAATTTGTGCAGGCGTTTCATGGCAGGGTTCCCAAAACAGTTGGAAGCGGGGGGGCGAAGTCAGTGAAGGCCCCGGTGCTGGCCTTCTAAGATTGCAAGCGGAGCCGCCGCGGAAGCGTTACCGAAAAAAACAAAAAACGGCTTCGAACTTTCGTGCTCGATCCGATCGACCAATCGGAGGAGCGTTCGAAGCCGTTTTCGGGGGAAACCTCAGCCAAACGTTTCCCGCCGGCTCAGTCGGCCAGCCAGTCCCGCAGGGTGTCCGAGGCGGTTTGCGAGTTGGTCTTGGGCTCGAGTTCCTTCTTCATCGACCGCGTCAGTTTGGCGACGTATTCCATCGTGCTGCGGACGGCCGCCGGGGTGGCCGTGGCATCGATCTTGGCCACGTAGACGATCACAAAGCGTTTGTCGCGGGTCTGTTCGATGGTCCAGCCGCCGATCTTGGTGCGAGCACTCTGCTGCAGCAGGCGGACCAACGTTTCCTGGCTGGGCGAGTCGTCTTGGATGTGAGCGAGCGACCAGATTTTGCGAACATCCGCTCGTTCGTAGTACTCGATGTCCTTGGTAACGAGCACCTCGTGCTGGACGCTCTCGTCGCTGTCGTCGGTTTCGATCTCCAGCGTCACCTTGTAGTGCCCGCTGTCATCCTGCGTGTACTCCAGTTCCGCATCGTCCAGGACCTTGGTGACCGGCAGCGGAGCCTGTTTCCAGGGGCTTTCGAGGAAAGCTCGGATTTCCGACACGTCCACGCAGTAGCTGACCAAGCGGGCCTTGGGAGCGATGGCCTGCGAGATGGCCACCAGTTCGCCCTCGGCGTTGACCACCGGTCCGCCGCTATCGCCGGAATTGATGGGCGACTGGGTTTCCACGACGCGGAAGTCGTGTTCACCGCCGCCGGTGCGGAATTGCTTGCGGTACACCGAGCGGACGGTGCCGGAGGTGTACACCCAGAGGGCGTCGGTCGAACCGGGGTTGCCGATCGATTCCACCGTTTCGCCAGGGCTGACGCTGTTTTCGACCAGCTTTACCGCCTCGGCGCCCTCGGGCAATTTGTCCAGTTCCACCAGGGCCAGGTCGCGTTTGCGATCGACCGCGATCACCCGGCCACGGATGCCGATTTTGCGAACATTTTCCAGGTAGAAACTGCGTTCGACGACCGGCGCGTCGTTCTTGATCGTGGGAAAGAAGATGACCGCGTTGCGGGAATCACCCACCACGTGGGCGTTGGTGATCACCAAGCGTTTTTCGGTGTCGATCAGGACGCCCGTACCGCTGGACGTGCCTTCGGAATTCTTTGACAGCACCCACGTGGTGGCTTTCAGGGTGCGGCGATAGGTGTGCACGTCGGCCGCGGCGGTCACCACGTGGACGCACTGCAGCACCCACAGCAGGGACAGCAGGCAGAAGGCGCGGGCATAGAAAGGAAGGGGACGGATTTTCATCGGAGCACCTGGCGGGAAAAGCGAGTTGGCTGAAAGCGGCATTGGTCTGCTTTAGCAAGCGAAGCCTCGGCCGGTTTGTTACCCGTTTTTTAAAAGTTGCCTTTCGCCGCACCGTTAACCGCTCGGTTCGTGATCCGTCCGATTTGCTGTTAGAATAAACCCAGCACTTATTCGGCTGCTTTTTCGAAGCTTTTTTGAAGTGTTCTTATCCCTCTTCTGTTCCCACCCCAAGAGGCTCTGCGATGTCGAGCGTATTGCTTGTCGAAGACAGTCCCACTCAGGCTATGGAGATCCGTCTGATGTTGGAGGAACGCGGGCACACGGTGTCCGTGGCTGCGGACGGCACGGTGGCGCTGGAGTCGCTGCGCAAGAGCGTTCCCGAGGTCGTCGTGACGGACCTCGAGATGCCTGGGATGACGGGCCTGCAATTGGTGGAAACCATGCAGGGCGAGTTTCCCCAGGTGCCGGCGATCCTGATCACCGCCCAGGGCAGCGAGTCGTTGGCCGTGCAGGCGCTGCGCCGCGGGGCGGCCGCCTACGTGCCCAAGAACATGCTGGGCATGTTGCTCAACCCCACGATCCGCGACGTCCTGGGAGTGCTCCGCGCGGACCAGAGCTACGCGCGGTTGGTCGATTCGTTGACCTTTAACCGCTTCGTCTTTCGGTTGCCCAGTGAGCCGTTCCTGATCGCTCCGTTGGTGGACCTGGTGGTGCAGATGGTTTCAGGCATGAACCTGCTCAGCAGCACCGATCTGATTCGCTTTAGCAACGCCCTGGACCACGCCATCCAGAACGGCATGCTGTTCGGGAACCTGGAACTATCCGCCGAACAGGTCGCTCAGTTCCGCGAATCCTTTGGCGACGGCATCGAACCCGAACTGGTGGTCCAGCGCCGCGGCGTCCAGCCGTACAGCGAGCGCCGGCTGGAGATCGACGTCGAAGTTTCCGAAAGCGAGATCTGCTGCCGTCTGCGCGATGAAGGCCTGGGCTTTGACGCCGAAACCATCCATGGGGATGTGGAAAGCGCCATCCAGAAAGAGGACGGTCATGGGATCGCCCTGATCACCAGTTTCATGGACCAGGTGACGGTGGATGATTCCAATCACCGTTTGACGCTGGTCAAACACTGTACTCGACAGGTCCCCGTGTAATGCATCGCGCGTTGTTGGAGCACCTGGATCAACCGGTATGGATCGCTTCGGCCGACGTCTCGCAGTTGCGCTTCATCAATCCCGCCTGCCAGCGTTTGCTGGGCATCGACCCGGCCGGCGGTGATCAGGCGGGCGGTGATTTGGCTGGCGGTGAGGGCGGTTCGCCGTGGTGGCACGGCTGGGTACCGGCTGCGGACCACCGGCGCTGGCTCGACGCCGTGGCGGATTGCCGGGTCGGGGTTCCCAGCACGCTGCGGCTGGTTCGCCGCCGGGGGGCCGAACGCGCCACCTTGGATCTGACGCTCTATCGCGATGCCGACAGCGAAGATGTCGCGGCGATTGTCCAGCCGTCGGCGAATATCATGCCCCGCAAGTGGTCGCACCCGGGCACGTTTCGCAATCTGCTGGACAGCCTGCCGCTGGCTTTGGTGGTCAAGAACCTGCGTGGCGAACGCATCTTCGCCAATCGCTTCTATCTGGAACTGCATCAGGTCTCGGCCGACGACGTCTTGGGAAAGACGGACTATCAATTGTTTCCCCGGGAGATCGCCGACCAGTTTGTCGCCGACGACCGCGAAGTGATCGAGCACCAACGGGTGATTCAGGCGACCGAAAAACTACCGCTCCGCGACGGTCAGTATCGCTGGATCGAACGCATCAAAGGGCCGGCCCGCGATGTCGACGGCAATGTCATCGGCGTGCAGCTGTTGTTCTGGGACGTGTCCCAGCGGAAACAGATCGAAGCCCAGCTGGACGAGGAACGTTACCTGCTGCATTCGTTGTTGGATTACCTGCCCGATGCGATCTACTTCAAGGATCGCGAGAGCCGCTTCCGCCGCGTCGGTGTCGGGATGGTCAAAAAAAACGGCTGGTCCTCGCCGGCCGACGCCATCGGCAAGACCGACGCCGATGTGTTCACCGCCGAACATGCGGAACAGGCCCGCCACGACGAGCTGTGGATCATGCAGACCGGCCAACCCATCGTGGGACGCGTGGAACGAGAAACCTGGCCGGATCGGGAGGATACCTGGTGTTCGTCGACCAAGTTGCCGCTGCGCGACAGCCGTGGCCAAATCGTCGGCACCTTTGGGATCTCGCGCGACGTCACCGCCATGGTGCGGATCGAACAAGCGCTGCGCGAAGCTCGGGATGCGGCCGATGCCGCCAACGCGGCCAAGAGCGAATTTCTGGCCAATATGAGCCACGAAATTCGCACGCCGATGAACGGGATTCTCGGGATGGCGGAACTGCTGACCAAGACCGATCTGGATCAGCGCCAGACCGACTATGTCAATCTGATCCAACAATCCGGCCAATCCCTGCTGCGACTGTTGAACGATATCCTGGATTTCTCCAAGATCGAAGCCGGCCATCTGGAGCTGGAAGAGACGCCGTTCTCGCTGTCGGAAACCGTGGCGCGAGCAACTCAGATGCTGGCCGTGCGCGCCGAGACCCAGGGCATCGAGCTGGCCTGCCGCATCCATCCCGCCCTGCCGCCGATGGTCTGGGGCGATCCCACGCGGCTGCGGCAGGTGATCGTGAACTTGGCCGGCAACGCCATCAAGTTCACCGAGAACGGCGAAGTCGTCGTGCAGGTGGAACCGGTGCCCGGCCCCGACGCGGACGGCGGCGACGAAACCGACCCGGACAGCGAACCGGCGGCGGACCTGAAGGAAGGTCAAACGCTGTGGGTGCAGGTGTCGGTGCAGGACACCGGCATCGGAATCGCGCCCGAGAAACTGGACTCGATCTTCGAAGCCTTCACGCAGGCCGACGCCTCGACGACGCGGCGGTACGGGGGCACCGGATTGGGCCTAGCCATTTCTTCGCAACTGGTCCGGCTGATGCAAGGCCGGATCGAAGTCGACAGCCAACTGGGCCAGGGCACCACCTTCCGCTTCGCGCTGCCGCTACGAGTCGCTCCGGCCCAAGAGAGCCGAGCGGCCCATCAAACGGCCGCTCGGCTCCTGTCCGGTTTGCCCGTCCTGGTCGTCGATGATGAATCGACCAACCGCCGCGTGTTGATCGAGTTGTTGGAGTACTGGGACATGCGCCCCACCGCCGTGCAGGGCGCCGAACACGCTTGGCAGGTGTTGTGCGAGGCGGCCGACCGAGGCGAACCCTTCCAGCTGGGCCTGTTCGATCTGATGATGCCCGACATCGACGGTTTGATGCTGACCGAGCGGTTGCGGCAGGACCCGCGGTTCCGCGACCTGGCGGTCATTATGCTCTCCTCGATGGCCCACGGCGCGGACCTGGATCGCTGTCGCCGCGCCGGCATTTCACACTACCTGTTGAAACCGTTTGTGCATTCGGAACTGCTGAATTCGATTCTGGACGTTACCGATACCGCAAAGGACGAACCGGGTGAGGGGCACGGCCCGGGAGAGAAAGACGGGCGGGCGGGCGACCAGCGGGCGGGCGACCAGCGGGCGGGCGCGTCGGCCGGCTCCGCTGATTCACAGCCGTCCAGCCCTGAGCGTGATGCGGACCGGGCGGATGACTCGCCGGCCGGCGCGGACGCGTCGGGGCTGCGGATCCTGTTGGTCGAAGATGGGTTGGTGAACCAACGCGTGGCCATGGAACTGTTGGCCCTGCGTGGGCACCGCGTCGCGCTTGCTCAGAACGGTCGTGAAGCGGTCGAGATGTGCGAAAGCCAGTCCTTTGATTTGATCCTGATGGACCTGCAGATGCCGGAGATGGATGGCTTCGAAGCCACGCACGCGATCCGTGCCTGCGAAGCCGCGTGCCCCCGGCGGACGCCGATCATTGCGATGACCGCTCGCGTCATGGCCGATGATCAACGCTTGTGCATGGAAGCCGGCATGGACGGATACATCTCCAAACCCGTCGATCCCCAGAAACTGGATCAGGTGCTGGCCGGCTTTCACGGGGCCGGCGATGCGGACCAGGGCCCGCCTGAATCTGGTCGGGTCGGCGAACCTGGTCGGGGCGGCGAGCCTGGTCGGGGCGGCGAACCTGGTCGGGTCGGCGAACCTGGTCGGGGCGGCGAACTTGGTCGGGTCGGCGAGCCGGGGAGCGCGGCGGTCACCGACGCGCAGCGGGCCGCGGCCGCCCCGTCCCCCCATGGCGAACCCGACCCGTCCGCCGCCGACGACGGGGTGCTGGACCTCCAACCGGTGCTGCACCGTTTCGCTGGACGCAGCGCCGTCATCTTGCAATTGGCCGACTCGTTTTTTGATGAATGCTCGGCGTTGATCTCGCAGATGCACAGCGCCTTGGCCGAGCGGGACGCGACGCTCCTACAGCGCGCCGCCCATACGCTCAAAGGCACGTCGGACCTGTTCGGCGGCCAGCAACTGCAGCGTTTGTGCGCGACCTTGGAGGCGGACAACCGAGCGTCCGAGGCCGAGGATCTGGACGTTTGGCAACAGCGCCAGGACGACGTGCAGGCGATCGAGGTGGCCGCCCAGCGGATGTTGGCCGCGCTGGAAGAACAAACCGCGCCGATGCGCTAGCCCGGCCCGCACGGTGTTTCTTGTCAGCACCGCCCACTCCCCACATTCCGCTCGGACGTCTAAATTGGGGACTCGCAAGAAACCCACTCTCCCCGGTTTGCACAGTTTACGATATGGCTGCCCCCCGCGTCTTGATCCTTCGCGCCCCAGGTACCAACTGCGACGAAGAAACCGCCTACGCGTTCCAGCTGGCCGGCGCCCAGGCCGAGCGGGTGCACGTGAACCGCTTGATCGAGAACCCCGCTCTGGCGGCCCGCTATCAGATCCTCTGCGTGCCCGGCGGATTCAGCTATGGCGACGACATCGCGGCCGGACGTATTCTGGCCGGCCGAATGCAGCGTCACCTGGCGCCCATGCTGCAGGATTTCTGTGGCGAAAACGACGACCGCTTGATGCTGGGAATCTGCAACGGCATGCAGGTCTTGATGCGGCTGGGCGTCTTGGCCGGCGGCGTTGGCGAGGAGAGCGCCGGCACGCTCACCTGGAACGAACACGGCCGCTTCGAGGACCGCTGGGTGCACCTGAAGGTCGACCCGCAGTCGTCCTGCGTGTTCCTGAAAGACATCGATCAGATGTACCTGCCCATGGCACACGCCGAAGGGCGTTTCGTCGCCGCCAGTGCCGAGGCCCTGCAGCGGCTGGAGCAACAAGGACGCTTGGCTCTGCGGTACTGCGATCCGGCCGGACGCTACGGCAGCCAGCCCTCCGCTTTTCCGATCAATCCCAACGGCAGTGATGCGGATGTGGCCGGCGTGTGTGATGCCAGCGGCCGGGTCTTTGGGCTGATGCCTCACCCCGAACGCTTTATCGATCCGACCCATCATCCCTTCTGGACCCGCCGCGAAGAGTCGTCCGAGGCGGGCGAGGGATTGAAAATGTTCCAGAATGCGGTGGATTATTTCAGCTGATTGCTGGAAACCCCCCGCCGGAACCGTAAGATGGAACACAGCCGCGTCGTTCGGTTGGCGACGCGGGCGGGTTCCACGGTTGGGGGCAGGCGGATGCGAAAAGCGTTTACGCTGGTGGAATTGCTGGTCGTGATCGGCATCACGGCCCTGCTGATCGGAATGTTGCTGCCCGCGGTCCAGGCCGCCCGAGAATCGGCCCGGCGGATGGCTTGCCGAAACAACCTCAAGCAGATCGGCTTGGCCCTGCACCATTACGAGGCCACGTTTTCACGCCTGCCTTTCGGATGGAACACCCACGGCACGCTGTGGTCGGCCGCGTTGCTGCCGCATCTGGAAAACAACACCCTGTACGACCGGCTGACGTTCGCCGAATCCGGAGCCGGCAGCTGGGCCGCCGCCGGAGCGAATGAGGACGCGGCCAGTACGGTCTTGCAGGTCTATCGCTGTCCCAGCATGAACCAGCCCCAGCATCTCGACAGCAGCTTTATCCGCGGCCGGGTGCCGGCCAGCTACCGCGCTGCCGGTGCAAGCGACGTGACCTCCGACGATACCAGCACGATCGTCGTGCCGGGAACACGTTCGTTCGAAATGCGGCATCAAAACGGCGTGTTCTACGGTTGCAGCGGGACGCGGTTTGCCGAGATCCAGGACGGCCTGTCGGCCACGGTCTTTGTCGGCGAATCCTACACCGACAACGGTTTCCTGAAAGACGGCCAAGCCATGGACTACTGGTTCTTGGGGTCGCCACAGATCGATCCCTGCCGCTGCGATGGCGGAACCGGAGGCACGGAATTCTCCGAAGCGGTCGGCAGTTTCTATCCGCCGCTGAATCTGCGTTTCCACAACCCGGCGGCTCACGGACGCTTGATGGAGCTGGCCTTCGGCAGCTACCACCGGGGCGGAGCGTATTTCCTGCTCGGCGACGGAGCCGTGCGCTTCGTGGCCGACGGCGTCGACATCGAAGCCTATCGGGCGTTGGGCAGCCGCAGCGGTTTGGAAACCACAAATTTCGATTTCTAGCCAACGATAGAAGGGGGCAGTCAGTCGTGAAAGATCCAGCGCGTGTGGTGGGAAATATCGGTCATGTGGTGAGCGAATTCTGTCGTCACCTGATGGGAATCTGTCATGAAATGAGCGAAAGGCGTCGCAAAGGTGGCTGGATCGTTCGCCGCCTGCGATACCGGAGCCCGGTGGTGACGGTCCTATTGGTGCTCTCATCCGCCGGATGCGGCGGCGGGCCGGCCACCGATTACAGTTCGCTGGAGCTGCTCGAGGTGCGCGGCCGTGTGCAGCTGGACGACCGGCCTCTGAGCGGAGCGACGGTGACGTTTGAAAGTCCCGATACGTCTTACAGTTACGCGGTAACGGATCAGGACGGCCGTTATCGGCTGCGCTTAAACAGCGAACGCACGGGGGTAACGCCAGGGGCAAAGCTTGTGCGGATCACCACGCGGCCGACCGCCGAGAACCCGCAAGGCGGCTGGGAGGAATTGGAAGAAGCTCCGGCGGACCGGGCCGCGGCGGTGGATCGCGTGCCGCCGCGCTACAACCAACAAACCGAGCTTCGTGTCGAAGTCACCGAATCGGTGCGAGACATGGATTTCGATCTCGTCTCCACGCAGTTACCAGCACGTTGATCGGCGGGTGTTTGGGCGTTGCCGAGGGGCGTCGTGGGGTGCGCTTTTCGGGGCACGCTCCGCGGTTGGGTATCGGGTATTCGCGTCGCGGTTGGTCACCGGGAATTCGCGTCGCGGTTGGGCACCGGGAATTCGCGTCGCGGTTGGACACCGGGAATTCGCGTCGCGGTTGGTTGCCGGAAATTCGCGGAGCGAGGACATGTGGTAGCCAGGGGCACGAGCCCCTGGGGCTCGCGCCCCACCGCACGCTAAACCCCAGCGGGGTGACATGCGGTTTTCATGTCGCTCCTCCGGAGCTTGGTGGGTTGGGGGGCGCCGTTTCCTGGGGCTTGCGCCCCAGGCTACCGCCTGCCGCCGCTCCGCGGCTGGTTCGTTGGCGGGGCGACACGCATTGTCGAGGGGCGTCGTGGGTTGCGCTTTCGACGCACGCTCCGCGGTGGGTTATCGGTAAATGGCTCCGCGCCGCGGTTGGTTGATTGGCGGGGCGACACGCGTTGTCGAGGGATGTCGTGGGTTGCGCTTTCGACGCACGCTCCGCGGGTGGGTTATTGGGTATTCGCTCCGCGTCGCGGTTGGTCTCCGGAAATTCGCGGAGCGAGGACATGTGGTAGCCAGGGGCGCGAGCCCCTGGGGCTCGCGCCCCATCACACGCTAAACCCCGGCGGGGTGACATGCGGTTTTCAAGTCGCTCCTCCGGAGCTTGGTGGGTTGGGGGCGCCGTTTCCTGAAGCTCGCGCCCCAGGCTACCACCTGCCGCCGCTCCGCGGCTGGTTGGTTGGCGGGGCGGCACGCGTTGTCGAGGAGCGTCGGGGGTTGCGCTTTCGACGCACGCGCTGCGGTGGGTTATCGGTAAATGGCTCCGCGCCGCGGTTGGTTGATTGGCGGGGCGACACGCGTTGTCGAGGGATGTCGTGGATTGCGCTTTCGACGCACGCTCCGCGGTGGGTTATCGGGTATTCGGGTCGCGGTTGGTCTCCGGAAATTCGCGGAGCGAGGACATGTGGTAGCCAGGGGCGCGAGCCCCTGGGGCTCGTGCCCCACCGCACGTCAAACCCCGGCGGGGTGGCAGGCGGCTATCCGGCAAGCTCTTGATCAAACACATATCGCTCGTTGAAATGGACTCCGTGCAACCGAAGCAACTGAAGGTACTCCGATTCAAAGCTTTGTTTTCGGTGGTGCTCGCGCTGATTCATGATGTACTTGATAACTGCATCCTTGCCTGACTCGCTGACCGAAAATACGCCATAGCCTTTCTGCCAATGGAACTTTGCCTTGATCTTTCGGTGGTCGTTGATCCATTTCGACGAGTTGGTCTTGAGGAAACGGATGGTGTCGGCGACCGCGAAGGAAGGGTGAGCACGAAGCAGTAGATGCACGTGGTTTTCAATGCCACCTGCCTTCAAAACCGAAGCCTTGTGGTCCCTGGCTGCTCCCCCGATGTAGGCGAATAATTCGTCTCGCCAGTCATCGCGGAGAACGTTGGACCGATTCTTCGTGCTGAATACCGCGTGTAGCAAAAGGTTGGAGTGGGTTGATGGCATGGTTTCACTACCCCTGTAGAACCAATCTGAGGTCGACGTTGTCGCCTGCCCCGCGCAAGCACATCGCCCTTGTTTCCGCGCAGCCATTTTATCGTGGGTCGAGGCTTCCGTGTGGGGGGGGGGCTTTTTTCATGTCGCTCCTCCGGAGCTTGGTGGGTTGGGGGCGGCGTTCCTGGGGCTCGCGCCCCAGGCTACCACCTGCCGCCGCTCCGCGGCTGGTTGGTTGGCGGGGCGACACGCGTTGTCGAGGAGCGTCGGGGGTTGCGCTTTCGACGCACCCGCCGCGGTGGGTTCGTTGGCGGGACGACACGCGTTGTCGACGGGCATCGTGGGTTGCGCTTTCGACGCACGCTCCACGGTGGGTTATCGGTAAATGGCTCCGTGTCGCGGTTGGTCACCGGAAATTCGCTCCACGGTTGGTCTCCGGCAATTCGCGGAGCGAGGACATGTGGTAGCCAGGGGCGCGAGCCCCTGGGCATGGCCCCACCAAACGCTAAACCCCGGAGGGGTGGCATACGGTCTTCATGTCGCTCCTCCCGAGCTAGAGCGTGGATTGGGCGCGAGCCCCTGGGGCTCGCGCCCCATCACACGCTAAACCCCGGCGGGGTGACATGCGGCTGGTGGCTTGTCGAACGCACCCCCATTTCCTGAGGCCGGCAGCGCGGTACGATCACGGCATTGGTTTGGATTGTTTCGTCTCCTTGTCGTCCGGTTGGTTTCGTCTGCCATGTCGCATTCCATTCTGTTCAAGAACGCTTCGGTCGTGTTCCCCCACGAAGTCGCCGAGGCCAATGTGTTGGTCGAAGATGGCAAGATCGTCGACGTCGATGCCGCCGACACCGCGACGGCGTCCGAGGTCGTGGAAGCCGGAGGGCTGCACTTGATGCCCGGCGTGATCGACGACCAAGTCCACTTTCGCGAACCCGGCCTGACGCACAAAGAAGACCTGCTGCACGCGTCGCGAGCCTGTGCGGCGGGCGGGGTGACGACATTTCTGGAAATGCCCAACACCAAGCCCCCGGCGATCACGCGGGAGGGTGTCCGCGCCAAGGAACAGCTGGCCGCGACCAAGTCGCTGGTCAATTACGGCTTCTACATCGGGGCCACCTGCGAGAACTTGACGGAGCTGCAGGAGGCTGACAACCTGCCCGGCATCAAGATTTTCATCGGCAGCAGTACGGGCAACCTGTTGGTCGACCGTCAGTCGGCCCTCGAACGAATCTTTGGCGAAACCGAGCTGCCGATCTGTGCCCACTGCGAGGACGAGAGCACGGTGCAGGCCAATGCCCAGCGGCTGGCCGGGGAAAGCGACGTCGCGGTGCACTCGCGGATTCGCAACGTCGAAGCGGCTGTCACCGCCACGCGTCGCTCGATCGATTTAGCGCTTCGCCACAAACATCGTTTTCATGTCCTGCACGTCTCGACCGGCGACGAGCTGGAACTGCTCGACAACACCCAACCCTACATCACGGCCGAAGTCTGTCCGCATCACCTGTTCTTCAATACCGACGACTACGCTCGGCTGGGTTCGCTGGTGCAGATGAACCCGTCGATTAAATCAGCCGAAGACAACCGCCGCTTGTGGCAGGGATTGATCGACGGCAAGATTCAGGTGATCGCCACCGACCATGCGCCGCATACGCTGGACGAGAAACGCCAGCCGTACCCGTCCAGCCCTTCGGGATTGCCGGCGGTGGAGAACAGCCTGGGATTGATGCTGGATCAGGTCTCCGCCGGAAACTGTTCGTTGACGCAGGTGGCCACGTGGATGAGCGACGCGCCGGCGCGGGTCTGGGGCATCGTGGGCAAAGGCCGTATCGCGGCCGGTTACGACGCGGACCTGGTCTTGGTGGACATGCAGCGTGAGCATACGATTCGCAACGACGAGCAGTACACCAAGAGTGGTTGGTCGCCCTGGCATCAGACGCGGCTGACCGGATGGCCGGTGGCGACCTGGGTCGGCGGCCGCTGTGTCTTCAACCGCGAAGGTTTTCATGAGTCGGTGCGAGGCAGCAAGCCGCGGTTCGACCACGCCCGAGGCGGTTACTGGGCCACTCCCGACGGTATCGGTACCGCATAGCAACCGAACGACACGGTCACGAGCTGTGCGGCCCTTCGGGCTACAGGATCGAATAAGCTTCTGCCGCTCGTACTCGTGCTCGTGCTCGTGCTCGTGCTCGTGCTCGTGCTCGTGCTCGTACTCGTACTCAAGGCGCAGCCCGGTACTCGAACTTTAAGTACGAGCACCGCTGCGCTGAGTACGAGCACCGCTGCGCTGAGTACGAGCACCGCTGCGCTGAGTACGAGCACCGCTGCGCTGAGTACGAGCACGGCTGTGCTGAAAGGGAAGGATCCCCTAGCGCTGCGTCAACATTTGATCTTAGACGCTGGCCGTAGCTGAAGTCGCCAGACTTTGGAGCTTCTCGCCGCTTCAGTCCAATCTCTGGCAAGATCAGCTACCTCTAAAAGGAAACGTGGACGCACCACTAGCGAGTCACTTCGTCGCGGAAGATCTCGTCGAAGAAGGACTTCATGGCCTCCCAGGAGCGCTTGTCCGCTCGCTCGTTGTAGGCCGCGCCGGTCGAGTTGTCGTTGCCGGCCATGGGCTGGGTGAAGGAGTGGACGGCACCGGAGTAGATGTTCATCTGCCAGTCCACGTCCGCATCGTTCAGCTCTTTGATAAACGCCTGGATGTCCTGTTCCGGAACAAACGGATCGTCGGCTCCGTGCAGGACCAGGACTTCGGCGCTGATGTTCTTGCCGTCTTCGGGGCTCGGCGAATCCAGACCGCCGTGGAAGCTGACCACGCCCCGAACCTCGGCGCCGCTGCGGGCCAGTTCCAGCACGCCCGTGCCGCCGAAGCAGTAACCGATGGCGGCGGTTTGTTCGGGATACACATTGGGTTGGCCGCGCAGCTGCTCCAGGCCCAGGTTCAGACGCCGCCGGTACAGGTCGCGATCCGATTTGTACTTGCCGGCCATTTCTGCCGCTTGTTGCCGGTTTTCCGGGCGGACGCCCTGGCCGTAGATGTCGAGGGCAAAGGCGACGTAGCCCAGCTCGGCCAGCTGTTTGCAGCGTCGCTGTTCGTACTTCGTAAGTCCCATCCACTGATGCACGACCAGCACGCCCGGAGCCTGCGTCTTTTCGGTGTCCCAGGCCAGGAAACCTTCCAGGGTGGTGTCGCCGTCCTGATAGGTCACGCGTTTGGTTTGAATTTCGGCACGGGCTTGGCTCGCTGGAAAGGTGGCACTCAGAAAAGTCGCACACACAGCACAGAGCAGCAGTCGCATGGGGTGAATCCTCTGGGAAGTTAAAGTGGGTGAGGGATCATGGTAGCATTCAAGTCTATCGCATTCTGCGTACCGGCTGGCCGGAATTCAACCCAGCAACCCCCTCCGAGGAATCGATGAGCCACCAGCGCCTCGAGCCCGATCCCCGCGCTTCCGAACCAGACCCATGGGGCATCGTTCTCATCGAGTGGGCCGCACGACTGCTCTCGATCGTGTTCTGCGTCTGCTTTGGCAGCGTCATCGGCTTTGGGCTGCTGGGCGGATGGGTGGCGATGGCCGGTCACCTACTGGGCCAAACCTGGTTGTCCAACAGCGCGCCGCCGGTAGCCTGGTTGCTCGGCGCGGCCGCAGGTCTAGCGGTAGGCCTGAGCCGGCTGTCCAAGCCCTTTTTCTCTCGGCGAACACGGCCCGGGCAAAACGCCGAGGAAGACGTTTTCGGGGATGACGAATCCGACGACGGCGAATCCGATCCCGACGAGTACGCCGGGAACAAAATTCGGTGGAAGCGACCGGGACTCGGCGAGCTGGCCAAAACGACGGCCCTGTTTGGGCTGATCGGCGCCGGCGGCGGCATGCTGCTCAGCCTCTACCTGGGCATCGTCTTGATCTCGGTGACGACCAGCCCGTTTGCGTCGCCGCGGTGGCGCGCGGCGAGCGTGCCTGTAGAAGAGCCGGCACTGGCCGAGGACGCGGCTCGGCCACACCGGCGATCGCGCGACGGGCTGCAGTCCAGCGTCGGTTTTCAGCATCCACTGCTGGGAACGATTCTGGCTGGCTCGATCAGCACGATGACCGGGCTGGGGCTGGTTGCCGGCGTCGTCTTTGCTTGTATCGAAGACGAAGCGCGGCGCGATGACGCCTAACGGTTCGTCGAGGGCTGACTTCAGGGTAGCCGATCTCGCCAGAGATGGGATCGAGCCGGTGTGCGTGTCCAAAGTCTGGCGACTACCGCTACGGTTGGGCCCGAGGTCCAAAGTCTGGCGACTACCGCTACACCATTAGGCTTCCGCGGCGGCCTTGGCCGCCTTGTCGCGGGCTCGTTTTTCGGCGGCGTTGCGGTAGTCGACCACGTCCCAGACCAGACCCAGCTTCTTCAGCGTGCAGATCGCCATCCAGGTCACGTCGATTTCCCACCAGCGATGCCCGTGCTTGGCCATTCGCGGGTAGGCGTGGTGGTTGTTGTGCCAGCCTTCGCCGTAAGCCACGATCGCGACCAGCCAGTTGTTGCGGCTGTCGTCGGTCGTGTCGTAGTTGCGATAGCCCCACATATGGCTGAGCGAGTTGACCATCCAGGTCGCGTGCAGGACGAACACCAAGCGGCAGAACACGCCCCAAACCAAGAACGAAACGGCCATCTCCGCTCCGCCCAACCAGTAACCCAAGCCGGTCAGCACCACGCCATTCAAAACGTGCAGCGGCAGGAACAATTTGTCCAGCACCCGCATGCCCCGTTCCTTCAGCAGGTCGGGAACCCAACGCTGCAGGTACGTCTGGCGGTCGCCAGTGTGGGTGTGAAAAGCCAACCAAAACATGTGACTCCACCAACCGCCATCGCGCGGCGAGTGCGGGTCGCCGGCGTGGTCGCTGTGGGCGTGATGCTTGCGGTGATCGGCCACCCAGTCCAGCGGTGAACCCTCTCCGGCCAGGGTCCCGATCCCGGCGAACAGGTAGCGGACCCAGGGGTGAGTCTTCATGCCATCGTGGGTCAACAGCCGGTGATATCCCAAGCAGATGCCCAGGCTGCCCGTGAACCAGTGCAAGGCCACGGTCACGACCAAGGCTTGCCAAGTGAAGGTGAACGGAGCAGCCAGCACGGCGATGTGGGCGATGCCCAACCAGATCAGGGCGTACCAGCTGACCCGGCTCCACTGCCGACGTTCCTCGGCGGGATTGGCATCGGGAGCCACGGACGCTTTGCCCGCATCGATCTTTGGTTTATTGCGACCCGATCGCTTGGAGTTTTTCGAGGGTTTGGACGGTTTTTTGGGGGTGGGTTCGAGTACCGTAGCCATGGTCTTTCCTGAAGTTATTTTCCTAGTCACTGTTCGTCGGATTTGTCGTCGAACGCCCACATGGTAGTGATCGCGAGTGGGACGCAAGTCACAGGCAAGACCGATTCATGTAACAGGACGGTAAAACCTGATCGGCCCTGGGGCGAGCGGTTCGCCTTTGGGGCCAGGAACCTGCCTTTGGGGCCAGGAACCTGTGCAAGATCGGGGCCAAAACCGGCGGTGTTGGTGAAAGTCCGCGGGCGTTAGAACGCGGGGCCGGTACGCAAACGTCGTGCTAACAAAAAACCTCCGGCCGCTGGGCGACCGGAGGTCAGATAGATGTCTTCGAGCCTATGTGGCGCAGCTCTCCCGGCGGAAGAGCGCTACCGGATGGGCAGGCATCCCTGCTTGGCAGGAGAGCGGCGTGCTCTCCAAGGCGACTAGTCGCGGTTGCGACCGCCGCGGCCGGCACCGCTGCGACCTCGATCGCCGCCCCCGCCGCCACGGCCGCGGTTGCGCTGCGGACGCCGTGGACGATCGTCGCCCTCGTCACCGCGGTCACCACCACCGTCGGCATCGGCTTCGCCGGCCATTTCGTCTTCCGCGCCCAGTTCTTCCAGGGCCTTGCGGCGGCTCAGCTTGACGCGGTCGTGTTCGTCGACGTCGATGACCAACACTTTCATGCTGTCGCCAACGGCCACCACCTTGTCGATGCTGCTGATAAAACCGCTGGACAATTCGCTGATGTGACACAGTCCATCGCGGCCGGGCAGGATTTCGACAAACGCGCCGAAGTCCTTGATGCTGCTGACGATGCCGTCGTAGATCTTGCCGATCTGGACGGTGGCCGTGCAGGCTTCGACGCTGCGAAGGGCTTCCTGAGCCGCTTCGGCGTTGCCGCTGGCGATCAGCACGGTGCCGTCGTCGTCGACTTCGATCACGGCGCCGGTGCGTTCCTGGATGCCGCGGATGTTCTTGCCGCCCGGTCCGATCAGGGCACCGATCTTGTCCGGAGCGATCTTGCTTCGCAGCAGACGCGGTGCGTTGGCGCTGATTTCTTTGCGCGGACGCGAGATCGTGGTCAGCATCTTGCGAAGGATCTCGATCCGAGCTTCACGCGACTGTTTCAGCGTGGCGCGGATGATGTCGAAGGACACGCCCGTGACTTTCAGGTCCAGCTGGATGCCGGTGATGCCGTTTTGCGTTCCGGCGATCTTGAAGTCCATGTCGCCGAAGTGATCTTCGTCCCCGAGGATGTCGGTCAACAGGCACCACTTGTCCTCGGACTGCTTGACCAGGCCGATCGAGATGCCGGCCACCGGGTTGGTGATCGGCACGCCCGACGCCATCAGCGCCAGCGTGGCACCGCAGACGCTGGCCATCGAGCTGGAACCGTTGGATTCCAGGATGTCGCTGATCACGCGGATCGTATAGGGGAACTCTTCCGCATCGGGCAGGACCGGTGCGATGCTTCGCTCGGCCAACATGCCGTGGCCGATTTCGCGACGACCCGGTCCACGGATCGGACGGCACTCGCCCACCGAGAACGAGGGGAAGTTATAGTCCAGCATGAATTTCTTGCTGAACTCTTCCTGCAGGCCGTCGACGCGTTGTTCGTCGCGAGCGGTTCCCAGGGTGATCGTGACCAGGGCTTGGGTTTCGCCACGCTGGAACAGAGCCGAGCCGTGCACCTTGGGCAGCAGGTCGGTTTCGCAGTGAATCGGTCGCAGCGAGGTGCGGTCGCGACCATCGGGACGGGTGCCCGCAACGATCAAGTCGCAGACGACCTTCTCTTCTAGATCGTGCCAGACACTCTTGAAACGATTGGGGCAGATCGCGTCGTCGGCGTCCGGATCGGGGATGACCTCGGCCATCGCGCGGTCGCGGAGGGCTTTGACCGCTTCGGCGCGTTCTTGCTTGCCGGAGGTTTGCTTGGCGGCGCGGAACTGGTCGTAGTAATTGTCGGTCAGACGCTGGAGCAGGCCGTCGTCTTCGGGGGCTTCGAACGGCTGCTTGACCGGATTGACTTTCTGGTACAGCTCTTCCTGCAGCTCGATCACTTCCTTGATGACCGAGTGAGCAAACTGGATGGCTTCCAGCATTTCGTCTTCGGGCATTTCTTGGGCGAAGCCTTCGACCATGGCCACCGCGTCGCGGTTACCGCTGACGATCATGTCCAGTTCGCTTTCTTCCAGATCGTCAACGGTCGGGAAGGGGATCAGTTCGCCGTCGACTTTGCCCACGCGAACGCTGGCCAGCGGTCCCAGGAAGGGCAGGCTGCTGATGTGGCAGGCCGTGGAGGCGCCGTTCATGGCCAGCACGTCGCCGTCGTTCTGCATGTCGCTGGACAGCACAAAGTTCTGGATTTGAACTTCGTCTTTAAACCCCTCGGGCCACAGCGGACGGATGGGGCGGTCGATCAGGCGGCTGCTGAGCGTTTCCTTGGTGGTCGGTCGGCCTTCACGCTTGAGAAAACCGCCGGGAAACTTGCCGGCTGCCGCGTAGCGTTCGCGGTAATCACACATCAAGGGGAAGAAATCCAAACCCGGACGCGGCGGGCCGGTGGCCACGGCGCTCAGGACCACCGTTTCGCCGTACTGGACCAATACCGAAGCGGCCGCTTGCTTGGCCAGTTGGCCGGTTTCAAACGACAGAGTGTTGCGGCCGATCTTCTTTTCTACTCGAATTTTCACGTTACTTTTCCTTCATCCAACAAAATACAAAATTCCAACATGCATGCCGCTGCTTCGGCCGTCCCCCCCTCTTTCAAGCCGTCGATCGACAGCGGATCGCGTTGGGGGACATATCAGTCAAAGCATGGGCTGGGCGGTGGCAAGAGAATCGCCAGCGCTCCTTTTTTCCCGACGGAGAGAGTGTGCTGCGCCCAGGGCCGGTAGGCTCGGGCCGCACGTGTCGCGGAACAACATTCACCAAACAGAAGAGAGGGCGGCGAGCGGCGACCAGAGGTCCGGTCCGTCAACTGCGCTCGCCCGATCCCAGTGGGCGTCCGATGCGTGGCTTCGCCGGCGGCAGCCGCCGGGGCCCGCCACCTGTGCCACCCACGACGAATCACAGTCGTTACTTACGAATTCCCAAGCGACCGATGATGTCCAGGTATCGCTGGGGGTCTTTGCCCCGGATGTAATCCAGCAGGCGGCGGCGACGGCTGACCAATCCCAGCAAGCCGCGGCGCGAGCCGTAATCTTTGCGGTGCGTCCGCATGTGCTCAGTCAATCCGTTGATGCGCTCCGTCAGGATCGCAATCTGTACCTCGGGCGAACCGGTGTCGCTGTCTTCGTGTCGGTACTCGGAGATGACTTCTTGTTTACGTTCTTTCGTAATGGTCATGTGTTTTAATGTCTTTCCAACAATTTCAAATGCAATCAGCTTGGTTTATTCGGCTGGTGGCCCAGCCAGCGGGAATCGGGGCGTCTCGCCCGGGCCATGCCCCGTGGGGCGCCCCTGCTGGGCAGCCGTAAAACGCTGCGGGGTAAGCGTTTACGGTTTTTCCGTAATCGCCAAGTGAGGTTTTGTCGCGTCAGTGTAACAACCAGCGACCGGATTGCAACGCCAAAAAACCTCTGCTATAGGCACCCGGCGTGCCCGCGATGGTGCCGCTGCAACGCTTGTTCGGCCGCTGCGACGCCGTTTCGCCATGCTGGCCGCTGCGGTCGCTACAACCGGCAAGGTCGCGGCGGCGGTGCAGCGACGCTCCGCGCCTGGACGATGCAAGCCAACGGCCGCTTCGTTCCTTGCCCACACGGTTCTCGCCTGCGATGTTGGATTTTTCCGATCAGACGCCCCAGCTGATGATGTTGATGGGCATCGTCTTGCTGGGCTGGATCATGGTGCGGCGGCAGATGAAGGCCCGTCGCCGCAGCAATCAACAGGACCGTCAACACCGGGCGGCGATGCGCCAGATGGGGCGCCGGCAGCAGAGCGGCGCGCCGCTGGCCGACGCTCCGCCCGAAACGGCTCGCTGGCAGGCCGCGATGTTCGATTTGCAGCGGGACCTAAAGGCCGAACTGGATACCAAGATCTGCGTCGTCCAGTCGCTGCTCAAACAGGTCGATCAGCGGATCGCTCGGCTGGAAAGTCTGCAAGCCGACGCGCCGGCCGCCCTGCCGCCGTCGCCGCTGGGCGAAGAACAGGCCGACCAGGCGGCACGGCTGGACGCACAGGGATACCCGGCCGAAAGAATCGCCGCCGTGCTGGACGTCCCGGTCGGCGATGTGGAATTGGTGCTGGCCACCCGCCGCCCGCCACAATCCTGACCGCCCGCTACAATCCTGCCCGCCCCGCCACAATCCTGACCGGCCGCCACGGCCGAACGCCCCTGGAGCCGTTGGGGCGATAGCCCTGGTTGGGTCCTGTGCGGTGCCCTGTCTAATCATTCAGACGGTTCAGCAGCGCTTGCAGTTGCCAGTGAACCTCCGTGGTGGTCGTCACGACCAACCAGGTTCGCTTGCCCGTCGCAAACACCTGCATGGTCGAGGGGCCGCCCAGGGCCTCCCAGGTTTCGGGGCTGACGGTCGCTTCGATCGTGTCCAGTAATTGCTGCGTCTTGCCGCCGCTGGCGGAGCCGCGACCGAACCGGTCGCGGGCTTGGTAACCCATCGCCCCGCCGCTGCTGTAACCCCGCGATGGATCGGGATCGCCACGGAACGCTCCGGCGGGCTCGCGGCCCAGCAGCGGAGTGACGTCGTAGATACGTCGATCCAGCACCCACTCCGCCTCCTCCACGGTCTGAAGCACCAGCTGGCCGCCACGAATCGTGATCGCGAGGTCCAGCGAACCACACAATTGTCTCAGGCGGGCGCCGATGCTCGGCGGTTCAGGCGGGACCGGCTGGTGTTTCACGCCGCCAGCGACAGCGGACCACGGATCCCCGTCCTGGCCGCTGCGCTGCCACCACCGCAGGGACGCGGACGCAGCGTCCATTTGCAGGTCGTCCGCCGCTGAGTCGCCCGCGGATGGGGTGCCAGCGAAGGGATCATTGGCGAAGGGATCGCTGGCAAAGGGATCGCTGCTGAACGGATCCGGTTGAGCTCGCGGCGTCCGCTCCAATTGCTTCCCCCTGCCCCCGGGCGCAACGTCATCGACGTCGTGAAAAGGCTGGTTCGCCGTCAAACCGATTTCTTCTAGGCTGCGGTAATTGATGGTCGTGGGAATCAACGTGGCGAGATCCGTCCGGACCTGTTCGACCGTCGTGCCCGGAGCCCACTCGAAGGGACAGGGCCGCTGTAGCACCGCTTCGATCCGGCGTCGCTGGGCGTCCGACATGAACGGGTCCACGGTCTGAGAGACGATCTCTTGGGACGCCGCCTCATGAACCCAAATCGTTGAAAGCATCAAAAGCATTCCAGTCATCGACAAGTGTTTCGAAGGCATTGGCAGGTCGCTCGCACAGCTGACAGATAGAGAAAACCGAGGCGTCGCCCGGTCGGTGTTGTCTTGGTGTCGCGTCTACATCCGAAGCGGATGCGGTGGGGTGGATGCAATTGGTATTCCAGGTGCGTTGTTCCCCGTTCGCACAGTGATTTCGGCCGCATCGCAATCCGGTTGCGGCGTTGGTGCTGTAGCAATTTTCCGCAGGTGTTGCAGCCTGCAACACATTTTGGGAACGCCCCAGGAGCCACCTCATGAACCAACCAGCCGGACGTCTTCCTTGTCTGCCCTGCCATCGCCGGCTCACCCTGATCACCTTGCTCGCCGTTGGTTGCGTCGCAGTCCAGCCGGTTCTGGCTCAGCAAGCCGACTCGGCGGCGCAACGGCCTGCTGCACCCAAGGACGCCGCTTCCGAGCAAGCGGATGCACTGGAGATGGGGGGCGAGTCGATTGCGCGGGTTTCCATCTATCGTGATCAGGCCCGGGTGGTCCGAACCGTAGCCGTGCCCGCCGGCGGCGAGACCCAGCGGATCGAGGTGCCGGATCTGCCGCCCTCGTTGGTCGAAGGCAGCGTCTATACCGAGAGCGCTCCCGGGGTGACGGTACGCTCGTTGGTCGTGCGGCGTGCGCCGCCCACCACGGCCGTCCAGCAGCAACAATTGCAACAGTTGCAGACGGCGGCGAACCAGACCAGCGATCAACTGCAAGCGGCCGAGCAACAGCAGGCGGTGGTCGAGCAGGATCTGTTGACGATCGAACGACTGGTCGATTTTTCCTCGGCGAAAGTCCAGCAGAATCTCAGCCGAGCCACTTTGGATGCGGCGACCGTAACGCAGTTGGCGGATTTCACCATGCAGCGACGCAGGACGTTGGCCGACGAGCTGCGGGCGGTTCGAGAAACGATCGAGCAGCTGCAGGAGACGCTTGCGGAGAATCAACGCCAGCAGGAGCGGCTGCGGCAATCATCCCAGACGCCCGGATACGAGGCCGAACTGGAAGTCGACGCGGCGGACGGCGGAGAATTGCAACTGGTTTACCGCGTCCGCGACGTTTCCTGGCAACCGCAGTACACGATCCGAGCCCAGCGTCAGGAGACCGGGGGTTATGCCTTTGCCTTACAGCTGGACGCCCGCGTCACGCAGCACAGCGGCGAGAACTGGCAGGGCGTCCGGCTGACGCTCTCGACCGCTCGGCCCGATCTGCAAGCGGCCGGCCCGGTGCTGACGCCCCTGCGCGTCGACACGGTTACGACAGACCTATCAGAGATGCGCGAAACGCAGGATCGCAGCGCCACCGAGGAAGCCGGCGATTTTACGGATGCGATATCGGATGGGCCGCCGGCCTGGAGCGATCCAGGGGTGTGGCAGCGAGACATCACACGCAACGCTCGAGCCGGGCTTCGCCAAGTGGAGCAGCTGCGTCCCGGCGCCCGGATCCGCGAACGATCTCTGGCCGGGGACGCAGCCTCGGACATCGCCGATGCACGCTACGATCTTGACGCCCGAATCGATCTTGCCAGCCGGCCGGCGAGCCAAACGATTGGCGTCAATCAGCAGAGGCTCGAAGGGGAATTGGTGTACGTCGTCACGCCGCTGCTGAGCAGCTTTGCGCACCGCCGGGCGGAACTGCGTAACCCGCTCGATGGCAACCTGATGGCCGGCTCGGCCGACGTTTATCTGGACGACCAATTCGTCGGCACAACCCAGTTGTCGCCCACCGCCGCCGGCCAACGCCTGGTCGTCGGCTTTGGGACCGACCGCCAACTGCGAACGCGCCGCGAGATCTTGGCACGCGAGAGCAGCGTGCAGGGCGGCAACCAGCGACGGCAGTTGACCGTGCGGTTGGTCGTTTCCAACTACCACGACCGTCCCATGGCGATTCGCTTGCAGGACCGATTGCCGATCCCGCGGCAAGACGACGCGCTCCGCGTCGCGCTGTCGGCAGAGGCTGAAGACCGATTGTCCAAGGATCCACTGTACCGCCGTATGCGGCATCCCCAGGGTATCCTGCGCTGGGATTTGGAGGTGCCCGCACAGCGGTTCGGCAGCGAGGCCTTCGATTTTGATTATGCGTTCAGCGTCGAATACGACCGCCAGCACCGGATCGTGGGCGACCAGATGATCGAAAGCATCCGCAACGACTATCAATTCGAAAACGCCAGCGGCATGGGCGGCATGGGCGGCGGTGAGATGGGAGGCGGCGGTGCGTTTTGAGTCCCGCGGCTAATGCGTATCGCTCTGGTAGTCCTGGTCGCCCAGGTAGTCTTTGATGTACAGCATCTCGCCCAGGGTTTTGGCGACCGCCAGGATGGGCGAAGCGACGATCGCCCCGATGATGCCGAACAGCACGCCCATGATCGCCTGAAAGCCGATCAGCAAGGCCGGCGGAAGGGACACCGCACGCCGCTGGATCAAGGGCGTGACGATGTAGCTTTCGATCAACTGCAACAGGATGTAGCCCACCGTCACACTGATCACGGCCGTAGTGCCTTCGGGCAGTGCGAACAGCATCGCCAGCACCAGGGCTACGGCCGCCCCGATGTTGGGGATGAACGTCAGCAGGCCCGTCAGGATTCCCAGCGTCCCCGCCATGGGCACGCCCAGAGCCAGCAGCAACAAGAAGGCGCCCAGTCCGGTCACCAGCATGGAGGCAAAACGCCCGATCAACCAGTGCCACAGGGTCTCGCCCAGCGTGTCCAGCACCTCACGCGTGCGCGGCCGTTTGGGCAGCGGGGCAAGCCGAACGATGCCGTCGCGGTAATTCGTCGGTGCCACGGCGAGGAACAAGCCGACGAAGAAGATCAACACGCTGTTGATCACCAAACCAAACGTGGTGCGAAACAGCTGGCCGATTTTGGAAGCCGCCTGCTGTACCGGTTCCGGGATCCGGCTCAGCTGCGTCGCCAAACCCTCCCGATCTCCAGCCCGGGAATCCCCGGCGGCGGAAGCGTCCGAGTCGACACCGGCGGCGGACGGCGGATCACCCGGCTCGCTTTGCTCGTCTTCGCTTTGTTCGGCTTCGCTTTGTTCGTCTTCGCTTTGTTCGGCTTCGCTTCGTTCGTCTTCGCTTTGTTCGTCTTCGGCCTGCCGGCTCTGCAGTTCCAACGCCTCGGACAGCATCGGCGTGGAAGCGGCCGCGGAGCGAATCGCCGGGTACTTGCTGACCAGTTCTCCCAGTTCCGCCATGCCCTCGTCGATCTTGGTACGGGCTTGCTCGATCTGTTGGTTGATCTGGACGAAGAAAAACGTGACCGTGCCGGCCGACACGAGCAGCAACAGCACGACGACCACCGTCAGCGCGGAGTGATAATTGCCCGGCAGTTTGGTGTCGACCCAGGAGGCGACCTTGGTCAGAAAGACGCCGAACAGGAGGCCGAGAAACAAGATCAGGAAGATCTCCGACGCCAGCACGAACACGGCGGCGACCGTTACGATCGCGGTCGCCACGACCAGCGGACGCAGCAGATCCACCGGCAAACGGGGCCGATCAGAACGGGGCCGATCAGAAGCGGGCCGATCAGAAGCAGGGGTGGAATTCATGGGACTCTCGCAAGGTGTCGGATCGGGCTGTTTGGGAAGTCGGGCTGTTTGGGAAGGTCGTCGCACGGGGGTGTCACCGCATCGCCCAGGTGGCTCAGTGCAAAACCGGTGCCACTGTAAAGCCGGTATCCCCGATCCAAACGTGCTACGATGGGTTCGAACGATGATGCGAGGGCCGTTTCCGGACTTCGCTCGGACAGACGCCAACGGACAAAGATTTGCGCTGCTCCGCGCGGTGCAACCCTTGATGAGAAACGGATGTTTATGGGCGAGCACTCCACCTCTCCGGCACCGGTGACTCGGATGGTCTTGCCGACCGCTGGCGACGGCGAAATGGCTTGTCGGACGCGAGCTTTCGATTGGTCGCAAACGCCGCTGGGTCCGATCGAACAGTGGCCCCTGGGACTGAACCACGCGGTTCAGATCCTCCTGGGATCCCGCCAGCCGATGTGGCTGGGCTGGGGGCCTGAATCCCTGTTCTTCTGCAACGACGCTTTCCGGCTCGCGGCCCTTGGTGCCTCACATCTCGAGGCCCTCGGTCGGCCGGCCAGGGAAGTCTGGAAGGAGAGCTGGGAGGAGACGCGGCCGTTGGTCGAAGAGGTGCTGCAGACCGGACGGGCCACCGACCAACACAGCATGCGGCGGGTTCTGGGACGCTCCGACGCTCGCGAAGAGACGTTACTGGTCTGCTCCTACAGTCCGCTGCCGGATGATGATGGCAGCGTCGGTGGCGTGCTGTGCGTGGTGACCGAGGACCATGGTTTCCAAGCATCCGAACCCTTCTTCCCTGCCCGCTCGAATGAATCGGCCGCACGCGTCCCCGAGGCCGATGCGTTGGAGGCGCATGTGTTGGTGGTCGATGACGATCCGGACGTGCGGCAACACATCGCCGGGTTATTGGGCCAGCGTTATCTGGTCGCGACCGTCGAGGACGGCAGGGCGGCCCTGGAACAGATGGCCGAGCAACGTTTTGACCTGGTGCTGGCCGGCGTTGCGATGCCCGAAATGGATGGCGCGGAACTATTGTCGCGACTGCGAGCCGATCAGCAAACCGCTCACCTGCCGGTCATTCTGTTGGCCGCCCAAGAGGACGAACAGCGCCGGATCGCGGACATGGAAGCGGCGGCAGACGACTATCTGGTCCAGCCCTTCGGTGCCCACGAGTTGTTGGTGCGGGTGCAGACGCACCTGGAGATGGCGCGCGTTCGCAAAGAAACGGCCGATGTGATTCGCAGCAGCGAGACCCGCTTGCGGATCGCCCTGGCCGCGGCGCGGATGGCGGTTTGGGAATGGACCCCGGTGGGTGATGAGGTGGTGTTTTCGGACAACGTCCGAGACATCCTGGGACTGCGCGGTTCGCCCATCCCCGAGCAACGCGAAGGCGTCTTCGACCTGGTGCATCCGGTGGATCGACCGCGTGTGGAGCGAAGCTTCCAGCGGGCCCTGGTCGAGGGCGGCGAGTTCCAGCTGCAATTTCGCGCCTTTGGTGTCGATGACGGACGCTTGATCTGGCTGGAACTGCGCGGCCAAGCGCTGACCGATGACGCCGGCGCCACGGCCCGTTTGATCGGCGTGCTGGTGGACGTGACCGCCCGCCGCCGGGTCGAGGAGGCGCTGCGAAACGAACGCGACCTGTTGAGCGTCACGCTGGGCAGCATCGCCGATGCGGTGATCACCACCGACACCGCGGGACGGGTCACCAACATGAATGGCGTGGCCGTCAAATTGACCGGATGGTCCATCCGGCAAGCGCTCGGCCAGCCGCTGGAGAAAGTGTTTCATGTCGTCCACGAACAGACCCGGCGACCGCTGGACAATCCGGCCATTCAAGCCCTCCAGCAGCGGCGGGTGATCGCGCTGGAGCATCCGTCCATTCTGATTCGCAAGGACGGTGGCGAGGTGCCAATCGACGACAGCGCCGCACCGATTCACAGCAGCCCCAGTAAATTGGCCGGCGCGATCCTGGTCTTTCGCGATATCAGCGAACGCAAGCGAGCCGAGGCGGCGCTGCGGGAAAGCGAAGCGCATTTTCGGCGGATGGCCGATAACGCGCCGACCATGTTGTGGGTCACCGACGCCGACGGCCAGTACACGTTCCTGTCCCGCGGTTGGTACGAGTACACCGGCCAGAGTCAGCACGAGGGGTTGAGTCATGGTTGGTTGGCCGCGGTGCATCCCGAAGATCGCCAGCGGTTTGCCAACGTGTTTGCCGAGGCCGTCTCCAGAAAGCAAGCTTTCTCGCTGGACTACCGCCTCCGTCGTGGCGACGGACAGTATCGCTGGGTGATCGATGCGGCTCGTCCGCTGCAGAGCGACCAGGGTGACCTGGAAGGGTATGTCGGCGCGGTGATCGACGTGCACCAGCGTCAACAAGTCGAACACTTCCGGGTCGGTCAGGTTCGGATCCTGGAAATGATCACCAGCGAACAACCGCTGGATCAAATCCTGGCCGAACTGGCCCGTTCGGTCGAGCGACAGATTCCCGGCGCGATCGGCTCGGTCCTGTTGCTCGATGCGTCGGGCAAGACCTTGCGACACGGCGCCGCCCCGGGTTTGCCCCCGGCTTATCACCAAGCGGTCGATGGGATTCCGGTCGCCCCGGACACCGGGTCCTGTGGCTCGGCAGCCTTTCATCGCCGGCGGTTCATCGCCGAGGATCTGCTGGACAGCCCCGCTTGGAAAGCCTATCGAGGGCTGGCGCTGGAGCATGGTTTGCGAGCCTGTTGGTCCCAGCCGGTGCTGTCGGCCGACCAGACCCTGCTGGGAACCTTCGCGATCTATTTCAAGGAACCTCGCACCCCGACGCCGAACGAGCTGGAGTTGCTGGAGGCCAATTCACGCTTTGCCAGTATCGCCATCGATCGGCCGCGAGCCCAAGCCGAACTGCGAGCGAGCGAGGAACAACTGCGCAAGGCCCTGGCGGCAGCCAATATGGGCCGCTGGCGGGCGGACCTCAGTCGCGACGAGGCCACCTACGATGCCAACCTCAACCGCATCCTGGCCTTGCCCGCCATCGCCAGCCGGTCCACGATCGCGCAGCGCTTTCGCTTTGTCCATCCCGAAGACAAAGCGGCCGTGTGCGCGGCTTGGCAGCGAGCAATCGATTCAGAGGGTGGTTACGAGGCCGAGTTTCGGGTGATTCGCGAAGACGGCAGCATGCGGTGGCTCCGCGAACAAGGTCGCTTTCACAAACCCGATAAGGAACATGCCGGGATCGTCACCGGCCTGACCCAGGACGTTACCCAGCGACGCATCTTCGAACAGTCCCTCGAACAGGCCCGCCAAGCGGCTCAGGCGGCCAGCGCATCGAAGAGCGAGTTCATCGCCAATATGAGCCACGAAATTCGCACGCCCATGACCGCGATCCTGGGCTACACCGATTTGCTGAGCCAGGAATTTACCAGCGAACAGGCGAGATCGTATCTGGAGACGATTCGACGCAATGGCGATTTCCTGCTGGAAATCATCAACGACATCCTGGATCTGTCGAAGATCGAAGCCGGCAAGTTGGAGGTGATGCCCGAGCGGTTCGAACCGGTGAAACTGGTCGAGGATGTGCGATCGATCATGGAAGTGCGGGCCCGCGAAAGCGACCTGCAGTTCAACGTCGAATACCGCGGTCGCCTGCCCATAGAGATTCGCAGCGATCCCAAACGCTTGAAGCAAATCCTGATCAATCTGGTCGGCAACGCGGTCAAATTCACCGAGCAGGGATCCGTGGATCTGATCGTCGAATTCCTGGCCGGGCCTCCGCCAGCCATGCAGTTCACCGTTCGCGATACCGGCATTGGGATCTCCGCCGAGCAGCAACGCATTCTGTTCCAGCCGTTCACGCAGGTCCATGCGCACGTCTCGCGCGAGTTCGGTGGCACGGGGCTGGGACTGGCGATCAGCCGCCGCCTGGCTCGGATGTTGGGCGGAGAGATTTTTCTGGAAAGCGAACTTGGCCAGGGCAGTACGTTCAACCTGCGCATCGAAGCGGGCGATCTGAGCGGGGTGGCGTTTGAGGAGGCCGTCGGTCCACGGGCGGAACCCCATGTGCCACGCGAGCCCGATGTTTTGCGACAACTGGATTGCCACATCCTGCTGGTGGACGATCGGCGAGACGTACGCTACCTGAGCAGGCATATCCTGGAACGGGCCGGAGCGACCATCACCGAGGCCACCGATGGAGTCCAAGCGATCGAAGCGGTACGCAAGGCAAACGTCGATGGTCGCGGGTTCGGATTAATTCTGCTGGACATGCAGATGCCCGTGATGGATGGCTATCAGGCGGCGGGAGAACTGCGGCGTCAGGGGTTTCAAGGTCCCATCATCGCCCTGACCGCCGACGCGATGCAGGGCGATATGAAACGCTGTCTGGAATCCGGCTGTGACGCCTACCTCAGCAAACCCATCGATACCGGTCGGCTGCTGCAGATGGTGCATCACTTCACCGGTTGACCGACCCCGCGGTCGGAGCTCCGCCGATTAGGATAGAAACGCCTCTCGATACTCCCGCGCTGGTTCAGGCTATGAAACGTTTGCTTTTCACAATCCGGTTGGCGGTCGCGTCGGCTGTCACGGTTGCGGCCGCGTCGCTTGTCGCCGCCGCCCCACCGCCTCCGGCCGACACCGCCCCGCCGGCCGACACCGCCCCGCCGGACATCCTGCTGATCATGGCCGACGATCTGGGCTTTTCGGATCTGGGGTGCTATGGCGGCGAGATCCGCACGCCGAACCTGGACCGTCTGGCTGCGGGCGGTTTACGCTTCACCCAGTTCTATAACACGGCGCGTTGTTGGCCGACGCGAGCCGCCTTGTTGACCGGCCACTACGCTCAAGCGGTGCACCGCGATGAGATCCGTCCGGGCGTGGGCGGCGGTCGCGGCACGCGACCGGACTGGGCGCCCTTGCTGCCGGCGTTTCTGCGGCCGCTGGGATACCGCTCGTACCACAGCGGCAAATGGCACCTCGATGGGATGCCCATCGCCACGGGCTTTGATCGGTCTTACCTGCTGAAGGATCAGGGACGCTTCTTTCATCCTCAAAAACACTGGCAAGACGACCGGCTTCTCGACGCGGTTCCTCCCGGCACTTCGTTCTATGCTACCGACGCGATTGCCGAGCATGCCGTGCGCTGTTTGAAGGAACACGAGCGCGAGCACGCCGACCGGCCCTTCTTTCACTACCTGGCCTTCACCGCCCCGCATTTTCCCCTGCACGCACCGGCCGAGGATATTCGCCGCTATCGAGGCGTGTACGACGTCGGCTGGGAGGAGATCCGTCGCCGCCGCTGGCAACGAATGCAGCAGAGCGGGTTGCTGGAAGGAACGCTATCGGAAGTGGAGTACGATCTGGGGCCGCCCTACGATTTTCCGGAGCACCTTGCACAGCTCGGCCCTGGAGAGGTCAATCGGCCGTTGCCCTGGGACCGTTTGAACCAGGTCCAGCGGCGGTTTCAAGCCGACAAGATGGCGATCCACGCCGCGATGGTCGATTCGATGGATCAAGCCATCGGCAAGGTGCTCGAGCAGATCGCAGCGATGGGCCGCAGCGAGAACACGCTGGTCCTGTTTCTGTCGGACAACGGCGCCAGCGCCGAGATCATGGTGCGTTCGGACGGTCACGATCCGGATGCCGCGCCGGGGTCCGCCGCTTCCTATCTGTGCTTGGGGCCGGGCTGGTCGACCGCTTGCAATACGCCCTTTCGGCGGCACAAGACCTGGACCCACGAAGGCGGCATCTGCACCCCGTTAATCGTGCACTGGCCCCGGCGGATCTCGCCTCAGCAGATTCGGGACGGTGGCGCGATTCGGCGGCAAGTGGGCCACGTGATCGATATCGTGCCGACCCTGGTCCAAGCGGCCGGTGGTGATTGGCCGCCGCCGCGGGACCTTGCCGATCCGCCGTCGGGGTTTCCTGGCCGCAGCCTGCTGGAAGTGTGGTTCGAGGACGCGCCATTGGACCGCGAGCTGCTGTGGTGGTATCACGACGGCCATCGCGCGATCCGGATGGGGCCCTGGAAAGCGGTGGCCAGCAAGGACGATCCGTGGGCGCTGTACGACATGCGCGCGGGCCGCGCCGAAGCAGATAATTTGGCCGCCGACAATCCCGAGAAACTACAGCAGATGATCGCCCGCTGGCAGCAACAGCTCGACGCCTTCGCCACAGAGTAGCTCGGTTGGCAAAATCATAGTAGCTCGGCTGTCCCAGCCGAGGATGTGTCGGCTCACGGCTGAGACAGCCGTGCTAGTATCGGCGGCCGAAAGTCATTGCCACAGGGCGGCTCAGGCGGCTACGCCGGCCGGTTTGCTGGGGCCGTGCTTGGCCAGCTCCTCGAGCAGCACTGCGGCGGCTTGCGCCGACGCTCCGGGCCGCGCGATCTCGCTGCGCAGGCGATCGAGTTGGCGGTCGATCCGGGCCCGGTACAGGGGATCGCTCAACATCGAATCGATGTGCTCGCACAGGAACTGGACCGCTGGTTCGGGCGAGCCGCAGGAGCTGTGTTCGGGAAAGACCGTCTCGCCGGCGATCAGGTTCGGAAGGGTCATGCTGGAGACGCGGATCAAGCTGCGTCCGGCCATGTAGAACACGCGGCCCACGCGGTAGATCACCGCGGCCGGAGTGCCTCGAGCCATCATTTCCAGACTGACCGAACCCGACACCATCATCGCGCACTCGGCCATCTCGATGATCTCGCTGGTCTTGCCCACGAAGAAATCGATTGGCAGGTCGCGGTCCCGAGCGGTTAATTGGTCGCGGCACCAGAGCGCCTGTTTGTCGCGGAAAGCGGCGACTTGGAAGCGTACTTCCGGGAACCGTTTGGCCAAGCGGCGGATCGATTCCAGCATGACCGGCCAGTTCCGCAGCACCTCGTGTTGGCGCGAACCCGGCAGGACGGCCACCAAACGCTTGCCCGCTTGCTGTTGTTCGGTCAGATCCGCCAGGACGGCCGGGTCCAGCGACTGCTCGGCCACGTGGTCGAAGAACGGATGGCCCACGCACTGGGCGTCCACGCCGCGCTGCTGATACCACTGGCACTCGAAGGGCAGGACCGACAAGACCTTGTCGACGGTGCGGCGGACCTTGCGGATTCGCCACGGGGCCCAAGCCCACAGCTGGGGCGGCAGGTAGTAGTACACCGGCAGACCGTACTTCTTGGCTCGTTTGGCCATGTGCCAGTTAAAGCCGGGGAAATCGGCCAACAGAACGGCCGAGATGCTGCCCGAGGCGAATACGGCTTCGGCTTGATCGGCCAAACGCATAAAATGGCCCAGTTTCGGCAGCACTTCCACCACGCCCATCACGGCCAACTGCGTCAGATCGTGATCCAGCTCGCAGCCGGCTCGACGCATCTCCGGACCGCCGAACCCTCGCAGTTGGATCTGAGGGTTGCCCTGACGCAGGGCCTGGATCAGGCGAGCGCAGTGTTGGTCACCGCTGGGTTCGCCCACCGAGAAGAACAATTGTTGGGTCATTGCAGGTACGGTTACAATTGGTCGAGGAGCGAATGGTGGCACCGACATGCGGCTATAACAATTGCCGCCGGTCGCCGTCAAGCGAGACTCGGCGTCTTGTCTTCCGCCTGCGGCCTTCGACACACAAGGATCCCCCATGCTGTTGCCCACATCCAGCGAATTCCACGGTCAGATGCAAGGCAGTTGGGAGGCGTTGGGCGAAGGTGCCCCGACCCTGTCCGCGCTGGCCGCCGTGTGTGCTCGAGTCGTCATCGACCCACCGACGCAGAGCGAGACGCTGTCGCCCGAGGCCGAAGCGATCCTGTACGCCGCCAAGGACCGGGGCGTGATCGAGGTGCGCGGCGTGCGAACCGCCTTCGAAGCTCCGGCTCGCCTCTTGGCGGTGTATGTGGAGCTGGACGAACACCGTACGATCGCCTTTCGCAACCGCGAGGACCCGCGCGTCACCGTCCGCTTCTTCGAAGCCTTCTGTCAGCTGTGCCGCAGCGGTTTGATCCTGCACCACCTGCACCGCGATTTTTCGCTGTCCCAAGCCGGTTTCGAAGCGGCCAGCGGAGTCGACCACGAGGCCGTCAAACCGCTGCTGGGCGAAGCCACCGAGTTCGGGTTACACGACTAGCGCGAATAATAGTAGCACGGCTGTCCCAGCCGTGAACCTGGCTGCTCTCGGCTGGGACAGCCTCGGCTGAGGACAGCCGAGCTACTATGGCCGCTCTAACGGGGATGATAGATGCGGTTGAACGCCGCCGGATCGAAGGGGTCGCTGACCGGCGGCAAGCGCGTGGGCCGGTTCGAGCCGGCGGACGGCGAGGCGGCGGAGGCGGAGGAGGCCTCGGCGGCGGCGGTGTCGGCCGCCGGAGCGGTGGCCACCATCGCGGGCGTTGCCGCAGCGGCCGCCCACTGGGATTGCCGTTGGCTCATCGCCACGATCCACGCCTCGAGGGTTTCCCGCAGCGACTCGTCGCCGAGCGTCAGGGGAGCCGCGGACGCATCGCCGTGCGCCTCGCCAGCACGCACCAACAACGGGCTCGCCTCGGGATGTTCGTCGTTGATCCACCGCAGCAGTCTGGTCAGGTTTTGCCGCGTGTGGTTGGCGGGCAGCCGTTGCCCCGAACCGAAATGTTCCAGCTGCCAGATCGCCGAAGACGCGCCGCCATGACAGCCCGCCTGACCACAGCGGTTGATCAACAGGGGCTGGATCTTTCGCGTATAGCTCAACAGCAGATCGCGTCGCAGCGTGGCGATCGGTTCGTGCGCGTCGTCGCCAGGGGAGGGCGACATGTCCCCGGCAAAACGCGGGGAAGGCAGCATGTCGTTGCCGGGGGGCGTGGCCTTCTCGAAGAAACGCTCTGGCCTCGCAACGCCCTCCTGCTGGTCGATTTCCGACGCTCCGGCGGGCTCTGAGGACGCTTGTCGCCGGCGAGCACTCTTCAGCAGAGCCGCCATGGCCATGCCGCGGCGGTCGCTGGGAGCCAGCCGCTGGAGCGTCCTGAGTTCCGCTTCGGCGATGTCCAGCAGGCCCTGCTGGATCGCCCAGCGAAGGTCCGCAAAGCGAGCCGAGAGGCTGTGCTGGGGGCGATGCTGCACCCGGTAGGCGTACAGCTGTTCGAGCGTTTCCGCCCAGTGCAGCACCTGGGCTTCGGGCAAACGAATGGAAGCCTGATCGGATTGTTCGATTCTGACGAACGCCCCGTCGATCACGGCTCGGCCCGGCAGCACGTTGCCGTTGTCCAAGAGGACGTAGCCGGCGGGCGACGACGGGGACGGGGACGGGCCTTGCGCGCACGCCGGAATCGCCCCGCCAGGCCAACCCCAGGGGCCGCCGGCGAGCGTGGCCAGAAGCAATACGCGGCAGATCGTTCGACGAAGCAAGCTCATAACGGCCGGACACTAGCAATTGCTCGGCGGCCGGGTCAAGCCAGCCCCCTGCCGCTGACGCCCCTGCCGCTGACACCCCCGCCGGTGGCGCCCGTTCGCTGGCACCCGTGCCGGTTCGGCCAGCGACGCCGCGATGCGGTGGTCCGACCGCGGCTGTTGTTCAAACGCAACATCGATGTGGCTCGGCGGCGACAGGGCCGGCCGCCGAGGGGATCTGCGCCGCGACGAGTAAGTCCTTTCTCTCGTTGGGTTTAAGGGGGTGCGCGGAGCCCGGATTAAGATTCCTGGCACGGCGCCTGCAAAGCTTGCTGCCAACGACTGTCTTGATCCGTCCGAAAACCGTTTCCTCTGAAAAACTGCACGGCTCTCGCGAGCCACGTTACTGCGATGCATTGTGTTCATTCCGCCGACCTCGCCGCCATGTTGGCCCATTACGGACCCGGCTTGCTGTACGACCGAAACCTGCTGCCCGCCGAGGCGATGACCGGGTACTGGACGGCGAGCCGGCATCGCTTCGACCTCTGGCATCACGCCATCGGCCGTTACCGGCGCATCGAAAAAACCGCCCCGGCCGCCCTGCTGCGGCAGTGGTGGCAGGAGCACGTGCCGATGCTCGAAGAGGTGCTGGTCAGCGAGACGTTGACGCGTGTGTACGCCGCCCTGGGGGCGGGCCTGGACCGGCAGTGCGAGCAGAGCGAGCTGAAGCCCGTGCTGCATTCGGTCCATGTTACCCACATCGAAGTCCGGAACCGCGTGTTGCAGCTGATGGTCTACGGACGGGGCAGCAGCATCGACCAGGCGGTGCGTCTGAACCGGTTGCGTACCGAAGTCGAACGCTGGACCGATGTGCTGCTCGGAGCGATGGCGGCCGTATTTCCCGAACCGCTCGAGTACGCGTTCAACCAGCGCCGCGCAGCGGCCCATGGCAAGGACGTCCGCAGTTTACCGATCGGCGCGGCGCGGGATACCGCCAACTGGCTGGCCGCCGCGACCCTGCGCAGCGTTCTGGAACGTCGCACGTCGCCACACCCCGCCCTCCCGGATGCGAATCGACAGGTCGCACGGGCTGTGATGCTGTGCCTGCGGCCGGACCTGTTCGATTCGGTGGGACTGATGAAATCGCTGTGGCTCAAACGCATGCAAGCCGGCGTCGAGCAAGCCGATCGCGTGCTCGAGGAGATGACGGCACCGGAGCTGAATTCGGGCAGCATCCTGGGCGGTTACGAGGCGGTACGCAGTTCGGATACCCTGCGCCGCCTGTTGTAACCCGGCCGGCCTACTCGTCGAACACGTCGACGCCCACGGCTTTGAGGGCTTCGATCTGCTCGCCCTTGGCCTGTTCACTCAGTGGGTTCTCGCCCAGGTACAGGCGGAGGTAGGGTGCGAAGCGTTTGGCGTCCGCCGCGTCGGCCTGGCACATTTTGACCAGCGGCTGGAGATCCTTGATCTTGTTGTTGCTGATCAGCAGCAGGTTCAATTCCTTCAGGCCGACCAGGGGCTGGAGGTCTTCGATGGCGTTGGAACGGACGTTCAGAGTGGAAAGCCACTGAAGTTTGGCGACCGGTCCCAGATCGCTCAGTTGATTGTTCTCGGCGTCGAGCGACCAGATTTTCGTCAGCTGGGCGATGGGTTCGAGCGTTTTCAGTTGGTTGCTGGCCACGTACAGCGTCCGCAGGTTGGCCATTTTCTGCAGCGGTTTCAGGTCGCTGATCTGGTTCCGCGAGACGTCCAACAGCTGCATGCCGGTCAAGTCTTTCAGCGGTTCGAGGGTTTTGATTTTGTTGCCGGCCAACGTCACGCTCTGCAAGCGTTTCAGTTCCGCAATCGGCTTCAGGTCCGTGATCTCGTTGTCCTCCAGGTCCAACAGCATCACGGCCGGGCAGTGCTGCAGCCCTTCCAGGTTCTTGATGCCTTTGCCGCGGCCGACGACGCGGGAAATATTCTGGACGTCCTCTTTGGTAATCGGCTCGTCGTTGTAGCGTTTTTCGAAGACTTCGGCCCGCACGGCGGCCTCGAGGGCGGGGTCGGGGAACAGTCGCGGGGGATCATCATCGGCGAAGCAGGTTGCGGAGAAGGCGGCAGCGGTCGTCAGGCACAAAAATACGCAGCAACGCATCATCGATCTCGAACAGAAAGGAAGGAATGGGAAAGGTGGGAGACCCTTCAGCCTAATTCCTCGCCACCGCGGCGACTACTAGCGTTTGCCCCGGTTCAAGAGAGCAAGCCCGGCCAACACCGAAACGGCCGATCGGACCAGCGGCTCCGGACGGCCTGCGGAGCGTGGGGTATTCGCCGCGCACTGGCCCGGTTTTGATGGGACGGAAAGTCCCCTTGCGCGGTCTGGAGGGGGCTGGAAGAGCGGTTTTTTTCGCGAACTGGACTCGACCAGCTGTTAATGTTTGATGGGCTGGTAATATGAGACCCTGCTGGCGTTGTTTTTGTCATCCGGACGTGGTCGCAGAAAGTGGGGAGCGTGTGAGCGAAGAGGCGGAATTGATCGATGCCGCCCTTGAGGGGGACGCCGAGGCATTCGGCACGCTGGTGCAGAACCACCAGGACCGCCTGTTCGGAGCCATGCTGCAAGTGACGCGTTCGGCCGAAGAAGCCGAGGACGTCGTGCAGGAGGCCTTCGTACGCGCATACGTCAAACTGCACACCTTCCAGCGGAATAGCCGCTTTTTTACTTGGCTGTATCGGATCGCGTTCAACAGCGCCCTGTCGCGGCGGCGGCGAAAGCGAGCCAGTATCTCCCTGGATCAGACCCGCGAAGTCACCGGATTGGAACCGGTCGATCAAGTCGCAGCGCCCGACGATCGGCTGCTCCGCGGCGAACGCATCGACATGGTCCGCGTGGCCCTCGATCGATTGACCGACGAGCACCGGGCGATCATGGTCTTGCGAGAAATGGAGAATCATGCGTATGAGGAGATCGCCGAAATCCTCGAGATCTCGATCGGGACCGTCCGCAGCCGCTTGAATCGGGCTAGGACCCAGCTGCGACAGACGCTCGAAGCGATGCAGCAGGCCGATGAGTATCCCGAGGATGCCTGATGCCGCGGTGGGCAGCGGGCTGTGTCTTCTTTTGCCAAGCGGTCCGGGCGAGGCGTGTATGGCCGATTCGAACGCAAACCCAGCGTCCCACTCGAAGTTCCGTTCCGGTTCCGGTCCCCAGCACTTGGACCTGAGCTCCGACGCCGCGATGCGCAAAGACGCCACCGCGGCGAGCCGCGCCAGCCGACCGTTTCTGGGCGTGATGTTTCGCTGCTGCAACCTCTACGCCCGGCTGTACCGCTTGGACGACCTGACGGCCTACAGCGGTCGCTGTCCCCGCTGTGGCAAACGCTTGCGAGTGCCGATCGGCAGCGGCGGAACCGGCCAGCGTTTCTTCGAAACCAACAGCTAGCTTCAGCCCCGTCCCCACACGCACCCGGTGTGTCGCCTCGCCAACGAACCAGCCGCGGAGCAGCGGCAGGCGGTAGCCTGGGGCGCGAGCCCCAGAACGCCGCCCCCAAATCCACGCTAGCTCCGGAGGAGCGACATGACGACCGCACGTCACCCCTCCGGGGTTTATCGTTTGGTGGGGCCATGCCCCAGGGGCTCGCGCCCCTGGCTACCACATGTCCTCGCTCCGCGAATTTCGAGGACCAACCGTGGAGCGAATATCCAATACCCAACCGCTCCGGGAATTTCCAATACCCAACCGCATCGCGGAGCGATTGCCCGGTGACCAACCGCGGGGCGTGCCTCGAAAAACGCAATCCACGACGCTCCTCGACAACGCGTGTCGCCCCGCCAACGAACCAGCCGCGGAGCGGCGGCAGGTGGTAGCCTGGGGCGCAAGCCCCAGGAACGGTGCCCCCAACCCACACGCTAGCTCCGGAGGAGCGACATGAAGACCGTGTGCCACCCCTCCGGGGTTTAGCGTTTGGTGGGGCGTGAGCCCCAGGGGCTCGCGCCCCTGGCTACCGCATGTCCTCGCTCCGCGAATTTCCAACGCCCAACCGCTCCGCGGTTTTCCGGTACCCAACCCGGGCTCGCGCCCCTGGCTACCGCATGTCCTCGCTCCGCGAATTTCCAATACCCAACCGCTCTGCGAATTTTCGGCACCCAACCGCGGCGCGGCGAGAACATTTTTACATGCAACCGCGCGCGTGCTCTGTCCCCGGCGGTGCTCTGTCCCCGGCGGTGGTCCCCGGCGGTGTGTTGTCCTCGCGGGGATGCTGGGGATTGGCATTGGCCGCGGAGGGTGGGTTTGCTATGAAGCTTTTGCTATTGCTCTTGCCTTCGCTTTTATCACGTCGCCTGGAAACCCAAGCTGAATCGTGCTCGCTGATTACAAAGTTGGACGCTGCTCGCGGCGCTGCTATATCGAGGACCGGCCGCTGGAGCCGGGCGAGACGTTTTATTCGGTCGTTATCCCCGACGATCACGGCGAACTGCAGCGCCGCGACTATTCGGCGCGCGCCTGGTCCGAGCCCGCGGAGGGGAATCCGGGGCCGCCGGAGGGCACCCTGGGCTGGTGGAAAGGCCGGATTCCCGAAGCCGGCGAGCAGAAATTGGTCCTCGCTCCCAACCCGGTCTTGATCGAGATCCTGCGGCAATTGCTGGCCGATCCCGGGCGCGGACCCCTGGCCTACCTGTTGGCCCTGCTCTTGATGCGCCGCCGTGTCGTCCGCCCCCTGCCCTCCACCGAACCCACAACCCCCGCCGACGCAACCAACCCCGCCGACGCAACCAACCCCGCCGACGCAACCAACCCCGCCGACGCAACCAACCCCGCCGACGCAACCAACCCCGCTGACGCCGCGGATTCCACCGCCGCGTTGCCCGTGCTGACCATCGAGGTGCTCCCCGACGGCGAGACGATCGATGTCCCCCAGTGGGAGATCCGCCCGGAAGATGCAACCAACCTGCGGGATGAACTGAACGAACTGCTGTACTGCGAAGCCGAATGATTGCTCAACCACCCGGGGACCGGTCCCCCAGCCGCATCGGCCCCAGCCGGTTGCCAAGTAGCCAGCAATGGCTGCACCTGCTGGCCACGCTGTCGGTTGTTTGGGTCGCGGGCGGAGCGGCTTGCTATCGTCAGCAACGCGTCGCTGATTTCGCGGCGCCCCCGGTGGTCTTCGAATCGGTGCCGACGCTGGAGGAATTGGCGGCAGTGGTCAATCGCACCGACGCCATTGAAAAACTGCAAAGCAATTCGGCCACCGTCACCGCGCCGAGCATGTCCGACAAAGGACTGAGCACCACGCTGGTCCTGCACCGTGACAAACGTTTCCGAATGCGCGGCAAGATCCCGCCCCTGCCCGTCACGATTTTGGACCTCGGCAGCAACGAGGACGTGTTCTGGTTTCAAGTGCCCGAAGGGATGCGGCAAACGCTGTACTACGCCCATCACGAGCAATACGCCCGGCAGTCGCAGCGGATGATCCTGCCGGTGGATCCGACCTGGTTGATCAGCGCCTTGGGGCTGGTGCATCTGGATCCGGCCGGCGTCATCGAAGGACCGACGCGGCGTCCCGATGGCCAGCTGGAAGTCCGCAGCCGGTTGGCGATGCCCGACGGAGATTACCGCCGCGTCTGCGTCGTCAATGACCAGACCGGTGTCGTCACCGAACAATACCTGTACGGTCCGGACAACGAATTGGTCGCCCGCGCCCAGGCCTCGCAGCACCGCTACTACGAAGCCCAGCAGTGCTCGCTGCCGCATCGGGTCGAGATCCATCTGCAACCCGCCGGCGGCCCGCCGCTGGCGTTGGAAATGGAAATCGGTCAGTACACGATCAATGAAATCCTTTCGGGCGATCCCGACCTGTTCAAAATGCCTCAGAACGCGCCGGAACAGATCGACCTGACGCGTCTGAGCAACCTGGCGCAGCTCGGTATGGGACACGGCGGGGCCGCCGGACCGGTGGCCGGACCCGTGCCGCCACCGACCCGCGCCGGCCCCCCGCCGCCACGCAGCACACCCCTGTCGCCACGCAGCACACCCCTGTCGCCACGCAGCTCACCCCTGTCGCCGGCGACGGAGCCATACGGTGCTGCGGCACCGGGCCAATCCCGCGCTGCCGCACCGCTTGAGACGCCGCTGGCCAACTGGCCGACCCGCGAGGAGGTGCAGACCATCCTCCAGATGCCACCGGTCGAGGGCCCCGCGGCCCGCACCGCCGACCAAGGCTATGCCCCGGCGGCCAGCTACCGGCCGGCCCTCCGCGGAACCCAGCTTCGCTGAAGCGGCGTTTCCGGGACGAGTGCGGTTGTCCCAGCCGTGAGTTGCCTTTCGCTCCGCCGTAGCTGAAGGTCGCCAGACCAGGGACCTTTCGCCGCCGCGATCCGATCTCTGGCGAGGTCAGCTGTCCTGGAATGGAACCTGGCCGCAGCCCGCTGCCCACCTACGCAGGGCCGCGATCCCGCAGCTTGGCCCGAGCTCGGCTGAGCAACGGACCGACGCTGTTCTCGGGCAGTCCGGCCGCGGCGCTGATCTCGCTGTAGGATTTGCCTTCCAGATGGAACATGCGAACCACGTGGGCTTCTTTGGGATCCAAACGAGCCATCATCTGTTGGACCTGTTCCTGGTCGGCGATGCGGTCTTCGTGAACCGACTCCACGGTCGCGTCGGCCGGTTCCGCGCCGGCGATCAATTGAAACCCGGCGGCCATCATCCGGCGGACCACAATGCGGCGAGCGATCACGGCCAGGTAGGTCGCCAGGGAACAATTGCGGCGAAAGCGGCGGAGGATGGCGAAATGATCGTCGACCAGGGCCAGGAAGACGTCGGCCACCAAATCGTCTCGCTGTTCCGCTGACAACTGTATTTGCCGGCTGTGCGCGGTATGATTGACGACGTGGACCACCAACCCCAGAAAGCGGTCCACGAAGTTCTCCCAGGCCCGAGGCGTTTGCTGCAGGCACTGATCCAGTAAACGGCGATCCACTTCGGACAGGGACACGTGGTGATACTTGGGGTAGAGCGGTACCGAACAAAAACCAGGCGGAAAAGCAACTCGGGCGGTAAAACAACGCCTTATAGCATGTTAGGTACCGCACCGGACGGTCGCAAGTTTTTGCACTGAATTCGCTAGGTCGCCCACGTTGACACCCCGCCCGGCGGGTCCTAGGATGCCGCGCGGGGCTTGATCGCGATGGATAGTCGTTAAGCTTTCGGTGCTGGGCTGCCGAAAGAACAAGAGCGGCGATCCCAAGAAGCGGTTTTCTCCCTTTTTGGGTTAGCGTTTTTCACAGTTTTGCAGCGGAAAGGTTAAAGACGATGACGCACGTGGTGACGCAACCATGTTTCGGGTGCAAATACACCGATTGTGTAGTGGTTTGCCCGGTAGAGTGTTTCTACGAGGGCGAAAAAATGCTGTACATCCACCCCGAAGAATGTATCGACTGTGAAGCGTGTGTGCCGGAATGCCCGGTCGAGGCGATCTTCCACGAAGACAACGTGCCCGACGAGTGGCAAGAGTACATCGGCATGAACGCCGAGAAGAGCGAAGAGTGTGAAGTGATCACCGAAAAGAAAGAGCCGCTGGCCGACGACTGAGCCCGCCGGTCCTTCCGCCCGCTCTGTCAACAGACGCTTCGTCGAAAACACACGCAAGCTCGCCGCAATCGCGGCGAGCTTTTTTCATGCGCCGCCCCGTAGCGCCGCCCGCCGTCGTGGGGCTATCAAATGCAGTGTTTTCTCCCCTCTCCCCCGCGGCGCCGCGAGCGTCAGCGAGTGAAGCAGTGGTGGGAGAGGGGAGAAATCTTTTCCTTTCGTACCTAGATCCCGCTCAAGCCACGCGGCGCTCAGCTGGCCGCTGGCAGGAAGGTCTTCCAGCAGGCGTAGCGGGGGTCCTGGGCGGCTTGGGTCAGCTGGGGGTTGTGTCGCGGTCGCTTCGGCGTGCTCAGCAATTTCATCTTGGCTTGCTGCGGCGTGCGGCCGCCTTTGCGGCTGTTGCACCGCAAGCAGCAGCAGACGATGTTTTCCCAGTTGGTCGGACCGCCGAGGGAGCGTGGCACGACGTGGTCCAGGCTCAGCTGGCTGGTCGGTTTGCTCTGGCCGCAGTACTGGCAGTGGTGCTTGTCGCGGGCGAACAGGTTTTTGCGGTTGAAACGCACGGACGCGACGGGGACTTTGTCAAAGCGGGTCAGCCGCACGATCCGCGGCACCTGCAGCTCGAAACCCACGGCCTGGATGTAGTCTTCGCCGGGCTGCTTTTCGACCGCCGTCAATCGGCTCAGCTCGCACCAGGAGTCGAAGTCGTAGCTGACGTACTGATCCGATTCCAAGGTGATCACTTCGGCGCAGTCACGATACAGCACCGTCAGGGCTCGACGCACATTGACGACCCGCGTCGCCATGTAGAAGCGATTCAAGACCAGCACGTTACTTTCCAGAGCACTCGCGGACATAGACGTCCTCCATGGCGGTGGTGTCGATCGTGTCCAATCGATTCTAATCTGCCGGCAATGGGCAAAACAACTGCGACCAGGTTTCTCGGGGGCGGGAAACCACTAAGCTGAATGGGATCGGTTCGGCGGTCGCGGATCGCTTCTGAGACACATCCTTTGCGGTTTGAGGTTCACGGCGGCTGTGGCGACTAGTTTAGAAATTGTATGGGCCATCGTCCTGTTCGTGGTCTGCGCTGCGGCCTGGGCGTTGAACTTGATCGCCCTGCCGGGCAACTGGATTGCGGTCGTCGCGGTGGCTTTGTACGCCTGGCTGGGCCCTGCCGAGGGCCGCGTGGCGATCGGTTGGCCGGTGGCCGCGGCCGCGTTTGGGTTTGCGGCCGTGGGGGAAGCCCTGGAGTTTTTGGCCGCCGCGCTCGGGGCCCAACGGGCCGGGGCCAGCCGGCGGACGACCTTGTACGCCCTGGTGGGATCGATGGTGGGGGCCGTTCTGGGCGCAGTCTTCGGCTTGCCCATCCCCGTTGTCGGTCCGATCATCGCCGCCCTGTTGTTCGGTGCTCTCGGAGCCATGGGCGGGGCGCTGTACGCCGAGTGGACCGACGGCCGGAGCTGGCAGGAAAGTTGGCCGGTGGCTCACGCCGCGTTCTGGGGCCGGTTGCTGGGGACGGCCGGCAAGATCGCCGCCGGGCTGCTCGTCATCCTGCTCGTCCTGTTGGCCCTTGTTTTCTGAATTCTCTTGCAGTCGGTCGAGTCCAGCCGATACGATGAACGTGTCGCGAACAACGTTCTCCTTGGTCCTTCCGCTTGGGCTTTGCAACGAGCAAGCCGCGTTGTCGCTGAAAACTCGTTAGGACTGTACACGGATGATCCATTACACGTGCGACCGCTGCAAACGAGAATTCAATAGCCGACAAGAGATGCGATACGAAGTGTTGTTGGAGGTGCGTCAGGCCGTTCAGCCCGAGATCGAGTTCTCCGATGAGGACAGCGATCACCTGTTGGAGTTGCACGAGATCCTGGGCCAGATCAACGAACACACACCGCCCCAATGCGCGATGGTGCAGCAACACTTCGACCTCTGCCCGCACTGCTACAAACGTTTCATCGCCGATCCCCTGGGTCGAGACAGTAACCTCGCGCTGGGCTTCAGTTACAACTGAACCGGCTCGCCAAGTGCCGCCTTTCGCTCCGCGAAGCAGTGTCGCCTTTCGCTCCGCGAAAGCAGTGTCGCCTTTCGCTCCGCGAAAGTAGTGCCGCCTTTCGCTCTGCGAAAGTAGTGTCGCCTTTCGCTCTGCGAAAGTAGTGTCGCCTTTCGCTCTGCGAAAGTAGTGTCGCCTTTCGCTCCGCGAAAGTAGTGGGTAGTAATCCTGAGCAACTTTCGCGGAGCGAAAGGCGACTCTGGGCAACTTTCGCGGAGCGAAAGGCGACTCTGCTCACTGGCTGGCCAGGGCTTGTTGGTCCACCGCCGGGTCGGCGGCGATGGTCGACGCTTCGAGAAACGCCTTGCGAGCATCTTGGTAGTCGAGAATCGCGATTCGAACCTGCATCGGCAAACGGCGGATATTGCGATCCAGGTGCGGATCCACGGTGCCCCGCATCACCTGATACAACCAGTCCTCGCGAAGCGGTTCGTTGCCCAGGTCCAAAGCACTGGCCATCTGACGCAGCAGGTTCGAAGCTCCGGAGCGGGTTTCCGCGCGGTGGCGAGCGGCCACCGAACGCAGATCGGTTTCCCGTTCGATCAATTGCATCGCCGCCTGCCGGACCGCGGGTGCCGCATCCACAAACGTGGCCACGACGAAGTGAGCCCGCCCCACGCAGCGGTTCTCGGAATCCAAGCCGGCAAAGGTTTTCTTGTTGGTGTTGGCTTCGATGCGAACATCCAGCAACCCGCTCTGCCAATCCTGCGGCACCGAAAGGACGACCTCAAACTGCTTGTCGCCCTCCAGGACCTGCAGGGCGGTGGAGCGAAGTTTGAAGTACACGCCGCGGCCCCGCCCCAACGTGCCGCTGGCCGCGACCACTTCCAAGGGCGCCACTCGGCGAAACTTGACCGTCTCCAAATCTTTCTTGGCGACATCCCCGGCCAGCGTGCCCTCGATCATCTTGCCGTAGCCGCCGTCGACGGTGAAACCCAAGTGCTTGTTCCGCTCGGCGGTCTTGGCGATCTCCAGATTGCCCTCATAAGGGCTGGCCAGTTCGGTGCGGGGGGCATAGTCGACGACACTGATCGTGCTGTCCATCGCGTACACCTGGATCATCACCTGGTCGATCCGCGGAGGCTCCGGTGCATCGACCAGTGCCGACAATCGCAGAGGGATCCGAACCAGCCGCTGGCCCGGCAGCGGACGAGCGTTCGCACCGGAGTTCTGCTCGGAGCCCGCGTCGTCGCGCGAGTCGCTCACGTTCTCAGCGACGGCCAGCGACGGCAGGTCGAAGCGGATCGCGTTGCCGGCCCAAGCCACCGGCGTCGCAATCGCCAACAGAAAGCAGGTCGCCATTGCCGTCGAGCATCGCAGCGCCAACGCGCTGGGTAATTGCGCCACCGGGTTTGGTAACCCTAACGTCGCGTTGGTGGGGGCGGCACCCCAACGAGCCGCGGCTTCCGTCGGAACCGTGGGCGAAGTGGGGGACGGCAGTGCGCAGGAACGCAAAAGCATGGGGTTCTCCTTTCCTCGGGCGATGGATCTCCTTTTCAGACCGCGTCATGCAGTGGCAAATCGCGCGCCAAGAAAACGTCGCGATTCCGATTCTTCCGTCCCGGAAGGGCCGCCGGCGACCGATTGGCCAGGGGGCATTCTGCATCCTGGCGTTGCCGGCGGCAGAGACATCCTAGGGCGGGCCGGCCGCCAGGCAACACCGCCTGTCGCGCTCGGTCGGCGCGGCACCCGCTCCGCTCGGGCTGCTTCCGGTGAGGTTTCGGAATCGCTGAAATCACCGTTAACTGCAGGGTTTTCGTGGTGCTTCGGCCGCCGCTCTGCCGCATCGCGGGCGGTGCCGTGCCGGTGCGGTCGGCGTCCTATCCACACCACGTGGACACTCCGCCGACGCGGCTGCGACGGCCAGCGGGCGGATTGCTCGCAGCGTCTCCGCTTGCTCAATCGCCGCAAACCCTGAACAATCGGGGCCCGAAAGTGCGCTTTCCTTTCCATCACAGCAAACAGTACCGAATATGGCCTTTTGGCGATCCAAGAAAGACGACGCGGCTTCCACCAGTTCCAGCGAAGGTTCGACGACCGAGGGCGAGCAAACCGGGGTCCTGGGGCGGTTCCGACAGGGGCTGAAGAAGACCCGGCAGGTGTTGGGCACCGACATCCGCGACCTGTTCAAAGACGAAGGTCGGTTGGTCGACGAGCAGTTTCTGAAGGACCTGTTCGCCCGCCTGGTGCGGACCGATATGGGTGCCGGGCCAGCGGCCAAGATCCGCGACGACATCGGCAAACGCTTTCGCGCCCGCCGCGTCGAGTTCGATGAGATCCTCGATGCGATCCGTCAGCAGATCCGCGAGATGCTGCAGCAGGAACGGGCCGATCTGAAGTGGGCCGAATCGGGGCCCACGGTGATCATGGTCGTAGGCGTCAACGGCAGCGGCAAAACCACCTCGATCGGCAAACTGGCAAATTTCCTTCACAAGGAAGGGCACAAGGTGGTGCTGGGAGCCGGCGATACGTTTCGGGCCGCGGCGGTTGAACAATTGACGGTGTGGGCCGGACGGATCGGGTGCGAGATCGTCACCGGCAAGCCGCAAGCCGATCCGGCGAGCGTGGCGTTTCAAACGGTCGAGAAAGCCGTCGAGAGCGGTGCCGATGTAGCGATCATCGATACCGCGGGCCGTTTGCAGACCCAGACGCATCTGATGAGCCAATTGGAAAAGATTCGGCGGGTGGCCGGCAAACGCTGTGAAGGCGCCCCTCATGAAACGCTGTTGGTCTTGGACGCCACGGCCGGTCAGAACGCGATCAGCCAAGCCCGAGGGTTCAGCGAGGCCGCCGAATGTACCGGGATCGTCCTGGCCAAACTGGACGGTTCGGCCAAGGGCGGGGTCGTGATCCCGATCCTCGAACAATTCTCGTTGCCGGTGAAGTTCGTCGGACTGGGTGAGGGGATCGACGATCTGGCCCGCTTCGATACCGACGCCTTCACCGACGCTTTGTTCACCGAGTAGCTCGTTACAGCGAGCGGCTGACGTTGCCCCAGGACCACATCACCACCCAGGCCACCAGAGCGATCAGAGCACAGGTATAGATCGTCACGATCGTCGCCCAGAACCAACGCTGCAGCCGGGTGAAGTTGGGGTTCAGCCACAACAGGTGCAGGCCCAGAAAACCGGTCACGCAGAACAGCGTCGCCAGGATCGCCACGCGACTGTGCACGACCGCTTCGTACAGCCCGGGTTTGCTGCCAGCACGGGCCGCGGCATCTTCCGCCGGGGGCGCACTGTCACCGGCGGCAGGCCGCACCAGTTTGGCGCGGACCGGCTGGAGGTCATTCGATTCGTCCGGGACCGGTTCCGTCACGCTCAGAAGCCTCGGCAAAGAGTCATCTTTCGCTCCGCGAAAGTAGAGTGTCGCCTTTCGCTCCGCGAAAGTTAAAAACAGTATCGCCTTTTGCTCCGCGAAAGCAACGATCCGCAGACGGCAACTTTCGCGGAGCGAAAGGCGACACTCACTGATAAATCGGGCAGAACGTATTGAACACGCGTTCGCAAAAATCGCCGGGATCGTTGAACCGGCGGTTGCGATCCAAGCCGTCGATCGCCGCCATCTCGGCGTCGCTCAACTGAAAATCGAACAACGCGATGTTCTCCTCCAGCCGCTCGCGACGCGAGGTTTTGGGGATCACCGCGGTGCCCCGTTGGATCCCCCAGCGGAGCACGATCTGGGCGGCGGTGCGGCCGTGGGCTTCGGCCGCCCGGACAATGCACGGTTCTTCCAGGACCGTGTCCTCGGGCGCGGCGAAGTCCAGGGGCACGTAGGAGAGCGCCCCGAGCGGTGAGAACGCGGTAAAGACGATGTTTTGCTGCCTGCAGAACTGCAGCAGGGTGTTTTGTACCAGGTAGGGATGCGATTCGACCTGCAGGACCGAGGGGGCGATCCGGGCGCCGTGAATCAACTCGCGCAGCATCCCGGTCTGCATATTGCATACGCCGATATTGCGAACCAGCCCGGCCGAAACCAATTCTTCCATCGCGCCCCAGGTTTCCGCCATCGTCACGCGGTCCAGCTGCATCTGCGGGGCGACAGCATCGGGATCGTAGAACCAGCCCGGCGGATAACGGGTTTCGAAGTCGACGTACTGGAGGGCGATCGGAAAGTGGATCAGATACAGGTCCAGGTAGTCCAGGTTCAAGTCTCGCAGCGATCGCTCGAGCGCCGGTCGCACGTGTTCCGCGCGGTGGTAGGTGTTCCACAGTTTCGACGTCACCCACAGTTGATCACGGGTAACGGTGCCCGCATCGAGTACGCGCTGCAGACCGCGTCCGACCTCGGCTTCGTTGCCGTAATCGCAGGCACAATCGAAATGACGGTAGCCCGCCGCAACGGCTTCGGCGACAAGTGATTCACAGCGCTCGGGTTCGACCTTCCACATGCCCAGTCCGAGAGCTGGCATGTGGCGATCGTCCGCAAGGCGGAAGGTGGGAACCATCGGTGCACCCATGGCAAAGAGAAGCGAGGAAGGTCGGCAAGGGCCGGCGCAGGAGCCGCCGGATCCGCTTAACCTTACCCGCGCCGCGCCGGTGGGTCGACGGCCTCTCGATCAATTCGAAAACGCATTGCGTATATGAGCCGTTTGGGCGATCGCGCAAACGGCTCAATACATCGATAGGCCGTCGAGACGACGCCGCGGCGCTGCGAACCGGTGGCAGCGATGCGAGACGGGTCAGTCGCCCACGCCCAGGTCTTCTTCCAAGGCCGCCAGGATCAGGTTCAACTCGGCCGATTCGTGGGCCTTCAGGGAGTTGTCGAAGGCGTGGAACTGCTCGGCCAGTTTCTCGCAGACGGCCAGCGATTCCAGATCCTCCTGGCCGGCCACATCGGCCAGGTCGCGAGCCAAGACGAACAGGTCCGCGTGCTGGGCGCGCAACATGCCCGCCTGTTGGTCCAAACGCGGGGACGATTCGAGAGCGTCTTCGAAATATCCGTAGGCCTCTTCCAGGGTGAAGTGGAGGGCCAGTTGATCGCATAACTTCTGCAGCAGGTCGACGTACTCGCGCCCGTGGTTGGGCATCGCCTGCGGCTGCTGGGAAAGATTGCGGAGGCGGTCCAGCAACTCCTTCAACTGTTGATGGTCCGCCTTGATCTCTTGCAAGAACGCAGCGTTGATCGTAACGCGACTGCCAGGCTGTTCCTCGGACATGGTTCTCATCCTTTGCTGCAGAAAAGGGCCCTGGGGATGTCGACGTTCGCAACCATCGCGATGACCCGACAGCCCTATGCTCCATCATAGTACCTCTGCCCGGTCGCCACAGCGTTCTCGCGGTGGCGTTTTTGTCCCTCGCGGTTGCTCGCCGCACCCGGCAGGGCGACAATACACCGGACCTGCTCAAAGGAGCGATTAAGATGGTTGAGTCGATAAAGAGGGTTGAGATGGGAAGGACGCACGCGAGAGGGGGTTGGCGGGCCGGGTGGTTCTGTCTGGCCAGTTGGTGCTGTCTGACGGGATGGATCGCAGGGGCCGGTGCGAACGTCGCCGTTGCCGTCCAGCCGCCGGCGGCCGAGTCGCCGGCATCGGAACCACCAACCCCTGCGCCACAAACCGCCGTGCCGTCGACAGCCGCGCCCGAGGCCGCGCCGCCGCAGCTCGAGGCGTCGCCCACGCCCGAGCCGCTGGACGCGCAGTCGGCCGGGGCCGCGATCCGCGATGCGGTGGGCTTGCTGCGTCAGCGGGTGATCGGCCCTTCGCACGAGCGCGTGGGCTTGATCGACGACGACCAGTGGCAGGGCGCCCAGGACCCGCATCGCTGGGTCGTGCTGGTCCACGGCTTTGCCTCCGGTCCCGACGCCATGCAAGCCTTAAAGGATCGGCTGGACCAACCCGGCATCCGTTGTCGTCGGTTCGCGTACCCCAACGACGGTCCCGTCAGCGAATCCAGCCAACTGCTCAGCCGTTCGCTGCGGGCGCTTCGGCAACGATTTCCCGAGCGACGCCTGACCGTGATCTCGCACTCCATGGGCTCGCTGGTCACGCGCAACGTGCTGGAATCGCCGGAGCTGGACCCGGGCAACGTCGATCAATTCATCATGATCGCCCCGCCCAACCACGGCTCGCATCTCGCTCAGTTTCCCATCGGCTTGGACGTCGAAGAGTTTGCCCGCCAGCTGCAGCGTGAGAACCTGCAGTGGATCGTCCGCAACGCCCTCGAGGGTGCGATCGGATCGGCACAGGTGGACCTGCGGCCGGAATCGGAGATCGTAAGGGAGTTAAACGGGCGGCCGCGCAATCCGGCCGTTCGCTACACGATCTTCGCTGGAACGGCGGGACCGTTCACCCGGCAGGAGGCCGCGGCGATTGCCGAGATGGCGCAGCGCTGGACCGAGGGCAACCGCGTGATGGCGATCATCGCCGAGCAATTGATCGCGGCGGCGGCCAGCAACGAAGTGATCGAAGGCCGCGGCGATGGCTGCGTGTCGGTGGAGTCGGCGACGTTGGCGGGCGTGACCGATTTCGTCAGCCTGCCGTTCCGTCACCACGTGATCTCCCGCCAACTCGATTCGGTGGTAGGACAACAATTGATCCAGGAGATCGTCTCCCGGATCGTGTTGTAACGAGACGCACCACTAAGCTTCGTCGGCCGGGGGCGGGGTGAATTTGGGGGCACTGGTCGCCGGTGCCGCTGCGAAACCGTCGTCCTCGTCCTCTTCCTTGGTGGCGGCGGGCGTCGGGCGAGTGACTTCCAGTTCGGCCAGCCGAAACTGGTTCTGGATGTCATTCATGCCGCGTTTCAGGTCGCGGTAACTGCCGCCCAAGGTGCGGGCCACCTCGGGCAGCTTGGCGCCGAACAACAGCACGGCCACCACGAAGATGACCATCAGTTCAAAAAAGCTCAGTCCAAACACGGACGTTTCCTCTCTCTCTTGCCGAGCGGGGGAAGGCATGGCCCAAGGCCACGCGTCAAGCCACCGGCTTGGATTTGGATTCCGCGTCGTGCGTGGCGACGTCGTCATGATCGCTGGTGTCGTTCATGCCGCCCTTGAACTCGTTGATGCTGCGACCCATGTTGCGCATCAACGAAGGCAGTCGCGAGCCACCGAACAGCAGCAGGGCGATAAACAATACGATCAGCATCTCAGGCATTCCGGGCATGCCAAACGCAAACAACAGGTGACTCATAAAACGCTCATGCGAATGGAGAATGTTAGGCGGGAGGGGTCTGTTTCTATTTTATTGACACAACCCAGGGTGTCAAAGGAAGAATCCGAGGGGAACGCGACGGAATCCCCCGGGATGCGGGTCCTGACGGTTGCGGAAAGCCCGCGGTTTGAAGGGAATTACAACCAATCCTGCAGCCGATCGAGGGCCACCATCAACTGGTTCCACTCGGTCACCACCTGGAAAGTGGGCAAAGTGTCGCAGTCGTCGCGGTCGAAGCCCTGTTCGCTCAAGCGGATCGTGGCGTCCAGGATGAAAACCTCGCCCTTGCCGGCCTGAGCCGCCTTGGCTTCGGGCGTTGCCAGGGCATCGTCGTAGGTGGGGATGACCTGTTGCATGGCTTTGTGAACGGCCCACAGCGCGGCTCGCTGGGCGTCCTCGGCCGAAACAACCGTACGAACAGTTCCCGATTGGATGTAGTACTTGGGCATGCAAAGAGTTCCTTGACCGAGGGGGATCGAGCGGACAACCGGCCGGCGCGTACGATTCGCGTCATGGCCCAGCGAACGCGGCTCGCCGCATCGCTGTTAGGAGGTATCGCCGCCCGGCGGACACCTTAGGTCACCAGTTGTGGGCGCAGTTCGGCGGCCAGGAAAAACGAGCCGCAGATGACCACCATGCCGTCGCCGCTGACGATCTCGGCCGCCTGCCGCAGCGCCGCGGCGGGATCGTCCAGGACCCGAATCGCGGGCGCCGCTCCTCGAGGGGGGATGGTGCAGGGAGATGCGAGCTCGGCGGGGACGGCGTCTTGCTCGTCTGGCCTGGGTGGGTTCCCACGCGCGGCCGCAAGCCGCCGGGCGACGGCGGCCAGTTCTGCCGGCGCACACCAGCGTGGATTGCCGTGAAACCGCGTCAGCAACAGGTGGTCGCAGGTCTCCAACAGGGGCCCGAGCTGGGCCGCGGGGTCCTTGTCGTGGCTGGTGCCAAACACCACGGCCACCGGGCCGGTGCTCCGCCGGCGGCGGACGACCGCACACAGGGCGGCGATCGATTCGGCGTTGTGAGCCGCGTCCAGCAGCACCGTCGGGCCGCCGGCCGCCGCCTGCAGCCGCAGCCGTTCGATGCGGGCCGGGCAGACCACGGCGGCCAGACCGCGCCGCTGATCGGTCGGATCCGTCGCCAGAGACCCTTGCTGGGCCAGCACGTCCATGATCGCCAGGGCGACCGCGGCGTTTTGGGCTTGATGTTCCCCTTCCAGCGGAACCTGCCAGTCGTCGCGCTGCTGAAACGGAACGGTGTGGCTGACAAAATCAAAACGAGTGCCCCAGTGGGGGGCGAACCCGGTGAGGCGAGCATCGAAGTCGCGGCCTCGCTGCCACAGCCGAGCGCCGCACTGGTGGGCACGCCGGGCGATGACCGGGGCGGCCGGACCGTCGACAACGCCGCTGATCGCCGGCACGCCGGCCTTGAAAATACCGGCCTTCTCCGCGGCGATCTCCGCCAACGTATGGCCCAGGATGTGTTGGTGGTCCAGGCCGACCGAGGTGATAGCCGTGACCAAGGGCTGGCACACATTGGTACTGTCCAGCCGCCCGCCGAGGCCCACCTCTAGGACGGCCGCCCGGCAGCCCTGCGTGCGAAAGTGCACCAAGGCCATCGCCGTGGTCAGTTCAAAGAAGGTGGCCGCCGTGCCCTCGCCGCCCTCCTGCTGCAGCCGCTCGGCCGCCTGCCGGACCTGGTCGACCAGGGCGACCAGGTCCGCATCGGGACAGGGCTGGCCGTCGACGCGAAACCGTTCGCCCAAGCGGTTCAGGTGGGGGGAGGTATACAGCCCGGTGCGGTAGCCGCCGGCCGAAAGCATGGCGGCCACCATCGTCGCGGTGCTGCCTTTGCCCTTGGTGCCGGCGATGTGCACGATGTCCAGAGATCGGTCCGGATGGTCCAGCTGGCGCAACAACCCGCGCATCCGCTTCAGCCGGAACGGAAAGGGCTGGGCCGAGGCCGCCAAGCGTTCGTAATTGATGCGGCCGTACAGGTAGCCCATGGCCTCGGCCAGCGAAGACTCCGCTGGGCGACCAGCATCCGAGCGGCCAGCATCCGAGCGGCCAGCGTGCGAGCGGCCAGTGTGCGGGGAGCCAGCGTGGGGGGGGCGTGTTGGTTCGTCTGCCAATCCGTTTGCCTCGCGTTAAACCCGGTTTTCCGGAGCACGTCTGAAGATTCGAATCCTATCCAGTTCCGACCGAACCGTCCCAGCGGTTGGGGCGTAACACCGCAGTAAGTCTATTCATCTAATGCCTCTCAATCGCACACCGCGGAAAGAATCGCCGTGGAAACTAACACATCCGCCGTCGCTACCGAAGCTGCCCCTGCGTCCCCTGTGGAACGGGAGGTGGTGATTGAAACACGTAACCTGAGCAAGATATACCGGGACTTTTGGGGCCGGAAGAAGGTTCAGGCTTTGAAAAGTTTGGACATCGAGGTCCAGAAGGGAGAGATCTTTGGTTTGCTGGGCCCCAACGGCAGCGGCAAATCGACGACGATCAAACTGATCCTGGGCCTGCTGTTTCCCACCAGTGGCCGCGTGCTGGTGTTCGACAAGGATGCCACGGAAACCCGCAAGAACGAACGCATCGGTTACCTGCCCGAAGAATCCTATCTGTACAAATTCCTCACCGCCGAGGAAACGCTGGACTTCTACGGTCGCCTGTTCGACATGTCGGGCGAGGATCGGCGGCGGCGGGTCGAGGAGCTGATCAAGTTGGTCGGCCTGGAACACGCCCGGCATCGGCAACTGCGCGAGTACTCCAAAGGGATGACGCGCCGTGTCGGTCTGGCGCAGGCCCTGATCAACGACCCCGACCTGATCATGCTGGACGAACCGACCACCGGTTTGGACCCGATCGGGACCCGCGAGATGAAGGACCTGATCCTGAACCTCCGGGATCAGGGCAAGACCGTGTTGTTGTGCAGCCACCAATTGGCCGACGTCCAGGACGTCTGCGACCGGGTGGCCATTTTGCATCAGGGCGAACTCAAAGAATTGGGCCGCGTCAGCGACCTGTTGAAGGTGCAGGATGTGACCGAGGTGCACGCTCGCGGCTTGAGCGAACAGGCCAAGAGCGAGATCGCCGAAGTGATTCGCCGCCACGGTGGCGAAGTCGAATCGATCGACAATCCCACGGCCACGATGGAAGACCTGTTCCTGAACATCGTCCGCGAAAGCGAAGCTCGGCCGGGCGCGCGGCGCCTGTCGACCGCTGGCGACGACCCCGCGGCCTCCGCGGCCTCCGCGGCTCCGTCCGCTGAGCCGTCTGCGTCCGACCAGCCCGCTTCGCCAAAACGTGACGGAGACGCTGCAGAATGACGCTACAACCCGAAGATTTTTGGTCCTACGGCGAATGGCTGCTGCGGCCCAACGCGTTCCTGCGAAGCGCCTTGCTGCAGGGCGTCGTGTTGACGGTGCTGGCGATCCTGGTGGGATTGGTGCTGGGATATCTGTTGGCAGCCGCTCGCAAAGGCCCCAGCGAAGGTTTTTATGCCGTCGCCCGCGTGATCCGCGAGATGTTCGTGTTCGACCTGCCGGGCACGTCGGTCCGCCGCGTCTACGCGCTTTCTCGCTTGGCCTTCAAAGAAGCGATCCGCCGCCGCGTGCTGGTGGTTGCGGGCGTGTTTGTGGTGATCCTGCTGTTCGCCGGTTGGTACCTGAACCCCAAGAGTGATGATCCGGCCCAGCTGTATATCAGCTTTGTGCTGACGGCCACCAATTACCTGATCCTGCTGCTGGCGTTGTTCATCAGTTGCTTCAGTATTCCCGCGGACATTCAGAACAAAACGCTGTACACGATCGTGACCAAACCGGTGCGACCCACCGAGATTGTGCTCGGGCGAATCTTCGGCTTTGCCGCCGTGGGAACCTGTCTGTTGGTGCCGATGGGATTGGCCAGTTATCTGTTTGTCAAAGGGGGCCTGAATCACGACCATGCCGGGATCCAGGAGATCGAACAGCAAGCCGATGGCACGTATGTCGGCAAAACGACGTACGACCGGCATCACCAGCACACATTCACCCTGACGGCCGATGAAGCCGGAAACCTGGAAGGCGTCACCGATATCGCCCAGGGCCACCAGCATTCGATTACCAAGGCCGCCGATTCCGAGACGTACGTGATCGGTCCGCCCACCGGGGCCCTGACCGCCCGCGTGCCCTCCTACGGATCGCTGTACTTCCTCAGCCGAACCGGTCAGCGGAGCGAGCAAGGGATCGACACCGGCCAGGAAAAAGGGGATGGCGGCTACGGTAGCGCGGGCCTGGAACGGCTGATCGGGCGGACGTCGCAGGCCAACCGGATCGAGTTCGGGTACGTCGAAGGTGGGAACCTGAGTGCCGGGATCTATACCTTCGATGACGTCACGCCGGGTCGCTATCAGGACGGTTTGCCGCTGCAGATGAACCTGCGAGCCTACCGGGCGCACAAGGGAAAAATCGATCGCGGTCTCCGCGGTACCGTGACGCTGCGAAACCCCGACACCGGCGCCGCCAGCAACGCCCTGACCTTCATCGTCGACGAGTACGAAGTGGACGAGTTGATGATCCCCGAGACGCTGGCCGGTAACGACGGGCAACGCAATCGGGACCTGAATCTGTTCGAAGATCTGGTCAACGAAAACGGCCAACTGCAACTGGAAATCCGCTGTCTCGACCGCGGCCAGTACCTGGGTATGACCCAGGGCGATGTGTTCCTCAAGCCTCGAGAAAATCCCTTCGCCTGGAACTTTGCCAAGGCCTACATCTCGATCTGGTTGCAGATGATCATGGTGATCTCCTTCGGCGTGATGTTCAGCACGTTTTTAAACGGTGCGGTCGCCATGCTGTTGACCTTGGTCTGTGTCCTGCTGGGCTTTTCGGCCGAAACGATTTATGACGTGCGGCACCATATCGACATCAATAAACCCATGGGCGGCGGCCCCTTGGAATCGATGATTCGCATCGCCAAGCAGGACGCGATGACGACCGAACTGGACGTCGATACGCTGACCAGCAAGATCGTCAAAGGCGTCGACACGGTCATCGTGTACAGCATGGATGTGGTGGCGACGTCGCTTCCGAATCTTCCCAAGATGGTCGAAACCGCCGAGTACGCGGCCAATGGGTTCGACATCTTTGGCAGCCTGCTTGCGCGTCACGCGACGACCACGCTGGCGTATTTATTATTAACATTCTTTGTTAGCTATTTCTGTCTTAAGACTAGGGAGATTGCGGCGTGAACCTGTCGCATGGCCTGACCAACAAACTGGTCTACCTGGCAATTTTGATCCTGATGTTGATCCCGCTGTTTCTGTTGGGCCAACCCAGCAGTGGCGGTGGCGAACGCTCCGGTGGCCAGCTGACGCAGATGCGTGATGACTTTGATATCTCGGTCGCGGACCTGGGCGAAATCAACCCGGCCAGCGAGACGATGAAGCTGTCGACGTTGGGCCTTCGCGGTCCGGCCGTGACGCTGCTGTGGAATAAGGCGCACGACCAACAGGTCGCCCACCAGTGGGATCGCTATCGGGCCACGCTGAACAATATCTCGCTGCTGCAGCCCCACTTCGAAAAGGTTTGGGAATTCCAAGCCCATAACCTCTCCTACAATATCTCGGCCCAGTTCGACGATTACCGGCAGCGTTATGCCTGGGTGACCGGCGGCACCGAGTACCTGAGCAAAGGTGTGCGGCAAAACCGCAAGGCCCCGGCCTTGGTCTGGCATACCGGTTGGTACTACGGCCAGAAACTGGGGATGTCGGACGAGAAGAAGGAATTCCGCGAGCTGTTCCGCGACGACAAACCGCTGCACGAACGCATCCGTGCCGAAGGGATCGACATGGACAGCAACGAGACGCTGGGTCCGGACCGCAAACCCGACAACTGGTTGGTCGGCCGCCAATGGCTCCAGCGCGGTTATCGTATGACCCGCGAAGGCGGGATTCCGCTGCGCCGCAAAACCCCGCTGCACTTCTACGAGACCGGGCCCAAATGGCTGTTCAACTACGCGATCGCCATCGAACGCGAAGGCGAATTGTCCGATGCTGCCCAGCGAGCTTGGCAGAACGCCAGCAGTGGCTGGGACGAATACAGCCAATTGACCATCCCCACGACCGCCGAGTTCACGATCCGGCTGGGCGAACTGGAAGAGCTGCGGCGGAAGATCGAAGAACAGGAAGCGGAGTTCGAAACGCTGACCGGTGGCTTGAAGGAAAAGATTCGGGCCGAGCGGCTGGCGGACCTGGGGGACGAACAGAAAAAACTGATGGCCATCCCCGCCGAAGAACGCAACGAACGGCAGAACCTAGAGGTGGCGGACCTGCAGCGAAACATCACCCCCTCGGCGATGGAAGTCGCGCAGAGCATGCCGCGCGAAAAGAAGGTCGAAGCCCTGGAACTGGCCGATGCGATTACCCTCTCCAAACGACGCCTCGACAAAGTCGTCGGCTACCGGCAACAGGTCAACTTCGATTACTGGGCGACCCGCGCCGCAGCCGAACAGACCGACGAAATGCTCGAAGCCCGACGCCTGGTCTATGAAGCCGAACAGTTGATGGACGAAGCCAAACTGGACCAGGCGATCGAGAAATACGATCAGGCGTGGGGCAAGTGGGCCGCCGTCTTTGACGAGTACCCGCTGCTGACGTTCGACAACAGTAGCGACGACCTGATGGATTCGCTCGAACGCTACCAAGAAGCCATCGATAGCGAAGAATTCGGCGAGGATTTCCCCCTGAAAGAATTCGTCGCCATGCGTGAGTCCGGTGCGATGGACGTGGAACACTACCATCAACTGGTCCAGGAACAACGCGACCGCAACGCCGAACAGGACGGACGCGACAAAGTCCTCGACCTGGACTTCCAGCAGATGATGCTGGAAGCCCAAAAGTCCAACCAGACCGCCGAGGGTGACGAGGCGGCCGAGGACGAAGCGGCGGCCGAGAGTGACGAGGCGGTCGAGGGTGAAGCAGCGGCTGAGGGTGAAACGGCGGCCGAGGGTGAAGCAGCGGCCGAAGAGGAAGCCCCGGCGCCGATGGAAAGCGAGCCCGCCGAAGCTGACGAAGCTGACGAAGCCGAAGCTGACGAGCCCGCCGATGCTGACGAGGCTGCCGAAGCCGGTGAACCGGACGAGTCGGCGGAAGACGAAGGCGAGCCGGAAGTTGAGGAAGTGGAAGCGGCCGAGCAGTAACCGCAAGGAAGTCGCCAGACTTTGGACCCTCTACCCCTTTTGATCCAATTCCCCGGCTGAGATCGGCTAAGCACGTCGGCATAAATCTTTCGGTGAAACCCCGCGACAACACCCTCCCGCGCAGCGGGAGAATAAAGCCGAATGAAATGTTGCGACGTGCTTAACCGATCTTGGCGGCGGATTCCAGCAGCGAGACGAACAGCGGCAACAGCTGCTTTTTGCGGCTGACGACCTTGTCCAGCTTGTACAGCCGCAGGTCCACGCGGGGATAATTAATTTCCTCCCAGCACGCCGGTTCGCGAGACATCAACAGCAGGCTGCCGTTGGAGACGATGTCGGTAACCATCAGGGCGGAAAAGTCCAGGTTCCGCTCGGCCGTCATCTGCTCCAGCGCCTCACGCAGCTCGTTCTTGCGGCTCCAGAACAGGTCGAATCCGATTTCCTCGATCTGGGAAATCGAAAAACGATGGCCCTGTTCTTCGAACTCCTTGCAGTCCTCGCGGACCACCTGGTCGGCTTTGCTGACCCGCAGGGCCGACCCGGTTTCGAAGAAGCTTTTGGCAAAGCTTTCCAGATCGGTTTCGCAGAACCCTTCCAGCCATTTCAGGGTCTCGCGATCCACATCGGTCGTCGTCGGCGAGCGCAAAAACAGGGTGTCGGAGATGAGCCCCGAGGCCATGCACAGGGCCATGCCCGGCGTCGGGTCGATGCCCAGCGTGCGGTAACGCTGGGCGACCAGGGTGCAGGTCGACCCCACCGGTTCCATGATGAAACGGATCGGCTGTGAACTGCGGAGACTGCCGCCCAGGCGGTGATGGTCCAACACCTCCAGAATCTCCGCTCCTTCGGCGCCGTCGACCGCTTGGCCCAGTTCGTTGTGGTCGACCAGGACCAAACGCGGCTTGGGCGGATTGATCAAATCGGACTTCGACAGCACACCGATCAGGCGTTTGTCGTCGTCCAGAACCGGAAACACGGGCTGGACCGTGCGCGAGATCTGCTGCTGGGCTTCCTCGATCGGCTGCTTGGCCGACAACGTCACGTACTCGCGATCGATGGCCGGTGTGATCCGCCGGGCGGACTTGATCCGCATCGTCGTCGTGGCCGTGTCGTAGGGGCTGACGATCACCGTCACGCCGTTGGCCTGCGCGATCTGCAGCAGACCCGGCGAGAGTTCAAAACCGCCGGTGATCACCAAGCCGCGGACGTTGCGTTCCAGGGCCGGCAACTGGATCGTCGGCCGGTCGCCGCTGACCACCAGCGTGTCCTCGGCCGGCAACAGATCCAGTTTCTCCACAAACCTGCCGGCACTCATCGCCCCGACCATCACCTGCACGTCCTGGGGACGATGCGCATCGACTTCGTTCAGGTAATGTCCGTCGAACGAGCGCCGGATTTTTTCCATGCTGGACGATACGACGCGGGCCACGCGGGCATCCCGGTCGCCATCGAAAACCAACTCCAACACGTCCAACAGACTCAAGACGCCCACCAGATCGTCCTGGTCGTTCAACACCGGAATCGAACGCAGTTCGTGTTCCTTCAGACGGTGGTAAACCTCGTAGAAGACTTCGTCATCGCGAGCGGTAACGATGTTGTGGTGGCAGACATCCTCGACTTCCGGCCGCACGTCCATGATGATCCGTGGCGGTTCCAGGTTGCACTTTTTCAGCGCGAACTCGGTCCGGCGGTTGGTCGGTCCGCAGCACGCGGCGACCGCATCGGGATGGGTGGTTTTGCGGAGCAGTTCGGCGTAGGCCAACGCCGAACAAATCGCATCGGTGTCAGGATTGCGATGGCCAAAAACCAAGACGGTCATCAAAAAGTCCGGCGTCTGCTGTTCGAGGAGAGAGCGGTTGAGGGTGGGGACGCGTTCATTGTATCGCGAACCGTCCCCGTCGCAGCCAGCCTCTCAGACTAAACGCGTACGGCTTGGTCGCTGGTGGAAACGGCGGCAGCCGAACGCAGGGATCGGGTTTGCAACCACATCTTCACCGCCCAGCGTCCGTCCGCATCCCCGCTGACCAACCAGTGGGGCTGGACGCACACGCTCTGGTGGACCAGTTCGAAACCGCCTTCGCTCTGGCTGACCGTTTCGACCGGAAAGGCCCAGATCCCGCTGGGACGATCGATCTCCAGACCGACGTCGATGCCCAGCCACTGGTCGGTCAGATTCAGCGCCGTAGCGTCGACCAGGTCCTGGGCGTGTCCCAGTTGACCCAATCGGTTGCCCTGGCCATCGCTGAAGAAGCGGTCGTCGGCGCCGGCGGGCAGGCCAGCAAAATTAAATTCGATGCCGAAGTGCAAGGGGCGATCGACGGGCAGGTTTTCCAGCAGGTAGGTGATCTCCAGCGTGTCGCTGCCGGCGGCCATCGTGACGGCTTTGGTGATCGACAGCGGGATGCCCCAGGCGTTGCCGTCGCGGCGCATCTGCAACTGGACCCGGTCGACGGCCCGCCGCAGTTTCGCCTCGAACGGCAGATCGACAAAATCGCCGCGTTCCTCGGCATCGCCGCGCATCACGGCTTCCAGCGAGGCGTGGTCATCGTAGAAACGGTCCATCAGCGACTTGCGTGGAAAGCGGTCGTACTGCAGACGCTGGTCCAGGTCGGCCTGCTTGAAGACCACACGATCGTGGATGCTGGCCACCGAATCGCCTGCGTCGCTCGGACCCGACAACACCTTGCGGTGGTAGGCTTCGGGCCGGCGCTGCATCGTGGCCAGCAGGTTGTGCGACAGTTCGCGCACGTCCAGTTCGATCAAGCGACCGCCACGACCCGGCGCGACGACGGCCAACAATTGGTCGCTGGACATCCGCACTTCGTGCAGGCCGTCGAAGTCGAAGTCTTCGGCCACGGCCTCGGCCCAGGTGCTGTCGGCCCCGCGCGTGGCGCGTTCCAAGTGATTGTCGGCTTGGATCAGGTGCTGGTAGACGGCGTTGCGCAGATGCGGCAGGTAGATGCCGCCAAAGGCCCCGTGCCAATACGGACAGTTGCACTGGCCACGGTACAAAGAATCGCGAGCGGCGGCCAGTTCGCCACCGTCGACGCCTTCCTGCTCGGCCTCGGCCAAGCGACGGCTGACGTCCATCGACCGGGCGTACATCTCGTTGGCTTCGGCGTATTTGACTTTGAAGTTCCGCCAGTAACCGCCGCGCACGAAGGGGCTCAGCTGCGGCCACCGCGGGTCGCTCTCGAATTCGTGAATCACTCCATCCAGTTGCTCCTGTTGCTCGACCGGCAACGACCACTCGGTCATCTCGCGGTAACTGCAATCGGGCAGATAGACCTTGCCCACCGGCGCCGTCCGCTCGACCGCTTCGGCCAGCGTGACCGTGTGCAACCAGTCGCGGTTGTCGCACAGGGCATCAAAGAAACTTCGCAGCCAACCCTGCTCGTACACATGGGCTTTGGTGTCGGGCCAGGTGCCGAACTTCTCGCCGTCATCGCCGAAGGTCAACACCGCACCGGGCGAACGCTCGGCGACTTCGCGGCAGTACTGAATCGTTTCCTGGGCGTCTTGAAAGGGGATCGTGTACCGCAGGCGTTCGCTGCCGGGAAAGATCCGCAGCGTGCGACCATCGTCCTCGGTCAGGTAGTATCCGGTCATCTCCCGCTCGCTGACGCCGGCGGCGCGGAAATGGTAATCGTCCAGCACCGTGTACTGGATCCCGGCTTCGGCGACCGAAGCGGTCAGATTCGATTCCCAGACGCGTTCCGGGGTCCACATCCCCGCTGGCGTGGCCCCGAGCGTGCGCCGCAGCCAGGCGCTGTAGGCACGGATCTGGCCGATCCGGTCACGGGCCGGCAACATCGTCAGGATCGGTTCGTACTGCGGGCCGCCGATGATCTCGATGCGGCCCACTTCCACCAGCGCGCGCAGCCGATCGATGTATTCCGGATGCCGCTCGGCCATCCACATCAGCAGCGGTCCGCTGGTGTGCAGCGAAAGATTCAGCCCCTCATATGGCTCGAACACGTCCAGAAACGGCAGATAGCTGTCCTGGTAGGCCGCTTCGAAGACGCCGTCGAAGTTGCCGATCGGTTGATGATTGTGCAGGACCAGACAGAGATGGACGTCGGGCTTCATGATAGACGCAGATAGGAGTTAGAGGGTTCGATCCTTCCCACCCGAGACCTATCGGCAAAATCGATGCCACCGATCTATCTTTCTGAGAAGGAATATTCCGAACGGGTTTGAGGCACCCGCAGGGGATTCAGCTCCGCGGCGGCGCCACGCAACTGCGCGGCGGCCGTCTCTGGGAATGTCGGATTAATGTAGCAGTCCGACGCGTGCTCGAAACCGGCTTGAGTGGTGATTCGCGGCATCCATTCCATCGACCAGTGGAAGATGTCTTCGTTCTTCGCACCGGGCGGCCGCGTGTGCAGCACGTGGTTGTAATCGACGCCTGGAAACAGGCGTTCGAAACACTGCACCAAACGCCGCGTCATCTGGGCCAGGTCGGCCAGCAGCTCCCCACTGGAATCCTCAAACCGCGGGGCGTGTTGGTTGGGGACAATCCTGGTCAGATACGGAAGGGACGAGCCATAGGGGCAATAGGCAGTCAGGTGGCGGCTGGCGAAGACGATGCGCGACTGCGCCTCGCGTTCGGCACGCATCAGGTCGCAGTGTAGACAGCACCCGGTTTGGTCGTAGTGCTTGCCGGTGCGATAGATCAAATCGCCGACCCGCGGCGGCAGGATGGCCGTAGCGATCAATTGACTGTGAGCGTGACTGAGCGAAGCGCCGGCGCGGGCCCCGACGTTCTTAAAGACCGACACGTATTCGACGTTGGGGACTTCGCGCCAGACCCGTATCCGAGCGGCGATCGCTTCGTAGACCTTGGTCAAATGACAGACGTTCAATTCGCTGACGCTGGTCGTGTGGTCGGGTGATTCAATGATCACCTCGTGGCCGCCGGCCATCGGCCCGGCCGGAAACAGATTGGGCGTGCGGCGGCTTTGGACGTAGCGACGTTTGTCACTGCTGCGTTGATGATGGTCCTGGGCGGGGTGACCGTTGACGCTCCGGTCCTGGGGGTGGCGCGGGTCCTGGTGGCGATGCGGATCCAGCAGCGAGACGGCTGGGTACTTGTTGTTGACCACACGAACCAACCATGGTCGCCGAGCTTCGTCGTTGTCGTTATCGACCGACAGCAGTGTCGCCGGAGTCAGGCTTTCATTGCCGTGACAAAAGGGGCAGGCGCTGATGTCGCCCACGGATTTGATTTCGCGGACGAACTCGACGGGCCGCGTGCCGCGTTCGGCGGCAAAGATCGTTTGGCGTCCGCTCAGTACGTCATACCGCACTTCGCTGCCGCCGCCCTGTCCGAGCAAGCTTTGCGAAGCCGGATCGACTCGGGTGCGAATCGTAGGCTGGGGGCCCGCATCGCGAACGACATGGGCGGCAGAGGCGCTGTGCAGCGGCGGCGTCTGGCGTTGGGTATCCAAATCCGCCGCGGAGTAACGAAGGGTGTCATCGGAGAGCGTTTTCGATTCTTTGGCCAACAGGAACTCTCCGGTTTTTCTTGCGACGTAGGGGGGGACGAAATGCTCATCCTAGCGTGCATCTCGCGAAGACCTATCCCAATCTATCGCTTTTTTTCGGCATCGAAAGCCTGCGGGGTTTAGTCCCCCCACACTCTGCCGGTCTTACGGGCAATTGTGTCTGCGTAAACCTGCTCGTACCGGATGGCACTGCGCCCCCAAGACCAATCTCGGGTCATTCCGGATTGAATAATTTGTGCCCATTTTTCCGGCGAATTAGTGCGCATCGAGAACGCTGCGGACAGGGTTTCGATCATTCCATAGCTGTCGAACGTGGGCAGATGAAAGCCCGTCGCGGTGCCGTCGTTGATGTTTTCGCTGGTCGCATCGACGACCGTGTCGGCCAGTCCGCCCGTGGGATTGACCACCGGAACCGTGCCGTAACGCAGGCTATACAACTGGTTCAATCCGCAGGGTTCGTAACGGCTGGGCATCAAAAAGATGTCCGAGCCCGCTTCGATGCGATGGGCCAAGGCGTCGGAGAATCCCAGGTGCAGCCCCAGGCGATCGCTGTAGTGGCGGGCCAGTCGACTGAGGGCCTCGTGGTACTCGGGCGAACCGGTGCCCAGCACGACCCACTGGGCGCGGTTGCCGGTGGACAGGAAGTGACGCATCGCTTCGATCACCAGATCCCAGCCCTTTTGCTCGGCCAAACGTCCGACCAGACCGATCAAGGGAGCTTCTTCGCTGGACGTCAGCCCGAAGGATTCCTGCAGATCACGCTTGTTGGCGGCTTTGCCCTGCGTCCAGTTGCTGATCGAATAATTCATGGCCAGGTGCGGGTCGGTGGCCGGATCCCAAACCGAGGTGTCGATCCCGTTGGGGATACCCACCAACGAACCGGCGCGGCGGCGAAGCACGCCCTGCAGGCCGCAGCCATGTTGGTCGGTTTGGATCTCTTTGGCGTATCGAGCGCTGACCGTCGAGAGCGTGTCGGCAAACACCAGGCCCGTCTTCAACAGGTTCAACTGGTCGTAGTACTCCAGTTCGTCGGCCCGAAAGTGTTCCCAGCCAAAGCCGGTCTGCGGCAACAGATGTTTGTGGAACACACCCTGATAGGCCAGGTTGTGGATCGTCATGATCGTCGCGGCTCGCTCCATCCAGGCGTATCCGCCAAAACCCGTGGCGATGTACGCGGGCACCAGGCCGGTTTGCCAGTCGTTGCAGTGAACGATGTCGACCGGCAATTCCAGCAGATCGATCGCCTGGATGCAGGCTTGACTGAAAAACGAAAACCGCAAGCAGTTGTCTTGGTAGTCGCCCTCGGAATCGCCGTAGAGCTGCGGGCGGTCGAACATCTCGGGATGGTCGATGAAGTACACCGGTACCTCGGACCCGGGCAGCGTCGACTGGAGGACGCGAGCGGAATAGTCGCGGCCTTCGAGCGTCACGTGAACCGTCAGCGCGGTGTGCGAGATCGGTTGGCCCGCGTTGTGGATCTGGCGAAACGCCGGCATGATCACCGCAACGTCGTGGCCGTGCTCGGCCAGCTGGACCGGCAGCGCCCCGCAGACGTCCGCCAACCCCCCGGTTTTGGCAAACGGAACCGCTTCGGTTGTGATGAGGACGATATTCACCGTGGATGCACCTCTGCAAGGATCGACAACAAGAACGCGGGGACGAAAAACGCAGCAACGGGAAAAATTCTAGTCCCGCTAGCATTTCTATGCGACAACACTAGGTCACAGACCGAGAGCACGAAATCAACTAAGATGAGAGGGACGAGCTTCCGGGGGGCGGCCGTTTGAATTTGCAACGTTCGTTTCTGGTGATGTGTTGAGGCTGGTGGACTGATGGGCCTGTTGATCGTGGAATTCTGGAACCGCCTTGCCGACAGTGGTGTGGTGGATTCAGAGCGGTGCCGGCAGCTGGCCGTGGGCTACGCCAAGGCGCACCAGGGCCGGCCCCCGGCCGATGTCCAGTCGCTGTGCCAGCACCTCGAACAACGCCGTTTGCTGACGCCGTTCCAGCTGCGGCGGGTGCTCGAGGACCGAGCCGACTCCTTGCGGCTGGGACCCTTTACCCTGCTTGAACCGGCCCCGGCGCCATGGCATCGGTGGTACTGGGGCCGTCCAGACGCACCGCCCGACCAGCCCGACCAACCCGGCCAAAACGAACCGCCGCCGGTGTTGCTCCGCCCCGTCGACGATGACGAAACCCAGCAGCGATTTCTGGCGGTCCACGCCAGAATCGAAGCCGACACACTGCAGCCGATCGAACTGCGGCGCGACGCGGAACAGCCTTACGTCGTGTCGGCGTTGCCGCAAGGGCACACGTTGGCGGCCAAGCTGCAGCGGGGACGGCTGGGGACCGACGCGGCGCTGCGCATCGGCACGGCGGTCGCCACCGCCGCATCGGCCCTGCACGCGGTGAACCTGCCCCATGGCGGGATCCATCCGGAGCGGGTTTGGATCGGAGAGGACGATTCGGTGTGGCTGCTCCGCGACGCCGCCCACGGTCCCGGACACCCGCTCTCCTCTCGTCCCGGTTGGTTCGATCCGCCGCAAAACGCCGCCCTGTACGCGGCACCGGAGTTTTCGATTCCCGGTCAAGCCGCCGATGCGCTCGCCGACCAGTACGCCCTCGGCTGTTTGCTTTTGCACCTGCGAACCGGCAAGCCGCCCTTCGCCGAAACCGATGGCGACGCTCTGCTTGCCGCTCACACCCAGCGGCGCCCCGCCGCACTCCGCTCCGCAGCGGTGTCCGCGTCGCCTCTGCTGCGCGTGGTGGCCCACGCGATGGCCAAGAACGCGGCCGGGCGGTTCCCGGATCTGGTGCATCTAAACGAAGCCCTCGACGCCATCCGCCGCGCTCGAAGCCGGCAGACGCCCGCCGCTGCCGCCGCGCCAGCAGCCGCAGCGGCAAGAAGCCCACAGGCGGCCAAAGCTTCGCCGCCGGCTGCAGCTGAAAAAACTTCGCCGCCCGCTGCGGCTGAAAAAGCTTCGGTGGCCGCTGCAGCTGAAAAAGCTTCGGTGCCGGCTGCCGGCAAGAAAACCTCGCCGCGGGTTGCAGCTGAAAAAACTTCACCGCCCGTTGCAGCTGAAAAAACTTCGCCGCCCACTGCGGCTGAAAAAGCTTCGGTGCCCGCTGCGGCTGAAAAAACTTCGCCGGCCGCTGCCTCCCCCCCGCGACCGGCAGCCGGGGTTCGCGAGCCGGAGAAGACGCCGCCGGCCAAACCGGCGACGCCGCCCACTGCGTCCCCTGTCCCCGCCGCAGCATCTGTCCCCGCAGCGGCTTCTGTCCCCGCAGCGGCTTCGCCGGCGGTGTCCCCGCCGGCGGGCTCGTCACCGGCGGGGCGGCCCCGTGGTGGGCGACGCCGAAAGAAGAAAAAGAACATGCGCGGGCCGTTGGTCATCGGGGGCGTGGCCTTGGCGATGTTGATGTTGGTCGCCTTGTTGCTCGGTCCGTCGGGCGGGAAACGACCCGACCCGGCGCCGTCACCGGTCGCGGACACCCAGCCCCGAGTGCCCGCGCCAGCGCCGCGTTCCCGCGAGCGGACTGCACAGCCGCAGCAGGTCGATGGATTCGACATCGTGGACAACGCCACGGCCCTGTGGTTGCCTCCCTCACCGGCCGACCCACCGCCGCTGGAGATGATCCCGGGCGGACCGCAGATGATCGTCGTGCTGCGCCCCCGCCAGCTGCAGCAGTCGTCGACCGGTCAGCAGTTGTTGGCGGCGTTCGCGCAGGAACTGGACGATCCTTGGGGGCGTCTGGAAAGCCGCACCGGCGTGCCGGCCGAATCGATCCAGCGTTTGACGTTGGCTTTCGAAGGTCGCGGCAGCGGTGTGCCCACGGTGGCCCTGGGCGTGCATCTGCACGAGCCGCTGCCGCTGGCCGATCTGCAGCGCCGCTGGGCGGCGGAGCAGGTTCGCTCCCCCGAGGGAGCGACCGTTTTTGCCGGCGAGGGCGACGACGTCTACTTTGTTCGCGACCCCGCCTCCGGCGCCACGGTCGATCGCTTTGCCGTCGGCTCGGTCGAGCAGATCAAGGCCGTGGCGGAGCTGGATGGGTTGTCGATCCCGTTGCCGAGACAGCTGGAAAAACTGTGGCAACTGGCCGATGCCCAGGCGGACGTGAACGTCCTGCTGCTGCCGAATTATCTGTTCGCCGATGGCCGCATGATGCTCCAGCGCTTTGCACCCGAAGCGATCGAGCCGCTGCGAGCCTTCCTCCAACCCGACGTCTCGGGCCTGCTGGTCCGCAGTACGCTCGAACCGCAGTGGTACGTCGAAGCGCGGCTGACGCCCGGCGCCGGCACATCCGATGCCCAGCTGGCCAAGAAGCTCGAACAGGCGACCGCTGCCCTGCCCTCCTGGGCCGAAGACTTCCTCGTCCGCTCCTCGCCCGACTCGTCTTGGCGAGCCCTGGCGATCCGCTTTCCGCAGATGATGCGGGCTCTTGCGCAGTACACCCGCCATGGCATCTCGCAGGATCTGGCGACGGCCAACGCGTACCTGCCCTCGCGAGCGGCCCCGAACCTTTCGCTGGCGACGCTGCTGGCCCTCAACACGCCTCAGGGCGGCCTACCGCCGGCGATGGGCAGCGAACCCGGATCGGCCAAACCGCTGACGGTCCCGCAGATGCTGGATCTGCCGCTGTCGGTCAGCTTTGATCAGGAGAGCCTCGAGTTTGCCGGTCAGGCCGTGATGGACGAACTGCGGGCGAACCTCCCGCCGGGGTCCGAGTCGCCGCGGTACGTTTTGCTGGGTGGGGATCTGGAGAAAGCCGGGATCACCCAGAACCAACAGATCCGCGACTTTGACGTCCGCGACCAACCGCTGCGCGAGATCCTGACGCAGCTGGTTATGAAAGCCAACATCGACAAATCCGTGACCGACGCCAGCCAGAGCGAGCAGGTCCTGGTATGGGTCGTCGGCCCCGACCCCGACAACCCGGACAAGCAAGCCTTTTTGATCTCCACTCGCGACGGCGCCGAGGGCAAGTACGAGCTGCCCAAAGAGTTCGTCGCGCAGCCATAGTAGCACGGCTGTCCCAGCCGTGAACTGCACAAGCCTCGGCTGGGGACAGCCGAGCTACTTTGGAGCCCATCGCCATGAACCAGCGTCCCAGCCCACCGCCGCCATCCGACGACGATGCGTTGTCCGCCGATCTGATGCAAACGGTTTTCGATCCGCTCAAGTCCGGAGCGAACGTGTCGCAGGGGCCGGCGGCGACGCAAATTGATTTTGCGGTTTTGGAAGCCGAGCTGTATTCGCCGCAGCGGCGGTTGCCGCACGCGAAATTAATTGTGCTGGATGACCACAGCGCGAGCGAAGGCGAAGTGATTCGCATTCGCAAACGTACGCTCTCGATCGGCCGCACCCAGGGCGACTTGACGATCGAGAGCGACCTGGAGATGTCCGGGGCCCATGCGGTGCTGGAGTGTCGATCGGACGAAGGGCATTTTCGCTGGCGCCTGACCGACCTGGGCAGCACCAACGGGACGTTTGTCCGCGTGGCCAAGGCGCCGCTGACCGACGGCCGCGAGTTGTTGCTGGGGTTGCAGCGTTACCGCGTCGAGCTGCGTGAAGCCGACGAAGTGACGCAGAGCGTGATGGCCAAGAAAGGCGTCCGCGTGTTTCTGGATGGCGCGGTCGGCGCGCCGCCGGTTTCGCAGGCCCTGCGGTTGGTCAACACATCGGACGCTCGCGACGTGTACACGTTGAAATCGCCGCGCGGCATGCTGGGAGCCAACCCGAAGCGTTGTTCGGTGGTGATCGACGACCGTTGTTTGGATGCGGAGCACGCGCGGTTGGTCTACAAACGCGGCCGCTGGCAGATCGAGGACCAGCAAAGCTTAAACGGCGTTTGGGTCCGGGTCCGCAGCGTATGGTTGGACGAGCACGCCGAGTTCCAGCTGGGCGAGCAGCGTTTCCGCTTCAACGCCCCCACCCGAGTCGCCTAAGGTTTCCCCAGTGGCATAGGCTTCCAGCCTGTGTGCGGCTGGCGCCAGCCAGCCCCGTAGCCGAACTCGCCAGAGTTTGGACGTCACCAACAACCACCCCGTGAGCCGCGGGTTCACCCCAGTGGCATAGGCTTCCAGCCTGTGTGCGGCTGGCGCCAGCCCGCCCCCGTCCCAGCCCCGTAGCCGAACTCGCCAGAGTTTGGACGTCACCAACAACCACCCCGTGAGCCGCGGGTTCATCCCAGTGGCATAGGCTTCCAGCCTGTGTGCGGCTGGCGCCAGCCCGCCCCCGTCCCAGCCCCGTAGCCGAACTCGCCAGAGTTTGGACCCCGCCACCAGCCCCCTGAGCCGACGGCGCGCTTTCGCGGGCCTTAGCCGGTCGCGGTTAAATTGTCGCGATGGAGGATGTCGTGATCGTGGTCCCGCGGAGCCTGGGTGTTGGAACCGTTGGTAACACAACCCAGTCGAACCAGGGCGACACCCGACTATGTATAGGTAAGGAAGTTTTCTCCCCTCTCCCCCGCGGCGCCGCGAGCGTCAGCGAGTGAAGCCGT
>NZ_WIAD01000028.1 GCF_009618275.1 Roseimaritima sediminicola
GATTCTTCTCATACATAGATTCCGCCGGAGTCAGGAGATTTGAGATTTGCTGACTCCGGCTCGGTGCTGCTACGGTCCGCACTCTGGCGGTCTTCAGCTACGGGCGGCCGTTTACGCCAGGGACTGGCGCATGGCGGCCTGGGCGGCTTCCAGCGCCGCGGGCAGTTTCTCAGGGTCGCGGCCGCCGGCTTGGGCCAGATCGGGGCGGCCTCCGCCGCCTCCGCCGACCACTTTGGCCGCGTCGCCGACCCAGGCTCCGGCTTTCAGCCCGCGTTCGACCAACGCTTTGCTCAGACCACCGACCAACAGCACCTTGTCGCCCTGGACGGCGGCCAAGAGGACGGCGGCCGGTTGCGGGCTGGCCTTGCGGATCTGGTCGATCCAGCCCCGCATCTGATTCGGGTTCGCTCCGGGCGTCTCACGCACCACCAGGATCGCGTCGCCCACCGTTTCGGCTTGCTCGAGCAGATCGCTGGCGGTGATTTTTTCACCCTGGGCCGCCTGCCGAAGCTCTTCGAGCAAACGTTCGCGTTCGGCGACCAGGTTTTCCAGTCGCACGGGGATCTCGGCCGGGGCCACGTTCAGGTGCCGCGCGAGATCGCGGACCGCACCTCGCACCTCGGCATAGTTTGCCTCGCTGAGGTCCGCACCGTTGCCGGCGCTGATCTCCATGGGTTCCCGTTTGCTTTCCCGGCCCGCTTGCAGGTCTTTCTTCAGCGTCCGCACTTCTTCCATCAACTTGACCGTGCGGTCGACGGCTTTGTCGCGCGAGCAGCCGAAGATCTTGGTGACCTGGGCCAGCGTATCGATGGTTTCCTGGCGGTGCTGGGCGGCCCGCTGGCCGGTCAGGGCGACGACGCGGCGGGTGCCGGCCGAGACGCTTTCTTCCGCGACGACGGTAAAGGCTTGAATCTCGTCGGTTTGGGACAGGTGGGTGCCGCCGCACAGTTCGCGGCTGAACTCGCCGATCGAAACCATCCGCACCGGATCCGGATACTTTTCGCCGAACAACATCATCGCGCCGGCTTGGCGAGCTTCGACCAGGGGCAGCGTCTGCCAGCGAATCGGCTCGCTGGCCGAAATCCGCTGATTGACGTCGCGTTCGATCCGAACCAGAGTGTCCTCGCCGAGCGGTTCCTGGTTGGTGAAGTCGAACCGCAACCAATCTGCGTCGACTTTGCTGCCCTGCTGCTGGGCGTGTTGGCCGAGGTTCTGCTGCAGCACGTGGTGCAGGATGTGGGTGGCGGAGTGGGCGCGAGCGACGGCCGTGCGTCGCGTCGCGTCGACTTCGGCCTTGGCGGTCCCGCTTTCGCGCATCTCGCCTCGTTTCAGGCGGCCCAGGTGGACCAACAATCCGGCGTGTTTCTGGGTGTCGACGACTTCGAATTCAAACTGGTCGTTGGAGATCCGGCCCTGGTCACCGACCTGGCCGCCGGATTCGCCGTAGAAGGGCGAGCGATCGAGGACCACGCGCAGCAGCCCTTCGGCGTGGGAGGTAACGTGGCTGAGCAGTTGGCCGTCGTCCTCCTTGCCGCTGCCGTCGCCGGTGATGATGCCCTTGATGGTCACTTCCGTGGCCGTCTGGTCGTAACCGACGAATGGGGTTTCCCGGAGGGCCTCTTTCAGGGTTTCCAGCGGTCCGGTTTGAAACAGGATCTTCTGACCGGTATTGCTGATGTCGGCGTGTTCGTCCATGGCCCGCTGGTACCCGGCCCAGTCGAACGTGTAGTTCTGTTCGGCGGCCAGGGTCTGCAGCAGTTCCGGCGGAACGCCGTAGGTTTGGTACAGATCAGCCGCCTGGCCTCCATCGACCATCCCGCGGTTGTCCGATTCCATGGTTTCGAACATCCGGCCGATGCGATCCAGGCCGGCGTCGATGGTGCCGAAGAACGTTTCTTCTTCGCGGCGGATAACGCCCTGAACCCGCTGGGAAGTCTCCTTCAATTCCGGGTACTGGCGGGCCATCGCATCGGTGACCGCATCGACCAATTGATACAGGAACGGATCGCGGAGGCCCATTTGGTGGCCGTCCAGCACGGCGCGACGGATCAGCCGGCGGATCACGTATTTCGCCCCGTTGGCGCCGGGGTACACGTTTTCGTGAACGGCGAACGTGCTGGCCCGAACGTGATCGGTAATCCGTCGCAGGCGTCGGCCGTTGTCGCCCGCGTATTCGTAGGGCACGCCCACGACTTCGGCCGCCGCGTGAACGATCGGCAACAGGTTGTCGATGTGGAAGTTGGTCGGGACGCCCTGCAGGACGCTGGCCGTTCGCTCCAGCCCCATCCCGGTATCGATGTTCTTGCTGGGCAGCGGGCGGAGATTGTCCGGCGGATCGCCGACGCGGTTGAACTGGGTGAAGACCAGGTTCCAGATTTCGACGCTGCTGCCGTTTTCCAGTTGGTAGTAGATTTCGCTGCAGGGACCGCAGACGCCATCGGGACCCTGGCTCGGGGCGCTGGCGGGCCAGAAGTTCTCGTCTTCTTCCATCCGCGCGATGCGATTGGGCGGCACACCGATCTCGTTGTTCCAGATCCCGTAGGCTTCGTCGTCGTCCTTATAGACCGTCACGCTCAGGCGATCCGGGGCCAGCCCCAGCCATTTTTTGTCGGTCAGGAATTCCCAGGCCCAGTGGATGGCTTCGCGTTTGAAGTAGTCACCGAAGCTGAAATTGCCCAGCATTTCGAAGAACGTATGGTGGAACGCCGTGCGGCCGACGTTGTCGATGTCGCCGGTCCGCAGGCATTTCTGACAGGTCGTGGCCCGCGTGAAATCCAGCTTGACCTTGCCCAGGAAGTGATCCTTGAAGGGATTCATGCCTGCCGGGGTGAACAGGACCGACGGGTCCCAGGTCGGCACCAGCACGTCGCTGTTTTGGCGGGTGCAGCCCTTGGATTCAAAGAACGCAAGGTACTTTTCACGCAGTTCGTCAGTCTTCATCGCTAGCAGTCGAATCGAATGTTCGGAAGTGGGAATTCAGCCCGGATGATACCGCGAAGACGGCGGTTTCGATAAGGTGGCAGGACTACTGGGCTGCTACGATCACGCGGCGGGGGCGTCCGTCGCTGCCGACAATCTGAATCGGTACGTCGCCTTGGGCTTCGCCAGCCAATCGATAAAAGGCGTCCGGACGCGAGACCGGCTGGCCATCAAAACGGCGGACGAACTGGCCGGGACGCAGTCCGGCACGCCAAGCGGCCGTATCCGGATCGACTCGCAGAATCGCTAAATCGGCTTGCATCGGACGCTGGGAAAACATCAACTGGCTGGGCGGCAGGGCCGAGGCCCAGTCGATTCTTGCCCCGCGCCAAGTCGGTTCGGCGACCTGGCTGAAGCCGGGCTTGGCCAAGTGCAGCTGCTTTTTGCCCAGCCGCACGCGGACCGTTTGCGGTTGGCCCCCCTGAATTTGCCGTTGGCCTTCTTGAATTTGCGGCCCCGAGCGGGAAACCAGCAGTTCGACCTGGCTGTCGGCCGGGCGACGACTCAGCTCGCGAAACAGCTCGATCGCCCCGTCCGTGGGCACTCGATCGACGGCCAGGATGACGTCGCCGGCGACCAACCCCGCTTTGTCCGCCGCCAAACCGGGCACGACGCGCGATAGCCGTGCGCCGCGGCCGCCGGGATTGTCTCGCGGTTCGACGCCCAGAAACCCGAACGCGGGCTGGCGGCCTTCGCGCAGCCGCTGGATCGTCTGACGCGTCGGGGCGTCCAGGGCAATCGCGTACCCGGCGGCTTGCTCGTACCCCGCGACCGCGGCCAGGGAGGTGGTCAGCCCGACCATCCGGCCCTGCAGGTCGACGAGGGCTCCGCCGCTGGTTCCCAGGTTCAGTCTGGCGTCGGTTTGGATCAGGGTGCCGAATTCGGCCAACGACTGCCGGGCGGCGGCGCCGCCGCCGGCGGCATCGTCCGGCGAAGAGGGACCCGTCGGCCGAGCGGCTCGCTGCAGATTCGAAACGATCCCCCAGCTGGCGCTCGCGCGGCCATCGCGGGCGATCGCATACGGGTTGCCCAGCGAAATGACCAGACTGCCCTGCCGCAGCGAACTCGCTTCGCCCAAGGGCATCGCGGGCAACCCCTGGGCTTCGATCTTCAGGACCGCCAGATCCGTCCAGGGATCCCCGGCCAGGACCGTTGCCGCAGTGCGAACCACCTCCGCCTCGGCGTGTTGGCCCCGCCACCAAACGTGGTAGTCGTGCTGGCGAGGATCATCCAGGGCGTGGTAGCAGGTCAGGATCAAGCCATCGGCCGAGAGGATGACACCGGAAGCGAAATGGGCCGGGACGTACTGTGGGGCGGTGGGATCGAGGGCCGGTTGCTCGAGCGTGGGGACATTGAAAGAAAAATCGACCGCCGCAGCATCGGAATCCGCTTTGGCCACCCGCGAGATCGCTACGACCGAAGGAGCGGCTCGGCGAATCGCATCGCTGAGCACCGTTTCCATCGAAACGGCCAAAGCGGCTGCGCTGGGTGCGGCGGTGGCCGGTTTTTCGGCCGCGGGCTGCTGGCCTCCGGCCGGGGTGGGACCGAAGCCAGAAAACGCCACCAGGATCGAGAGCGCTAGGAACGATAGACGCGTCACAAGATAAATCCCGCGCGGGAGAAAGGAGTCGCTCGGCTAGCCGTTGATCTCGTAGCCTTCGCGGTAGGGTCGCGAGAGCATCGAGTTGGCTTGTTCGTCGCCGACGATCTGTTCGTTGCCGTCATCCCATTTCAGGGTGCGGCCGCCGAGTCGCGCCGAGATACCGGCCAGGTGGCAGATGTTCAACATCCGCATGTGGCTGTGGACATCGCTGATCGGTTCCTGTTGGGTTTTGTGGCAGTGCAGGAAGTTCGCCCAGTGCGCGGCACGAGCGTTTTCCTCCATCGGCAGGCCCTTGTAAACCTTCGACAGCGCGTCTTCGGGCAGCGGATTATCCTTCAAGGCGTCGACCGGGGCACCGACCAATTTGCCACGGTTGACGAAGATGCGTCCCTTGTCGCCTTCGATCAGGACGCCGTTGTCGGTGTCGTTGCGGATCACCATTTTGGTGTTGCCCGGGAACGCCACGTCGAACTTGAACGCGGTGGCCGTGTTGTAGCGATCGTTCTGTTTGGGGTTGCCGTTCTGGTCGAATTCGACCGGATGATCGGCCGTGCCGCCGATCGACGTCGGACCTTCTTTTTGGCCGTTCAGTTCCAGCGCCCACTTGGCGATGTCGACGTGGTGGGCGCCCCAGTCGGTCAACTTGCCACCGCTGTACTCATACCACCAGCGGAATTCGTAGTGGCAGTTGGTTTTCTTGCCTTCCTTGCGGTAGTCCACTTTGGGTGCCGGCCCCAGCCATCGATCCCAGTCCAGGTTCTCGGGGACTTCGGCCACGGGAATCGCACCGCTGGCCGGGGCGCCACCGATCGCGGCCTGGACGCTGTGGATGCGTCCCAGGCGACCTTCGTTGACAATCGCCATGGCTTTGACGAACAGGTGGAAGGTGCTCCGCTGCTGCGTGCCGACCTGGATGATGCGTCCGGTTTCTTCCTGAACCTTGCGGATCTGTTTGCCTTCGTCGATCGTCAGGGTCAGCGGTTTTTCGCAGTACACGTCCTTGCCGGCTCGCATCGCTTCGATCAGCGGTTTGGTGTGCCAGTGGTCGGGCGTGGCGATGTGCAGGATTTTGATGTCATCGCGGTCCAGGATCTTCTGGTAATCGATGTAAACGTCGGCCTTGCCCTTGCTCAACTGATCGTTGGCCTGACGCAACCGACCTTCGTCGGGATCCGCGATGGCCACCACGTCGACCCATTTGGCGGCCGAACGCATGTTGCCGCGGCCCATGCCGCCGGCGCCGATCAACCCGATCGGAAGGCGATCATTCTTGGACCGGCTCTCGTCGGCCAGCGTTTTCTGTTGAGAGAAGAAATAGGGCACGCTGGCGGCAGCGCCGATGCCGGCGGATGTCTTCAAAAAGTCCCGACGATTGCGATTCGGGCTGGCCATAAGGTTCTCTCCAAAGTTGAGCTGGATTAAGCGGAAGACAATTCAAGGATGCTCATTGTATACCGTCCCGCGGTCGTAATGGTTTGGTGGTTGCCCGTAGCCGAAGTCGCCAGACTTTGGGAGGGATGTCGCGCGGTCCAGATTCTGGCGAATTCAGCTACGGGCGGATCCGCTCGGCCAGCTGCTCGCACTGCTGGGCGTAGCTGCCGCCGAACAGGTTCAAGTGGTTCAGCAGGTGGTACAGCTGGTACAGGTCGGTGCGCTGCTGCCAGCGGCCGGCCAGCGGGAACGCTTCGTCGTACGCTTGATAAAACGATTCGCCGCAGCCGCCGAACAGCCGCAGCATCCCGAATTCGGCTTCCCGGTCCGCTCGATAGATCGCCGGATCGACCAGCACCGGTTCGCCGGCCTCGTCCTGCAAGTAATTACCGCTCCAGAGGTCACCGTGAATCAGCGCGGGCCGGTCCGAGCAGCCCTCCAGCAGGGACGGCACGTCGGCCAGGATCCGCTCCAGCGACGCCTCGAGTCGCGGCGAAGCCAACCGTCGCTCGGCGGCCATCCGCAGCTGCGGCTCGAGTCGCTGGTCGCGAAAGAACGTTGGCCAGTCGCCGCTGGGCGAATTCTTTTGCGGCGTTCCGCCCAGATGGTTGTCCGCCGACCAGCCGAACGTCGGTTCGTCGCACCGGGCCCGGTGCAGGTCTGCCAACCGGCGGCCGAAGCGACGGAAGAAATCGTCACCGCCGCCGGCCGGGCGGACGTCGATGAATTCACAGACCAGGAAGGCTCGCTGGTTTTCCTCGTCCAGGCCCACCGCCAGCAGTTCCGGCACGCGAATCGTCTCGGTAGCCGCCAGGGCGGCCAGCCCCTCGGCTTCGCCGCGCAGCATCGCCAGGCGGTCGCCGCGGTCGGCTTTGACGAACACCCGCCCGCCATTGTCCAGTTGCCAAGCGGCCGTGTCCGAGATACAGCCGCCGCTGACCGGTTGGCTGCACACCAGGCTGCGGCCATCCAGCCCAGCTCCATCGCGGCCGGCCGCGGCCAGGACGGCCCCGGGGTTCAATCCCGTCACGGTGTCGCGTCGCTTGCCTGCGTCGTACTGTGTCACCTCGTCACTCCTGCGGCGGTTCGTTAAGCTCAGGCGGACCACCAGAATTCCTGTTTCCTGCGGACCGAAACCGATGCTTGCCAAGCGTGTCATCCCCTGTTTGGACGTTGCCAAGGGGCGTGTTGTCAAAGGCACGAATTTTGTCAATCTACGCGATGCGGGCGACCCGGTCGAAGTGGCGCGGCGCTACGAGGCCGAAGGGGCCGACGAGCTGGTGTTTCTGGACATCACGGCCAGCCACGAACAGCGGGACATCATGATCGACGTGGTTCGGCGAACGGCCGAACAGGTCTTCATGCCGCTGACCGTCGGCGGCGGGATCCGCACCATCGAAGACGTCCGGGCGCTGTTGTCGGCGGGCTGCGACAAAGTGTCCATCAACTCCACCGCCTGCACCGATCCGGAGTTCGTGCGGCGGGCGGCCGAGCGGTTTGGCAGCCAGTGCATCGTCGTCAACATCGACCCCAAACGCGTGCAGCGTGACGGTCGTGAGGTCTGGGAGGTTCATATCAATGGGGGCCGCAAACCGACCGGCTTGGAGGCCGTGCCGTGGGCTCGGGAGGTGGAAGCTTTGGGGGCTGGTGAGATTGTGCTGACTAGTATGGATGCCGATGGCACCTGCGACGGCTACGACCTGGAAATCACTTCGGCCGTCAGCGATGCGGTGTCGATCCCCGTGGTGGCCAGTGGCGGTGCGGGCAAACCGGAGCATTTGGCGGAGGCGATTCTCGAGGGAAAAGCCGATGCGGCTTTGGCGGCCAGCATCTTTCACTTCGGACACTTTACAATTGATCAGACCAAACGAATCATGCAGTCGGCCGGGGTTCCGGTGCGGCTGTAGCCTTTTCTCGATCGGAGTTGCCCCGTTATGGCCCATGCCGCGAACGCTCCCCAACAGCCCTCGCCCACGACCCAAGGGGGTGCCGCAGCCGTTGTCCGGCGTTTGAAGGAGAGCTTGCTGGATAAGCGCGAGCCGCTGGAGATCGACAAGATCTTTCGAGCGCTCGTCAAACTCGAAGGCTCCGACCTGCACCTCAAGGTCGGTCGTCCGCCGATGGTCCGCGTCCGCGGCGAACTGAAACCGCTGAACCGCCCGCCCATCGACAACCAGGAGATGATCGATCTGTTGGTGCCGATGATGGACGAACGCAACCTGTTGATCTTCGAACAGGAAGGCGGCGCGGACTTTGCCTACGTGTGCGAGGTGGACGGCGAAAACTGGCGGTTTCGCGTCAACCTGCTGAAGCAGCTGGGCAAAATCGGTATGGTGGCCCGCCGGATCAGCAACTTCATCCCCGACTTCAAAGGCCTGTATCTGCCGCCCAGCGTCGAATCGCTGTGCCACTTCGAACAGGGCATGATCCTGCTGGCCGGCGTGACCGGATCGGGCAAAAGTACCACGATCGGGTCGATGCTCAATTACATCAACTCGCTGTACCGCAAGCACATCCTGACGCTGGAGGATCCGATCGAATTTGTCTACACCGAAGACAAATGCTTGATCAACCAGCGGGAGATCGGACAGGACGTGGTCGACTTTGGCGTCGGCATGAAGCATGCGGTGCGTGAAGACCCGGACATTATTCTCGTCGGCGAGCTGCGTGACGAAGAAACCTTTATGACGGCCATCCACGCCGCGGAAACCGGTCACCTGGTGTTCGGCACGATTCACGCAGCCAGCGCCTCGACCACGATCGGCCGTATTTTGGACCTCTTCCCCGAAGAGATGCACGGCGCGATCCGCTCGGCCATCGCCTTCAATATGAAGGGCATCATCGCCCAAAAATTGCTCAAAAGCATCAAACCCGGCGTGCCCCGGGTGCCGACCTGCGAAATCATGACCTTTTCGCCCATGATCCGTAAATTAGTGCTCGAAGGTCACGATAACAAACTGCCCGACGCCATCCGCATCGGGGCTGAGGATGGGATGCAGGATTTCACGATGAGCCTCAAGCAGTTGATCGACGACGAATTGATCGATCGACCCACCGCCTTCGCCGTGGCGCCGAACAAGGACGCGCTGAAAATGGCGCTCAAGGGCATCGACGTTAAAGCACCAGGGATTATTTGATGGCGAAGAAGAACGAACAAGAGGAAGAACAACTGTGGCAGACCGTGCCGCCGGTCGAATTCTCGGTCGTCATCGGCAATCGCGAACAACAACAAGCCCTGGAGATCCTGGCCCGGCAGGCGCCCGGTTACTCGGTCGCCGGCGGTCAGATCGCCCATGCGCTCAGCGTTCGCGCCAACCACATCCTGATGGATTTCACCCAAGCCTTCGTCGCGATGCGCTACCAGATCGATGGCAACTGGGAACAACTGCCCAACCTGCCCCGCGATGCCGGCGATGCGATGCTGTACTCGCTGAAGCAGGTCTGTGGGCTGAACCCTGCCGATCGACGCAGCGCCCAGCAAGGAAAATGCGCGACGAAGGTCAAAAAGGCCAAGTACTTCATCACCGTCCAGTCCCAGGGAACGGCCAATGGCGAACGCGTCCTGGTGCGGCTGGAACCGGAAAAGACGCCCTTCGAAACGCTGACCGATCTGGGCATGCGCGATCGGATGAAGGAGCAGTACAAGCAGGCTTTGGACAGCACCGGCGGGATGGTCCTGGTCAGCGCTCCCAAAGGCACCGGGTTGACCACCAGTTGGCAGGTCACGCTGGAAGCGGCCGACCGGCTGATGCGCGACTTCCAGTCGGTCGAACACGATGCGCGGCGGGAACCCGAGACGATCAACGTCAGCAGTAATTATTACGGAGCGGCCGACGGACCGAGTGCGGCGGAATTAATTCGCAGCATGATCCTGAAAGAGCCCGATGTGTTCGTCCTGCCAGAAATCCCCGATGGCGACTCGTTGGCCACGATCCTCAAACAGGTGACCGCCAACGACAAACATCTGATCACCCGGACGGTCGCCGGCGATGCGGTGGAAGCCATCGTGTCGCTGATCGCTAAATATTCGAACAGCGCCAAGGAAATCGCCAGCAGCGTCACCGCGGTCCTGAACCAACGACTGGCCCGGCGGTTGTGCGAGAATTGCCGCCAACCGTTCCAGCCCACGCCGCAGTTGCTGCAGCAGTTGGGCATCCCGCAAGGCCGCGTCGCCGTGCTGTACCAGCCCTTCGTGCCGCCGCCGATCGAGCAGCAGGTGGACGAGAAAGGCAACCCCGCGCCGATCACGCCCTGTCATGTGTGCGGCGGCCGCAGTTATCTGGGCCGCGTGGGAATTTTTGAACTGCTGCAGCCCGGACCGAAGTTCCGAGCCGCGCTATTGAAGACCCGAGACGTCAACAAGCTGCGACAGGTCGCCCGAGCCGAAGGGCATCGTGGGCTGCAAAGCGAAGCGATCCTCACCGTCGCCCGCGGGATCACCAGCCTGGAAGAGTTAAAACGCGTCTTCGCGTCGAAGTAAACCGCCCTATGCGCCTTCGGATTCCACGACTTGAAACCATTCGGCAACTTGGGCGACATCATCATCCCAAGTATGCCGTGCGCCATCGGGTTGACGAAGCCACAATACTGGGTCTGATATCAATCCGGGCAACACCGTCCATATCTCGCCGGCAGGGTGAATCTCACCGCTTGGCTCACCGGTGTGATCTCGGCAGACTAACTCTCTGCGAAGCATCACACGTTGCCCAGCGACAAGGCCGCATTTGTATTGCGAGAAAAGGTTGTCCTCGTCGGCAGCGTGTAATTTCCAGTCAGACATAGGCAACCGGTGAAGAAGTTTTAATTACGTTCCGACCTGCGTCGTATGCTTAACTACCCATGCGGTAAACCGACGGCGTTCAATTTCGCCTGCCGCAAGCCGTAGAATAATCGACTCGGAATCATCTACATTAGCATTGAGTTCGAATCCGTTTAGCATGAGAAATGTTTCCATCGCTGCGTGACCGATCCGTTTGTTGCCGTCGACAAAGGGATGGTTCATCACCAATGAGAAGCACAAGGCCGATGCTTTTTCGGCGAGTGTCGGATAGAGCTCTTCGCCACCGAAGGACAATTGCGGCTGAGCGAGCGCCGACTCAGCCAATCCCAGGTCACGGATGCCATCGGCGCCACCGGATTGCTCGACAAGCCAACGATGCAGCAAGATCAGTTCCCCGAGCGTTAGGAATCGCATCACGCCAATCGCCTGTATAACTCAGCATTCTTCTTGAGGACACGGGTGGCGGCGTGCTCGAAATCATTTTCCGGCTTTGCGATCAAATCATTGATTGCGGCCTTGGCAAGATCGTGTACCGAGACGTTAAGTCTGCGGGCGATCTCCTGAAGACGCTGCGTCTGTTGTTCATCAAGGTCGAGCTTGAGTGTCATTTGCTATCGAATCTCCATTTAAACGGACGGCCCTGCGCCGTGCTCCGTCGCACGGCATTGTTCTGTCTTATCGGATGTAGCGTTCCACATTCATTGCAGAGCGAAAAACGCCTGAATCAATTTTAGCCGATGGGAACCGTGCACGTCGCTCTTTGCGCCTGGCGGGTTTGGGCGAGCTATATTCGGGAAGGAGTTTCGGAGCGTTTGCTTGGGCTCCGCAAGGCCCGCATATTACTTACCAGCGTGATGACCGTTTCAGACCCTTCCAGCGATACGACTCCGCCTTTCGACGCGCCGCCGGTGCAGGTCGATGCGGACATGCGGCAGGATGACCTGTGTGCGGACTCCGCCGCGGCCCCGCCGGTCCAGCCGGATTCGTCCGTGGCCTTGCGATGGCATTTCAAACGCTTTGCAGCCAATACCTGGGCGGGCTTGCGCGCCGATCATGTTCGCTTGCCGGCTTGGTTGGTCAGTACGATCCTGCACACGATTCTCTTGATCGTGCTGGCTCTGCTTTCGGTGCCGCACGCCCCCGGCGGACGGACGACGTTGTTGGTGCAAACAAGTCCGCCGGCCGATGAGACGGCTGCGGATCTGGAACACTTGCAGCAGCCCGACCCGCTCGAGCCCGACGACAGTTTGGCGGCCGAGCAGCCCAGCGAGATTCCGGTTGCCAGCCCTGCCCCGCCGCAGGTTTCGGTGCGTTCGCCGCTGGAGCCTCAAGTCTCCCAACGGAATGCGGTCGAAGCCGCCGCGGCCGCGATGGCCCAGCAGCAACAACACGTCTCGGCTCAGCCGCTGCCGACCGGTGGCGGTCTTGGCGGACGCACGCCCGAAGGACGTCGCGAGTGGGGGCTGCGCCGCGGTGCCACGCCGGAAAGCGAAGCCGCCGTCGAGCGAGCGCTTGAGTGGTTGATCGCCCATCAACGCAAAGACGGCAGTTGGTCGTTCGATTTGAGCGGTGCCCCGTGCGACGGTCGCTGTGCGAATCCACGCGAGAATCCCGACCGCCTGCCCGCTCCGCCCACGGCCGCCACCGGACTAGCCCTGTTGGCCTTCCTGGGCGCCGGTTACACCCACGAATCGGGACCGTATCGCGAACAGATCGATCGGGCGCTGTACTACCTGCGCGGACAGATGCGGCCGACCGAGTTCGGATCCGACCTGCAGCTGGGCAGTATGTACGGACACGGCATCGCCACGCTGGCGGTGGTCGAAGCCGCTTCGATGACCGGCGACCCGGAGCTGCGACACATGGCCGAGGAACTGGTGGGGTTCATCGTTGCCGCCCGCCATCCCAGCGGCAGCTGGGGATACACGCCCGGAGCGCCGGGCGACATCACCCTGACCGCCTGGCAAGTCAAGGCGCTCAAAGGCGCCGATCGGCTGAACATCTCGATGCCCTCGGACATCTTCGCCCGCAGCAAGGCCTATATCGATTCGCTCTCGCCCGACGCGGGCGTGCATTTTGGGTATCGCGAGCCGTCCGAAGCCAAGACGCCCACCGCGATCGGCTTGGCCATGCAAATCTATCTCGGCCGCTCGCCGCTGGACCGCGCCCAGCAAGACGGGATGGAGCAATTGCTCCGGTGGGGGCCCACGCACAGGAACGTCTATCACGACTACTACGCCAGTCTGGCCCTGCACCACGCCAGCCATCCGCGTTGGAAGGAGTGGCATCCGCAGGTTCGCGATCATCTGGTCCAGACCCAAGCCCGGCAGGGGCACGAAGAGGGCAGCTGGAACTTTCGCGACCACTACGGCGACGTCGGTGGCCGGCTGTACACGACGGCCATGTGCGCGATGATCCTGGAGGTCTACTACCGCTACCTGCCGCTGTACGCCGAGAACAGTGAGTTCCCGTTGTAGATCTGAGATTTGAGATTCGCTGACTCCGGCGGAATCTATGTATGGCGTGCAGAGCTCGGGGGGCAGCAGCCACAGCAGTGGCGACATGCGGTAGCCCCAGGCGCGAGCCTGGGGTGCTGCCCCCACACCCGCGCGCCAGTCCCGGAGGGACGACACGAATTCCGGTGCCAGACATCCTGTCGCCCTTCCAGGGCTTTGGTTCGTGGTGTTTACGTTTCCCCGGGCTCGCGCTTTGGGGCTACCACATGCCATCGCTCCGCGATTCGGGAACGTCCGTTCCCATACATAGAATCCGTCGGAGTCAGGAGATTCCAGATTCGCGATGCGAACCTTGAAAGAAGCGTTATACTGACCGGAGCACCCTCCTCTAGCCGCTTCCTTCTCACCCGGGCAATGGTCATGCGTCGTGCTGTGACTCGCGGATTTACACTGGTGGAATTGCTGGTCGTGATCGCCATCATCGGCGTGCTGATCGGGCTGTTGCTGCCGGCGGTGCAAGCGGTGCGCGAGGCGGCGCGACGGATCCAGTGCCAGAACCATCTCAAACAGATCGGATTGGCTTGCCACAATTACCAGTCCACCTTCGGTCAACTGCCCGGTTACGGCGGCGAGCAGCGGCCGGAACTGGTTTACTTCCAGGACAACAGGGTCAACGATCGCTTGACCGGTGCGAATTGGCTGATTCAAGCGATGCTGTTCATGGAACAGACGCAGCTGGGCGAATCGCTGATCCGCGCTCAACAGGAACCGGACGGAGCGTTGACGGCGGAGCGGTTGCAGGCGATTCAGACGCCGGTCGAAGCGTTTTATTGTCCGTCGCGGCGAGCGGCCCAAGCCTATCCGCTGTTGGACCGGTACCACGCCCAGTACGGGCCCACCGGGGCGCGTACCGATTACGCGATTTGCGGTGGCAGCGGGCATGTGCCCGACGACGGCAGTAGTCTGAGCCAGCGGATCGTGCGGATCGACCAGGCCGGCGTGTGGCAGATGGGGCGGCGTACCCGGCCGGCTTCGCTGACCGACGGGCTCAGCCAAACCTATCTGGCCGGTGAGAAATCCATGGATCCGCTGCAGTACACCTCCGGCGAGTGCCAGGGCGACCAGGTGCCTCTGGCCGGAGATCCTCGCAGCAACGACACGCCCAGCACGTATTTGCGATACGCCGTTCGGCAGGCTCGGCAGGACAGTGCCCGCCGCAATGATTGCCTGGTCTGCCACGATTTCGGCAGCGCCCACCGCGGCGGCTGGAACGTCGTCATGGCCGACGGTTCGGTCCGCTCGCAGAGCTTTACGATGGATCTGAGCCTGCACCAAGCGTTGGCTTCGATCCAGGGTGGCGAGGTGGTCGAGCGATAGTAGCTCGGCTGTCCTCAGCCGAGACCTGCGGCATTCACCGCTCGGACAGCCGTGCCATCGTCGTAGCTGGAGCCATTAAGCACATCGCAATGTGTGTTTTGGCATTACTCTCCCGCTGCGCGGGAGGGTGTTGTCATGGGGGGCACCCAAAGATTCATGCCAGCGTGCTTAGGCTTGGCTGGTCTGACGCATTTGTTTCTGGAACTGCTCGAACAGGTAGTGGCTGTCGTGCGGTCCGGAAGCGGCTTCGGGATGGTACTGGACGCTGAACGCGCCGGTCTCTTTGTGTCGCACGCCGGCAATCGTGTTGTCGTTCAGATTGCGGTGGGTGATCTCCAGGCAATCCGGCAGCGACTCTTCCTCGACGGCAAAGCCGTGGTTCTGGGTGGTGATTTCGACTTTGCTGGTGGCCAGTTCCTGGACCGGTTGGTTGACGCCGCGGTGACCGAATTTCAATTTGAAGGTCTTGGCGCCGCAGGCCAAGGCCAGCAATTGGTGGCCCATGCAGATGCCGAACACGGGCACCTGGGGCAACAGTTCCGCGATCGTCTTGTGAGCGTACTCCAGCGGTTCCGGGTCGCCGGGCCCATTGGAAAGGAACACGCCCGAGGGGTTCTGCTGCATAATTTCCTCGGCCGACGCCGTGCCGGGCAGGATCGTCACGCGGTTGCCTCGGGCGCGGATGTGCCGCGGAATGTTCCACTTCATGCCAAAGTCCAAGCACACCACGTGGGGTGCGTCGTCGCCGGCCGGTGGGTCTTCCAGGTGCACGGCGGTCCATTCGTCCAGCCCCTGCTCCCAGACGCTGTGCTGGGCCGGCATGACTTCGCGGACCAGATCGCGGCCGACCAGTCCGGGACTGTTCTTGGCTTTCTCGATCAGGCTCTCGTCGTCCAGGTCCACGGTCGACAACACGCCGCGCATGGCGCCCTCGGTGCGGATGCGGCGGACCAGCGCCCGGGTATCGATTCCCGCGATGGCCAACACGTTGTGACTGACCAGGTAGTCGCTGAGGCTGCCCTCGCTGCGGTAATTGCTGGCGATCCGACTGCTCTCGCGGACCACAAAGCCGCTGAGGGCTGGCTTCTGGTGTTCGATATCCGCTTCGTTGACCCCGTAATTGCCGATTTCCGGATAGGTCATCGTGACGATCTGCCCGCAGTAGCTGGGGTCGGTCAGGATTTCCTGATACCCGGTCATCGCCGTATTGAAGACCACTTCGCCGGATACTTCACCGCCGGCTCCGACCGATTTGCCGGTATACACGGTGCCATCTTCCAACGCCAACTTCGCTACCGGGGCATCGGCGTGAGGATTGTTCGACTCGGGCATGACGTTCTCTCTGCGGGGCGTGCGCTGTCCACCAATTCATGGTTTGAAAGCAAGCTAACACGCGGGCCCCGGAAACGACAAGGACCGAGGTGGCGAGAATTTATCGGTGGCACAAAGTAGCTCGGCTGCGTGCAGCCGAGGATCCGCTTGTTCACGGCTGAGACAGCCGTGCTGCTTTCACAGGCTGGAAGCCTATGCCACTGCTTTCACAGGCTGGAAGCCTATGCCACTGCTTTCACAGGCTGGAAGCCTATGCCACTGCTTTCACAGGCTGGAAGCCTATGCCACAGGTCACGCTAGGATTCGGGGCGAGGCTCCGCTTCGCCACTGTCGTCGACGATGCCCACAGCGTCGTCGATCGAGGCTGCGTCGGCGGGCAATTCGTTCGGATCACCCTGCTCGGCGGCCACGATGGCTTCCTCTTCATGGACCGCTTCGGCGTCGTCCTCCAGAGCCTCCGCTTCGGCCTCATCAGCCATCAATGCTTCTCGTTGGGCTTTTTTCCGCTGTTGCGATTCGATCAGGGCGGCGATCGGTACGGCGAGGATGCAGCCCAGGATGAACAGGAGCCAGGCGATGGTGTACACCATGGAGATCAGCTTGCAGGAATCGAGTAGGAAGCGGGGCGAATCGGGGCGAATCGGGGCGAATCGGGGCGAATCGGGGCGAATCGGGGGCCGGGGCGAATCGGGGCCTTCCCCCGACTTTAGTTGCCTGTGGGGGCCGTGGCAATCAAAAGTTGTCCGTGGCCGAGTCGGTTCCGGCGGCGGCCTCGCTGCGGCGGCCGCTGTACAGTTCCAGCAATTGGCCGTGCGTCTGGACAGCTCGCAGCAGCGTCCAAATCTGGTCGGCGTCGAAGCGGACCGGACCCTGCTGGCACAGCCGATCCAGTTCCTCGGACATCGCGGCGTACTGGTCGGTGGCGGCGTCGAGGCGAAAGGAGACCGACCGCCAGAGCCGCCGGAGAGTCGCCGAATCGTGCAGCGTGGCCGGGTCGTCCACTTCGTTCAGGATCAGCAAACACAGCCGCGCGACCTCCGCTGGAGCAAGCGTCGGGTCGAGGTGAGCGATGTTAGCAGCCAGTTGCTCGCAGGACATGCTGGATCCTGGTTCCCGTTCGGGGGGCGGAGGGTGGGCTTACCCGTCGGGGCGAATCAATCGCGTCGGGGGGCCTGTCAAGTCGAAGGACCGTCAAGTCGAAGGACCGTCAAGTCGAAGGACCGTCAAGTCGAAGGACCGTCAAGTCGAAGGACCGTCAAGTCGAAGGACCGGGGGCCGATGAACCGCTCAAACGCCCCCGACTAGGGCAAGCTTAGGTTGCGTTCGGGGCGATCGCAAATCGCGTTTTCGGCCGGCCCCCTGGTGGGCGGTCACAGCCATGCGGATTGGCAATCGTAAGTCGAAGCGGATATGCAACTTGCAGCCCGCCTGTGAAGGCCTACTGGGCATCGCATCGGGGGCCGTGAAATGCTATGATGAGGGCCTTCCATAACGATCCCATCAGCGCCGCCACCGCCGGTGTCGCCGCCACAGCAGGTCATCGAAAAACAGCCATGAGCGACGTTCCTTCTTCCGAGTCTGAATCCAACGAATCCACCGTCCCCCACGAGCGGATTGCGGCCAACGCTGAATACACTTCGAAGGACCTGCAGCACCTGTCGGACCTGGAGCACGTCCGCGAACGGCCGGGGATGTACATCGGTGACACGACCGGGCGAGGCTTGCACCACTTGGTGTACGAAGTGGTGGACAACTCGATCGATGAAGCGATGGCGGAATTCGCGAGCGCCGTGTCGGTGACGGTCCACAGCGACGGTTCGGTCACGGTCGAAGACGACGGCCGCGGGATCCCGGTAACGGTGCATGAACAGTTATCCGAGGAGATGGACCGTGAGGTAACCACGCTCGAAGGCGTGATGACGGTGCTGAAGTTCGGCGGCAAATTCCAAAAAGGGGCCTACCAGACGTCGGGCGGGCTGCACGGCGTGGGCGTGACGGTCGTGAATTTCCTGTCGCAGTGGTGTGAGGTCGAAGTCAGTCGAGACGGCTGGACCTGGACGCAGGTCTACGAGCGAGGCATCCCCCAAGGGCCGGTCACCAAGGGCCGCGCCACCAAAAAGAACGGCACCAAGACGACTTTCAAAGCCGACGGCCAGATCTTCAGCACCACCAAGTACTCGTTCGACACGCTGTACAAACGCCTGCAGGAATTGGCCTTCCTGAATTCGGGCGTGCACATCAAATTCCTGGACGAACGCAATGGCGAGGGCGGGGATTTCAAGTACGAACGCGGCATTTTGGAGTTCGTCGAACACCTCAACCGTGCCAGCGACGTGTTGCACAGCGACGTGATCCACTTCACCGGTGCTCGCGACGGTGTCGAGTACGAGATCGCCATGCAGTACAACACCGATTTCACCGAAACGGTGCAGTCCTACGTCAACAATATCCACACCATCGAAGGCGGTACCCACGTTTCCGGTTTTCGTTCCGCCCTGACCCGGACGTTGAACAATTACGGCAAGAAGGAAAACCTGTTCAAAAACACCACGCCCACCGGCGACGATTTCCGCGAAGGCCTGACGGCCGTGATCAGCGTCCGCGTACCGCATCCGCAGTTCGAAGGCCAGACCAAGACCAAGCTCGGTAACGGCGAAGTCGAAGGCATCGTCAGTGGGGGCGTCGGTGAACAGTTGACCAAGTACCTGGAGGAAAACCCCCGGGCGGCCAAAAGCATCGTTCGCAAAGGCCTGTTGGCCGCCGAAGCGCGCGAGGCGGCTCGCAAAGCCAAGGATATGCTCCGCAAACGCAAGGACGCCCTGGGCGGCGGTGGGTTGCCCGGCAAGCTGCGGGACTGCATCAGCAAGAACATGGAGGAGTGCGAGGTCTACCTGGTCGAAGGTGACTCCGCCGGCGGTTCGGCCGAAGGCGGACGCATGCGTGAGTACCAAGCGATCCTGCCGCTCCGCGGTAAGATCATCAACGCCTACAAGAGCCGCGAAGACAAGGTGCTGGCCAACGAGGAAGTCCAGTCGATGATTCAGGCCATCGGTACCGGGATCGGAGCCGATCAGGACCTCTCGCGACGCCGGTACAACAAGATCATCATCATGACCGACGCGGACGTCGACGGCAGTCACATCCGCACGTTGCTGCTGTGTTTCTTCTACCGCCAGATGTACCAGTTGGTCGCCGGCGGGCACGTGTACGTGGCCCAACCGCCGCTGTTCCGGGTCACCCGTGGCAAGGAACGGTACTACATCCAGACCGAAGAAGAAATGAAAGCCCAGTTGCTCGAGCGAGGTTTGTCCGACAGCGCGTTGGAAGCCGACGACGGTCGCCGCATCGAGGGCGACCAGATGCGCAAGCTGTGCACGACGCTGGCGGGAATGGAGGACGCGATCACGGCCATGGAACGCCGCGGAATCAGCCTCAAGGCCCACGCCCTGCGGCTCGATCCCACGACCCACCGCCTGCCGCCGTTCCATCTGTTGGTCGGCACCGAGGAGCACTGGTTTCAGTCGCCGGAAAAGGTGGAAGAGTTTTTGAGCGCCAACAACCTGTCGCTGGACAGTGAAGCCGAAGAAGAGGAAGAAACCGACGGCGAGCAGCCGGCGGCCGAAACGTTGAATGCGGACGAGACGCCCAGCCCCTCGGTCTACCTGTTGGAGCTGCACGAGATCCGCACCGTCAACGCGGGGCTGAAAGATCTGCAGGAAGTCGGTGTGGGGGTCGACGATTTGATCCCCCAGGAACGAACCGGCAGCACCACGCCGCGGTTTGAACTGGTGCGAGGCGAAGACGTCCGGCGACCGCTGGAAGATTTGCGCGAGCTGTTGCCGCAGGTCCGAGCCGCCGGTGAAAAAGGCCTGCAGCTGACCCGCTTTAAGGGGCTGGGCGAAATGAACGCCGAAGAGCTCCGCGAGACGACGCTGGATCCCTCGAATCGCACGCTGGTGCAGGTCAACCTGGCCGACGCCGGGGCCGCCGATGAAATGTTCCGCCTGCTGATGGGCGACAAAGTCGAGCCCCGCCGCGACTTCATCGAAAAGCACGCCCTGGAAGTCCGGAATCTGGACGTGTAAGACGCCGTAGCCGAAGTCGCCAGACTTTGGGGGCGAGATTGCAAATTGCAAATTGAGATTTGCGGACTCCGGCGGAATCTATGTAGGACTCGGAGCATTAGAAGGCAATGATTTCTCCCCTCTCCCCCGCGGCGCCGCGAGCGTCAGCGAGTGAAGCAGTGGTGGGAGAGGGGCCGGGGGTGAGGGGGCTCGGGTGCAACGGAATGGCTGTTTGCGCACGCCTTTCCGATTCCCGCACCGCAGCGAAAGACGGAGGCGGTGCTGCTCTGCTGGTCCCCCTCACCCCCAACCCCTCTCCCCCGAAGCCTGACTCGCTTAGGCTCGCCAGGCTTCGGGGGAGAGGGGAGTAAACGATTCTTCTCATACACAGAATCCGCCGGAGTCAGGAAATTTGCAATTTGCAATTTGCAATCTCCTCCCCCCAAAACAAACCGCAGGCCAACGAGCACGCTCCAAACTCGCCACTCGCCACTTAAACTCTGGCGAGTTCAGCTACAGCTCTTTGATCGCCGCCAGCAAGCGGTCGACTTGCTCGTCGCTGTGCGCTGCCGAGAGGCTGACGCGCAGCCGGGAGGTGCCTTCGGGGACCGTCGGCGGGCGGATTGCCGGAACGTAGAAACCCTGCTGCCATAGCTGCTCCGCCGCCCGAACCGCGGCGCCGGTGCTGCGCAGGCGAATCGGTACGATCGGTACGCCGGCCGCCAAGCCGTCCAGATCGCCCGTGAATTTGCCCATCGACGCCAGCCCGCGGCGCAGCCGCCGAGCCAATTGCTGGACGCGCTGCCGCCGCTCGGGCTGCTCCCGGACGCTGTGCAGTGCCGAGAGCGCCGCAAGGATCGTCGCCGGGGCGGCGGCCGTGCTGTAGATCAACGGCCGGGCGTGGTTGATCAGATAATCGATGACGACCTGCGGACCGACCACAAAACCGCCCTGCGATCCGAGCGCTTTGCTGAGCGTCCCGATGCGAATCGGCACCTGATCCTTGACTCCCAACGCCTCGCTCGCGCCGCTGCCATCGCGGCCCAGCACTCCCGTGCCGTGGGCCTCGTCAACGATCAGCGTGGCATCGTGCTGCCGGGCGATGTGCGCCAAACGATCCAGCGGCGCGATGTCACCGTCCATGCTGAACACGCTGTCGGTGACGATCCATGCCCGGCGGAAGCGGTGGCGGTGGTGATTCAGCAGGGTGTCGACGATGTCCGCATCGCCGTGCGGATAAACAAACCGCTCCGCTTTGCTCAGCCGGCATCCGTCGATCAGGCTGGCGTGGTTCAGCGAATCGCTGAGGATCAGATCTCCGCGGCCGGCAAGCGCCGAGACACATCCGCTGCAGGCCGCATAGCCCGAGGGGAACAACGCCGCGGCCTCGGTTTGTTCCAGTTCCGCCAGTTGTCGGGCCAGCCGATGATGCAGCGCCGTATAGCCGCACACCAAGGCGCTCGCACCGCTGCCCCGCTGGACGAGCGGCGCCGGCCCGTTCGCCTCACCTGGCACCGCGTTCGCCTCACCCGGCACCGCGTCCGCCTCATCCGGCCCGTCCGCCTCATCCGGCAACGCGTTCGGCAAATTCAGCGGTTGACCGGCCAGGCCCAGGTAATCATTGGACCCGAAGTTCACGTGCGGGGCATCGACGCCGCCGGGCCACAGCGGGCCGCTGGCGGGAACCGGACGAAGGCGACGGCGGAGGCCGTGGTCATCCAGGTCGTCCAGTCGTTGCTGCATCCATCGGAAGCGCGGATCGTTTCCAGGCGTCAACGCTCTGGCTCACTGCGTACGAACGATGTCGACGAACCGGCGAGCGAGGTCGATCCCGCACTCGGTGCCGAACGATTCGGGGTGGAACTGCACGCCGTAGACTCGCTGCGAACGATGCTCGACGGCCATGATCTCACGACCGTTCTCGATCAGGACCTTTTCGTCTTCGGCCGTCTCGGCGGTCACGATTAATTCTTCCGGAAACGGTCCTTCGGGATCGATCATGATCGAGTGGTAACGCATCACCGGGGTATCGTCGGGAATCCCTTCCAGGACGCCCGAATCCCGCAGGATGTGCAGTCGCGTGGTTTTGCCGTGCATCGGATACGCGGCGCGTTTCAATTTGGCTCCGTAGGCCAACGCGATGCCTTGGAATCCCAGGCAGACGCCCAGGATGGGAAATCCCTTGGGGCCGAAGCGAAGGATTGCATCGGAGCAGTGGCCGAAGTAGTCGCGGTCGTCCGGCGTGCCGGGACCAGGGCTGATGATCAGCCCGTCGTAGTGGCCGCCGTCCAGGTCCGCGATAAAGGGTTCGTCGTTGCGGCGTACCGTGACCGAGACGTCCGGCAATTGACCGAACAGGTGATGCAGGTTGAACGTGAACGAATCGAAGTTGTCGACCAACAGTAGCCGCGTCATTTGCTCAACTCCTGCAGGGTTTGTTTCATGGCCGCCAGCTTGCGTTCCAGTTCGGTGTACTCTCGCTCGGCCACCGAATCCAGCACCACGCCGCTGCAGGTTTGCGAGAAGCACTGGTCGCCGTTGCAGAACAGGCTGCGGATCGGCAGGCAGAACGCGCTGTCGCCGTTAAAGCTGAAGCGTCCGACCGCTCCGCCGTAGGGACCGCGGGGCTGGTTCTCGTTGCGGTTGATGATCTTCATGGTTTCGATCTTCGGGGCTCCGGAAACCACGCCGCCGGGCAGGATCGCGGCCAGCAGATCGTAAGCCGTTTGTCCTTCGGCCAATTCGCCCACGACATCGCTGACGATGTGCTGGACGTGGCTGAACCGGATCAGGTACATCAAACTGGCGATTCGTACCGTGCCGATCCGACAGACCCGCGAAAGGTCGTTGCGATGCAGGTCGACCAGCATGTTGTGTTCGGCGATTTCCTTGGGATCGGTTAACAAGGCTCGGGCCAGTCGCCGGTCTTCCAGCGGATCACTGCTGCGGCCGGTGGTTCCCGCCGTAGGCGTCGTCAAGACGGCCTTGTCGGTATTGGCGATCAACACTTCCGGGCTGGCCCCCATCAGTTCCACTTTGCCGAACACGACGTAGAACATGTAGGGGCTGGGATTGATCTGCCGCAGTTTGTCGTACACCGCGATCTTGTCGCCGCGGATCTCGTACAGCGATTTAAATCCGACTTCGGCTTGGAACGTGTTGCCCGCTCGGACTTCCTCCAGCGTGTTCTCGATCGCTTCGGTGTGCTGTTGGCGATCCTCGCTGTGCCCCAGGAACTGGACGCTGTCCAGTTGAGTGGGAATCGTCAGGGCGTCCAGGTCAGCCAGCGCGGGCTGGAAACTCTCGCGGCGATCTTCGTGATAGGTGTAGTAGTGGCAGATGCCTGTTTCGTTGTCCAGAATCAGCCCGTCGGTGTACAAGCCGAGGTGGAAGGTGGGGTAATCGGGATGCTCCTCCAGCGAGATGGCCGGTTCGAAGTAGTTCACCGCCTCGTAACAGAAGTAGCCCACCAGTCCGCCCTGATGGGTGCGTCCCAGCCGCTGCATCGGAACCTGTCTCTGCAGGTATTCGTACGGGTTGTCGACCTCCAGCACCACCTGGCCATCGTTGTCCCGGCCGGTGATCCGCCGGACATCGGCGGCCGCACCGCGAATCGTCAACTGATTGCCCCTCGCGATGAACTCCACCACCGGGTCGAAGCCGATCGTGAAGTAGCGATCCTGATGCCGGGGCAATTCCAGGGATTCGAAAAAGTAGCACGCCCGCGACCGCTGTTTGAGCGCATAGAACAGCTTATAGAAGTCGATATCGACACCGACTTCCCACTCAAGCGGCTTGCGTTTGAGCCAGGACAGGTTCAGCGGAGCGTCGGCGGAGGAATTCACGGTTGGTTTTTGGTTGTCGGTTTTAGGTTTTTAATTGTTGGTTTTCCGTAGCTGAACTCGCCAGAGTTTGGAAAGGGCAAGTGGCAAGTGGCGAGTTTGGGGCGTGCTCGTTGTCCTGCGGTTTGTTTTGGGGGAGGAGATTGCAAATTGCAAATTTCCTGACTCTAACGGATTCTATGTAGGGCTCGGAGCGGTGGAAGGCAATGTTTTCTCCCCTCTCCCCCGCTGCGCCGCGAGCGTCAGCGAGTGAAGCAGTGGTGGGAGAGGGGCCGGGGGTGAGGGGGCTCGGGTGCAACGGAATGACTGTTTGCGTACGGTTTTTAATCTGCGCCCCGCCTCAAGACACGGCAATAGTGGTGCTGCTCTGCTGGTCCCCCTCACCCCCAACCCCTCTCCCCCGAAGCCTGACTCGCTTAGGCTCGCCAGGCTCCGGGGGAGAGGGGCGAAAACGATTCTTCCCCTACATAGATTCCGCCGGAATCAGCGAATCTCGAATCTCAAATCTCAAATTTCCTTCGCATCCTAGTTGCTCCTCACATGGCCGGAAAGCCAGCGAATTTGCGGACGCCTCGCAGGGTATCGGCGGCGATGTCGCGGGCTCGGGCGGACATTTCTCGCACTTGGGCTTCCACGCCATCGGCGTCGGCCACCAGCTCCTCGCGACGGCTGCGGAAGCGGCCGGTCAATTCGACCAGGCTGTCGGCTACGGCGCCTTTGAGTTCCGAATACTTGAGTTGTCCGCCGCGGTAGTCCGCTTCCAGTTGCTCGGCGACCGTGTCCGCTTGGCAGGCTCGCAGGATCGTAAACAGGTTCGCCACGCCGGGGCTCATGTACTGGTCTTCGGCCAGCTCGCCGGTGTCGGTGACGGCCGTCTTGACCTTTTTGCGGATGCTGGCTTCCTCTTCGAACAACCCGATGTAGTGCTTGGCTCCCGCACTCTTGCTCATTTTCGAATCGGGTTGAGCCAGGGACATGATCCGCGGCGTCTGGGTGTATAGGGCTTTGGGTTCGGGAAAGAAATCCGTGTCGAAGCGTTGATTGAAGCGGCGGCCGATGCTGCGCGACAGCTCCAGGTGTTGTTCCTGGTCCTTGCCCACCGGCACGGCGGCCGCTCGGTAGGCCAGGATGTCGGCGGCCTGCAGGACCGGATACAGGAACAGTCCGGCAGAAATAAATTCGTCGGCCGTTTCACGCTGCAGTTTGGCGGATTTGTCTTTGAACTGTGTCATTCGCGACAGTTCGCCGTAGGCGCACTGCGAGCTGAGGATCCAGCACAATTCACAGTGTTCGGGGACCAGCGACTGGACGAACAGGGTGCTTTTCTCGGGATCGACCCCGCAGGCCAACAGGTCGATGACCATGTTGCGCGTGTTCGCCCGCAGTTCGTCCGGGTCGTAGGGCATCGTGATCGCGTGCATGTCGACCACGCCGTAGACGCAGGAATGTTTCTCCTGCAGCTGGACCCAGTTCGCCACCGCGCCGAAATAGTTTCCGATGTGCAGGGCGGCCGTCGGTTGGATACAAGACAGTACGTCCGGCAGAGCAGTCACAGAGGGTTCTCCGGTTGGGGGGCGGTAACGAGGCCGCGGTTGAAGGGGACGATGGAACGAAACGGGGGTGGGGCTAGACGCTGAAGCGGAAGTGGCAGATGTCGCCATCTTGGATGACGTAGGCTTTTCCTTCCACGCGCAGCTTGCCCGCGTCGCGGATCTCCTTCTCGCTCTGGTGCTCTACCAGGTCGGCCACGGTGTAGACTTCCGCGCGGATAAAGCCGCGCTGCATGTCAGTATGGATCACGCCGGCGGCTTCCGGTGCGGTGGCCCCGACCGGAGTGGTCCAGGCTCGCACTTCTTGAACGCCGGCGGTGAAGTAGCTTTGCAGGCCCAAGGTCTCGTAGGCGGCCCGGGCCACCTGATGCAGGGCCGGTTCGCTCAAGCCGACCGAGTCGAGCATTTCCTGGCGATCTTCTTCGTCCAGTTCGGCGATTTCCGCTTCCAGTTTCGCGCTCACCGGGACGACGCGAGTGCCGCGCTGCTGGGCGTACTCGCGCACCTTTTGCACCAGTTCGCCCTGCCCTTCGAGGTCGTCCTCGTCGACGTTGGCGATATAGAGGATGGGTTTGGCGGTCATCAGCCCGTAACTGCTGATCGCTTTGCGCTCGGGTTCGCCCAGCTGGAGCGTCCGCAGGGGCTTGTCTTCGGCCAGGTGTTTCAGGCAGTCGTCGATGGCGGCGACGCGCAGTTTGGCTTCTTTGTCTCCGCCGCGGGCACTGCGCTGGGCTTTGGGCAGGGCGTTTTCCAGCGTATCGATGTCCGAGAGCATCAATTCGGTTTCGATCGTCTCCATGTCGGCCACCGGATCGACGTGGCCTTCGACGTGGATCACATCGGGATCTTCAAAGCAGCGGACGACCTGGATGATGGCGTCGACTTCGCGGATATGGCTGAGGAATTTATTGCCCAGCCCCTGCCCTTCACTGGCCCCTTTGACGATCCCCGCGATGTCGACCAGCTTCAGGATGGCCGGTACCACTTTCTTGGGCTGGATGAACTGGGCGATTTGTTGCAAACGGTCATCCGGCACACTGACGATCCCCTCGTTGGGTTCGATGGTGCAGAATGGATAGTTTGCGCTCTGTGCCCCTTGGCTGGAGGTCAGGGCGTTGAACAGGGTGCTCTTGCCCACATTGGGCAAGCCGACGATACCGGCTTCCATGACGCCGTTTAACCTTCTTGGGTGGGGACGATCGCAGGGGGAGAACGATGAGTGGTGAATGCAAAAAAATCAGACGCCGAAATCCTACCCGATCCGCGGTGATTTGAAACGGCGGGGTAAACCTGGCTCGCGTGCCGACCGGACCGGCCGGATGAATGAACAGCGGCAAAAAAGCCTCCCCAAGAGCCCGCCGAGCGTCTGCCACTTTGCCGCGAATGGGTTAAGCTATCGGCTCTTGACCCACCCGCCACCGTTCAACCCGCCGCACGCCGCATGTCCACGACCGATCCATTCCTGGCAGAAACTGAAAAAATCCAAGCCGCCCAGCGTCGTGGCGGACTGGCCAAGTGGGGGCTGTACACACGCTTGTCCGGCCCGGGCTGGTTGCAAGGAGCGATCACCCTGGGCGGAGGTTCGCTGGCCGGATCGCTGTACCTGGGGGTGGTCATGGGTTACCACCTGATGTGGCTGCAGCCCCTGGCGATGATCCTGGGCGTGATCATGCTCAGCGCGATCAGCTATGTCACGGTGTCGACGGGCCAGCGACCCTTTGACGCGATCAAACGGCATGTCAGCCCGGCCCTGGCCTGGGGTTGGTTGGTCGCCACGATGATGGCGAACATCGTCTGGTGTCTGCCGCAGTTTGCGCTGGGTACCGCGGCGCTGAAACAGAACTTGGTGCCGGCGATGAACACGCCCACCGGGACTTACCTCGCCGCGTTCGGGCTGTTGATCGTGGCGACGACGGTCGTCTGGTTTTACAACTCAGGCAACTGGGGCATCAAGTTGTTCGAGATGATCCTCAAGGCCCTGGTGGGGATGGTCGTGCTGTGTTTCTTTGGCGTCGTGATTGCGATGACCTACAGCGGGTCGCTGCAGTGGGGCGAGATCCTGGCCGGTTTCATTCCCAATCCGTCGTACCTGTTCAAGCCGGTGCCGTCGATGGAAGTGCACGTGGCCGCCACGGGCGACAGCGCCGCGTACTGGCGCGGTTTCATTTCCAACATGCAGAAGGACAAGATCATCACCGCCTTTGCCACGGCGGTGGGGATCAACATGACGTTCCTGTTGCCCTACTCGATGCTCCGCAAGGGCTGGGGCAAGGTGCATCGCGAACTGGCCATCTTTGACCTCTCGATCGGTCTGATCGTGCCCTTCGTGCTGGCCACCGGATGCGTCGTGATCGCCTCGGCCAGCCAGTTCCATGGCAACCCCGACGACGTGCTGGCCCTGGTGGCCGCCACCGACGAGTCGGCCGCCGGACAGCCCAAGGAGGTCAAGAAGTACTACGACCTGGTCGATGGCCGGTTAAAGGAGGAAATGGGGGATTCGTTCCAAGCGGTGGCGGACGACCCGGCCGGATTGGCCGCGGCTCGCGCGGCGCTGCCCGAGCGGGATCGCTATATGGCGGCGATGTTGGCCGAGCGAGACAATATGTCCTTGGCCAAGACGCTGGACCCCCTGTTCTCGTCGGACTACGCCCAGAAACTGTTCGGCGTGGGCGTGCTGGGGATGGCGATTTCGACCATCATTATTTTGATGTTGATCAACGGCTTTGCCTTTTGCGAAATGATCGGCGTGCCGCCCGAAGGCAACATGCACCGCTTGGGGTCGATGATTCCCGCGGTCGGGGTTCTGGGGCCGTTTGTGTGGTCGCAGGCCGCCGCGGCCTTGGCGACGCCGACATCGGTGATCGGCGGAGCGATGTTGCCGATCGCCTACGTCACCTTTTTACTGCTGATGAATTCGCAACGATTGCTGGGCGACGCCATGCCTCGCGGGGCGGCTCGCTGGCGCTGGAACATTTTGATGGTCCTGGCCACCTCGGTCGCCACCTTCGGTTCGATCTGGGGTTTGCGGGGTAAGACCATGTACGGCTGGCCCATCGGCACCGCCGCCTTGGCGTTGCTGGCGGTCCTGTTGATCGTGGGCATCGTGTCGTTCCTCAGCAAGAACCGTGCGGCCGCGGACGCCGGTCGGGATTGACCCGGCATCAAGATGAACCCAGCGGCGGATCAACCCGGCGTTGGGGCTCGTGTCGCGTTCTCGGGCAATCCCGGACGCCGCTGACTCTTCTCTCTCTCGCAATCAAGTTCAGGACGGACACTCGATGACGCATAACGATCGCTGGGTTTCGATTCGCGAAGCTCGCCAGGAGACCTCCGTTGGCAAAACCGTCGAGGTCCGTGGCTGGGTGCGCACGCGGCGTGATTCCAAAGCCGGATTCAGTTTTGTAGAGCTCAACGACGGCAGCTGCTTTGGCAACCTGCAGGTCGTCGCGCCGGGAGAGCTGGACAATTACGCCGAGGAGGTCCAGAAGTTGACCGCCGGCTGCAGCGTCGTGGTGGTGGGCAAGATCGAAGCCTCGCCGGCCAAGGGGCAGGCTACCGAGCTGCACGCCCAGTCGGTCCGCGTGCTGGGCTGGTGCGATGGGGAAACCTATCCGCTGCAAAAGAAACGGCACTCCTTCGAAAAGCTCCGCGAGTGGGCGCATCTGCGGGCCCGGACCAACACGTTCGGCGCCGTGACGCGGGTCCGCAACCAGATCTGCGACTCGATCCACAACTTCTTCCAAGAGAACGAGTTCTACTACATCCAGACGCCGATCATCACGGCCAGCGACTGTGAGGGCGCGGGCGAAATGTTTCGCGTTACGTCGCTGGACCTGGACGGATTGGCGAAGTCGGGCCGGCCGGTCAATTACGAATGGGACTTTTTTAACAAGCCCACGTACCTGACCGTCAGCGGCCAATTGGAAGCCGAAACCTATGCCACGGCCCTGGGACGCGTGTATACGTTTGGTCCCACGTTCCGCGCCGAAAACAGCAACACCAGCCGGCACCTGGCGGAGTTCTGGATGGTCGAACCCGAGGTGGCGTTTTTCGAATTGGCCGACAACATGCGGCTGGCCGAAGCCTTCCTCAAACGCATCCTCACCGATTGCCTGCAGCAGTGCGACGAGGACATGACGTTCTTTGAACAACGCATCGCCCCGGGCGTGATCGAGCAATTGACCCGCGTGGTCGAGCAGCCGTTTGAGCACATGACGTACACGGCGGCCATCGAAGTGCTGGAGGGCTCGAACGAATCGTTCGAGTACCCGATCCGTTGGGGAGCCGACCTGCAAGCCGAACACGAACGTTACTTGACCGAAAAGCATGTCGGCGGGCCGGTGATCCTGACCGATTATCCCAGCACCATCAAACCTTTCTACATGCGCGTCAGCGACGACGGCAAAACCGTCGCCGCGATGGACGTGTTGGTTCCCGGCGTCGGCGAAATCATCGGCGGCAGCCAACGCGAGGAACGCCTCGACGTGCTGCGGCGGCGGATGCAGGAAGCCGAACTGGATATGGACGAGTACGCCTGGTACGTCGACCTGCGCCGCTTCGGGACCGTGCCGCACGCGGGCTTTGGACTGGGGCTGGAGCGGGCCGTGCAGTATGTCACCGGGATGGCCAACATCCGCGACGTCATCCCCTTCCCTCGCACGCCCGGCAATGCCGATTTCTAACGCCGTCGTGGGCCGGCTGGCCCCGTCGCCCACCGGCGCTCAGCACCTGGGCAACGCACGTACCTACCTGGTGGCCTGGTTGGCCGCTCGCAGCCGCGGCGGGCGATTGATTCTGCGGATCGAGGACATCGATTCGCCGCGCGTCAAACCCTGGGCACGGCAGCAGGCCCTGGACGACCTCCGCTGGTTGGGCCTGGACTGGGACGAAGGTCCCGACGTCGGCGGACCGCACGGTCCGTATGTTCAGACCCAGCGAGTGCCGCATTACGAGCAAGCCCTGCAGCGGCTGGTCGAACTCGACCTCGCCTATCCCTGCGACTGCACGCGCAAAGACATCGAAGCCGCCGCCAGCGCTCCGCATCAAGGTCACGAGGGACCGGTCTATCCGGGCACTTGTGCGGCTTGGCGACCGGGCGATGCACTGCCGCAGGCGGGGACGTTTTGTTGGCGGTATCGCACGAGCGATCGCGAGCTGGCCTTCGACGACCCGGTGGCCGGAACGCAGCGAGCCAATCCGGCGCGGGACCTGGGCGATTTTCCGCTGACTCGCAAAAGCGGCGAAGCGGCCTATCAGCTGGCCGTGGTCGTCGATGACGCGGCGATGGGAGTGACCGAGGCGGTGCGGGGCGACGACCTGATCCCCAGCACCTTCCGTCAACTGGAATTGTTTGCCGCCCTAGAGTTAACTCCGCCGCGCTTCATTCACGTGCCCCTGGTGTGCGGCCCCGACGGACGCCGACTGGCCAAGCGGCATGGCGATAGCCGTCTGGACCACTACCGCCAAGCCGGCGTCCAGCCCGAACGAATCATCGGCTGGGCCGCCGCCTCGCTGGGGTTGGCCGAGCGGCCGGAGCCGATCGCCGCGAGTGAACTGGTCGAGACCTTTGCGCTGGACAGGATCCGCACCGAGCGGGTGATCGTCCAGCCGAACTTGTTTGGCTGAGACCGTTCTGAAAGGTCATTTTCTCCCCTCTCCCCCGAAGCCTGGCGAGCCTAAGCGAGTCAGGCTTTGGGGGAGAGGGGTCGGGGGTGAGGGGGATTGCCTAACCGATCGCTTTCAAATCCCGGGCGATCGGGCCCAGCGTTTGGGTTTGCTCCGCGGTCAGCTCGCCCAGCAGCGGCAGCATCGGACCGGTCTCGGCGATTTCCGCCAGCTCCACGGCCCGGTGCAGTACCCGGATGGGATGGATGCCGTTGCGTTGGTCTTCCAGCGGTTCGAACTTTCGACGAATCGATTCCGCCGTGTCGTAATCCTTGTCCTGGATCGCCCGCAGCATCCGCATACTCAGTTTCGGAGCCACGCACACACAGCCGCTGGTAAAGCTGACGACGCCGAAGTCTCGCATGTGGACGATGGCCGGTTGTTCGCCGATTCCGCTGACGATGCGGTCGGCCGGCGCGACCTGCAGGATCTCGCGCAGGTAATCGTCCTGCTCGGGCCGGTCTCGGACGACGGCGTACTTGATCCACGAAATCAGCCCGTCATCGACCAGTTTGCCGACCGTTTCCGCCGGCAGCCAGCGATCGAATTTCAGGTACAGCACGACGGGTTTCTGCAAGGCTTCGGCCACCCGTCGCACGCCGCACGCGATGCCTTCGGCGTCGGCGATGTCACGAGCCGGCAAGACCATGGCGGTGGGGAAATCGAAATCCTTCAAGACTTCCGCCTGGTCCATCATCGTTCCGTAAGCCGGACCGATCGAGGGCACAATTCCCGTGGTGGGCTGGGCCGCTTCGGCCAGCATCTGGCAGATGTCCGCGTATTCCCTTTGGCGGATGTGGTAGAACACCGCGTTGCCGCCGTACAGCACCAGGTTCACGCCGCCGGCTTCCAGGTACTGAATCATCCGGCGATTCTGCTGGGGACAGGCTTGGAGGTTCTTGTCACGAGCCAGGGGAGGTACGGCAAAGACGCTTTGGGCAAGACGCTGAGGGGTTTGAGGCTGGGTGTCCATCGAAGCGGTCCGAGCTGGAGGGAAAGGCGGTGGGAGGGATATAAAAAAACGCCGTGCAGGCTATGACTATAGCCGCGGAGCAGGATCAAGTAAGCTGGGGCGGCGGTATACCAAACACGGGTATACCAAACGCGGATGTGAGGGAAACAACAAAGCGATGAAGGAAGAACGTAACGCGATCGTCATCGGCGGTGGATTGATCGGCCTGTGGAGTGCCTGGTACCTGATCGAGCAGGGCTGGCAGGTGACGCTTCTCGAACGCGACCGCATCGGCAGCGGGGCCTCACACGGCAATTGCGGATACGTCAGCCCCAGCCATGTGATGCCGCTGTCGACGCCCGGCGTGGTCGCCAAGTCGCTGCCGATGGTCCTCAAAGGCAACGGCGCCCTATCCATTCCACCCCGCTTCGATCCGGGCCTCTGGAAATGGTTGTACCGGTTTTGGCGCGAGTGTACCGAAACCAAGGTCCAGCGGACGGCGATCGCGCGGCACGCTCTGCTGGCTTCGGCGATGCAGCTGTACCGCGAATTCCTGGCGGAGCATCCGGTGGACTGTGAGTGGCAGGACGAGGGCCTGCTGTTCGTCTGGAAATCCAAACGCGACTTCGCGGATTACGCGGCCACAGCCGAGCGACTGCAGCAGGATTTCGGACTGAATCTGAAAGCCTACGAAGGCGAAGCGGTGCGGGATCTGGAACCGGCCCTGCGAACCGGCATGGCCGGCGGATGGCACTTCCCCGACGACGCCCACATCCGTCCCGATAAATTATTGACCCAGCTCCGCGGCCAACTGGAACAGCGCGGCTGTGTGATCCACGAACACACGCCGGTCGAACGCCTGCGGATCGAAGCCGGACGGCTGCAGGGGTTGGAGACGGGCGGCGGAGCGATGACGGCCGACCTGGTCGTGCTGGCCACCGGCGCCGAAGCCCCCCGGTTTGCCAGGCCGCTGGGGGCCCGCATTCCGATCCAGCCCGGCAAGGGTTATTCGTTCACGATGACGCCGCCGGCGGGGGCCCCGCGAATCCCGATGATCTTCGAAGAGAAACACGTGGCCGTGACGCCCATGAAGACGGCCTTCCGCGTCGGCTCGACCATGCAGTTCGTGGGCTACGACAAAACCCTCGACCAGCGCCGCCTGAACATGCTGCGGCAGTCGACGGTCGAACATCTCCAGACGCCGCTGCCCGAGCAGGTCGACGAACAGTGGTGCGGCTGGCGGCCGATGGTCTACGACGGTTTGCCCTGCATCGATCGGGCTCCGGCGGCCAGTAACGTGATCGTCGCCGCCGGCAACGGCATGGTGGGATTGGCCAGCGGCACCGCGACCGGCAAATTGGTCGCGGAACTGGCCAGCGAGGTCACGCCCCACATCGACCCGGCTCCCTACTCATTGTCGCGATTCCGCTAGGATCCCGATTAAACTGTTTGGCTTCGGCGTGCGAATCGGGCTTCGCACGGTCTCCTCCTTCTGCTCCGCTCCCACGGTACCCTCTGGCATGCCTCGCTGTGATCATCCGTTTCGTCATCGTCTCGCACTTCTCCTGCTGTGCCTGCCGGCGCCGGCGGCCCTGCCGGCGGCCCTGCCGGCGGCCCTGCCGGCGGCCGAACGGGCTGCCGAACGGGCGCGACCGCAGTTCGAAGACGGTCAGGCCCAGGTCGTCAAAGCCTTCGAGGATCCCGATTACTGGATCCGGCACGATCTGTGGGTGCAGACCGAGTTCGATTCCGACGACGACGGACGTCCCGACCGCGTGCACGTGGCGGTCACTCGGCCGCGGCAAACCGAGACCGAAGGCCTGAAGCTGCCGGTGGTGTATGTGACCAGCCCCTACTTTGCCGGCGTCGGTTCGGGCGACAAAGCGTACTTCTGGGATCCCCAGCACGAACTGGGCGAGACGCCGCCGGAACACAAGAAAGATCCGCCGATCGAACGCAAGGGCTCGCGTCCGATCATCTCCAAAGGCCACACCGAGCAGTGGGTGCCGCGGGGCTACATCGTCGTGCACTCCTCGTCGCCCGGAACCGGACTCTCGCAGGGCTGCCCGACGGTCGGTGGCAGCAACGAATCGCTGGCCCCCAAGGCCGTGATCGACTGGCTGTGCGGCCGCGCTGCCGGATACACCACGCCCGACGGCGACGAAACCGTGGCCGCGACCTGGAGCACCGGCAAGGTCGGGATGACGGGCACATCCTACAACGGCACCCTGCCTCTGGCGGCCGCCACCACCGGCGTCGAGGGACTGGAAGCGATCATTCCCATCGCCCCCAATACGTCGTATTACCATTACTACCGGTCCCATGGCCTGGTGCGTCATCCCGGCGGTTACCTGGGCGAAGATATCGACGTCCTGTACGACTTCATCCACAGCGGTAACCAGCAACGCAACGCCTTCTGCGACTGCACCGTGCGGGACACCGAAATGGCCCAAGGCATGGACCGCATCACCGGCGACTACAACGATTTCTGGGCCGGCCGCGATTACCTGAATCAATTGGACAAAGTGTCGGCCGCGGTGCTGATGTCGCACGGCTTTAATGACTGGAACGTGATGCCCGAGCACAGCAACCGGATCTCGCAGGCCCTCAAGGCGCGGGGCGTGCCGGTGCAGATCTATTACCACCAAGGCGGTCACGGTGGCCCGCCGCCGATGCGGATGATGAATCGCTGGTTCACTCGCTACCTGCACGGCGTGGAGAACGGTGTCGAACAAGATGCTCGCGCGTGGATCGTGCGCGAAGGCGACAAGAACGACGAACCGACGGCCTATCCGGATTACCCACACCCAGAAGCCGAAGCGGTCACGATGTACCTGGAGGGCGACGCCCCGCGGCGCGGCGCTCTGGTGCTCCAGCAGCCCGATGCGCAAGAGCCCGAAACGCTGGTCGACAACGTGTCGTTCGACGGAGCGGCGTTGGCTCGAGCCGAATGGACGCAACATCGTTTGATGTTTGTCACGCCGACGCTGGCCCAGCCGCTGCATCTGTCGGGAACCGCGCGGCTGCGAATCCGCTTGGCCAGCAGCAAGCCGGCCGCCAACCTGTCGGTCTGGTTGGTCTCCTTACCCTGGAACGACAAGCAGGACGCCAAGATCACCGAGAACATCATCACCCGCGGCTGGGCCGATCCCCAGAACCACCGCTCGATCCGCGAGAGCGAGCCGCTGGAGCCGGGAGAGTTTGTCGAGCTGGCCTTTGACCTCCAGCCCGACGACCAGGTTTTGCCGGCCGGTCAGCAGATCGGATTGATGATCTTCGCCAGCGACCGCGACTTTACGCTGTGGCCCGAGCCGGGCACGGAGCTGACCGTGGACCTGGACGCGACTCGGTTGCAGTTGCCCGTCGTCGGCGGCGGATCCGCCTACAAAGCCGCTCTGGGGGATGGTTGATGGTTGATGGTTGATGGTTGTGTCGTACTCGATTTGAGCTTCGAGATTTGCTGACTCCGGCGGAATTCATGTAGGGCTCGGCGCGGTCAAATGCAACATTTTCTCCCCTCTCCCCCGCGGCGCCGCGAGCGTCAGCGAGTGAAGCGGTGGTGGGAGAGGGGCCGGGGGTGAGGGGGCTCGGGTGCAACAGGATGACCGTTTGCGTACGCCTTTCCGATTCCCCCATCACAGCGAAAGTCGGAGGTGGTGCTGCTCTGCTGGTCCCCCTCACCCCCAACCCCTCTCCCCCGAATCCTGACTCGCTTAGGCTCGCCAGGCTTCGGGGGAGAGGGGAGTAAACGTCTTTTTTATAGAAGACAACATTTTCTCCCCTCTCCCCCGCGGCGCCGCGAGCGTCAGCGAGTGAAGCAGTGGTGGGAGAGGGGCCGGGGGTGAGGGGGCTCGGGTGCAACAGAATGCCTGTTTGCGTACGCCTTTCCGGTTTCCGCACCGCATCGAGGTACGGCCAGGGTGCTGCTGCTCTGCTGGTCCCCCTCACCCCCAACCCCTCTCCCCCGAATCCTGACTCGCTTAGGCTCGCCAGGCTTCGGGGGAGAGGGGAGTAAACGTCTTTTTATGCATAGATTCCGCTAGAGTCAGGGGATTGGAGATTTGCTGACTCGAGCGGAATCGATGGTTGGCTCGGCGCGATAGAAGGCAATGTTTTCTCCCCTCTCCCCCGCGGCGCCGCGAGCGTCAGCGAGTGAAGCAGTGGTGGGAGAGGGGCCGGGGGTGAGGGGGCTCGGGTGCAACGGAATGACCGTTTGCGTACGCCTTTCCGATTCCCGCACCGCATCGAAACACCGAAGTGGTGCTGCTCTGCTGGTCCCCCTCACCCCCAACCCCTCTCCCCCGAAGCCTGACTCGCTTAGGCTCGCCAGGCTTCGGGGGAGAGGGGAGTAAACGTTTTTTATGCATCGATTCCGTTAGAGTCAAAAAAAACAACAACCAACAACCAACAACCAACAACCAACAACCAACAACTAACAACTAACAACTAACAACTAACAACTAACAACTAACAACTAACAACTAACAACTAACAACTAACAACTAACAACTAACAACTAACAACCAACTCCGCCGCGTCGTCGAACTCGGCGGCTTGGTGCGACCAGTCGAGCCGAGCGGCGCGGCGGGCGGCGGCTTGCCGCAGCTGACGCAGCGCCTCGTCATCGGCCGCCAGACGCCGGATCGTCGCTTCCAGCTGGCCGGCACTGCCATCGTAAAACGCGGCCGCCCCGTGACCGTCCCCGTACAGCTCCGGATACGCCAAGTCCTCGGGCAGGATCGGCGCCGCGCCGGCTGCGGCGGCTTCCGCGATCGCGATGCCGAAGAATTCGTGAGCCGCCGTGGACACGACCACGTCCATCTCGCCGAGCCAGCTCTGGTACGCTTGGCGCGAAGCGGCGAACCCGCTGTGCAGGATGTGTGGGTGGCAGATTTCGTGCAGCTGATGGTAGCAATCTGGCATCTGACGAAAGGTTTCTCCCAGCAGGATCAAGCGAAAATCCTGGTCGGGCGGTCGCCGGCGCAGTCGCTCGATCGCTTCGACGAAGACTTCGGGACGCTTGTCGTGTTCCCATCGCGAGACCCAGCCGATGTTCAGCGGGGCTTTTGCTGTTAGAGCACGAGCCGCCACCGGCGGTTTCTGCCGGATCGTGATTCCGGGGTAGAGGCACCGGCTGCGAGCCGCGATTTGGTCCAGATCATCCAGATGGTCGTGGTCGGGCATCCGGCGAAGAATGCGTGAGGCAGCCGATAGAAAACTTTGGCGGTGGTACTGCGAATTGAACCACACCGCCTCGGCGGCAACGGCCGAGAGGAAGTTCGTGTAGCCGTAATGCAGGTCCGGCGTCTGGCCCGGCGACAGCGGATACGTCCACTGGTTTTCGTGAAAGTAGAGCACGGCGGGAAGATTGGCCCAGGGCGGGCCGACCAAGCCTTTCCAGGCGGCCAGGTCCAGCATATCCGAAGCAAAGATCAGGTCCGGCACCGGCATCGCTTCGGCTCGGCGGTGCGTTTGCTGGGCCAGCGTCAGGGCGGCGTGCCGCATCCGCCATTTCCAGTGCCGCCCCGGCAAACCGAGGACCGTGATCTGGTGTCGCGAGTTGTCCCGCCAGGCGCGGAGCATCGCCGCGTGGCTGCCCCCGTGAAAAGGTTCGATCGCCAGGATGTTTAAATGGGGCACAGGCAGGTTCACGGCCGGGGCAGCCGATGCCGCTGGATCAGAAAAACGGCCGCGACGACCGTTTGGTCGCCGCGGCCGCGGAAGGCTCAGTCACGGTTGGACGCGAGGCTTACTTGTCCAGTGTTTTGATCGACACGTTGCGAAACTGCACCGGGTCGCTGTGGCCGGCGAAGCCGAAGTGGCCTTCGGCCAGGTCTTTGCCGGGGTGGGCGCTATCGGCCATGTATTCGGTGATTTCCGACAGGTCGGTGTCGAGGATCACCGAACCGTTCAGTTCGACGCGGATCTTCGAACCGTCCACGGTGACCTCCTGGAAATTCCATTCGCCGACCGGACGCAGGTAACCGCGAGCGGCGGCGGCCATGCCGTAGGCCGAGCCGTGGAATTGACGCGGATCCAGTTTGGCGTATTTGTCGGCCGTGTTATCCAGGACCTGCAATTCGGTCATGCCCTGGTAGGCCGGGTTGCCACTGCCGGGATAGCGGATGGCCAGGCCGTTGTTGCCGCCCGGAGGCAGCAGGAATTCCAGGCGCACTTTGAAGTCGCCGTAGGTTTCCTCGGTGTACAGGGTGCCGCCGTGGCCTTTGCGGCACTGGATCGCCCCGTCTTTGACTTCGTAATCGGCCACGGCACCGGCCCAACCGTCCAGCGACTTGCCATCAAAGATGGGCTGAAAACCGTCGTCGCTGTGGCTGGCCAGGATCTCGTTGGCCTCTTCGCTGCCGATGCGGCGGACCTTGACGTCCTTCCACTGGATTTCGCCGCCGTGGGTTTGTAATTGGATCGGGCCGGAGGCCAGCAGCGGCTGGGAGCGATCCCAGTAGTTGTGCATCAGGGCGTGGTCGACGACCAATTGATCGTTCAGCCAGACGCTGGTACGCGCCCCGACCTGCACGATCCGCACGTCATTCCACTGGCCAAACGGTTTGTCCGCTTTGACCAGTGGGTCCTTGCCGGGCGCGCCGGGGGCGTTGTTCCAGAGGCCGCCGGAGCCTTTGTCGGCGCCGATCTTCCATTTGCCTTCGTCGGTCGTGTCCCAGATCTGCACCTGGGGCGTTCCTCGCAGGTAGATCCCGCTGTCGGCTCGGGGCACGGTTTTGTATTTCAGACGCAGTTCGACGTCGCCGTAGTCTTCGTTGGTGGTCAGGTACGCACCGTGACCATCATTGATGATGACGCCGTCTTCGATCTTCCAGTGCTTTTTGATTTCCTCGTTCCACTTGGCCTTCTGCTCCTCGCTCTGGTCGTCGTACTTGCGAGGGTCCAGGTTCGGCATGCCATGCCACTGGGACAGCAGGTCGTCGCCGCTGGAGAGCAGTTTGAAATCGGCGTCTTGGGGCTGGTCGGCGAAAGCCAGCGGAGCGGCCAACAGGGGCAGCAAAGCCAAGCCCAGCAGGCGATAAAGTTCGATGCGCATCGTGAGGTGGGGTCCTACAAACAGGAAAGGAGGAAGGGAATCGAATCCGCACGGGCGACCGCGGCTCGGGACGGGCGACCGCCGGAGGGACGCCGCGTTGCGGTGCGGCCCTATTATGCCTCAGGGAGGCCGCATTGGCATCCTGGCCGGGGATTTTTTCGGTCTCGGTTCCAGCCCCCGCGGGGGGCTGTGGAGACCGCTGTGCCATTTCCAGGGGCCCGGCTATTGACGAAACCACCTCGGCCTTCGTATTCTCTTGGACTCCCAGATGAGCGAATTCGCCAGCGTAGCTTCAATTGGCAGAGCATCGCATTCGTAATGCGAGGGTTGTGGGTTCAAATCCCACCGCTGGCTCTCTTGTTTCTCCAGGCTGCAACGCTCTGCAGCCCCTACCGTCCCGCGGAGACACTCCCGTTATGGCCGAAGCCGAAGTTGTCGATTTGAAGGAAGTGGTGCTGGCAAACACCTCTTTTGGTCCTCAGGAAATTTCGAACATTCGTTCGGCGATTGCTTCGGATTTCACGCATTTTGGCGAGCTGCGCGATGCCGTTGGCCAGATGGAGCAGGACGAAAATCGCAGTCCCGCCACGCAGACCAAACTGGGCGTCTGCCAGTTGTTGCTGGGCAAATTCAAGCAGGCTCGTGAGACCCTCAATAGCTCCGATGGCGGGGCCCTGGCCCAGTTCTATCTGGGACGCTGTGCCTTCGAGCTGGGGGAGTACACCGAGGCGATCTCGCAGTACGAAGCGGCTCAGAAAGCCGGCTACAGCGAAGACGATTGCAAGCTGGCGATCGCCGAAGCCAAGCGGTACATGCGGGATTTGGACGGTTCCATGGCGATCCTGGACGATATGTTCGGGCCCATCGAGCAGACCGCCGAATATCAGTACCAGCGAGCGGCCACCGTGGCGGCGATCGGCGACAAGATGCCCGAAGCCATCAACCACTACGAACGTGCCCTGCAGATCGACGAGTCGCATGCCGGTGCCCTGTTCGGGTTGGCGTTGGAAAACGATCGTCATGGCAACGACGACGAAGCGGTCGCCTTGTACGAACGAGCCGCGGCCGCGTTCCCCACCGGCGTTGGCGTGTTGATCAACCTCGGCACCATCTACGAGGATCGCAACCAATTCGACCGCGCCCAGGTGTGCTACCGGCGGATCCTGGAATGTTACCCGGACCACCCCCGTGCCACGTTGTACATGAAGGACGCCTCGGCCCTGGGCAACGTCCTGTACGACGAGGAAACCCAGCGCCGAAACGATCGCCTGGCTCAGGTCCTGAACCTGCCGGTGGCGAACTTCGAGCTGTCGGTGCGAAGCCGCAACTGCCTGCAGAAAATGGGGATCGAGACCCTGGGCGACCTGACTCGCACGTCCGAAGGCGAGCTGTTGTCCAGCAAGAACTTTGGCGAGACCAGCCTGTACGAGATCCGCGAGATGCTCTCCAGCAAGGGCTTGTCGCTGGGGCAATTCGCACACGAGAAGAAATCGCCCGATCCGCCGATCGATACCTCGCACATGTCGCCCGACGAACAGGCTCTGTTGGATCGACCGATCTCGGACCTGAACCTCTCGGTGCGGGCTCGCAAGTGCATGGTCCGGTTGGGCCTGAACACGATCGGGGAACTGGTTCGCAAGACCGGCGACGAGATGCTCGAGTGCAAGAACTTTGGCGTTACCAGTCTGACCGAAGTCCGCGAAAAGCTGGACGAACTGGGCCTGAAGCTTCGCGGTGACTGATCCGGCTCCGGAGCCCGCCGCTGCTGGATCGGGACGCTTTCCCTTTCGGTTGCTCGCGAGCGATTCGCAAACCCAAGCTCGGCGGGGTGTCTTTACCACGCCGCATGGCGACGTGCAGACGCCCACCTTTATGCCGGTCGGTACCCAGGCCACGGTCAAAGGTGTCACCGGCGATTCTCTGCGGGAAACCGTGTCGACCCTGCCCGACGTGACCGCCCAAATGATTCTGGGCAACACGTACCACTTGGCCCTGCGCCCCGGTCACGAGCTGGTCCGCAAGCTGGGCGGCCTGCACCGGTTCATGAACTGGGACGGCCCGATCCTGACCGACAGCGGTGGGTTTCAGATCTTCTCGCTTTCGGCCCTGACCAAGATCGACGAACGCGGCGCCGTGTTCCGCAGTCACATCGACGGCCGCAAGATCGACCTGACGCCCGAACATTCGATCGAGATCCAGGAATCGCTGGGCAGCGACGTGGCCATGGTCTTGGATCATGTGATCGCCCTGCCCGCTTCGGACGAAGCGGTGATCGACGCCACCGAGCGATCGGTGCGCTGGGCACGGCGGTGCTTGGATGCGGCCACCCGCGACGATCAGGCGCGGTTTGCCATCGTGCAGGGCGGACTGGATGAAACGATCCGCGGCCAGTGCGCCCGCGATCTGGCCCCGCACGGTTTCGAAGGCTTTGCTATCGGCGGCTTGAGCGTGGGCGAACCGCCGCCGGACATGTACCGCGTGATCGCCGCCACCTGCCCTCACCTGCCCGCGGGCAAGCCGCGTTATCTGATGGGCGTCGGCCGCCCGATCGACATGCTCGAAGCGATCGCGCGCGGCGTCGATCTGTTTGATTGTGTGATGCCCACCCGCAACGGTCGCAACGCCTTTGCGTTCACCGACCAGGGGCCGCTGAAGCTGCGTAACGCCGTTCATCAGGACGATCCGCGGCCGCTGGAGGCCAACTGTCCCTGTCCGGCGTGCCGGCACAGCCGGGCCTATCTGCGGCACCTGTTCGTCGCCGGCGAGATGCTCGGCCCCATCCTGTTGACCCTGCACAATCTGACCTACTACCAGCGGATCATGCACCAGGCCCGGCAGGCGATCCTGGACGGCACGTTCGCCGAATTGCTGGCTCGCCACCGGGAACTGGACCGTGCCGGGGCTGCCAAGGCGGTATAATACGGCTACCACCACCCAGGCGGATGGGAACGCTCGGGTTCCCCCGCCGCGGTCAGGTTTGCTGCCGTCGTGTCGTCCATCCTCTGACGGCGGTTCTTCGTTGCCTTCTTGTGATAGTTCGAGCCATGTTGCGATTGCTTTGCGGCTGGATGCTGGTCACTGTGGGGCTGGTCATCGTGGGGCCGGTCACGGTGGACCTGGTCACGGTGGACCTGGTCAAGGCGGATCTGGGGCTCCGCGTCTCTGGCAAGGCGTTCGCTCAGGACGCCGCGGCGGAGGAACCGGCAGCGAGCGAAGCCAAACGCGGCTACCTGATCGAGGTCCCGCTGCCGATCACGGCCGACAGCAGCCAGGCGATCGTGGCGACGCTGAAGTCGTTGGCGGAGAAAACCTCCGGTGCCGGGCGACGGCAAGCGGTGATCCTGCAGTTTGGCGACCCCGACCGACCGGGCGATGGCCAGGGAACCGAACTGGAAAACTCCCAGCGGCTGGCTCGCGCGATCGGTAGTCCCGAACTGCGATCGCTGCGCATGGTGGCTTTTCTGCGTGGGCCGGTTCGCGGGCACGCCGTATTGACGGTGCTGGCCTGCGATCAGGTGATCGTCACCTCTGACGCCCAGCTGGGCGATGCCGGGTTGGATGAACCCGCCTTCGACGAGACGGTCGCGGTGATGTACGAATCGATCGCCGGCCGCCGCGGTATTTTTCCCAAGCCGCTGGTGCGGGCGATGCTGGATCCGGACATGGAACTGGCTCGCGTCACCCAGGTCGACGGCTCGGAAGTCTTTGTGGGAGGGCAGCAATTAGCCGAGATCCGCGACCAAGGCCAGAACCTGCAGGAAGAACAGATTTCTACCGTCGGGCAGACGGTGTTGTTGGGCAGCGATCAACTGCGGGCGGCTCGTTTGGCCAGCCACCGCGTGGCGTCGGCGCGGCAGGCCGCCGATGTGCTGGACATCGCCGAATTGGCCGAACCCGAAGCGGTCAAGCAGGTCAGCGTGGAATCCGGCACCCTGATCGAATTAAACGGCAACATGACCGGGGCCAAAATCCGCCGTCTAGAAGCGAACCTGGCCGCTCCGCAGAGCCAGGAGGCCGGCGGGGCCTGGGTCGTAGCGATCGACAGCCCCGGCGGCAGTCTGAACGACAGCATGCGTTTGGCCAGCACGTTATCGATCGTTCCCAACGAAGGCCGTGTGGCCGCCGGCTGGGTCGGCAACGAGGCGTTGGGTGATGCGGTCTTGGTCGCGGCCGCCTGCCGTCCGCTGTTGGTCAGCGCCGAGGCGCGTCTCGGCGGACCGGGCGCTCAGAACCTTTCCTCCGACCAGGTGCGACAGTTGCGCGAAGCGATCCAGCAAGTCGCCGGCGATGCCGGTCGCCCGGCCGCGCTGCTGGAAGGATTGTTGGATTCTCAACTGGTCGTATACCGCTACACCGATACCAAGACGGGCCGCGTGCGGTACGCCACCGAGCGGCAAATCGAATGGGAGGTCCAGCAGGAACAGGCGCCGAGCGAGCGGTGGTCGCAGGGAGCTCGGATGGATCTGGCCGACGGCCTCAGCGGGGCCGAAGCCGTGGAGCTGGGGTTGGCCGATGGGTTGGCCGACAGTCTGGAAGATGTCAAGGCGGCGATCGGCTTGCAGCAGCCGCTGAAACGCGTCTCCGACCGCCCCGTGATCCGCGCCGTGGAATGGCTGGGCAATCGCCCTTTTCTACCGATGCTGTTGCTGTTGATCGCGTTTATGACGTTTTCGATGGAGATCAGTGCGCCGGGGTTGGGCGTGCCCGGATTCATCTCGATGCTGTGTTTCGGGTTGTTCTTCTGGATGAGCTTTCTGGCCGGGACGGCGGAATGGCTGGAGGTGTTGGCGTTTACGCTGGGCGTGATTTTTATTCTGATCGAGATCTTCGTCGTGCCCGGGGCGGGCGTGTTCGGGCTGGGCGGCCTGCTGTTGTTGGTCGGCGGAGTCGTGTTGACCAGTCAAACCTTTGTGATCCCGCAGAACCCCTATCAGTACGCCAAGACCACCGAGACACTGTGGACCGTGATCGTGGCCTGTGGTGGCCTGCTGGGCGGCTTTCTGTTGCTCCGCCTGCTGCTGCCCAACACCAAACTGTTCGGCTACCTCCACCTGGCCACGCCGGATGCCGAAATCGTCGAGCAACGTGAGCAGTTGGTCGACTACCACCACCTGTTGGGCGCCGTGGGTACGGCGATCACGCCCCTGCGGCCGGCGGGCAAGGCGCGAATCGGCGACGAAGTGTTCGCAGTGGTCAGCGACGGGACGGCCATCGGCGACGGCGAAGCGATCCGCGTGTTCGAAGTCCACGGCAACCGCATCGTCGTCGAGTCCGCCGCCGAGAGCGAAGGTTGATTTGAGATTTGCCGGCTCCGCCGGAATCTATGGTTGGCTCGGAGCGGTAGAAGGCAATCTTTTCTCCCCTCTCCCCCGCGGCGCCGCGAGCGTCAGCGAGTGAAGCAGTGGTGGGAGAGGGGCCGGGGGTGAGGGGGCTCAGGTGCAACGGAATGCCTGTTTGCGTACGTCTTTCCGGTTTCCGCACCGCATCGAGGTGCGGCCAGGGTGCTGCTGCTCTGCTGGCCCCCCCTCACCCCCAACCCCTCTCCCCCGAAGCCTGACTCGCTTAGGCTCGCCAGGCTTCGGGGGAGAGGGGAGTAAACGGTTTTTCCCGTACACAGATTCCGCCGGATTCTATGGTTGGCATGCGAAGCTCCGGGCGCTGCAGCCGCGCCCGGGGCTACCACAATCAATCGCTCCGCAACATCGAGGATGTTCGAGAACGAACGTCCTTAACTCGCCTCCTGCGCCTCCCTCTCCCGCAGCGCTTGATCGACCTTGGCTCTTGTCTCCTCGTCCAGCTGCCACTGCATGGCGGCGGCGGTTTCTTCGATCTGATGCGCTCGCTTGGCACCGCACAGGGCGGCGGTGATGCCTTCGCGACGAATCGTCCAGGCCACGACCAACTGGGCGACCGTTCGCTGGTGAGCGGCGGCGATCTCGCGCAGGCGGTCGACGAAGTCCTGGTTCCGCTGCCACTGTTCGCCTTGGAACATCGGATACTTTGCGCGGCTATCGCCGGCGGCGAAGCGGTGGTCGCGGCGGAGTTTTCCGGCCAGCAATCCTTTCATCAGCGGCCAGTAGACAACGGCCGCGACGTCGTGTCGGCGGCACCAGGGCAGGATGTCCTGTTCGATCTCGCGCTGCAGCATGTTGTACGGTGGCTGGACCGCGGCGAGCGGACACTCGGCAGCGAACCGGTCCAGTTGTTCGGTGTCCAGATTCGACGCGCCCACTGCCCGCGTTTTGCCTTCGTCCAGCAGCGCCTTGAGCGCTCCGGCCGATTCGGCCACCGGCACGTCGGGGTCGGGGGCGTGCAAGTACAGCAGATCGACGTGGGTGGTGTTTAAACGCTGCAGCGACCGTTCGCATTCTCGTCGCAGCGTTTCCGGCCGGGCGCACAGCACGCGTTGGCCTTGCTCATCCCAGTGCATGCCGCCCTTGGTCGCCAACACGATGCGGTCTCGATCGTTCGACAGCGCCTGGGCGATCAGTCGTTCGCTCTCGCCGTTGCGGCCGTAGCCGTACGCCGTGTCAAAGAAATTAATTCCGGCGTCCAGGGCCGCCCGCAACGTCCGCCGGCTGTCCTCGTCGTTCACGTTCACGCTGGTCATTCCGGCGATGGGCCAGCATCCCATCGCGACCGGCGAAACATCCAGGTCGGTATTGCCCAAGCGTCGCAGCACGGTTTGCGTCCTTTGTCTCGTTGCGGTCCGGCCAGAGATAGCAGGGGCGGTGAAGGGGCGCACCCGCTGATGCAGACCAATTGTAGCCGCGGCGGGTGGGTTTCGCAGCGGTTACAATAAACCCGCGGATCAACAGGCTGCCGAGCAGTGATCCTTGACCACGAGCCGGCGCCGGCTCGTGAGATTCCTCCACCCCGATATCTCTTTGCTGGTTGGTTCCCTTCCATGGATGTGCCCCCATCGGCTGCGTCGCAAGACGCGAGTCCCGACGACGATCCGTTCTACGATGTGTATGACCGCGAACAGCCCGCTTATGGGATGACGCCTTCGGCCGAATTGGCCGCCTACCTGCGGCAGTGTCATCCCGCCGGCAGGGCCCTGGATCTCGGTGCGGGCGGAGGGCGTGATACGCTGGAACTGGCTCGAGCGGGATTGCAGGTGGTGGCCATCGATCGCTCGCAGCGCGGGCTGGATCTGGTCATGCGCCGTGCCGAAGCGTCCGGCTTGGCCGCCCGCGTCACCACGCAAGCCATGGATGTGCAGGACTGCCAACTGGAACCGAATGCCTACCGTGTGATCGTCGCCACCACGGTCCTGGACCATATCCCGATGCCGGCCAGCCGGCGGCTGTGGCAGCAGATGGTCGCCGCCCTCCAGGAGCGAGGTGCGATGTACGTAGAGGTGCACACCAGCGATGATCCGGGCTCGAGTTACGGTGCCGGGGCCCAGCGGCAGGGACCGGTCAGCGAGACCGCCAGCCACGTGATCAATCACTTTCCGCCCAACCGGCTGCTGCAAATGGCGATCGAGACGCCGGGCCTGCGGGTCCTGCGCTATGAGGAACGCGCCGAGTGGGATTACACTCACGGGCCGGAGCATCTGCACGCCAAGGCCGTCCTGTTGGCGACCAAGGCGACGCTCTCGCCTGATTGGTACGGTTACCCGGCCGCCTTTACCCGCCGCGGCAAGTAGCTGAATGCCCGTAGCTGAACTCGCCAGAGTTTGGAAGGCAGACGCGGTTGGGGCGCTGGAGTCTAGCCTTTAGGCGATTTTCGTGGCGCTTCGGGTCGGCTAAAGCCTAGACTCCAGCATTTACAGCGACTCATGCAATACTTTCCGCTGGCCAGCGACCGGTTTCGACACGACTTTGGCGTCCGCGCCCTGCCGGCCGAGCAGTCGATCATTGACGTCACCGGCGAACATGCCGCCGAGCTCGCTCTGCGCGCTTCGCTGCTGGACCAGAATCGCGACGCCCACTTTCGCGCTGCCGCCGATTCGCTGGACGCCCAACGCGACGCCTTCGACTGGATCGATCGCCAGACCGGCGGTGTGCTGACGAAACCTCCGTCCGGCGAGCCACCCTTGTTGACGGCCGGACGGCAGGTTCAAGAGGACCTGGTGCTGCTGCGCGACGATTTCTCAGCCGGCTATCCCATCTGTGCCGGCGTCGTCTGCTTTCCCAGCGGATGGTCGATCGAGGAGAAGCTGGAGCAGAACGTATGGCAGGTGCATGACGTGGTCCCCGAGTTCGCAGCCCTGGCCGCCGACAAGACCGTACGCTTGCTGCGCGGATTAAAACCTCTGCGACCGGTATGGCGGCTGAACTGGGGCGTGCGCAGCAGTGCGGAATTGAACCAGACGCCCGCCCGGCTGGCGGAGTTGGCTTGCCGGGCCGAACCGATCACCGCCCGCAACGCGGGCCGACGCTGCTGGTTTCGGGTCGAACGCCAGACCATGACGCGGCTGGCCGGCGGAGCCATCCTGTTTACGATCCACACCTATCAGGTGGCCGTCGAATCGCTGGACGCTCCACAACGCGGGCGGTTGCTCGGGACGCTGCAAACCTGTCCCGAAGCCACACTTCGCTACAAAGGCATCTGGCCGTTTCGTTGCGAGTTGATGGAGTACCTTCGTTCGGCGGCAGGGTAAAACGTGGCACAGGCTTTTCGACCATTGAAGGAGCCCAATCCACAGGCTGGAAGCCTATGCCACTTAGCCTTGGGATCGTTGCCACAGGTCCCACAGCGTCAGCACCGGCCGGTAACTGGTGTACGCCAACAAGACGAACGCGAGCGTTATCGCCACGCGGCGCGGCATCGCCTGCGGTTGTCGCCACGCTTCGTACAGCATCCAACCCGAGACGACGCCCGCGGCATTGGCCACCATATCGTGCGTCGTCGGCGAGCGCCCCGACAACTGCTGCAGGGCTTCCATCGCCATGGCGAACGCCAGGACCGCTATCGCTACGCCCGCCCGGCGGCCGGCCGAGCGCCAGCCCAGGCGGCGAGCCATGGCCAGGACCGCGATGCTGAACACCGCAAAGCACGGGAAGTGCAACAGATCAAAACTGGTGGTCGCCGCTCGGCCGTCGAACGGCGAAGGCACCAGCAGGGCCGCGACCGCTACGGCGAACAGCATCCCGATCGCCGCGAATTGCCATCGAGACGGCCGCGGGCCGGACGAGCGCGACGGCCGCGGGCCGGGCCATCGAGACGGCCGCTGGCCGGCGTTCACGAGCTGAGGACGTCCTGCATGTAGCGGATGCTGTCGCCGACCAAGCTCTCCACGCCGGGTTCGTAGTCGAACACTTCGACGCTGACCCAGCCGTCGTACTGGATATCGCGGAGGGCTTCGAAGATGGGTTCGTAGGCCACGTCGCCCATTCCGGGACCGCGGCGATTGGGGTCGTTGGCGTGGAAGTGCAGCAGTTTGTCGGCCGTTTCGCGGATGACCTGCGGGATCGGGATCGCTTCGCTGCTCATCGCCTTGACGTCCAGGTGGATGCCGACGGAATCGAATCCGAACCGATCGGCCAACTCACGAGCTTCGGCCGCGGTATTCAGAAAATTGCCTTCGGCCGGTCCCAGCGGTTCCAGAGCGATGCGGGTGTCGGTGTCGCACAGGGTCGGCACGACGCTTTTGAGCACCTCGGTGGCGTTGTCCAGGGCCTCTTCTTGGCTCATGCCCTCGGGGACATTCCGCTGTTGGGGCGAACCGAGGACCAAGACCTTGCCGCCCAGGTCCCGGCACAGCTTGGCCAATTCACACAGGTAGGCGGCCGTGCGTTGGCGCGTTTGCACGTCGCCGCTGGTCAGGTGCAGGCCCTGCGTCTTGGCCAGCAACCAGTGCAGGCCCACCACGTGCAGGCCGGCGTCCTCGACCACCGAGCGGTACTCGACGCGTTGCTGTTGGGAATAATTCGGCAGGTCGTCGGTCAACATAAACGGAGCGACTTCCCAGCCGGTGTAGCCCGCGCCGGCCGCATACCGCACGGCCTTCTCCAGCGGCCAATCTCCGAACGTCTCGTTACAAATGGCAAACTTCATGATTCAATGACCGTCCCGCAAGCGATATCCAAGAAAATTATCCAGCTGTGGTTCGTCCTCGATGGCTTTCACCGTTCGCTCGATATCGTATTCGATTCGGCGAAACTGAACACTCTGGCCGTCGAAGATCACATAGCAACTGCGCGGATCCTGGTCGCGCGGTTGGCCGACACTGCCGACGTTGACCATGGCCTTCTGAGTGCTGCTGAACGTAAAGCGGTCCTCGACGTCTTCGCTGCGCGTGAAACGCATGTCGGACGTAAAGATACCGGGCACGTGGGTGTGGCCTTGAAAGCACAGCCAGGGTACCAGCGAGAACAGCTTTTCCATCTTGCGCGGGTGGTTCGCGTCCTCGGGAAACACGTACTCGGTGGTCGGTCCCCGCGGCGAACCGTGCACGAACAGCACGTTGTCTTCGCGAATGACGCGCGGCAGTTCCAGCAGAAACTCCATCCGCCGGCGGCTGGCCTCCGGGCCGTCGGGACCGCATTCCAGCTGGGACCGGGTCCAGAAGATGGCTTGTTCGGCCGCCGTGTTGAAGCCTTCGGGATCGAACAGCGCGCTGTTGTCGTGGTTGCCGAGGATGGAGAAATCAAACTGCATCGCCGCGTCGATACAGGCACAGGGTTCGGGACCGTATCCGACCGTGTCGCCCAGGCAGACGATGCTGTGAATGTCCTGCGAGCGGATGTCCTCCAGGACCGCTTCCAGAGCGGCCAGATTGCCATGGATATCGCTGATGATGGCCCGTCGCGTCACGGCAGCTAACGTCCTTGTTTCAAGCGATCGCCCAGCATGTTGGCCAGGTCGGGCTGCTGGTAGATCTTCTCGGCAGTCTTGTCAAAATCGTAGGCAATGCGGCGGAACTGCAGTTTGCGGTCCTCGGTGTTGAGGATCACGTAACAGCTCTGGTTGTTGTCGTCCCGCGGTTGTCCGACGCTGCCCACGTTGACCATCAATTTTTCGTCGCCGAGGGTGAACTGGTGGTCGCATTCCTCGGGCGAGAAGAACTCGCAGTGCGTCGTGAACACGCCCGGCAGGTGGGTGTGCCCCATAAAGCAGTACTGGTCCACCTTGCCGAACAGGATCTCCAGCTTGCGTTGGTCGTAGACGTATTCGGGGAAGACATATTCATTGGTCGGGTCGCGGGGCGAGCCGTGGACAAACATAAAGTCGCCATCGTTATGAAAGCGCGGCAGTTCGCCCAAAAAATCCCATCGACCGTTGACCGTGCTGCTGCTGCCCGGGCCGCGATCGAGTTGGTCCCGCGTCCAGTACACCGCTTGCAGGGCCACGGGGTTGAACCCGTCGGGATCGAACAGGGCCGCTTGGTCGTGGTTGCCCAGGATCGTCACCCGGCAGTGTTTCATCACCAGGTCCAGGCACTCGCACGGATTCGGTCCATAGCCGATGATATCGCCCAGGCAATAGATTTCATCGACATCATTGTCCCGGATATCCGCCAGGACCGCCTGGAGGGCTTCGAGATTCCCGTGGATGTCGCTGATTAAGGCCCGCTTCACTTCGGTGGTCCCATCGGATTCCGACAAACGCGTCCAATCCGCCCTCGCTTTGAGGGCTCAAAAAGCCAGACGCTGGCACCGCAGATTGTAGGGGCAAGCAAATTTTCACAGCAATCCCTCTGAAAGCAGGAATTCTTCATGACACCTTGGCATCTGGCGATCGAAACCAGCGGTCGCCACGGATCGCTGGCCCTTTTGCGAGGCGACCGGCTCGAGCAGGAGATCGAATTGACGGCCGAGCAGCGGACGGCGGCCAGTTTGTTTCCGGCCATGGAACGGTTGCTCCAGCCGGTGCGGACCGGCGGTTCGACGCTGGGGTTGGTCAGCGTTTCGATCGGTCCGGGCTCCTTCACCGGCCTGCGAATCGGAGCCACAGTCGCGAAAACCCTTGCGTATGCAACGAAATGCTCGCTCGTCGCCGTCGATACGCTGGAGTTGATCGCTCGGCAGGCCTGGGACGCCGCCCCGGCAATCCAGCAGGTGTTGGTCGGGATGAAAGCCTATCGCGGCCAGGTCTTCGCCCGCCACTGCGACCGCCGCCGGCCCGAGGAGGCTCGGTCGGTGGTGTGGCCGGCCGACCAGTGGCAGCAGCAGGTGGCCCGGTTGCCGGCCGGTTGCGGCTTGGCCGGCGACGCCGCGGGACTGCCAGATTTGGAAATTTCTTCGGAAATAATTCTGGTCGACGCGCAAGCCTGGCGTCCCACCGCCGCCACGCTGGGCCGGTTAGCCGCCGCGCGAACGCCGGTCGATCCCCTGAAACTGGTCCCCAACTACCTCCGCCCCAGTGCGGCCGAAGAGAAACGATTGGCGACGTAGCCCATCCCGTGGCATCGGCTTCTAAGCACGTCGCAAGATGTTTTTAGGTATTACTCTCCCTCTGGGAGAGTCGGGCTCTCAGGCCCGGAGAGGGCCCACACGAAGACCCTCCCCGGGCCTAAGAGCCCGACCCTCCCGCTGCGCAGGAGGGTGTTGTCGTAGGGTTATACCGAAATAATCAAGCCGACGTGCTTAGCCTGTGAGGAGCCTATGCCACACATCACAAGCTGGAAGCCTGAGGCCACTTAAAACAACTGAAAGGCGGCGGGCGAGATGTGCTGGGCCTGATGCACCAGCACCGCATTGGCCAGCTCGATCGCCAGCCGGGATTCCAGCGTTACCCCGGCCCGCACGCCCACGCAGGGGTCGTGCCGGCCTTTGTCCAGCTGGAAGTCGATCTCCTGGTAATCTTTGCGGATCGATTTTTGGGGTTTGTGGATCGTGGACGTGGGTTTGAATCCGACACGGCAAACCAGAGGCATTCCGGTGGTGATCCCGCCCAACAACCCGCCGTGGCTGTTGGACTGGTAGCCCTGGCTGCGGATCGGGTCGTTGTTCTCGCTGCCGCGCCGGCTGACGACCGCCTTTCCCGCTCCGATCTCGCACGACTGCACGGCGTTCAAGCCGCCCAGGGCTCCCATCAGGCGAACCTTCAGGCTCTGGTACAGGGGCTCGCCAACCAGCGGCGGGACGTTGACGGCCACCACCTCCACGGCCGCTCCCAAGGAATCCCCGTCCTGACGGGTGCGCATGATCAATTCGGCGGCATCGCGAGCAAACGCTTGGTCGATGGTGTGAATTTCGTTGCTCTCCAGCCCCTGAGCGATCATCCGCAGGGTGTCCGCATCGACGCGATTGGACTGGCCGGCGGCAAGGATCTTTTCCACGTGGGCGGCCAGCGTCAGTTTGGCATTCCGCGGTCCGACGCTCGAGATCGACGACAGGATCACGGTCCCGAAGTGTTCGAACAGAAACTTGCGGGCGATCGCCCCGCCGATCACGTCGCTGATCGTCGAGCGGTAGCTGGAGCGGCCGCCGCCGCGGACGTCGACGAACTGCTGCGACTGGTAGAATTTCACCAGATCCGTGTGCCCGGGACGCACTTCGCCCTCGGTGCCCACCAACTGGGTATAGTCGCGCGACTTCTTGGACGTGCTGAGCACGACCGCCGCGATCGGTTCGCCGGTCGTCAGCCCCGACTCGTAAGACTGTGTGGCGAAAGTGTTCTGCTCGACGGCGACGGAGATTTCCGGCCCGGCCAGCAAACGCTCGTGATCGCGAGCGTCGTACAAACCGCTCAGAAATACGACTTTGTCTTTTTCGTTGCGCGGGGTGCCGTGTTTGTTTCCACCGGGACGCCGGCGATCGAGATAGGCCTGTACCTCCTCTCGCTCGATCCGCAGTCCGGGGGGACAGCCGTTGATGATCGTGGTGATCGCCGGGCCGTGCGATTCACCGGCGCCGGCCACGCTGAACAGAGGGCCGCCAAGAATCTCCAAGTCGCTGATCCCGGTTTGCAGGGTAAAAAGAAGGCTTGCCGTCGCGAGCGGACGCAAAAACTGCCAGCCACGAGTTTAGTGTGGCCTGCGGGTCCGGGAAAGTTGCAAGAGTCGCCTTTCGCTCCGCGAAAGTAGAGAGAGTCGCCTTTCGCTCCGCGAAAGTAGAGAGAGTTACCACAACAACTTTCGCGGAGCGAAAGGCGACACTGTTTGGCGGCGACAACTTTCGCGGAGCGAAAGGCGACACTGTTTGACTGGGGCTACTTTCGCGGAGCGAAAGGCGACACTGTTTGACACTGGCTACTTTCGCGGAGCGAAAGGCGACTCTAGCCCTGTTCGCGATAGGTCGTCCAGCTCATCACGGCGATCGCGATACCGATCACGACAAAGGCCACGTCCATCAACATGCTGGCGCCGCGCAGGGGAGAACTGGCGGTCATTCCCGCAAATCCCATGATCAGGTCCGTCAGGAACAGCAGCACGATAACGACGGCTACCGCAAGGCTGGTCAGGCAAAGCGCCTTGGGCATCAAGAATCCTCGGCTTATGATCACGGTGCGAACAGTCATGGTGAGTTCAAACGGCAGTATAATTCGAATGCCTGCATTTTCCCAAGACCGCCCGATTTCGTCAAAATTTTCTCGATTTGCGATCGTCCGATTGTAACGGCCCTGCGATGTCTGATGTTTCCTCCGAAGATGAACCCACCGGTCCCGGCGATGCCGACTTGTTGGCTCGCTCGCCCTGGCGATGGTGGCGACAGCAGATGCCGGTGGTCCAACGCTGGGCCTATTTCGATCACGCCGCGGTGGCTCCCCTGCCCGGCCCGACCGCCGATCGGCTAGCCGCTTTCGCGGCCCAAGCGGCCGCGCAGGGCGACGTCGACTGGCTCGAGTGGTCGGGGGAAGTCGAACAGATGCGGGCCTCGGCCGCTCGCTGGCTGGGCGCCGATGCCGACGAAATCGCCATGATTCCTAATACCTCCTACGGCATCAATATCGTCGCCGAGGGACTGGACTGGCAGAGCGGCGATAATGTGGTCCTGCCGGCCGGCGAATTTCCCTCGAATCTGTTCCCGTGGTTGCAGCAGCAGGATCGCGGCGTCGAGGTGCGGGTGGTGGGCGAACCGGATCGGGGAGCCGACCTGGACAAAATCACCGAGGCCATTGACGATTCGACCCGCTTGGTCGCGGCCAGTTGGGTGGGGTACGCGACCGGTTACCGCTTGGATGTCGATGCGTTGGTCGAGCGGGCGCACCGCCGCGGTGCCCTGGTGTTTTTGGACGCGATCCAGGGCCTGGGCGTGTTCCCGCTAGATCTGTCCCGCACCCGAGTCGACTTTCTGGCCGCCGACGGACACAAATGGTTGCTGGGCCCCGAAGGCGCCGGATTGGCGTTCGTCCGTCGCCAGCACATCGATCGGCTGCGCTGCCGCACCGTCGGATGGAACAGCGTCAAGAACGCTCATCTGTTCGGCGGCGCAAAATTCGAACTTCGCGATTCCGCGGCTCGCTTCGAAGCCGGTTCGGCGAACATGGCCGGTCTGCTGGCCATGCACCGCAGCCTGCAGATCTTCTGGCAAGTGATCGAACAACACGGCCCGGACGCCATCGCGCGTCGCGTGTTGGAGCTGGTCGCCGAGCTGAGCGAAGCATTGGCCGCGGCCGGTTGCGAACTGTCGGTGCCCGCCAAAAAAGACAACCGCAGCGGCATCGTGACCTTCCGGATCCCGGGCGTCGAACCGGCTGAGTTCCGCAAACGGGCGCTGGAAGCCGGCGTCGTGGTCAGCTGTCGGGGCGGTGGCGTTCGGGCCAGTGTCCACGCCTACAACGATGCCGCCGATATCGAAAAATTGATCCTCCAAGTGCGTGCGGCGCAGCAAACCGTGCAGGAGCCGACGAAATGAAAGACCGAATTGCCGTCTACACCGGTTCGTTCGATCCGGTCACCCTGGGACACCTGCACATCATCCACCGAGCCAGCGAATTGTTCGACCAGCTGGTGATCGGAATCGGTATCAACAAGGACAAACATCCGCTGTTCACCCCCGAAGAGCGCGTCGATCTGGTCGAACAGGTCACGCGTGATCTTCCCCGCGTGCGGGTGGAAACGTTCGACGACCTGGCCGTCGACTTTGTGCGTCGCTGTGGCGCCGAAGTGATGGTGCGAGGGATTCGGCCGCTGACCGATATCGCGGGCGAATTCACGATGCTGATGGCCAACCGCCAATTGGACCGCTCGATCGAGACCGTGTTTCTGATGGCCGACGATCGCTTCGCCCACATCAGCAGTTCCCTGCTGAAACAGATCGCGCAGATGTCCAGCGACGACGAACGCTTGGCGCGCTTCCTGCCCCGCGAGATCATTCCCGCCGTTCGCAAGCGACAAGCCGAACGGGCCGCCCTGGCCGCGTCCTCGGCGAACGCGTAACCGCGCCGCCCGAGCAAGGCCCAGGCTTCCAGCCTGTAATGTGGCATAGGCTTCCAGCCTGTAATGTGGCATAGGCTTCCAGCCTGTGAAGTGAAGTGGCATAGGCTTCCAGCCTGTGAAGTGAAGTGGCATAGGCTTCCAGCCTGTGAAGTGAAGTGTCCCAGGCTTCCAGCCTGTACCCAACGAAACACCATTCCCCTAGATAAGCGACCGATGAAGGCTTACGAAAAGACGATTGGCGATTTGACCTGCGTGGTGATCGATGGTGGAGAGGAACCGACCAACGCCGTCGTGGTGTGTCACGGTTATGGCGCCCCGGGGGACGATCTGGTCCCCTTCGGCGCCCAGTGGGCCGAGAACCTGGGCCAGGACGCCCAGAAGTTTCGGTTCGTGTTTCCCTCTGCCCCGCTGACCTTGGCCGAAATGGGCATGCCCAGCGCCCGGGCCTGGTGGCCGCTGAACATGCAGCGGTTGATGTTGGCCGTCGAGGCGCGGCAGTTCGCCGAACTGCACCAGCACGAGCCGCCGGGATTGGACAACGCGCGCAGCAAACTGGCCGCCACGGTCCAGCAGGTGCTCGATTCGCTGGCGACCGATTCGCCCCAGTGGGTGTTGGGCGGGTTCTCGCAAGGCGCCATGCTGACGATGGACACCGCCCTGCGCTCCGACCTCCAGCCGCCCCGGCTGTTGTTTCAGATGTCGGGAACGCTGATCTGCCAGCCGCAGTGGCAGGCGCAACTGCCGCGGTTGAGTGAGACCAAGGTGATCCAAAGCCACGGCACGTCCGATCCGATCCTGCCTTTCGAAAGCGCTCAAGCCCTGCGTGATCTGCTCCGCGAGGGCCAGGTCGAATTGGACTTCCTGGCCTTTGATGGGCCGCACACGGTGGGACCGGAAATGGTGTCCGCCACCAGCACCGCGCTTCAGGATCTGGCCGCCTCGTGAATCGCATTCCCGACGATCTGCCCATCCGCGAAGCGTTGCCCGAGGTGCTGCGGGGGCTCCAGGCCAGCGGCGCCGTGGTCCTCAAAGCACCGCCCGGGGCGGGCAAGACGACGGGCGTGCCGCTGGCCCTCGACACGGACCAGCGGCAAGGGCGGATTTTGCTGGCCCAGCCGCGCCGCCTGGCCGCGCGCGCCGCTGCCGCACGACTGGCTCACCTGGCGAAGACTTCGGTGGGCGGGCGCGTCGGCTACCAGGTGCGTTTCGATCGGCGGTGGTCCGAACAGACGCGCATCGTGGCCGTGACGACCGGGATCCTGCTGCGACGCTTGCAGTCGGACAGCTTTCTGGAAGGTTTTGATGCGGTCCTGTTGGACGAGTTTCACGAGCGGTCGCTGGAGGCGGATCTGGCCCTGGGGATGCTGTTGCAGTTGAAGCAGACGGTGCGTCCGGAGCTGCGATTGGTCGTGATGAGCGCGACGCTGGACCCGGAGCCCATCGCCGACTTCCTCCAGCAGGGCGGATGTCCGGCCGCGGTCGTGCACAGCGAGGGCAAGTCGTATCCGGTGGACGTCCGTTATGCCAAGCAGCTACAGCGCTCGCCGATCGAACAGCAGGTTGCCGATGTCATGCCCGCCGTGCTGCGGTCCAGCCCCGGTGACGTCTTGGTCTTCCTGCCGGGCGTGGGCGAGATCCGCAAGACGCAGCGGTTGCTGAAGTCGATGCCGGACGCGCGGGATGCGGAAATCCTGCTCCTGTACGGAGACCTGCCGCCGGCCAAGCAGGACCACGTGCTGCAGCCATCGAGCCGCCGTAAGATCGTGCTGGCGACCAACATCGCCGAGACCTCGGTGACGATCCCCGGTGTGACGGCCGTGGTGGACAGCGGTTTGGCGCGCGTCCTGCGTTACGACTCCGACGTGGGCCTGCCGCGGCTGCAGGTCGAACCGATTTCGACCGCCGCCGCCGATCAACGGGCCGGCCGCGCCGGACGGACCCAGCCCGGCGTGGCTTGGCGACTGTGGCCCGCGGCCGCCGGTCGCGGCCGACCGGCCTACGATACGCCGGAAGTGCTCCGCAGCGATCTGGCCGGGGCGGTGTTGCAGTTGGCCGGTTTCGGCGAACTGGACGTCGCGGCCTTTCCGTGGCTGGACCCACCGGCAGAGGAAGCCGTCGCCCTGGCCCAAACGCTGCTCCGCCGCCTGGGCGCCCTGGACGACGGCGGCATCACGTCGCTGGGCCGGCGGATGTTGGCGATGCCGGTCCATCCGCGCCTGGCCAGGTTATTAATTGCCGGCGAGCAACTGGGCGTGCCGGCGCGGGCCGCGATCACCGCCGCGATGCTGGGTGAACGCGATCCCTTTCGCGGTGGAGCGGCCGCGTCGACCATTCGGCGTCAGGACCGCCGCGGCGGCCCCGGCCAGAATCGCAGCCCCGGACCGAAACGCCGTGCTCCCGCCGCCCTCGGCAGCACGGGACGATCCGATGTGGTGGACCGTCTGCTGCGGCTGGAACGTTTTGCCGACGGGGTGGACGACGAAGGCGTAAACCAGGCGGCCGCGAAACAGGTTTTCCGCGTCGCCGAACAACTGGCCGCCATGCTCGAAGGCGGTACCGGACCGCAGACCCTCGCTGGCGAAGCCGCCGACGAAGCGATCATGCGCTGTTTGTTGGCGGCCTATCCGGACCGCCTGACGCGGCGCCGCAGCCACGGCAGCGATCGGGGAATCACGGCCGGTGGCAAAGGCGTCAAGCTGGCCGGCGAATCCAAGGTCCGTCAGGGCGAATTGTTTCTTGCGATCGACGTCCATCAGTCCTCCGGCGACGCTCGGGTTCGCCAAGCGTCGATGGTCGAGGCGGACTGGTTGGACCCGGCCGGTCACGAGCAACGCGACGAGTGTTTCTTTCATCCGACCAGCCGACAGGTGGTCGCACGCCGGCGGACCTACTGGAATGGGTTGCTGTTGAACGAAACGCCGATCGAAAACGCCGATCCCGACCAGAGCCAACAACTGCTGTTCGACCAGGCGGTGCGGCAGTGGGATCGCGTCTGGCCGCAGGACGATGACCGGCTGCAGCAATTGGTCGCCCGCGTGCGGTGCCTGCGGGCGTGGAATCCCGACTTGGACCTGCCGGCCTTGGACCAGCAGCAACTGCAACGGGTGTGTTTCCAGCTGTGCCGCGGGCGAAATAGTTTGCAAGCCGTCAAGACCGCGCCCTGGAGCGATTACGTGTTGGCGGAGCTCTCTTTCGAGCAGCAACAGGCCCTGGCCCAGCAGGCCCCGGAGCGGATCACCGTCCCCAGCGGCAATCAGATCGCGATCGCCTACGAGGAGGGCAAGCCACCGATACTGGCGGTGCGTCTGCAAGAATTATTTGGCTGGAGCGAAACGCCGCGGATCGCCGGCGGCCGCGTGCCACTACTGCTGCATCTGCTGGCACCCAACGGTCGGCCGCAGCAGGTCACCGACGACCTAGCCAGTTTCTGGCAGAACACGTACAGCCAGGTTCGCAAAGACCTGCGACGCCGATATTCGAAACACCACTGGCCCGAAGACCCGCAAAACGCCCAAGCCACCCGCCGCGGCCTCAGCCGCGACGCCAACTAGTGGCATAGGCTTCCAGCCTGTGAAAAGCAGTGGCATAGGCTTCCAGCCTGTGAAAAGCAGTGGCATAGGCTTCCAGCCTGTGAACCTGGCTGTTCTCGGCTGGGACAGCCGAGCTACTTTGTGGCATAGGCTTCCAGCCTGTGGAGGCTGTCTCACAGGCTGGAAGCCTATGCCACTGTTAGCTGACCACTGCGGCGACCACCGCCGCTGTCAGCAGGACGGCGCCGGCCAGACGCGTCAGCATGACTCGCCGGCCGTAATGGGCTTCGTTGCCGCCCCAGCGAACGGCGATCCACCACGCCAGGGCGACGCTCCACATTCCCCGCAGGGCATAGACCACGTTGACTCGCGTGGCGTCGCCGAACTGCGACAAGGCGAACACCATGCAGATCGCTTGCAGGGCGATCAACAGCGTGCCGCCCAGCAGCCAACGCCGGGCGGTGCGCGGCCGTGTCGACCGCGGACCCAAGAACGGCAAGAAACCCAACGAGAGGATGCCGACGATCCAGAAGACCAGCGGCAGGAAGCGTCCCGAACCCCAGGGCGGAGCCCAGGTTTGCACCAGGACGTCGAACAGGGCAAATGCCGCCGCCGAAGCCGCGGCAAAGCCGATCGTCCACAGCGGATGATGGGGCCGCGAGGCGGTTGGTTGGGACGGTTGCGGATCGGCCCCCGCCTGAGGGGGCGCGGCACGCGTCGAGCCTGCCGCGAGAGGTGGCCCCGGGGCACCCCGGCGAGCCGACCACTGGACCAGAGCGATCCCGACCGTGGCGATCCCCGCGGCCAACCAGACCAGCGGCGGCAGGTGGGTGCTGGTGACCACCGTCGCCAAAACGGCCACCATGATGACCTTCAAGCCCAAGACCGGAGCGGCGACGGAAACATCGCCTTTGGAGACCGCATAAAACGTGAACACCTGTCCCATGATGTACAGCACCGCCACGATGGCTGGTTGCCAGAGCAGGGTCGGCGGCTGAAGTGTCCCACCGAGCAGCCAAAGCGGCGAAAATAACAAGGCCGCCCAAAGGTTGGCCAACAGCGTCACCATCCACGGACTATCGCCCGACTGCGTGACTCGCTTGATGACCAACAGGCCCAGGACGAATAGGATGCTGGCGGCCAGCGGCAGCAAGAGATGAACGGGCACTGCAAGGCTCTTTGGGGGAACGCGGCGAGTGGGTTGGAGTTGGGGGCAAGGTCCCCGGCCACACGACCGCGGAACCCCGGGAAAACGGCCTTGTGGAGCCGCAACTTGCGTTAATCTGCGGCAAAGGCTATAATCCTGCCGCTGCACCGCAGTCTTGTCCGATTCTCACCCCATGGCAAACGGAGATGCCCTATGACATTGCGATTCGGTCAATCGTGTCCTACGTGTGGAAGACGTATCGAAATTCGGTTGGAGTTACTCGGGCGATCGGTGGCTTGTCCCCATTGTCATGCGGAGTTTATCGCCAGTGAGCAGCGCGCTCGTCAATCCGCCTCCGAAGAGGTGCTGATGGATCGCGTCGAGCGGGTGCTGCGTCAATCGGGAGACGCCGTCTCGGTCGAGTAGTTACGCCAGTGATGGGGGCGACCAATTAATTTCTCTAGATCGGCGAAGTAGTCCGGATAGGTTTTGGCAGTACAGGAGGGATTCTGTATCTGCACCCCGGGCAATCTCAATCCCGCCAGCGACAGACTCATCGCCATCCGATGGTCGTGATAGGTCGCCAAGGTCGCCCCGCCAAACGTTTGCTGTTGAGCGCTCTTTAGCGGTTCGATGCACAGTCCGTCGTCGGCTTCTTCGACCTCGGCTCCCAGTTTCCGCAGCTCGCAGGCCAGGTCGGCTATGCGGTCGGTTTCCTTGAAGCGGTTGTGGGCCACGCCTCGGACTCGCGTCGGTCCTTCGGCGAACAAGGCGACCACAGCCAGCGTCTGAACCGTGTCGCTGATCGCGTTCATGTTCACGTCCACGCCTCGCAGCGGGCGGCCGACGACGGTGATGCTGTCGCCGTCGTCGCGAACCTCGCATCCCATCTGCTCGAGCACCCGCACAAAGGCGACGTCCCCCTGCAGGGCCTGCGAGGAAAGGCCTCGGACACACACTTCGCCGCCGGTGATCGCCGCGGCCGCCCAGAAGTAGCTGGCCGCCGAGGCGTCGGGTTCGATCGCGTACTGCTCGCAGGCGTAGCGGGCGGCAGCGGGAATCATGAAATGATCCAGGGTGGGGCTGGATTCGATTTCCACACCGAAGTGACGCATCACCTCGCAGGTCATCTGCACGTAGGGTTTGGAGACCAATTCGCCCTCGACGCGGATTTCGGTTGCGACCGACGCCAGGGGAGCGGCCATCAGCAATCCGCTCAGGTACTGGCTGCTGACGTTGCCGCCGACGGTCATCTGCCCGCCCCGCCACCGGCGGCTGTGAATCAGCACCGGCGGACAGCCCTGGGGCGACTGGGCGGAGACCTCGCCATCGACGACCATCGACACGGCGTCCAGCAATTCGCCGATGGGACGTTGATGCATCCGCACCACGCCGTGCAGTCGATAATGCCCGCCCAGGGCGGAGAGGAACGCCGTCAGAAACCGAATCGTGGTCCCGCTGTTGGCCACGTACAGCTCCATCGGCTGGCGGTCGTGTCGGGCGGTCAGGGCCGTGCCGTTGACCTCCAGGGTGCGGCCGCCGTGACGCGAATCGATGACGACGCCCAACTGCTCCAGGGCCGCGAGCATCACTGCCGTGTCCTCGCTTTGCAGGGCTCCATCCAAAACGCAACCCCCGCCGGTCGCCGCCGCGCACAGCAGCGCCCGATTCGTCAAACTCTTCGAACCCGGTGGGCGGATGGTTCCCTGGACGGGCCCGCCGGACTGGACGGCTACGGTGGTCGAGGATTCGAGGTCGTTCAAAATGGAGCGTCCGCAACGAGGAATGCGATCAGCGAGGAAGGCGAAATGCCACCCGAGAGGCAGGCCACACTTTAGATCAAGACGCGCGTATGCTCCAGGGTCGCGTACAGCTGTTGCCAGATGATCGCCAGCGCCGCCTGGTCGATCCGCAAACGCTGGAAGACGCTGTCCGGCGGCTGGGCTACGTTGTGCAGGCCCAGCTCGGTCCAGCCACACCGGCTGCACAGGTAGTCGGCCAGGATGACACAGTCGGTCAGCGCCGCGTCGGCCGCTTCCCCGGCCAGGTGAGGATGATGGTGCAGGCGGGCGACATCGCAGATCCGCCGCTCAAAGCCCCAGCGGCACAGCACTTCGGCGCCCAGTTGTTGGTGGTCGTAACCGGTCCGGTGGCGCTGGGCGGAGGCCGTATCGGTCACGGCGTCCAGCTGGTCCAGGAGGTCCGCGAAGCCGGCCGGATCCGCGATCTCGCCGGCCAACAGGCCGATGTCGTGGACCGCCCCGGCCAGCCATGCCCCTGCCGGATCGACGCGCCCAGAAACCCGCGCCACCAACGCCGCCACCGCCCCCACGGCCATGCTGTGACGCCACAGCTGCTGCCGCTGGTAGGTGCGAATCTGGCGGTCGGGTTGAAACAGACCGCGGATGCTGGCCAGGATCGCCAGCCGCATCGTTTGCGAGTCGCCCAGGACGGCCCGCACCTGTTCCAAACGCGTAAAACGACGCGAGAGGTTAAATAGCGGACTGTTGCTCCAGGCCAACAAGCGGGCGGCTAGAGGCCCGCCACCGTGGGTCAAGCGTGCCAGGTGATGAAGTGGCGTTTCGCCTGAAGTGTCCGAGGCGATGGCTTCCTGAATCCAACGCGGCAACATCATCTCGTTGCGGCAGGCGTCGACCGCTCGCAGCAGAGCCGAAGGCGGGCGACGCTTGAGGGAGCGTTTTCTCGAGCGAAGGGCGGCGGACATTTACGGCGTATCCAAACGGGCAAGACAGCGGAAGGAATGGGGGCGAGACAGCGGTTTTCCAACGGGAGCCTAGGTCGTCACCGGTTCGGGGGCAAACGGCGGGTTTGTTTTTGACGGCGGCGGAATCTCGACCTAGCTTTCCCACAGTCGCGCTCTTTCGTTTTGTCGTCCTCGTTCCTGCTGCGAAACCGTTATGACCAGTCCCGAACCGTCGGCCGCTTCTTCGGATTCCAAGCTCGACGCACTGATCGCACGCATCAACGGCCTCGGTGGCGGAGCCGGAGAGAGCCGCGGACCCGCGGCCCCGTCCGCGGCCGCAGCCCCCCCACCGCCGCCCGCCGCCGCCACGGCGCCACCGCCGGGCCGTCCCGCCCCGTCCCAGCCCGCCCCTTCCCAGCCCGCCTCGTCCCAGCCCACCAGTCCGGCCGCTCGAGTTCGGCCCGCGCGGCCCGCCGCTGCGCCCACCGGTCGACCGGTCGCCAAACCCCAGGCCCCGTCTACGGCAACTCCTCAGGGTGCGGCCGGACCGAAAACCGCCACCGCTCCCGCGGTTACCGTCCCGCCCGGCACACCGTTGCCCTGGGGCTTCGAGCCGACGCGGGACGAGCCCTGGCGTCCGGTCGAGCCGACTTCGCTGGAAGAGAACAACATCAGCGACGCTCTGCTGGAGCAGATCGTGCTGCGGTTCCTGTTGAACTTTGGCGAAGCCGAAGGGCGACGCGTCGCCGACCAGGTGAAACTGCCCTTCCGGCTGATCGAACCCATCCTGACGCGTTTGAAGATGGAACAGTTGGTGGCCTATCGTTCGGCCACCGCCACGGGCGATTACGTGTACGTCTTGACCGAATCCGGCCGCGCGGCCGCTCGCACCCACGCCCAGGACTGTACCTATTACGGTGCCTGTCCGGTGCGCTTGCCCGAATACATCCAGAGCGTGCGGCTGCAGACGATCGAAGGACAACGTCCCCAGCGCGAGGACCTGTTGCGAGCGTTCAAAGATCTGCTGATCAATCCGCACATGCTGGACCGTTTGGGACCCGCCATCAACAGCGGCCGCGGGATGTTCCTGTTCGGATTTCCGGGCAACGGTAAAACCAGTATCGCCGAACGCGTCACGGCTGCCTTCGGCAAGACCATCTGGATTCCTCGGGCGGTCGACGTCGATGGCGACATCATGCGGGTTTACGACCCGATGAACCACGAGCTGGACATGCCCGAGACCGGCGCAGGCCTACTGGATCAAGGCGGTTTCGATAAACGCTGGGTGCGAATCCGGCGTCCCACCCTGGTCGCCGGCGGCGAGCTGACGATGGACATGCTGGAGGTGCAAGGCAATCCCGAAAGCGGGATCAGCGAAGCACCGCTGCAGCTGAAGAGCAACTGCGGGACGTTGTTGATCGACGACTTCGGCCGCCAGAAGATGAGCGTCGATCAATTGCTGAACCGCTGGATCGTGCCCCTGGAGAAACGCTACGACTACCTGAACATGTCCAGCGGCAAAAAGATCCAGGTACCCTTCGATCAACTGGTCATCTTCAGCACGAACCTGGAACCCAAGGACCTGGTCGACGACGCGTTTCTGCGGCGAATCCCCTACAAGATCGAAGTCACCAACCCGCCCGAAGCGGATTTCCGGCGGCTGTTCGAGATCATGTGCAAGGTGTTGAAGATCCCCTACGCCGCCGAGCCGATCGATTACTTGATCAAGACGCATTACCTGCCGGTCGAGCGACCGTTTCGCAACTGCCAGCCCCGCGACCTGTTGCTGCAGGTACGCAACTACTGCCTCTACCACGGCAAACCGGTCGAGCTGAAAAACGAGTACTTCGACTTCGCCGTCGACAATTATTTCTCGGTGATGTAGCGCTGTACCACTCCGACCAACAAAGGTGTTTCCGGCTGATTCCTCAGAATGCAGCGTCAGGCTTGTGGAAATGAACTTCGCATTCGGGATGCGATTCGGTTATTACCTCTTCTCCCCGATGGGTCACGGCTGTGCACCAAACTTGAAGGTGCATTAGATTTGGCAACTCCGCCAACGCCAGAAGGCCCTGGTCGGTGATGTGGGTGCGCCAAAAGCAGAGACCTTCGACAGATTTTAAGTTCGAAACAATTGTGGCTGCCTCGTCTGTAAGGTCATTGCCGCCAAGGCTGAGATATTCCAGTTCAGCCCTTGTCAGTGGCTGCAGGTCTTGATCATGGATGTGTGTGCTATCAAGCGAGAGCTGTTTTAGGTTGGGAATCTCACTTAGTGCGGTCGTGCCTTTGCTGCCGATGTACGTTCCATCGAGCCACAAAGTAGAAAGCTGTTCGTGTTTCGCAAAACGTGAAAAAGTGATCCCTTCAACGAGTGTTCGTGAGACTCCAAGCGTCTCTAAGGAGGGAAGCTTTGAGATCAATTCGAGCCCCGCATCGGTAACGGCTTGTTCGGAGATATTCAGCTCTTCAAGCTGTCGCATTTCCGACACATAACGCATGCCGTTATCCGTGAACGCCCCCGTCGAAAGAACGAGCCCCCGAAGGCTTTGCATCTTACCGACGAACTGAAGCCCTCCGTCTGTGGCGAATGTGTCGCGGAGCCATAAACGTTTTAATCGGGGAAGTGTTAGGCGACAAAGTCGATCCAAATGGACGTCTTCAAACATGCATTCGTGTAGGACGATCTGCTGCACCGGGATTCGCTCGAGCAGGGCTAAGTCGTCAAGGGAACCCGTCCATGCATGGGTTAGATCGATGCGATATGTTTCGCCGATCGACGTTGAAGTAGCGCCGAGATTGTGAAGATCTTCAAGTGGATCGGACACCGACTGAAATCCTTACAAGAGAGGACGTCTGACTAATGTTTGCGAGCTACGGGCATGGGGCAGCCCTCGAATCGGCGCCCAGCAAAGCAAGGCCATCTCGCTGCGGTATGGAACACATGAGGCGGCACACCGGTGCCCTTTAGCCGCGAACCTGTTTCCGTGGCGTGGCCTGCTCGGGCTTGTCAAACGCCGGCGGAAACAGCAGCAGGACGCCGCTAACCTTCCATGATCTCTTGTTCCCATTGTTCCAGGGATTCGTAGACGGTGTCGAACCACTGGGGGTCGATCGCGGCCGGCTCGGGATCGGCCGTGGGGGCGGTCGCGGGCAGTTTCAGACTGAACCCTGGTCCCTGCGGCGCGGCGGGGATGATCTGCAGGCTGCCGCCCAGGTGATGGGCCAGCATGAAGGCGCTGAGCAGGTCCATGTCCAGACCGATGGGCCATTTTTGCAGCGGGATCGCGGCGGCAAACAAGGAAGCGACCTGGCCGCTGTCGAGGTCGGCGAAACAGCCCTTCAGGTCCAGCTGGACTCCGTCGGCGAGCGGTTGGGCTCCGATCTGAATCTCGGTGGGTTGTTCCTGCAGGTCGCACAGCCGCCGCAGCAGGATTTCCAGCAACTGCGTCAGCAGTCCCTCGTCGCTGGCAATTTGCGTTTCGGACGGCGGATCGACCAAGCGGATCGTGACGTCCTCATCGGCGGCCGCCGCTTGCCGCCCCTGGACGAACTGTCCGAGCCAGGCCGGTAGCGCCAGGTCGCTGTTGCGGCCGCTGGCCGGTGCGACCGTATCGCGGAGCAGCAGTTCTACGGTACGGACCATCATCTCGGCTTCGCGCCGCGCGATGGCCGTCATGTTCAAGGCGGCGATCTCGTCCATCTGCATCGCGATCCGCTGCTTGACTGGCGACTGCTGCATGTACGCGACCAGGGCTTGCCAGCTGTTGCGGACGCGGCAGCCCAGAGCGGTCGCGGCGGTGGCCAAGCCACGGATGCGGTCCATCACGATCAAGCGATGCAGGACGCTGATCTTCTCGCGCAGCAACCGGTCGCGTTCGTCGAGGACGCCGTGGTACTCCTGGGCCCGCAGCAGCGTGCCGATCATCTCGTTCTCGTCCAGCGGCTTTTTCAAATACCGAAACGCCCCGCCCTCGTTGACCGACTGGATCGCCAGTTCCAGTTCGCTGTAGGCGGTCAACAGAATCCGGGCGATGTTGGGAAACTCGTAACGGATCTGCTCCATCAACTGGACGCCGGACTTCTCGGGCATCCGTTGGTCGGTGACCACGACGCTGACCCGGTCGCCGTGCTCGCGCAGGTACTCCAGCGCGGCATCGACGGATTCCGCCGTGGCGATTTCAAAACGATCTCCGAACAGGCGGGCAAAGTATTTCAGCGCCTGCGGTTCGTCATCGACGTACAGGATGTGTTTGGCGATGGTCTCGGTACTCATGGGTTGGACTTTCAGCTGCTAGGGAGACATCAAAGGAAACCGCCGCGCCATGCTCGTCGCTGTCGATCAACAGGGTTCCTCCGTGCCCGCGGACGATCGTGTCACAGATACTCAGTCCCAGCCCCAAACCTTCACCCGGTTCGGAGGTGGTAAAGAACGGGTCGCAGATCCGTCGCTGCAGGTCTTCCGGGATGCCGGGACCGTTGTCGACGACGCTGATCCGCAGCCGCTGGGCTGTGTGGGAATCGCTGCGCGAGACAGGGTTTGTTTGCGAGGCATGGTCGGGCTGGGGGGCGGAAGCCGAAGCGGCCGGCTGGTTTGCAGTATCGGCATCGGCATCGGCATCGGCGGGCGAGAATGTTTCGACTTCGATCCGTACCCGCGGCGGGCCGCTGGAATCGCGGCGCGAGCCTTGTCCCGCTTGCTCCTGATGGGATTGTTTGATCAGGGCGGTCGTCGCGTTCAGGATCAAATTCAGCAGCACCTGGGTGATCTGGCTGGGCGAACCGTGGACGTAGCGCTGGGAGAGGTCGTCCCAATCGGCGCAGAGTTCGACGAAGGCGGCTTCGTGGGCGGCGAAGCGGAAGGCGGTGCGGACGGCTTCGACCAAGCAAAAATCCTTGGTCAGCTGGGCCTCCTGCGGGTAGGCAAAACTGCGCAGGTCCGTCGTGATCTCGGCGACGCGCTGGATCCCTTCCTGGATGTCGTTCAGCGTTTCTTCGGGATCGTCACCGGTTTTCAACTCCTTCCGCAAAGCCTTGACGGCCATTGCGGTGTAGCTGATCGGATTGTTGATCTCGTGCAGCAGTCCGGCGGCCAAGCTGGCCACGGCCCGCATCTTCTCGCTCTGAAACAGCTGCGACTTGGTTTGGCTGAGCTGTTCCAGGGACTGCTCCAACGAAGCTCGTTCGCGGCGCAGGTCGGATTGCATCTGCGAACTGCGAACCAGGCCCGCCACCCGGGCCCGCATCTCGGTCAACCCGAAAGGCTTGGACAGGAAATCATCGGCCCCCATTCGCAAAGCGTCCAGTTTGACGTTCTCGTCGAAGTGCGCCGTCAGCATGATGATCTTGGTGTCGCCCAACAGCGGGTCGGCGCGCAGCTGCCGCAGCACGCGCAGACCGTCGGAATCGGGCAACATAAAGTCCAGCAGGATGCAGCGGGGCACCAGTCGCCGAGCCGCCTCGAGGCCGGCTTCGGCCGTCGCCGCGGTTGCCGTCGTGAAATACTTTTGCAGCGAATCCCGCAGGAACGTTCGCAGGTCGTGCTCGTCGTCGATGATCAACACCTCGGGCGAACCGGCGGCCTGGGCGTCGGTGGACGCGGGCCGGTCTGCCTCGGCCGGAAGCGTCGACAGGCTGCCGGTGCCGGGGTCGGTGTCGGTGTCGGTGTCGGTGTCGGTGTCGGTGTCGGTGTCGGTGTCGGTGTCTCTACTGCCGGTGCCGGGGTCGATAGCGGTGCCGGGGTCGATAGCGGGGCCGGGGTCGATAGCGGGGCGGAGCGTGCTGGAGATGGGAGGGGGGAGCCGTTTGTCGGGCGCCCATTTGGGCGGCGCCGGCCGGAAGGTCATTTCGGCGGTTTCGGCCAGCGGGATCCGGACGACGAAACGGCTGCCGCCGCCGGGGTTGGGTTGGACGAAGATGTGGCCGCCGTGCCACTGGACGATCTCGCGCGAGATCGCCAAGCCCAGGCCCAGGCCTTTGCCGCCCGATTGTCCGGCGGCGGTTTGAAACATGCGGTCGAAGATGCGTTCGCGGTGGTGTTCGGGGACGCCCGGCCCCTGGTCGCTGACGCTGATCACCGCGTCGTCGCCGTCGTGCTCGAGCGCCAACGTGACGCGGCCCTGTGGTGGCGAGAATTTAATCGCGTTATTCAACAGGTTCAGGACGACGCGTTCCAGGCGTGCCACATCGACTCTCAAACCCAGCGGAGTCGATTCACACCGGAGCTCCAGCGTCAAATCCTGCTGGTGGGCGACACCTCGGATCGTGGTGTGAATCTCCTGTAGGAATTCGCGGGCGTCGATCTCTTCCAGTTGCAACCGAAAAGACGCGTGGTCCAAGCGGACGATGTCCAGCAGGTCGTCGACCAACAGTTTCAACCGGTCGGCGTTGCGGCGGACCAGGGCCAGAGCCGAACCGGTGTGGGGCGACAGTTTGCCGCGTTCGGACAGCAGGTCGTCCAGCGGAGCCAGGACCATCGAGAGGGGCGTGCGCAGTTCGTGGCTGACGTTCGCCAGGAACTCCATCCGCTGGGTGTCCTGCTGTTCCAGATGATGATTCTTTTCGTCCAGGCTGCGATTCAACAGGAACGTGCTGTAGCGATTCCGCTCGTTCAGATAGCAGATCACCGTGCAGACCACACTGGTGGTCAACAGAAAGAACAAGGCCAGCGGCAGGTAGCCGGCCGGCTGGCTGCTGTCGTGGGCGTGCAGGGCCACGGCCCCCAGGTACATCGTCGTGGTGGCCGCGCAGTACAGAAAGGCTTCGGCGGCGCTGAAACCCAACAACTGGACGAAGATCATCAACAGGATCAAACCGAAGAAGTACAGCGACTCGCCGCCCCCGACCAGCGAGATCATCGTGGCGATGGCGAAGGCCGGGACCAGCAACAGGATCAGACTGGCCGGGCGAATCGGCAGCGCGGGACGCAGCGAGAGCGTCGCCAAACCGGCCAGGAGAACCACCGTGGTCAGCAGCCGCACGGCTACCAACAACGTGGTCCCCTCGGGGTGCAGCTGCCAGTCCAACGCCGCCCCAAAGGGCATCAGGATCGCACCGAGCAACAGGGCCACGCGGGTACGCGTGTACCGCATGGCCGATTCCTGTTCGCGGAAGCTGATGCGGTCTGCGTCAGCGTCGATTCGGGCACTGCTCATCGGCTGGGCGTCGGCTGGGCGCCGGAGGCCAGAGGTTTGCGGATTTCCAGAAACACGTTGACACCGGTGCGGTCGACGTAGGTGTGTTGCGAGCCCAGCTGCGGCGCCAGACTGCGCATGTCGGCTTCGCTGCGAAGTTCAAGATTCCAGTCCAGGACCAGGCCCATGATCGCCACCGAGGAATGGGTGGGCGTGACGTTGGTGACCAGGACCAAGCCGCCGGGCTTGACCCAGGAATAAAACAATTCGATCAGAAACCCACAGGTCGTGTCACGAAAATAATCGAACAGGCCCGCGCAGTAGACCATGTCGAACTGTGGGGATTGCTCGAGTGGGCCTTCGGCGGAGGTCTGGATCAACTCGTGGACCGAGCGCTGTTGGAGCTCGATCTGCATCTCCGGCCGCAGCCGGGACACAGCGGGCAGCAGGGACTGGCGGACGTGATCCAGGGTCTGCGGATTGAAGTCCACCAGTTGGACGTTCATGCGGTTGGCCAATTCGTGCTGTTCGGCCATCCGGCGGATTTCCACGGCCGGCCCACAGCCCAGGTTCATGATACGAAAGCGCCCATCGGCCAGTGCCGGTCCCTCGCCGGAGAGCCCGCTGCGGACCTCTCGCTCGAGGGCCGCTTTCAGCAATTCGATGCGGTTGCGGTGGGCGGCCGGAGCTTCGTGACGAAGGGCCGAGGCGTTGAGGAGTTTGGCAAACGTGTTGGGACCCTCCCAGGGTTCGTTCAACATCATCCGCACCATCTCGTAATCGCCGGCGTAGCCCAGCGGTTTGTTGTACGCCCGGTTCATAAACGGCGAACTCATCATCAAAGGATGCAGTTCGCGTTGGGCGTAAGCGCGATGATAGGGCACGTACTTCTTGGGCAGCTCCTGCGACGCCTCCTCGAACTCGCCGTACAGCTGCGTCAACCGCGGGGCGATCTCCTGGTCCACGTCGCCGACGAACTGAAGCAGCCGATCCTCGGAGGTCTGGCCCTCTTGAATCCCCGCTTCGGTTTCCCAGTGCTCCAGCCATCGGCTCAGCTCCTGCAGGTAATTGCGAAGGTTGCCGACGCAGACCTGGAACGGTTTCTCCAGCCGTTCGGTGGCCGCTTCCCAGTCGGAGACGAAATCCTTGACGAACGAACGCAGGACTTCGCCCGGTTGCAAGCCCTTTAGGTCCGACCAGGGATCGACCAACGACGCCGACACGATCAACATCAATCCGGTGTTCAGCAAACCCGTGACCACCGCGCGGCCGCTGTATGTCTCCCGTTGCCCCTGGTGGATGCTCAATTGATCCAGCACCTCGGACAGCTGGACGATCGAGTAAGGATTGTAAACCTCGAAGACAACCTGTTGCCGGTTCAGGCGAACCAAAGAACCCTGGGCTTGCAGTCCCTGGGAGTTGCGAAAACTCACATGGGAGGTCATCGCTCGAAATTGCTTCTTCGCCAAGGGGGTATGCCTTTCTCAGTCGTCTTGTAACGGTTTGAGCAACGGGAAATTGTCAGCCTGGTAACGTACCGCGGCCCCCCGGTCATCGGTTCCCTCAAGCGTCCAGCCGTGACGCGTGAAGGCGATGCTGCGAGGACGCACCTGTTGGTCCCGGCAGGCACCCGACGGATCCAGCACACTGACCTCCAGCATCTGCTGCCGCTCGATCGCGCCGGCGATTGCCGGCAGGGCGTGCAGCTGGCTCGCCCAGCCGTTGGACGAAGCCGGGCTGGGGGCCTGCGACCGCATTGCTAATTTAGCAATTTCTTCGCGGATCGGTTCCGGCAACTGCGTGCATAGCTTTAACGCCACCCGTTTGGTGGACTCCGACCGGTCACTGGGTTGCTCGGTTGCCAGGCAGGCCGATACCAGTAGGTTCGATAGTTCTTCGACACTGACGCGGTCGAGGTTTAACGCGCTTTGCGACGACAGCGAATAGCACGCCGACTCGTTGTCGAAATCAATCGGAATCCCCAAGCCACGCAGGGCCGCGATGTCGCGGAAAATCGTCCGCCGGTGCACCGACATCTCTTCGGCCAACTGATACGCGTCGTAGGGGATCCGAGTCTGCAATAGCAACAGGATGCGGAGGATCCGTTCCAGGCGGGTGGGCATCGTGGCTCTACTACAATCAAGGACGACGAGCGAAGAGAAGACGAACGAATCGTGGCCTCGTACCGGCGGCCGATGCATCCGCTGTATCATAGCCACGAAAAAGCCGCGGTGAGGAAACGCCTGCCCCTGCGCTCCTCACCGCGGCTGATGTACTGTGGCGGGCCGGATCACTCGCGGTGGGCCAGATCACCCGTGACGGGCCAGATCACCCGTGGTGGGCCAGATCACCCGTGACCTGCGAGTTCCGATCACATGGCTTATAGGATCGTCTATTGGGGTGACAGTTCCTGTCAGTGCGCCGCGCGGTTTCGGAAAAAAAACGAAAATATTTTGCGGCGCGGGCCCCCGGCCGTCGTTTGCCTTGCCGAAAAGCACCCATCTGTGGGCCTCTGGGGGGCGTAGTCCTCGGTGCTCGGCCTCGCCGCCGGTGCGGTGGCGGCACGTTTTCAGATTCCGGCCGACGCGTTAGGATCAGGCCCGCCAGGAAAAAACAGGCTCCGCCAGGAAAAATCAGGCGTTGCCGGAAGAAACACGGCCTGTCGATTTATCGAGCCGTTTAAGCGCCAGCCTCGGTTTGGTCACCGCAGAACCGGGGCGTTCGCCCAAACGGCTCCCACAAGCAATGCGTTTCGGAATACATCGACAGCCCAACCAGCCGCCGGCAGCGGTGATCGTGGCAGCTTGGCGGGCCGCCGGCGCGTCCGTCTTTCCCTTTCTTTTTGTTTTAGTGATTGAAAACTATGGTGGCTCAGTTCAGCGGAACCGATGGTGCCCTTCCCGACGCTCAGGTCGCTATCGTGGTCTCGCGGTACAACGCGTCGATTACCGAGAAACTGCTCGATGGGGCTCGGCAAACGCTGGTCGCCGCCGGGGTTGACGAAGCCAACATCGTGGTGGCGTATGTGCCCGGGGCCTGGGAGTTGCCGCTGGTGACCGGAGAGTTTGCCCGCCGCGGCAACGTTGCGGCCGTGGTGGCGTTGGGGGCGGTGATCCGCGGCGAGACAACTCACGACGAACACATCAACCGGGCAGTCTCGATGGCGTTGATGAATTTGGGACTGGAAACCGGCAAGCCGATCGCGTTCGGGTTGTTGACCTGCAATACCCTGGAACAGGCGATCCATCGCAGCGGCGGCAACGTCGGCAACAAGGGGATCGAGTCGGCCGAGGCGATCTTGGAAGTGCTCCGGTTGCAGCAGAAACTGCGTTAAGCACGTCGCAACATTTCATTCCGCTTCACTCTCCCCATGGGAGAGTCGGGCTCTTAGGCCCGGAGAGGGTTTTCGTAGGACCCTCCCCGGGCCTAAGAGCTCGGCCCGCCCGCTGCGAGGGGAGGGTGTTGTCGCGGGGTTTCACCGAAAGATTCATGCCGACGTGCTTAGCAAACGAAATCAGCCCGTGTGGCCAGCTCGCTGCGTGGGCGGTGCAGCGAGATGGTCACTCGGGCTGAGGTGGTTCTGTGGCGGGCGAAACATCGTCCGCCAGCGTCGTTTGTGTCGATCCGGTCGGTGGTGCTTGCGAGGCCGTCGGGGGCGATCCGGCAGGCGGTCGCAGCCCGCTCTTAGCGGTTGATGGTCATCCCGAAGGTGTAACCGACCATGAACACGGCCTGGTCGTTGGCGTCGTTGATCCGGCCTCGCCAGACGCCTTGGGCCACGTCGTAGATCTGCAGACCGCCGCGGATGCTGAAGTCTCGGGTGATCGTATAAGCCAGTTCGCTTCGCAGGTCAAAGCCGAAGGCGAACTCGTCGTTGCGGGCCACGACGCGAGCCGTTTCGGTCGACTCGTAGATCTCGGTTTCGGCGCCCAGCGAGTCGTCTTCGTAGACGGTCGTGTTGATGATCGTACGGTCTTCGTTGTGCTGGAAGTTCTGCATGGCGAACACTCGCAGGTCGGTGCTGAGCATAAAGCGGTCGTAGAACTTGAAGTACCGGAAACCTACCTGACCACCGAACATCTGGTTGTCGGCTCGCGACAGGTCCGTGATCAATTGTTCGGTCGGGTCGTCGGTCAGCGAGATGAGCGGGGGATACGTGATCGCTTCGGTCGAACGGTACTGAGCCCGGAAGTACGTGTCTTCGATCTGCATGTAGCGGAAGCCGATCATCGGTTCCAGGATGCCCCCGTAATGATAGGGCTCCAGGCGAAAGGTCTTGTTCAGTTCGAAGGTGTCCATTTCCATGATGTTCAGGCTCTCACCCGGGAAATAGACGCGTTCGGAGAAGCCCGGCGTATTGCGGTCGGCCATCGGCACCAATTGACCGCGAAGGTCGGTGAATTCCGGATCGTCGTCGCTGGTCACCAGGTCGTCGGGGTTCAGCCGATTGATCCGCTCGGTGCGGACGACGTTGTGAGCGTTGGGCCCGTCGATGTAGCTGAGCGTCGCCAGCCAACCGTGGTCGTCTTCGGTCATAAAGCCGATCTCGCCCCGTCCGCCCCAGCCGTCGTCCAGCTGGTAGTAGGACGGCACGTTCTCGGGCCGCGTCACATACAGGTTCATCCGATCCAGGGTGCCGAACCAACCGGTCGATGCCCGTTTGCTCGGCCGCATGTCCATCAGGTCCTGACCGGTAACCGGTTCAAACCAACGGAAATCCGGGTCGAAGGCCAGCGGATCGGCGAACGGCACATGCTGACCGTGCTGGGCCGATGCTTGTCGCAATCCGCAGGTGATGGCAAGAATGGCCATAAGGCCCAGCGTCAGCTTCCGTACCGACATGACTTTGTTCCACCGATGTGCGTTCGAAATCCTTGCGGGATCGCCCCCCGCTGTTATCCCTTCTGGCTCGAAATTGAGGCGCAGAAGATTTGTCTGTGCCGGTAGTATCGGTCACTCGGGTCGTGAAGGTTCAGCCCGATTTGGCCAGGAAAGCCGCAAAATCGACAAATCTTGCCGCTCGCCGCCGCGGTCCGAAAAAAAATGCCCCTCGCCCAGCAGGCCGACGGCGTGTCTCCGAACACCGCCGGCTGCGGCGGCGGTGTTCGATTCGCTAGAATGAACAGGTTCTGTTGGGGGCGAGCCAGCGACCTCCTTTTCCGCACATCTCCGCAACCACCAGAAGCTTGTTTTCCGTGTCAGGTATCACGCGTTTACTGAAGCCTCCTCGCCCGGCGCAGCCAAGGCTGCCAAGCCGCGGCGCTACAGGCCGTCCGCCGGCGAGGTCCGCGCCCGGTTCGGGGACGGTCTGGGCCTGGCCGAGCCGGCTGGGGATGCACGTGGCTTTTATCGCCGCGTTCGCGCTGCTGGGCGGCGCCTTGCGCGGATTTAATCTGTTGTTGATCCTGGCCGGGTTATTGGTGGGCATTCTGATCCTGCAGTGGCGGTTGGCTCGCCGGATCGCTGAAGTGGTCCGCGTCCAGCGTTTGGAGCCGCCGGAAGCCTTTGCCGGTACGCCCTTTGCCATCGGGATGGTCGTTCAAAACACCAGCCGGTGGCTGCCGGCGTGGTTGGTCATGCTGCACGATTCGGTGACACCCGCCGTGGCCAGCAACGGGCGGCAGGCGGCCACGGCCACCAGCGGCGTGGGGTTCGTGCCGGCCGGCAGCCAGCGATCGTGCCGCTATCAGTGTCGCATCGCCCGGCGCGGTCGTTATCGCCTGGGCCCCACCCTGCTCTCCACCGGCTTTCCACTGGGGCTGTCCACGGCGCGGCGTCAGGTACTGACCGAACCGATCGATCTGTACGTTTACCCTCGCCTGCTGCAGCTGGAGCCGCGGTGGGAACGGCTGCTGGAATCGCGGACCGGCGGTTTGGCGGTCACGGCCAAACGCTCGGGGATCAGCGAAGGCGATTTCTATGGGCTCCGCGAGTGGCAAAACGGTGACAGCCAACGCTGGATCCACTGGCGCACCACGGCCCGGCTGGATGAACTGGCCGTGCGGCAATTCGAACAGCAGCGGCGGCACGAGATCTGTTTGGTGGTCGATGCGTCCTGGGGCCCGGAACCCGCAGCCAACACGGAACCCGCTGCCAACACGCGGGATGCCGGCGATGTTCCGGAGGCCGACGAGACCAGCCAGCAGGCGCTGGAGCGAGCGATCGAGTTGGCGGCGACGTTGCTGGTGAAATTGACCCAGGCCCCGACCAATCGCGTCACCCTGGTCGTCGCTGGCCGGCGCACCGAGACAATGGTCGTTACCGGAGCCGGGGTGTCGATCCAGCGAGCGATGCGGGCGTTGGCCGAGGTGGAAGCGGCCCCGCGTGGAGAGCTGGTCGCGGCGTTGTCGGCGGGCATCGAGCTGACCGGCAGCGACCGTCCCATCGCTGTGCTCAGCCCCACCGCTGCGGACCCTTGGCGACTTCGCAGTGCGGAGCTGGACCTGCACGCCGAACAGCTGGACCTGCGGTGGTTGGATGTCACCAGTCCGCCGATTCAAAACCTTGTGCGTGGAGACGCTAGCGATGCAGCGACTTGAGGCCCTGCTGCGAATTCATTTTGCGCTGCTCGCGGCCCTGGGCGGACTGATCCTGGGCTTCAGCGACGACAGCGGTTCGTTGAGCGTGATTGCGGTCGCCTCGGCGCTGTTCGCGTACGTGTTTGTCGATACGTTGCGGCTGATCTCGCTGCCGCCGGTGATGGCTTATATCGCGATGGGAGCGATCGCAGCCTACTGCATCAGCGATTTTGTTCCGCCCAGTCCGGCCAGCGATCGGCAGTTGTTGGCCGTGGCCAAGTTGTTGGTGCTGGTTCAGGCCGTGTTGATGTTGCAGACCAAGACGCGGCGGACGTTCGAGCAGATCGGCATCTTTAGTTTGCTGGAAATCGTCGTGGCGGCGGTCTTCAATCACACCCTGTCGTTCGCGATGTTACTGCTGCCGATCGCCGCTCTGGGGGTCAGCGCGATGGTGCTGCTGCAGGCCTATTCCGATGCCGGGCCGCTGCTGCCCGCTGGCAGAGCGGTTTGGCGCGAAAACGGCTGGTGGAGCGGTCCCGCCCGCGGCAAACGCAATTCCGCAGCGTGGCTGGAGGTGCAGTCGCCGGCGACGATTCACAGCCTGTCAGACGTGGTTTCACGGTTGCCGCTGGCCGCGGTTTTCTCGTTCGCCCCGGCTGCCCTGCTGGTCGCGTTGGTGTTTTTCTATGCCCTGCCGCGTACGACCGAAAGCGATGCGATGGGGCTGGGCGGAATGGCCCAGGTGGGCTTTTCCGATACGGTCGAACTGAACCAGGTGGGACGCCTGCAGCAAAATAAATCCGTGGTCATGCGGGTGAAACTGCGGCAAGCCGACAACGGCCAGGCCTACCATCTTTCACGCCCCCTGTACCTCCGCGGCAAGACTCTGGAACGCTACGACTTTCGGGGCGACAGCGGGCGTTGGCAGAGCAGTATCTTGTGGCAGGGAATGGACAATCGACGCTTGCCGCGTCAGTTCCACCCCCAACGCTCCACCGACCAATTGTTCTACGACCAGGTCAACGTGGAGATCGCCCTGCAGCCGCTGAGCACCCGCACGGCGTTTTCGATTCCGCCCTATCACCGGATCGGTGAGACGCCCGGGGTGCGGCATTCGGTCGACCGCTGGTTGCTCAGCCGCAGCGGCTCGGCATTGGACGCCGGGCAAAGCCGCGTGACGTATCGATTTGGCACCCACGCCTTTCGCAACGGCATGCAGACGTCGTTGCTGCGCGCTTTCGGGACCGAACGGATTCCGCGGACGGTTCGCTGGAGTGAACCTTCGGAACGCTGGTGGCGACGCACCGAGCAGTATCGTTTCGAAAGCCACCGTTTGCCCGAGCTGGGACGCTCGGCCGAGGCCGTGGTGACTTCGATGTCAGCCGACTCCCAGCACCCGTACGCCATCGCCCATCGCTTGAATCAGTTCGTGGCCAGCGAGGCGGGGTTGCGGTACACGTTGGACCTGAGCTTCCCGCACGTCGAAGGCATGGACCCGGTCGAAGAGTTCTTCACGACCAATCGGGCTGGCCACTGCCAGTACTTCGCCTCGGCGTTGGCGTTGATGCTCCGCAGCCAAGGCATCGCCTCGCGACTGGTCGTGGGATACAAGACCAGCGAATACAGCCCCTACGGCGAACACTACGTGGTTCGGCAGTCGCACGCCCATGTGTGGGTCGAGGCGTTGATCGAAGCCGACCAGTTGCCGCCCGAACAATTGGTGTACGGACAACCCGACCACGGCCCGATCTGGTTGCGGCTGGACCCGACGCCCGGCATCAACGACAACGACCAAGGCCAGGTTACCCAAGCCTTCGACTACGCTCAGGGCATTTGGGAAACGTGGCTGGTGGATATGGATCAGGGGCAGCAGCAAGCCCTGTGGGGCGAATCGGCCGCGGACCGCCCGCTGTCGTCGATGATGGACGGGGCGGCTCAGGGCCTGAAGTGGCTGGCCGCCGGACGACTGGGCGAGGGCGCGTTGGCCGGCGGCGCGTTGGCCGGCGGTAACTGGTTCTCGGTGCCCGCCGCCGCCGCCGGGATCGGGGCGACGGTCGTGCTGATGCTGTTGCTGAGGATTCGTCTGCCCGGGCGATGGTGGACGCGGCGGCGGCGGCGTGCGGACCGGACGGTGGGGGCAGAACCCCAACTGGATTTTTTCGCCGAACTGTGTAGGCTGCTCGAGCCGCTGGGGATTCGCCGCCGAACCTCCGAAACGCCCCGCGAGTTCGTCGAAGGTGCCGCCCGCCGGGCGGCCGAACTCGGGGCCTTGGATACCGCTCAACCGATGCATACTTTGACACAACGGTATTACGCCATCCGCTTTGGCAACCACTCGCCGACCACCGCCGAACGGTCGGACGTGCGCGCGGCACTGCAGCGGATCCGCGCCTCGATCGATCACCGCGGCAAGTCGCCCGAGCGGGGCGGCGAATCGTCCGAGCGGGGCGGCGAATCGTCCGCCAGCGTGATTCCAAGCCGAACGAAGCCGGGATCGGAGACGACGTCGTGATCGTGACGATCGATGGCCCGGCCGGTGCGGGAAAGAGTTCGATCGCGCGCTCGGCGGCGACGCGATTGGGATTCGCGTTCCTGGACACCGGAGCGATGTACCGCTGTGTGACCTACGCCGCGCTCTCGGGCGACTGCTCCTTTGACGACGCCGAAGCGCTGTTGCGGGTGGCCCGGTCCTGCCAGATCCGTTTGGATGGCGCCCGCGTGCTGCTCAATGGCGAAGACGTCAGCGAAGCGATTCGCACCCCCGAGGTCACGCGTCATATCCGCTACGCCGCCGATCATCCGGGCGTGCGAGCGCACCTGAACGTCCAGCAGCGCGAAGCCGCCCGCGGCAAAAACATCGTGACCGAAGGCCGCGATCAGGGCTCCGAGGTCTTTCCCGATGCCCAGTGCAAAATCTTCTTGACCGCTTCGCCAGAAGTCCGCGCCCAGCGTCGCCAACAACAATTGGCCGCTGCCGGTAAAGTGCTCAGCGTCGAGGAGATCCTAGCCGACCAGAACCGCCGCGATCTGGAAGACCGGCTCCGCGAGGTGGGACGCTTGCGGCCGGCCGCCGACGCCGTGGTCCTGAACACCGACGGGATGCAGCCCGAAGAGGTGCTCGAGGCCGTCCTGCAGATCGTTCGCCGCGTCCAAGACGCCGAACCGGCGTAGCGTGGTTGGTGGTTGGTGGTTGGTGGTTGGTGGTTGGTGGTTGGTGGTTGGTGGTTGGTGTCGTACTCGATTTGAGATTCGAGATTTGCTGACTCCGGCGGAATTTATGGTTGGCTCGGAGCGATAGAA
>NZ_WIAD01000029.1 GCF_009618275.1 Roseimaritima sediminicola
CTGCAATCGGCGGATCGGGGCCAGCTCAACACGGCTCATTCGGCGATTCAGACGCTCGACTTGGCGCAGTGCTGGACGCTTGATCCGACCGGCAACTGGTCGCACTATCGCCAAGACGACAACGGGAATGGGACTTGGAATTTGATCCAGGACCGGACGGCGAACACCGTCAACGAGATCACCGACATCGACAACCCTTCCGGGACGCCGTGGGCCACTCCCGCCTACGACAAGAACGGGAACAGCACTAGTATTCCCCGGCCTGATTTGGGCAGCGGTGCATCGATGACCGCTACCTATGATGCCTGGAACCGGATGACCAAGCTGGTCGACAACTCGACCTCGAACACGTTGCTTGAGAACGAATTCGACGGTCGCAACTTCCGGATTGTCGCCAAGCAGTACAGCGGTGGCACGCTGTCGGACACCCGGCACTTTTACTTCACCGACAGCTGGCAGTGCGTCGAGGAACGACTGGGCAGTGGCACGACGCCTGAGCGGCAGCACGTGTGGGGGCTGCGTTACATCGACGACTTGGTCGTTCGGGATCGGGATACCAATGCCGACGGAACACTCGACGAGCGGCTGTACCACTGTGCGGATGCCAATTGGAACACCGTGACCGTCGTCGATAGCGGCGGTAGCGTCGCGGAGCGCTACGAGTACGATCCCTACGGTCAGCTGTCCTTCTTCGCAGCGGATTACACCGTTAGGACCACCAGCTCGTACGACACCCGCTACACCTACACCAATCGAGAATGGACTCCGGACGCCGCGATCTACTACTTCCGCAACCGTTGGTACAGCGCGCAGTTGGGACGGTTCTGCTCCAGAGATCCGATTGGGTATGGCGATGGCATGCATCTATTTAATTATTTGGTGAACCAACCTTTGGTACTGATCGATCCATTCGGGCTAGTTCGTCTCGTTCCAGAACGGCCAACGCCGCGAAGAGAACCACATCCTAGAATTGCTGTTATTCGATGTTACATAAGATGTCTTTCGAGCCAAGACAGCAGCGTGGAGGAAGCTATAGGGGAATACGAGTATCTGATGCGAGTATGTGAACAGGAGTGGTGGACATGCTATGATGAGACGGCTTGCGAGACGCAACAGAGACGGCTCGATGCCTGCACCGATGATCTCAAGCAATGCAGGAATGAGGCGACTTTAATTCGAGACTGGATGATAGGCAACGCTATCAGGGAAGCCCATCAATGTATTGCGAGGTGCAACCAAGTGTTCCCTCAGGGCATAGCTCCACCTATACGCCCTGCGGAGCTTGAGCAAATGACGCCTTCAGAATTGGAAGAATTCTATGATTTCCTTGAGATTCTCGAAGCTTCTCCCCCACATGAACGCAAGTAGTGTCGCTGGATCAATGGTCGCGAAATATTTTGTTTCCCTTATTGTTTTCGCCTGCTGTGTCAGCGACTCAGCCAGCAAGGGTGCTTTTGGAGGCGAAGACCTTGCCAGTCTTACTCGCCGGGTCGTGCGTGAATGCAAACGTCGATATAAAGAAAGTGAGGCAATTCAATTGGAGGCCAGTTTGAGCCTTGGGTCTGAGCAGGCAGGTTGGCAGAAGCACGCGAATTTCGGCATGCTGAAAGGTCTGGACGACCGTTTTCGCTTTGAATATCGCCGCGGCTATTCAATGACTTTACTGGGAAGCGAAGGAAAGGTTGTTCAGAAAGCGTCATACATGAATGAGCCGAGAGTTTGGGCGGACCGATCGGCTGTCATGCCGTCGCTCACAGGCAGCACAGGCCGCGCAGGTCGCTACGTCTTTCAGTTAGCATTCTGGCAAGACGGACCCGGGACGCTTTTCTTCTTTTTGTCGCAAGGCAAAGGCATTCGCGTTCGAACTGTCCGGAACCACACGGTGCTTGAGGTAAAATCGGATAGAACCTTCGGTTCGTACGTTTTCTATATTGACATTGAAAGCTATGATTTAATACGAGTCGAAGATATTTCGGATGATATATTGCATCAAAAAAATGTTCGGATAGATTTTGACACCCAGGTGGACCCAAAGATCAGTGGAGAAGCATGGACAGCCAAGCGGTATTTTCGTCTCATTGATGACTGAGGAATTGAACCCAGGTCAATCAAATGGTTCATCGAGCAATCAAACGGGTCAGCAATCAAACGGGTCAGCAATCAAACGGGTCAGCAATCAAACGGGTCACAGCAATCAAACGGGTCAGGCTTCTTTGACGAGCATTCTGAAGCTTGCACCGGAGCAAAGCGACGATGATCGGGGGGCGACTAGAGGAAGTCGCCATCTTCGGCTAGATCCGCCGCATCGAGCAATCGTAAGATGTTCGCGGGAATGTCTCTGCCGCAACCTGTTACAATAACGCTACGGTCGGCAGCGGCAGCGTGATCAATCAGGTCACGCGCCAGTTCAATGGGTTCGGTCAAGTGACACAGACGTTTCAAACCCACAGCGGAGCGGTCAACACATCGACGACGCCCTCGGTCGGCGCATCCTTTACCGATGGCAGCAACAACACGCTTCGTCCGACCGGTATCAGCTATCCCGATGGCCGCACGGTTGCTTATGGATACGGCAGCAGCGATTCGATCGATGATTTCTCCAACCGCGTCGCCACGCGGACCGACGACGATTCCACGGTCCTGGCCGAACATGATTGGCTGTACCGGTATGACGGACTGCATCGCCTGCAATCGGCGGATCGGGGCCAGCTCAACACGGCTCATTCGGCGATTCAGACGCTCGACTTGGCGCAGTGCTGGACGCTTGATCCGACCGGCAACTGGTCGCATTACCGTCAAGACGACAACGGCGATGGATTCCGATAGAGTCAGCAAATCTCAAATCTCAGACCCTACCGCACCTCGTATAGCTCCACCGGGCCTCCTTCGATGGCTTGCTGCGTCCGCGTCAGGACGCCGGCTTGTTCGAGCCGCTCGAATAACTCGGGCGTGATTCGGGGATCAAACCCGTAGGTGGATCGCAGCCGCTGGATCTCGCCCCAGTGGACCAGCACGTGCGTCCAGCCGGCTTGCTCGAAAGCTTCGTGCCACTGCGACTCGGGCAATGTTGACGTGATCGCGGTCAGGGGCGAATCGTCGAAGGTGGTCGAGTAATCGACGGGCACTTCGAAATCGAACACCGCGGCGTCGCCCACCGACAACACTCGGTCGCTCCGCTGCAACCGCTGGTTCACGTACCGCACGTGGGCACCGACCCGCGATGGGCCCTCGGCCGTGCGATCGACGCGAAGCGCCGACAGATCGACGGCCAGGCGGACGTCGCCCAGCAACGGACCGCTGATCATCAATCCGTTCAGGGCGATGCCGAAGGCGCCGATGCCGACGGCCGCACGCGTGCCCAAGCGCTGCCGCAGCACGTGCCAGCCGGCGCCGGCCAGCAGGAACAGCAAGGGCAGGACGGGGACCAGAAAGCGAGCGATGCGATGCGTCAACAACCACCACAGCAGCAGCGACAGCAGCAGTCCGCCGGCCGCCCAGCGAACCGGACGCTGCCACCAACGGTCCGCCAAAGCCAGCAGGGCCAACGGAACCAGCAACAGGCTCTGGCCCTTGGCTTGCCAGGACAGTCGTGCTGCCGCGGCCGTCAGCTCTTGCCAGGACATCGGCCCGGTCGCATGGCCGCGATCCCACTGCTGAATCTGTTGCTGGCTGAATGAACGCCCGCCAAACACTTCGCCCAGCAGCGGATACACGGGGTTGCCGGTCTGGACCAAGTTCTTCAGGAACCACGGCCCCGCGACGATGCCGGCGACCAACGCAAAGCACAACAGCGCCGAGGCTCGCCGCGCCGCCCGCACGTCGGATTGCCAGAACCAACAGGCCAACCCCAGCGGCAGGACGACAAACACCAGCGCCGGATACTTGCACGCCAAAGCCGAACCGGCAAAGAAACCGGCCCAGCCCGCCGCGACGTTTTTATTTTCGTCTCGATGCTGCAGCGTGATCACCACGATTAAGACACCGGCAGCCAGGTAACAAGCGACCGCGGCGTCGATCAGCCCCAGCGCGGCGCCTTCGATCATTTCCGGCATGGCCAGCGCCAGCGCTGCAGTCCATAAACCGGCCGTCCGCCCGGCAAAGCGAGCCACCGCACACGCCGACAAGACGGCCGCTAGAAGGGCGTAAACCGCGATCACCACTTTGCCCGACAGCGCCCCCCACCACCACGGCGAATCGTTGGTGGCGATGCGCCACCAATCCATCGTGGCCAACGCCTGCATTTCCGCCGCCATGGGCATGCTGCTGTAAATATTGTGCGGCAGAAAAACAATCTGTCCCTGCTGGGACCACTCCTTGGGCGCCTGCAGATGGTACTCCCGCACGTCGTACTCCGCCGGCGGCAACAGGGCCCGCGCGACGACGACCAGGGCCAACACGACGCCTGCAAAGAGGGCCACATAATCGGCCCAGGCGAAGGCAGCCCCCGAGGTCGCCGTCTCGCTGGCGGTTTCCGCAGCTGATTCGCTGGCCGGTTCGCTGGCCGGCACCGATCGCCGGCGCAGCAGACCGGCTGCCACGGCGGTCAGCGCAAGGGTCGCGACGGCCACCAGCGGACCGCTCCACCAGCGACCGATCCCGCCGGCCAAGCCCACGGCAAAGACGACCAGCGAATGCATGCTCAGCCCCACGGCCAGAGCCATCGCCAGCGCTTCGGCGCGTCGCCCCCACGACGTTGATTCGGACCGCGTCGAAAACGGCGGCGCGGCCGACAACAACCAACGGCCGCACACCCAGGCCAGCGTCAACACGCCGGCGGCCACGGCCAGGACCTTCATCCGCTGCAGCAGGCCGGCGCCGCTGACCGGGCCGGCGAACCACCCCTCGAGGATGGACTCCGGAGCAAACAACAGCAGAACCCGCGGCCCGTTGCCTTCGCCATCGGCCGGCATGATCGCGGCGGGCCACTGCGGGGCCAGCAGGTACAGCGCACACCACAGGGCGGCCAGCAGGAACGCGGCAGCCAGCACAATGCGCTGCCACGGCGGGGCTTGGCTCCGCTCGTCCGCGGCGGGCGAATGGCGTTTCCGTTTGGATCGGCTGGACGAATTATCCGGAGCCGACGACGTTTTCGTTTTTTTGCTGGGCATTCGACACGGGCAGACAAGGTTCATCTCGATATGGCGGACTACATTGTAGGTGTCCGCTGGCTTTTTTGCGGCGGCCCACACGACAATCCCCAGTGGCTACGGCCGCCGAAGGAGCCAGTCGGCGGCGAACTTCTTCCCTCCCACGTTTCCCAATCCGCTCCCCACCATGACTTCCCAACGCATCACCGGCATCCTGACCCCCAACCTGACCCCCGTCGATTCGCGAGGCCAAGTCGACGAGGATTGCCTGCGAGGTTACGTGGACTGGTTGATCGAACGGGGCGTCGATGGTTTGTATCCCAACGGCAGCACCGGCGAATTCGTGCGGTTCACGCCTCAGGAGCGTCGCCGAATCGTGGAGGTGGTGGTCGACCAAACCCGCGGCCGCGTGCCCGTCCTGGCCGGTGCGGCCGAAGCCAACGCCCGTGAAACCATCGAAGCCTGTCACGCCTATGGCCAGATGGGTGTGCGTGCGGTGGCCATCGTGGCTCCCTACTATTACCGGCTGAGCCCCGAAGGCGTGTACGCGTATTTCCGCGAGATCGCCGATGCCGTGTCGGTGGACGTGACGCTGTACAACATCCCGCTGTTCGCTTCGCCCATCGATGTCGACACCGTGCGCCGCTTGGCTCTGGAATGTCCGCGCGTGGTCGGGATCAAGGACAGCTCGGGCGACTTGCCGAACATGATGCGCATGATCCAAGCGGTCCGTCCCCAGCGCGACGACTTTACGTTCTTGACCGGCTGGGATGCGGCCCTGGTGCCGATGTTGATCGCTGGCTGTGATGGCGGCACCAACGCGACCAGCGGCGTGGTCCCCGAATTGACGCGTGCCCTGTATCAAGCGGTCCGTCGCGGCGACATCGATGCCGCGATGCAGATGCAGTACCAACTGCTGCCGTTGTTCGATACGATGATTGGTGCCGGCGAATTCCCCGAAGGCTTCCGCCAGGGCGCTCGAGCGCGAGGCTGGGAGATGGGCGCCGGACGACAACCCACCACACCGTCGCAGCAAGCGGCCATCGATGCGGCCAAGGGCGAGATCGAACGCCTGGTCACGCAATTATCAAGCAACCCCACGGCGGCCAATCGCGGTGACCGGGAAACGATCGATGCCATCGTGCGGCGCGTGCTGGAACAGTTGTAGGCACATCCGTATTCTTCTGAACTCCGCAGGTTTTCCCACCATGGCCAGTCCCGCCTCGTTCCTGTTCGCTTCCCTGGCCGTCACGCTGTTGCTCGGCGGCGTCGTCACCGCCCAGGACTCCGGCTCCCAAGGTCCCGGCAACACGGTGACGGACGTCTGGTTCGGCACGACCACACCCCGCGGCGGGCTCAGCAAAGGCATCTACCACGCCCGCTTCGACACCGCATCGGGCAAACTGGCCGAGCCGACCCTGGCGGCGGAGATTTCCTCACCCGGCTTCCTGACGCTGCACCCGCGGCTGCCGATCCTGTACAGCGTCGGCAGCTGGGAAGGCGAGCCTTCGGTGGTGGCCTACCGCGTCGACGAAAACGACGGTTCCCAGCTGACGCCGATCAATGCCCAGCCGATCGGCGACGGCGGCGCTGCGCACCTGAGCGTCGACCGCAGCGGCCGCGTCTTGTTGACGGCTCAGTACGGTGGCGGTTCGACGGCGCTGTTTCCGCTGAACGAACAAGGCGAAATCCAACCCCGTGCCCAGCTCGTCAAACACCGCGGTGGCTCGGGAGTCGTCGAGCGGCGGCAGAATGCTCCTCACGCACACTGGGTGGGCACATCGCCGGACAACCGATTCGTGTTTGTTCCCGATCTGGGCTTGGACCAAGTGGTCATCTACCGCCTGGACCTGGGCGCCAACCCACCGCAGCTGCACGCTCACGGCGCGGGACAGTGCCCGCCCGGCTCCGGCCCCCGGCACATGAAGTTCCATCCCGATGGAGACTTTGTTTACGTCCTGAACGAGCTGGCCCTCAGCGTCACGGTGTTCGCGTACGATGCCGAGGCCGGTCGCATGCAACCGATCCAAACCATCGAAACGCTCAGCGAGGCTCAAAAGGCCGGCGAAGCTTTCAACAGTGCTTCGGAAATCCGCGTGCATCCTTCGGGCAAGTTCGTCTACAGCGCCAACCGCGGCCACGATTCGATCACGGCCTTTGCGGTGGATTCCCAGAGCGGTCGACTGGAATTAATTGAACAGGAACCGATCCGCGGCGGCTGGCCTCGCAACTTTGCCTTGGACCCCAGCGGTCGCTGGTTGATCGCCGCGGGCCGCGACAGCCACACCGCAGCCGTCTTCGCCGTCGACGCCGACAGCGGGCATTTGACCTACCAGCGTCAAATGGCCATGGTGCCCAGCCCGATCTGCGTGCTGTTCGAGCAACCGTAGAGTGGCATAGGCTTCCAGCCTGTGAACCAGTGGCATAGGCTTCCAGCCTGTGAACCAGTGGCATAGGCTTCCAGCCTGTGAACCAGTGGCATAGGCTTCCAGCCTGTGAACCAGTGGCATAGGCTTCTAGCCTGTGAAACATTCTTTCTCGTACTCGAACCCCACGCGTTGATTGTCGCGTCAACGGCTCTTTTCCCGCGACATGACGAGCACGAGTACCGCTGCGCTGAGCACGAGCACGAGCACGAGCACGAGCACGAGCACGAGTACCGCGGAAGAAGAAAGCCTTGCCGGTCCAAACTCTGGCGAGTTCAGCTACGGGAGTTCGGCTACTTTCGCGGAGCGAAAGGCGACACTGGATTCCCATTGCACCGATTCGCTGGGGCTTGCTAACGTGCCGTTTTGTTGCCCTCCTTCCGCTTCCGCTCGACCGGCTCGGCTGTGGTATGCCCACGCGTTTGACGCGATACATCCTGTTTGAGATCTTCCGGATCTTCCTCGTGGCGCTGATTGCGTTGACGTTGTTGATCCTGGTGATCGGAGTTGCGCGTCAATTGATTCGCGAAGGCATGGGCCCGATGGCCGTGCTGGAGCTGTTGCCGTACGTGCTGCCGATCAGCCTGCAATTCGCCCTGCCGGCCACGGCGTTGTTCGCGGTCTGCTGTGTGTACGGCAAAATGGCTGCCGACGGGGAGATCTCGACGGTTAAGGCCGTGGGCATCTCGCCGGTCCAGCTGATGAAACCGGCGTTTGTGTTTGCGGCGCTGCTAAGCCCGGCCGCGGTCTGGCTGGGCGATATCGCCGTCTCCTGGGGCGAGCCCGGCGTGCGCCGCGTGGCCCTGCATTCGCTGGAAGAGATCACCTATCGCGTGCTGAACGCCGAGCATTCCTACACCCGCGACAGCGTGTTTTCGATCTCGGTGTGCGACGTCCAGGGCAAGACGCTCGAGGGCCTGACCGTCACCTTGTACGGCGATCGCGACGAGGCGCCCACGCAGATTTCCGCTCGCCAGGGACAACTGGAACTGGACCCGGAGCGGATGGCGTTGATCCTCCGCGTGGTGGACAGCCAATTGACCGGCGGCGATTCGCTGCGGGGCAGTTTTGACGGCGAGGACGTCATCGAAATCTCGCTGGACAATGCGGTCGTCACCCGCAGCCCCGCCGATACCAGCCCCAGCCATCTGCCGCTGAACCAGATGCGAACCGAAGCGATTCGCACCGAGAAACAGGTGGAAAGCGATCGCGGCCGGCTGGCCGCGCAGGTCGGATTCTCGCTGCTGACCGCCCGCTGGCAGGACATCGCGGCCGATCCTGTCCGCCCGCTGGAGAACCGCATCGCCGGCGGCAGCTACCGCCTGGTACGTCTGCGCGCCGAGCCCTGGCGACGCTGGGCCGGCGGATTCAGTTGCCTGTGCTTTGTGATCGTCGGCGCCCCGCTGGGCATGATCACGCGCACGGCCGACTACTGGACCACGTTCGGAATGTGTTTTCTGCCCATCCTGTTGGTTTATTATCCGTTGTTCATTTTCGGGCTGGATCAAGCCAAGGACGGCGTGTTGCCGCCCTACGCCGTGTGGCTGGGGAACCTGGTCCTGGTGGCGATCGGCATCGTGCTGATCCTGCGAGTGCGGCGACACTGACCGGCCGCTGAGCCGCCGGGGCCGCGGCAAAAAACGATCTCCCTGAAACCGGCTTTGCGAAACCCCGCCGGGTCGCCTATGATCTTGGCCAGCGATCGGCCACCGTGTCAGCAAGGGGTGCTGCTTTTGGGGCTGTGATCGCAGGGTAACTGCAAAGCACAGGAGGAACTTGCGATGACCCGTATTCGACTCAGTCAGGCTGAAGAGCAGATGCGACTGCGTAGCGAACGCTTGCAGATGAGCATTGCGGAGATGAAGCTCTCGGTCCGAACGACCAACTGTCTGGAAGAGACAGGGATCTTTACGGTTCGCGATCTACTGAACGCGACCCCCAAGAAGTTGCTTTCGATTTCCAACTTCGGCGAGAAGACGCTGGAAGAGGTTTACGGAGCGTTGGAGACGCTGGGATTCTTTCGTCCCGGCCGCAAACCGGTGGAAGTGTAGGCCAACCCTAAACCAACCCCGTGCGATTTCCCAAACCTTGGAGCAAGAAACGCGGCAGCCGTCAGGTGGGCCGCGCGTTGGTCGGCACGGTCGGTGAAGCCGCCTTCTTTGCGGCATTGTTCTTGGCCGGCGTATTCATCTTGGCCCTCACGCTGGCCCAGCGTTTTGTTGCCGGTCCCTGGCCCCCGCTGGCCACCGGACTGGGCTTCTGGACCCTGGTTGCGTTGGCCGCGGGCATGATCCTGATGGCCGGCACGAGTTTGCTGTGGGGCGTTTTGCAGATCGGCTCCAGCCGCGAACGCCGCAATGTGATGGCGGGCCGAGCCGAAGAACTGGAACTGATGGGCCGGGCGGCCCGCGAGTTTCCCGCGGTGCCGCGGGGCGTGAACCTGACCGACAGCCCCGGCACACGGCTGACCTATCGGCTGCCGGCCACATCCTGGCCCGGCAAACGCCTGGCCGCCGCCACGGCTCTGGCCTTGATGTGGAACACCGTGTGGTTGGTGTTGTTGGCGGCGGTGATCGCCGGTTTCTGGTCGGATTCCCCGCGGTGGGTCCTGACCGCGCTGCTGTTCCCACTGGCCGGAATCGGCGTCTGGGTCCTGCGGTACTATGTGCGTTGCCTCCGCGAGGCCTCGGGCGTGGGCGCGACGATCGTGGAAATCGACGAGCATCCGCTGCAGCCCGGCGGCAGCTACCGCGCCCACGTGATTCAGCTGGGCCGGATGACGCTGCGGAGATTGCGGGTTGAGTTGATTTGCGAAGAAGAGTCGACTTTTCGGCAGGGAACCGATATTCGGGTTGACCGGCATCGGATTCTTTCGGAAATAATTCAAGAACAATACAATGTAACCATTGACCTGGGGCGGCCTTGGGAACAAGAATTCCAGCTCCAGATCCCGTCCGGCGCGATGCATTCCTTCCGCAGCCCTCATAATGCGGTTCATTGGAAGGTCATCGTTAGTGGAGAAGCCCGACCGTGGCCATCGTTTTGCCAAAGTTTTCCCGTCGTCGTTCAGCCAGCAGCACCGCTCCCGAAACGGAACCCGCGGTAAGCTTGATGTTCTGCCGGGAGGACCAGCGTTACAGCGGCGGCGACACGCTGTCGGTGCGGTGGTGCATCCACCCGCCGGCCAGCCGTTCGGCGGCCACGGGCGAAGAGGCCTGGGACGCCTCGATCATCCAGTCGCTCGAGACGTCGGTGATGTGGTACACCGAGGGCAAGGGCGAAGAGGACTTCAAGGTGCACGCTTTCCGCCGCTACGGCATGGCGGAACTGGCGGCCATGGAGTTGTCCGAGCCTCAGATTCTGGAAGCCGAACTCCCCTACAGCCCGCACAGTTACGAAGGCCAGCTACTACGGATTTGCTGGTGCGTGCGGCTGCGTTTATTCCTGCAAGGCGGCGACGAAATCGTGGCCCAGCATCCTTTTCTGCTGACGGCCACCCATGCTATCGATTGAACGCACCTCCCGGCCCCCGCGACACCAGCGGGGACCGCGTCCGGATCGCACCGCACCGCGTTGGCGGCGGTCCAACCCCTTCGCCACACGGTTCACGAGGCCCGGCGCACTTCGCTTTGCCGCCGACAACCCCAGCGATATCCGCGGCCTGTGCGAGCGGTTCGACCAGCTCCACCAGGCGGCGATCGTGGGCCCGCACGGCAACGGCAAATCCACCCTCCTGCAGACCCTGCTGGTGGAACTGCGCGAGCGCTACGCCCAGGTGCATCTGTGGCGGCTGCAAGCCGGCCGCCGCGTCCCGCTGAGCCTGCTGGGACACATCCTCCGCTGCCGCGACGATTCGCTGACGATCATCGACGGCTTTGAACAACTGCCCGCGCCGCTGCGTCGCGGCATCGTCCACTGGGTGCGGCTGCGTCACGGCCGCCTGCTGGTTACCGCGCACCGCGACCAACCCCCACTGTCGACGCTTTGGCGAGCGGAAATCGACTACCACCTGGCGCGACGACTGACCCTCCGCCTGCTGGCCGATTACGGCGACGTACGGCCGGCGATGATGGCTTGCTTCGAAGCCCACTGGCAGCGTGGGCAGCGCAATCTGCGCAATCTGTGGTTTGACATGTACGACGATTTCGAACACCATCGCCGAACCGCCGCGCGATAGCGCGAACCGCCACGCGATAGCGCGAACCGCCACGCGATAGCGGCAGGATCCGTCAGAAACGCTGTTCCCCGTCGTTCTTGGATTTTTCACCATGGCTGTCCGCCTGCCCGTCCTCCTCAGCCAAAGCCCCGACGGTTCCAGCCGTCAGCAACAGCGCCAGACCGAAACGGTGATGGGGCTGTTGGGCGTCGCCGGTCTGGACGTCAGCCTGATCGGGCCGCTGGGACGCGACACCCTCTCGGACACCGACCGCCTGGTGCTGGAATCCCAGGAGCGAGACTTTGCCCTGGTGTCCGCGCTGCCGCCAGAACAAGCCATCGACGTCCTGACCTCGCTGGGCATCTCCGGTCGCCGAGCCGCCCATCGTCTGGATCCGCAGGCCGACCCCGGAACGGGCCGCAAGATTTTTTGCCTGGACTGGTCCGCGGCCGGAACCGGCGACGCGCTGCTGCGAGCCCTCGAGCAGATCCTGGCCGAGCAGCAGACGGTCACCATTCCGCTGCAGCTGGCCCCGCCGCAGCGTGCGGCCGCAACCGGTTCGGCCACCACCGGCAGCGACTCGCAACCCGCGGCTCGCCGCCGGCCGGAAGCCCGCCCCGCCGCGGCTGAGGTCGCCCCACCGTCCCGGCCCGGCTCGGCCAGCGCCAGCGATGATTCGCTCGATGCGTTGGTCCAGGACCTGAACGATCTGGATCTGTAACCCCCGCCCGTTCTAGGGCGGCCCAGAATTGCCGCGTGGGGTGTCGGCTGCTATCCTGGGACAAACGAATTGAATCGTTTGATTCGAATAGATCCGAATGCAGGCCCCGCCTTGCAGTGCACTTCAATTGACGAGACGGCCCATGTCGGCGATCACCGTTGAGACCAAAGAAGAAGTTGTTGTGGTGTATTTCACCGACGGGAAGATTTTAGATAGCCAACGCATCGAGCAGGTTGGCCGCGAATTGCAGGAAACCGTCCCTCAGGCGACCCACAAACGCCTGGTATTGAACTTCCGTGGGGTGTCCTTCATGTCTTCGGCGATGATCACCAAACTGGTGATGTTGAACAAGACCTGCAAAGCCCAAGGGATCACCCTGAAGTTCTCGGATGTTTCGCCCAACGTCATGGAAGTCTTCAAGATCACCAAGCTGAACAAGTTGTTCGACATCTATGACAGCGAAGAGAAAGCCATCGCCAGCTTCGACAAAAAAGGTTGGTTCGGTTGAGCCTTCTTGCGAGCGGTCGCCGGCCGTCGAACGTCTGCTCGAAGAGCAGCAACAACGGTTTTCGCACGAGCTGCACGATGTGCTGATGCCGCTGCTGTTCGCCGCCCGTCTGCAGGCCGAACAGGTGCGGGACACGGCCGCTGCGTCGTCTGCCCCAGACCGGCAAGACCAGCAAGAACCGTTGGCGCGGCTGGTCGACTATCTCCAGCAGGCGTCGGCCGAAGCTCGGCGTTTGATCGTTGAAACGCACCCGCCCGAACTGGAGCAATCCAGTTGGCATCAGGCGCTCGAGCATTACCTGCAGCGAGGTTTGCCGCCGCACGGGGTGGAGATTGAATTACAATTGGAGCCGGCCACGGCGTCGGTTCCTGGACCGGTGGCGTTGGCTCTGTACCGGATTGCGCAAGAAGCGATCCGCAACGCCCTCCGCCACGCGGCGCCACGCCGGATCGAAGTGACCTGCCGAGGCGACGGTGCGGAGCACGCGGTGCTGGACATCGTGGACGACGGCCGCGGCTTTGATTCCAACGCGGTCGACCCGAATCGATTCGGCCTGCGCAATATCCGCGCCCGCGCCGAAGCGGTAGGCGGGCGGGCCAGTATCGATTCGACCCCCGGCGCCGGGACTACGGTCCGCGTCGAAGTTTAATCTCCTTCCTTTACCATTCCTCACCTCGGAGCTCTCAGTGACGACCCCAACTTTCCCCTCCAGCGTTCGAATTGTGTTGTGTGCCGGCGTCGCCGTTCTCGGTCTGACGGGCCGTGCCCAGGGCGAAGACGGCCACAAGGCCCCCCCGGAACCGGAGAACATGACGTCTCTGTTCAACGGCAAAGACCTCAGCGGATGGGACGGCGATCCGCGGCTGTGGAGCGTCAAGGACGGTGTGATCCACGGCGAAACGACCAAAGAAGAATCCACCAATGGGAATACGTTCCTGATCTGGCAGGGTGGCAACACCAAGGATTTTGAATTGCGTCTGTCCTTCCGCTGCAACGCCACCAACAACTCCGGCATCCAGTACCGCTCGCGGCACATCACCGAAGGCAAACCTCGCAACCCCTGGGTCGTTCGCGGCTACCAGCACGAGATCCGCAACGAAGAAAACCTGCCCAACGTCTCCGGTTTCATCTACGACGAAGGCGGTCGCCGCGGTCGCATCTGCCTGGTCGGCGAACGGGCCACCTGGGACGAAGATGGCAAACACGTGGCCGACGAGAAACTGATCGACGAAGAAGCCTTCGCCGAACTGTTTCGCCTGGACGATTGGAACGATGTGGTGATCATCGCCGAGGGCAACCACATCCGTCACTACATGAACGGTCGCCTAACGCTGGACTTCACCGACAACCATCCGGAACTGGCCCTCCGCGACGGCAAACTCGCCCTGCAGCTGCACGCCGGCAAACCGATGTGGGTGGAGTTCAAGGACATCCGCTTCAAGCAAAAGTAGTGGCATAGGCTTCCAGCCTGTGAAAAGTGGCACGGCTGTCCCAGCCGTGAACCCACACACGTCTCGGCTGGGACAGCCGAGCTACTTTGCTTTTCTCGTATCGGCCAGACGCCACAGGTACCAAGCGCCCAGGGAACGGTAGGGCTGCCAGTGATCGGTCAGCTCCGCGAACTGGCGGCGGGCCGGCAGCTTGGGCAGATCATGGAGGGCCGCCAAGCCGCTTTTGACGCCGAAGTCGTCGACCGGCATGACGTCCATCCGGCCGAGGGTGAAGATCAACAGCATCTCCACGGTCCAGCGACCGACGCCGCGAAGCCGAATCAGTTGCTCGATCAACGCCTCGTCGCTCATCTCGGCTGCTTGTTCGCGGGTCGGCAACTCGCCGCGAGCGGCCGCACGAGCAATCCCGCCCACGGCGGCGGCTTTCGTAGCCGAGAACCCGACCGCGCGAAGTTTTTCTTCGCTGGCTCGGCGAACCTGATGCGGGGTGGGAAAGTGGTTGCCGCGAAAACTGTCCTCAAATCGCTGGAGAATGGCCCGAGCCGCGTTGGCGTGCAGCTGCTGGTAGGCGATGGATCTCACCAGGGCTTGGTAAAGGTCACGGTCCCAATCGACCTGCCATGTGCTGCGTCCGGCTTCCGTGACCCAGGGCCCCAGCCGATGGCACTGGGCCACCAAGTGTTTCTCGCCACGGCGCAGCTGACGCACGAAGCGTCGCTGCAGGCGAAGTCGCTCGGGGTCGGCGGGCGTCTCGGGGGCTGCGGGCGTCTCGGGGTCGGCGGGCGTCATGGCAATGGCGTCGAAGCGGGACGGATTATACGGCGGGGCATCCTACTGTCTTGTTCCCGCCGGGACGTGTGTGGGTTCACGGCTGGGACAGCCGTGCTACTTTTCACAGGCTGGAAGCCTATGCCACTAACGTCGTCGGCGGCTGCCTGCGTTGCCTTGATACTGTAGCCAGGCATCGACGTAGCCCTGGGGCGCTCCGCGGAACGCCCGCTCGAACGCTTCTTCAAACGAGGCATCCCCCAGCAGGGCTCGCATCAGTTGATCGAACTGCCGCCGGCTGGTGCGTCCGAGCATCTGAGTGCCGATTCCAAAGGCGACCAGGTCGGCGTCCTCGGGCGTCAATCGGCCTTTGAGAAACGCATCGGGTTTGTCCATGGCCGCAACCGCCTCGGGCAATCGCTCTCGCCACGCCTCGACTTGCGGGTTATCGCCGTCGCCCAGCTTGGCCGCCGCGGCCCGTCCAATTCCCTCGGCAAACCACCGCGGTACGGCTTGGCCTTGCATGACGATCGCCAAACTGGTCAACGGCGCCAGAAGCCTCGCCTCCAGTTCCGCCTCGGTGTCCTGGGTCGTCACCACCACGGCGGCGTAGGCATCGATACCGTCGTAGCGCCAGTGCTCCTGCCAAGCCGATGGGATCGAGCGCCGCTCGACCATCTTGGCGAACTCCGAGTAATCGTAGCGTCGCGGCAGTACGAACAACGTCACCCGGCCTTTGAAGAGCGGGGCGTCGGAGCGGGCCGGCAGGATTGTCCGCACCTTGTCGAGCGCCTGCTGGGCGCTCTCCAGGACGATGTCCAGCGTCTGCGGACTGGTGTTGCCGACCACAAAGAAGTGATCGCTTTCGGCGGTAACGGTATTTTTCCGGGCGGCCGGCGTAGCCCCCAGTTTCCAATTGTCGGCGGCCAGCTCCTTGCGGCGCTCGGCGAGTTCTTCGTGCGTGGCACTGCGCGCCCAAGCCAGTCCGGCCATCGTCCGCAGCGGTTGGTCCTCGCTGTTGCCGTCCAGTTTTGCGCCTTCATCGATCCAGGTACTGATCAATTGGATTTCCTCATCCGCCAGGGGCGGCCGTCCACCGGCGGGCATGATGTCGCCGGCTTGGCCGCGCAGCTTCTGCACCAACAAACTCTCGTCGCCATTGCCGGGCTGGATGATCGCGTCGCTGTCGCCACCGCGCAGCAACTGGGCGAACGTGTCCATCCGCAACCCGCCGCGCACCTGCATCGCATCGATGTGACAGCCGTTGCAATTGGCGACCAACAGCGGAGCGACGTCGAGGGCAAAGCTGACGGTCTCCTCGCCGGTTGCGCGTTGGGTTTGCAGTTGCGGACTGGGCCGTGCCGGTGCGTCCTCGGTACCGCCACGGGCATAGGACGTCAGCGGAGCCTGCGGCGAGGGGCCGTCGAATTTGGCCCCCTGTTTGATCCAGTCCTTCAGCACCTGGAACTGGTCGGGCGGCATCGTACCGCCGCGCGGCATGTCGCCGGTTTCGATGGTTTCGATCAACCGGCTGCCGACCGTATCGCCGGCAAAGACCACGACGCCCTCGGGCGGCCCCCGCATCAATTCGGCAAACGACGCCAACGAGAAACGCCCCTTGGCATCATTGATATGGCATCGACCGCACTGCTGGACCAAGATCGGAGCGACATCGCTGGCGAAGCTGACTCCGTCGCCGGAGTCGCCGTCCGGCGTCATCGGCTGCTCGGCCGGTTCGTCGTCGCCGCTTGTCTCGGTGGCCGGGGTTTGCGACTTGGGCGTCGGCATCGCGGGACGCTTAAACGGCGGCACCCGCACGCCCTCCAGCTCCAGCAGGGCCGAGGCCCGAATGATGCGGCCAAAGCTGGGCGCGAGCTTCTCGTACACCTCCCGGTCCGCAATCTCCATGGCGGTGCCAATCCGCTGGATCGCTTCGCGGATCTGCTGGCCGCACTGCTCGTACTGGCCTGCTTGGTAACTGCGTCCCGCCTGGGCGACCGCGTCCTCGACACGTTTGACCGCCAGCCGCTGCTGCGGCGTCAACTCGGCATAGACCACCGGTCCACCGCCAAAGATCAAGAGGACCAAACAACACAGTCGCTGGAAACGCAACATGGGGGCTCGCACAGAAAGGGCAGGGGACGATCAACCAAACACGCCGAAGCGCGGAAACCACCATTGTAAACCGCGCCCCAAAAAGAAACGCAAAATGCCCCCCTCATGTACTGGGAAATCTTAGATCTCAAAAGCCCCCCGCGAACCCCCGCGGGTGGTTTCGATGCCAGTTCCAGGCGGTTTCCACGATCGAGCGGACGTCGGTGTAGCGCGGGGTCCAGCCCAGTAGCTGCTTGGCCAGAGAAGCGTCAGCGACCAACTCGGGCGGGTCGCCAGCGCGGCGCGGGCCCATGACGTCGGGAATCGGATGCCCGGTGACCTCGCGGCAAGCCTCGATCACCTGCCGCACGCTGTACCCATTGCCGGTGCCGAGATTCACACAGATCCCCTTGCCCGGCTCCAGCCGCTCCAGCGCCGCCAGATGGGCGCTGCCCAGATCGTCGACGTGCACGTAGTCGCGAATGCACGTTCCATCGGGCGTGGGGTAGTCGTCGCCAAAGACCGTGATCGATTCCCGCTGTCCCAGCGCCACCTGCAGGACGATCGGGATCAGATGCGATTCCGGATCATGGTCTTCGCCGATGCCGCCCTCGGGACTCGCTCCGGCGGCGTTGAAGTACCGCAGGGCGGCGTAGCCGAGGCCGTAAGCGGCCGCGTAATCGGCCAACGCTTGTTCGAAGACCAGTTTCGTAAAGCCGTACGGATTGATCGGCTGCTGCGGCGTGGTTTCGGGAATCGGAATGGTGTCCGGCTCGCCGTAGGTGGCCGTCGTACTGCTGAAGACCAGCTTCGAGACACCGGCCTCACGCATCGCGTCGAGCAACTCCAGGGCGGCGATCACGTTGTTGCGATAATACAGCGCCGGATCGTTGACCGATTCGTTCACCAACGCAAAGGCGGCAAAGTGCATCACCGCCTCGATCTGGTGCGCGCGCATCGTCTGCACCAATAACGCTCGGTCGGCCGCCTCGCCGACGATCAGCCGGTCGTCCGGTACGGCCTCGCGGTGCCCCCGGGACAGGTTGTCGTAGACGTACACCTCGTGCCCCTGCCCGCGCAGCAGCCGCGCGCAGTGCGACCCCACATAACCCGCACCGCCCACAACAAGGATATTCATCATTCGTCCCGCAGATTGATTGCGACTGTTGTTACCTGTATTCGACCGGCCGGAAACACGTCGCCGGCGGCCGCCGGCCGATGCACAAGATAATCGGCAGTGGCTGTCTGTGCCATCGAACTTGCCAGTTGCCCGCGAACCAGCCGTTGCCAGCGAACCATCCGTTGCCAGCGAACCAGCCGTTGCCCGCGAACCAGCCGTTGCCCGCGAACCAGCCCGGGACCTTGCATGCGACAAACCAAACTCCAGCGTCTGCGCGACAAAGGCCCTAGCGCTACCAAGGCTTCGGCCGCCAATACGCTGTCGTTGTGTGACGACTTCATCGCTTACCTGCGCGGCGAATGCCACTTGGCCGAGAACACGGTCGCCGCCTACCGGCGCGACTTGACGAAGTTCACCCAGTGGTTGGGCTCGCGGCGCGTGGGCCAGCTGAAGATCAACGACCTGTCGCAGTTCGTCGCCACGCTGCACGACGCAGGTTTGGCGCCGGCCAGCATCGCCCGCAACATCGTGGCCGTCCGCACGTTCTTTAAATACCTCCAGCTGGAAGGCACGGTAACCGACAACCCGGCGGAATTGTTGGTGGCCCAGAAAGCCTGGCAGCGGATGCCCAAGGTGCTCTCACCGCAACAGGTCGAACGCTTCCTGTCCGCACCCAGCCGCCGCGAACCGTTCTGGCAGCGCGACCGCGCGATGCTGGAGGTCCTGTATGCCAGCGGGTGCCGAGCCAGCGAGACGTGTGGGCTGCGGCTGAGCGACCTGGCCCTGCCCGAACGCCACCTCCGCTGCGAGGGCAAAGGCGGCAAGCAACGCATCGTCCCGATCGGCGGGCGGGCGATCGAAGCGATCGAGCGTTACCTGAGGGAGCTGCGTCCGCGGTTGCTCCAGCGCGGCCCCCGACCGACCGAGGCCCTGTTTCTGTCGCGTACCGGCCGGCCTCTGGAACGCATCCAGCTGTGGCGCTTGGTCAAACGCTACGCCGTGGTCGCCGACATTCGCAGCGAGATCAGCCCGCACAGCTTGCGACATAGTTTTGCCACCCATCTGTTGGCCGGCGGAGCGGACCTGCGGCAGGTGCAGGAGATGCTCGGCCACGCCAGCATCCAGACCACACAGATCTACACCCACGTCGACCATTCGCGGCTGAAACGTGTGCACCAACAGTTCCACCCCCGCAGCTGATACGGGTCGGTCTTTTTAGTGAGCCATTTAGGCGAATTCGCCCCATTTCTGCGTAGCGGTTGCATCCCTGGGGGCTCCAGCTACGCAGAGGCCATCGGGCAGGGTAGGGCAGGCCCGGTCAACCCGTACCTGACAAACCGAGGCCTGGTTCGCTACACTGCGCTGGCCACAGAAGAAGCCGATGGGAGCAGGTAGGCGGGAGGCTTCCGGTTTATCAACCGTTTTGGCGTTCGCCACGGTTGTCACGCTGAACCGGGGGTTAGCGCCCAATGCCATCTACTTTCACCATCGCTTGCGATTGAAGCGTTAGCGGAGCGGCGCAAGCCGCCCGGTGTGTGAAGATTCGCACCGCAAAACCGGACGGCTCGCGCCGTGCCGCTACAAAGGAAGTGGCATTGGGCTAGTGCCCACACGGCTGATTATCCTCCAGATCGTTTTCCTTCCACTTAGGTTGATCCATTCCCATGATGCGACTTGCCGTTCACGGTGCTGCCGGTCGAATGGGACGCCGCGTGGTCGCTTTGGCCGCCGATGACCCCGCTTTTCGTTTGGTGGCCGCCATCGAACAACCCGAACATCGCTGCATCGGTCAGGACGCCGGCACGCTGGCCGGCTGTGGCGAGAAAGGCGTCCCGGTCTCGAGTCCGTGGCCCGAGGCGATCGATGTGGTGATCGATTTCTCCTTGCCCGAAGCCGTCGAAGGGGTGGTCGAACAATCGCTGCAGGCCGGCGCCGCGTTGGTGATGGCGACGACCGGACTGAGCGACCAGCACCATCGACGGCTGCGCGAAGCCAGCGAGCGGATCGCGATCGTCTGGGCGCCCAGCATGTCGCTGGCCGTGAACCTGACGATGAAAATGGCCCAGCAAACCACCGCGGCCCTGAAGGACATCGCCGGCGGCTTGGACGTGGAGATCATCGAACGGCACCACCGCTTCAAAGAAGACGCCCCGAGCGGAACCGCATTGAAATTCGGCCAGTTGATCGAACAGGCGTTCGCCACCGATGACCAGAGCCGCGGGATCGAACACGTGCACGGCCGCGAAGGCAAGACCGGCGCACGCGGCCGCAACGAGATCGGTTACCACGCGGTACGCACCGGCGACAATCCCGGCGAGCATACGATCGTCTTTGGGATGTTGGGCGAAACCATCGAACTGAAGGTCGCCGCCTCCAATCGCGATTGCTACGCCGCCGGAGCGCTCGCGGCGGCCAAGTGGCTCGACGGTAAACCGCCGGGCCTGTATTCGATGTTTGACGTTCTGGACATGTAAACCGGGCTCTGCAACACAGAGCCTGACAGCAGATCGGGGAGGCCGACACGCGGTGCGTTGCGAACAGGGGTATCTGTGCGAGGTCTGCGGCCTGGACGTCAGCGGGATTGCCGACAGCGACCTGTACCTCCGCTATGTGATCGGGGAACTGGACCCCGAGGTCCTGCACACCTCACCCGAACGCCACCTCCGCTGCAATCCCGTGCTGGCCCAGTTCATCCGGCATCCGGATTTTGAACCCGTCAACGTCGACGGTCCGTTTGATCGTCGACAGTTGGACGCCCAGTACGTGGCGGACCGAGAAGCCTTGGTGACCCGCGGGTTCGTCCGCTTGCTGGAGATCGCGGCGACCGGCGGCGACCGCGATGTCACCGAGTACCCGCTGGCCGAAGCGATCCGCAAGTATCGCGGCGATTGACGCATCATCCCTATCAGGCGGAACCTCGCGCAGTGAAAAGCAGAATCCTGAAACGTGGCTTTGCAAGCCTCTTGGTGACGCAGTTCTTCGGCGCGGCCAACGACAATATCCTCAAGTTCGTCCTGACCTACATGGTCATCACCGGCGGGGTCTGGGCCGATCAACTGGGCAAAGGCGGCCAGGCGATCGTGGGCCTGTGCTTTACCTTGCCCTTTATCTTGCTGTCGGGTTACGCCGGACAACTGGCCGACCGCTTCTCCAAACGCTCGGTCAGCATTGCCGTTAAGACGCTGGAGATTCCGATCGCGTTGGCTGCCGGGATCGGCTTCTGGAGCGGCAACCTCTGGTTGACCCTCGGGGCCCTGATCGCGCTGACCTGTCAGAGCGCGTTCTTTGGACCGGCCAAGTACGGGATGATCCCCGAACTGGTCAAGGATGAAGACCTCAGCCGCGCCAACGGCACAATCAACATGATGACCAACATCGCCGTGATCTCCGGCACCCTGGCCGCCGGTTACATCAGCGACGCCTACAATCCTCTGCCGGCGGCCGACGGCTCGACGACCCCCGGTCTGCTGTGGTTGCCCTGTGCGGCGATGGTCCTGATCGCCGCGGCCGGGTTGCTGGCCGTATTGTTCCTGGACCGTCTGGAACCGGGCGACCGCGATCTAGAGTACGACTACAACCCGTTTACGATCTACATCACGGCCATCAAGGAGATGGCGCAGACGCGGATGTTGATGGTGATGATGGCCTGGGGATACTTTTATCTACTGGCCGGATTGGCGTTTTTTATTCTGCCCGAATACAGCACCGTGCTGAACATCGACCGCGGTTCGACAGGCATCCTGATGGGCGTGCTGGGCGTCGCGGTCGGCGTCGGCTGTGCCTTTGCCGGTTTGGTTTCCGGGCACCGCATCGAAGTGCGATTAATTCCCCTGGGCGCGGCCGGATTGGTGGTGTTCTTCGCTCTGTTGGGCTTCGTCGAACCGAAACTCTACGGCGTCCCCCGAGCGGCGGGCGAGACGCCGGCGGCGGCCGCCGCCGCGGAAGGGGCCGCTGGGCCGCAGGTGCAAGTCGATGGCAAACCGGCCGCGCTGTCAGGCGTGATCGCGGTGCCCAAGCGCGAAGCTTCGGTGCTGGAGGTCGCCCTCAGCAACGTGTCCCTGTTCATTTTTGGCGCCGGATTCTTTGCCGGCTTTTACATCATTCCGCTACAGGCCCTGCTGCAGAAACTGTCGCCCGACGGGGAGCGTGGTCGTTTCCTGGGCACAGCCAACGCCGTGTCGTTTGCGTTCATGACCGTCTCGGCGGTGGTCTACTACGCCGTGCGAGCTCCCTTCGGCGACTCGCCCCAGCGGATCTTCCTGCTGTGTTCGGTAATGATGGCTGCCGGCACTCTGTTCTTTCTGTGGCGGCTGAAAGGCAGCGGCGTGATGTCCAAATAAGCACGTCGCAACATTTGATTCGGCTTTACTCTCCCTCTGGGAGAGTCGGGCTCTTAGGCCCGGAGAGGGTTTTCGTAGGGCCCTCCCCGGGCCTAAAAGCCCGACCCTCCCGCTGCGCGGGAGGGTGTTGTCGCGGGGTTTCACCGAAAGATTCATGCCGACGTGCTTAAAGAGAAAGGGGGGGCAGGACTCCGCACGCCCCCCGCTTTTCGAGGCCGCCGAGCAGGAGGGATTTCCCTTCGGCACCGCAGGTTGTGTATGATGAGCGTTCCATCCCGTCCGGTGTAGATTAGGCTACACCTTCCCTTCCTTTTTGGAGTCCTCCCTATGCATTCTGACCCCGCCTCGCAACACGCCCGTGACCGTCGATTATTTCTCAAAGCCGGTGCGACGGTGGCGGCCGCGACCGTCGCCATGCAAGCTCGCAGCCAAGCTCAGGAGACCGGCTCGAGCGACGCTGCCGACGTCGTCACGGTGGGCATCATGGGGGTAAACGGCCGCGGCCGAGCGCTGGCCAAGGGGTTTGCGGCCGACAGCGGGGCTCGCGTGGCTTACGTCTGTGACGTCGATTCGCGAGCCGCGGACCGAGCGGCCGCCGAACTGGAAAAGGGAGGACACGCCAAACCGGAGACGGTTGGCGATTTCCGCCGCATCCTGGACGATTCGTCGATCGACGCCTTGGTCGTCGCCACGCCGAACCACTGGCACGCTCCGGCCACCATTATCGGCTGCGATGCCGGCAAACACGTGTACGTCGAAAAACCCTGCAGCCACACCGCTCAGGAAGGCGAGTGGGCGGAAGCCGCCGCGAAGAAGCACAAGCGGGTCGTCCAGATGGGCAACCAACGCCGCAGCTGGCCCGCGCTGCAGGAAGCGGTTCAAAAGATTCACGAAGGCGACATCGGCGAAGTCCTGTATTCTCGTACCTGGTACAACAATCGCCGTCCTTCGATCGGTACCGGTAAGATCACCGAGCCGCCGCAGTGGTTGGACTGGCAATCCTGGCAGGGGCCTGCGCCGCACATGCCCTACAAAGACAACGTCGTGCACTACAACTGGCACTGGCATTGGCACTGGGGCAACGGCGAACTGGGCAATAACGGCATCCACGCCCTGGACGTCGCCCGCTGGGGTCTGGACGTCGCCTTCCCGACGCGGGTCACCGCCGGCGGCGGCAAGTACCGTCATGATGACGACCAAGAAACCCCCGACACGATGATGGTCACCTACGACTTTGACGAAGGCAAAACCATCACCTGGGAAGGCCTCAGTTGGTCGACGCTCGGCCCGCACGATTCGCGCTTCGGGATCAGCTTCCACGGCACCAAGGGTTCGCTCGTGATTCGCGGCTCGGGCTACACCCAGTTCGACCAACAGGAAAAAGTCGTGGCCGAGAACAGCGGCGCGGGCGGCGACCGCGATCACTTGGCCGACTTCCTGGACGCGATCCGCACCTCGCGAGCCTCCAATTCGAACATCGTCGAATCGCATCGCAGCACGCTGCTGTGTCACCTGGGCAACATCGCCTACCGCACCGACAGCGTCCTGCAGACCGATCCCTCCAACGGCCACATCCAGGACAACCCGGCCGCGGCCGAATTGTGGACCCGCCAGTACGAACCGGGCTGGGAACCGCAGGTCTGATTCCCCCGGCAATGATTTCGTTTCCCCGCGCCGCTTCGGGCTCCAGACGCGGCGCGGGTGCTGATTGACACCTCAAGTTCTTCCTCCCCAAACGACAAGCTTCATCCTTCCATGCGCACCTTCCTCTCCCTGCATCTGTTTGCCGCCGCGGTCGTTGCCGCGGTGCTGGCCGGTTCGACCTCTGCGGCCGATGCCGACACCTTGAAAATCGGCATCATCGGCCTGGACACGTCCCACGCTCCGGCCTTTGCCAAAACCTTTAACGCCGACCCCGCCGACCCGGAAATGCTGAATTGCCGCGTCGTGGCGGCCTATCCCTACGGCAGCTCGAAAATCGAATCCAGCGCCAGCCGGATCCCTAAGTACACCGAACAGATGTCGGAGATGGGCATCGAAATCGTCGACTCGATCGACGCCTTGCTGGAACGAGTCGATTGTGTGCTGCTGGAAACCAACGACGGGACGCTGCACCGCGAGCAAGCCGCTCAGGTGATCGCCGCCGGCAAGACGATGTTTATCGACAAGCCCGTGGCCGCCGATCTGGTCGACACCCTGGCGATCTACCGCTTGGCCGACAAACACGACGTGCCGATCTTCTCCAGTTCCTCGCTACGCTACACCGACGGAGCCCAAGCGATCCGCAGCGGCAAACACGGCCAGGTGCTGGGCTGCGACGCGTACAGCCCCTGTGCGCTGGAACCTTCGCACACGGATCTGGTTTGGTACGGCATCCACGGCGTGGAGACGTTGTTCACGTGCATGAAGGCCGGCTGCGAGAGCGTAACCCGGACCAGCACCGACGATTTTGAACTGGTCGTCGGCAAGTGGTCCGACGGTCGCATCGGCACGTTCCGTGGCCTGCGAACCGGCAAACGCGGCTACGGCGGAACGGCCTTCACCGACAAAGCCATCCAGCAGATCGGCGACTACCAAGGCTACCGGCCGTTGGTTGTGGAGATCGCCAAGTTCTTCCGCAGCGGCAAGCCACCGATCGATCCGCAGGAAACGATCGAGATGTACGCCTTTATGGAGGCGGCCGACGAGAGCAAACGTCGCGGCGGCGAGCCGGTCACGATTGCCGAGGTGATGAAGGCAGCCCAGCAGAAACTGGACGCCGAAGCGAAGTAGGCCGTCGTCGCCCTAGGCTTCTTGTGCCCATAGCCGAACTGGCCAGAGTTCGGACCAAACAGTGGCATAGGCTTCCAGCCTGTGAAACCAGTGGCATAGGCTTCCAGCCTGTGAACAGTGGCATAGGCTTCCAGCCTGTGAACCTACCTGCCCTCGGCTGGGACAGCCGAGCTACTCTGTGGCATAGGCTTCCAGCCTGTGAACCTACCTGCCCTCGGCTGGGACAGCCGAGCTACTCTGTGGCATAGGCTTCCAGCCTGTGAAGCTACCTGCCCTCGGCTGGGACAGCCGAGCTACTCTGTGGCATAGGCTTCCAGCCTGTGAACCCAAGCTCCGCCGCTATCGGTGAACGCTCGGCTGAGACAGCGGGAGCGACAAAACGGGGGGCTGCCGTCCAAACTCTGGCTGGTTCGGCGGCGGCTCTCCGAGTCGTGCCTGATTCAGCTGGCGGGATCGTCGTCGTCATCCAGTGCCAAAGGAATGGCGATGGCCGCGGCGATCAACAGAGCCAGGAAGACGGGGTTCGTCAACCAAGCCCACAGGCCGCCGGGATGGGCTCCGCGAGCCACCTGGGGATCGACCTGGTGCACGATGCCTTGCTTGGCACCTTCGGGTGCGGTTTCGGCGGTCCACAAGCGGTATCCCGCAGCCGTGCTGTGGCTGACCACTTGATACAGACCGGGCTTGGGCACCGTGTAACGGAAACGCCCTTGTTTGTCGGTCCGCAATTCTTTCAGTGGTTTGCCGTCCTGTCCGATAACGACCGGCGCATCTTCGACGCCTCGGCCCGCATCATCGACCAGGGCTCCGCGGAGCTGGCCGTCGTGCAGGACGACATCGCCGATGGTGCGTTTAATTTGCACCGAGGGTGCCGGTGCGTGCTGGCCGGTATCGATCGCACCCGCAGCGGTCGCACCGTCGGCGGCGATCACTCGAGGCGCGACCAGGTAGACGGACATCCAGAGGGCCAGAGCAACATGGATCCATTTGGGCAGTTTCATTGCGACTCTCGTTCAGCAGGGTAGGGCGATCCGCCGCAAGCGCAAGATGTGCTGCGGCGCGCGACGGGGTGGTTTCTCGTTTCCACTCCCTAGTACCAAAACCCTGGCCGAACGAAAACGGCAGTTTTCCCGGATCCCCGGCTGGCTCCGCTCAGCTGGCGTCGTCGTCATCATCGGTGGCGATGATGATCCCGGCGACGATGCCGGCGATGGCCAGCGAGGCCAACAGGCCGCCACTCATACCAGTGAACCACTTCCCGCGAGCGACTTCGCCGTCGACTTTGATGATCGCTCCCTGCTTGACCTGCTGTCCGGCCGGAGCCTCGGTGGTCATCTGGTAGCGGTAGATGCCATCGTGGGTCGCGACCAGGTAGCGCCCGTCCTTCAGATCCTTCGCGGCGAACCGACCTTCGGCGTCGGTCTTCAGTTCGGCGACGACGTGTCCGTCGCGAACGACGATCACCGGGGCTTCGTCCACACCGCGGCCGTTGGCATCGACCAGGGCGCCACGCAGCGTGCCGTCGGCACCCAGCTGGATCAGACCGCCGTTTTTGATCTGCAGTGCCGGGTTCTGTTGGCTCGTCGCCGCTCGGCCGGCTTGCACGGCTTGCGGGCACGCGATTCCCACCGTCGCTACGGCGACGGCCAGGGAGCACAACCAATTCATCATCTTCATCGCTTGGTCCATCCGTGTTTTGAAGTTTTGGCAAGGCCGCTGGTCGCGCCCCCCGCAGTCGACAGCGTCTACGCACCATCAACATCGGCGTTACAACCGTCAAACTTTAACAAGGCCGTATGATTTACCGCGGTCGCAGCCCGAACATGGCCTGAAAAAGATCGGGCCTGGAGAAAAATCGTCGGCCCGCCCAGCTCGCTTGAGCCGTTCGGGGTCGGCAAAGCCCACAAACGTGCCGGCGACCGAACCAGGTGGTTTCCCTCCTACAAGCGTTAAAATTGCCAGCGGACGGCGCCCCAGCCCGTCCAGCATCAGGCGGCCACCCCGACTTTTTCCCTGCGAGTCGCTCACTACAATGGACGCCGTTGCCCCAAAACCCACTCGCTTATCCCGAATCCGAAGACAGAAACATGCGTTTACTGCCTCACCTGATCGAGAACAATCGCACCTGGGCCAAGAACATCCTCGAGGAGGATCCCGAGTTTTTCAGCAAGCTGGCCAAGGGCCAGAAACCGGAGATCCTCTGGATCGGTTGTGCCGACAGCAGGGTGCCGGCGAACCAGATCATCGGCCTGAAACCGGGCGAGGTCTTCGTCCATCGCAATATCGCCAATGTGGTCGTTCACAGCGATTTTAATTGCCAAAGCGTCATGGAGTATGCGGTCAGCGCCTTGCAGGTCAAACACATCATCGTCTGTGGACACTACGGCTGCGGGGGCGTCCAGGCGGCCACGCAAAACAACCATGTCGGGTTGATCGATGGTTGGTTGCGTCATATCCGCGACATCCGGCAGAAGCACGACGAACTGCTGCAGGGGATCGACGATGAGAATCAATTGCTCGATCGACTGTGCGAGCTGAACGTGGTCGAGCAGGCCCTGAACGTGTGCCATTCCACCGTCGTGCAGGAGGCCTGGGAGCAGGGCCGCGAGCTGGCCGTCCACGGCTGGATCTACGCGATCAAAGACGGTTTGATCCGCGACCTGAACGTCACGATCGCCGGCACCGACGAAATCGCCGACGCCTATCGCGTCGCCGTCAACCAGCCCAGCTGATCACCGCGGTTCGTTGCGCACGATTGCAGCGGCGCAAACCGATGCGGCTAGGCACCGCCCTACAGCCGCCGCAGGCCGTCTTCGGTCATCGGATTGGGGATCTCCACGTCGATCTGGTCGATCCGTTCCAGCACTTCGGTGTCCAGCCGGAAATCGGCGGCGGGCAGGGACTCCTCGAGCTGTTCGGCGGAGGTCGCGCCGACGATGGTCGAGGCGACGAAGTCGTGCTGCTTGCTCCACGCAAGCGCCAGCGTCGCCAGCGAGATCTCCAGTTCCGCGGCAATTTCTGCCAGCCGCGCCGTGGTCTCCAGCGTCCGCTCGTTGACGAAGCGCTCCGCCATCCGCTGCTGTCGCGGTTGGCCTTCGGTCAGGTAGGCGGTGAAGCGAGCTCCCGGCGGCGGACCCTCTTGATATTTGCCGGTCAACACGCCGCCACCGAGCGGTGAATAGGGCAACAGGCCGACGCCCTCGCGGCGGCAAACCTGAGCGAGTTCGCTTTCACAACGGCGATTGATCAAAGAGAAATTGTTCTGCACCGTTTGGTACCGATCCAAACCGTGATTCTCCGCCGCCCACAGGCTTTTCATCACGCCCCAGCAGGTCTCGTTGCTGCAGCCGATCGCGCGTACCTTGCCCGCTTGACGCAGCTCCGTCAGCACCCCCAGCAGCTCCTCGTAGGGCAGGCCGTGGTCGGGCCAGTGCACCTGGTACAGGTCGATGTAATCGGTGCCCAGCCGGCGCAGCGAATCCTCGCATGCTCGCACAACCTGATGTCGATCCAAGGCCGTCCTGCCATGCCGGATCGGCGGCGTGAACCAACCGTGTCCCGGACCGGTGACTTTGGTCGCCACCACAAGCGCATCGCGCGGCTTGGTCGCCATCCAGCGGCCCAGAATTCGTTCGGTCTCCCCGGCCGTCTCGGCCTGCGGCGGCACGGGATACAGCTCGGCGGCGTCGAAGAAATCGATCCCCGCCTCCCAAGCGTGGTCCAGAATCGCAAACGAAGTCGCTTCGTCGCACTGACCCCCAAAGGTCATCGTGCCCATACAGATCTCGCTGACCACGATTCCGCTGCTGCCCAATCTTCGGCGCTGCATGCTGTGTCCTCTGTATTTGGTGGTGTACGATGTGACATAGGCGGGAAGCCTGTGCCACTCACAGGCTGGAAGCCTATGCCACTTACAGGCTGGAAGCCTGTGCCACTCACAGGCTGGAAGCCTGTGCCACTCACAGGCTGGAAGCCTATGCCACTTACAGGCTGGAAGCCTGTGCCACTCACAGGCTGGAAGCCTATGCCACTGGTTCTAGCCGTCGACGTCCACGGGCGTCAGTTTGGCGAAGGCCAGTCGAAACGCTCGGGAACTGCCGTCGAAAAAGTCCACCGTCGCGGTGCATTTGGGACCGCGGCCGGTCAGTTTGACGATCTTGCCATCGCCGTACTCGGCGTGCGTGACCACCATGCCTTTTTTGAACGCCGTCCAGGGCACGCGGTCGGTTTCGGCTTGACCGCCCAGCAACTGCGCCGCGGTGGTCAAGGCGGCGGGGATCGACGCGGCGGGCTTTGCCTTTGCCTTTGCCTCCTGCAGCCGTTCCTCCGGCGGCAACTGGCACAGGTCGTCCTCCGGCTCGGGATCGGCCGCCGGCAGGTCCCAGGAATCGGGGTAGTCGAATTCGTCGGGAGCGTCGAAGAAGCGATTGGATTCTTCGGGTTCGATGAATCGCATTTCTTCCCGCGGCAGCTCCATCAGAAAGGGGCTGCCGACGACGGGTTTCATGTCCCCGCGAACCGCCCGCCGCTTGCAACAACTCAGCTGTAACCACTGCTCGGCTCGGGTAATACCGACGAACAACAGACGCCGTTCCTCCTCCACCTGCATCGGGTCTTCCTTGCAGCGGTAATGAGGCAACAGGTCGTCTTCCACGGCGATGATGAACACGCGAGGAAACTCCAGCCCCTTGGCCGCGTGCATGGTCATCAGCGTCACGCGGTCATTCGATTCCTCCCAAGCGTCGGTATCGGAAACCAGGGCGACCTGCTCCAAAAAGGCTTCCAACGAACCGTCATCGGGGTGCTGCCGATCGAACTCCACGGTCGCCGTCACGAACTCGTCGATGTTGGCCAAGGGACTGTTGTCCTGTTCGTCGACCGAATGTTTTTCCAGATGCTTGCGGTACCCGGTTTCGTCCAGCAGATAGAGGACCAAATCCTCCAGAGCCGCGGTGGCTTTGACCGACAAGCGGTCGAACATTTCGACGAACTGACGCACCTTGGTCGCCGAGCGTGCCGGCAGGGTGTCGATCTCGTCCACGCGGCGGGCGGCTTCCAGCAAGGGGATCCGATGCTCGTCGGCGAACCGCCGCACCCGCTCGATGGTTTTCGCCCCGATGCCACGAGCCGGAACGTTGATCACTCGCAGCAGCGCCACGTCGTGGGCCGGATTGTTGATCAGGTGCAGGTAGGCCAGCAGATCCTTGATCTCTTTGCGCTGATAGAATTCGACGCCGTTGACGATCTGATAGGGCAATCCGCGCGAACGGAAGGCGTGCTCCAGCGACCGGGTCAGCGCATTCATCCGGCAAAAAACCGCAAAGTCGCGCGGCCGGCAACCTTCGGTCGCGATGGCCGCGACGATCTGGTCGGCGATATCGTCGGCTTCGCGGTAACCGTCCTCGTACATCCGCATCACCACCGGAGCCCCTTCTTCGTGATCGGTCAGCAAGCGTTTGTTCTTGCGCCGGGTGTTGTGCCGGATCAGTTGGTCGGCCGCGCGAAGGATGTTCGGGGTGCTGCGATAGTTCTTTTCCAGACGAACGGTTTTGACGTTGGGATAGTCTTTCTCGAAGTCGAGAATATTGTTCAGGTCCGCGCCGCGCCAGCCATAGATCGATTGATCCGGGTCGCCGGTGACAGCCAGATTCGGGTAATCGATCGAAAGGGCCCGCACGATCGCGTACTGGGCGAGGTTGGTGTCCTGGTACTCGTCCACCATGATGTACTGGTAGCGTCCATCGAGTTCGGCCCGCAGCTCGGGGCTCTCGCGCAGCAGCCGCGCGACGTGAAACAGCAGGTCATCGAAGTCCACCGCGTTGGCGGTCAGCAATTGCTGTTGGTAGACCGGGTAGACTTTGGCCGCCACCGTCTCGTTGGCTCTCAGCGATTGGCCCTGCATCATTTCCGGTCCGACCAACCGGTTCTTGGCCCGGCTGATCACGGCCGCAATCTGATCGGGTGAGGTGTGCGAAGTCGACACGCCGGCCGTTTCGACCGCCCGCTTCATCGCCCGTTTGCTGTCGGCCGTGTCGTAGATGGAATAATTCTCCTGCAGCCCGACCATCGAGGCGTAGCGGCGCAGCAGGCGAGCGCAGAAGCGATGGAAGGTGCCCATCCAGACGTCCTGCCCCGGAGCCAGGTTGCCCAGGCGAACGCGCATCTCATCGGCCGCCTTGTTGGTGAACGTCAGCGCGGCGATGCGGTAGGCCGGGATGCCGTGGTCCAACAGATGGGCGATGCGGTGGGTGACGACGCGGGTTTTACCGCTGCCGGGCCCGGCCAGAATCAGCATCGGTCCGTCGATATGTTCGACCGCCTCTTGTTGGGCGGCGGTCAGTTGATCGGCCATGGGTCACCAAAAATCGAGATCGATCGCGGCTGCGATACGTGGCGTGCTGGAGGAGTCGAAGGGCGGCTTTCGGCGGAGCGAAAGGAGATGCTACGATTTTAGGAGATCCGGGCCGTGAGGCCAGGGCCGCGGCAGGCAAAGCGACCAAAGGCATCCGGGGCGGGGCAGGACAGAGCAGAGCAGGACAGAGCAGAGCAGAGCAGAGCAGGACGAGGCGGGGCAGGGCAGGGCAGGGCGGCTGACAAGCTGCGGGGCGGATGACAAGCTGCGGAGCATCCGGCCCCGCGTTTCTGGAGCCTGGACGCTCTGGTATGATACTAAAACCTGCCACCCGCTTTCGGTTTTCCCTCTCCACCCCGCACCCGCCGGTCGATGAATCAACGCACCCAGAAGAACGTTTTTGGCCAGCCTTTGATCAGCTGCAGCACCGAGCCGCTGACGGGTTTTTACCGCGACGGTTGCTGCCGAACCGGTGCCGAAGACATGGGCCTGCATGTGGTCTGCTGTGTGATGAACGACGATTTCCTGCGGTTCAGCCGCTGGAAGGGCAACGACCTGAGCACGCCGATTCCGGAGTACGAGTTTCCGGGTCTGAAAGCCGGAGACCGGTGGTGCCTGTGTGCCGCCCGCTGGAAGGAAGCCTACGACGCGGGCATGGCTCCGGAGGTGGTCCTTGCCGCCACCCACATCTCGGCCCTAGAGTTCGCCTCGCTGGAAGAACTAAAAGAGTTCGCCGTCGAGCCGTAATTCATGCTGTCCCTCCGGGACTTACGCTGCGTGGGCTTTATACACCCTGGTTTTTGGCACCCAGGGCTACCACATGTCGCCCCTGACGTGGCTGTCAGCGAGCGACTCTCGGCTGGGACAGCCATCTCCGGAATCGCGGAGCGATGGCATGTGGTAGCCCCGGGCGCGAGCCCGGGGAAACCTCCGAAGGTAAATGCAAAGCCCTGGAGGGGCGACAGAAACGGTCTGCCCCCGAGTTCATGCCGTCCCTCCAGGACTTACGCTGCGTGGGCTTTACACACCCTGGGTTGGCACCCAGGGCTACCACATGTCGCCACTGCCGTGGCTGTCAGCGAGCGACTCTCGGCTGGGACAGCCGAGCTACTTTGGACACCCCAGCTACTCAGCTTCGGACCGATAGCGGATTTCGCCGCCGACGATGACGTGGGTGACGCGGCTGTGCAGTTCGCAGCCGGCCAGCGGGGTGCTGCTGCAGCGCGAGCGGAACGCGGTTTCGTCCACTCGCCAGCGTTGCTCGGGGTCGATCAGGATCATGTCGGCAACCGCGCCGACGGCCAGCGAGCCGCCTTCGATCCCGGCGATCTTGGCCGGCGCGGTGGACATCCGCTGAATTAGCGTGGACCAATCCATCACGTTGCTGCGGACCATCGCGGTAACGACCGCGGCGAGGGCGGTTTCCAGCGACGTCATGCCGAACGGCGCGACGTCCAGATCGTCCATCTTCTTTTCCAGCGCTCTGGGCATGTGCCCGGTCTGAATCGAATCGATCGTGCCGTCGGCGACCGCCGCGCGAAGCGCCTCGACGTGCCGGACGCTGCGCAGCGGCGGGTGGACTTTGAAGCGCGCGTCGAAGCTGCGTAGTTTCTCGTCGCTCATCGACAGGTTGTGCGGACAGACCGAAGCGGTCACTTGGATGCCGCGGCTCTTCACCCGCCGGATCAAGTCGATGCTGCCCATCGTGCTGACCGGACCGACGTGCAGCCGCCCGCCGGTGGCTTCGGCCAAGCGAACGTCACGAGCCACCGCCAAATCCTCGGCTTCGGTGGGCAACCCATTCAGTCCCAGGACCAACGACTCGCGGCCCTCGTGCATCACCCCGCGACCGGCCAGTTCCGGCACCTGAGGACGATCAAAAATCGGCCGGTCGAACATCCGGCAATAATCCAGCGCCCGTTTCAACAGCGCGTTATTGGCCAGCGGAGCCGGTGAATCGCTGAACGCGACGGCTCCGGCTTCGACCAACAGCCCCAGTTCCGCCATTTCCTCGCCGCGGCGCTGTTTGCTGACGCAGCCCGTCACATAGATCCGCGCGGCATGCGCCTTGGCAGCCTTCTGTCGAACAAACTCCACGGCCCCCGGCGAATCGATCGGCGGGTGGGTGTTGGAGCTGCAGAGGATCGACGTGTAACCGCCAGCCAGAGCGGCGTGCGAGCCCGAAGCGATGGTTTCATCTTCGTCGCGGCCGGGCTCCCGCAGCTCGGTCGACAGGTCCACCAGCCCCGGCGCCAGGATCTTTCCGCTGGCATCCAAGCGTTGCACCTGAGCGGGCAGGTCTCCATCGCCGGGATCGATCGCCGCGACCCGGCCGCCGGTGACCAATACCCTGGCGACGCGGTCCAGCGACTGGGAGGGATCGACCAGACGGCCATTCTCGATCAATAAACTCGTCATGCGTCTGCTCCTCGGTCCCGCTCGGCTGCTCCGGACAACAACCACAGGGCAGCCATCCGTACGGCGATCCCATTGGTCACCTGTTCCAAAATCACCGAATGCGGTCCATCGGCGACTTCGGGCGTGATCTCCACGCCGCGGTTAATGGGTCCCGGGGCCATGATCAGGATATCGGACTTGCTGCGCGCCATCCGTTCACCGGTCATGGCGTACAGGGCCGCGTACTCGTGAATACTGGGAAAGGGCCGGTCGACCTGGCGTTCGAACTGCACGCGGAGCAGATTTAACACGTCACAGCGCGGCAGGATGTCGTCCAGCCGATGGGCGACCTCGAATCCCAGCTCTTCCCAGCGTGGGCTGACCAGCGTTGCCGGCCCGCAGATGATCACATGGGCGCCCAGTTTCTTCAGGCCCCAGATGTTGCTGCGGGCGGTGCGGCTGTGGGCGATGTCGCCGACCAGGGCGACGGTCAGGTCGGCGAAGGGTTTGCCGTGCTGGCGAATCGTCAGCATGTCCAACAATCCCTGGGTGGGATGTTCGTGCGGGCCGTCGCCAGCATTCAGCACCGAACACCGCAGTTCCCGGCTGAGCAGATGCGGGGTTCCGGGCGTGCTGTGGCGGGTGACCACCCAATCGACGCCCATCGCTTCGATTGTCTTGGCCGTATCGATAAAGGTTTCGCCTTTGGCGACGCTGCTGCCGGCGCTGGAAAATTCCACCGTATCGGCGCCCAGCCGTTTGGCGGCCAACGAGAAACTATTTCGCGTCCGCGTGCTGTTTTCAAAGAACAGGTTGGCACACGTCTTTCCGGCCAACAGGTTCAGCTTGCGCCGGCAATTATCCGTCGCGTCTTTCAATTGCTGGGCCGTGTCGAGCAGGATGGTGATCTCCTCGGCCGACAGCGACTCGAGGTCCAGCAGGTGACGCCTTGTCCAGGCATCGGGGAAGGGCACCGTCACAGCGGGTTCGTCGTCCATAGCAGAATGGTTCGTCAAGGTTGTGGGGCGGCAAGCGCACGAAATGCCGAGACGGCCAGCAAGGTCCAGGCGGCGATCCAGGTCGCGCCGCCCAGCGGCGTCACCATGCCCAATTTGGATGCGTCCAGCAGGACCAACAAATACAGGCTGCCGCTGAACAACACGATCCCCAGCACCAACAGCCACATGACGATACGCAATCGAGCCGGGGACAGGCAAGTGGTGGCCGCCGGCAAAGCCAGCAGAGCGATCGCGTGCCAGAGATGGTAGCGCACCGCCACGTCGAACTGGCCCAAGCGTTTCTCCACCCACTCGGGCGAGCCGCCGCCAGCATCTAGGAAGCCCGGCATCAGGTGGGCACCAAAGGATCCCAGCAACACGCCCAGGGCGGCCATCAACCCCGCCCAACACACGCACTGGCACGCAAAGCGTCGCCGCTCCGAAAGGCTGGACACAACAACAGGCTCCGCGTTGCAGGGGACCTAGGCGCCGAGCAACTGCTGGACGCTGTGGATTAATTTTTCCATGGCGAAGGGCTTGCGCAGATAGATGTTCACGCCCAGCAGTTCGGCGTAGGCTTTGTGCCGGCTGCCCTCGTTGCCGGTGATCATGATGACCGGCAGCGATTCGTCGCGGGCCCGGCGCAGTTTTTCCAGGACCAGAAACCCACTGCGTTTGGGCATCATCATGTCCAAGATCATCAGGTCGGGATTTTCGCGTTCGGCCAGCGCCAGACCCTGGTTGCCATCGCGGGCGACGACAACTTGCAAACCTTCGCCCTCGAGCGCATAGCGGATCGACTCGACGATCTCGACATCATCATCGACGATCAAGACCTTTTTCGGGCCCTGGCTATCCGGTTTGTCGTCATCCGGTTTGTCGTTATCCGGTTTGTCAGGCGACGATTCAGAGAGACTCATGGCAGGTGGGTTCACGTAGGGAAGGAGGTCGGTCCAGCAGACCCGTCAACGCGGCGCACGTCCCCCCTAGCGTAACGCTCCGGCGCTTCCGGCGATACACTGCTTGGCGTGATAGGAACCGGAGGCTAACGCCCCAACGGCTCAGTTGTCCGAGAATTCGACCGGCACGGTGTCCCAGTCGGGTACGCAGCGCGGTTGGCTCTGCCCGGTCACGAGGCTCATCATCCACTGGTCCATTTGTCGCAAGACCGGGACCAGCATTTCGTCGTTGGACTCGAACTGGCGGACTTCGACACGCATCTTGGCGGCGCTCAACAGGCGCAGGTCATCGGCCAACGCATCCGGCGAGAAATCTTTGCACTGCGTTGCGATGGCCAACAACATATTCAGATCCCGGACCTGCTGCAGATTCGCCAGCGGCCGGCAGCCGCCCGGGAATCCGCCGCCCAGCGAGATCACGCCAGCGAATCGCCGGGGGGACCGCAGGGCGATGCGTTGGGCCATGGTGCCGCCGCCCTTGTAGCCGGCGATGAAGATCCGTTCGGGGTGGATCGAGTAACGCTGCGAAGCTTGGTCGATGGCGTCCATCACGGCTTGTTCGGCCGAGACGATCCCGCTGGCCGTGTGCATCCAGTCGTAGCGGTGACCGGACGCATCGGCGGCGCGGCTGCCACGGACGCCGACGCCCACATAGTTCTGGACGCTGACATGCGGCAGCACTTGCGAGATCTGTTGTTCGGCGGCCCCGTCATCATGCAACCAGACGACCAGCGGATACGCGTAGTTTTTCTCGTAGCGGGTGGGCAAGAAAAACGCCAAAGGAGTTTCCTTGGCGTCGTCGAGCAAGAATGGAGCTTTCAGAGGCTGCCGTCCCTTGGATTGCTTGGTTCCCGTTTTTGTGTTCCACGTATCCGATTGAGGCAGTCGGTTCATGATCGCAGGGGGGCGGAGGGAGCTGGAGGAATGATCCTGACGCCGACCAAAGCGGCGGTCAAGAAGATCGTCATATGTTGACGCTAGCAAGCAGAAGGGAGGTCAATCACATGACGTTGCCGCGAAAAGGGGTGCTTAAAAAGGTTGGATGCACCAGAACGCCGCTCGGTTTTCCCGGAGGGGATCGCGAGCGGGTTCAGCAAGCTTGAAGGGGCGAAATCTACTGCGCCCAGGCGGCCGATGTCAACCTTAAGCCGCCCAGATTCTACGACGCCAGCAGGCCTTCCATCGTGGCGACCAACGATTTCACAGCGTCAACGCTGCGCCGAAAATCTGCTTGTTCTTTTTCGGTCAAATCCAACTCGACAACCTTCTCGATTCCGCCGCTGCCCATGATCACCGGTACGCCGACGTAGTAACCGCCGACGCCGTACTGGGCGTCGCAGTGCGCGGCGGCCGGCAACAGACGCTTCTTGTCTTTGACGATCGCTTCGACCATTTGCGCACAAGCCGCCGCCGGTGCGTAGTAGGCGCTGCCGGTCTTGAGCAACTGGACGATCTCCGCGCCGCCCTTGCGAGTCCGCTCGACGATCTCTTCCAAACGCTCGGCCGAAATCAACTGCGTTACGGGGATGCCGCCGACGCTGGTACAACTGGGGATCGGTACCATGGTGTCGCCATGTCCACCCATCAACAAGGCGCTGATGTCTTCGACGCTGACGCCCAGCTCCATCGCCAGGAACGTGCGGTAACGCGCCGTGTCCAACACGCCGGCTTGGCCGCACACCCGCTCCGGCGGAAACCCGGTGACCTTCCACATCTGTTGGACCATGGCGTCCAGCGGATTGCTGACGACGATCACGATCGCGTTCGGGCTGCACTTGCGAATCTCTTCGCCCACGCTGGTCACGATCTTGGCATTGGTGCTCAACAAATCATCGCGGCTCATCCCGGGTTTGCGTGGGATGCCGGCGGTGACGACGATCACATCGCTGTCGGCCACATCGTCGTAGCTGTTGGTGCCGATGACGTTCGAATCAAAGCCCATGATCGGCGAAGCCTGCATCAGGTCCAACGCCTTGCCACGCGGCATGTCTTCGGTTTGCGGAATGTCCAACAACACCACGTCACCCAACTCGCCAGCGGCACACCAATGTGCACAAGTGGCTCCTACGTTCCCGGCTCCCACGATCGAAATCTTTGCGCGTCGTAGCGACATCTCGGTGTCCTTGTGTGTCAGGTAGAGTTCTGTGTGTCAAAAGCAAATGTGTGCCGATTGCTCACCCGCATATCCTCAGCGTTGGGGGCCGGCGGTCAAGTAGACGTCAGCGTGGGGGCGGTGCGCCGCGCTGCAGTTCACGATCCATCTCCCGCTCTCGCCGCCGCTGGACATGGCGGCGGTCGCGGCGGCCCACCCACCACACGCCGCCGGCAATCACGACCAACGCCACCAGAAAAGCAATCGCGACGACGGCCTGACCGTCGATTCCGCCGCCGGCGACCCGAACGTCGCGGACAAAGATCTGCGAAGCCATCAGCAGCGGACCGAACTGACGCCCGGCCTGCTGGGCGTCCATGTACTCGGTGTCGTAGCTCCACTGGCGATAGTAAAACCCGTTCACGCGGATCGGGACGCGGAGCATGGTGACGGCCGAACCCGCGCCCACCTGCCGGTCCATCCGCTCTGTCAACTGCGGCGGCAACGTGACAGCCACCACCGATACCGGATAACGATTGGCGAACTCGATCGGCGACTCGGTTTCCTCGCCGCCTGTTTCGCCGCGTTCTGGTTCGCCGCGTCCCGGTTCGCCGCGTCCTGGTTCGGCCTCCGCCGGCTCGGGCTGGATCACCACCCGCCCTTCGACTCGTCCGAAACAATCCAGTTGCCAGTAGTGGTCCTGCGAAATCGCCAGACGCGTTTGTTCGGCTGCAGACAATTGGATCCGAGTCACACGCACCGTTTCCAGCGGCATGGTGACCCACTGGCCGATGTGGCCCTTGGAATCCTTTAACAGATCGATCACATCGACCGGGGAGGGCGGGGGACCGGCGTCCGCCGCGTCGTGGCCACGATAGGCCTCCGCGGCGGCCAGCAGTTCGAAAAAGGGTTCGTCCGCGGCCAGCGGCCGTTTGTCGTTGCTGGCCACGCTGTCGATGCGTCCGACGTCAAAGCCGACCGCGGCCAGCAGGCGTTGGCCCGCCACGGCGACCGCTTCGTCGGCGGCCGGATACCACTGAATATGAGGCGCGGCGACAACCAGAGGTTGGCCTCGTTCGTCGGTGCGGAGCACAACGCCGACGACACGCACGCGGTGCGGCTGCGTTTTGCCTGCCCCTCTGCTCCACTGCCTCGGCACCTGATGGGTGATCACATAGCGAGCCGAATCGTCCAGGCGAAACCGAAACAGCCGCGGCATCTGCAGCACCTCGGCTTGCTGCTGTGGCACGGCGACACCGGCCACGTCCACGGCCCGGCCCTCCCAGCGGATCACGTCGCCAGCGACGTAGCGCTGCGCGGCCGCTTCCTCGTCGCCCTTGGGCAAACGTTTCTGTAACGCGGTCTCGCCGGCGCGCCGCAACTGATACAACAATTGGGCTGCGGCCGTACGAGCGTCTTCATCTTGGGGCCGAGCCAGCCACTGCGCCGCCTGTTCGACCTGCTGTTGGGAATAGCCGGCCAACAAGGGCAGGGCGGACTCACCTCGCAGCGGCGTCGCCAGCGGGCCGGCCTGAAACAGGCCCCAGCCGACGGCGATGAACCAAAACGTGCCGAAGCGGATCATTGCGAATCGTTCTCGATGTGTGAGGAGGGTGAGTCACGCGGTGGCCGGGAATTGCGATCGTTGGTCTGCAGATCGCCCAGGCCCTTGGGGACCAGCGGCGGCGAGCGGCGTGCGGCCCGCAGTTGCCGCGAGGTCACGCGGCTGTGCCACAGCAAGCCACCGGCCAAGGCAAGGCCGATCGCCGCGGCGATTCCCACCAGCCAGACAAGCGATGGTTCTTGGGGAGCGGTCTCGGGAGCCGCCGCAGCGGGTTGCCGAGGCCAGACGCGTCCGACGATGACGGGGCTCTCCGCCGCGCCGCCGGCCGCACCGTACAACCGTCGCTTGAGAAACCGGCCGGCCGCCGCGATTCGAGGCCCGTGCATCAACGTCGCCTCCGGCCCCACCGCGGCCACGTCTTCGGGAACGTCCGGCGCATACAGGATCACGGCTCGCTCGGTCCCATCATCGGGGCGCAGCCACACCTCCCAGTACCGCTGGACACCAAACGGATTCGCTTTGGCTTCGACCGGCACCGCGCGGGCGACGCGTCCGTACATCCACACGGCTCGGCCCAAATACGCTTGGGGCTGCTGCATCAGCGGAACCACGCCCACGTGCCGCGGCGGCGGCTGGGTCATTAAAAAGGTTTCGCGAAACCCCGGCTCCGCAGCCAGCTCCAGGTAGCGATAAAAGGCATCGGCATCGGCGCCCCGCCAGATCGTTCCATCCAAAACGGCCGCCTGATAGACCCGGTCGAGCGCCTGCTGCAACGCGTGGAGGTTCTCCGCGCGGACCGCCCCGAGCGTGGCTGCGGCTTCGTCCGAATCGTGGGCGGGCACCTGCGACTCGATGGCCGCCCGCAGATTCGTCAGCGCCGCCGCCTGATCGGCTTGCACCGCGTACTCCTCCGGCGACGCTGCGGATTGCCGCTGGCGCCACGTGGCCAACCACCGCGTCAATCGCTGCTGATGCTCCCGGTCCAACTGCCGAACCCACTGCCGCACATCCTCATCCCCCCCGTAGCTGAAGTCGCCAGACTTTGGCCCCCCATCCACCCCGTCGCCGACCTCGCCAGACTTTGGACTCCCATCCACCCCGTCGCCGACCTCGCCAGACTTTGGACCCTCCTCCGCCGCGTCGCTGAAGTCGCCAGACGTTGGACCCGCACCGGGGCGAATTAATTCGGGCGGGGCTTCGGGAAAGAAGGGCCGATAAATCTTCGGATCGGCGGCCTGGCGCATGACCACCAGCACGACCCCCAAGGCCAGCACCAACCGAACCACCCGCCGCATCGACTGACTCGACTCACGGCGAACATCGCGGCGCTGACGATACAGGTTGCGATCGCTGAAGTTGGATGGGATCCGCATCGAAACAGCACTCGCACAGGGCGACCGGAGAGAATTCAAGAAAGCCCGCAGGCGACCAGCGCGGACCGCTACGGACCCTGCAAACGTTACGAACCTCAGCATAACCGATCCGCCAGGATCAAGCCGCCCGTGCTTTAGTGTGAATAATGGAATGGATCGGTTATCCTTGAAGAAAGGAACGCACCTTTCTTGTCGACCCGCTTAGGTCAGGTATTGCCCATATGCGTCACCCCACTGTGCTCGTTCGTACCGGTCGCGCTGCTTGGCGCACGCGCCTGCTGCCGGCGGCGGTTCTCGCCGCGGCCATCCTCTGCATGGGCTGTCCGCAGGGGTCGGCCGGAGAACCGGCCGAGAACTTTCTGAAGCGATTGCGAGCGGCCGGTTACTACGACGTGGCCTTGGACTACCTGGAAGACCTGGATTCCTACCCCGGCGTACCGTCGGAGCTGCGCGATGCGGTGGCCCTGGAGCGGGCACAGATCTATCTGGAAGCCGCCGGAGCGACGCGTTTGGCCGACGAACGCGAGCAGTATTTCGAAGCCGGCGAAGAGGCGCTGCGGGAATTCATCGACAGCAAACCGGAGCACCCGCGAGTCAGCGAAGCGCGCATGAAACTGGGCACGCGGCAATTGATCCACGCGATGGTCCTGATGCAGTCGGGCAACCTGGACGATGCGACGCGCACCAAGGCCCGCGAGGAATACCTCGAAGCCGCCGGAACATTCGACACGGCCATCGAATCGCTGCGATCCGAACTCGAGGCGATGCCCACCGGACAGATCGACGAAGAGACTAATCCGGGTTTGACCGAGCGACGTGAACGCTACCGCGGCGAGTACATGCAGGCCCAATTGCAAGCCGGACAGGCGCGACGCCTGGCCGCCGAAACCTACGAAAATCCAGCTCAAGACGGCAAATCGCTGCTGGAAGACGCCCTCGCGCGGCTGACCGAATTCAGTGACAAGTACAGCGGGTTTCCGCCCGGCGCGATGGCCATGCTGTATCGAGGCCAGGTCCAGCAGTTGCTGGGACAGGACAAGGCGGCCCTGGACAGCTACCAACGCGTGCAGGAGCAGGTCAATGACGACCGGCTTCGCAAGGCCAAGATCGAAGCGGCTACGGGAACGATCCAGCTGCGTCTGGCCGAGAAGCCGCCGCAGCCCCTGGCGGCGATCGAGCGTGGCCAACCCTGGATCGACGACGCTCGGCCGAACGAAAAACGGATGCCCGAGGTGCAGGCTCTGAGACTGGCCCTGGCCAAGGCCTACCTGGAACACCGCAAAACCGCCGAGACGCCCAAGGAGAAAAAGGACGCTCTCAGCAGCGCCCGACAATTGCTCAACGATGCCCGCCGCGTGCCCGGCCCCCACGTCGAAGAAACACAGACCCTGCTCGCCTCGCTGGGTATCGATACCGGCGAGGCCGATCCGGTGGCCAGCGCCGAAGCTCCGGCCAGTTTGGATGAAGCCATCACGGCCGCCAAAACGCTGATCCAGACCAGCGACCAATTGGTGCTGACCGAGCAAATTTTGCAGAACAAGATGAAGGAAGGCGGCGACCAGGCGGCCCTGCAAGCCGAACTGGACAGCCTGCACGAAAACCTCCGCACCCAGCGACAGACCGCCGCCAGCGTGCTCCGTCAGGGCTTGGCGTTGGTCCGCCCGGACAGCGATCTGGACCAGGTGAACGTGGGCCGCAACCTGCTCAGCTACGTGCTGTTTCGGCTGGAACGCTTTCGCGAAGCCGCCGCGGTGGGCGAGTTTCTGGCGACGACCAACCCCGGTGACCCGCTGGGCCTGAGCGGTGGTCTGACGGCCCTGAACGCCATGCAGTCCCTGGTTCGCTCGGCCGACGACGAACATCGCGACGAGATGCTGACCGGCCTGAACGCCATCGGTTCCCTGCTGATCCAACACTGGCCCAACGATCCTTCGGTCGCCAGCGCCCGCGGGGCTCTGATCGCCGTGGCCCTCAATCAAGAACGCTGGGACGACGCCCGCAAACACCTCGATGCCACCCCCGATGACGCGCCGGACAAAGCCTATTTTCTGCGGATCATGGGCAACCTGATGTGGAATCGTTACCTGCTGCGTTTGCAAGCCGACAGCGACGACACCGCGGCGGCGGACCTGTTGCCGGTGGCCGAAAACGATCTGCAGGCCGGACTCAAACCGCTCCAGCCCGCCGACCTGACCCAGAATGAATTGGATGCGGCACTGGTCTACGTCAAAGTCCTGCTGCGTCAGAACAAAGACCAACAAGCCGTCGCGGCCCTCGAACACCCCGCCTACGGACCGCTGACGCATGCCGACAAGGGCGACCAGGACTACCAGTTCAAAGCCTACACGACCGCCCTGCAGGTGATCATCGGCCAGATGTCCAGCATGGATGCCGACACCGCGGCGCTGACCGACAAGGCGTCGCAGATCGTCGGCAAGATGCAGCAGGTGGCCGCCGGCAGTGACGAAGCCAAAACGCGCATGGCGGACAACTTTCGCTCCTTGGCCCGTGACATTCGCGAGCAACTGGAAACCGCGCCGCCGGCCAAGAAAGCCACTCTGATGTCGGCCTTTGAAACCCTGATGAGCGGATTGGCGGCGGCCGACAACCAGGCGTCGACCCTGATCATGGTCGGTCAATCCTTCGCCCAGATCGGCGAAAGCGCGATGGAAAACCCGGACCGCAAGGCGGAGGGCAAAGCCGCCGAACTGCTCGGCCGCGCCAGCGAGATGCTCCGCGAAGCCCTCGCCAAGGTCGAGGATGCCGACACCGAGCTCCGCGTTTATTACCAGCTGGGACGTGTCGAACGTCTAAGAGGTGAGTACGCAGCGGCCGTAAAAGAGTTACTAGAGGTAGTCAAACGCAAACCCACGATGCTGACCGCTCAAGAAGAAGCCGCTTTGGCACTCGAGCAGTGGGGCATGGCCTCCGAGGGCAAACGAGCCCAGAAGGCGCACGGCTGGGCCATGCGGGGTGTGTATCCGGACGCGAACAAAAAGAATCAGATCTGGGGCTGGAACACGATCGGCAAACGCACCGCCGGCAATCCCAAGTTCCGCGAAGCGTTCTTCAACGCCCGCTACCACCTGGCCCTCAACCGCTTTCTCGAAGGTCGAGCGATCAACGACAAGAAAATCTTCCTCAGCAGCATCAGCATGATCCGCGACGTCTACACGTTCTACCCTGAGATGGGGGGGCCGCAGTGGCGGGCCAAGTTCGACCAGCTGTTACAACAGGCGCAATCGGCCGCCGGCCAACCACCCGAGGGCCTGGAAGCCTTCGAATCGTCCTGATCCGCCGGGCCGGTCCCCGCGGCCGAATTATGCTTGTCTTCAGTGCCTCCGTTCGTTCATCCATTTCTGCCATCCATGCTCATGCCCCGCTTTCATCGAGTTGCCATCTGCTTTCTGGCGATCGCCCTTTCCGCGCCCGCGGTGTGGGCCCAGAACGATCGCATCTTTCCGGTCACCGGCAATCCCATCACCGGCAAAGTCCAAACCGTCACCAAAAACGGCATCGCCGTCCTGGCCGGCGGTGCGGAACAACAGATCCTGGCCAACCGGATCGAAAAGATCATGTACGCCGGCGACCCCGCCCCGCTGACGCGCGGCCGCGAGTTTGCTCTGGACGGGCAGTACGAGATGGCGCTGGAGGAACTGAAGAAAATTAATCTTGGCGAGCTCCGCCGCAAATTGATCACCCAGGACGCGCTCTATTATCGCCTGTTGGCCGAAGCCAAACTGTCGCTGGTCGGTAAAGGCAGCCGAGCGACCGCGACGACCAACCTGGTGGGCTTTGTGCAAAAGCATTCCGACAGCTGGCACTACTACAAGGCGGCCCGTTTGCTGGGTGACCTGGCGATGGCCGAAGGCAAGTATTCGATGGCGCGCAGCTCCTACGGCGTGATCGGCAAAGCGGCCGCGCCGGAGTGGAAGGTAGAATCGGTGTACCTAACCAGCCGGGTACAGCTCCGCGAAGGCCAGGCCGACCAGGCCCAAGCGGGTTTTCAGAAAGTAACCGAGGCGCGCGTCGATTCCCCGCAAGGCGCCCGCCTGCAACGCTTGGCCAAAGCCGGATTGGTGGCCGCCCTGGGGGCCCAAGGAAAGACCGACGAAGCGATCAAGCTTTCTCAGAACCTGATCGCCGAACTCTCGCCGACCGACAACGAACTGGCCGCTCGGATCTATAACGCTCGCGGCCGAGCCCTCGCTCAGGCCGACCAGAACGAAGCTGCCATCCGAGCTTACCTGCACACGCACCTGATGTTCTCCAGCGTTCCCGACGCCCACGTCGAAGCCCTCCAGGCGCTGGTCCAGCTGTGGCCCAAGGTCGGCAAGACCGATCGGGCCAACGAGATGCGACAGATCCTACAGCAAACCTATCCCGGCTGGGGTGGCTAGCGTTCACCGGTCGGACCCCGCACTCGAGGTCCTTCCACACCTTCCCTTCACACCTCCAATACACCGCGTATTGAAACCGTTCTCGGAGCCTTGTCGATGAATCAGCCGCTCGGTGCTAGCGCCGTTCTTCTACGTATCAAACTGTTCGTCCTGGCCTTGTTGGCCGTGGGCGTGGTGACGCTGTCGCTGCCGGCCCAGGCCCAAGACGACATGCTGGAATTGGACGAACCGGTGGCCGAAGAACCGGTCGAGGAGCCCGCCGACGACCAACCACCTGTCCAGGAAAACGCCAATCCGGGCGGTAACGACGGTGACAGTAGTCGCGAGAGCGATCAGACCTTTCTGGGCTGGATCGTCGATTCGCTGGGCTGGGGCTACCTGCTGATCTTCCTGGCCCTGTCGTTCACGCTGGTCAGTTTGTTGGTGATGAACCTGCTGGCTTCGCGACGCGAAAACCTGGTGCCGCAGGAATTGGTCGATGGCTTTGAAGAGAAACTGAACGAGAAAGAATTCCAGGCGGCCTACGACATGGCCCGCACCGACGAATCGGTCCTCGGACAAGTCCTCTCCGCCGGCCTGGCCAAGTTGTCACGCGGCTACAACCGAGCCCTGGAAGCGATGCAAGAGGTGGGCGAAGAGGAGAGCATGAAACTGGATCATCGGCTCAGCTACATGGCCCTGATCGGCAACCTCAGCCCCATGATCGGACTGTTCGGAACGGTGCACGGGATGATCAAATCGTTCCAGGTGATCGCCATCGCCGGCAGCACGCCCGAGCCGGCCGAGTTGGCCAAAGGGATCTCGACCGCGCTGCTGACGACGCTGGTGGGACTGGCCATCGCCATCCCCGCACTGGCCGCCTACAACATCCTCCGCAACCGCGTCGCTCGGCTGCTGCTGGAGGTGGGCGTGAGCAGCGAGAACCTGATGAGCCGTTTCGAAGACGTGCAGCCCCAGACCGCGAAAAAGTAAGCCACGATGCGTGTCAAAAACAAAAGCACCGAACTGGCCGAAGCCGATCTGACGCCGATGATCGACATGACGTTTCAGTTGATCGCGTTCTTTATGGTGTTGATCAATTTCGCTCAGACCGAATCGCACGACTTGGTGAAGTTGCCCAGCAGTCAATTGATCAAACCGCCGGACCAGCCGTTCGAGTTTCCGATCATGCTGCACATCACCCAGGACGCTCGCGTGTTCCTGGGCGGCAAGGATTACACGGCCGAAACGCTGAGCAGTGGTTTGCGGGCGGAACTGGCCGTGGCCCGCGCCCAGGACATGGGCCCGAAGGACGCCAACGTAATCATCCGCGCCCATCGCAACACCGCCGCCGGTGAGGTTCAAGAAGTGATCCGAGCCTGCCAGGCGCTGGAGTTCGTGAACTTTGGATTGCGCGCCAAAGAAGACCTCGGTCGCAAAGGAGAGGGCTGATGAAGATCCGTAACAAAGAGGCACCCACCAAGACCGAACTGTCGATGACCAGCATGATCGACGTCGTGTTCCTGCTGCTGATCTTCTTCATCCTGACCTTCAAAATCGTCGAACTCGAAGGCGACTTCGGGATCAAGATGCCACTGGCCGGCGCCTCGTCCAGTTCGATGGACGATTTTGACGTCCCGATCACGCTGCGGATGACGGCCGACGCCGACGGAAATCTGATCTCGATGAAGCTGAACGAGACGAACCTCGGCACGGACTTCGAACAACTCCGCAGCATGGTCACGTCTCTGGTCGGAAATCAGGCCGGCCCCGATGCCAGCGAAGAGGACGGGCCGGAGGTCGAAATCGATACCGATTTCAATCTCCGCTACGAATACGTGATCGAAGCGATCACGCACGTCAGCGGCCGCAAAGAAGGCGACCAGATCATCAAGCTGATCGAGAAGATCAAGTTCGCCGCCCCGCGGCGCTGAGGCAACGACGCGGAGAAAGATGTTTGACCACTCATCTTCACTAATCGCACACTAATTAAAAATTTCTGTCTGTGATTAGTGTTTGATTAATGCCGATTAGTGGTCCCAGACCGATCGCCCGCCCCGCGATCAGGTTCCGCCGGAGTCAATGTATGAAGAGAATCGTTTTCTCCCCTCTCCCCCGAAGCCTGGCGAGCCTAAGCGAGTCAGGATTCGGGGGAGAGGGGTCGGGGGTGAGGGGGACCAGCAGAGCAGCACCAGCATTGCCGTGTCTCGAGGCGGGGCGCGGCTTAAAAACCGTACGCAAACGGTCATTCCGTTGCACCCGAGCCCCCTCACCCCCGGCCCCTCTCCCACCCCTGCTTCACTCGCTGACGCTCGCGGCGCCGCGGGGGAGAGGGGAGAAAACGTTGCATTCTATCGCGCCGAACCAACCATAGATTCCGCCGCAAATCCGCAAATCCGCAAATCCGCAAATCCGCAAATCCGCAAATCCGCAAATCTCAAATCGCTCCCTACGAATACAACTGAATGGCTTTGACGATGTCATCCAGTTCGTTGGGCACGGCGATGGCGCGGTTGGCGTGGCTGGCTTTTTGCACGCCCCGGCTGGCCAGGACGTCGTTAAAGACTTCTTGATCGGTCGTGTGATAAGCGACCGTAGCCGTGGGGTCCTTCAGCTCGTGGCCGGTCAACACGCACACCACGCGGTCGCTCGGCGCGATCACGCCTTCGCGGCGTAGCAGCCGAGTGCCGGCGACCGAGGCGGCCGAGGCCGGTTCGCAACCGAACCCGCCCGCACCGACTTGCGCCTTGGCGTCGAGGATCTCTTGATCGCTGACCTGCCGGACGACGCCGTCCATCGTATCGAGCGCCCGCAGGCATTTCTTCAGATTCACCGGCCGATTGATCTCGATCGCGCTGGCGATCGTGTCGGCTTTGATACCTTCTCGATCCATGTGGTCGTTGTAGCTGCGGATCGGTTCCATATCGACATGGCCGCCGTTCCAGCGCACGCCGCGTCGCTCGTACAGCTCGTACAAGGTGTCGGCGCCGGCGGCGTTGATTACGGCCAACCGCGGCATCCGATCGATCAACCCCAGCTGTTTCAGTTCGGCGAACGCTTTGCCGAAGGCGCTACTGTTGCCGAGGTTTCCTCCCGGCACGACGATCCAGTCGGGCACTTCCCAGCGGAGTGCTTCGAGGATCCGAAACATGATCGTCTTCTGGCCCTCCAGCCGAAACGGGTTGACGCTGTTGACCAAATAGATGCCCAGTTGTTCGGAGATCTGTTTGACGCGGATCATGGCGTCGTCGAAATCGCCGGCGATCTGCACCGTCAACGCCCCGTAGTCGAGGGCTTGGCTCAGTTTGCCGTAGGAGATCTTGCCGCTGCCGATAAAGATGACGGCTTTCATTTTTTGCGTGGCGCTGCAGTACAGGGCCAGCGAGGCGCTGGTATTGCCGGTGCTGGCACAGGCGGCCCGCTTGGCTTCCATCATGCAGGCGTGCGTGAAGGCCGCGCACATCCCGTTGTCTTTGAAACTGCCCGAGGGATTCATGCCCTCGTACTGCAGGTGCAGCCGGCCCGCGTCCAGCCCGACGAACTTGCCCACCGCATCGCTCTGCTGCAACAGGGTTTGGCCTTCGCCCACGGTGACGATTTCGTCGGGCCGGCAAAACGGCAGCAGTTCGTGAAATCGCCATACGCCGCTGAACCGCATCGGTTCGTACCGCCGGCTCCACATCGCTTCGAACTCGTCCAGCGACTTGGGCACCGCCCCGCGATCCCATTCGTAGTCGATATCCACCAGATCGCCACAACGCTCGCAGGAGGTGTGCACGCTGCGGGCTTCGTAGACCGCTGCGCAGGCCGGATTGATGCAGCGTTGGAAGGCGATATCGGTGTGCGGCTGACTCGAAGCGGTGGTACCTGCCGACTGAAGCATGGGTTTCTCCCGATTCGCGACCCGGGTCGCTTGCTGACAATAACTCAACGGTGCCTGGTACGAACTCAACGTTGCCCGGACCGCCGATCCGCGGTCGGGGTCTTGGTCCAGGCCGTCCTTAGTCTACTGGAACCCTACCGTTTCCATAATGAGGATCGGCCGAACAACGCCGACAATCGAACGTAACCTACCGAGGAGGGGAACTTTAGGGCTTTTTACAATACCCGCCCTCGCTCGGCGGCGGCGGCCCCTCTATGGTACTGCGACTTGTATTCTTTCACGAATTCCGGTTTGATGAAGCTTATGGCCAGCAAGAAGAAACGGGACTACCAACCCTTCGAGGACATGCTCCGCGGGTTGCGAAAACGGTTGCAGGGCGACGTCCAGTCGATGTCCGACGCGGCCCTGCACGGCGGCGATGCCGATGGGGACCTCTCGCACGTCCCCACCCACCTGGCCGACCAGGGGACCGACGCTTTCGATCAAGAATTCACGCTGTCCTTGGTCGAAAACGACGAGGAAACGCTGCAGCAGATCGACGCCGCCCTTGAGCGACTGCGAACCGGCCAATACGGTGACTGCCTGGAATGCGGGAAATTGATTCCCAAACAGCGTCTGTCCGCCATCCCTTTCACCGCCTACTGCGTGACCTGTGCCAGCAAGCTCCAAAGCTGATCGGCCGCTGCCGAAAAGCCGAATCATCACGTTTCTCTCGCTGGCCGTGCTCGGCGCAGCCGCTGACCTGATCACTAAACAGGCCGTCTTTGCCTGGCGGGGACTGCCGGGCACCCGAGACGTGTGGTGGGTGATCGATGGCTACGTCGGCATCGAGACGGCCGTGAACATCGGTGCGGTGTTTGGCATCGGCGCCGGCCGCGGACTGATGTTCGCCGCCCTATCGATCCTGGCCGCCATCGGGATCGTGGTTTGGCTGTTCGTCTTCAAAGCCGCTCGGCAGTGGTGGCTGACCATCGCCCTGGGGTGTGTGATGGGCGGGATCATCGGCAACTTGTACGATCGTCTGGGCCTGTGGTGGCAACCGGGTTATCCGGACCCCTGGAAGAGCGGGGTTCGCGACTGGATCCTGTGGCAAGCGGGCCCGCAGTGGAAATGGCCCAACTTTAACATCGCCGACAGCCTGCTGGTTGCCGGCGCCGGGATGCTGCTGTGGAAATCATTCTTTCCCGATCCGCCCGAGGACCCTGCGACCGAGCCGCCCGAGGCCGCCACGACCGAGCCGACCGAGCCGCCCGAGCCGACCGAGCCGACCCAGGCCGCCCCTGCGGACGGCGGCTCGCCCGGCACAGCCCCCACACACCCTCGATCTCCCGACGCTCCATCCAGCCCCTGAGCCCTTGAGCCCATGCGTTGCCCCGACAACTGGTCCGACCTGCACGATGGTCGGCTTGAACAATTGGTCCCGATCGCCGAAGCGGCCGGCCGCAGCACGCGCGCCTACTTCGGTAATGCCGAATTGGCGGTGGAAGCCAAATCCGACGCTTCGCCGGTGACCGCCGCCGACCGCCATGCCGAACAGCTGGTCCGCAAAATGGTCGCCGAACGGTTTCCCGAAGACGGAGTGCTGGGCGAAGAATTCGATCCTCAGCCCGGTTCCAGCGGGTATCGCTGGATCGTGGACCCGATCGACGGCACCAAATCTTTCGTGGCCGGGGTCCCGCTGTACTCGACTCTGCTGGCGCTGGAGCACGATGAGGAGACGGTGGCCGGAGTGATTTTTATTCCGGCCCTGAACGAATGCGTGGCCGCGGCGACAGGACAAGGCGCCTGGCACCGTCCGATGGGCAGCGAGGACTGGGTGCCGGCCCGCGTTTCACAGCGCAAACGCCTGAGCGATGCGGTGTTTGTGACCAGCCAGGTCGACGGCTTCGATGCCCGCGGCGCGGCCGCTGCCTACAAGGGACTCGAGCAGGCCGCCTGGATCACCCGCAGCTGGGGTGACGGGTACGGGTACCTGCTGGTCGCCACGGGTCGAGCCGACGTGATGGTGGACCCGGAAGTCAACCTTTGGGACGTCGCGGCGATCCGGCCGGTGATCGAACAAGCCGGCGGCACCTTCTCCGACTGGAAGGGCAACGTCACCAACCACAGCCCCGACGCCGTGGGAACCAACGGTCGGCTGCACCGCGAAGTGCTCGCGGTGCTGAAGACCGCGGACTGATCCCAGCTGCTTCAGCGGGCATGGTGTTGACGCTAATTCAAAGCGATTTCTATACTTACCGGCTTCCCCCAATTCTCTGAGACGGACCGGAACGATGAATAGCGAACGTCGGCACGAACTGCAAAAGAATGAGCTGGCCGATGCGTTGGCGGTATTCTTCAAGAAAATCGAACCCTACGCCCCGGCGATCCTGACCGGATTGATTGTCCTGGTCATCGCCGCATTGACCTTTGGCTACCTGCAAAGTCGGGCCGCCAACCAACGCAGCGATGCCACGCTGTCGTATCTGCTGTACTCCAATCAAGCCGATCTCGACGCCCTGGCCGGCGTCGAAAGAGATTATCCGGGCACCCCGGCGGCAACCCTCGCCCTGTTGGCCAAAGCCGATATCGAATTGGCTGAAGGCATCGACGGGATGTACACCCTGCGCGACAAGTCGATCGCCCAGCTGGAATCGGCCGCCGTGGATTACCAACAAGTGTTGGAGGAAACCGAAGAGCCGCTGATCCGCTCGCGAGCCGCCCTCGGACTGGCTCGCGCTCAGGAATCGCTCGGCAACGTCGAAGAAGCCATCGATGCCTACCGGCAGGTGATCGAAGCGGCCGAAACCGAGGCGATGATCGAAGCCGCCGAAGAACGCATCGCCCAGCTGGAACGGCCGGAAACCCAAGAATTCCTCGCCTGGTTCGCCGAACAGAAACCCGAGCTGATCGATCCCGCCGCCTCGCCCGATGTTCCCTCGGTTGACCTGTTGCCCGACACGCCCGATATCAGCCTGCCGCAAACCGCTCCCCCGGCCGCCCCCAGCCCAGCGGCGGAAATGACTGTGCCCGCAGCCGAAGACACGGACGAACCGACCGCGGAGGACGGCGCCGACGAGGCTGCCGAGCCGGAGGAAGCCGAAACCGAAATGCAGCTGCCGCCCGCTTCGGAACCGGCCGAAGACATGCCAGCCGAAGAAATGCCAGCCGAAGAAACACCGGCCGAAGAAACACCGGCCGAAGAAACACCGGCCGAAGACACACCGGCTGAAGACGCGCCGGCTGAGGAAACGCCGGTCGAAGAGGTTTCGGCCGATGAGGACGGACCGACCGAACTGGCTCCGGCAACTGGTGAGTAATCCGACGCCGCAGGACGGTGAATCCAAAACCTCCACGCCGGTGGCGGTGCGGGAGTTCTCCGTGCCCGAATCGGTGGCCGGTACGCGGATCGATATCTTTTTGGCTGCGGCCATCGACGGCTACAGCCGCGAACAATTGCGTCGAGCCGTGCACCAGGGCGCGGCCCAGGTCGACGGACGCCAGGTCCGCCCCAGCTTTCGGCTTCGCACCGGCCAACAGATCCGTTTCGAAGTCCCCGAGCCGCCGGCCGATGGCCCGTTGCCGGAAAACATCCCGCTGGACATCCTCTACGAGGACGACGGGTTCGTGGTCGTCAACAAACCGGCCGGCATGGTTGTTCATCCCGCTCGCGGGAATTGGTCGGGCACACTGACCAGCGCTCTGGCCTACCACTTTCAATCCCTCTCCGACGTCGGCGGGCCGGCGCGACCGGGCATCGTGCACCGCCTGGACCGCGACACCTCGGGCGTCATCCTGGTCGCCAAGACCAACGCGGTCCACATCGACTTGGCGGCGCAGTTCGCCGACCGGACGGTGGAAAAGGAATACCTGGCGATTGCCGCCGGCAGGATCGACCACGATCGCGACCGCATCGAAGCGCCGATCGGCCGCCATCCGTTCCAGCGAGACAAGATGGCGATCCGCGAGAACCATGCGACCAGCAAGCCGGCTTCGACCTTTTACGAAGTCATCCAGCGGTTCTCTACGGTCACCTACGTGCGGCTCCGCCCCAAAACCGGCCGCACCCACCAGATCCGCGTGCACCTCGATCACATCGGCAATCCGATCCTGTGTGACAAACTGTACAGCGGACACGCCACCCGCACGCTGGCCCAGCTGCTCAAGCGGCCCGCGGCCGACGACAAAACGCTGGTGCTCCAGCGACAGGCCCTGCACGCGCATCAGTTGACCATCCGGCATCCCCAGTCCGGCAAACCCATGACCTTCACCGCGCCGCTGCACGAGGACATGCAGCGTACGCTGGACGTGCTGCGAGAACACGACGCCTGAACCCGCCGAACCCGGGCCGGCCTACAATTCGTTACGAAAACGATACAGGATTCCGGCTGACGCTGCGGGGCGGATCTGTCAAGCTGATAAGCTGTGATGTGTCGCGCGCAGGACGCGGATGGTTGTTACCGGATTTGAGGTTGGACAATGATGATGCTGCGAGTGTGGACGGCGATGTTGGTGATGCTGGGCGGGGTGAGTGCGACGGTGGCGATGGCCTCCGACGCGGCTTCGCCCCCGGCGATCGGTCGTTCGATCGCCGACTTTACGCTGGACAACTGCTACGGCAAACCGGTTTCGACCCGCGATTACGCCGACAAACCCTATCTGGTCGTCGCCTTCCTGGGCACCGAATGCCCGCTGGCCAAACTGTACGGACGACGGCTGAGCGATCTGCACAGCCGCTACGCCGATCGGGGCGTCGCCGTGCTGGGCATCGATGCCAACAAACAGGACAGCCTCAGCGAAATGCTGGCGTATGCCAATCGGCACGAGCTGAATTTCCCCTTCCTCAAAGACCGCGGCAATCGCGTGGCCGACGCCATGGGCGCCGAGCGGACGCCCGAGGTGTTTCTGCTGGACCGCCAGCGCGTGGTTCGCTACCACGGCCGCATCGACGACCAATACGGCGTGGGCGTGTCGCGAGACAAAACCGTGCGAGCGGATCTGGAAAACGCCCTCGATGAACTGCTGGCCGGCAAAGAGGTCAGCGTGCCGGAAACCGAAGTGATCGGTTGCCACATCGGCCGCGTCAAAGAACTGGCCCCCACCGGCGACATCACCTACACCCGGCACATCGCGCCGATCTTGAACGCTCACTGCGTCAGCTGTCACCGCGAAGGCGAGATCGCACCGTTCACACTGACCGGTTACGAAGACATCCTGGGCTGGGAGGACACGATCCTGGAAGTGATCAAGGACCGCCGCATGCCGCCCTGGTCGGCCAATCCGGCCCACGGCCGTTTCGCCAACGATCCGCGGCTGAGCGAGAAGGACAAGGAACTGCTGCGAAAATGGGTCGAAAACGGAATGCCCGAAGGCGACCCGGCCGATCTGCCGACGCCGCCGGAATTCACACCGGGCTGGCAGATCCCCAAACCCGATCAGATCATCGTCATGGACGACGAACCGTTTACGGTCCCGGCCGAAGGCGTTGTGGATTACCAGCGGTTCGTGGTCGATCCGGGCTGGGACGAGGACAAATACATCTACGCCGCCGAAGCGCGACCGCAGAACCGCAGCGTCGTGCATCACATCCTGGTGTACGTGATCCCGCCGGGCAAACGCCGCGCCGACCTACGCCAGATCATCGTCGGCTACGCTCCCGGTGGTCTGCCCGTCCAACTGCCCGAAGGCGTCGCGATCCACGTCGCCGCCGGCAGCAAGCTGCTGTTCGAAATGCACTACACGCCCAACGGATACGAACAGACCGATTTGAGCTATGCCGGCGTATGCTTTGTCGACGAGTCGAAGGTCGAGAAACATGTGAAAGGTCGCATCGCGGTCAATACGCAATTTCAGATCCCCCCCGAGGAATCGGATCACGAGGTGGTCGCAAGGTACGTCAGTCGCAAAGACGAAATGCTGCTGAGCATGACCCCGCACATGCACCTGCGCGGTAAATCGTTCCGCTACGACGCCCGCTATCCCGACGGCCGCGAGGAAACCTTGCTGGACGTGCCGCGATACGATTTCAACTGGCAACTCAAGTACATCCTCGAGCAACCCAAACGGCTGCCGCGGGGCACGATCATCCAGTGCACGGCCGTGTTCGACAATTCCGCCGAGAATCTGGCCAATCCCGATCCCAGCCGAACCGTCGGCTGGGGCGACCAAAGCTGGAACGAGATGATGATCGGATTTATGGACACCATCCCCGTCGAATAATCCCGCGGGCGGTGGACGTGAGGAAACCACGAATCCTCACTAATGCAACACTAAGCACGTCGCAACATTTCATTCGGCTTTACTCTCCCACTGGGAGAGTCGGGCTCTTAGGCCCGGAGAGGGTTTTCGTAGGGCCCTCCCCGGGCCTAAGAACCCGACCCTCCCGCTGCGTGGGAGGGTGTTGTCGCGGGGTTTCACCGAAAGATTCATGCCGACGTGCTTAATCTGAGCGGGAGAACCGACGGCGCTGCCGCCAGCGCGCCGGATCGGTTATGCTGTGCCACCGCAACGTACAAGCCCACTCGCCACTCGCCACTCGCCACTCGCCACTCGCCACTCCCGTGACTCCGCCGCTTTCGACGCACCGCACTCGCTACGCCAAAGTCTTTCTGACCTTTGCGCGGAATTCGCTGGTGCGCGACATGACGTTCCGAGCGAATTTTCTGTTCCAGTGCATCAGCAGTATTTCCTGGACGCTGATGAACGTGGGCTTCTACCTGATCATCTTCCAGTTCACCTCGTCGATCGGCGAGGACACCGGTTGGGGCAAGTACCAATTCTTTTTGTTCCTGGCCACGACCTGGTTCATCAACAGTCTGGTGCAGGCGTTCTTCATGCCCAACGCCGAGGAATTCAGCGAGTTGATCCGCACCGGCGGGCTGGACTTTGCCCTGCTGAAACCCATCGACACCCAGTTCCTGATTTCCTTTCGCCGCGTCGACTGGAGCGCGCTATCGAATTTTGCGGTGGGCGTGGTGATGTTGGTGTGGAGCATGGTGCATTTGGCCACGCGGCCGGTGGACCCCATCGATTTTTCGCTGCTGGCGATCTCGCTGTACATTTTCTATGTGCTGTGCGGGGTGATGATCATGTACAGCCTGATGATCTGTTTGTCGGCGACCAGCATTTGGCTGGGCCGCAACCAGACGCTGTATAACTTCTGGTTCTACATCACCAACTTCAGCCGTTACCCGATGGAGATTTATCAGCGGAGCTGGGGGTGGTCGTTGTGGGGCCTGTTCACGTTTGCCGTTCCCGTGTTGGTCGTGGTGAACGTCCCGGCACGGATCTTGGCTCGCCCCTTGGATCCGCGAGCTTGGTGGGAAGTGCCGCTGGCGCTGTTTGCCATCGCCGCCACGGCCATCAGTTTGTTCGTCAGCCGCTGGGTCTTCAAACGAGCCCTCGGCAGCTACCGCAGTGCCAGTTCCTGAAAGCGGCGCCCCGGTTGTCCGCCGGCGCCCGGTTGCCCGCCAGCGTCTTGGGACGTACGACTAATGGCATGTCAAGCACTTCCCCGTCACGCATCCGTTTTCGCCAGTACCGCCAGCAGATCCGCGAGCGTCATCGCTCGGGGCTTCCTGCCAAAGGACCGGCCGCCCAGGAAAAGCACGAGCGCAAACTAGGCACTCGGCAGCGAGGATTCTGGGAGCTGTTCTGTGCGTTTTGGTCGCTGGTCACGGGTCATCGAGCGATGATCCTGCAATCGGTCGCCTTGATGTCGATCGGCGTCCTGCTCAGTCTGATCCCGCCGGCCGGAACCAAGCTGGCCATCGATTCGGTGTTGACCGATCCGCCCAAACCGCTGCCGGCGGTCCTGCGCTCGCTGCCCCTGCCCAGCTCGCCGATGGGTCTGTTGGTGGCCATCGCTGCGGTGGTCACGGTGCTGACGATTCTGGCCACCGCGGTGCGTTTGCAGAGCCGTTGGCTGGCCACCAAAGCCGTCAACAAATCGCAAGTGTCGATCCGCAATCAAGTTTTCGAGCACGCCATTCGGCTGCCGCTGCACGACGTGCACGGCCTGAAAAGCGGCGGCGTGGCCAGCTTGATCCGCGAGGATGCCGGCGGGGTGTCCGACCTGATCTTCAGCATGCTCTACAACCCGGCGCGAGCGATCATTCAGTTCACCGGCAGTCTGCTGATCCTGATGTGGGTGGACTGGAAATTGATGCTGGGCGGATTGATGCTGTTGCCTGCGGTCTGGATCACGCACCGCACCTGGATCGGCCGCGTGCGGCCCCTGTTTCGCGACATCCGCCGCCAACGGCAGCACATCGATAGCGCGGCCACCGAAACGTTTGGCGGGATCCGCGTGGTCCGCACCTTTGCCCGGGCCCGCAGCGAAGCCGGCCGATTCGTGCGCGAGGGTGACTTCATGGTCCGCCAGCAACTGTTCACCTGGTGGTGGACGCGGACGATCGAGATCATCTGGGAAGTGCTGATCCCATTGGCCTCGACCGGACTGTTGCTGTACGGCGGGTACCAGATCATCCAAGGCGAACTGACCCTGGGCGACCTGATGATGTTTCTGGTGTACCTGACCATGTTGCTCGATCCCCTGGCCACGCTGGCCGGCAGCGCGGTCAGCTTTCAAAACAACTTGGCGGGACTGAACCGCATCCTGGACATCCTGGACGAAGACCAGGAACTGCCCACCAATCCGGGGGCCGTGACGCTGTCGCGGGCCGAGGTGCGGGGCCAACTGTGGCTCCGCGGTGTCTCGTTCCGCTACCCCGACACCCAGCAGGACGTGCTGAGCGAGATTGATTTGGAGCTGCCTGCCGGCCAGACCGTGGCCTTGGTCGGCCGCAGCGGCGCGGGCAAAACGACGCTGACCAACCTGGTCGCTCGCTTCTACGATCCGACCACCGGCAGCATCGAACTGGATGGCCGCGATCTGCGCGATATTCAACTGGACAGCTACCGCCAGCTGCTGGGAATGGTCGAACAGGACGTCTTTCTGTTCGACGGTTCGATCCGCGCCAACATCGCGTACGCCCGGCGGGATGCCGACGAAGCCGAGATCCGCGCCGCGGCCGCGGCCGCCGCGGCCGATGAGTTCATTCGTCGCCTGCCCGATGGCTACGACACCCTGATCGGCGAACGCGGTGTCAAACTGTCCGGCGGCCAGCGGCAACGCTTGGCCATCGCTCGAGCCATCCTGGCCGATCCCAAGATCCTGATCCTGGACGAGGCGACCAGCAACCTGGACAGCGAGAGCGAACAACTGATCCAGGCCAGCCTGGAACGCTTGCTGCAAAACCGCACGGCCATCGTCATCGCGCACCGGCTGAGCACGATCCGCGAGGCCGACAAGATCGTGGTGCTCGATGCGGGCCGCGTGATCCAGACCGGAACGCACGCCGAACTGCTCGCCCGCGGCGGGATCTATCGCGACATGGTCCAGCTGCAAACCCGCGACAGCCAAATGCCCGAAGGGGCCCCGTCCTAAAGCCACCCCGTAACCGAAGTCACCTCGTAGCCGAAGTCGCCAGACTTTGGGAGGGACGCCTCGACTCCAAATTCTGGCGAATTCAGCTACGGATGAACCAGAAGTACACGGCGAAGATCACGTAGTACTGGACCAGATAGGACGACAGGGGGTGCCTTCCCAGCCAGTCCAGCACGGGCACTTTGCCGGCAGACGAGCGTGCGGCCCAGTGCACCGCGGCGGTGGCCGGCAGGATGAAATAGAACAGCAGATGATTGACGTCGCCGGGTTCGCCCATCCCGATCCAGGCGATCCCGCTGGCCAATAGGCATCCTGAAACGGTGGCCGCCAGTCCGCCCCCGTGCCGCAGGATCATGCCCTGGGCGACAAAGCTGAGCACGATCGAAAGCGGGTAATCGAACCAGGGGGTCGACGGATCCAGCGGATAGAACGCCGCCGCGGCGACAAACACCACGAACGCGCGGCCGGTCATCAGGAACAGGGTGTAGGCAACCAACAGACTGCCCAGGATTTCCACTTCGCGATACAGCCAAAGGTAGGCGACGTTGATCGCCACGGCCGCCAGGGCGATCTGGCCGAAGCGGTGCAGGGAACGCGGCCGGCCCGGATCCAGAAAATAGCCCATCAGCACACAGAACAGCGGCATGCTCAGCCGTGTCCAGAACCGCACGCTGGTGTACTCGATCCGGACATCCATCAGCATGCCGGCGACGTGGTCCAAAACCATCAACAAAATGGCCAGTCCGCGGAGGGCGTCCAGCGCGGCGATGCGCTCGCCGCCGGAGGGATCGGCAGCGTGTCGCGGGCGTTTGGCCTTGGAGCTTTTGCTGTTCACGATTCGAAGTTCCCGACGGAATAAGCCGTAGATTTGGGAAACTCCGTTGGAAATCCCCTTTTTTCCGAGCTACCCTGGTGCGGGCAGGCGATTTTATTGCCTAACCCCAGCCCGCTAATTATGCTCAGGGTGGAGAGTCATTTCAGCTAATCTTTTTCAGTAAGGCAACCCATGCGACGCCGTCGATTTTCTGCTCCTTTCGCTTCGTCCGCTGTGTTGTGGATGGTCGCTATCTGTGTCGCCGGTCTGACCACTTCGGCCCGTGCGAACAACAATAACGGCAACAACGGCGGCGGCAACAACAATAATAACAACAACAACAACAACACCGGTGCGTTTGTGCAGCCGGTCGCCGGGGTGGAAGTCGACGCCTCCGGCGTGCTCCGCGTGCGGCACTTCGATCCGCGTGTCGGGATGGCCCGGATGCAAGCCGCCCGTCAAGCTCTGCCAGCGGACCTCCAGCGTCCATCGCCGCTCCGCAAGATCTCGCTGAACCGTTTGGAAGCGGCTGTCGCCGCCGCGGGAGCCGCCAGCGACGAGATGCAGGCTATGGCCGGACTAACCCGCATCGAGTACGTGTTTTTCTATCCCGATAGCGGCGACGTGGTCATCGCCGGGCCGGCCGAGCCGTTCGTTCACGACCCCGCCGGACGCCTTCGCGGCGCCGACAGCGGACGCCCCGTGATCCTGCTCGAAGACATGGTCACGGCCCTGCGAGCCTACCCGCCCGACGGCGAGGCGACGCGCGTGATCAGTGTTTCGATCGATCCCACCGAGGAAGGACTGCAGCGTTTGCAACAGGTCCTGCGCCGCATCGGCCCGGGCCTTCGGCCCCAAGATGCCGCCCGCCTGGCGATGACGCTGAAGAACAACCTGGGACTGCAGAACGTTACCATCCAAGGCATCCCCACCAGCACTCACTTTGCCCAGGTGTTGGTCGAAGCGGATTACCGGATGAAGTTGATCGGGATCGGCCTGGAACAACTGCCGATTCGCATGCCCAGTTATGTCCAGCGAGCCAACCCCGCGCAGGTTGCCGCCAATGCGATGGAGCGGTGGTACTTTGAACCCAATTACGAAGGCGTCCGAACCAGCGAAGACGGCTTGGCGATGCAGCTCAGCAAGCATGGCGTCAAACTGGTTGGTGCCAACGAACGCGTCGGTGCCGACGGACGTCGCACCGGTGGCGGCCGCGGCAACCGGGCCAGCGAAGCGTTTTGCAAAGATTTCACCGACAACTACGACCAGATCGCCGAGGTCGCGCCGGTGTACGCGCAGATGCGTAACCTGATCGACGCAGCCATCGCCGCCGCGTACATCCAGGACCAGGACTTCTACTCAAAAGCCAATTGGTCGCTGGATTACTTTGGCGACGAGTCCCAGTACGCGGTCGAGCAGCACCAGGCTCCGGTACAAGTCGAAACGGCCGTCAACGCGGTCTGGAAAGGCAGCACGTTGATGACCCCGCTCGGTGGCGGCGTCAACGTCCAGCCTCGCGTCGCCCTGAAGTCGGACATCAAACAAGTCGACCGCAGTGGCGAAACCGAGACCAGCCGTCGCAGCGCCGTCCCGGCGAACCTGAAAGACGGCCAGTGGTGGTGGGACTAAACCACCCCCATCTTGACCGCTCGAACGGCCGCTTCGGTTCGGTCGATCACCTCTAATTTCCGGAGCACGTTCTGCACGTGCTCCTTGACCGTTTCCACGCTGATCCCCAGGGACGTGGCGATCTCGCGATTGCTCAGGCCCAGTCCCACGTGCCGAAACACCTGCAGCTCGCGGTTGGTCAGCGGCAATTCGGCGGTCGTCAAACAGGCTTCGGTCCGCCGCATCTTGGCTCGGATGCGGCGCAGCAGACTCTCTTGGCTCAGCGGCTCCTCCCGCGCCACACGCTTCAGCGCCCCGAGGACCGTCTCGCGCGGCTGTGACTTCAACAGATAATCGGCCGCGCCCAACGCCGCGGCGCGAGCGATGTACGTGGGGTTGTCGTAAGCGCTCAGGATCACGACCCGCACAGCGGGTACGGCCAGCTGGAACGCCGCTATCGCACTCAACCCATCCGTACCGCCCAGCCGCACGTCCAACAGCACCAGATCCGGACAGTGCAGCTGGCACTGCTGGACGGCTTGTTCGACATTGCCTGCCGTCCCTACCACCTCCAGTGAATCGTCTTCAAGTAACGCGGCCAGCCCCAAGCGAACCACTTCGTGGTCGTCCACAATCAATAGTTTCGTCGTCATGTTTATCTTCGAAGGGTCACAGATATATCCGTCGGCACGAGTGTTACCACCCATACAAGGTGATGGCTAAAGCGCGGATCCAAGCGCCACGATCACCCTTGCTGGAGAACGCGTTTTGACGGGTCCTTAACCGCAACCTAAATCCCCTCAGGAACGAATTATTTTTCCGCCCGCCAGCCGCGGACACCTTTGCTTCCATCAGGTTTGCCATCACGATGCCGGATTGCACAGCGATACTTCTTGTCGACGACGACCGTTACCTGGCCGAGTCCATGGCGCTGTGGCTGAGCGAGCAGGGGCATCGCGTCGACACCGTGGGCACCCTCGCGGCGGCGCGTGCGGCCCTGCAAGCGGGGGCCTACGACCTGTTGATTACCGACCTGCGATTGGATGATGGCGATGGCTTTGACCTGATCTCCTACACCAAACGACGCCTGCCCGGTTGCGAAGTCTTGGTCGTGACCGGTTACGCCACCCCCGATACCGCGATCGAAGCGGTCCGGGCCGGCGCCTTCGACCTGCTCACCAAACCGTTGATCGATGAAGAACTGTTACTGGCCATCGACCGGGCCCGGTCCCAGCGAGCGATCCAAGCCGAAAACGAACGCCTAAAACAACAGCTCGATCGCCGCTTCGGGATGGATAACATCCTCAGCCAAGACTACCGCATGTTGAAATTGTTCGACGTGGTCGACAGTGTCGCCGACGCCCGCGCGTCGGTGCTGGTTACCGGCGAAAACGGTACCGGTAAATCGATGATTGCTCGGGCCATCCACCGCCGCAGCAACCGCGCTGGCGGACCGTTCATCGAAGTCGCCTGTGGGGCGCTGCCGGATAACCTGCTGGAAAGCGAACTGTTCGGCCACGTCGCCGGCGCCTTCACCGGCGCGACCAGCGACAAGATCGGCAAGTTTAAACTGGCCGACGGCGGCACCCTGTTTCTGGACGAAATCGGTACCGCCACGCCCGCGATGCAAGTCAAGCTGTTGCGGGTGCTGCAGGAGTTGCAGTTCGAACCGCTGGGCAGTACCGAAACCGAATCGGTCGACGTGCGGGTCATCCTGGCGACCAACGAAGACCTGACCGCACGCGTCGAACAGGGGTCTTTTCGACAAGACCTCTACTACCGCATCAACGTCGTCAACATCGAACTGCCCGCCCTACGGCAGCGTCCCGGCGATATCCCGCTGCTGGTCCAGCACTTCATCGCCCGGGCCACCGAGTCGCTGGATCGCACCGTCGACGGCTTTGACGACGCCGCCATGCAGGTCCTGCAGGACTACGCTTGGCCGGGCAACGTGCGCGAACTGGAGAATGTTGTCGAGCGAGCTATTTTGCTGTCCCGCGGTAGCCGCCTGGGCGTGGAAAGCCTGCCGGCGGAAATGGTTCGCGGCGGGCATCGGTTGGCCATTCCCACCAGCACGCCGGCCGCCCCCTCGCCCGTCGGCCGCGCGGTCAGCGACGGACAAGTGCTCAGCCTGCGAGAAGCGCTCGAAGAACCCGAACGACAGATCATCCTGGAAGCCCTGCGGATGTTCCAGTGGAACCGCGCGGCCACGGCCGACGCCCTGGAGATCAACCGCACGACGCTGTACAAGAAAATGAAACGCCTGGGCCTGGACGACCCGCGTTTGCAGTACGCGCCGTAGGTTGTTGGTTGTTGGTTGTTGGTTGCTCTAGCACCTAATCGTGCTCGTGCTCGTGCTCGTGCTCGTGCTCGTGCTCGTGCTCGTGCTCGTGCTCGTGCTCGAAGCAACCCGAGACGGCGCAACCGGACCATGGACGATCAGGTGCCGCGACCGCCCTGGAGTTACCGCCGGACGGCTGCGCGGTCGTTCGATTACGAGTACCACTTCGCTGAGCACGAGGCGAGTACGAGTACCGTTTCACTGAGTACGAGTACCGCTGCGTTGAGTACGATGTCGCGACCCCAACAACTAACAACTAACAACTAACAACTAACAACCAACAACCAACAACTACCCCGCCATCCTGGTCCAGTTCTCCCACACGAAGCGATACTGGTACGTCGGGCGGTGGGACTGCTGCAGTTTCTGATGCAGCCGCTGCATTCGCCGATGAGCTCCCGGCACGAACCAGTGGAACTGCACCTGGATATCGCGAAAACGCGAGATCAAACCGCTGTCGATCAGGTGCTCGAGCAATTCGTACTCGCCGCCTTCGATGTTCAGCTTTAACAGGGCAACCTGCTCGATCCGGTGCGTTTCGATAAACCGTGAGATCGACCGCAGCTCACAGGCGACGCTGTCTTCCGCCGTCTTGAACTGGCTGGTCGCATCGTCCAGGACGCCCAGCGAAATCGTTTGATCTCGTCCGCTCAGACCGAACGCATGGACATCGACGGCCGGCACGTCGGCAAAGCGATTTTGGATCTGCTGGTAGTACTGCGGCAGCGGTTCGAACACATGCACCCGGCAACCATACCGACCGTGCATCGCTGCGGCCCATTCGCCTTGATAGCCACCCACATCGAACACGATGTCGTCGGCGGACAAGTCGTAATCCAAACGCAGTGTCTGGTCACCCCGGTCGGTATTCCAGCGGCGGTACGCACGATCGAACTCCGCGCACACCGGCAAGCGGCCGGGCATCCCCACCGCGCTCATCACCGCATCGGCACGCTTCAGCACGCTGCGTTTCAGCCGCGGCATCATGGCCAGTCTCGTCATCGGAGTTCCTTGGTAAGAAGTAAATATAGGCGACAGGGTTGCCAGAGTCGCCTTTCGCTCCGCGAAAGTTGTGTATACGCAGGCTACTTTCGCGGAGCGAAAGGCGACTCTAGTTACTTTCGCGGAGCGAAAGGCGACTCTAGTTACTTTCGCGGAGCGAAAGGCGACTCTGGCTACTTTCGCGGAGCGAAAGGCGACTCTAGCTACTTTCGCGGAGCGAAAGGCGACTCTAGCTACTTTCGCGGAGCGAAAGGCGACTCTGGTAGGGGATTCACTACGCAGCCCAGCGGCGGCCGACGCTGCGCAGCGCCAGGCGGCAACGGTGCCGCCTCGGCAAAAGTTGCACGCGGCGCGGGGCGCTCGAACTCATCCGCTCGCTCAACAACCGAGCGATCAAGGGAAAAAAGTTGTGTTCGTTCAGCACGCGGCGGCGGGCTTCCAAGACGTCGGCGCGACGCTGGCGGTCGCGCTCGGCGGCGATGTCCGCCAAGATGGTTTCGATCGCCGCTTGGGGCCGAAAGATATCGATCGGTGTAAACGCAGTGCCCGGAAAATACTGTTCGGCATTGGGACAGCCGAAGTAAAACGGGTACGCTCCGGCCAAGAACGCGTCGGAAATCTTTTCGGTCATGTAATCCGGTCGCTGTTCGTTTTCCAGCACCAGATGGAACCGGTACGGCGCCACCGCGTCCCACTTGTCGGCGATCCCCAGGTAGCCGCGGCCGAACACGTCGAACTGGTCTCCCAGCGTCTCCTTCAGCATGGCCACGAACCGGCGACGCGCGCGATGCGCCGCGGTGATCTCTTTGGTCGAAATCACCGTGCTGATCAGCGAGGGTTTCTGATCGGCCGGATCGGCGGCGATCCGGTCATAATCCCAGGTGGACCGATCGTCGCGGTCGCGATCGACGCCCACGTGCCAGGGATGGCCTTGTTGCCAAGCGATCTTGCCGCGGTGCTTGACGTCGTGACAGGTCAGCACCCAGCGGAACTGATCGAGAAACGTACCGCGATAGGCTCGCAGCGCCGGCGGTTCGGCGCTGACGAACAAGGTGTTCTCCGGCGGACAAACCGTCGACAACGGCTCGGGCACTTCTTCGAACACGACCCACGCGTCGCAGCGTTCCAGCGGCTCGTTGACGACGAACTGGAAATCGCCCCAGACCCCGCGGTGACCGGGGGTCTGTCGCAGCAGGGGCCACGATGGAAACGGGGTGGTAATCAAAACGCGAGGCATGGCGATCGCCTTCGGTAGAGGAGCAAGGCAGACGCTCAGGCGGCCGTTCGCACGTGCGTGGTCGAGGAAACGTGGTCGATCGCGGCGTCCAAGGTATCGAGCATGCGGCCGAACAGAACGTCGTCGAACGCGGGGTTCAGCCCCAAGTAGAAACCACGCTGGTGGATCTCGTCGGCGCCGCGATACGCCGTCGGATCCAGGTCGCCGAGAATGGCCGCGGCCGGTTGCCGCGCCAGATTGCCGGCGACCACGGGGCGCGTCTCGATGCCTTGCTGTTCCAGATAGTCGGTCAATTCGCCGCGGCGATGGGCCAGGTCGCCCGAGAGCATCACGGGCAGAGCAAACGGACTGCTGGTGCCGGCTGCGGGAACCGACGGCGTCGCCAGAGCGGGACGCTGGGCGACGTAGTCCTCAAAGCGGGCCGCCAATTGCCGGCGACGGGCGTTCATGGCATCCAGTTTCGCCAATTGATGCAGTCCAAAGGCGGCTTGCAGTTCGGTGGGCCGCAGATTGAAACCCCAATTGACGAACAGGTATCGCGAATCGATTTCGGCCGCTCCGGTGGCTTGATTCTGCAGCCCGCGGCTCCAACCATGAGCTCGCAGAACACGCAACTGGTCCGCATGGTGCTGGTCGACACAGGTCACCATCCCGCCTTCCATCGTGGTCATGTGATGCGAGAAAAAGAAGCTGTAGCTGCCGCCCAAGCCGAACGTGCCCACGTGCTGGCCATCGTGCTGGGCGCCGAGCGCCTCGCAGCAATCTTCGATCAACAGCAGACCGTACTCGTTGCACAGCTTTCGCACGGCGTCCATCGCACAGGGGTTGCCCATCAGGTGCACCGCAAAGAAGCACTTGGTGCGCGGTCCGATCCGCCGCCGCAGGTCATCCAGATCCACGTTCAAAGTGGTCGGATCGACGTCGACCAGTTGGACTTTTAATCCGGCCATCGCCACCGACCACACCTGGGTCGGCCAAGTCACCACGGGCACCAAGACTTCGTCGCCGGGTTGCAGCCGAGGGTTCAGCGGATTGATTAATTGGTAAGCCAACAACAGATCGGCCGACGAACCGCTGTTGACCATCACCGCGTCGGCGGCGCCGACGTAGTTGGCAAAAGCCTGTTCGAACTGGCGGGTGCGCTGGCCCATGGAGGTCTGGAAATCGACCATGCACTCGATCGCTTCGCTGATCTCGTCGACGCCGTAGGTGGGCAGGGTCAACGGAAACCAATACCGTGGATTGGTCGGCGTTTGTTGCGGCAGGGTATCACGCAACCAGGACTGCAGTTGCTCTCGCGATTCGGTCTTCATGAGTGTGGGTCTTTGCGGGAAGGCGGGCAGGGAAGGGCGGAGCCCGAAGTTACTTGTTGGAAGTGGATCCGGTTTCGTTCAAGCGGCGGTACTGCTGGACGGTCCGGCGGATGCCCTCGTCCAGGTCCACCCGCGGCTCGAAGCCAAACGATTTCAAGCGGGTCACGTCGGTGCACTTGCGAGGCATCCCGTCGGGCCGTGAGGTATCCCAGTGGATCGTGCCGGTAAAGCCCGCGGCCGCGGCGACCCGCGTGGCCAGTTCCGCGATCGACAGGTCCTCGCCGGTACCGAGGTTGACGATCTGGCCGTCATCGACGCGATCGAACAACAGTCGCATCCCGGCCACCACATCGTCGACGTGAATGAATTCGCGGCGTGCCGATCCGGTCCCCCACAGCGTGATCTCGTCGCTGCCTTGCTCGACGGCGTCGACAAACCGCTTGACCAGGGCGCTCAGGACGTGGCTGCGTTGCAAGTCGAAATGGTCGCCGGTGCCGTAGATGTTGCAGGGCATCGGCAGCACGCACTGCATGCCGTGCTGGGTGTGGTAGGCCTGCGCCAGACGCAGGGCCGCGATCTTGGCCAGGGCATAGCCTTCGTTGGTCGGTTCCAGCGGTCCGGTCAACAGCGAGTCTTCCCGCATCGGCTGGGGGCACTCGCGCGGATAGATACAGGTGCTGCCCAGCAGCAGCAGTTTCTCCACGCCGTGCCGATGACAAGCCTGCAACTGGTGCACGGCCGACAACAGATTGTTTTCCAGAAACCCGACCGGATCGGCGACGTTGGCGGCAATCCCGCCGACCTGGGCGGCCAGCAGGAACGCGTACTTGGGTCGATGCTGGGCGAACCAACGATCCACGCTGGCCGCATCGCACAGGTCCATCTGCTGGCGCGTGGGCGTGAGGACGCGTTGGAAACCGTCGCCGCGCAGTTGTTGTGCCAGCTGGCCACCGACCATTCCGGTCGCACCAGTGACCAAAATCGGGTCATCGGGCTGCATGGGAATTCCTTTTCCCGGTCAAATTCGCTCTGTTTTGGTTTTCTCTGAAAACGAGCTCAAGTTCTCAGCGGCCCAGATAATCGGGCAGACAGACGATCGGGTCAAGATCAGTATTCGATGGCGGCTTCTTCGCTACCGCGCTGATGTCGCAGCTCCTGCATGGTGGCGATAATCGCTTCGGATTGCCAGCGGACGGCGCCGCACAGGTCCTGCTTGCGGCGAGCCGCTTCGGCCTTGGCTTGCATCCGGTCGATGGCGTCCCAGGGCACCTGCCAGCCGTGTTCGGCGGCGGCATCGCGGAGGGCTTGGACGGTTCCAGCCAACCGGCCGATGAATTCCGCCGTGGGTTTTGCGCTGTAGCGGCGATAGGGTCCGCGTCCCCCGGATTCGCCACCGGTCGCGTCCAGCCCCGGCTTGGCCGACCGCACCCAGCGATACCAGGCGGCGTACAAACCGGCCAGCAACGCGACGCCCGCCGAGGCCAGCGTCGCCGCGGCAAGGGCGGAAATGGCAAACATCACCGCAGCCAGGGCCGCGACGCCCATCAACACCCAGACCCACGCCGGCGGCGATTCATGCGGCCGCGCTGCATGGATCGGAGCCCCGCTGTGATTGCAGTCCGCCTGGACTTCCAAGGCCACGATGGTAATGTTGTCCGGCCCGCCCCGTAGATTCGCCAGATCGATCAACACCCGAGTCGCTTTTTCGGGCGACAAACATCCCAGCAGGATCCCGATCTCACTGTCCTCTAGCTGGCCGGTCAAACCGTCGCTGCACAGCAGATACCGGTCGCCTCGCAGTGCCGGCCAGGGTCCTTCCAGATCCACCGTGACCTCGGCGTTGGGTCCCAGCGAGCGGGTGATCACGTTCTTGGGAATCGCTCGGCTCAGCTCGCTGTTGGGCTGGACGTGCCCTCCCGCTTCCATCTCCCAGACCAAAGAGTGGTCGAAGGTTAATTGTTCGAAAACCTCACCGCGCAAGCGGTACACGCGGCTATCGCCGACGTGTCCGACCACCACCCCGTCGGGCATCAGCACCAAGGCGCTGACGGTCGTGCCCATATTGTGGAACTCGGGGTTGCTCTGTCCCTTCAGATAGATCTCGCGGTTGGCTTCGCGAATCGCCTTGCGCAAGGACCCCGCCACCGTCGAGGCGTTGCTGCGCAGGTAATGCTGGGGGATCCGCTCGACCGCCATCTGGCTGGCCAATTCTCCGGCCGCATGAGCGCCCATTCCGTCGGCGACGATGAACAGGTGCCCGCGGCGCTGGAACCGCCCCTCACTGTCGGCGATCACGCTGGTGGCCGAATCCTGATTCGTGGCGCGACGCATACCGATATCGCTCTCTTGCGAGAAGTGAATCGAAGCGTTCCAGGAATCAGGCGAGGACATTCGCGAAAGATCAACTCAGAGGGCATCGGTGGCGGCCCCCCCAGGATTCCGCCCCCAAAGGATTCCGCATCGGCTCATTCATTCCAGCCTTCTAGTTTAACCGCCCAGGCCCGGCGTGTGGCACGCGTAGCTTGGCCGTCCCCCAGCGAAGAACATTATGCGGCCAAATTCCGGCAAATTCGGCTACGACGCTCTGGCCGTCCGCGGCAGCAGTTTGCTAACCTCCGCGGCGGAATCGCCAAAACACAGGACCCCGGAAGGACGCCAACGATGAGTTTCACCATGCGACGGACCGCCGCGCTGCTGGTCGGCTGTGCGTTGTTGGCCAGCTGTGGCTGCGTTCGCCGCCGGCTCACCGTGCGGACCAACCCACCGGGAGCCGTCGTCGCGGTCGACAACCAAGTGATCGGCACCAGTCCGGCGGCGTCTTCGTTCGTGCATTACGGAACCCGCGAAGTACGCATCGAAAAGGACGGCTACCGCACCGAAGTCCTGCGCCGACGGCTGAACCCGCCCTGGTATGAAATCCCGCCACTAGACTTCTTTGCTGAAACGCTATGGCCCTGGGAGATCCGAGACGAGCGGATCATCGACGTCGAACTGGTTCCCAAACAAGTCGCTCCGATGGAGGAGGTGGTGGGTCGAGCCGACGCGTTGCGTTCGCAGGCCCGCAGCGGCGTGGTCCCGGCGGCGGTGGAAACAATGCCAGAGACGGTGACCCTGCCGCCGGTTTCGGTGCCGACCACGCCCCCGCCGGGAGGCCTGCCCAGCGGCGGCCTACCCGCGGTGGTCAGCCCGTAGGCGGTTGTTGGTTGGTGGTTGATGGTTGATGGTTGATGGTTGATGGTTGATGAGCAGGGCTAGCATCCGTAGAGGGATCGATCGCAAATTGCAGAATCGCAATTCCAAAATTTGCTGACGCCGGCGGATTCTATGTATGAAAAGAATCGTTTTCTCCCCTCTCCCCCGAAGCCTGGCGAGCCTAAGCGAGTCAGGATTCGGGGGAGAGGGGTTGGGGGTGAGGGGGAATGCAGAGCAGCAGCACCGTGGCCGTATCTCGAGGCGGGGCACGGCTTCGAAACCGTACGCGAACGGTCATTCCGTTGCACCGGAGCCCCCTCACCCCCGGCCCCTCTCCCACCACTGCTTCACTCGCTGACGCTCGCGGCGCCGCGGGGGAGAGGGGAGAAAACGTTACATTCCTTCGCTCCCGGCCGTTCAAAGATTCCGCCGAAGTCAGCGGTTTGCAAAGTTTCAATTTGAAATTTGCAATCTCCCCCGCTCACCAGGGCCGAGCCACCTCGAATCGCAAATCTCAAATCTCCTGGCTCCGGCGGATTCTTTTGTATGAGAAGAATCGTTTACTCCCCTCTCCCCCGAAGCCTGGCGAGCCCAAGCGAGTCAGGATTCGGGGGAGAGGGGTCGGGGGTGAGGGGGAATGCAGAGCAGCAGCACCGTGGCCGTATCTCGAGGCGGGGCACGGCTTCGAAACCGTACGCGAACGGTCATCTCGTTGCACCGGAGCCCCCTCACCCCCGGCCCCTCTCCCACCACTGCTTCACTCGCTGACGCTCGCGGCGCCGCGGGGGAGAGGGGAGAAAACATTACATTCCTTCGCTCCAAACCGCGTATAAATTCCGCCGAAGTCAGCGGTTTTCAAAGTTTCAATTTAAAATTTGCAATGTTCATTTTGCAATTTGCAATCTCCCCCGCTCACCAGGGCCGAGCCACCTCGAATCGCAAATCTCAAATCTCAAATCTACCGTCCCCCAACGTCTGGCGACTTCAGCTACCTACTTCAGCCCTAATCCCGAGGGCCGCTTGTCCAGCGCCCCCTTCAATCCCAGTTGCCGGGGATCGCGAGCCAGTTTGTCGCTGAACACGCGGACGTCGTCCATGATCGGACGGATGCGTGCCGAAGCGTCCTCGACATTGTCGACGATGCGTTTGATCTGCCAGTACAGCTCGTCATCTTCCATCAGCCGGTTCAGCGTTCCGTTGCCGGAATTCAACCGCTCGGTAAACGTTCCGAACTGACGCATCGTGCCGTCCAAGCCGTCCAGATTCGTCAGCAGGCTGGCGACCAGTTCTTCACTGTGCTCGGCAAACGGCCGCGTGATCTGTTCGACGTTCTTGACCGTCTGGCCGGCGTCCTTGACGGTGCTCTCGGCCGCGATCCCCACCTTCTCGAATTGCTGCATCGTTTGCGCGGTACTGGTCAACACCGCTTCGGCCTCTTGCATCACCCGCGGCAGCCGCTCGACCGAATCCTTGATGGCCTGCTGCACTTGCGGGTCGCCGACGATCGAGCGCATGTCTGCCAGCGTGGCGCGAAACTCTTCGATCGACAGTTCGGCTTGCTGGGACAGGCGATTGATGTCGTTGCCACTGGTGCCGATCGCCTGGCTGACGTCGCCGGCCAACTGGCTGACCGAGTCGCTGGCCTGAGCCACGGAATTGCCGGCCACTTGCATCGTGGCCAGGGTTTCGCGAACCTGATCTTCCAGGCCGACCAGCACGGCAAACGGGTCGCCGGCCACACGGCCGGCACCGATGTAGTCGCCGCTGTGCGCCCGGGTATTGATCAGCTGGCGTTCGGCGTCGTCCAGTTGCCCATCGGGCGGCGTGCCGGCTTGCCCGTCCAGTTGGTCCAGCAGCTCTTGTTCGGTGCGGCGAACGAATTCCAGGTTGGCGTCGCCGGTGACGAACGATCCCAGCGAGATCCGCGGAATGTAAGCGTTGGTGGGAGCGTGTTCGGCGTCGATCTCCATCGTGATCTGTACGCCACCCTCGGGCCGCAGCCGAATGCTGCTGACCCGACCAATCTTCACGCCATCGCGCAGCACGGGCGTGTTGGCACTGACGCCCGGCGCCGAAGCGAAGTCGGCCGTGATTTCCAGGTTGTTGGTCAACAGCGCAGGAAAGGCACCGAACAAAAAGGTCAGGATGATGAACACCCCCACCGCGGCCACCACCAACACGCCGACACCAAACCGCAATCGATTCTCGTCCATCTTGCCTTCCTAGCTCGACGTCCCGGTCGAAATGAGTTCGTTCAGCCGCTCGCCGGCCTCGCCGCGCACGAACTGTCGCACGCGGCGGTCCTCGGCATGTTCCAAGTCGCTGGGCGGACCATCAAACAAGACCTGCGACTGGTGCGGTTCGAGCCGCGTCCGCGGAAACAGCATCAACACCCGGTCGGCGACTTTGCGAGCGGTATGCATGTCGTGGGTGACCACGATGCTGGTCACCGGAAAGCGCCGCCGCGTTTCCAGGATTAATTCGTTGATCACGTCGCTCATGATCGGATCCAGGCCCGTGGTCGGTTCGTCATAGACGACCAGTTCCGGCTCCATGATCAGGGCCCGCGCCAAACCGACGCGTTTGCGCATCCCGCCGGACAACTCCGCCGGTCGCTTCTTGGCCACCTCGGGCGGCAACCCGACTTCGGCCAACCGCTGCATGACCCGCTGGTGGATTTCGTCGTCCTCCAGCGAACCGTGTTGCTCCAGCGGGAAAGCCACGTTCTGATGGATCGTCATGCTGTCGAACAGGGCCGCGTTTTGAAACACGAACCCCATCCGCCGCCGCACGGCGGTCAATTGCTGGTCGTCCAGCGTCGCGAGGTCCTGCCCGTCAAATCGCACCCGTCCGGCATGCGGCTTGACCAACCCCACCAACGTCTTCAGCAACACCGTCTTGCCGCAGCCGCTCTCTCCGATGATCGCCAACGTCTGACCGCGGGGAATGGCCAGATCGATATCCCGCAGCACCATCTGATGGCCGAACTGGACCGAGACGTCCTCGCCCCGCACCAACGGCTCGTCCGTCACCTCGCGGACCGCATCGCGTTCTTGTTCGATTTCATGTTCTTCTTGCATAGCGGTTCCCTACAGGATCGAGGCCCCCTCGGGGTGCATGGCAAAGTACAAGGCGTCCAGCAGGATGTTCAAAAACAGGTCGATCGCCAGGATCAAGACGAACGAGTGCACGAAGGATGCCGTGGCCGCACGCCCCACACCGTCGGCACCGGCCTGGCAGTTGAATCCGCGGTAGCAACTGACCACGGCGATGATGCCGCCGAAAAACACGCTCTTGAACAACCCGCTGAGGAAATCGAATCCGCTGACGAACTCGCGTGAGTGGTTCAGGTAGGGCGCGTGGTCGATACCCAGCACGATCACGCTGTAAAAGTACCCGCCCACGATGCCCATAAAATCGGCCATCACCGTCAGCGCGGGAATCAACAAAATGCAGGCCAGAAACCGCGGCACGACCAGGTAGTGGATCGGGTCGGCGCCCATCGTCGTCAGGGCATCGATCTGTTCGGTCACGCGCATCGTGCCCAGCACCGCCGCCATGGCGCTGCCCACGCGGCCGGCCAGCATCGTGGCCGCTAGCACCGGACCGAGTTCCCGAACCAGCGACATATTGATTACGGCCCCCAGCTGGTTCTCCAGCCCGATCGAATGGAACTGGTAATAACTCTGCACCGCCAGGACCATCCCGATGAACGTCCCGGTCAGGGAGACGACCGGCAGGCTCAGCACGCCAACCTGGTAGAAGTTGACCAGCATCGTGCCGCGAGCGGGCATGCGGGTGCACATCCAGACGACCATTCGCCAGGTGAATAGAGCCATGTCGCCGACGACGACCAACCCATCGACGACGCTGGACCCCCAGTCCGTAACCCAGCGCTGCAGGGCCGTGCCGAGCGTCGGCGAAGCCGTATCATTTCCAGCAACCGAAGCCATATTTCGCCATACCTACGTACCGAGATCCGCACACACCACAAAAGGTATCGACCAGGTAAACCTTGCGGCTTGAGCCGACTTTGCGGGACCGCAGGAAAGTCCGACCGCGCGCAAAGGCGCGGCGTGACGAAGCTGCGGTTATAGACTGCACTGGCGACCTGGCAAGCCTAGCAAGCTTGGCAGATTAGGAAAGGCATTTTACTGGCCGGCACAGTTGCTGACGTGAAGCCATCGGTGCCAACGACACCTACTTTCCAAGCCCCCTTTCAAGAAGCGAACTGGCTGCG